>NZ_CP134622.1:3900000-5125090 GCF_031844745.1 Chryseobacterium sp. SG20098 | reverse complement strand
TTTTTAAGCCCCGATTATTCTTTGTTTGTACTGTGTTTAGAAGGAAGACAAAGGTCCAATATTTTCTTTTCAAAAAAAAATATTGCAGGTATTGATTATTTAAAAATATATTTGTATGTATAATTTAACCCGTAAAATGATACACACAACACACTCAATACGAGTACGTTACGCAGAAACAGATCCGATGAAATATGTATACTATGGAAACTATGCAACGTACTTCGAAGTAGCGAGAGTTGAACTCTTCAGAAGCATAGGAATTTCATACGATGAAATTGAAAACCAAGGAATTTGGCTGCCGGTTTCGGACTACAAAATTAAATATATCCGCCCTGCTTTATATGATCAAAAATTAGAAATTCATACTTATGTTAAAAAAATTCCAGGGGTAAGGATTGAATTTGAGTATGAAATTTACAATGAAGAGCATACTAAAATAACAGAAGCCTCCACTACTCTATTTTTTCTGGATGCAAAAACCAATAAAGTGATCAAGTGCCCGGATTTCCTGATGGATCTGATTGAAAAGAACTGGAAAGGATAGATGCCAGATAGTAGGTTGCAGGTAGTAGGTGGTAGGAATTAGGAAATACCCGACGAAATATTAATGGAAGAGATTAATGTGAATGGTGAATTTTGCTTCGCAAGTGAATGGTGAATTTTTGATAGAGCCAAGATGGCTATCTCAAATTATCCGGTCACAAAATAAACCCGCAACTCACAAACCATAACTAGTAACTCATAACTAACAAGATTACACGTTAAACTCTAAATTTTGAACTCTATCCCTCCCTATTTATGAATTAATTCGCACCTTTGTACCCTTATTATAATCATCCCTTATATATTATATTATGAAGATTGCATTTTTGGGACCTCATGCCAGTTTTACCCAGCTTGCTACAGCACAGCTTTTCCCTGATGACGAAATAGTACCACAAGCCAGCATTCTGGATTGTTTTAATGCCGTTGAAAACGGAGAGGTAATAAAAGCAGTAGTACCTTTGGAAAACTCTATTGAAGGAACCGTCTCTATGACGCTGGATTATTTGTATAAGACTCCGTGTATTAAAATTGAAGCAGAAGCAGTAATGCCTATTGCCCATCATCTGATGATTCATCCGGAAAATTCTATTGAGAATATTGAGAGAATATATTCACATCCGCAAGCCCTTGCACAGAGCTTTCACTTTCTGGATACCCATTATAAAGAAATTCCAAAACAGGACTTTTCCTCAACTGCAGCCGCTGCCAAGTTTGTTTCTGAGAATCCGGAGACTCCTATTGCTGCGGTAGCCAATCAGTTTGCAGCCAATTTATATGGTTTGAATATAGTGAATCGTAATATTCAGGATTTCGAACAGAACCACACGCGATTTATCATCATTTCTAAAGAGCAGAATAAATACCAGAATGATAAACTGGAAACATTGGGTGAAAAATCAGGTATGCTGATCACTCTTCCCGAAGATCATCCCGGTGGATTGCATCAGGTATTATCTGTTTTTGCATGGAGAAAAATGAATCTCAGTAAGATTGAATCCAGAACATTAAAAACAGGACTGGGAAATTATTTCTTCTTTATCAATGTTGAAGGACCATGGGAAGAAGTCTTACATGAAAATGCATTGAAAGAGCTTGAGTCAATCCATGCCAATGTAGATTTTCTTGGGAATTACAAAGAATTTCTTCTGGAAAGCTAGAAAAAAACAATAAATCTGTAAAAAAACACTGCCATTAAGCAGTGTTTTTTTTATTTACACTATAAAAAAACAAAATCTCAAAAACTTTTACAATAGATTACCTTAATGACAACATCATCTGTTTAATAAAAAAATAACCCACACAATGGAGAGAATTATTTTTTATCAAAACACTGATAAACAAAGCATTATAATAAAATTAAATATAATAAGTCGTAATTAAATTATATGGAAATATCAATCAAAATATAAACATATGTTTAAAGATATCACATCATATTAATGTTAAAAATGAAAATATCACAATGTAGAGTATAATTTTTATTGTATATTTGCTTAGCAACTAATTAAAATCTTGATCATGAAAACTAAACTTTACAGCTTAATGTTAGCATGTGCGACGTTACCATTATTCTCGCAAGTAGGTATCAATACAGCAACCCCATCCGCAACCTTAGACGTTAACGGGACACTGAAAGTTCGTGACACTCCCGCCGCTACAGCACTACCCGGATATCAAATTTTAGCAGTTAACCAGGGAACCACACAAGTGTTTTCGGTAGACCCGTCATTATTAAGCGCAGCTGCAGGAACCAATACATCTGTATATTCTGCAAAAAAAACAACAGGTATCACGCTTCTGAATTTAGGAGTTTTACCATCTGATTTCCAACCTGTCAGTTTTGTACAAGCGGATAGAACTATAGGAAGCGCAGCTTTGTTTACAAATGCTGACGGTTCTTATAATATTCCGTCCACTGGAGTATATGCGGTAGGATTCGCATTCAGATACGGAACAGGATTACAGGCTTCATTACTATCAGGAACACCTGGTATTGCCATTACAAGAACCAGATCGTCAGTAACCACCTTGATAGATACACGTCCCTTCAGTGGTGTTAACCTTGCATTAGCAGTTAACTTAACACTTTCCGATTCCAGCATTAATTCTTTGTATTCATTCCAGGCGGGTGACAAAATATCTTTCGGACTTGTAGATTCCGGTGTTGTCACAGCAGGATTATTAGGATCCAGTATTGCATCATTCTACGTTTACAAAGTATCAAACTAGTAAAAACATATTGTTAGTTATCTATACCATTTAACCCATCGCTTATACCGCGATGGGTTAATTTTTTAATAGCATATTAAACATTTCTTTATATTTGATAAAAACTAATGAAATGAATGAATTTGTTGCGGCTATCATCTTTATCATTATCTTCATCATTTTCAATAATCTGAATACCAAAATCAGAAAGTTGGAAAAGGAGATTTCAGATCTTAATTATAAAATCGATAATACTCCTCCGGCTCAGACTGAAGTAATTCATAAGAAAAACTCAACAGAAGAGACATCCTTCCCTCAGCAAGAGCAATCTCCGCTGGTTCATTATCAAAATATACAACCCAGTGAAGTAAATGAAAACATTTCAACACCAGTTCAAAAAGACTGGCTTGCTCCTGTTTCTGATTTTTTAAAACAAAACGCACTTACCATTATCGGTATTTTTACCCTTGTTCTCGGAATTGGTTATTTTGTAAAATACGCTATTGATAAAAACTGGATTGGAGAAGCAGCAAGAGCGGGAATCGGTTTTTGTATCGGAGCAGGAATCATTATAACCGGACATTTTCTCAGAAAAAATTATCAGGCTTTTTCTTCCATTATTACAGGAGGTGGAGTTGCCGTTTTATATTTCACGGCCACCATTGCCTTTCGTGAATACCATCTGTTTACCCAAAATACTGCTTTTACCATAACCGCACTGATTACTGCGGCCTCTATTATCTTATCCTATTATTATAAAAGTGAAGTACTGATAATTTTTTCACTGATTGGAGGTTTTGCAGCTCCCTTGATGATCAGCACAGGACAAAGTAACTACCTTTTCCTTTTTATTTATATTACCCTTTTAAATACAGGAATGCTGGCAGCCTCTTTTCTGCAGCACTGGAAAAGCGTGGGATGGACAGCTTATATTTTTACAACAGGATATCTCTTCTTTTGGACTAATGAAAGTCCTGAACTTTTAAGCATTACTTTTTATTTGATCAGTTATCTGATTTTCTACATTTTTGCCCTGCATGATTACTTCAGAAGAAATATATTTTCAACCTCTGATATTTTAATACTTGCTCTCGCTAATTTTTCAAGTATCCTGGGGCTTCTTTACATTTTTGATACATTAAAATATGACCCTCCGATTGTTTTCCCACTTATTTTTGCTGCTGTAAACGCTATTTTACTTTTCAGAGAATACACCCGCAAAAGCTTTGGAGTAGCTTATTCTGTATTTGCAGGGCTTGTTACCAGCCTTATAACCATTGCGGTTGCTATTCAGTTTAAAACGCATCTCATCACCAGTATTTGGGCCATAGAAACCACCCTGCTTCTTTTTATCTGGAAAAAAACAGGTCATAAGATTTTCAAAACCTTCTTTTATATCCTGTTTCCATTGGTGATAATCGCCCAGCTTATAACCTGGACTGAATATTTTGGAACAAAAGATTTCAATATCATATTCAATCCTCCATTCATCACCAGTTCCTTTACAATTGTTTCCATCATGATTAATCTGTATTTACTAAGAAACACAGTGAAAGAGACACAGAAAAAAAGCAATAACTTTTTTGAAGATCTTATTACCGCGATCAGTTATGGGGTTATCTATATAACTTTTCTTCTTGAAATCACTTATCATATTTCGGAAATGCCCTGGTCAGCCATTACCAGCACAGGACTTTTATTCAGTATTTATTATATTTTAATTTTATTGCTTTTCAGAAAACTGCTCAGCATCAGAAATGATGTTCAAAACCTACTAATTTATCTGTTTTTCTTCCTGTTCGTAATAAATACATCGGTTTCAACTCTTTCAGTTGTGACCGCTGTCTTAACAAAAAAGCTCAATTTAAGTTTTTATTTTCTTCATCTTCTGCAATGGATTCCTTTTATATATATAGGATACAGAATTATTCCTACTTCAGCGTTTCACAAGCAAAAGATTTCTTACTGGATACAGGCTCTGGCACTAATCATTTCTCTAAGCTGCGAGCTGCATCATTCTTATATTTTAATGGTTTCCAATAATCTTCCTCATTCTTATAAAGCGAGTGAACATTTCAATATTCTTTATCTTCCTATAATATGGACAATTCTTGCCAGTATATTTATTTATAAGGGCTTGAAAAAGAATATCCAGGAATACAACAAGATTGGCTTTGCATTGATAGGTCTGATGGTATTAAAACTTTATGGGTATGATGTATGGCAAATGGATAATATTTCAAGAATAAGTGCCTTTATTGCTCTCGGAATCATTTTATTATTAAGCTCATTTGCTTTTCAACGCCTGAAAAATATGATCAGAAATATGGTGGATAAAAAAGACAAAACAGAAGAAAATACCGACTAACAATCAGGGAAAAAGTTTTTATTTCTAAATAGAATGTAAAACAATTCGAGATTTTATTCAGATTTTATAAAAAATAACTATATTTATCACGTTTTTAACAGTTACATATTCTGATTATGAAAAAACTATTCTATTCTTTTTTACTACTATCTTCTGCTACTTTATTGGCACAGCAAAAAAATCCTGCAGTAAAGTTTGCAGTGGCCGATAATGCCATTGGGACAGTAGAATTGTTCAATACCAAAAAGAACGTATTGCAGGTTTCAAAGGTATACAATACTCCAGCTAGTCTTCCCCAAAGCTTAAAAAAATACAGTTCTGTTTTTACAAAAGGCGTAACTGAATATAAGTTTAAAAATGGAGAAAATGTACTTGACAGAATGGCATTATCCAATATGAATGTTCAATATAATATCCCAGCAGATAATCCTGTATTTATTGAAGGATATGAATTTGTAGACACCAATACTTTGATATATCCTGAAATCAAGAAAAGAACAGAAACAAAAGATTACAACGGTAAGAAAACATTATTTATTTACACTACCGAATAATTAAATAACATAAAAAAGGATGTCGTTTTTACAACATCCTTTTTTTATTAGTATTTATTGTTCCACTTTTTCTTGAGCTCTTCGTAAATCTTCTTTTCCGTAGAATTATTTCCCGGCTCATATAGTTTCACATTCCTGATTTCTTCCGGAAGAAAATCCTGTTCCACAAAATTTCCTTCATAAGAATGGGCATATTTGTATTCTTTTCCGTAATCAAGGTCTTTCATCAATTTAGTAGGTGCATTCCTCAAATGAAGAGGTACGGGCAGGTTGCCCGTCTGCTTTACCAGAGCCAACGCATCATTGATAGCCATATAGGCAGAATTACTTTTGGGTGAAACCGCAAGATATACGGCTGTTTCACTTAGTATAATCCTTGCCTCAGGGTTTCCGATAACATTGATTGCCTGGAAACAATTATTGGCGACCACCAAAGCGTTAGGATTCGCCAACCCTACATCTTCAGCAGCAAGAATAAGCATTCTCCTTGCGATAAACTTGATATCTTCTCCCCCGGCAATCATTCTCGCCAGCCAATATACTGCTCCATTAGGATCACCTCCACGCATCGACTTGATAAAAGCTGAGATGATATCATAATGCTGCTCTCCGTTTTTATCATATAAAGCCATTGTTTCCTGGAGAACTTCAAGAACATCAGAATTCAGGATTTCCGTTGTACCCGAATTTTTATATTGATTCAAAACCAGCTCTACGGAATTGATCAGTTTTCTGGCATCACCACCGGAATACTGAATGAAAGCTTCTTTCTCAAGGATTTTAAAATCTGTTCCTTCATCTTTATTGTATCTTTCCGAAGCAATGTCTATTAATTCCTCCAGCTTTTCATAACTTAATGCTTTTAAAATATAAACCTGACTTCTTGAAAGTAATGCCGATACTACTTCAAAACTCGGATTTTCGGTAGTCGCACCAATCAATACAATCCAGCCTTTTTCTACCGCATGCAATAATGAATCCTGCTGCGATTTATTAAACCTGTGAATCTCATCAATAAACAAGATAGGTGATTTTCCGGAGAACAGATTCTGCTTTTTTGCATCTTCAATCACATCACGTACATCTTTCACACCGGAAGAAACAGCAGAAAGCTTATAAAATTTTCTCCCCGACTGTTCTGAGATAATTTCAGCCAGCGTTGTTTTTCCTGTTCCCGGAGGTCCCCATAAAATCAACGAATTCAAGGTATTATTTTCAATCATTTTTCTGATTGTTCCTTTATCGCCGGTAAGGTGCTCCTGTCCTAATACATCTTTCAGGGTTTTAGGTCTTAATTTTTCAGCTAATGGAATATTTTGATTCAAAGTACTTCTTTTTTAAGATCAATGTCCGGATTTTGATCTCCGAAACTTATAACAAATTTAAACTAATTTTCATTTTTTTACCCTATTTTTGCATTGTTTTGAAACTTACATTCAATAAAATCATTACATTTCCGCTGGTAATTTTGATCAAATTTTACCAATGGTTCATCTCGCCCTTACTTCCCAAAAACTGCCGTTACGAACCTACCTGTTCTCACTATATGATTGAGTCACTACAGGTGCATGGGGTTTTTAAAGGTTTCTGGCTGGGATTTAAAAGAATTTTAAGATGCCACCCCTGGGGAGGAAGCGGTTACGATCCCGTTCCACCCAAACATAAATGTCAATAATCAAACTATTAAATCAATAGAAAAATGAATACACTCTTTTTCAGAATTTATCTTGTGCTGTTTGCGTTCACCACGCAGCTTCTTTTTGCACAGGAATACCCTGGAGGTTTATCTGACGGAACTTTAGATATCAATGGAAGCAATGTTCCTGTAAAAATCTACTCTACTACGGAGATGGGAGACCTTACGGCTTTTCCGGACAGAGAATCAGACAAGAACCAGTCTTTTGTTGTCATCCTTAATGAATCTAATTTTGAACCTTCTTATTACAATTATGGTGCTTCCACTTTAGCAAAGTACAAGGATTCAAAGTACCAGTTTTTCGATAAAAACTTTAAACTGATTGATACTGGTGTCACCAAAGAAAACATCACCACTTTCAAGTATGCAGTAAAATCTGTAAAACCCATCACTGATTCTGATAAAGTAGAACTTAGGACTTCATTTAAAATCTGGGATCCTTCAAAAGGCATTCACATCGGATCATTTACGCTTCACTTTTATAGTTTGATGTTTGTATTTGCATTTGGTTTCGGGTATGTTTTAATGACGAGAATCTTTAAGATTGATAATGTGAACCAAAAATACCTTGAACCTCTGTTCACATGGACATTGATCGGGACAATTCTGGGAGCAAGATTAGGACATGTTATCTTTTATCAGCCGGAATTATTTAAAGAAGATTTCTGGAGTGTATTCCTGCCTATAAGCACAAAAAACGGTTTTAAATTTACTGGATTTTCAGGGCTGGCAAGCCATGGTGCTACCATTGCCTTGATTTTCACTACGCTTTATTATTCATTTAAAATCATTAAAAAAAATCCATTCTGGGTATATGACAGATTGGGTATTGTGGTTGCTTTAGGAGGAGCATTTGTAAGAATGGGGAACTTTTTCAACTCTGAAATCGTTGGAAAACCAGCTGACCCAAATTCTCCGTTTGCTTTGCTTTTCCCACAACAAAGCAGTGAGTATGGTCTTACTGTACCCCGTTATCCGAGCCAGTTATTTGAAGCCGTAGGATATGTTCTGTTGTTCATTCTATTATGGATATTGTACAGAAAAACAGATAAAAAATACCAGCAGGGATGGTTATTCGGTCTGTTTTTCATCATTCTTTGGGCGATCAGATTCTTTGTTGAGTTCCTTAAGGAGCCACAGGGAGATGAATTCATCCAGATCGGTGGTCTGAATACAGGTCAGGTTCTTTCGATTCCTTTTATGATTGCAGGGGTTGTCATCATGATCGTTTCCAAGAAATTTAAGATTACTGAAGCAGAAAACGAGAAACCGGAATAAACCATTTAAACTAAAAAATAAAAAGGCAAATTTGTAGAAATACAGATTTGCCTTTTTTATTAGCTGTTTACTTACAGATTTCTCTCCGCTTTCCTGTTCAGTTCTTCAAAAACAGACCCCAATGCATCAATGACATCAGTAGGCAGCATCGATTCTTTTGAATGTTTTTCTGAAGCAATATCGGCAGCTCTGCCATGCAGCCATACCCCCAGAATACAGGTTCTCTCTTCAGAATATTTCTGAGCCAGAAGAGAAGTGAGAACTCCGGCAAGAATATCTCCGCTTCCTCCTTTCGCCAATCCTGCGTTTCCGGTTATATTATAAAATACTTTTCCTTCCGGAGTAACAACCTGGGTATGGTGGTCTTTAAGAACAATATAAAGACCAAGATCTTTTGCCTTTTTCCTTGCCAGTTCAAGTCTTTCAAAAGAATTATCTGTACTTCCGAAAAGTCTTTCAAACTCTTTCGGGTGAGGAGTTATGATTGATTTTTTGGGAATGAGTTTCAAATTTTTTGGATCAATTGAAATAATATTCAATGCATCTGCATCGAGAACCAAAGGCTGAGAATAGTTTTTCAAAAAACTCAAAAAGCCTTTCTCTGTACCGGAATGGGTTCCTAATCCAGGGCCTGCACCACAGGTAACATCTTTGTCCATCTCAAAATTTGTGATAAACTGCTCCCCTCCTTGTATAAACATGGCTTCAGGGCATGAGGTCTGCAAAATATTGTATCCGCATTCCGGAGCGAGTGTAAAGGTCAGCCCTGCTCCGGTTTTCAAAGCAGATCGTGTTGCCAGCACTGCCGCTCCTATTTTTCCATAGCTTCCTCCTATGATGGCTGCCTTACCATAACTGCCTTTATGGGAAAATTCCTGTCTCGGAATGAATATCGAGCCCACTAGCTGATCATCAATTACAGAGTAATCAGAATCGGTTGTGTCTGCATATATTTTATTTAAATCAATATCCAGTACTATTATTTTTCCAGTATATTTTCCGGTTTCAGGATGAAGGAAGGTCTTTTTCCAGCATTGGAAAGTAAGGGTATAATCAGCTTTCAGAATAACAGGATCATGGTCAAACATTTCATCAGCAGACAATCCGGAAGGAACATCAATGGATATCTTAATATTCTTTTTAGTATTCAATTGTTCAACAAGCATTTTATATTCTCCTTCCAACGGCCTGGATAATCCTGTTCCGAAAAGAGCATCGATAATAATTGTTTTATCATCAAAATTATATTGTTCTTTAGGATCAAATTTCCTGACTGAAATTCCGGATAAATCACGAAGTCTTTTCAGGTTAACAGAAGCATCTTCTGAAAATTTCTTTTTGGAATCGCTTACAAATACATCTACATCAAAACCTTTCAGATAAAGTATTCTTGCGACAGCCAGGCCGTCACCTCCGTTATTTCCGTTACCACAAAATACAGCCAGTTTCTTATGATTTTTACAATGTTCCGAAATCCAATGTGCAACAGCCATTGAAGCTCTTTCCATCAGTTGAATGGAGGAAACCGGCTCTTGAGAAATCGTGAACTGATCCCAGCTGCGTATCTGTTCTGCTGTAAAAACTTTCATAGGCAAATCAAACTTTTAAGCAAATTACAAAAGATTTTTCATTATGATGCCACGTCAATAACAAAAATAAAGAGACCTCACTAATGAGATAATATATCTTAAAAAAGCTGAAATATTCATTAAATCAAATTCTATAAATTTCTCATAAAATTCAATATTTTGGGAATAAAAAACCATAAAAAGTAGTGTTTTTTACATTTTTAAATTATATTTTTGTGTATATACTAATTAAAAAAATATAAATTATGGGATTTGTTAAAGAATTTAAAGAGTTTGCCTTTAAGGGCAATGTTCTCGATCTGGCTGTCGGTGTGATCATTGGGGCAGCATTTGGTAAAATTGTTTCGTCTTTGGTAGAAGATGTTATCACGCCTCTGATCTTAAACCCGGCATTGAAAGCAGCCGGTGCAGAAAATATTGCAAAACTTACATGGAATGGTGTTGCTTATGGAAACTTCCTTTCAGCAGTAATCAGTTTCCTTTGTATTGCGATGGTTCTTTTCTGGATCATCAAACTGGCTAATAAAGTGAACAAAAAAGAGGCTCCAGCTCCTGCCGGACCTACAGAAGATCAAAAATTACTTACTGAGATCAGAGATTTGTTGAAAAGCAAAAATATCTAATTTGTAAACTACATTTTAATATAAAAAGCACCTCGGTCTAACCAAGGTGCTTTATTTATAATATCATTTCCAAATTACTGAATCTGTGAGATGCTTGAAATCTGCTCTGCCAGGGAAAGACCGATTCTATCCTGTGCTTCAAGCGTAGAAGCTCCCGTATGAGGGGTAAGGGAGATTTTAGAATGAGTAAGGATTTCTTTAGAAGGTGTTGGCTCATTAATGAAAACATCTAATCCGGCAAATCTTACTTTACCTGAGTCCAAAGCTTGAATTAAAGCTGCTTCATCAATAACTCCTCCTCTTGAGCAGTTGACAACAGCCACTCCGTCTTTCATTATTTCAAACTCATTCTTTCCGATCATATAACCGTCCTTCTGTGCAGGAACGTGCAGAGTAATAAAGTCTGAATGTTTTAAAACATCCTGTAACGGCTCTGTTTCGATATCAACATTGATGAACTGGTTGTTGTAAAATTTCACTTTGATACTTGCTCTTCCGACGTTATTATCAGCTGCAATCACTCTCATCCCAAGTCCTAAAGCAATTCTTGCCACTTCCTGGCCGATTCTTCCCATTCCCACAATACCGATGGTTTTTCCTCTCAGTTCTATACCTGCAGCATATGCTTTTTTAAGACCTGCAAATTCAGTATCTCCTACAACTGGCATTTTTCTGTTAGAATCCTGAAGAAATCTAGCCCCGGAAAACAAATGGGCGAAAACAAGCTCAGCCACAGATTCCGATGATGCTGAAGGAGTGTTGATCACATGAATCCCTTTTTCTCTTGCATAATCTACATCAATATTATCCATACCAACCCCCCCTCTTCCAATAATGTCGATGGACGGACATCCATCAATAATATCTTTTCTTACCTGTGTGGCACTTCTCACCAATAATGTGCGGATTTTGTGCTCATTAATATAATCTACTAAAAATTCCTGGGGAACTTTTGTAGTAATCACCTCAAAGCCTTTTTCTGTCAATGCATCTATTCCAGATTGATCCAGGCCGTCGTTTGCTAAAACTTTCATAAAATATCAAGTATATTAAAAAATGAAAGATTTAAAAATTAAAGGTACTGGTTCACATTTAATCTTTAAATCTTTGAATTATATTTTTATTCGCCGTCTTCTTTGAATACCTCAATGGTCACTTGTTTTTCTACCAAATCCGTAAATCTTCCTTTGTATCTTGTAGCTCTTACCAGGTGGTTGTCTATCCAGTGATAATTTCCTCCTCTTGGTTTTCCGCAAAGCACGCTGTGGTATTTGAAGCCATGCTTATCCAGCCAGTCGATCGTAATTTGTTTCAGATTTTCGGTTCTTGAAGTAAAAAAGCAGATCTGATGTCCTTCGTCATACCATCTGTTGATCGTTTCCAGAGCATCAGGGTAGGGTTCGCAGGTAACCATTCTTTCCGGCTCTTCATTGGGAACGTCATCAGTAATGGTTCCGTCGATATCTATTAAGTAATTTTTTATTCCATCCTTTAGAATAGGACTAATGTGTTCAATGTATTCTAATTCCATTACTAAATATTAAAAAACAAAGTTAGCGTTTTTACAACTATCAGGCATATTAATCTTAGTTTATGTTAATATTTTACTACAAAAACTGTTATTTAAAGAATAATATCAATATTTTATTCATTATTTACCCTGAAATAGTTAATAATTTTCGTTTTGCATTTCTTTTTTTAAATAAGAAAGTGGAGGTTTTAAAGAAAATCAGTCTGTGAATGGATGTAGTATCTGTAAACTTTCATCCTTCATTCCATTTTATGAGTCTTATTACAAAAAGCATGATGTTTATCTAAAAATTTCCAAAATACATTTATTACTCTTACATTTGTAGGAATGGAAGAATTTGTCATTTTAGTAAATCCTGAAGATGAGGTTTTAGGGCTGATGGAGAAACAGCAGGCTCACATCAATGGCTTGTTACACCGTGCTTTTTCTGTATTTCTTTTCAATAATAAAGGAGAAATGCTATTGCAGAAAAGAGCGTCAGGAAAATACCATTCTCCCAATCAATGGACCAATGCGGTATGCTCACACCCCCGAGAAGGAGAAACTTATCTGGAAGGAGCAGTACGCAGACTGAAGGAAGAATTGGGAATTGAAGCTGATCTTTCTGAAAAATTCCATTTTATTTACAAAGCAGATGTAGGCGGTGGTCTTTGGGAGCACGAGCTGGATCATGTGTTTGTGGGAAATCATGAAGCTGATTTCAATTTAAATAAAGATGAAGTGGAAGAAGTAAGATTCATTTCTATGGAAGATCTTGATAAGGAAATTTCCGAACATCCTGAAAACTTTACAGAATGGTTCAAAATCATCCTCGAAGAATACAAACACCATTTTTAATGATGAAAAAAATATTGCTTTTTTCTGCTTTTTTGACAGGAAGCCTGTTTTTTGCCCAAAAGGCAGGTGTATTTGACACTCCGAATTACTCTATCAATGTTCCTGAAGGCTGGAAATCCACAAACGACAGTGAGATCATCAATATTTTCCCTACCAGCCAGATAGGTGCTATTACCATCTCGGAATATCATGATCTTCCCCTTCCGAAAGAAGAAGTGAAAAAATTTATCCTTGCCCTTTATCAATCACATGACGAAGAAAAAAAAGTAAAAGAAAAAAAGAGCCAGAAAGGGTATACGGAATATTTCTATGAGCATTTCGATGAAAAAGAGAAGCTGTTCTGGGTAACCAAAGCTTTTCAAAAAGATAAAAACTTATATTTGGTTTCCATCAACTGTGGCCAGAAGTTCTGGAACGGAAACTATATGACCCTATTCAATGAGACTTTTAACAGTTTTAAAATAAAGAAATAAAAATTAAATATGAAGAAAACAGCCTTGTACGACAAACATGTTTCTTTGGGAGCTAAGATCGTACCTTTCGCAGGTTTTGAAATGCCTGTTCAATATTCAGGGGTTACAGAAGAGCACTTTGCCGTAAGAGAAAAAGCAGGATTATTTGATGTTTCCCACATGGGACAGTTTTTCATCGAAGGGCCGGGTTCAAAAGACCTTTTGCAGTATGTAACTACCAACAATGTAGATGCACTTGAAAACGGAAAAGCTCAATATTCTTGCCTTCCGAACGAAAACGGCGGAATTGTAGATGACCTTATCGTTTACAAGATGGAAGATGACAAATATTTTGTAGTAGTCAACGCATCCAACATCGACAAAGACTGGAATCATATTTCAAAATACAATACTTTCGGGGCTAAAATGACCAATGCTTCTGATGAGATGTCATTATTGGCAGTTCAGGGGCCTAAAGCTACTGAAATTCTTCAAAAGCTTACGGACGTAAATCTTTCAGAAATTCCTTACTATCATTTTACTGTAGGAACTGTTGCGGGCGAAAACGATGTAATTATTTCAAACACAGGATACACAGGAAGCGGTGGTTTTGAGATTTATTTCAATAACGGAAGTGCTGAAAAACTTTGGGATGCCGTAATGGAAGCTGGTAAAGAAGAAGGAATTATTCCTTGCGGATTGGCTGCCAGAGATACTTTAAGATTAGAAAAAGGATTCTGCCTGTACGGAAATGATATAGATGATACAACGTCTCCGATTGAAGCCGGTTTAGGATGGATCACTAAGTTTGACAAAGACTTCGTTTCTAAAGATGTTTTCGCAAAACAAAAAGAAGAAGGAGTTACAAGAAAACTAGTAGGTTTCGAACTGACAGACAAAGGAGTTCCAAGACATGATTATCCTGTAGTGGATGCTGAAGGAAATGTAATCGGGAAAGTAACTTCCGGAACACAGTCTCCAATGAAAAAAGTAGGTTTAGGACTTGCTTATGTAGACAAACCTCACTTCAAATTAGGTTCTGAAATCTTCATTCAGGTAAGAAACAAGAACATTCCTGCAAAAGTGGTAAAAGCTCCTTTTGTATAATCTGTTCAAAAGATATAAGAAATAAATCAGCCCCGCAATTTTTGCGGGGCTGATTTTATAAAATTTTAGTCTGAAATATATTTTACCAAGGAAGCTCCATTTTCAAGATTCAAATTGAGCCTTTCAATGAAAAAGCGGACATCTTTTATAAAGTTGTCTTTCAGATATTCTTCTTCTATATCGTGCCCCCAGCTGATTCTTTTATAAAATTCAGGATTTTCTGCTAATGCATGTTCCAGTTCAATCAGTTTCACACGTAAAGGTTCTATACTTGTAAAACCTTCGTATTCTTCAGTATAATCCCAGAAATCCAACAAAGTAAGATCAACATTTAAAACTCTTTCGACTTGCCTTAACAGTCGATCTTCATCACCTGCATCAACATCTCCATCTCCTGTCATTATTAAGTTTAAGCCGTTTCTATGATCAAAATGGTAACGATCTCTAAGCTCCAAATACTTTTCAAATGGTTCTTTCACATCAAAAATGAGATAGATCTCTAATCCAAATCCCATATACGCTATATCACACCAAAGAACTTCTGCAATTCTTCAACGTTCTTCTTATCATTTCCTACGAAAATCTCCTTATCTGTCACAAAAACAGGTCTTTTAAGGAAAGTATAATGATCCAGCAGTAACTCTTTAAAATCTTTCTCTGTCAAAGACTTTACATCCAGCCCTCTCAATTTAATCTGAGTGGATTTTTTACTGAATAATGCTTCGTATGATTCTGTTTTCTTATGCATTTCCGCCAATTCCTCTTTTGTGATGGGCTCTTTTTTAATTTCGCGAAGTTCCCAGCCTGTAAGGTCAAATTGGGCTAAAATTTTTCTACATGTATCACAAGTGTTGAGATAAAATACTTTCTTCATTACGGGTTCTAAATCTGTTATGGGTTAAAATTCTCTTTCACTGAAAGTTTCGTCTTTCAAAAGTAGGATTTAATCTAAAACTTTGGAAATTATTAAATAACTTTATTCAAATTTTATAAAGATGCAGAACAAGCCTATTACTTTTCAGTTTATTTCGGAGCCTTCAGATGTTAATTACGGAGGAAATGTACATGGAGGAAGTGTTATGAAATGGATTGACCAGGCCGGTTATGCATGCGCGACAACCTGGAGTGGTAATTATTCTGTCACTGTTTATGTAGGCGGAATTCGTTTTTATGATCCTATTAAAATCGGGGAAGTAGTAAAAGTAGACGCTCAGGTGATCTATACCGGAACTTCAAGCATGCATATTGCCATCAATGTTTTTTCAAGAAATTTAAAACAGCCCAACTTTGAGAAGAAAACACATTGTATTATCGTATTTGTAGCTGTGGATGAAAATGGAAAAAAACTCCCTGTTCCCAAATGGACACCGGAAACAGAGGAAGAAAAACAGCTTGAAATGTATGCCAAACGCCTGATGGAGCTGAGAACGCAGATTGAAGATGAAATGAAACCTTTTTTGTAAGAGCGGGTTTCGGGATGCGAGATTGCAGGATTTGAGGTTTAAGGTTTTGGGAAACCAGTAACAAAAAACAACCAATCACATGATATGAAAAGTTTTTTTACTTTAACAGCATTGCTTGTAACAGCTTTGGTGCAGTCTCAGACACACCGGTTTATTTATGAACTTCAGTATAAAATGGATTCTACCGAGGCTGGATATGAAAAAGTAAATATGACCCTCGATATCACTCCGAAGGAAGTAAAATTCTATGGAAAAGATCTCGCCATCAGAGACTCTCTGAATAAAAAATTCGGAACGAACTTCAGCTATACTGATATGACCGGACAGGTAGTTAAAAGAAAGATCAATTCTTTTGATAATGAAAATTTCATCAATATTAAAAACGGATATTATACATTTAAAACTATAGATAAGATCAATTGGACGATTGCTGATGAGATAAAAAAGGTAGAAAACTATACTTTACAAAAAGCAACTACAAAATTTGGAGGGAGAAGCTGGACGGCCTGGTTCTGTAAAGATATTCCATTTAATGAAGGGCCATTTAAACTGCGTGGATTGCCCGGTTTAATCTTTGAGCTATCAGATGCTAAGAAAAATTTCCTTTATACGCTCGTTAAAAGCAGAGAACTTCCGGAAGTTTCCCCTACTTCAGATTTCCTGGAATCCAGCTTTGGTAATAAAGCAATTCCTATTAACGAAAAGCAAAAACATAAGCTGCTTATGGAGTTTTATAATGATCCTTTTGCTTTTGAAAGAAATAATATCAGCAAATCCAATAATGACCTTAGAATTAATATCAACGGAAAGGAAATTCATAATGTTGATGAACTGAATACGCAAACCAAAAGCATGCAGGAGGTTATCAGAAAATATAATAATCCGATTGAAATCAATAAGGCGATGCATTATCCGGTATATTAAAGCTATGGTTATTTTAAGTTTGGGCTAAAGCCAATGGGATTTAAAATTTATTTGGCTGGGCTAAAGCCCACCCCTATTGAATTTTAACAACAATATCTTTTATCTTTTATCTTTTATCTTTTATCTTTTATCTTTTATCTTTTATCTTTTATCTTTTTACCATAATTCATATATTTGCATCATCAAAAGGAAATGGTGTTCTTCCTTACCCAACCGCTTTACAAAAGCTGATGACGCCTGATTAAAAGATTATTAACAAATAACTAATCAGGATTACTATGTCAAAAAGTCAAAGAACACCAGGTAAAAAAGCAATTTTTCATACTCGTTTTTTCTTCAGAAAATTTCCGGCAGTTCCTTATATTTTAAAATGGCTGTGTATCAGTATCATCATTGGTATATTGGTAGGAACAGCTTCTGCAGGATTTCTTCAGTCTTTAGAATGGGCAACAAACTTCAGAGAAAATCATCTCTGGCTGATTGCTTTACTTCCTGCTGCAGGATTTCTGATAGGGCTTCTTTATTATTATTTCGGAAAAGATGTGGAGGCTGGAAATAACCTGTTGATTGATACCATCCATGAACCCAAGGGAATTATTCCTTTCAAAATGGCTCCTTTTGTCTATCTGGGAACAATTGCAACGCATTTTTTCGGAGGTTCTGCGGGCCGTGAAGGAACAGCTCTTCAGATGGCGGGTGCCATCGCGGATCAGCTCACCAGGCCTTTTAAACTTGACAGAAATGAAAGAAAAATATTAATTATTGCTGCTATTGCTGCCGGATTTGGCTCCGTTTTCGGAACACCACTGGCAGGAGCCGTTTTTGGTCTTGAAGTTTTTCTGATCGGAAGGATTCGTTACAATGCAATCTTTCCGGCATTTGCTTCCGCAATTCTGGCAGACTGGGCTACCAATCTATGGAATGTAAAACATACCCATTACCATATTGATTTTATTCCGAAACTTGAATTTTTACCAATTCTATACAGCATTCTGGCAGGAATAGCTTTTGGAATCTGCGCGGCCGCTTTCAGTAAAATCATCCACTGGATGGGCTCTGTCTTTAAATCAAATATCAAATACCCTCCGCTTCGTCCTGTAGTGGGAGGAATTATTATAGCACTTGCCGTTTTTGCGATGGGAACAACCCGTTATATAGGACTGGGAGTTCCTGTGATCATAGAATCTTTTGAAAAACAGCTTCCACTGTATGATTTTGCTTTAAAAATGATTTTTACCATTGTTACCCTTTCAGCCGGATTTAAAGGTGGAGAAGTGACACCCCTGTTCTTCATTGGTGCTACCTTAGGCAGTGCTTTATCACTTTTCATCCCATTACCGTTCGGATTATTGGCAGGAATGGGATTTGTAGCCGTATTTGCCGGAGCTACCAATACTCCTTTGGCCTGTATGCTGATGGGAATTGAATTATTCGGAGCAGAATGCGGTGTATATGTAGCTATTGCGTGTGTCGTTTCTTATCTTCTTTCCGGTCATAATAGTATTTATACAAAACAAAAGATTGGAGAGGCAAAAAACAGAAGATTTGAAAGTCAGCAGGACAAGTCTGTTTCGGATTTTTTATAAGGGATTTCGAGATGCAGGGTGCGGGATGTGGGATGCGAAGTGCGAGGAGCGGGGTCACAATTATTTGTTTATTTTGTTGCTGGATGCGGTATGCTGGTTTTTATTAGTTCTCAGTTCTTCATTTATAACATCTTAAACCTGAAATCCCGAAACTCGCACCACGAATCCCGCACCACGAAACCCGAATCCCGAATCCCCGATCTCTCAAATACTAAGACTCCGAAACTCGCAACACGCATCTCATTACCCTCAAACCCTCCCACTCTCAAACTCCCTTCATCATTTCCAACTATAATTCGTAATTTTACCCCATGTTCGATTACAGATTAAAAGTTTTCCATACGGTGGCTACCCGATTAAGTTTCACGAAGGCTTCAGAGGAGCTTCACATTTCCCAACCCGCTGTTACCAAGCATATTAAAGAGATTGAAAATCAGATAGGTGCTAAGCTATTTGACCGTAAAGGAACTTCTATCCAACTGACTCAAAGCGGAAAAATTCTGTTTGAACATGCCGAAAAGATCAGAAATATCTACCGTGACATGGAATTTGAGATCAGTCAGATCAGTCAGCAGCATAAAGGAAAACTGATTATCGGGGCGAGTACAACCGTTGCACAGTATATTTTACCGGAGATTTTAGCCAAATTCAATTCGTATTATACAGATATTAAGATTGAATTGCTGACAGGAAATACAGAAACAATCTCAACGCTTTTAAAAGAAGAAAAAATTGATCTCGGTATCATTGAAGGAGAATCACAGTCTTCTTATTTTGAATATAAAACGTTTAAGCCCGATGAAATTGTTCTGGCGGCAAAGTCAGACCATCCTCTTACTCATAAAACTTTAAACTTAAAAGATCTTTACCAACTGGATCTGGTCTTCAGAGAACAAGGTTCCGGGACGCTGGAATTCATCCAAAACAGGCTTAAAGAAAAGGAAATCAATATCCATGAATTGAATACTGTCATGCAGCTGGGAAGCAGTGAAAGTATCAAAAATTATCTTCTTCATTCGGAATGTATGGCGTTTCTTTCTATCAGTACTATCTTAAATGAACTGAAAAACAATATACTTACGGTCATTGACATTAAAAATTTCAGTATTGAAAGAGATTTTCATTTTATCCTGCCTAAAGGCGAACAATCTGAACTGATCAAACTTTTTTTGAGGTTTGCAGAATAAGCAATAAGCAATAAGCAATAAGCAAAGATATAACTTTTAGTTATCCAATATAACAAAATACGATTTACTTTGTAATACTATTTTCCGGACTTTTGATACTTATTTTAAAAGTTCGCATTATGAAAGATTTCATTCAAAATGAAATAACAAGGAAAGTATTTTTTATTGTTTTGGCTGTATTATGCCTTACACCTTTTATATCTTCTCCAATTGCTCTTGCTTTGGGATTTGCCCTGGCTGTTTTTATCGGAAACCCTTTTGAAAAACACCTTCATCAATATATTCATTTACTGCTGCAGATTTCAATAGTAGGTCTTGGATTCGGGCTGAAACTTGATGAAGCGCTTCATGCCGGAAAAACAGGCTTGATGCTGACTGTTGTAAGTATTGTCACCGTTATGGTTTTAGGATATTTTCTGGGAAAATTATTTAAACTGGAAAGACCTTTATCTTATCTTCTCTCCGCAGGAACTGCTATTTGTGGCGGGAGTGCTATTGCTGCTGTTTCCCCCATCATTAAACCTAATACAAAACAAATTTCTCTTGCACTGGCTATTGTTTTTACCTTAAATTCGGTTGCCTTGTTTGTATACCCTGCAATAGGACACCTGCTGAATCTTTCACAGGAGCAGTTTGGACTTTGGTGTGCTGTGGGAATTCACGATACGAGTTCTGTAGTAGGTGCTGCCAGCAAATATGGAGATGAAGCCTTGAAAATAGCAACTACTGTTAAATTGGCTCGTGCTTTATGGATTATACCTGTTTCACTGATTACCATGTTTATTTTTAAAAGTAAAGATTCCAAAATAAAGATTCCGTGGTTTATCGGGTATTTCATTGTGGCGATCCTTTTGAATACTTATTTCCCATTTCTTGACCGCTTCAGCACTTCAATTACTGTTCTGGCAAAATCCGGTCTGAATCTGACCTTATTTTTGATTGGTTCTACCCTTTCTATTCAAACGCTGAAATCAATCGGATTAAAACCTTTGGTTATGGCAATTATCCTATGGATCATCATAAGTGTTGGCAGTCTTCTTTACATTATCTATTAAAAAGAGCAGAACCCTTTTGGAATCAAAAGGGTTCTGCATATTAAATGTGGAAATGTTTATTTCTAATTGAAATAATTTCTTAGATCTCCCCACAAGTATAAACCTGTGGACAGCCCATATATATTGAGCAATAGTCAGGACCAGTTACAGCACCAGAGCAGCTACATCCGCAAAGAGATAAATCCGGCTTACCGCTTACTCCTCCAGTAATATTTTTTAAATCTTGTTTTCTCAGTTTTTTAGCATTTTTCATAATGTTCATGTAGTTTAGTTTTGATTAAAAATATAGTTTTAGTTACTTCTCAAAGTTAAACAAATATTAAACACTCGCAACAAAAATCAGAATAAAATTTAATAATTTATTGATTATAACTTCATTGTTATATTCAAAACAAGGATTACCAGCATCTTATTTATTAAACAAGTTAAATTATTCTGTAAATTCAAGATCTCTGTCGTGGGTTTCAGAAATGGTAAGTGAAGAGTAAAATGCAAGCCCGAATACCACTACTCCTACTATGGCAGCACTTTCTACAACAGGGAAATGCCCTTTAAGGGAATCAAAAGCGAATATCATTACCGGCACCAACCCTCTTACCATATTGGGAACAGTTGTGGTTGCAGTATTTCTTATATTCGTTCCAAACTGTTCTGCTGCCAGTGTCACAAACATGGCCCAATATCCTGTTCCAAATCCCAGCCATACACAAAACATGTAATATTTTGTTTCCGTATTTGTATTACCAAATAACATGATTGCCACCCCAACCAGAGTAAAGACCAGCATATAAAAGATGGCCATTTTTCGTGATTTTAAAGCATGAGAAATAAACCCGCTCAACAGGTCGCCGACAGAAATACCTACATAAGCCCACATAATTGCTTTTCCGGGGTTGATATCTTTTATGCCCAATTCAGGGGCAAACTGATTGGCTAAAACAGCCAGAATCCCTATGCAATACCAGGTAGGTAATCCCACTGCAATGCATTTTAAATACCTTATCAATCTGTCTTTATTGGTAAAAAAGGAGAGAAAGTTTCCTTTTGAGATGTTTTTATGCTCAAGATTCTTATAAATTCCGGATTCCGATACGCTTATTCTCAGTATCAATAACATAATTCCCATGATCCCACCGATAATGTAAGAAATATTCCATCCTCCGGCCAGCTCTACGGTAAGCTGAGCTACAACAGCACCCATTAATCCAAAACCTGCAACTACTGAGGTTCCGATAGCTCTTAAATTCTTCGGCAGACTTTCAGAAACCAGCGTAATTCCGGCTCCGAGCTCTCCGGCAAGTCCAATACCCGCAATAAATCTTAACCCGGCATATTGGTACACTAAATGCTCTTTCGGAAAATAAGGAAGAAAACCACAGGCAATATTGGCTAATGAATAAACCAAAATAGATCCAAACAGTACAGAAAGTCTTCCCTTTTTGTCTCCAAAAATTCCCCAGAATACCCCTCCTATGAGAAGTCCTACCATCTGGCAGTTCAGTATGAAAGTTCCGTCTGCATCCGGATTAAGCCCTAATGCTTTTAAACTTGGAATTCTAACGATACCGAATAAAAGAAGGTCATAGATATCTACAAAATAGCCTAGGGCAGAAATAATAACGGGAATAGAGAAAATGTACTTCAGTTTTGAAGACAGGGACAGTTCTTGCATTTTTAAGTTTTGATAAAAATAAAAAACCTTTCAATTTCTTGAAAGGTTTTTATCAAATATCTTTTTCTGATTATTATCTGGCAATATTCACAGCTCTTGTTTCTCTGATTACTGTTACTTTTACCTGTCCCGGATAAGTCAGTTCATTCTGGATTTTCTCAGAGATGTCATAAGAAAGCTGAGAAGCTACTTCGTCATTTACTTTTCCACTCTCTACCATTACTCTCAGTTCTCTACCTGCCTGAATTGCATAAGCACTGGATACTCCATCGAAGCTTAATGCTGCAGATTCAAGATCTTTTAATCTCTGAATATAAGATTCCAATACCTGTCTTCTTGCTCCCGGTCTAGCTCCAGAGATCGCATCGGCAACCTGAATGATCGGAGATAATAACGATTTCATTTCAATTTCGTCGTGGTGAGCTCCGATTGCGTTTACAACTTCAGGGTTTTCACCGTATTTCTCAGCCCATTGCATTCCTAAAAGGGCGTGTGGTAATTCTGATTCCTGCTCAGGAACTTTACCGATATCGTGTAAAAGACCTGCTCTTTTGGCTAATTTAACGTTTAATCCTAATTCAGCAGCCATGGTTGCAGCAATGTTGGCTACTTCTCTTGAGTGCTGCAGTAAGTTTTGTCCGTAAGAAGAACGGTATTTCATTCTACCTACAATTTTGATCAGTTCAGGGTGTAATCCGTGGATTCCTAAATCAATGATGGTTCTCTTCCCTACTTCAATGATTTCCTCTTCGATCTGTTTTCTAGTTTTTTCTACTACTTCTTCGATTCTTGCCGGGTGAATTCTACCATCGGTTACCAATCTGTGAAGGGATAGTCTTGCAATCTCTCTTCTTACAGGATCGAAACATGAAAGAAGGATAGCTTCAGGAGTATCATCAACGATAATTTCTACTCCGGTTACTGCTTCTAAAGCACGGATATTTCTACCTTCTCTACCGATAATTCTACCTTTTACTTCATCGGATTCAATGTTGAAAACGGATACTGAATTTTCGATAGCCTGCTCGGTTCCAATTCTCTGAATCGTTTGAATAACAATTTTTCTTGCTTCATTCTTGGCATTCAGCTGAGCTTCTTCCATGATGCTCTGAACATGTGCCTGCGCTCTTGTTTTTGCCTCAGCTCTCATAGTTTCCACCAATTCTGCTTTAGCTTCCTCTGCAGTATAATTAGAGATTTTTTCTAGTATTTCTACTTTTTTGGCAGTAGCTATATCTAATTCCTGCTGTTTTCTGTCCAGAATTTCGTTCTTCTTAGCATAATCTGCAATCTGCTTGTCCAAGTCTTTTTCAAGCTTTCCAGTCTTGCTAAGTTCATCATTCAGCTTATGCTCTTTGTCTTTTGTTCTCTTTTCAACTTCCTGCATTTTCTTTTCGCGGGATTGAATGTCAGCGTCATGCTGTGATTTCAATTCCAGGAATTTTTCTTTAGCCTGAAGATTCTTTTCTTTCTTTATGGATTCAGCCTGAACATTGGCTTTTTCTATAAGGTTTTCGGCATTTTTCTTGGCATCATCTATGATGAATTTTGCTTTAGTATTCAGAGAACTTCTGGAAAAAAATATTCCCACTACAGCTCCGATTACTAAACAAACAACACCTACTATAACTTCTATCATAATTTATATTGAGTTTTAATTGTATTCATATCCTTGTTCAATAAAAAAAGCCCACAATAATCCAGAGATTGAGAGTAAACTCCTAATCAACACGATTTGAACTGATTTCCACTGTCTGTAATCCGGAAGTCCGGCACGCCATTCGATGGACATTTGTTCGGTAATTGTTTAGCGTTGAGTTTACCTTTAATGTGTTAGAATTATTGTAGGCAGTACTTTTCAGGAAAAAAAATCTATTTCCCGATTTCATTCAACGACTGATTAATCTGCGTTAATCTTTCGTTGGTTGAATTAATATTTTTTTCGTAGTTCAGAGAAACTACTTCTGCATTGGTTCCCAGTTTAAGGGCACACATTGCCAAAGCATCCTGTTTATCTCTTACATCGAAATTCTGTTCAAAATCTTTAATCATATTCTCGATCTGCTTCCCTACTTTACGCAAAGTTTCTTCCTCTGCTGCCGGTACGTTCAGCGGATACACTCTTCCTGCAATGTTGACGGTTATTCTCCTTACCTCCATTATAATCCACTGTTTTGAAGCTGAGCAATACAGAAATCAATTTCTTTCACCAATCTGTTGATATGGTTTTTCATTAACCTATTGTGTTCAGGATTTCCTGATATTGCTGAATAAAGTTTTATATTTTTTTGTTCTTCTGCTAATACCTGATTCTTTCTTCTTTCCTCATCATATTTCTTCTTCAACTCTTCATGCTCAAAATTTAATTCTTTTAAATTTTCCGTAAGATTTTTATAGTTCTTTTGCAGAGTCGAAATCTTTCTCTCTAATTCTGAAAAATTGTTTTCTAAATCTTGAAGCATTTCAGGTTTGTATATTCTAACTAAAAGCAAAAATAAAAAAATAATAACACTAACAAAAATAAAACACTCTATATTTTGATATAACAATAAAAAAGGAGGCACCAGTGCACCTCCTGTGTATTTTTTGACACAATATTTTTATTCAAATTTCAGAACGAACATTACCGCTCTTGTCTGCAGTGTAGAGATCGCAGATGACCAGTAAGGAGGTGTAGTAGCATTATCCGCCACTTTCTCGTTGTTCATGAAGAATGTTCCTCTTACGGCAGGAGTCAGCTTAAACTTGTTGAAATAAAACTGAATTCCCATTTCTGCAGACCATGCAAAGTTGTGCGTTGTAGATCTGTAGATTCCCTGCATGTTGTCATCTGTGGAACTTGAGTTAGACTGAAGGTTTACAACATAGTTCACCCCTGCAGCAATGTAAGGCCTTGAATTGTACCATCTTTGACCATGAAGTTCCAGAAGTACCGGAATATCAATCAAGGTAGATTTAATTTCTCTTACTTTATCCTTTTCCTGTAAAGGGAATGGCATAAAAGGAGGATTGGTTAAAGATCCACCCGCATAAATGTCATTGGATTGAGTATTAAAAGTCAACTGTCTTTGTGCAAACTGTAACCCTGGTTCTACTCTTACATCAAGATAGTCATTCAGTCTCCATTTTGCAATAAGCCCGGCACCGAAACTATAACTTTCCTTAGAGGTAACAAGGTTTTCATTATCATTCATCCCATATTTCGGATGCAAAACAATGCGGTAATCCAGTCTGTTCCCGTTCAAATAAAACCCCCAACTGAATTTCTGTTCGTCGAAATCTTCCAACTTGTCCATTCTGTTTCGGGTTCTGAATTGCGCGTTTGCAAAAACGGCAACATTTACTGAGGTTAAAACCAGTGCTTTTAATAGAAATTTATTCATAGGTTACTTTGTTGCTTTATAAATTGTGGCTATACCTAAACTTAATTTTTTATATTCAACTTTCTTAAATCCCGTATCTAAAAGAATTTGCTTCATCTTCTCCCCGAAAGGAAAAGCATTTACAGAATCCGGAAGGTATGTATACGCCCTATTATCCTTAGAAACCAATCTGCCGATGGCAGGCAATATATTTTTGAAATAAAACATATAAAATGGCCCCATGAAACCCTCAACCTTTGAAAACTCCAGTATATAAACACTTTTGTTATCTTTAACTACTCTTCTTAACTCTGCCAAACCTTTGGTAAGGTTTTCAAAATTCCTTACTCCAAATGCAACGGAAACAGCATCAAATCTATTGTCCTCGAAAGGTAAATTTTCTGCATCTCCTTTTTGCATGGAAATTTTGCCGTCTAATTTAAGTTTTTTTATTTTAATAACGCCAACATTCAGCATTTGTTGTGATAAATCTAATCCAACTACTTTAGAACCGGTTCCTTTTTCAATAGTAATTGCCAGATCTCCCGTTCCTGTAGCCACATCCAGCACTTCCTGCGGATTATCATTTTTCATCCATCTTACCAGTTTATTTCTCCATAAAACATCAATTTTCATGGATAAAACATGGTTCAGAAGGTCATACTTCGGTGCAATGTTGTCGAACATATCCTCTACCTGGCTTTTTTTGGTAGCCTCTGAATTGTAGGGAGTAACTTTGGTGATATCTTTTGTCAAAACTTAAAACTTGTAATATTCTTTGTAATAATTTAGGTAATCCTGCTTTCTGAAGATTTTGGATCGTGATTCCACTTTCTGGATATTTTTGATCACTTTGTCATAGTCTTCATCTACATTGTAATAAAAATCTTCTGTGTAAAGCTTATTGAAGCGTCTTGCTCCTCCGTAATAATCCTTTCCGTCGATAACCGTTTTATCAAGTGCTGTCAGCAACGAATCTTTTTTAAGATTATATCCGTAATACTGATCATTTACGTAGTAATCCTGATGGGTAATATTAATCAGACCACGAAGTTTATTGACTTCAAATGCTGAATCGTAAAGCATTTTCTTGTTCTGATCAAAAACCTGAATAGAGTTTTTCCCTTTATTCAAATCCACATGCACATACTGCCCCGCTGAAATAATTCCTTCAGATCCGTTATTGATCTTAAAGTAATACGTATTCGGGGTAGGATTATCTACCACATAATAATTCTTCTTGGCTAAAAAAAGGAAGTAGATCCCAAAGGCAACGATAAACGCCACAGCTGCAATAAGTAAGCCTTTTAAGGACGAGTTGTTTTTCATAGATTGTAAAGTACAATTTTTGCAAATTTAATAATATTTTTAATTCTCCGTTATTAATATTAATTATTAACTTTGCATCTTTAAAAAAATCATATAAACGAATGCCGAATACGATCATTATTGGCTCTGGATCTTATATTCCGAACAGAGTTATTGGTAGAGATTACTTCATGAATTCCGAGTTTTATACTGAAGACGGAGTAAAGATTGAAAAGCCTGTGGAAGAGACCATTGCGAAATTTGTAGAGATTACAGAAATCGAAAACAGGAGATTCATTGAGGATGATCTTTCCAATTCACAAATCGGTTATGAAGCTGCAAAAATCGCCCTTGAGGATGCAAAAGTAGACGGCGAACAACTGGATTATATCATCTATGCAAGCAATTTCGGGGAAGTTACAGAACATGGATATGCTGATTTTATGCCTACAATGGCAGCGAGAGTAAAGAATAAACTGGGAATCAAAAACAGAAAATGCGTAACATATGATATGCTTTTCGGATGTCCGGGATGGGTGGAAGCTATGATTTTGGCGGATAACCTTATTAAAGCTAAAGTAGCTAAAACAATTCTTGTTATAGGAGGGGAAACTTTAAGCAGAGTAACAGATCCACATGACAGAAACAGAATGATCTTTGCAGACGGTGCAGGAGCTGTAGTAGTAAAAGCAACAGATGAAGAGAATGTAGGGATTATTGCCCACAACACGATTTGTGACAACGGACCTGAATTAAATTATCTTGAAAACCAACCTTCCATCAATAAACAAGTAGATCAAAAACGCCTATATGTAAGAATGTTAGGAAGAAAAATCTATGAATACGCTCTAAAAAATGTACCGGTTGCGATCAAGGATACCATTACTGATGCCGGTCTTTCTATTGAAGATATAGACAAAATCTTAATTCACCAGGCAAACGCTAAAATGGATTATGCTATGATTGAAAGACTTCACAGACTTTATGATGTAAAAGAATACGATCATGCCATCTCTCCTATGACGATCCAGGATCTTGGAAATACTTCTGTAGCAACAATTCCTACTATGTATGATTTAATAATTAAAGGAAAAATGGAAGGTCAATCGTTTAAAGATAATGGTAACATTGTAATGACTTCGGTAGGTGCCGGAATGAACATCAATGCTATCGTTTATAGATTTCCTAAAAAGTAATATTTAAACCATTAAAATATAAAAGCACAGGGAAGTTTATTCTTTGTGCTTTTTTTGATCAGACATGCAAAAGAATTTTTTAATCATCGCCGGAATCTTCCTTTTTTTGGAAGTGTATATTTATCAGGCCATCAGAACACTTACCGATAATTTCTGGATCAGAATCGGATATTGGATAATTTCTTTGGTTGTGTACGGGATTTTCGCTTACGAATTCACTCACTATCAGAGATCAGATAGAAGTATGGCAAGAACCCAGATCATGATTTCCTTATTTTTGATCTTTATCCTTCCTAAAATTTTCATAGTTCTGTTTTTATTAATTGATGATATTATCAGAACCGGAGGTTATTTAATCGGCTTCGCCAAACCCTCCGAGAATTTCTTCCCGGAAAGAAGAAAGTTCCTGAGTCTGGTTGGATTAGGAATGAGCGGAGTACTTTCTGCTCTTTTCATAGACGGAATTACGTTTGGAAAGTACAGACATAAAGTAAGAAGAGTAAGAGTAAATTTTGCTAACCTTCCGAAAAGCTTTAAAGGATATAAAATCATTCAGATTTCAGACGTTCACAGCGGGAGCTTCTCAGATCCGGACAAATTACAGCATGCGATTAACCTGATCAACGAACAGAAACCTGATCTGGTATTATTTACCGGAGACATGGTGAACAATGTTGCAGACGAGTTCAAACCTTTTATTCCCTTGTTTTCAAAAATTAAGGCCAAAGACGGAAAATTAGCCGTGCTAGGAAACCATGATTACGAAGATTACGTGACCTGGGAATCACCTGCAGCTAAAAAAGAAAACCTTGACACCTTAATCGGCTATGAAAAACAAGCTGGTTTCGACATGCTGAGAAACGAACACAGAGTCATTGAAAAAAACGGAGAAAAACTATACATTCTGGGAGTAGAAAACTGGGGATTAAAACCATTTCCTCAATTCGGAAGAATAGATGATGCTTTAAAAGGAGTGCCAGAATCCGCTACGAAGATTCTGATGAGCCACGACCCTACTCATTTTGATTATGTGGTTAAAAAGCACCCTTCAAATATCCACTTAACTCTTTCAGGGCATACCCACGGAATGCAGTTTGGTTTAGATCTTAAAAACGTAAAATGGTCACCCGTACAATACAAATATCCAAAATGGGCTGATTTATACGAAAGTGAAGGGAAACTATTATATGTAAACAGAGGTTTTGGTGTATTAGGATACCCAGGAAGAGTGGGTGTACTGCCGGAGATTACGCTTTTTGAGTTGAGCTAAAGGTCCGGGGTTCCGTATCCGGTACTGGTTATTGGTTGTCTGGTTGTGAGTTGTTTTTGTTTCTGGTTACCTAGTGCGTTAAACTCTCAAACTCAAAACCCCTGCTATCTGCGACCTAAAAAATATAATCTTTCATACGGGAAGTAGCCATTTCCCTGTCATTGAGAAAAGTAAGGAGGGCATCTAATTTGTCCTCCATTTTTTTGCCCGAAAATAAGCTCCGGTAAAAAGGAATATCAAAACGGTATTTTTTGAAATCTGTAAACTGCCATGTGTTCAGATAGATCAGTACAAATTCTTCATTCTGCAAAGTTTCCAGCACCATGTTCTGGTAATATTTCATCGGCAGGATCTGAAACACGAAATCATTATAAGGAAGCTGACTATACGGAGAAATACTTTCAGGGACAATACTCAAACCATCCTCTTCTGTAATTTCGGTATCTCTTTTGAGTCTTTTAAAAGGAAAAAGAATATTGGCATTATCGATATTGGAGACGTAATTAAATTCCATCAGCTTTAAAGTTTCCTGAGCAACTTTTACATCTTTCTGACGAATTCCTCTGATCTGTTTTTCCAAAAGATCCTGAATATTCTTCTTGGCATTTTCTATTTCTTCAGGATTTGATCCTTTATTATAAAAAGCAATTTCATGCCCTTTGGATGAAATTGCTTTTATTAAATTCTGAAGTTTTTCGGTAAGAGAAACCTCTACAAAAAAACTTGATTTGATATCATGAATATCTAAAACTCTAAGAATCGCTTTGGTATTATCTTCGGTGATTTTCAATCGCTCTTCATCAGTAATTTGAGAGCCGTTTTTTACTTCAGCCTCAATACAAGTGATGTTAAAAGTTAATAATACCATTTAAATTAAAGTTTATATAAATACTGTAATATATTAAAAATCAGATGTTAAAAGTAAAAACAATTAAAGTATTACTTTATATTATTAATCCTTTCCTAATTTTACTTTCAGATTTTTAATCATATCTTTTGTCATTTCCGAAATTCCGAAATCATAAGTCAGACCCCAGTCTTTTTTCGCTACTGAATCGTCAATAGATGCCGGCCATGAATCTGCAATTGCCTGTCTGAAATCCGGGTTATAATCAATCGTAAAATCCGGAATTTCTTTTGTGATTTCTTCTGCCAATTCTTTTGGAGTAAATGACATTCCACCTAAATTATAAGAAGAACGAACTGTCAAACTTTCTTTTGGAGCATCCATTAATTTCAAGGTTGCATTAATGGCATCATCCATATACAACATCGGCATTCCTGTATTTTCGGAAATGAAACTTGTATACTTTCCGTCTTCAATCGCTTTGTAGAAAATCTCAACAGCATAGTCGGTAGTTCCACCTCCCGCAGGAGTCTTCCATGAGATCAATCCAGGATATCTGATACTTCTTACATCCACACCATATTTGTCGAAATAGTATTCACACCACTTCTCCCCTGCCATTTTAGAGATCCCATAAACAGTTGTTGGATTCAATACCACATCCTGTCCTACCTCATGCTTTGGAATTCCTTTTCCAAATACCGCGATAGAACTTGGCCAGAAGATCTTTTTAAGAAGTCCTTCTTTAGCCATTTCACAAAAGTGAAGCAATGGTTCAAGATTCAGCTTCCACGCAAAAACAGGCTGCTTTTCCGAAGTTCCGGATAAAAGTGAAGCAAGGTGATACACTGTCGTTATCTCATAATCATGAATCACCTGTCTTACCAATTGAGTATTGGTAACGTCCATTCTTTCGTAGTGTCCGGCAGAAGTAATTCCTTCCTGCCATCTGTCCAATCCTGAAGCAACAACGTTTTCCGCTCCGTGAATTTCAACAAGTCTGTTCGTAAGTTCGGTACCAATTTGTCCCAAGGCACCTGTAATCAGTATTCTTTCCGTATAGGATTCCATTTTTCAGATTTTTTTTTAGAATTGTACAAAAGTAAAAAAAACATGCCAACCATAATAAAAAAGGTGTATTTAAAAAACATAGCCCTGATAAACTACAGATATTTCAATTAGATAATCTCAATGAAAGAAAAAATCAAATGCAATGATCATCAGGCTGTGATTAACTGAAAATTCAATAATTTTGTTGTAAAGAAAAAACAATCATATGAAGAAGATTTTAATTGCTTCGATGCTTTTGGCAGCTCAGCTAAGCTGGGCTCAGTTCACAGATATCAATATTATCAAAGAAGTACAGGTAAAGAAGAAAGGTGTTGTCGTCTCTGCACACCCGTTAGCCAGTGAAGCGGGAGCTAAAATCTTAAAAATGGGAGGAAATGCCTATGATGCCGTTACTGCAACACAATACGCCCTTGCTGTAGTTTATCCTCAGGCAGGAAATATCGGAGGTGGCGGATTTTTGGTAGGTGTAAAAAATAACGGTGAAAAATTTACGCTGGATTACAGGGAAACTGCTCCTAAAAAAGCCTCCAGAGACATGTATATTGATAAAAAAGGAAAAGCAGATACTGATCTTTCCCAGAACGGAAGACTGGCCGTAGGTATTCCCGGAAGTGTAGCAGGATTCTTTGCTACTCTGAAGTACTGTAAGCTTCCTATGGAAAAAATCATCCAGCCTGCTATTGATCTTGCCGAAAAAGGATTTGCCATTACCGACAAGGAAGCGGAAATGCTGAATAATCAAAGAGAAAAATTTCAGAAGCATAATAAATCTTCGATCATTTTTGTAAAAGAAACTCCGTGGAAAGCCGGAGATCTTTTGGTTCAGAAAGACTTAGCTGAGACATTGAAACTGATCCAGAAACAAGGTGCTAAAGGTTTTTATGAAGGAAAAACGGCTGATCTTTTAGTTGCCGAAATGAAAAGAGGAAACGGAATCATCACTCTTGAAGATCTTAAAAATTATAAAGTTGCTGAAAGAAAAGCGCTGGAATTTGATTATAAAGGAAGCAATGTTGTCACGATGCCTCTGCCTTCAAGCGGCGGAGTTCTTCTTGCCCAGATGCTCAGAATGGCTAGTTTTGAAAACCTTGAAAAGTATCAGCAAAACTCTACAAAAGCAGTTCAGATCATGACTGAAGCAGAAAGAAGGGCTTACGCCGACAGAGCAGAATATATGGGTGATCCGGATTTTATTCAGGATAAAACCTCTTATCTGATCTCGGATGAATATCTGAAAGGAAGATGGAAAAGCTTCAGTTTTGATAAGGCAACTCCAAGTGCAGAAGTTGGTAAGATTATAGAACAACCTAAAGAATCTATGCAGACTACTCATATTTCCGTATTGGATAAGGATGGAAATGCAGCTTCTGTAACCACCACACTTAATGGATACTATGGAAGTAAAGTTCTTGTTTCAGGAGCCGGATTCTTTTTAAATAATGAAATGGATGATTTCTCTATCAAACCCGGAGTCCCGAATATGTTTGGAGCAGTAGGTGGAGAAGCTAATTCAATACAACCTAACAAGAGAATGCTCTCTTCGATGACCCCAACCATCATCCTTAAAAACGGAAAACCTTATATGGTCGTGGGAACACCAGGAGGAACTACAATTCCTACTTCAGTGTATCAGTCTATCGTGAATGTAGTGGATTTTAAACTGAATGCGAATATTGCGGTGAATGCACCTAAATTCCACCATCAATGGTTACCAGAAACTATCACCGTGGAAAACAATTTCCCGGAAAGCACTATTTCTGAACTGAAAAGCAAGAATTACATCATTGAAAAGACAAAATATATTGGTAAAACAGAAATGATTGTCCTTGATGAAAACGGAAATATTCATGCTGTCGCTGATGGCCGTGGAGATGATTCTGTAGCAGTGGAATAATTTATATTTACAATTATACAAATAATATTAGCTAAAGCTTGATTTTTAAAAAGCAAATGCAGTTTCTAAAAATCAAGCCTTAGCTTTTATTTATAAAGCTACTACAAGAGATTCTTTTCAATTACCTTCGTTATGTTACTAAATAAATTTCCAGTTGATGTCTTTAATAAAAAAACTCTCATTGCTGAACGATCTTTAATTTTAAACATTTTCTGCTTTATCTAATTCTGCCAGGATTTTATCCATTATTTCTTGAGTGGTAAAATAAATTACATCATTTTTTGAATCATCATATTTTTCATTTTCGTTTTGAACTAGTAATTGGGTTATATCAGGCACTTTATCTTTGAATATTAAACGAACAATACCTCCATATCCTTTTGGAATGACACCAATATTATCTCCTTTTTTTAAAGAAACAAAGTCTAATTCTGCATCAATTTTTTGATAGCCTTTAACATCCTTCCTTCTAAAAATGATATTAAATTTTGTTCCAACAACAAAATCAAAATCACTTCTGTTATTATCTAAATAAAGTTGCTTTTCTTTATTTATGGTAGGTAAATCATAATACTTAATATCTAATTCTGAATGTGCTCTGTGAGAAAAAAGAAAGGGGTTACAAACTAATTCAGTTTCATTTAACTTTTCAAACATTTCATTAGTTAATATATTCATAATTTTATTTTTTAAATTTAATAATCTTTTTATAGAATTCCTGTGCTTCTTTAGGTGTTAATTTTTTTGTCTCTTCTAATAACATATTACTGCCAGGAATAGAGTTACTTGTAATTGTTTTAGGAATGTCAATCCCATATAACTCATTAACTAATTTCCTTGCGTCTTCTATAGGAATCTCCCTTACAACGAAATCAGATAATTTTTCAGGTGAAGTATTAATTATAACTTCTAATTCTTTACTAACTCGATAGTTAGCAGATTGTAAATTTAAACCTTTTAAATCTTTTGGAACATAAACTTGCAAAACACCTTTTGTTCCAGGCTTAGATGAAGATTCTATACCAAAGATGACAGCTCTTATCGGGTCTGTAGAAGTTGAAACGCCATACTCTATTGAATTACTATTACCTGTAAAGAGTTCTCCATTTATACTTCTTGTTGTTCCTCTGAAGAGAACTTGTATTCCTACTTTTTCTAAATTCTCAGCCATTACATTTTGGTCTACTTTCCCCAAAAAATCTATAAGTTCCTCTACAGTTTTTATTTTCCTACCGCTTAGAATCCTTGATAAAATAGCAGCACCTCTTGCAATTCCTGCTCCAAACTCGGGTAACAACCCTGCAGCAATATTATTCAGGATTATCCAAAACTCTTCATCTATTTTTTTATTAGTAAAATATTCAGCAACAAAACAAGGAATATATAATTCTTTACCCTCCTCAACTACAACTTTCATAGGACTAAAAGGGTTTTCACTCTTATTTCCAATTTCCTTTTCAGCATAATACATTGGAAAAGAATCTTGATTATGAGCAAATAATGCAGTACCTACCCTATATTTTTTTTCTCTTTCTAAGTAATAAGCAAAGCCGGTGTATCTTATAAATGGATCATTAACTTCACCAGAAGGTTTGTATTCCTCATAATCAACGTCAAATTTCCATGCCTGTTCGAGTTCTTTATTGGTCCAGTTTTTAAGACCAATTCTTGAAAAAATTGTAATTAATACTTCAATATGTTTATTGCTGAATTTTTCAAATATTTGACGGACAATTTCAGGGTTTTTATTGATTTGATTATACCACCAATTCGCATTTTTTACACCTTTCAGCAGATTAATAATTGAAATATTTTCATTGGTACCAGATGTATCAATAGCTTTTTCAGAAAGGGAAACAAAATCCTTCCAAAGCATTTCATCGGTAAGATCTTCCAAAACAAAATCAGGAATGTTTTCGTATAAGGCATCAATGAAATCAGGATTGTTTTTAGCAGCTGCAAAAAAATATTTATAATATCGGATAATATCATTTTTCATCTGCTCGGCTTGTGAATTACCTTTTATAATTCGCAAAAATTCAATAAAAGTTTCTTCATTCCCAGTATAAAGCTTTATGGCAATGTATTCATCATTCAGCTTAAAATCATAGAGAGTTTCAGTTGCATCCGTTTGTGCATCAGAAAACTTCTTATTCTCTCCATCTTTATAGATAAAGTTAAGATTATAGGTTACTTTATAATTGTCAAAATAAACTCCAAAATTATAAGAGTTGCTCAATAAGTTTTTTCTGGTATTCAGTTTGGATACGTCAAAAAAAGCCAGAGTTTCTTTATTGTTCTTTTTATATACAAAAGGTTTGTTATTTTTAATACTGCTGAATACAGGAATACCGAATGAAGAAGAGCCTGAATAAATAGTTTTATCTTCCAATAAATATTTTTCTGGCTCAAATAAAAAGCTTTTTATCAGTCCTAACTTTTCTTTTAAATCTTTTGCCAGAAGTTCATAGTTAATCCCTCCTGTATAAAAGTCTCCAGATAAAGCATCATAATCTTCGGAGGTAGGTTTATAAAAAAGACTATTTTTACCAAAAGGTGTGCTTAATGCAAGCTCATTGGAAATTTCATCAAATGTTTTGTTGGTTCTTATTCCCTCAAAAGGATCTTTACCACTTCCGTAAATTCCTTTTTCAAGTTCTGCCAATTGTATGATACGACTTCCTCGAAGTATTTGCTTACTTTCTTCGTCAAAATCATCAATGTCTTCTAAAATATTTTCCATAAAATCATGTTTTTATTATTTGTTTTTTCTGAAACGTTTCTAAAGCAAATGTAAATGGAAGTAGCGACAAGACTTGACGTGTTAAAATAATCTCCTATACTTTTTTAGTATTATAAGAAATCGCATATTTTTTAAAATTTTTCCGACTCTAATGTCTAGCTCAGTTTATCCATAGACAAAACTTCTCAACAGATTCTTTTCAATGACTTTTGTCATGTTTTTAGATAAATTTTCTTAATTTTCGCCTTTAAAAAAACAAAACGACTGTTCTTTGAAAGCAAAAAAAATACACAATCAGCTTTATTTCCAGGTGATTATCGCCATCATTGCAGGTATTCTTCTGGGAAAATTTTATCCTGAGTTAGGAGAAAAGATGAAACCTTTGGGAGATGGATTCATCAAATTGGTAAAAATGATTATCGCTCCGGTAATTTTCATTACGCTTACGTTAGGAATCGCCCACATGACCGATTTGAAAAAAGTTGGCAGAATTGCAATCAAAGCAATGATCTATTTTTTTACCTTTTCAACTCTGGCTCTTATCATAGGGTTATTAGTAGGAAATATTCTTCAACCGGGTCATGGTTTAAATATTGATCCTTCTACTCTTTCGGGTGATGTTTCACAGTATCAGGCAAAAGCTCATGAATCAACACTTACGGGATTCATTATGAATATTATTCCGGAGACATTATTCAGTCCGTTGGTGGGTGAAAATATTCTTCAGGTACTTTTGGTAGCAATTTTAATGGGAGTTGCTTTGGTTTTAACAAAAGAAAAGAGCCAGAAAGTAACCGATTTTTTACAGGATCTATCAACTCCGGTATTTAAGATCGTTCATATGTTGATGAAACTGGCCCCGATAGGTGCTTTCGGAGCAATGGCTTTTACGATCGGTAAATATGGACTACATTCTGTTCTGAATCTTATATTCCTCGTAGGTACATTTTATATTACATCAATCCTGTTTGTGATTCTGGTATTGGGAGCGGTAGCATGGTATAACGGATTTAATATTTTCAAACTCCTTTTCTATCTTAAAGAAGAACTACTTCTCGTTTTGGGTACAAGCTCATCAGAATCTGCTTTGCCCGGAATTATGGAAAAACTTGAAAAGGCAGGTTGTTCACGCGCCATTGTAGGCCTTGTGGTTCCTACCGGATATTCTTTCAATCTAGACGGAACTAATATTTATATGACCCTGGCCTCTCTCTTTATCGCGCAGGCCTTAAATATTCATCTTCCTATCGAAAAACAACTGATGCTTCTTTTGGTGGCTATGCTAAGTTCAAAAGGGGCAGCTGGCGTTACAGGCGCCGGATTCGTTACCCTTGCCGCAACATTGGCAGTAGTTCCTGAGATTCCGATTGCAGGAATGACTTTGATTCTTGGAATTGATAAGTTCATGAGCGAATGCAGAGCTCTGACCAACGTAATTGGGAATTCTGTAGCTACCGTAGTAGTTGCCAACTGGGAAAAACAGCTTGATAAAAAGCAACTTCAATACTGCCTGGATCATCCGGCTGAAGTGGAAAAGAAACTGGAAGTGTAAATAGATTGCAGATGGCAGGTTTAGGTTGCAGGAATTGGGAAATAATCAAGGTTCAAAGTTCAAGGTTGTGTGTAACACGTAACCCGAAACCCAATAAACAGCAACTAGTAAATCGGAAACAAAATTAACCTGCATCCAGTACCATAAAGCTTTAAATCAAAATACTTAAACTCGCGGGTTGAACTTTAACATGGATTGGTGATTTGATCTTATTGAATTCACCGTCCAGATGCCAGTTTTTGGTATTGACCTTAAATGATATTTCAGAGACTGGAAGATAGGTTACATATTCATCATCTTTCAGTCTTTTAGTAAACATTCGGAAAGCAAAAAGTGCTGAATAAGTAAGTGGAAACTTTTTTACCAAAACCATGTCAACCAGTCCATCACTTTTACTGGCTTTCGGAGCAATATAGGCATTGTTACCAAACTGACGGGTATTGGCAATGTTCATCATCAGATACCTTCCATTGTACTGTTGATATTCTTCATCAAAAAATTTCACCTTGATAGGTTTGTAATTGAAAAAGGTTTTCAGGGAAACTTTGATATAATTTTTGAATCCACGGCTTGTTTTTTCAAATTCCTTAACCACTTTACCGTCAAATCCTGTTCCCGAAACATTGATGGATAGCCTGTCGTTTACCGTAAAAGTATCAATCTTTCGGGAGTTTTTAGCTTTTATTTTTTCTAAAAGTTCATCCAGATTTTTACTGAATTGTGTTTCATTGGAAAATCCATTTCCTGAACCTGCGGGAAAAATTGCCAGAATTTTATCTGTGTAAATAAGATTTTTGGCTACTGTAGAAATAGTACCATCCCCTCCGATAGCCACAAAAATATCAACCTCTTCAAAATGGGACTGAATAAATTCATCTGTTCCTGGAATAGATTCTGACACATAGTACAATGGGTTATTAACCTTTGTTTTAAGTTCGTTTAAAAACGGCTGATAATTTTTTTTGGCCGAAAAAGGATTGATAATAAAAGCTACTTTGTCCATTACCACAAAATTAAAAAATGCTTCCAAAACTGGAAGCATTAATTTACTTAATTTTCATTCTTTCTTTAAATTCTGTATTTAATGTACCTTTCAGATCTTCCCATGAAACCGGAATTGTAATGTCTCCGGCAGCAAAAGCAGCAATTTCATACGGACTGTAGTGAAAATACAGGTTTTTATCATCAAAATAAAAGTTGTCTGATGCCGGAATTTTATCCACTAAAAGCATTTCTGAGTTCTTCACTTCTCCGTCACCATCCATTGTACCACTATTCATTTTATCAATATTTTTCATCAGAATGGCTTCAATTTTATTTTTAGGCATTGAAGTAATGTCTTTCAGTTCTAATTTTTTGTTGTTTTTAAGATCAAAAACCCTTTCGGAAAATCCGTAGTTATCATGTGCTCCTCCTTCATACCCGCTTCCCAGATACTGAATATGCATATAACCGTTAGAATTAGAAATAAGATTCATATGCGAGCTTGAATACCAGTTTTGAGCATAAGTAACATCTGAAACCCAGTCTTTATTATCATTTTTTACAGAATTGAAATAATTAGTTTTTTCATTATCCAGATAAGCCTGAAGACCAGCTTTGGAAAAATCTTTAATCTTTTCATTCTGGAAATAGATGCTGTCTAACAGTTTTTTATCTTTTAAAGTTGGAAAAACCAAAAGCTTTGAAGTAAAGCTCACTTTTAAAGAATCCGTAATTTTTGTAGAGTCATTGACTTTCACAGAGTCTACTACAAATTCTTCAGTGGCTTTGTTTTCTATTTTTTCTGCTGATCCTGCTGTTTCATTTTTTTTACAGGCAGTAACAGCTAAGAAAGAAGATAGTGCTATAACAGCAATCGTATTTTTCATAATTCTATTTTTGGGGTATCAAATACAAAAACCATTCAAAAGATGAATGGTTTTTGAAAAAAAAATATTTTTTTATTTAAATCCTGTTAACTATTACTTTTTTACAAGACTGATTACCTGATTTTCAAATTTAGAAGCAACGCCCCAGATTTGTTTGAATGCAGGGTAATATTCTTTCGGATAGTCTGAGCTGTTAATTTTTGTGGTGGTCGTTACCTCCAGCTTATTTCCTTTTTGTACGATAGAATAGGTGTATTCTATTTCTTTATCTTCTGTGACGATCTTTTTTTCTTTAGGCATTTCCTCAATCACGTATCCTTCCGGAATTTCAAGAGTTACTTTTTTTATTTTGGTAGAAGGTGATCCAAAATCGATGGGGTATTTTCTGGCTTCAGTCTGATCAAATTCATTGGAACTTTTACTTAAAAACAACATTGGATTAATAATCATTTTCTTCCCTACTCTGTCAATAAGGTTGGACGAAGAGAATTTCATAGTGCTTTCAAAGTCGCCATTTTCCAACACTTTCGAATTGATATCCGTGAAATCCATTGAGAAGTTTTCTTTATACTGCTTCTTGTATTTTTCTGCGTTATCATCGTAGTTGTCTTTAGCATACATCGCGTATGCACCTGTATCTTTATCCGAATAGGTACCGGAAATACTACCGTCATCATTGATTTTGGCATTCGCTGTAAGATAAGTATTGCTTGATTTTACATTGGACATCTGAATCTGCAAAGCCTTATCTTTAGTCACAAGGATTCCATATTGATTCCAGTTTTTTAGAGGTATTTCATCCAATGAAGATTGTTTGGAGGTAGCATCATAAATATGCAGCTGCTTATCTATATCAATTGCTGCCAAAACAAAGTTCATATTGGAAATATTAGGGGACACCATATTGATCAATCCGTTCTCTACCGTAGAAATAATCAACGGATCAGCTTTAAGACCTGCTTCGCGAAGCATCATAACAAGGAAAAGATTAATTTCTGCGGCGTTGCCGGTTTTAGTTTCCAAAAGTTTTTTGATACCGTCTTCTGTATAAACCCCTTTGTCCTTATTCCATGTAAAGGTTTTCTGAACGTATGAAAATATTGCATTGGCTTTTTCAAGATCTGTTTTCATTTCCGAAACTCCTGCCGGAATATTTTCTCTTGCCAGTTTTGTTCTTTTTATTTCACCTCCAAAATCATCACTATCATACAGTCTCTTTGCAATCTGATCCCATGAAGATGAATACAATTTAAGCTCGCCGAAATTAGTAGAATTTAGCTCAGCACTGATTTTTGTTCTGAAATTTCTATCGTTTCTTACAAATTTTTCAGTTTTAAAACCAGTCAAATTCTCATAAGCAAATCTATAGGTTTTATATTGAGCACCATACAGATATCTTTCTTCCATTTCTCTATACTTAGGACTGATTCCTCCCGTATAGTTTACATTATAAGACATATTGATGGGTGTATCAAAAACATATTCTGTATTCAGTGAAGGAGTATCAGATTCTATCAATACCTCTGGAATCATAAAGCGGAACGGAGATATAATTTCATATTGATATTCTATGACAGATCCATTTTTCACACTTGGAAAAGCAAATTTTGTTAAAGTAACATATTTATTCTCTTTACTCTTATATTGAGAACTTTTTTCCACTTTTACGGGAACTGTAACTCCATTTTCAAGATTATAGGTAAAAGCTTTGAACTTTCCCAGTGATTCTCTGTTGGTTCCAACATTATAAATAGGAATCTCAAGATTTAACCAGTCTTCAGCTTTATCTTTATTATAAATCTTCACTCTGTAAAAATATCTTTTGTGGAGATTTCCCGTATTGGAATCCACCATAAAATAAGCAGATTTGTATAAAATTTCGGCAGGAGCATTTTCATCTAATAAAGATTTTGCTTTCGACAGATCTGCCTCATTAAATTTGGGAGGGTTCAGAAATTCATATTTCTTCTGAGCACTGATCAATATGGTATTGGCAGAGCAAAAAAAGCAATACTATAATTTTTTTCATGGTTATATTTTTGTTATTAAAATTTTCGAATTATCCATATTCAGAATCTTTTTTCTGAAACTTATATAATCGTTATATTTTTCTTTTGGATATAATCCTTTATTGATCTGTACTTTTCTGACCACCTTTACCTGTCCTTCACTTTTAACAAAACTTAGTTTGTAAGATCCAAATTCAGAAGTGATGCTTGAATTATCAGGAGTTTCATCCACCTTATACCCCAAAGGAAGTACATAAGCAATTTCATATTCGTCCTCATAAGACATACCGACTTCAAAAGGAAGCTCGCGGGTTTCATCAGTTTTAAAGACAGCATCATTAAAAATAGGCACAGATCTGAACAGAAGGCTGTTTCCAGCTTTTTTGGAGAAATTATTGGTCTTAAAATCAAGGTCGTAGGTAATAACAGCATTATCTCTGTCATTGTTAAAATTTTTCATTTCAACCTTTTCAAAATTTAAAACATTAAACCTCTCTTTTACCGCATCATTTTTTTCAGTGGGATTAAGACTGGCAAACCTCAAATTATAATCATATTGATTTCCCGTATAGGAAAAATTTCCAGTCCCGATAATACTGTTGTCCTCATTAAGGTTAACTCGCAATATTTGTTTTTCTTTATTTTGTTCAGCTTTATAAACCGGTGTATTGATAAGTTCTATTCCCTTCGGAGTTACAGCAAGCACATTTCTGTCTGTGGTATTATAGCTTAAATGATTAAAGGCTATTTGTTGAGAAGTATTTTCAAGCCAGATATTTCCTTTTTCAGTCGGAATCATCAGAATAGCGTGATTTCCTCCCATAGAAGGAAATTCGGGATCAAAAGAAACCTGTGAGGAACTGGAATTGATCACACAGTATTTAGATGGAATTCCTGCTTCATTCAATAGAATTCTCATATAATTCGTTAATGCTTTACAATCTCCATATCCTTTTTTGTGGACTTCATCCGGCTGCATAGGAAGCCAGCCCCCAATTCCTAATCCTACAGCGATATATCGGGTTTTGTTCTGCATGTACTGATAAATTTTCTTTACTTTATCTTCTACAGATCCCTGTAATTGTAAAGATGCTACTTCAGCTTTAATAGCTGGAGTAGATACCGAAACTGGTTCTATTAGATCTTTATAGTACCAGGTTCCAAAATCCGTCCAGTTATTTAAAGTCCCTTGTTTTCCTGCAAGGTTAAATTTTGTTAAAGCAAAATTTACTGAAGGTAAGATTTTAACAGGCTCCGGAATCATAAAAGCATCATCAATGGCAGGTACATTTTTATAGGAATAGGTCTTATCATTTTCACTTCCGCTTTCTACAACAGACGCATAGTTATACTTTGAAGGGTATATCTTGGTACGCAGTTCAATTCCTGATGTATTAATGATTTTGAACTGAGCCTCTTCCAAAGACATTTTAATAGAGTGAAACGGTACAAAATCCTGAATAAAGATCGTATTCTTATCTTCGCTTTCATAAGAAAAATCAACAGTATAAGGATACTGAACTGATGTGTAAGAAAATACCAGAATTCTGTTATCAGAATAGAAAACTCCCTGAGGATTATTAGCAAAATCTTTAAAATCCGACTTTGAAAAGCTCTTAACCTTTTTTCCTGCTTCATCATAAATCGTAACTTTTATATTAGAAATACTTTTTGCTTTATCATAAGGTATATACGCTACAGCTCGTTCATCACCATCTTTATTTAAAACTGTAGTCACAGTATTATATTGGTATTTTATTTCATCAACTTTGTTGATCTGAACCGTTGTAAATTTTTTTCGTATAACAACGTTAGCATTTTTCTTTAAATTCTCAGGAATGGCAGAGGCAGGATAGCTCTGTGCGAAATACAATGAGGCGGTAGATAAAGCCCCCAAGACTAATATTTTCATCATAGTTATTAAGATGATACAAAAATAATAAAATCTTAATAACTGTTAAAAAAAATATAAAAGGCTTCAACATGTGAAGCCTTAACCTATTACTTAAAAAAGTACTATATTAAATGTACCTATAAGAAAATGAACACATTATCAACTTTTCATCATTAATTTTGAAAAGTTAAAAACAGAATATTTATACTCATTCTATATTGGGAGAAGGGTGTACCTATTCTGTGGCATGAAGGGATAAACTTCATATTATCTTCATTTCAAATTTAAAATAAATTACAATTCATGCAATTTAAATAATGTAGAATTAATAATAGGAAGAAGTACAATAAATTCTACAGCTTAAAATTATTTATAAAAAAAGACCTCAAAAATGAAGTCTTTTAATTTTTTGGTTTCTTTTTTAATCATTCGGGACCAGTTTACTATCAAACTGATCACTTCCGAGTCCCAATACAGGAATAAAAATAAATCCGAAAAGGAGAATGAGAATCGTGTAAAGAGGAGTTTCTTTGGCAAAGCCTTTGGCTAGCCTGTCATATACAACCCAGCATGCATAAATGTTTACCAGTGGAATAAAGAAAAGAATGATCCACCAAATTGGTTTTTTCACAATTTCCAGCAATACGATGGTGTTATAAATAGGAATAAAGGCAGCCCAGGCATCTTGTCGTCCTGCTTTCTGGAAGATTTTGTACATGCAATATCCATAGAAAATATAGCAAAGTAAGCCGAAGAACATCGTTCCGATCCCCAATCCTGCAGCTACTGCTCCAGAAGCCGCATCTGCCCCGTTGTAAGGGTCTGTTTGTAAAAGAGTTAACATATTATTGTTTTTTTGGTTTATCCAAATATAAAAAAAGCTTCTAAATAATTAGAAGCTTTTTTTGTTATATTTTTAAAAACGTTTATGCATCAATTTTGGCATATTTCGCATTTTTCTCGATAAACTCTCTTCTTGGTGGAACCTCATCCCCCATCAGCATAGAGAAAATACTGTCTGCTTCCACTGCATTATCAATGGTTACCTGTTTAAGAATTCTGTGTTCAGGATTCAATGTAGTTTCCCAAAGCTGTTCAGGGTTCATTTCTCCAAGACCTTTGTAACGTTGTACTTCTACTCCTTTACCATCCGGAGCCATGTCTAGAGTAAACTCTTCACGTTCTTTTTCGTTATATGCATATACTTTTTTGTTCCCTTTCTTTAATAGGTATAAAGGAGGTTGAGCAATATAGATATATCCATTCTCAATAAGTTCCTTCATATATCTGAAGAAGAAAGTAAGGATCAATGTAGAAATGTGAGATCCGTCAATATCGGCATCGGTCATGATAACGATCTTGTGGTATCTCAGCTTAGCCATATTCAATGCTTTGCTGTCTTCTTCTGTTCCTACAGAAACTCCAAGAGCTGTATAGATATTTCTGATCTCTTCATTATCATATACTTTATGAAGCATAGATTTCTCTACGTTCAGAATTTTACCTCTTAAAGGAAGGATAGCCTGGAAGTGTCTGTCTCTTCCCTGCTTAGCCGTACCCCCTGCGGAATCTCCCTCTACAAGGAAGATTTCAGATTCTGCCGGGTCTTTAGAAGAGCAATCAGATAATTTACCTGGAAGACCAGAACCTCCCATGGGAGATTTTCTCTGAACCATTTCACGGGCTTTCTTCGCTGCCTGTCTTGCTTTTGCTGCCAAAACAACTTTCTGAACGATCAGTTTTGCCTCAGAAGGGTTTTCTTCAAGGAAATTGGTAAGCATTTCCCCAACAATTTTATCAACAGCTCCGGAAACTTCAGAGTTTCCTAGTTTTGTTTTAGTCTGTCCTTCAAACTGAGGCTCCATTACTTTTACAGAAATCACAGCTGTTAATCCCTCACGGAAGTCATCACCTGTAACTTCTACTTTCTCTTTCTGTGGAATACCCAGATCATCAGCATATTTCTTAAGCGTTCTTGTTAAAGCACGTCTGAAACCTGCTAAGTGAGTTCCTCCTTCATGAGTATTGATATTGTTTACATAAGAGTGAAGATTTTCATTGAAAGATGTATTGTAACGCATTGCTACTTCTACAGGAATATCATCTCTTTCTCCTTCCATGAAGATTACATGTTCCATGATAGACTCACGGTTACCATCAATGTAAGCAACGAATTCTTTTAACCCACCTTCTGAATGGAAAACTTCCGAACGGAAAGATCCGTCTTCTAATTTCTCTCTTTCATCAGTTAATGTAATGGTAATTCCTTTGTTAAGGTAAGAAAGTTCTCTTAAACGGCTTGCTAATGTATCGTAATTGTAAATTAACTCTGTAAATATACTATCATCCGGCTGGAAAAACTGCTTGGTTCCTCTTTTTTCGCTGTGACCAATCTCCTCAACACCTGTCTGGGCTTTTCCTCTTGAATAGATCTGCTGGTAAACATTTCCATCTCTGTAAACAGTAGTGATCATCTCATTGGAAAGTGCATTCACACACGAAACCCCAACCCCGTGAAGACCTCCTGAAACCTTATAAGAGTCTTTGTCAAACTTACCTCCGGCTCCAATTTTTGTCATTACCACTTCAAGGGCAGATTTCTGCTCTTTTTCGTGGAAATCAACCGGGATACCTCTACCGTTATCACTTACCTCAATTCCGTTTCCTTCCTTGATGCTAACGAAGATCGTGTCGCAGTACCCTGCCAATGCCTCGTCAATAGAGTTATCTACTACTTCATAAACCAAGTGGTGAAGTCCTCTGACTCCTACATCACCAATGTACATTGAAGGACGCATACGAACGTGTTCCATTCCTTCCAATGCCTGAATACTACTAGCTGTATATTGTTTTTGACTCATATTAAAAATTAAAAATCCTGCTGTATGCAAAGACTCACAAATATCGTGATTTTTTTCGAGGTATGAAAGTTAAAAAGTGTCAAAAAAATGTAGAGTTTTCTTATTAAAAACATAAGAAAAAGGAAGTCAATAAAAGATTCAAAATTAAAAGGTATTGCTGAAATAGCAACTGTTGTAAATCATATTCAACATCAATAATTTATGCTTAAATTTATTAACTGAAAAGTTGAAATTATGGATGATTTTATAGCAGCACGCGCTCAGATGGCTCTCTCTCTGGGCTTTCATATCATATTCTCTTGTGTGGGTATGGTGATGCCTTTTTTGATGGCTTTTGCCCATTGGAAATACCTAAAGACCAATAATGAAGTATATAAAGGACTGACAAAAGCATGGAGCAAAGGGGTAGCTATCCTTTTTGCTACCGGAGCAGTTTCAGGAACCATGCTTTCCTTTGAACTTGGACTTCTATGGCCTGGATTTATGAAACATGCAGGTCCGATTTTCGGGATGCCGTTTTCTCTGGAAGGAACAGCCTTTTTCATTGAGGCTATTGCTATCGGTTTCTTTTTATATGGATGGGAAAGATTCAATAAATGGTTTCACTGGTTCTGCGGATTTCTTGTAGGAGTAAGCGGGCTGGCTTCCGGAATTCTGGTGGTAGCAGCCAACTCATGGATGAATTCTCCCACCGGTTTTGATTATATTAACGGACAGTACCTTAATATAGATCCTATCAAAGCAATGTTCAATGATGCGTGGTTTCCGCAGGCTCTTCACATGACGGTTGCGGCATTTTGTGCAACAGGATTTGCCGTAGCTGGAGTACATGCCTTTATGATTATGCGAAAAAGAAATGTTGAATTTCATACCAAAGCTTTTAGAATTGCCGTAGGATTTGCTTTGATTGGGGCATTCGGAGCACCTCTAAGCGGTGATGTTGCTGCAAAGTCAGTAGCAGAAAGACAGCCTATCAAACTGGCAGCTATGGAAGCTCATTTTGAAACGGAAAAAGGGGCTTCATTTGTGATTGGAGGAATTCCTGATGAGGAAAAAGAAGAAGTGAAATATGCAGTGAAAATTCCGAAAGTTTTAAGTTTTCTGGTGAGCAATGATTTCAATTCTGAAGTAAAAGGTCTTAAGGATTTCCCTAGAGATGAATGGCCTCCGATTGCTGTGGTTCATTATGCTTTTCAAATCATGATTTTCTTCGGAGTGATCATGATTGTTATTGGAGCTATTTATTTATATGCTTTCTTTTTCAAAAAAGAATGGCTGAATAAACACTGGCTATTGAAAACATTTTTAATAGCAACACCTTTTGGATATATTGCGTTGGAAGCCGGATGGACAGTAACGGAAGTAGGAAGACAGCCCTGGATTATTTATGGAATTATGAGAACAGTTGACGCTGTAACTCCTATGCCGGGAATACAGTATTCATTCTATTTTTTCACGGCTATTTTCGTATCATTATCATTGATCCTTGTTTTCCTTTTAAAGAGACAGATTCAAATGGTACCGAAGCTTTACGATCCTACCGATGCTCAGTTTAACGATAAAAACAAAAAATCATGATTTACATTGTAATAGGTTTTCTCTGGCTATCCATTTGTCTTTATATTATTCTGGGAGGAGCTGACTTTGGAGCAGGTATTGTAGAAATGTTCACCAATAAAAAAGCCCGCCATAAAACCCATGAGATTATGTATGAATCTATTGCTCCTGTTTGGGAAGCCAATCATATGTGGCTGATTATTGCCATCGTTATCCTTTTTGTTGGCTTTCCGGAGATTTATACCACTATGTCTACTTATCTTCACATTCCTTTAGTCTTAATGCTTTTAGGAATTATTGCAAGAGGAACAGCTTTTACGTTCAGGCATTATGATGCTGTAAAGGATAACTGGCAGGTTTTATATACCCAGATTTTTTATTATGCGAGTCTTTTAACTCCTTTCTTTTTGGGATTAATTGCTGCTGCTACGGTTTCACATTCTATCAATCCTGATGCTGTAGGTTTTCTGGATTTGTATGTATTCAGCTGGCTGAACTGGTTTGGGGTTTCTGTGGGCTTATTTACTGTAGCCCTTTGTGCTTATCTTGCTTCTATATTTTCATTAAGAGAAACACGTGATAAGGCCGATCTTTTGTTAATGATCAGAAAATCCAAGCAGACCATGATCTTTGTTGTGGTCACAGGAATATTGGTATTCGTAACTGCTTATATTTCAGATATTCCCCTTTTGATGTGGGTATTTTCAAAGCCTTTGGGGATTATGGCGATTGCTTTTGCCACCATTGCCTTGTTGCTTATTCTAAGGGCGATGAACCGTCAGAAGCTGCTTCCTGTACGTGCTTTGGCAGGATTCCAGATGGTGATGATTTTAGTAGCGGCAACGTATCAGCACAATCCGGATATTATTTTATTAGGAAACGGACAGCATCTTTCATTACTGGAACATATGGCTCCTGAAAAAACTATCGCCGCATTGGGATGGGCATTGATGCTGGGCTCATTGTTTATTCTTCCTTTCTTATTTTATCTGATGGCTTCTTTCAGTAAGTTGAGAAAATAAGATATGCAGACTTATAAAGACAAAACACAACTCATTGAAGAGCTAAAGAAAAGATATCTGCTCTATGATCAGGAATTTAATGATATCAAAGAAGAGGAAAAAGATCTTAGGCAGCCGGGAGTTGATAAAACTCCATCACAAAATATTTCCTATCAATTGGGTTGGACTCACCTGCTTTTACAGTGGGAATCTGATGAAAGCAAAGGAATTGAAGTGAAAACTCCCACTCCTGAATACAAATGGAATAACCTGGGAGGATTGTACCAGTCTTTTTATAATCAATATGGTTATCATACTTTACAAGAACAAAGAAAACTGCTTCGAAATCAGGTGGATGAAATTATCAACTGGATAGAAAGCCTTGATGATGATATACTATTTATTCCTGGCAAAAGAAAATGGGCAACGACTCCCGCCCAGTGGCCGGTTTGGAAATGGATTCATATCAATACCGTGGCTCCGTTTAAAAACTTCAGGGCACAGCTCCGGAAATGGAAAAAAGAAAAAGGTACAGCATAGCACTGTACCTTTTTTTTTATTTATGTTTTCTGAGAAATCTTAAGCCAGTTTCATCAAAAGATTTTCGTCAATTTTCTCTACTTTCACAATATTGTTTTTTGTCAAAGTCTTGGAAGCTTTATCCCATTTTTTACCGGATAACTGGCTTCTTTCTTTTACTTCAGCCAAAGCCATTGGCCCTTCCTGAGAATTAAGGATTTCAAGGATTACTTTTTCATCCTCGCCCAGTTCAATTTGTGGGACTGCTTTTTCAGGTCTCATCTGAGGGAAGAATAATACTTCCTGGATAGAGGCATTATTCGTTAAGAACATGATTAATCTGTCCATACCGATTCCTAATCCTGAAGTTGGCGGCATACCGTATTCCAGCGCTCTTAAGAAGTCCTGATCGATAAACATCGCTTCATCATCTCCTCTTTCAGATAACGCCATCTGAGCTTCAAAACGCTCTCTCTGATCGATCGGATCATTAAGCTCTGAGTAAGCGTTAGCGATTTCTTTACCGCATACCATTAATTCAAAACGCTCTGTTAAGCCTTCTTTGCTTCTGTGTTTCTTTGTCAGTGGAGACATTTCAATCGGATAATCCGTAATGAAAGTCGGCTGGATGAAGTTTCCTTCACATTTCTCACCAAAGATCTCATCGATTAATTTTCCTTTACCCATCGTCTCATTTACTTCGATACCGATAGACTTGGCAAAATCGTATAATTCCTTCTCAGTTTTTCCAGTGATATCGAACCCTGTAAATTTCAGGATTGCTTCTGTCATGGAAACTCTTGGATAAGGAGCTTTGAAATCTACTTCATGTTCCCCAAAGGTAGCTTTTGTAGTTCCGTTTACCTGGATAGCACAGAATTCCAGTAATTTCTCAGTGAAATCCATCATCCAGTTGTAATCTTTGTAAGCTACATAGATTTCCATAGCGGTAAACTCAGGGTTGTGAGTTCTGTCCATTCCTTCATTTCTGAAGTTTTTAGAGAACTCGTATACTCCGTCAAAACCACCTACGATCAGTCTTTTCAGATATAATTCGTTGGCAATTCTTAAATATAATGGAATATCTAATGCATTGTGATGCGTGATAAACGGTTTTGCTGCTGCTCCACCAGGAATTGACTGTAGGATTGGTGTTTCCACTTCAAAATATCCTGCATCATTAAAGAATGTTCTCATGGCATTGAACAATTTTGTTCTCTTCACGAAAATTTCTTTTACCTGTGGGTTTACCGTTAAATCTACATAACGCTGTCTGTATCTTAATTCAGGATCTGTAAAACCATCGTGTACTACTCCGTTTTCATCAGTTTTAGCCTGAGGCAGCGGACGTAAAGCTTTTGTAAGAAGCGTAAAGTTTTTCACTAAAACCGTCTTCTCTCCTACCTGAGTGGTAAACAATTCACCCTCAATACCGATAATATCACCGATATCCAGAAGGTGTTTGTACACTTCATTATAAAGTTCTTTATCTTCACCCGGACAGATCTCGTCTCTGTTGAAATAAACCTGGATTTTTCCTTTAGAATCCTGCAATTCTGCAAAAGAAGCTTTTCCTTGAATTCTGCGGGACATCAATCTACCAGCGATCTTCACCTGTTTACTTTCAGAAAAATCCTGTTTTATAGATTCTGTAGTATCTGTAATTATATACTCATCCGCAGGGAACGCATTAATCCCCATTTCAGTAAGCTTATTCAGCTTTTCTCTTCTAATGATTTCTTGTTCTGATAATTGCATTTCTTATTTTTCTAAAAGCGTACAAATTTAGGCATTTTTGACATGACCGTCAATGGGTTTTTGCAGAAATTTTAAAAAGTGGTAAAGATGCGGGGTATTGGGGTTCGGGATACGTGTTTAGAGATCAAAGATTTGAATGATTGTGCTATAACATTAAACTTTGAACTTTGAATTTTAAATCAACCAGCTTTTTCTGTCTTTTCGAGGAATAAACGTCCACGCCAGCATTCTGCTTACTTTTTGTCCCTGAGCCATATCGATGGTTTTCACCTCTACAGCATTTACTTTCTTTAAAAGATTGTTGAGTTTATTGAGATTGTCTTTTTTGGAAACCAGACATGTAAACCAAAGAATCTGTGATGAAAACAATGTACTTTCATTGATCATTTTAGTAATAAAAGCAAGTTCCCCACCTTCACACCAAAGTTCCGACTGCTGTCCACTAAAGTTAAGAAGAGGTTTCGTTTTCTTTGATTTACTAAGATTTTTTGTTTTTCTGATATTCCCTTTCATGGCAGATTCTTCAGAATCATGAAAAGGAGGATTGCACATGGTGAAAGTAAATCTGTCTTCCGGACCAATGATATTGGTAAAGATATGATCAGCATCAGGCTGGCTTTTTAACTGAATAACAGAAGAAAGATCTTCATTTTGATCCAGAATGTGTTGAGCATTTTTCAAAGAATCCTGATTGATATCCGTTCCCAGCATTGTCCAGCCGTAAGATCTGTGGCTGATTAAAGGATACACAAGATTAGCTCCTGCTCCTATATCCAGACCTTTTATAGAATTTCCTGTCGGGATTTTATTAAGTTGTTCACTTAATAAATCAGCAATATAATGGACGTAATCTGCTCTTCCCGGGATGGGTGGACAAAGATTGGTATCGGGAATATCCCAGCCTTTAATGTTGTAGAAATGTAAGAGTAAGGCTTTATTGAGCAGTTTAACTGCTTGAGGAATGCTGAAATTAATGGTTACCGTCTGATAAGCATTCACGAAAACATAGTGTTTCAGTTCCGGCACACAAGAAATAAGCTGATCAAAATCATAGGGATTACGATGCAGATTTCTTGTGTGCAGACTGGATTTTTCAGCGGACATATTTTATTTCTTCTGACTTAAAATATATTCCACCATTTTTTTTGCATCTTCTTTAGATACCTGTGGATGGGCAGCCATAGGCACACTTCCCCATACTCCACTTCCGCCCTCTATAATTTTGGAAGCCAGCAATTCCGTATCCTTTTCAGTATACTTTCCTGCAATTTCCTTATAAGAAGGTCCTATCATTCTCTCATTAACAGAGTGACATCCTGAACAGTCCAAGGTTTCGATGATCTGATCACCTGAAAGTTTAGATTGAACTGGTTCTGAAACAACTGCCGTTTCAGAAGAAGATGCCGCTTCTGCTGTATTTTCTTTTTTAGAACAGGAAATGATCATAAGACCTAAAGTTCCTGCTAAAAGTATTTTTTTCATTATTTCTTAGCTGTAGAATCTGTTTTAGCAGCTTCAGGTGCAGGAGCAGCCGGAGTTGCAGCAGCTGGAGCAGCAGTTTTAGCCGTAGAATCAACAGTAGCTACTTCTGGCTCTGGAAGCATCGTGTTTGTGTCCTGTAAAGAGTGATCTACTTTTTTAGAACAGCTTGCTAATAATAAACCTCCGATAAATGCGATTGCTAATACTTTTTTCATTTTTTTCTAATTTGGAAGCAAAAATATAAAAAATAACCTTTTAAACTTATGACAAATGTTTTCTTTGAGAAATATTTTTGGGATCGGAGCTTTAATTTAACAATAAAAAAATAATTCAATACATAGGGAGATTTAAAATAGGTTATTATTTTTGTATATCGGATAATCCGAGCCAAGACCAAAATATAAATATGAAGCTTATGGCTAAAAAAAAATTGTTGGCTACAACTTTCTTTGTTGTATCCTCATCCCTCTTCCTTTCGTGTGACAATTCATCTAACGAACCACAATCAGAATATTCTGATAAAATTGAATCGGTGACACTTTTAAAAACAACTAAATCATGGGATGGAACGGTATATCCGGCCTATCCTACCACACAGCCGGAAATCACGGTTCTTAAAATTGCCGTACCTCCGAATTCTGCATTGAGTTGGCATAAACATCCTGTGATCAATGCAGCTTATGTAGAAAAAGGTGAAATTCAGATTGAAAGAAAAAAGGATGGAAAAACGCAATGGATAAGAAAAGGTCAGGTGCTTCCTGAAATGGTTAATACCAGCCACAGAGGTAAAACCGGAGACCTCGGAGCAACGCTGATTGTTTTTTACAGCGGAACTCCTGACATTCCTTTATCTGAACCGGTACAGTAAATAGTTCAAACGCTATGTTCGCAAAGTAATTATCATCAAACTCTATTTTGGGTTCACAAGGGCACTTTCATTTAACTAATGATATTGTATTTTACTGAGTGTAAAGCCGTTGCGAACGTTTTGAAGTTATTTTAATAACATCTTTGCGAACATAGCGTTTAAATAAAAGATTATTATAGTTATCTTTAATCCATGGTTTTAATTTCAAAAATTCTGTTTTTCACCAGTCATCATGGTTTTTATACTGTGGTTCTGTTGCTGGTATTCTTTGTAGGGCTTTCGTATATGACCAAAAAAACCTGGCTTTTAATACCTATCATTCCACTGGCTATATTAAATGGTTTTGGCGGACAGTTTTTAAACGCATGGTTTTTAAATAAATATGGAGTGGAAAGCACAGCTATCATCACGTCTGATGTAGAAACCAATTCTACCCTGAATGATATGTACATCCACGATTATGAGGCTATTGTGAAGAAACAGGACGGAAAATATACCACTACTTTTTTCTCCACTACTACTGCAGCGATTTATCCCATCCGAAATTCAATCAGAATACCTGGTGACAAGGATATACCAGTAAAATACATCCCGGGATATGAAAAAAACATTGTTATCCTTTATGACCAATCCAGGGAAGGAAAAATTGTATTACAAAATGAAAAACTGGCTCCTGTGAATTCTGCAAAAACCAAGTATGAAGCAGACAAAACGAATAAGGAATTCATTGAGGAGTATATTACTACATTGGAAAACTACGTAAAATACTACAATGATGAAGCTTATAAAGAAAAAATCAAGGAATTAAAACAAGAGCTCAAGCAGCTTAAATAAAGGATTTTTATATTAAATTTTAGTATTTTCTGATATTTTTTAGTTTTTTTATTAAAAAAATTTCTACATTTGTCCCATGTTAAAAATGAACAACAATATTTGGTGGTGGCTTTCAAACTCTTCGTCGGGTCTGGAGGTATTGTCATGTTGTTAACTACAGCAGAAATAATCAAAAAACAATATATAGGCTTTGACGGATACCGTTAAAGCCTTTTTTTATTCCTTAATCTCACAAAAAACAATAAGATGTTGACCAACACAATTACAATAAAAACTGTTTCGAAAAAAACACTGGGAGACCTTCATACCCCCATGAATATTTACCTTAAGATCAGGGATAAATTCCGTGACACCATTCTTTTGGAAAGTTCGGACTCAAAAAGTATTGATAATAATTTTTCCTTCATTGCAGTGAATGCCATCGCCGGAATTGAAGTGAAAAACCTCAACGAATACGAAATCAAACTTCCTGCCTCTGCTCCCGTAAAACAATTTATTATGGAACGAAATATCACAGATATATTTGAAGAGTTCCGAAAAATTTTTAACTGCAAAGAGACCAATGATCCGATTGAACAAACTGCTCAGAGTCTTTTTGGATATACAAGTTTTGAAGCGGTACAGTTCTTTGAAAACATCAATCTTAAACCACAGAGCAAGGAAGTAGAAATCCCTGTGATGAGATACAGATTGTACCAATATGTAATTGCTATCAATCATTTCAATGATGAAATGCATATTATTGAAAACTTTATCGATGGAGTAAAATCTGAACTTCATCTGTTGGAAAATCTTATTAAAAATCAGAATACTCCGGTTTATCCTTTCGAGAAAACCAGTGAGGAAACCTCTAATATTACAGATGAAGATTATCTTGAACTCGTAAAAACAGCACAGAAACACTGTATGCGTGGAGATGTTTTCCAACTGGTTTTAAGCAGAAGGTTTGAACAAAAATTCAAGGGAGATGAGTTCAATGTATACCGTGCTTTGAGAAATATCAACCCTTCTCCTTACCTATTCTATTTTGATTACGGAAATTACAAACTATTTGGATCAAGTCCTGAAAGTCAGTTAATCATTAAAAATAATAAAGCAATTATTCACCCGATTGCCGGAACTTCGAAAAGAACCGGAAACTTTGAAGCGGATCTTGAGTCTATAGAAGTGCTAAAAGCTGATCCCAAAGAAAATGCAGAACATACCATGCTGGTAGATCTCGCTAGAAATGATCTTGGAAAGCTTGGGAAAAATGTAACGGTTACTAAGCTTAAAGAAATCCAGCTTTTCTCTCACGTTATTCATATGGTAAGTGAGGTGACTGCAGATGTTGCTGATGACATCAATCCTCTGGAAATGGTTTCCGCTACTTTCCCTCAGGGAACATTAAGCGGTGCTCCAAAACATAAAGCGCTTCAGCTGATCAACCAATACGAAAAAGATTCCCGTGGATATTATGGCGGCTGTATCGGAATTATCGGGTTGAACGGAACCTGCAATCAGGCCATCATGATCAGAACCTTCTTAAGCAAAAATAACACGTTATTTTATCAGGCTGGTGCCGGCCTTGTGGCAAAATCTGTTCCTGAAAGTGAACTGCAGGAAGTCAACAACAAACTGAATGCTCTTAAAAAAGCCGTAGAAAAAGCTGAAAAAATAGTTGAAAAATAAATCCGTCAACCAGCAAACAGCAACAAAAAAAATAGCAACTCTCTAACAAAAAAGCAATGAACAACAATATAAACACTCAACAACCACAGCTTAAAGTTCTCGTTTTCGATAACTATGACAGCTTTACCTATAACCTTGTCCAGATTATCGAAAGAATTCTGAATCAAAGAGTGGATGTGGTAAGAAATGATAAAATTACCCTTGAAGAGATTGGAAAATATGACAAAATCATCCTTTCTCCAGGTCCCGGAATTCCTGAAGAAGCCGGTATTTTATTAGACCTTATTAAAGAATACGCTCCTACAAAAAGTATCCTTGGAGTGTGCCTGGGTCAGCAGGCTATCGCTGAAGCTTTCGGAGGAAGTCTTATTAACCTTTCTGAAATTTTCCATGGAGTAGCCACCACTACTGAAATAGTAAAAGAAAATACTAAAGTTTTCAAAGATCTGCAATCAGGATTGGAAGTAGGAAGATACCACAGCTGGGCAGTCAATCCGGAAGGTTTTCCGGAAGAACTGGAAATCACAGCTGTAGATAAAGACGGAATGATCATGGCTTTGCAGCACAAAACATATGATGTACACGGAGTTCAGTTTCACCCTGAAAGTATTTTAACACCGGAAGGAGAAGTAATCATTAAAAACTTTCTGTTGTCATGAAAATCTTAGAAATCCCTTCAACAAACATAAAAACGCCACAAATGAAAGAAATACTGCAATATCTGTTCAATCATAACACACTCTCAAAATCAGAAGCAAAAGCGATGATGATTGAGATTGCACAGAATAAGTTTAATGCCGCAGAAATTACTGCTTTTATAAGTGTCTTCCTGATGCGGAATATCACCTTGAAAGAGTTGGAAGGCTTTAGAGAAGCACTATTACAGATGGCTGTTCCTGTAAAGATCGACACCAATGATGCCATTGATATTGTAGGAACCGGAGGTGACGGAAAAGACACCATCAATATCTCAACCCTGGCCAGCTTTGTAGTAGCCGGAGCCGGACAAAAGGTAACAAAGCATGGAAATTACGGAGCTTCCACCACTACTGGTTCATCGAATGTACTGGAAGAACTGGGATATCAGTTTAAAAACAGTTCAGAACAATTGAATGAAGATCTTGAAAGAGCCAACATTTGCTTTTTACATGCTCCTTATTTTCATCCTGCTCTGCAATCAGTTGGATTATTGAGAAAATCTTTGGGATTGAGGACATTCTTTAACCTTTTGGGTCCATTGGTAAATCCGGCAAAACCAAAATTTTCCATGATTGGAGTTTATAATCTGGAAATTGCAAGAATTTATCAGTATCTTCTTCAGAAAGAGGAACGTGACTTTACTCTGGTCCATGGTCTTGACGGATATGATGAAATAAGCCTTACTGACGATAGTAAAATCATTACAAAAAATGGTGAAGAAATCTATTCGGCAGAAGATTTGGGTTTCAATCCGGTAACACTGGAAGATATTAAAGCAGGAAGTTCTATTCAGGAAACCGCAAAAATATTTATGAATATTCTGGAAGGAAACGGTACGGAGCAGCAGAACTCAGTAATTCTTGCCAATGCTTCAGTAGCGCTGCACAACACCCATAAATTCGGAACGTACGATGACTGCCTTCTGCTTGCTCAGGAAAGCCTGCAAAGCGGAAAAGCATTAAACAGTTTTAATCTCCTGATTAATTAAATTCATTATTCACTTGCGAAGCAAAATTCAACATTGACCAAACTTAAACACAAAAATGACTATACTGGATCAAATTATTAAACGAAAAAAAGAGGAAGTTGCTGCTGCAAAATTGCGCATTTCTCTTGACCGATTAAAAAATACAGCCTTTTTTGGAAGACCAACCTATTCACTGAAAGAATCCATCAAAAATAAAAGCGGAATTATCGCTGAGTTTAAAAGACAATCTCCTTCAAAAGGAATCATCAACAATAGTGTACAGCCTTTGGAGGTAGTTTCTGCTTACGAAAATTTCGGAGCCAGCGGAATTTCAATCCTGACTGATCATGATTTTTTCGGAGGAAATTTAAATGATGTTCTGGATGTAAGAAATGAGATTACCATTCCGATTCTGCGAAAAGATTTTATGATTGATGAATATCAGTTTTATGAAGCCAAAAGTATTGGAGCTGATGTAGTATTACTGATTGCTTCATGTCTTTCACCAGCTCAGGTACAGGAATTTACCGAATTAGCTCACCAACTGAAATTGGAGGTTTTACTGGAAATTCATACAGAAGATGAACTGAAGCATTTCAATTCAGAAATTGATTTGGTAGGAATTAATAACAGAAACCTTAAAGATTTTAAAGTTGATCTTCAGCATTCCGTTCAGCTGAAAAACCAGCTTCCAAAAGAAGTTTTGTCTGTTGCTGAAAGCGGTATTTACAGCCTTGAAGATTTTCAGTTTTTAAAAGAAAAAGGATTTGACGGTTTCCTGATGGGTGAATATTTCATGAAAAATACAGATCCGGCCAAAGCTTTTGAAGAATTCGCTTCTCAAATTTTAACTCAATAATAATCAACAATGAACCTGCAACCTACAACCTCAAACCTGCCATCTCGCCTGAAAGTCTGTGGTCTTACAAAACCGGATCAGATTCAGGAATTGATTGCTATGAAAACAGATTTTCTCGGTTTTATCTTCTACGAAAAATCACCGAGATATGTGTTGAACCATCTGAGTCTGGAAGAGATCTCATCTATTAATCATCAGGGAAAAGTAGGTGTTTTTGTCAATGAAAAAGTAGAGATCATTGTAAAGATCGTTCAACATGCAGATTTGAATTTTGTACAGCTTCACGGTGATGAAAGTAATGATTTTATAATGGAGTTAAGACAAAAACTGAATCCTGAGGTTGGAATCATTAAAGTAATCAGAATAGGGAGTAATACGGAAGAAAATCAAAATAAAATAACACAAATTCCTGATCTGAAACCTATCGCCTACTACCTATTCGATACTGACAGCAAAGCATTTGGCGGAACGGGAAAACAATTCGACTGGAATATTCTGAATGAATTTGAGATTCCTCTGCCCTACTTTTTAAGCGGCGGTATTTCTGAGGAAAATATAGGGAATATGGATACATTGAAACAACAACCTTTTGCTTTGGATATCAATTCGAAATTTGAAACAGAGCCCGGAAATAAAAATATTGACAGCATAAAAAAGTTTAAAACTTTATATCAGCAAAATAAATAACACATAAAAACACACAAGGATGAATATACATTTGCTCAAAAAGACATTTTACAAAACCTTATTTCCCCCTAAATTCGGGAATGAAAAAATCCAGAATCTGTATCACTTTGTTTCACAGAACGACAGTAATACAGAACATTGGGAAGTGGGTGGATTATTGTCTGATTTCATTTGTATTATTAAAGATTTTGAAGAAACAGATATTCAGTATTTTTTTGAAAGAATCAGCTTATGGAACAGCTATTATCTGGTGATTATTTCAGATAAATTTCTGGAAACTCATGTCAGATCAAGTATAAAATATGACTTAGGATTAATTTATGCCAAAATATTTCTGTTATATGAGGATTCCGATCCTTATTTTATGATTGATAATCTGGAAATTGCCATTACCATGTATCAGTCTAAAATAGATAAAGCAACCTTAATTGATTTAATGCATAAAATAGAATTACTGTACTATAAAAAACTGATTACCAAACAGCAAAATGATTACCATCTCACATTTATTAATAGTTTAAACCCATGAAATATCAGGTAAAAGAAACGAAATATTTAACAGAAGCCGAAATAAAACACATCCTGGAACTTTGGGATATTTCTGCATGGAACACCATGAAATCATCCTACTTCCGCTCTTTTTTTAAAGACTCGGAATTTCATTTTCTGATGGATACGGATGAAAGCATATTGGCCATTATGAGAGTGAATTTTGATTTCACCTTACAAATAGCAGACACCGGTTATTCCTTTGCGGAAGCCGTAGGGCTTGTTTCTGCTCATAAAAAGAAAGGGTATGGAACCGCTTTGGTGAAACATTTCAAAGAAAATGTTACTCAGAGAAATCTTGAGACAATTGGTTTCTGCCACGCTGATCTTCGTTCCTTTTATGAAAAATGTGACATAGAAATCCTCCATGACAAGGCCAAAATGATCAAAGAAAGTATCGGCTCGGAGTGGGTAAATTCTGAAGATGATGATATTTTGATTTTTCATACCTCACAGAAAAGAAAAGAGCTGCTCAACCAGCTGAGTGTGCAAAACAACGCTTATTTAATGAATAAAGAATAAAAAATGAATTATAAAAACCCCGATGAAAACGGATATTATGGAGAGTTTGGAGGTGCTTTTATCCCCGAAATGCTCTATCCTAATGTAGAAGAACTGCAAAAAAACTATCTTGAAATCATAGAATCTGAAGATTTTCAGGCAGAATATCAGGATTTACTGAAAAATTATGTCGGAAGAGCTACGCCCCTCTATTTTGCTAAAAACTTAAGTCAAAAATACCAGACACAGATTTATTTGAAACGGGAAGACCTCAACCATACGGGAGCTCACAAGATCAATAATGCTCTGGGGCAGGTTCTGTTGGCAAAACGTCTTGGAAAAACCAGAATCATTGCTGAAACCGGAGCAGGACAACATGGTGTTGCCACAGCTACAGCGTGTGCTTTGCTTGGTCTTAAGTGCATTGTTTATATGGGAGAAATTGATATCCAGAGACAAGCCCCAAACGTCGCAAGAATGAAAATGCTTGGGGCAGAAGTTGTAGCAGCAACTTCAGGATCAAAAACTCTTAAAGATGCCGTAAATGAAGCGTTAAGAGACTGGATCAACAATCCTGTGACGACTCATTATGTGATTGGAAGTGTGGTAGGACCTCATCCTTTTCCTGATCTTGTGGCAAGATTTCAAAGTATTATTTCAAAAGAAATTAAAGAACAGCTGAAAGAGAAAATCGGAAGGGAAAATCCGGATTATGTGATTGCCTGTGTGGGCGGAGGAAGTAATGCTGCGGGAACTTTCTATCATTTTGTGGAGGAAAAAGAAGTAAAAATCATTGCTGCTGAAGCCGGAGGGATGGGTGTAGATTCAGGAAAATCGGCTGCGACTACATTTTTAGGAACCCTTGGAGTCCTTCACGGAAGCAAAAGCCTTGTGATGCAGACGGAAGACGGACAGGTTATTGAACCCCACTCTATTTCTGCCGGACTGGATTACCCGGGAATCGGGCCTTTTCATGCGCATTTATTTAAAGAAAAAAGAGCAGAATTCTTTAGTATTAATGATGACGAAGCTTTACAATGTGCTTTTGAACTTACCAAACTTGAAGGAATTATTCCTGCATTGGAAAGTTCTCATGCGCTGGCAGTTTTAGACAAGAAAAAATTTAATGAAGATGATGTTGTCGTTATTTGCCTGAGCGGACGTGGAGATAAGGATATGGAAACGTATCTGAAGAATTTGTAAAATGTCGGATGTAAAATGTACAATGTACTTTCTCACCTGAGTTTAATACTATTTTCTACATTGTACTTTGTACGTTATACTTTAATACAATAAAAAATGAAAAAACTAAATATATACTTCACAGCAGGAATTCCACAACTGGAAGATACCGCTGATATTATACAACTGATTCAGGATTCCGGAGCAGATATGATTGAAATCGGAATGCCTTATTCTGATCCTGTAGCAGACGGCCCTGTCATTCAGAAAGCTCACGAGGTGGCTTTACAAAACGGAATGACTATTGAAAAACTATTGTCTCAGCTGAAAGCGATCAAAGACGAAATCAGAATTCCGATTATTCTGATGGGTTACATTAATCCTGTTTTGAGCTTCGGATTTGAGAAATTCTGTTCGGCTTGTGCGGAAAGTGGTGTTTCAGGATTGATTCTTCCAGACCTTCCTCCTATTGATTTTGAGAAAAATTATCAGCATATCTTAAAACAATATAATCTTAATTTCACTTTCCTTGTAACACCGGAAACCTCCGATGAAAGAATGATCTATCTGGATTCATTAAGTTCAGGATTTCTGTACGCAGTAAGCTCTTCTTCCACTACCGGAAATGAAAATGCGGTTTTAAAGAATGAGGACTATCTTTCCAGGCTCGCTGCTCTTCCACTTAAAAATCCGGTGATGATTGGGTTTGGAATTAAATCGAAAGAAGACTTCGAAAATGTAACGGAAAAAGCAGATGGCGGTATCATCGGAACTGCTTTCGTAAATATTTTACTTCAGGATAGAGACTGGAAGAAGAATGCCATAGATTTTATCCATTCCATAAAAGGGTAAAATTCACTAAATTTGTATATCAAAAATTGAAATGAATACAAATCAAAATAAAGCAGTAGAATTTGAAGATTTAGGAATCAAAGAATATCAGCCAGCCTGGGATTATCAGGAACAGCTGATGAAAAACATCATTGATACCAAAATAAAAAACAGAGATCTTCCTGCAGAACAGCATAGTATTACTCCCAACCACCTTCTTTTCGTAGAGCATCCTCACGTGTACACGTTAGGAAAAAGCGGACATGAAGAAAATATGCTTGCCGGTATTGATAAGCTGAAAGAAATTGAGGCTACCTTCGTGAAAGTAAACAGGGGTGGAGATATTACTTATCATGGTTATGGACAAGTTGTAGGTTATCCTATTCTGGATCTTGAAAACTTTTTCACGGATATTCATTTATATATGAGGAATCTGGAAGAAGTGATCATCAGAACCATTGCCGAATATGGTATTAAAGGAGAACGCTCGCCGGGAGAGACCGGAGTATGGCTGGATGTGGGAAAACCATACGCCAGAAAAATGTGTGCCATGGGAGTGAAAGCTTCCCGTTGGGTAACTCTTCACGGCTTTGCACTGAATGTGAATACGGATATGCGTTATTTTGAATACATTATTCCATGTGGGATCAAAGATAAGCAGGTTACTTCTTTAAAAAGAGAGCTTGAAAGAGAACTGACACCAGAAGAAATGGAAGAACTGAAAGCAAAGATCAGAAAGCATTTCGCGGATGTTTTTCAGGCAGAATTGATTTATAAATAGTCAAGTTTACTTACAATAAAATGAGCCCGGCTTCAATCGTTGAAACCGGGCTTTTAGTTTTATGATAATGTTATTTTTATTCACCTTGACTATCCACAACGTTTGTTATTCAGTAGGAATCCAGACTGCAAGGTTAAAAAAACATTATTTTAATTTTTTTTATTTTTCTTGAATATTTCTATAAAAATGATCATTTTTTCATCTTTTTAAATATTATAAAATCAATAAAACAACAGAATAATGTATTTTTTTCAAAAAAAATATTGCATATATTTTAATTTTTATTACTTTTAATGTCACAAATAAGTGAACTATCATAATTAAAATGTTCACTGAAAATTAACCACAAAATATAAAAACTATGAAAAAATTTCTGTTATCCATGATGGTATTCGTGACGGTACTGTCAGTGAATTCCTGCTCAGATTCAGCTGCCAACCAGGATCCTAATCTTGTTGCCAAGGAGTCTAATGAAATCGCAATGAAAGATTTCGGCAAAACTGTTCCGGTAGGGATTGAAAAAGAAGATGGAAAATTTAAAGTTTCATTTATGGTTTCCGCACAGCCCTATCAAATTAAGGATACCAAAGAAAATGCAGGATTTATCTCCATGATCAAAGAAGCAGTAGAAAATGAAACGCCTGTTCAGGTTTTCCTAAAGGTCAATTCTAATGAAATTGCTAAGGTTGAAAAAGCAACTGCTGATGACATCCGTTATTTTAAAACTGTTTTCAACAAAGAAGAAAGAGGTGACAGCAAAAAAGCAGTAAGCGTTATTCCTAATCTTGCAACGCTGAACAGTTTATTCACTCAGATCAAAAATCAGGCTTGTGGAACTTCTACCGCATCTTCACCATGTATCACTTTCAGATATCCTGTGGATGGCTGCTATGCAAGAGCGCACAAAATGAGACAAATCCTTTTGAATGCAGGCTACGATTGTGAAAAGCAATTCGTGTATGGTAACCTTAGAGCATCTACAGGAACATGCTGTGTTTCATGGGTATATCACGTAGCCATTTTGGTAAGCTTCAAAAATGCTTCAGGAATTGTTGAAAAAAGAATCATTGATCCGTCATTATTCTCCAGCGGACCGGTAACCGATTCTGCATGGAGAGCTGCTTGCACCAATACAAGCTGTGGATCTGCTTCTGTTTCTTCTTATGCCAATACTGCAGGAAACGTATACTACAGAAGTCCATCAGGATCTCTGTTATATGATAACAATTATGTAAATACCAACTGTGTATTAAATATATTCTCATCCCTTTCAGGATGCTCTCCTTCCCCTGCACCTAGTGTAGCGAGCTGTGGATTTTAACTAATTTATATAGAGCTCCTGCCGATATTTTGATATATTGCAGGAGCTTTTTACTTAATCTTTTCTATTATGAAAGCCTGGTCCTATTTACTATTACTTTTTATTATGATTACATCCTGCTCCGGAAATTCCACTCCGCAGAATTTAACCTGGTATAATAATGCTACTATTTCCGATATTACCGAAGATCCGGACAAACCCAATGAAGTGGTACGTGTTGCTATAGGAATCAGTGCGCAGGTATTTTATCTTTCAAAAAAATCGCCGGAATATAAAAGCCTCATGGAAAAAGCAACCCAAAGTTTTAAAAAAGGTAAGGCCTATAATATTGGTATTGAAAATAAAACCAATATCATCAAAGAAATTAAAGAGGTCAAATAATCCGTATTATCTGATCACAGAAATTTCGGCATCCACTTTCACTTCTGCCCCATGAATATAGGAAGCTTCTTCTGAAGCAAGAAACAGAACTACACTGGCTATTTCTGAAGGTTCTCCCTGTCTTTTAAAAGGAATTGTCGGAATAATATCATCAATAGCACTTTCTATCTGCTCTCCAGTTAAACCTGTATTATTAAAAATATTGGTTTTGATATGTCCGGGACTTACTCCATTCACACGGATTCCACGTTCTGTAAGTTCTACAGCAAAAGTTTTGATCATTGACTGCACTGCAGATTTGGCTGCAGAATACACCGAAAAATTAGGCATCGCAATATCCGTTGCCACTGAAGTATTGAAAATAACAGAGCTTCCGCTTTTCATTAATGGCAACATCTGCTGTACCGTAAAAAACGGTCCTTTCACCAGCATATTAAATAATTCGTCAAACTGATTTTCATCCACATATTCCACAGATGCAAATCTTCCGTATCCTGCATTGGCAAAAACCAGATCAATATGTTCTGTATATTTTCTGACTTCCTGCTGAAGATTCATCAAATCTTTTATATTCCCAGCGTTAGATACGATTCCGAAGGCATTTTCTCCAAGCTTTTCCAAAGCATTATTCACGGTTTCTTCACTTCTGCCTGTAGTAATAACTTTCCCTCCTTCTTCTATAAATTTCTGAGCGGTAGCCAGACCCATTCCATTGGTTCCTCCCGTAATTAAGGCGGTTTTGTTTTTAAATCTCTGCATTGTTTTTAGTTTAAAATTCTATGACAAATATTGGAATTCCTAGGCTTTGAAAAAATCCGAATCATGCGGAAATGAATAAAATTGAAACTAAAATTTCTTACTGTCATCTTCATTATTTCACCTTTTTAAAGTTTATCAATAATTGCTATCAATAAAATCTTTTAAAATTAAATTGTACACAATTAAATTGACTGTATATTTGTACTGTTAATTTACTTCAACAATAAATAGAGGTGATAAAAAACAAAGTAGTTTAATTTAAAAACAAAATAAAAATGTCATTAATAGAAAATCTAAACTGGAGACACGCTGTAAAAGCTTATGATCCTACCAAAAAAGTTTCACAGGAAGACCTTAATACTATTTTAGAATCAGCAAGACTGGCTCCTACTTCGTCGGGCTTACAACCGTTCAGAATTATTGTAGTGGAAAATCAGGAACTGAAAGAAAAAATGGTAGCAGGTGCATTAAACCCTGAAGTAATGAGAGATTCTTCTCACGTTTTGGTCTTTGCAGCATGGGACAGTTATTCTAATGAAAAAATTGACAAAGTTTACGATTATCATACAGATGTAAGAGATCTTCCGAGAGGCCGCTTTGGAAGCTATACCGATAAAATTAAAGAAATATATGGCGCACAGACTCCTGAAGAGCATTTTGCACACACTGCCCGTCAGACTTATATTGCCTTAGGAATTGCCCTTGCACAAGCCGCAGAGCTTAAAATCGACAGTACTCCGGCAGAAGGATTCAGCAATGAGGTGGTAGATGAAGTATTGGGATTAAAAGAATTAGGACTGAAAAGTGTAAGTCTTTTATATCTTGGATACCGTGATGAAGCTAATGACTGGCTTTCTACTATGAAAAAAGTCAGAATTCCAATGGATGAATTTATCATAAAAAAGTAATACCTTCATCGAATCTTTCGTACTCAAAAATTATGGAAAATCCGAAAACACCCAAACTGGAAAACCAGATTTGTTTCCCATTGTATGTCATTGCCAAAGAGATTACAGGGCTTTACCGTCCTTTTCTTGATGAACTGGGCATTACCTATCCGCAATATCTTGTGATGATGATATTATGGGACGGTGACGGACTTACGGTAACCCATATCGGAGAAAAACTGTTTCTGGACAGTGGTACTTTGACCCCTCTTCTTAAAAGGCTGGAGTCTAAAGGATTTATTATCCGAAAAAGAAAAAAAGAGGACGAAAGAGTGGTTGAAGTATTTTTAGACGAAGCAGGAAAACAGCTTCAGCAGAAGGCATGTGAAATTCCGGGAAAAATTCAGGAAAAACTGGGAATACAACCGGAAGAGCTGTTGCACCTTAAAGACACCGTCTTAAAAATCTTAAACAAAATAGAAAATAAATGAAAACGTTATATACAACTCAGGTCACTGCTCAAGGAGGAAGAAACGGACATGTGAAGAGTGAAAACGGAGTTCTGGATCTTGATGTAAGAATGCCGAAAGCTTTAGGAGGAGCCAATGATGATTTTGCCAATCCTGAAATGCTTTTTGCAGCGGGATATTCTGCCTGTTTCGACAGCGCTCTGAACAGAGTGATCAGTCTTTCTAAAGTAAAAACAGGTGAAACAACAGTGACTGCTCAGGTGAGCATAGGTCAGCTTGAGAATGGAGGCTTCGGACTAGCAGCAGAACTGGATGTGAACATCCCTGGAGTTTCTATTGAGGAAGCACAGGCTTTGACAGAAAAAGCACACCAGATCTGCCCTTATTCTAATGCGACCAGAAATAATATGGAGGTGAAACTTTCAGTAACCAACAACGATTAATCCAATTTTTTTAAGCATAGTTATAACGAAAGGAGCTGTTTCCATGGAAACAGCTCCTTTTTATTTTCTATTTTCCCGCTGATTTCAATGATGGCGCAGATCATTGAGGCTATTTTTTATATATATAGTGTTTATGAATGTCATTCGTCATTTATAACTCAATATGATATTAAAATAGAGTAATTTTGTGTCATGGAAATCATTATAGATATTGTATGCCAGGTGTATGCAGGGCAAAAATCAAGAAAGACGATTGATCTTGTTCTAAACACATTCCTTCCCGGATATGAAAAATTAAATCTCGATTATACTTTCCCAAGGCACGACAAAGATTATATTTTTAAAACAGAAGACGAAATGATTGGTTATTTCATCGAAAGCCCTGCCCTTGACCAAACTTTTTACTGGAATAAATATCATGATAATCCGGACAAAATAATGGTGGGTGCCAATATTACAGATGATGACAGGCTTATTATGAGCCTAACAATGGACACTACGGAAGAGAAAAGAGATATGTACTTCAATAAGCTAAAAGAAGTTTTACAATCAGATATCGGGGTAATTACCTATGTATATCCCGCAGGTTATGAAGATGGAGAAGATTTCATTGTAAAATATGGTTAGAAACATACATTTACTTAGCCTTATAACAACTTCTCATCATTCATCATTCATCATTTATAATTCATCATTACCTCCTGTCTTTATTGACCTCACTTTTCTGATAGGCATCTACCTTTTTATAGGAATCATTTTTCTCTTTTTCCTTTTTATCAGAAATCAGGATGCCGAAAAGGTGGTCGATTTCATGCTGGAAAATCACCGCAGTAAAACCTTCTACGATTTCTGAATATTTCTGTCCTTTCAAATCCACATATTCCAGTTGGATAACTTTGCTTCTGTAAAACTGATCTCTGAAATCAGGAATAGATAAATCACCTTCGGGACCAAGATTCTGCAGATCGGAACGCCATACAATGACCGGGTTAATAAAATATTCCAGCGGTGTTCCTTCCTTATCAAAACGCTGTACCCAAATGATCTTTCTGTTGATTCCCACCTGAGGAGCAGCAATGCCTACTCCACCATCTGTTGAAAGAAGAGATTCTTTCATCCTTTTTACCAGAACAGCGGTGTTAGGATCAAGAGGATCAGCTTCTGAAGAAATATTCAGCAAGGTTTGATGCTGATTGGCATCTGTTGTCTGATAGATAGGCAACGCCCTATTAACATCTCCCTGATTGATGATGGAAAGCTCATTGGAAGTAAGTTTTTGTGCATTGAACAATCCGATAGAAAAGATCAGCAGGATAGGGATTTTTTTCATATGTTTTTGAATCTGATACAAATGTATATATTGTGGAGTAAAAATGATCAAAAGGTATTCAATAATTATGTTTAGGCTAAAGCCAATGGAAGTTGATATAAAAAATAAACGGGCTAAAGCCCGTTTCTATTGAATATTTTTTCACTCTAACTGTTGAAAGCTTAAAAAGTCTTTGTCATATCCGCAGGAATAATCAGATTGAAATCTGTCGGGATATAATCTTTGGCAGGTACTTTCAGTTCGGGATCGTCTGATTCAAAAACGGAGATAACTGCCATTTTCAGGTTTGGATTCTTCTGTTTGATATACCAATAGATTCCTCCGAATTCTTTGCTGTGATAGTTACCGTTGTAGTGGATAAAGGTCTTTCCGGCCTGATAATTTTTCAGGATAGATTCAGCCATCGTAGCGTCTTTTACAGCCTGTGCTGAAATGAAATTCATCACTTTGGTTCCTTCTGCATGATCTCCCATCATCTTTTTCATTTCCGGATATCCTGGAGTGTCTAACGTTACTTTAATCGGCAACCGGGCAATGTAGGCTTTCTCTTTTTCGCTTAATTTATTCAAGGATTCAAGACCTTCTTTGGCGGTTTGAGAGGCATATCTTCTCGGAATATTCGTGGCAATAAAATCCAGTTTTTTATCTTTGGCAAAATCTACCAAAGGCTTGTAATCGGTTGCATAATTGTTCCACAAACGGGCAGAATCTTTTAATGTTTTTGCATCAAATCTTCCGTTTAAATATTGATCCAACTGCGCCTGATTATCTCTCTCAAACATCTCTGCTCCTAAGATCAGCTGTCCGTTCTTTTTCACAAACAAAGCTTCCGTAATCTTCAGCTGAAGCCAGTGATTGATAGAACTGTTATGATTTTCGCCAAAAAAGACCACATCATAATCCGCCAGTTCTTTTACCAGCTTTTCTGTCTTTACTTCTTTTCCTTTTTTATCGTAAAACTGATATGCTTTTAAATCCTGTGCCTTCAATGCACAGAAACCAGCCAGCAGTATCGCTATGAAAATATTTTTCATTTTTTTATATTTAGTCACAAATTACACAAATATTCATGCATTTGCAGATTGTTTCAATAAAAAAGACCGCTTTGAATTTTACAAACAAAACGGCCTCATTCAAATCATCTAATTATTATTTCTCTAAAGCTGCTACAAGGTCCTTCCACTCCTGAAGCTCAGGAATTCCAGGTTTTCTTTTTCCGAAGAACTGAACGATAAAGTCTCCTTCTTTGTTGAATACTTCGATAGCGGTTACTTCTCCGTCTTCAGTCGGTTTTTTCACGATCCACGCTTCTGCAATTTTCGTTACGTCAAGATGTAAGTTGAAATCAGGATCCATCACATTGAACCATTGCTGGTGCCAAAGTGTTTTCTTCACATTTCCTGTGTGGATCTGGATGATGCCTCTGTTTCCAACGAAAACCATGATCGGAACGTTCTTTTCAGAAGCATCTTCAAGGATATTCACCACTTTCGCATTATCAATTTTCTTAGCAAATCCTTCCGGAGCCAATCTTAATGCCTGCGTTCTAGTTACTCCATATTTTCTGGTCATCATAAAGAAATCATGAGTATCTTTCAATTCTGTCCAGGCTTTTTTGAATCCCTCCACATCAATGTCTGAATCTGCTTTTTCAGCCTGTTTTGGAGCGATTGCTTCAAAAGCCAATGCCTGATTCTGATCTTCTGCTCTGAATTTTTCTACGATCACATCGAAAGCAGCTTCATTACTGTCTTTTGTTAAATAAATCTTGTGAAGTGCCAATCCGTCTTTTCCGAAAAACTGAAGACTTTTCTTCTCTCCTTCCAGTACTGCAAAAGCAAATTTCCAGTGGTTAAGGAAAATTCTGAGATCGATATCTTCACCCACAAAAAGCTGTGCATGAGGACTGCTGAAATCTCCGTTCAGATAAGTCCCTTTTCTTTCATGAACACATTCATCATTACGGGTAAGCGCCATTACTTTTCCCAACTGCTCAGCTTCTGTAAGGATTCCCTGGAAATCCGGGTTCAGGACAGTTACTCCTTCTCCAATGGTTGTTGCCAATAATTCTGCCTCACTTACTTCTAACTGTGCTGCTGCATTTCTTATTCTGATATGTGGATTTTCTGCTTTCAGAGCTTCCCATTTTTCCTTTAAATCATTAACTAATGTGCTCATTACTTTACTTTTTTATGGTTAAAATTGTATAAATTCTTCGTATGGTTTCGTTTCCTGTTTTACTTTTTATTTCTTCTTCTCTTTCAGAAGTTTTCATCCTTTTAAATTGGCTTTTGGAGACCAGCTCTTCCATTTCACTGTTGCTGTACAAAGTGAAATCATATTCCGTAAACGGCAGTTTTTCCATGAATTCTTTTTGTCCGAATGTAAGAACAAATGTTCCGTCATCTTTTAAAACTCTATAAATCTCGTTTAGAAATTCAACCGGATTTTCCCAGAAATAAACTGTGTTTACGGTAAATATTTTATCAAAAGTTTCATCTTTAAAAGGAAGTTTATTCCCTTCGTATAAAACAAATTCTGCCTGGCTTTCAAATTCTTTATTGAGCCTTTTGGCTTCATTGTGCATGGTTTCAGAAATGTCAATCCCTGTGTATTTCAGGTTTTTGGCAAGGCTCATGATACTTTTCAGGTGTGCGGCATTTCCGTGTCCTATTTCAAGGATTTGCTGGCCGTCATCAATCACAAGTGTTTTGATGCTCTCTAACGTCATGCTGATGTTAGTGGCATTCATCATTTCACCAATCTCGATGCCTTTTTCACCCTGAGGATTGGCAAGATTCTGTGCGAGGATTTTGAGTTCTTCTTTTTCCATGGTTATCCAAAAATGATCATTGGGTTATTGGTAATAGGGTGTCCGCAGATGGTACAGGGAAAATTATAGGCATTACTGATATTTTCTTCAGTAAAAACTTCCTGTGGAGTTCCATAGGCAGAGACTTGTCCTGATTTCATTAATAAAATCTTATCTGCAAACTGTGCAGCAAGGTTCAGATCATGCAAAACAACAATAGCACTGTTGGCTTTTTTGGTGAAATTTTTGATAATTTCCAATGCTTTGTACTGATGTTTTATATCTAAATTATTCAACGGTTCGTCCAGAAAAACCAGTTTATGGGCAATTTCATTTTCAAGCTGTGCCATCACTCTTGACAGATGTACACGCTGCTTTTCTCCTCCCGAAAGGGTATTATATTCTCTTTCTTTGAGATGAAAAATATCGGTTTCGTACATCATATTGTTCATGGCTTCAAGATCTTCTTTTCCTGGTTGGGCATCAAAATAAGGATATCTTCCCATCATGATCACGTCCTTCACTTCAAGCGGAATATCATTGCTGTTATGCTGCGAGAACTTGGCTTTGTGTTTAGAAAGTTCCCGGATATTCCATTCTCTGATGGGTTTATCTTTAAACAGAACTTTGTTATTTCCGGATTTCACTTCATCTGCCAATACGCTCAGAAGACTTGATTTTCCTGCTCCATTGGGTCCCACAATGGCCAGGAATTCACCATATTCCAGTGAGACATTTACCCCGTCCAGAATTCGGAATTCTTTATGTTGATAATTAATCTGATGTGCCTTGATCATTACAGTGATTTTTTAAATTTAACCAAAATAGCGATAAAAATAGGGCCTCCCATTAAGGCTGTTAAAATCCCTATCGGCAGTTCTGACGGTGCCACAATACTTCTGCTGAAGGTATCTGCCGTTAATAACAAAATGCTTCCGCACATTGCCGATAATGGCAAAATAAAAACATAATTGGATTTGAATAAAAGCCTTAAAATATAAGGTACAATAAGCCCTACAAAACCAATGGTACCTGAAAATGCCACGCAGGTTCCCACCATTAATGCCACGGTGATGATGATCTGCTTTTTCAGTCTTTCCACATTGATCCCCAGATGCTGTGCATCTTTTTCTCCCAGCATCATTGCATTTAAGGCTTTTCCTTTGGGTAATAAAATGATGTAGGCGATGGTGATCACAATGGCGAGAATGATATTCTTCGTCCATGTTGCTGCGGCCAGGCTTCCCAGGTTCCAGAAAGTAAGATCTCTGAGCTGTTCATCTTTTGAGATATAGATCAAAAATCCGGTTATCGAAAACCCGATAGCCGTTATGGCAACTCCGGTAAGCAGCATCATCACTACATTGGTTTTCCCTCCGCTTGTTGAAATTCTGTAGACCAGCATCATGGATAAAAAAGAACCGATAAAAGCGGCTATTCCTACCAGTGAAAATTGTACAGCTTCAGGAAGATATTCTTTGAAATGTCCTCCTAAAACAATCGCAATGGCTGCCAGCAATGTTGCTCCTGATGTAAGTCCTATTAAATCGCCGGTTGCCAGAGGATTCTTGAAAAGTCCCTGAAGGCTCGTCCCGGAAACCGACAACATACTTCCCACTAAAATGGCCATGATAATCCTGGCTGCTCTTACGTCCCAGATCACATATTTATCACTCAGCGATAAACCGGGATCTTCTTTTATCAATTGCCACAGAGCCCTGAACGGAGAGTTTTCTCCGAAATCATAAACTCCTGTATTAAGTGACAGTACTGCTATAATGATAAGCAGTACCGCACTTATAATAAGATAAAAGTATAGTTTACTTTGTGCTTTCAATTAAAAGTTTGTTTAATCCTACTGCTGCTTCTCCTACTCTTGGTCCAAAACCTGATACCAAACCTCCGTCCATTGCAATGATTTTCTTGTTCTTACCTGCATTGGTCTGAGATACTCCCGGCATTTTTAGCGCACCTTCGTTTCCTCCTGCTCCCTGTAAACCGGTTTCAAAGAAGAATAATACATCAGGATTAGCTTTTACAACCGCTTCCGGTGTCAATGGTTTGAAATCTTCAAAATCGGTTACTGCATTTTCTCCCCCTGCAAGGGTGATCAATGAAGCCATTGGGGTACTTTTACCACTTACCATCAACATATTTCCTCGGGCGTAGATGAACAATACTTTTGGTTTTTTAGCGATAGGCTGTACCTGCTTAAGGTCAGCATCAATTTTATCGTTTAGTTTCTGATAATCTGTATTTCCTATAGCTTTTGCTACCTGCTCGATCAGTTTTTTAGTTCCTTCAACCGTATATTCCTGTTTAAAAACTTCGGTTTGAATCCCTGAAGATTTAATTTTCCCCATTAGTTCCGGATTGATATCTTTATCAGAAGCCAGAATCAAAGTAGGGTTTACAGCCATGATCGGTTCAATTGTCATTGATCTCATGTGGCCTAAATCTTTCGCTGTAGCTTTTAATGAGGCAGGATAGGTGCTGGTAACATCAGTTCCTACGATTTCTTTTTCGTGGCCTAAAGCAGCTACGATTTCAGTAATTCCTCCGTTTAATGTTACTATTTTATTGTTGGTTTTGGGTGCTTCTGAACTGGCTTCTGTTGTATTTTCTTTTGCTCCTGTCTCTGCTTTTTTGCAAGAATATACTGCTACAAGAACAGAAGCTGCAAGGATGAATTTTTTCATGATATACTATTATTTGATTATTTATAAAGGTTCGAATTCAAAATTGGTGTATCCTCTTTCTCCTTTTGTATTTTTCATGGTATTGAATCTCAGCTTGAAATAAAAGCCTTCAGCATCTTTCAATACAAAAAAACGGTCTGCATACACAAAAGGAACAGGATTGGATGCTGTACCGGTAGTGGTTCTCCATTTATCCCCGATAGCCCTCTGGTCATTGAAAACAAATTTTGAAGACTCTACATCTTTTAATTTAAATGCATTGTAAGCAGCATCAAGATTTCCTGTAACCGTTACCTGGTAAGCACCTACTCCATTCAAAGTATTGGTTGTTACAAAATCTGCATAAAAATAGCTTCCTGCACTGGTTGTAGGTCCCATGAACACTTCATTGGTAAATGTTGTGAATGCCAGATCCCATTTCTTTTTCTTTGGCTGAATCTTTACCGGCGTTCCTGTTTTCAGGTTGAAGAATGAGAAGCTGTATTCTGTATCTTTGGTAATGATATATTCTTTGATGTCTGCTTCTGCTGCATTCACGTCAGCATAACGGATTTTGTATCCATTCTGAGCTCTCAGGATCTGAATTTTTTTCCATCCTCTCGGATCACCGGACAATGAAACTGAACCTGCCCCGATATTGGCAGCAGAAGGTATTTCTCTCCCAAGATTGATCAGATAAACTGGGTTATCAGCATCATTTTCTTTGATGGCATCAATTCCTGAAGTCTGATTCAGGAAGTCACCATTAGGATTGTCAACATATTTCATATTGGCAGCATCAAATGTTCCTACCTGAGCAATATCTTTTAAACTTGAAATATCAGCTTCCTTTACTTTACTGATGTCTGATGCGTTGGGTATTTTGATCACCGTCATGGCAAGAGATCCGTTCATGATCACTCTGTAGGCATCGCCGCTGTAAAAACCAAGATCCCAGTCTGTCCTGCTGTTGACCGCCGGATTGGTGTAGTCACTTAAATCGATCCAAACCTGGTTAGGTTCTGTAGGGCCGCCAATTGGCACACTTACTTCAGATCCCGTCATAGGCGGAACCGGAACCGGATCTTCGTCTGCAGAAAGACAAGACTGTGTGGCTGCCATGATGGAAAGAACAGATACTATTTTTAAATACTTCATAATCGTAACTTATTATTTAAAATTGAAACATTAATCGGGCAAAATAGCTTCTGCCATAATATAAATTAACAAACCCATTGGCAGCTGTATGAGCTGAACCGGCCACTGCCGTAGAGTTTAATCTTGTTACATCAAATATATTTTTCACTCCTGCAGAAATTTCAAAATGTTTCTTCCAGAAAGGCTGGCTTACAATAAAATCCATCATATGGAAACTATCTATTTTTCCAAGGCGGAAGTCATTAGCTCCATCGGACACATAAATTCTGTCCGGACCTGTGAATTTGTAGTAAAGGGTAAAATTAGTGTCGGTACTTTTCAGTTTGTAAGTTGCTGAAGCGCCTGCCTGTACCAGATACTGAAAGTCTGTTGGGGAAGAAGATTTCAAATCAATCATCGATACTGATGTTCCGTTTACTGATCCTCTTAAAGACAGGGCAAACTGATCTTTTCTGAAATCTACATTAGCAGAGAATAGTAGATTTTTATAGGTATTAAGGTTCATATATTTATAGGTGGAAGGCTCCTTTACCATTACCATTTCAATCCTGTCACGTACATCGAGGTATAATGCGTCTACTCCATAAGCGATCTTCCAGCCATTATCTGCTGAAAAGTTCTGATTCCAGAAAAGTCCTGCAGAGAATCCCTTTTCAGGATTCAAGTCCGGATTTCCCTGTACATCATGGTTAAGATTCACAAAATAGGTGTACAACTCGTCATATTTTGGGAAGCGGTTAGCCGATCCCACCACTGCTCTAAGATTTGAATTCTCAGAGGTTTTATATCTTGCTGATAAAGAGTAGTTGTATTGATTATTAAAGTTTTCGCTAAGAGAAAGTCTTACTCCCGGTCTTAAAGAGAATTTGTCTGACACATTCCATTCTGCAGAAAGGAAATTGGAATAGGTGAAGATCTTTCTTTTTACCGCTTCACCAAAGAAATCTCCGGCAATTAAAGCAGCATAGCCATTGGTATAGTCTAATTCATATCCTAACTGAAAATCAAAAACTTTGCTGTCGAGGAAGTTGCTGAACATCCCTCTTGAATAGATGACATCGGTCTTATAATAAGACTTTTCTTCCTGACGGCTTTTGATTTGTCTGTTCGGGATATCGTAATTATAGTCGTAGTATTTCCTATCCTGGTTCTGATACGAGAAGTCTCCCATGTATCGGATATGTCCCAGATTAGTCTGAATATTGAACTGGTGAATCCATCGATCGGTGTTATATCTTCTGTCTCTGCTTTCATACGAAACACCGCCCAATCCATCATTAAGAGGATTTCTGTTTACTTCCGGATTATAGAAATTGAATTTTTCGTCAAGATAAGATAACTTGTAAAAGAATGTCGTTTTATTTTTGGTATATCTTAATAAAGCAGACGCATCATACTGATCTTTCGGGTTCCATTCATACCCTCTCTGGTTATCCTGCCCGAAATATTTGTAGCCTTTGCTTTCTCCTTCATATCCCATAAACTGATTATGGTTGAAATTGATACTGGCAAACCATTCATTGCTGATGTTATAATCTACATTAAGGTTCTGAATATGCCTTCCGTTTCCTCTTTTCTTAAGATCATAGTTGTCCCTTACTGTTTCTTCCTGTATCGAACTTCTAACACTGATCTTTTTTGTACTGTTTTTTTTGGTAATAATGTTGATAACCCCGGCAACGGCACCATTTCCATATTCAACCCCCATACTTCCTTTTACAATTTCTATTCTTTCGATATTGCTTAGAGTAATTTTGGTAAGGTCTATATTACTTCCCAGTCCTGTATCCCCTACTACCGGTATATTGTCTATAAGGATTTTCACATAGTCTCCGTTAAGTCCCATGATGTTGGCGGTGGAATTTCCTGAACGCGTATCCGGAGTGATCTGTATATTCAGACTTTGATTCAGAACCTCGGCAACATTCGTTGCTGCCATATTTTTGATCTGTTCTGCATCAATAACATCAACCTTATATATCGATTTGTTAATGGACTGTTGCATATACTGTCCTGTAATAACAACTTCTTCAATTTTCTTTTGATTAAGAGAATCCTTTTCTTGTGCATTTATCCATAAGGCCACGGATAACGATAGAACGGAAAGCACTTTCTTCTTCATAAGGGTACAAATTTTCAGCAAATATAAAACTTTATTTAGACTCATTAAAAATAATTATATATTTTTGTGGAATAATTCTAAATAAAAATAATCTCATGAAATTACAATTACTTTTAGGAGCTCTGATGTTTACAGCCTTAACGGCGAATGCTCAGGTATCTAACATCAATGAAAATTTCAACAATTTTACCGCTGGGAATACTACTTTCCCTCAGTTTGGATGGTCTGCCATCGTTGCACCAATAACCGGTGAGTTCCCTCCTGTACCTCCAAGAATGATTGTAGCAGGAGATTCCAACAGATTCGTTCAGTCGTATGCAGGAAACAATGCAACAGGTTCTTCTTATCTGATTACGCCGCAGATTGAGACTCCAACAGGAAATAAAACTTTGACTTTTGATACTACCCTGGTATCTCCATCTCCTGGTCCGGGAAGCATTCAGATAGGAGTAGCCTCCAACCCTGCAGACATGTCAACATTCGTTCCTGTAGGAAGCCCTATCAATGTATCGGTTATTGGTACAGTACAGAATATCAGTGTTAATATTCCGGCATCCACAGGCTCATACATTGTATTTAAGTTCACTCCTACTGCTACTCACGTAGCAATCCAGATAGATAATGTAGTGTATAATACAACTGCTTCTTTAGGCGTATCAGACAACAATAAATCAACAGAAAATTTCAGATTTGCCTTAAATTCTGATCAGTCTGCAATAGAATTCATTGTCAAAAAAGATCCTAAAAACATTCAGATCTATTCTGCTGCAGGACAAAAAGCAGCGGAAGGGAAACTGAACGGACAAAGATTTGATATCAGCACACTTCAGACAGGAGTATATTATATGAATATTGAAACAGCAGAAGGAAAATTCATTCAATCAAAATTCATTAAAAAATAAGGTTCATCAGACTATTATTGGCCTTTATTAAAGCCGGTAGGACTGTTCTTACCGGCTTTTCTATGCTTTGATTTTTATTATTTTCTGGTAGTGATTAAAATAAAAACACGATAAAAATCATGTTTTTATTTAGACTGATTAAAAATAATTATATAATTTTGTGGAATCATTCTAAATAAGGATTTAAAAAATAAATTATGAAAACAAAACTATTATTGGCATCAGTACTGGCACTGTCTGTTCAGCAGACTGTTTTGGCGCAGACTGACGCGTTGGGATATTCACAGGTCAATATGACCATGGGAAGCGGATATCAAAACCGCGTGTTTGTGAACCTTGCAGATGGTAATATGGTTTCTCAGCCAGCCAATACGTGGGATATTGCTTTTTATAGGAACTCAAACTATGCGTTCGGATCAAGAGTCAATGATGCTAAAGATATTGAAGTATTCACTGTATCAACCAACTTAGCAGACTGGGATAACATCAGCATCAGCAATGAAGCTTCATGGGGCGATCCTCTTTATAATCCGGACCAGACCACTGACTGGAGCCAGGGCGCTTTTGAACAGGGACCAGTAACCTCTCCAAACCCCAATATTCCTTCAACCGGCTGGGGCGTTTATAACCCGGTGAACCACCACATTCAGGGGAAAGCAATTTTTGTTTTAAAATATGCTTCAGGAACCTATATCAAGTTTGCCATTGAAGATGCTTTTGCAGGATATACCTTCAGATATTCAAAATGGAACGGGACTTCATGGGGAGCTACAGAAACCAGAACCATCGCCAATGGAACAGATGATTCATATTTCAACTATTTCTCATTTGATACCGGAGAAAAAGTTCCCAATCTTGAGCCTTCCAGAACGGCATGGGATTTCGTATTCACCAAATATTACACATTCTATATGGGTGTACAGATGTACCCGCTTTCCGGAGCGATTCAAAGTCCGAACGTAAAAGTGGCAATGGTTCAGCCTGAAACACAGCAAACAGCATCGTATGCAATTCCTGCTAATGCAAGTTTCTCATCTGCTATTACCACAGTAGGACATTCATGGAAAGGGATCGGGACAGTGAAAAATGATGTGGTCTACTACGTCAAAAAAGGAAATGATTACTACAGAATGTACTTCACAACCAATGGTGGTGCCAGTACAGGAAATATGTATTTCAAATACAAAAAGATCACGGAAACGTTAGGGATAACTGAAGTTGGAAAAAAAGCATCATTCGGTATTTATCCTAATCCAGCTACTGCGGATAAAAAAGTAACGGTTCTTTTTGATGTTAAAGAAAAAACAAGCAACAAAGGGAATGTAGAAGTGTATGACCTTACCGGGAAAAAGGTATATTCGGATGAACTTACAAACCAGGCAGGATTCTACAAGCAGGACCTGAACCTTTCTACACTTCCATCAGGAAATTACCTTGTAAAAATTACTTACGGTGGTCATTCGGAGACGAAAAAGCTTATCGTGAAATAAACTTTCTATTTTAATACTTTCTATTTTTTCTAATAAAAAGGCGGTTTCAGATTGTTGAAACCGCCTTTTATTTTTTCTTCATTAAAGAACTTAAAAATATATAAAACAAATAGTTATATAAGATTCTTCTTTAAATCATTAAATTTTTAAATCTTTAAACCCTTCAATACCATTAATATATTTTAAATCCTTTATAAACCTCTGCTGAGCTCTCCATAATTTTGGAAGCATCTTTACGGAAATCTAAAAGGTGATCCTGCCCATTATGCCTGTTGTGATGCTCAACACTTTCCCAAAGCTCGATCAGGAAGAAATTTCCTTTATTATCTTTATCTTCAATAAGATCGTACTGCAGACAGCCTTCTTCTTTTCTTGTTTCTTTCACAAGTTTCTGAAACAGCTCTACAGCGTCCATCAGATAATTTTCATTAAACTTAAAAAGTGCAATGATATGTAAATTCATGTTCTAATATTTAGTGATGTAAAAGTAAAATATTTTCAAAGCCAAATATCTTTTTAGCCCTTTTATTTTTCCACACCAAGTGTAATTTTTAATTAAAAACTGATTTATAAATAGTTATAGAACTCATCACAATCACCAGAGTTCCGATAATCACAAACATTTTCTTCACAGGAAGCCTGGCAGTAAGCATTGCTGAAAAAGGAGCGGTCACAATTCCTCCGATCAAAAGCCCGAGAATGATATTCCAGTGCTGGATTCCCAGGGTAAAGAAAAAGGTAACGGCAGCCGTGATGGTAAGAATAAATTTGGCCACTGTAGAGCTTCCTACGGCAAATCTTGGAGTGAAAGCATTTTTAATGAGTGTTCCGGTTACCAAAGGTCCCCAGCCTCCTCCTGCAAAGGAATCTATAAAGCCTCCTATCACACCCAGCCTGGTCAGATTGGTTTTTCTTTTCAGGGCTTTGCTTTGTTTTTCTTTAAATGCATTTGATAGAATCTGGAATCCGAGGTATAAAGTGTAAAAAGCAATGAGTGTTTTCGTGATCTTCGCATAATACTCTCCCAGATAAGTAAGACATACTGCACCAATAACAGCACCAATAACAGCCGGAATGGCGAGCTTTTTCACCAGACTTTTGCTTACATTTTTCAATTTAATGTGGCTGAGACTTCCTGCGGCGGTGGTAAAACTTTCCGCAGAATGAATACTTGCGCTTACAATATGCGGTGGAATATTGAGCAGCATAAGGGTTGTAGTACAAATAACACCATATCCCATTCCCATGGAACCTGCAACAATTTCAGCAAAAACACCTACCAGAAGCATCCAGTAAAAAATATAATTATCTTTTGCCAGAATGGTCTGCAGTTCTTCCAGATATCCGAGTTCGTACATGGAAAAAACAGCAATGGATATAATAGCAGCCGTCACCAAAAGGACATTCAACCTTACCTGAATTTTTCTTGAAATCACCATATTACAAGTGTTTTAATCCATACTCCTTCAGCATCGGGGCGTCATTGACAACTGAGGCATTTAAAGTTGTGATGTTCTCTGTAGTTCTGTGCGAGGAAATATTTCCGGATATAATACATGCAGCCACGGAATGCACTGCGGTAATAGAGGGTGTAAGCTTTTGTAATTCGGTTACCTCTTCTTTTGAAATCATAGTTTATTCATTTGAAGTAGTGCAAATATCTGATAAAATATTTATCCTACAAAACAAGTAGACTATTAATTCAAAAAAAAGGATCAGGTTAATCTACCAGATCCATTAAAGTTTTACTTTCCAGAATATTCAGAGAGGCATCGCGAACTTCTATCAGGACATCATGAAGCCCGCAGTGATCTTCATTGCAGTCATCACATTTTTCATAAAAATTGAGACTTACACAGGGAAGCATTGCAATAGGGCCGTTTACAAGACGGATGATCTTTGCCAGTTTCACATTTTCCGGACTTTCTTTGAAAAAGTATCCTCCACCCTTTCCTTTTTTACTGTCGAGAATTTCCGCTTTTTTCAGTTCAAGAAGGATGTTTTCCAAAAACTTTAAAGGAATCTTTTTATGTTCCGCAATTTCAGAAATAAGAATCGGGCCTTCATTTCTTTTTTCTACAAGATATGAAAGCGCCTTAAACGCATATTGAGATTTTTTTGAAAGCATTAGAGCAAAAATACGAAAATTGTTTAATATTTGAAAAAACCTGAAAACAGGAATAATAAACGAATAAAAAGGTAAGCTTGTCTATCCGTAATTTTACGGTTTTAGGTACCACACTTTTGCCTTTCTCCTATTAAATCATTATGTTTGCGCTATGTTCAGTAAACAAGAGGCACAGCAATTAAAAAAGGAATTTTGGACAGCTTTTGGAAGATCATTTCCCAGAAAATGGATTCTTTATGATACCAAAATCAAGGACATGGCATTTAAATTTTCTGCCGACAACAAAAAAGCAGAAGTTTCTCTGGATATCGAAATGAAAGATGAAATCTTCCGAAACGCTTATTACGAGAAGATCTGGTCTTTGGAAGATATTTTAAAAGATTTTATTGGAGATTTTCAGAAAGAAGAATATTTCACCCTTGAAAACGGTAAGGTCATCAGCAGGATATGGGTTGAAAAACATAATGTTTCTATTTTTAACAAAAACACCTGGCAAGAAATTTTTGAATTCTTTGTGGACAAAATGGACGGTTTTGAAAGGTTTTACTACGAATATGAGGATTTTATAAAGGATATATAGAATACTTACGAAATAAATACTACTTTACACTTCAGGTTAAGATAAAAAAGAAAACTTATCTTTGCCCTACCACTTAAACTAATAGATGAAACAAACTAACATGATTAAAAATGAGAAAAGTGTACAAAAACATTTTTGGAGAGATCATCTCCAAAAGTAATGCTGTGAAGCTGAGCGAATATCATCTGTATTATTATGAGGAAGGTTCCGATTTCCTGAAAGAAATTGAATTTATTAACGAAGACAGTGTTTATAACATCAATTATTTTTTAAGTGACGAAGAAGACGAAACTCAGGTAGTCAATTATCTTAAAGAAAAGTCTGACTTTTTTGATATTGAAAAAAAAGAAACCACCGAGGGCTTTATTATTTCTACCAATAAATTGTATTCCTTATCCGTAGATGAACTGCCTTTAATTTCTAAAACTGTTTTTAAAACAGAAGATCCTGAAAATTTTATCTGTTCACAGGTTATCGATAACGAAACCCATCAACCACAGCTTGAAAGAACCATAAAATGCTGGTATACCAACGACGAAAGCGGTGAAAAATATGCTGCCATAGAATGCAGCTATCAGGAAGACGGAAAACTGGAACTGGCTGTAGATAAAACACCCGACCCGGACAATGAAGAAAACTGGATTCATTATGATTATGACACTTTCCACAACCTTCAGGCACAGATCCCTAGCGACATCAGCTATTACAAAACAGCTGCCTTACTCCCAAAAGAAGCCTATCAGCAGTAATCTATATTCTTTAACACACCACAACCCGATTATTAAATGGAAGAGAACCCAATTTTTTTTGCAGACGGAAATGATCCGGAAATGATTAAAGCTTACAGAAAAGCTCAGGAAACCTTTAAGTATTTCTGGCGCGAACAGTCCTGGGAATACAGAAGAATCATTCCCGGACTTAATGTATCGTGCGTTAAAACGGCTTTTGAAGAACAGGATGAAGAAACCGGAGAAAGCCTGGTAGAACATATGTGGATTAATGAAATATTCTTTGACGGAGATCACGTGAGAGGATATTTGATTAATGAACCTAACAGCCTTAAAAGCATCCAGGTGGGTGATTATGTGGAAATCCCTTTAAGCAATATCAGCGACTGGCTTTTTGCCATCACTCCGAGTGTACAAAAACCCAAGGGACTTTCCAAGCTATTTTCATCATCATCTTCTCCACTTCCGAAAGCTTACGGAGGGTTTACCATCCAGAAAATGCGTGCTGACATGTCTGATGCAGAAAGAAAAGAACACGATAATGCCTGGCAGCTGGATTTCGGAGACTTTAATGATATCCTCGTTGTGAATAACCAGAAAGAAAATCCGGAAAATCTTATTGAACATCCGATGAGTAAAAATATGAAGGAAGAATTTGCAAAGTTTTTACAACAATATCCGGATGAACTTACCCAAACCGATGAAGACGGACTGACGCTTCTTCACAAAGAAACCATTGCCGGGAATCTAACCACTGTAAAAGTTGCTTTAGAAGCCGGAGCGGATAAAAATATCCAGTCTAAAAAAGGAAAAACAGCTTTGGATTATGCAAAACAGCTGAACTGGGAACACCTTATTCCTGTATTGGAAGGGTAAATTATTAATTAAGATGGTTACAACTCAATAATAAAGTTGTCAAAATAAAAATTCCGGAAGATTTTCTTCCGGAATTTTTTATGTTTTATCCAAATTTCTTTTTCCTTAGCCAGAAGAACAGTCCTCCGATAAGACCGATAATAGCCAGTGGAAGCAGTAAATTGATCCACTGCCAGGTCGATTTCTCTTCAGTGATTCTTTGCCTGTCGAGAAGTCTTTCTTCAATGTTTCTGTTTCTCAGTTCCATCAGATTGCTGTCATCAAGAAGATAATCTAAAGCATTTCTCAGAAACTGTTCGTTTCCAAACTGTTCGTTCGTTAACAGATCTACCCCTAATGGAAGTGGTTTTCCTTTGATTACTTTGTTCCTTCCTACATCTCCGTCTGCAATCACGATCATTTTGTTTTCCGGGCTGGAGGTTTTGAATCCAGGGTACGATTTTCTCTCAATTCTCGATGCATAGGCAGAATTGAATTTTCCTTCCAATGCAACAGCGAAGATCTTCGGTGTACTTGGTTTCTCCATTTGTCCAAGACTGTCTACGCTTGCAATTTCCTTCAGATCCACATAATTGGGAACCTGTTTCAATAAAGTTCTTTCACTCGATTCGAAAAGGACTTTTGTTTTGATATTCTTTCTTCCTCCTAAAGTATCAATAGAAGTCGGGAATTCAAATTTTACAGGGTTGATATTCTTTGTAACCGGATTATTATTTTCGGCAATTCCAAGCGGATAATAAGGCCAGGGTAAGCTTGTGTACTGAGGATTTCCACTCACTTCTCCTGTAACCAGCCTTAACAGGGCAAACTTTTTAACGTCTTTTACCAACGCGGGATTGATTCTCAGCCCGTAATTAAAAAAGAAGTCTGTCATATTGATATCGACAGGGAAAGGCATTACTTTTTTGGATCTTGTCAGCGTATCCATTTCAGCATTTACGGCATCAATCATCCAAAGGGTTTTCCCTCCGTTCATGATGTACTGGTCCAGAATTACTTTTTCATTATCTGTAAAAGCTTTTCTTGGTTTTGCAATCACCAAAGCACTCATCTGCTTTAATAGCGGAACATCTTCCAGTGAAAGTTCAGTCTGATTTTTAGGAATTATAGGTCCTGCATCATAGTTTTCCATTGCCAATTGTACAAATCCCTGGAATTCATCCGGATTCAATTCATCGTGGTTGACAAGAATCCCGATTTTCTTTCTCTTGGCAGCTGCAATATTTTTAATATTGGAAACAAGATTGTACTCCAGTCCTTCAATCGATCTTGTCAGCTGCTGATCGGCATCAATTCCGGCCTGCTGAACCACTAAAGGAATAGAAACCCCGTCATTTCCATATTTAATCACAGCGTAAGGGAAAAGCGTGATCTGTGAGATTTTCCCGTCTTTTACATCCGGAAGAATAGACGGCTGCATTCCCATGGCCATCAAAGTGTCCTGAGACATTTTTGTTTTAATCGGATCGATGAATTTAAAATCAATCTTCGGATTAATTTTTCTGAATTCTTCCAGCATGAATTTCGTTTCGCTTTGCAGCTGTTTGAAACTTGCCGGAAAGTCACCTTCCAGATACACTTCTACCGTCAGAGGCTTTTTAACAGACTCCAGTACTTTGATGGTGTTATCAGAAAGGGTATATCTTTTTTCTTTTGTTAAGTCTAATCTGATTCCCGAATAGGTCAGGATAATAACCAAAGGAACAATTGCAATTAAGAAAATTCCCAGTGGAGATTTAGCATTGAACTTCTTCATACTTCTACTTCTTTTTGTTAATAAAATGATTAGCCAATACTAATGAAGCGCCGATGACAAGTACAAAATACGCCACATCTTTAGCATCAATAAGTCCTCTTGTGAAGCCTAAGAAATGCTGATAGAAGCCAATATTCTGCAGGATAAAATCTGCACCTCCCAATAGTTTATAGCTCGCCAGCTGTTCAATTCCAAAATACATAATAAAGCACATGAAAACACCCAGCAGATAAGCCATAATCTGATTCTGAGAGAGAGAGGAAGCAAGAATTCCCACTGCTGAAAATGCTGCAATTAAGATAATCAGTCCGATATAGCTTCCGAAAGTCATTCCCAGATCAATATTTCCTGCAGGAACTCCCAAAACATATACCGTATAAAGATAAATTAATGATGGAATAAGACATAAAATTCCTACAATCCATACGGAAAGGAATTTACCTGTTACCAGTTCTGAAACTTTTAACGGTTGTGAGAAAAGCCAGTTTAATGTTCCGGTTTGCTGTTCTTCCGCAAAAGTTTTCATGGAAAGGGCGGGGATGATAAACATTAACAGCCATGGAACCAATACGAAATAGCTCTGCAATGAGGCCATTCCAATCTCAAAAATATTAGAATCGTTGTCGAAAAAGAACAGAAAAAGAGTCGCTATCAAACTGAAAGCGGCAATGATCACCCATGCACTCCAGTTTCCAAAGTAACTCCAAAGTTCTTTCTTTAAAATTGCAATCATAGTTTTTTTGTAAGATGTAGAAAGGATGCATGTTTCAAGACATACGCCCTACTGTACAATTATTTGTTTTTTTTATTTTTATTAACCAGTTTCACTGTCATCATAATCAGAAATACAAGAACGAAAAATCCTGCAATTAATTGCCACCAGTATTCGATCACCATTGATTTTAATATAACGGTAAATACCACCAGAAACAGAATGAACGTTGCAATTTCATTCGCCTGTCTCAGTTTGATATTGGCAATCGGCAGTGTATCTCCATGTAATTCTTTTAAATGAAGGACTTTTTTCCAGCACCAGTAATGGTAGATGGCAAGCCCGATCAGGAAGGTCAGTTTCAAATGAAACCACGGCATTTTCATCAGCCCGGTATTTAAAAAGATCATGACCAATCCGCAAACTGCCATGATTATCCCCGCAGGAACGGTGATAATATTCCACAGCCTTCTGGCCATAAAAGTGTACTGCTCTCTCAGAATTTTCTTTTTTTCTTCCGGAAATTCATCGGTATCTTTATAGTATACGAAAATCCTCACGAGGTAAAAAATTCCCGCAAAGTAGCTTACCATAAAAATAATGTGCAGCGCTTTGATTATTGTATAAAGCATTTTAATAAATAAATTTATTGATAGAAATAATTTTACAGTCCTGGTCGAAATTCTTCAGTACATCAAAAAAAATCTTTTTCATATCCTTTACATTATTGTAATAAGAATATCCCATAAAAATAGCCAGCCCAAGAGAGATCAATATAATTCCATACGTGGTTCCAGAATTTTCATCCGTATAAAAAGGAACAAAAATCCCTAAAAGAAGAACAAGAATGAGTACATCAAAATATTTAACTCCAATGGATACTTTAAGAAGCTCTTCATTATTTTTGTCTGAAACAAATTTTCCTATAAAAGACAAGTATTCATTCCCCATCACTTTTACTTCAAATCCATCATCAGTTACTTCACCTTTAAATTTTTTGCCATTATAATCAGGAAAGCTCTTAAATATACTTTCTTCAATGTTAGATAGTATTGCTTTTTTTGGCTTCGAAAAGACAACCTGATATTTGGACCTTAAAAACATATCAATTTTAATCAGGCACAAAGATAAGTTTTTATCTAATTCTTAAAAATAAATTTCTTTTGATCAGGAAAATATAAGTAAAATAGATTTTATATAAAAAATAGTTCGGCTCGGGGCAGCAAAGCTGCCCGAGCCGAACATTATATTTTCATTGCTGTTACTCATTCAACGATTAAGAGATCACTCCTAATTCTTTTCCAACCTTTTCAAAAGCAGCAATCGCTTTATCCAGATGTTCTCTGGTGTGAGCAGCTGATAACTGCACTCTGATTCTTGCTTTTCCTTTCGGTACCACAGGATAGAAGAATCCGATAACGTAGATGCCTTCATCCATAAGCTTTTCAGCCATTTTCTGAGAAAGTGGTGCATCGTAAAGCATTACCGGAACAATGGCAGCATCTCCATCAGGAATATCAAAACCTTTTGCTTTCATTTCCGTTCTGAAATATTCTGCATTTTCCATTACTTTATCACGGAGAGAAGTATCATCAGAAATCATATCCAATACTTTCAAAGCAGCTCCTACGATACCCGGTGCCAGAGAGTTGGAGAATAAATAAGGCCTTGAACGCTGTCTCAGCATATCAATGATCTCTTTTTTACCGGAAGTAAATCCTCCTAAAGCTCCTCCTAAAGCTTTTCCTAAAGTAGAAGTAATGATGTCTACTCTACCCATTACTTCATTAGCTTCGTGAGTTCCACGACCTGTTTTTCCGATGAAACCTGTTGCGTGAGAATCATCTACCATTACCAAGGCATCATATTTATCGGCAAGGTCACAAACTCCTTTTAAGTCTGCTACGATACCGTCCATTGAAAATACTCCGTCCGTAACGATGATTTTAAAACGGTGATTTTTTTCAGAAGCTGCAATCAACTGAGCTTCCAGATCAGCCATATTATTGTTTTTATATCTGTATCTCGCTGCTTTACACAAACGAACACCATCAATGATTGATGCGTGATTCAGCTCATCTGAAATAATAGCATCTTCTTCTGTAAACAATGGCTCAAAAACACCTCCGTTGGCATCAAATGCTGCTGCGTAAAGAATAGTATCCTCAAGACCTAAGAAATCAGCAATTTTTTTCTCCAAATCCTTGTGAATATCCTGTGTTCCGCAGATAAAACGTACAGAAGACATTCCGTATCCGTGAGATTGGATCATTTCCTGAGAAGCTTTCATCACTTCCGGATGGTTGGATAATCCCAGATAATTGTTCGCACAGAAGTTCAAAAGCTTTTTTCCGTTTGCTTCTATTTCTGCGCTCTGCTGAGAAGTGATAATTCTTTCTCTTTTGTAAAGTCCGTCATTCTCAATATTCTGAAGTTCGTTCTGTAAATGTTGAAGGTATTTTTCAGAGATCATTTTTAGTAATTTTTTAGATGTGCTAATTTACTAAAAAGGCAGTAAAATAAAACCTTTTATATGCTTAATTCTAAAAAATGAATATAGATTTCAGTTTTAACATTATTAGTCTACAAATTTAGTAGGATAATATTTATATTTGTTTAAAATTTTAATGCATGAGATTAAAGCCGGTACAAAAAATAAAGATGATCAGTTCAGGAACCTTTATCAATAACCATATGAAGCCGGGAGTTCCGGTTATTATTGAGGACTTTGTGCATCCGGAGAGTCCAGCTTTCAAAAAGTGGAATTATGAGTATTTCAAAGAAATTGCAGGAGATCATAGGGTGAATATCTACGGCAGTGAGCTTGATTCCCTGGACAGGGTAGCCAGTGATCCTATTGCACAGACTACATTTTCAGAATATCTGGATCTCATCCAATCTGCTCCCACTGAACACAGGCTTTTCTTATTTAATTTATTAAAAATAAAACCTGAATTGAAGAATGATCTCATCTACAATGATGTAACGAATGGTAAAATACTGAAATGGCTGCCATTTATGTTTTTTGGAGGAGAAGGTTCTGTCACCAGAAATCATATTGATATTGACATGTCCCATGTTTTTATCACCCAATTTCAGGGAATCAAAAGAATCTGGCTCTTCCCGTGGGAACAGTCTGATTTTATGTATAAACTCCCCTACAACTTCCACAGTCTGGCTCAAATTAAAAATCCAGATTACAGAAAATATCCGGCGCTACTTTATTTAAATGGTTATGAAGCTGTCATTCATCCTGGCGAAACCCTTTATATTCCTTCCGGCTGGTGGCATTATATTCAATATGATACGGAAGGTTATTCGATATCAGTAAGAGCGCTGCCGTCAAGTGCCCTTGAAAAATGGCGTGGATTTAAAAATCTGGTCATTACCAGACATTTTGATAATCTCATGAGAAAAGTGTTCAAAGAAAAATGGTTTGAGTATAAAGTGAAAACAGCCAGAAAAAGGGGAGCCAGAGCAGCAAGAAAACAAAGAAGCTTTCAAATCTGAAAGCTTCTTTTGTGATATTTTGATTGATTTTGGTAAAAGTAATCATTCATACTTTACCGTTTTTCATTTTAATGTTTGATAAATTTAATATTCTTTTCATCAATCGTAATGAAATAAGCTCCCGGAACCAATTCTGCTATTCCAATCGCTTTACCTGGATGATATGTTCCTTTTCCTACCAGTTTTCCGTCTATGGCATGAATCGTAAAGTCCATAGCCTTATTAATTCCTTTCAGATTAATTTCATTTTTTGAAGGGTTCGGATACAAACCAAATTCTTCTTTCTCAACAGAAGAAACACTTAATGTATTATCCTGAACAACAGTAGAGTTCTTCTCAAGAATCTGGTATTCATAATTAAACTGAACACTTGCGATCGGGAATGTTACCGATTGTAAAAAGCTTTGGTTATTGGATGTATTATTAAGAACAAAATAAGCAGTCTGACCTGCAGTTCCGGTTACTTTAATAGGTAAAGGCATTTCAAAAAAGCTAACGTTAGCACTGCTTTGCGTCTGAGAAACTTTAAATAAAGCTTGATTTCCGCCCTGCATCCACTTGATGGTGTAAGAAGGATATCCTTCGCCATAAACCCAGTCATTGAAAAATTCTGTAAAGTCTTTTCCGGTAGACTGAAGCAAAGAAGCGTTAAAATCAGCAGTACGTGCGTAGCTGTAGGCAAGGTTCGGTCTTGCATGATAATCTTTAAGTGCCTGATAAAATGCAGCATCACCTAAAATCCACTTCAGCATTCTCAAAACATATCCTCCTTTAGCATAAGACAATCTGCTGTCAAATATCCTGTTGATGCTGGAAAGTCCGGAATCCGGGACATACACAGTTCCTATTGTACTTGCAGTAATGTAGTTAGATTGACCTTGTAAGTAATTCAAAAATTCTGTATTGGTCATCAATAGTTTTTCATTGGCAAGGTGTTCTCCAAAAGTTGCAAAACCTTCATTCAGCCAGATATCATTCCATGCACCACAGGTTACTTTATCTCCAAACCACTGGTGAGTAAGCTCATGGGCAATCAGCTGCTTGCTCCATCCACCCATGGAAGACATGGTCTGATGCTCCATTCCTCCACCATACATAAATTCCATGTGTCCGTATTTTTCATTACGGAAAGGATAAGTCCCAAAATAGGTTTCAAAAGTATCCATTACCTGCTTTGTCCAGTTGATATTCGCAATGCTTGTTGCATTTGAATTTGTGGACGGATAGATATAGTTGACAAAAGGAAACGGAGGATTTCCAATGGTATCAGTAAGTTTAACAAAATTGGTAATCGACAGTGCTATCAGATAAGCCGGCGTAGGATACATTGTTCTCCAGAACGTCAGTTTAGTGCCCCCGGTAGGAAAAGTCTCAGACATCAGTTTTCCATTGGCTGCCACGCTGTAGTTTGATGGAGTTGTAATTTTAAAATCAAATCTTTCAATTTTATCATTTAAACTCTGCTTTGTCGGAAACCAGTCCTGGGCGCCATAAGGTTCATTCAAAGTAGAAAGAACCGGAGTTCCGCTCTGAAGAGCAGTTTTGAATGCATCATTACTTGTGGACGGTGCTCCAGCATAATAAATGGTAAGAGAGTCCAGTGTATTGGCAGGAATGGAAGCCGGAAAATCAATTTTCAGTTCTTTTGAAGGAAGCTGCTGAAAGCTTGTAATGTTAGTTCCGTGGTATTTCACCTGAGAAACTGTTAACGAGTTGGAAAGATCAAAATAAATGCTTCCCATATTTTGATTAGGTTTAAAATGCGAAGTTACCGAACCGGAAATATTATACACCGCAGGATCCAGGCTCACATCCATTCTCTGATACTGCAAGTCGTAATTCAGCGTATTGGGATTGGTATTCCCGATATTCATTTTTTGAGTGAAGGATTTTTTCTCTTTTTCAACGAGTCCCTTCATATCAATGTTTTGTTCTTGCTTCTGGCTATAGAACTGTTGGGAAAATAGAAATCCCAACACCAAAAGGTACAATTTTGTCATGTTTAGAAAAATTTAATCAAATATAAAAAAAACCTTTTAATCAATGATTAAAAGGCTGTTATAATATATAAAATAAAAAAATTTTAAAGATCTAATGCGGGTTCAAGAATTTTTTCCATTCTTTTCTTCACCATATCTACTGATCCGGAATAGTTATTCACCATTAAAGAAAAAACTAACGTTTTTCCTGAATTGGTTTTCAGATAACCAGCTAATGTTTTTACTTTGTTCAAAGTTCCTGTTTTCGCAAAAACCTGTCCGTTACCTCCTGCATTGAACATTCTTTTCAATGTTCCGGATTGTCCTCCGATAGGCAAAGAAGTCAGATAAGATCTGTAGTATTTCTGATCCATCAGAGAAGTAAGAAATTTCACCTGGGAAATCGGGGTTACGTTATTACTTCTTGATAGTCCGCTTCCATCTATATAGTTAAGACCAACCATATCAAAACCGGCATCTTTCAGGTGATTCGTCACCACTATTCTTCCGGATTCTGAAGTCTGGTCACCCATTTTCTGATATCCTACCGTTCTCAGCAAAGCTTCTGCCAATGAATTGTCACTGTGCTGGTTGGTATAATAAATAATATCATTTAAAGTAGGTGATTTATACGCTGAAAGCATTTTTCTGTTTTCCGGCGCAGCATCTGTCATTTTCGGAGTTACTTTTCCGGTAACAGGAATTCCGCTTTTCACCAGTGTTGTTCTGAAAGAGTTGGCAAGATAAGCCGGTGCATCAGGAAGTTTGGTTGTTAAAACTCCGTTTCCTTCGTATTTGTCAGCATACACCATCTGATGATTGTAAGGAGAAACGTAGAAGAATTTTTTTTCTGTAGAGAAACCTCCTTTTTTAACGATCAGTTTTTCGTTGGCCGGGTTGATATCGCGGGTACTTCCTGCAGGCAGATAATAATTATTGTTTTCCAACCATACAACATTTTCCGGAAGCACTGAAATATTGCCTTTGAAAAGCGCTGTCTGAATGATAATATCACCATTTACCTTTTTGATTCCCTCTCTTGAAACACCGCCTACGAAATCTGAAATAATATCTCTATAAGATGCTGCACCAGCTTTGTTGGTTCCCAAAGAAGGGTCTCCGCTTCCTATTACATAAAGATTTCCATTCAACACTCCATTTTCATCTATTGTTCCTGAGTACTCCAGCTGAGTCATCCAACGGTAGTTTTCACCCAGCATATTTAATGCTGTTTCCGTTGTAAGCAGTTTGGTAGTAGAAGCAGGTACTAAAGGAGTATTTTCGTTGTACGAAGAGATTACCTTCTTCGTTTTAGGATCATACACTACGAATCCCCAGGTTGCATTTTTCAGCACAGGATCCGCCATCATTGTGTTTACATTAATGTCTACCAGTTCTTTTGCTGACAAAACAGTTTTCTCCACCATCGTGGTAACGGGTGAAGGCAGGTTTAAACTGCTTTTCTGATTGTCATAATTCTGGGAATAAAGAACGGTAGATACGGTAGATTGAGCCAGGAAAAGACCAGAAGCCAACACCGCCGCACTTGAAATATATTTTCTGAAATTTACCATCTATCTTCTTTTTGTTCTGTAGTTTTGACTCTATAAAAAATGAAAGGTTAAATCATTCAGTAAAAGAGCCAAACACTTAATCAACGTCCAAAAGTAGAAATTATTGTTATATAACGGACCACCGCCCCGTTATAAAAGAGTGTAAAGTTTGTTAAAAATTGTTAAAAATCAACAAAAACATCTTTTTTAATGCTTTGATACGCAGTGATTTCATCAAATTCTTTCAAACTTATCAAAACCATGTTTTTGAATTTCTCATAGTTTTTCCCACGGGGAAGCTTCAGCATAATCTGGAACTGATAGAAGTTATTCAGTTTTGCAATCGGTGCTCTTTCCGGACCTAAAACACATTCTTCAGGAAGATATTTTCTGAGGATAGAACCCAGAAATTGTGATGCCCGATCAGCTTTATCCTCTCTTCTGTGTTTCAATTCAATCATGATCAGCTTAGTGAAAGGCGGATAATGGAACTTCTGGCGTTCGGTAAGGATATATTTATAGATCTTGGCAGGATTATTCATCTTGATCAGCTGAAATACGGAATGATCAGGATTAAAGGTCTGAATAAGGATTCTCCCTTTTCCGGAAACTCTTCCAGCCCTTCCCGAAACCTGTGTGATCAGTTGATACGCTCTTTCTTCCGCTCTGAAATCCTGTACATATAATAAGGAATCCGCTTTAGGAATTGTCACCAGTTCAATATGATCAAAATCCAGTCCCTTGGAAATCATTTGGGTTCCTACAATAATATCTGTTTCTCCGTCTTCAATCTTCTCGTACAATTTTTCGTAGGCGAATTTTTTGCGCATGGAGTCTACATCCATCCTGTCTACTTCATTTTCCGGAAACAATTTGGTAACCTCTTCATGAATCTGTTCTACACCTACTCCTCTTTCGTTCAGCTTTTCAGAATTACATTTCGGGCAGATTTTCGGTTTTGAAGCTCTTTGCCCGCAATAGTGGCATTTCATTTCATTTGCCGCTTTGTGATACGTCATGACCACATCACAATTAGAGCAGTAGTTCACATAGCCACAGCTTTCACATTCTATAACATTGGAATAGCCACGACGATTGTGTAAAACGATTGCCTGATTCTTTTCATCCACCGTTTTCTTAATCTCTTCGATAAGCTTCAGAGAAAAGTTCCCTGAAACCTTTTTAGATTCCTGAGCTTCCTTGAAATTGATCAGTTCATATTCCGGCAGATTGACATTCCCGAATCTTTCATTCAGGAAAACGTATTTCATTTTATCTTTCCTGGCACTGTAGTAGCTTTCAACAGAAGGGGTAGCTGATCCCAAAATCACTCCTGCGTTATACAGCCTACCTAAAACCAGAGAAGCGTCTTTAGCGTTAAAATAAGGGGAAACTTCCCTTGGTCTGTACGCAGAATCATGTTCTTCATCAACCACAATAAGCCCAAGATTCCGGTAAGGTAAAAACAAAGTATTACGGGTTCCGATCAGAATACGGATGTCGTTCTGCTTAATTCTTCTCCAGACTTCTACCCTTTCAAAATCGGTCAGTTTTTGATGATAAAAACCGAGCTGTCTTCCATACTTCTTTTCTAATCTCTGGGTGATCTGTTTGGTAAGCGAAATTTCCGGAAGCAAAAACAAAACATTCTTTCCATCACGGACGCACTCATCAATTTTCTCTAAATAGATATGGGTTTTCCCTGATGAAGTAACGCCATGAAGCAGAACATTCTTCCCTTCTTCAAAAGCTTCATCAATTTCAGCTTTTGCTATTTTCTGCTGTTCGGAAAGCTCTTCAAGTTCCTCGATTTCTCCTTCATAGCTTTCAATCCTGTCTTTCTGCATAAAGTATTCCTCCACAAGGCCTTTGTCTGCCAAAGGTTTGAAGTGGGAACTTCCAAAATAACCGTCCTCAAACAGTTCAGATTTTTTGATGGGAACATCCGGATGTTCCGTCTGTTTTTCCAGAATAAGAAGGAAAAGATCTTTCTGTTTCTGCGCTCTGTTCAGTTTTAAAAGAATATCCGTAAGATTTTGATTGGCCAGAACCTCATCATTAATTCTTACGTAAGCCACTTCTTTGGCTTTATACTTTTCAGCAATTTTCTCATCAATTTCAATATACTGAAGGTCAATAAGAGAATTGATGGTTTTGATGATATCTTTTTTAGGAATAAAAGCTTCAATATCCGTCAGATTGATCAGCTGTCGTACTTCCAATGCCTGAACCAGATACATTTCATTAACATCCAGATTTTCAAAATCTATAATGGCTCCTGGTTTTAGTTTTAAATAGGTTTCACTTTCCAGTTTTAAAGAAGAAGGAAACGAAAACCTGTAAATTTCTCCGAGGCTGCACAAATAGTATTCCGAAAGCCAGTTCCAGAAATCAATCTGCTCCTGAGGAAGAATCGGTTGATCATCCAGCATGCTGATGACTTCCTTGGCTACAAAGTTTTCCGGTGCATTATCATGAAGCTCAAAAACGATTCCCGTATAGATCTTCTTCCCGCCAAACGGTACCAGAACACGCATTCCAGGCTGGATTTCAGACATCATTTCCTGAGGAACTTTATAAGTAAAAGATCCTTTCAGGTTGAGGGGTAAAACAATTTGAGCGTATTGCAAGGGAAATATTTAAAGTGTAAAATTAGAATTTTCCTAAGAGAACTGCAACTTTGTGGAGATTCTTTAGTAATCTTTAACCAAGAACCTGAAACTGCATTCAATTATTTACTTTCTCCTTATTTTTGTCCATTCCGTAGTAATGTAACCCATTCAGATATTTTTTAATGTCTAGAATTACATTGATCAAAAAACAATGATATGACAGGCTGGATTCCTGCGGAATGACAAAGTGTGTAGATAAAAGAACAACCACAAATTCAGAAAGGATCGAAGAAAGGATTCATGAATGACTAAAAAAGAAGTTCTGTAATATGATACCAGAATGCAGACGTAATAAATCCTACAATGATACTGACTCCAATGATCAGGTTGGTCAGTTTTGAGTTCAGCCTGAACTGTTCTGCAATAATACTTGAAGTAACCAAGGTTGGCATCGCTGCTTCAAATACTGTAATTTTAGCCACATCTCCTTTTATTCCGAATAACAGAGCCATTCCCAGAACAATTGCGGGTGCCAGAATCAATTTATAAAGCATGGACATCGACATTTGAGGAATCAGTTTTTTCCATCCGTTGAATTTCAGCTGTAATCCAACAGAAAACAAGGCTAACGGACTTACCGTTGCTGCCAGCTTATCAAAAAATGGTTCCGCAACAGTAAAATCAATGAACTGAGACAATACCAAAGCTGAAATACAGCCAATTAATGGTGGAAATGTTATTAATCTCTTTAAAATAAATGCTGCACTCACCTTTCCTGATTTACTTCCTCCTTTTACTGCAGCAATAATTCCGAGGGTTGAAAGGGCAAAAAACATGGTCTGGTCACAGATAATGGCAATACTCAAAAGTCCTTCGCCATAAAAAGCACTGATCAATGGAAATCCGATGAAAGAGGTATTACTATATCCGCTTGCCAGTTCTAATGTACTTCTGGAACGCCTTGAATATCCCCTGCTCTTACTGTAAAACATCATAAAAAAGAAACAGAACACAGAAATTAAAAATGTGGCTGCAATCGGGAACAGCATTTCTGTTGTCCATTTTACTTTGGGCAGATATTTAAACGAAACTGCCGGAAGAGCAAGATAAAGAATCCAGGTATTGATGCCTTTGTGAGCATCGGGGTGGATAGATTTTGTTGCTTTGAATATCATTCCTGCAATGATACACACTGCAATCAGAACAAAATTTACCATAACTGTAATAAAATATGAGGCAAATTTACGGCTGATTTTTGAGTTGGAAGGGTAAAATTTATATTTTTTTCGGTAGAATTTCTAATGAAACTTTCCAGTATTATACCTTACAGGTTTTGAAAACCTGTAAGGTTGGGAGATCTACCTTCCGGAAATTCATAACTGCTTGAAATAATTTTTTCAGAATATATTTTACTTCTTTATCACCTCCCAAAGACTCATCACCTCTATATTTTCCAAAGGTTTTGAAAGGGTAATTCTTTTTGAAGTTCCCGGAAGCAGGTCAAAGAAATTATCGCTGAAGTGAGTATCGCCGATTAAATAAATGTCCTTAGCCAGCTTATCTGTTGAAATTTCAATTTCAGTGGGTGATATTTTCCTGATTTTAATATCAGGTTGTAAGAGTTTCAGATCTTTTGGTTTATTAAAGAAGAACAGCTTTTCGAATTTTGCATCTTTTTCGGAACTGACCTTTAAAACAGTTGCGGACAAATCAAACTGACCCAGTTCTGATTTAATGATACTTCGTATTTTCTTACTTACATCAACTTTTACATTATCTGACTGACTGCTTTTCCAAAGTATTTTTCCTTTGAAATCAATCAATTCAAATTTTGTCTCTGTTTTCAGTTCTTTCAGGAGATCGCTTATCAGATAGACATCATAGCTTTTTTCGGTTTCCGCTATTGATACCAAAACAGGTTCAAAGCTTCTTTTCGCCTGATAATGGAAGGCTTTCCAGTTTCCAAGATAATCAATGGAAGACCAGGAAACTACCGGCCAGCAATCATTCAGCTGCCAATACAAAGTTCCCATATTGTAAGGCTTTGCACGGCGGTGAGCTTCAATAGCAATCTGCATTCCTCTTGCCTGTAACAGTTGTGAAACGTAGTTGTATTGTGTAAAATCTGTTGGAATTTTATAATCACGCTTCAGATATTCATTAATGATGTTCCAGCCACGGGCGTGCTTTTCGTGAGCTTTAATGGTTGGATTCTGAAGGCTTAAATCCGGAGTTCCGGAGAACATTGATTTTGTAGTTTCAAGGCTAGGTGTACCCTGAAAGCCATATTCAGACATGAAACGCCCTACTTTTTCGTTGTAAATTTCAAAAGGCTGCTCACCCCACCAAACGCCCCAGTAATGAGAATCTCCTTCGGTAAGACTTTCTTTATGTCCCCAACCAATGGAGGGAGAACTTGGCCAATATATATTTTTATCCGATTTCAGATTTTCTGCTAATGCATTAGGAATTACCTCATGAAACAGCTTCTTATAATCTTTCCAAACCTGAAGAGAGTCATTTTTTGAATATTTAAACTGTTTCTGATAGCCCCAGTTGACAATCGCTTCATCAATTTCATTATTTCCGCACCACAAAGCAATGGACGGATGATTCTGAAGTCTGTTCACCTGATCTTTTACTTCTTCTTTTACATTGTTTAAAAATGCTTCATCTGCCGGATAAAAGCTTCCCGCAAACATAAAATCCTGCCATACTAATATCCCGTTTTCATCACAGGCTTTGTAAAATTCATCATCTTCATAAATACCTCCGCCCCAGATACGAATCATATTCATATGGGCATCTTTGGTATCTTTGATCAGTTTCTGGTATTTTTCTTTGGTCATCCTAGGTGAAAAACTATCTCCCGGAATCCAGTTTGTTCCTTTAATATATAATGGCTGTCCATTCACTTTAAAATAGAATGATTTTCCCTTTTCGTCTTTTTCCTGAACCAATTCTACCGTTCTTAATCCTATTCTGAGATTTTTAGCATCAATGTTTTTCTGATCTTTAGCTAATTTTACTTCAAAATCATAGAGATGAGCCTCACCACGCCCGTTAGGCTGCCAAAGCTTCATTCCGCCAGTTTCGTAAGGAACAGAGACTGTATTGATTCCTTTTTTCAGAGATACTTTTCTGTGGGTTTTATTAAGATCTAAGGTATAGTCTCCTGCATTTTCAGCATAAATTTCTATGTCAAAATGTAAGTCTGTAGAAGCTCCAGAGGTGCTTTTCTGAATATCTTTAACAGTTATAATTCTGGCGTTATTCCAGAATTCCAGCTGAACATCTTTCCAAATTCCTGCCGTAACCAATCTTGGTCCCCAATCCCAGCCAAACTGATATTGTGCTTTTCTCACAAAACTTCTTGGTGATTCCGGTAGGGTGAACGGAATTTTTTTCGCTAATTCATTTCCGGTATTCACTGCAGATTTAAACTTAATCTGAACTGTATTTTTTCCTGTTTTCAGATATGGTTTCACCGGAATTTCCCATTTCCTGAACATATTATCTGTTTTCTTTAACAGTTTTCCATTAAGATAAATTTCTGAAAATGTATCCAGACCGTTAAAAACAAGATCAATATTGTCGTTCTTTAGTTCATGAGGTGAAATAGTAAATGAGGTCTGATAATCCCAGTTCTCATTTTCAACCCATTGTACTTTCTTTTCATTTTCATCGTGATAAGGATCGGGAATCACCTTGTTATTCATTAAATCCAGATGAACGGTTCCCGGAACTTTTGCAGGAAGCCAGTTTTGATCTTTTGAATTTTTAAACTGCCAGTTCTCCAAAGACAAGCTTCTTTGTGAAAACTGCGCGGAAAGGGTATTCTGCATAAAAAGGAAAACAAAAAGGATCGTTTTATTCATCAATAAATTTGTTTTGAATTGTTATCATACCAGCGATTTTGTCATTCCGAGGAATGAAGGAATCTCTATTTTATCAGTCTAGATTCCCGCTACGCTTGGAATGACAACCAGAATGCATATTATTTATTCTTCAATGCAACCACTTCATCCGGGTTGGCAAAAGCCCCACCATCCGTAATGGCTGAAGAATGGAAGTAACCCGCATGAGTAAATGCTCTAATCTCTTCAATATTGGATGAACGCAGACCACCTCCAACAAGGATTTCTATTCTTCCACTGGAAAGTTCAACAAGTTTCTTAAGATTTTCTTTTCCTTCAGATACATTCGGTTTCTGACCGGAGGTAAGAATGGTTGTAAAACCACATTCGATTACTTTTTCCAGAGAATCTTCTAGACTTGCAGCACGGTCAAAGGCACGGTGAAAAGTACATGGAAGCGGTTTTGCCAATTCGACTAAAACTTTATTCTGCTCTATATTAATCTCATCATTTTCATCCAGGATACCGAATACAAAACCATCTGCATGTAAAGATTTTAAATGAACCAAATCATTTTTCATCTGCTCAAATTCCGAATCCGAATAGGTAAAATCTCCACCTCTTGGACGAATCATCACAAAAATCGGGACCGTAATTTTTTCACGAAGCTTCTTCATGGTTTCGAAATCCGGAGTAGTTCCACCTTCACTGAGTCCATCACATAATTCGATTCTGTCTGCCCCATTTTCAAAAGCAATTACTGCTGATTCAGGATTAAAACAAGCTATTTCTATTTTTGACATTGTATTGTATCTATTAAATTTTATTTCGGTTCGTCTTGCCATACATCCGCAATCAGAAAAGAACCGTTTTCTTTTACTACTTTTATCACAGAGGGATATTGAGCTTTGAAGCCATCATCTCTCAATACTACATTGAATATATATTCATCCCTTGAAGACGACTTCAAATCGCAACTTTCTACTTCAATACTGTTCCAATCCTGAGCAGAGATCAAAAATCCTATGCCGACTCCAGCTTTACTGGTATCAAACTTAGACTTCCATTTATCCTGAAATTCTTTGTCGGTAAGACTTCCGTCTACATCCAGATTAACATTTGTTGCATCAGTTTTATAATCAAAATAATCTTTTGTGGTGATCTTCTGCATATTCTTTTCTTCACTTCCAATATCAGCTTTAAAATAGTGGACAATACTTTTTTCCAACCATTTTTGGGCTTCTTCAGCTTCATTGGACTCATTATGCAAAACTACTTTTTCTTTTATTGGCTGGATTTCACCATCTTTTTTTATCTCCTTCTTTTCTTCCTTGCAAGCAATAATCATAAACAAGGAAGCGATAATCGTTCTTTTCATATTTGTTTTATGTTTTGGCTAAAGCCAATGGGTATCTTTTATTTGTTTAAATGGGCTGAAGCCCATTTCTATTGAATTTTTAATTATTTCAAAGCAAATTCAGGAGTTTCAAGGCGGTTTCCTTTCTGATCATAAACGGCAAAGTTGAATCCATCCTGAATACAATAAGATCCATATTCTCCCTGTTTATTGATGGCTATAAAACCTACCTGAATATCTTTCAGATTTTTATTTCTTCGCTGATTGATTTTTACAATTCTCTCTACAGCTTCTTTACAGGCTTCCTGTGGATTTCTGCCCTGTCTCATCAACTCAACCACAAGATGGGTTCCCACGGTTCTTATCACTTCTTCACCATGACCTGTTGCTGTAGCTGCTCCCACTTCATTATCTACAAACAAACCTGCTCCGATAATTGGGGAATCTCCTACCCTGCCATGCATTTTGAAAGCCATTCCACTCGTCGTACAGGCACCGGAAAGATTTCCTTGGGCATCCAAAGCAATCATTCCTATGGTATCGTGATTTTCAATATTGGCAATGGGTTTATATTGGCTGGTCTTTAACCATTCTTTCCATTCTTTTTCTGATTCGGGAGTGAGAAGATTTTCTTTTTTAAAACCTTGTGAAAGGGCAAACTGTAATGCTCCGTCACCAACCAGCATAACGTGTGGTGTCTTTTCCATGACAGCTCTGGCTACAGAAATAGGATTTTTAACATATTCCAGGCAGGCTACAGAACCGATATTATAATTTTCATCCATGATACAAGCATCCAGCGTTACCCTTCCGTCTCTGTCCGGACGTCCTCCATATCCTACACTTCTTTCTTTTGGATCTAATTCTACAAGACGGACTCCTTTTTCTACAGCATCCAAAGCTCTTCCTCCTTTTCCAAGGATTGTCCAAGCTTCTTCGTTGGCTTTTAATCCGAAATTCCAGGTGGAGAGTACAATAGGTTTGTTGACGATTTTTTTACTTTCAGGCAGATTTCCGGCCATCACATCTAAAGGATTAATGGTAAGGGCTGCTGTGGCAATTCCCAGTTTTTTAATAAAACTTCTTCGGTTATTGTTCATTGTATGTCAAAATTATTTAATACAAAGCAAATATCTTAAAAAAATTCGTTGAAAGTCTTATGGCTTTTTCACTATTTTTTCTTTCCTATTTTTTCTTATTTTTATATTGGTTATTATAATGAATATTTATGTTTAAAACGTTTAGAAGAATGGATTGCTTTAAGGAATTATCTGATGAAGAAATTCAGGTCCTTGCAAGCATCAGTACTCCCAAACTTCTTCGGAAAAAAGAAAAACTTTTAGAGCCTGGCCAGCCATTTAACCATTTATTTATATTGACAGGTGGTCTTCTGAGATTTTTCTTTGATGATGAAAACGGAGTTGAAATCAATACTTTTCTGCCCTCAGAAAAAGAGGTTGCTTTTATGGAAAGCCCGGAATCTTATTCCCCGGAAGGCACAAAAAAATATACCATACAGGCTGTCATTGATTCTCAAATTTTTCTTTTTAATAAAGGCGAATTTGAGCAGACTGCATTTCAGCATAAAGGAATTTACAATTTGTACTTAAAATCTTTAAAGCAGATTATCAGCATCTTATCCGCACGTACAGAACAGTTTTGCAAAAGTTCTCCGCTTTCCCGCTATGAAGATTTCCTGAGCAGCCATCCGTTTGTGTGTCAAAATGCAAACAGAAAGTATATTGCCAATTTTTTGGGTATTACCCCTAATTCTCTTTCCCGTATAACTGCCCGTGACAATAAAAAAAAGAATCAAGGAAAAAAATAACTTAAGAATATTTTTAATTATTCTGTTCAGTATAATTTTGTCCGGTTAAAAACTTGTTCTTCACCAATAAAAAAACCAAATGAAAAAAAATATAATCATCTTCCAAGCAATACATCTTATAGAATAGTCTTTACATCTTAAAAGAGTAGTATGTGAATGTCCGGGTTTTCATCCGGGTATTAATCTGTATTTTCTTAAGTCAACATTTTATTACCATTTTATACCAATTTATGCAAAGAATAACCACCATTCTCTGCCTGTTATTAGCATGCAATTTTGTGCAGGCCTCTACAGGCAATGTTGAAGACAAAATAGCCGACGGAGCATCCTGGCTTATCTTATTTGTATTGCCTATTGCAGGGATTTATCTCTTCTGGAAAGTTCATATTTACCCGGAAAAAGTAGCAGAAAAGAAAAACCATCCCCAGCTGAATGCTATCAAAAGTATGTGTCTTCTTTCTCTGATCTTTGGCGGTCTTTTATGGCCGGTTGCCTTAATTTGGGCCAACTATGACTATGGAAACCAGACGGCTCCTGAAAGAGAGAAAGACAACACAGATTTGCCTGAAGAAGAATTAAAACCTATCGAAAATTAAAAAACATGCTGGAATTACTAGTTGCAATATATGCCGGAATATGCTGGCTTCTTATTAAAAAATTAAAACTGATCCCGTGGACATTTACCACACAGGTAATCGTATATTCATTGCCTATATTCGGATCTATCGCTTTGATATTAAGTTTAAATTATTATTGCCCTATTACCTCTGATGTAAAGGTGGGAAACAGAAGTGTGGATATTACTACGCAGGTTTTGGGAAAGGTGAAAAAAGTATATGTGAGTACCAACCAGGAAGTAAAAAAGGGAGATACTTTATTTGTACTTGACAGGGAACCTTATATACAGGAAATTAAATCACTGGAAGCTAAGCTGAGCAGTATGAAAGCTACTGTACATTCTTATGATGCAGATATTTCGGCTTCCAGAAAAAATATTTCTGCATTACAGTCTCAGCTTGATCTAGCCAACAAAAGAGTAGCGCAATATCAGGAGCTTGTACAGGCAGGAGCAGCCAACAAGTTCGATCTTGAACAGGCGATCACGAATGTCCGCGATCTTCAGTCAAGAATCAGTGCTGCACAATCACAACAGCAGTCTTTGGAAACAAAGTCCAATGCTTCTTATGGCGGAGAAAATTCATCAGTATCTGAGATTCAGGCTAAGCTGGATCAGGCAAAATGGAATCTTTCCCAGACCGTTGTTTTAGCACCAACAGATGGGATAATTCCGAATGTGCAGCTGAATGAAGGAGCTATTATGGCCCCATTCAAATCAGCATTTGTTCTGATTCAGAAGCAGCAGTCAGTTATTGGATTTTTTGCTCAGAACGAGCTTGAATCTGTAAAAAATGGAAATGAAGTAGAGCTTGCTCTTAAAACAGAACCTGGAAAAGTGGTAAAAGCTAAACTTGAATATGTAATTGATGCTACAAGCCAGGGAATCATGAATAATGCAGGAGGAATGCTGGGTGGAAATGTTTCTACGGCAGGACTTCCTGATACTGCAAGACAATTACCTGAGACCGATGGAAAATTGATTGCCAAGTTTGTATTGGAAGATAACCAGAAACAACTTACAGTGGGAGCAAGAGGAATGGCTGTGATCTATTCTGATCATATTAAACCTCTTCATCTTATCAGAAAAGTAATGGTGCGAATCAACAGTAAAATCAACTTCCTGATTCCTAAACTTCATTAACATGTATAAAAAGTTAGTTTTATTGAGCGTGCTCACTGTAAGCTTAAGCTCATGCATCGGTTATAAAGAAGCTACGAAGGAAAATATAAATGAGCTCAAAGAAAAAAGTGAAATTGCTTCTCATATACAAATTCCGGATGACTGGATCAATGATCTTAAGACCTCACAGCTTGAAGCTTTGATTAATGAAGGAATGTTGTATAATGCAGATCTGATTATTGCCAGAGAGAAGCTTAACCAGATTGAGCTGGCAATGGAAATTGCCGGAAGCGACCTTTATCCAAGCGTAAGTGCTGTAGCCAACACTTCGAATAATCTGGTTAGTGGCAGCCAGGTTCAGCGTCTTGCGTTAAAAGCCAATTGGGAAATTGACCTTTGGGGCAAAAATAAATCTTCACAGATGGCCAGCACCAGCAGCTATTTTTCTGCAAAACATCAGAATACACTGCTTCATCAGTCTATTGCAGGAATGATTGCCAAAGCTTATTATCTGAATATTGCAGGAAACATTCAGGAAAATAAGATTGAAAGCTATATTCAGAAGACCAAAGACCTGGAAAAACTCTACATTATTCAAAAGAAAGTTGGAACGGCAAATGCTATTGATGTGTCCAATATTTCTGCCGAAATTATTTCCCTGCAGGGTTATCTTGAAAAGATTAAAAATGCCAATATGCAGTCGAGAAGGTCTCTGGAGCTTCTTACCGGAAAGTATCCGGAGGGAAAACTGGCAACCCAGAATTTCTTTAATTCTGTAAAAAGCAGTATTCCTGAATCTTTTCCTCTGGAGCTTCTTGAAAACAGATCAGACATACAGGCGAGTCATTTCCAGATCGAAAAAGCTTTTTATGAAGTACAGGAAGCTAAAGCGGCAAGACTTCCATCATTAAATATAAGCTCATCGCTTGGGAGTGCAGGAAGTAATGTGGAATCTATTAATTCTTTATTTTCCAACCCTTTAATAAAAGTGGGCGGAGGATTAGTTTCTCCTCTATTCAATGGTGGAAAGCTTAAAAAGAATGTAGAAGTAAAAAATTCTCAGCAGAAACAAGTCGTTGAAGAATATTCTAAAGCTGTTCTGAATGCATTGAACGAAGTGGAATCTTCTTTAGCAAATCTCCGTTCTATTGAAAAACAGATGACTTATACAACTAATGCTGTCAATGAACTGAAAAACAATATTTCTCTTACTGAAAAACAAATAAAGGTCGGTACCAGCAACAGTTTTGTACTGATTCGTAAACAAAGGGACCTATTGAAAAATGAAATGAACCTCATCAATCTGGAACTTCAGTACAGAATAGAGCGTATAAATCTTTATATGGCTTTAGGTGCGGAGAACTTCATTTATTCATAATTTTTATACTTGAGAGACTGCAGATTTTTTCTGCAGTCTTTTTTATAATTTATCTGATATTAATGAGGCAGTTTATCTCTGAAATATCCATATACCCATGTTCCGGCAATTGCACTTAACAAAGTAACAGATACTGCTAAAGCTCCTGTTCCAATCTGAGCAAAAAGAGGTCCGGGACAGGCTCCGGTAATGGCCCAGCCAAAACCAAATATCAATCCTCCATAGATCTGACCTCTATTAAACTTTTTAGGTGCCAGAGTAATAGGTTCCCCATCAATTGATTTTACCTTAAATTTTTTAATCAGCCACACTGAAATCATTCCTACCAATACGGCACTTCCAATGATTCCGTACATATGGAAAGACTGCAGACGGAACATTTCCTGTATCCTGAACCAGCTGATCACTTCTGCTTTCACAAAAATAATCCCGAAAATAATTCCAGCGGCGAGGTATTTCAGATTGTGATACCATGGATGGTTAGCCGTACTTTCGTTTACACAAGTGGTATATATATATTGTTCTTTTTCTTTGATCATAATGCAATTCTCTTTTTAAATTATACTTATAGGGAAAGGATGATAGGCAAAATAAGGTTAGCCATTAAAAAGCCACCAATCATAAAACAGACTGTTGCCACCAAAGAAGGCCACTGTAAGTTGGAAAGTCCCATGATTGCATGACCGCTCGTACATCCGCCCGCATATCTTGTTCCAAAACCAACCAAAAACCCACCCACTACCATCATAATAAATCCTCTCAGGGTCAACAGGCTTTCGAAATTCATCAGTTGTTCCGGAACCAGATTACTGTAATTTGTGATTCCATATCCTGCCAATTCTGCTTTCAGATTGGGATTGACTGTTATTTCATTAGGATTCACTAAAAATTGGGATGTAATCAATCCTCCGAAGAAAATCCCCAGTACAAAAAATAAATTCCAGGCCTCTTTTTTCCAGTTGTATTTGAAAAAATTTACATTGGCAGGAATACAGGCTGCACAGATATGTCTCAGCGAGGAACTGATTCCAAAGGATTTATTTCCCATAATCAATAAAGCAGGAACGGTAAGTCCAATCAATGGTCCGGCAACATACCAAGGCCAGGGTTCTTTTATAATTTCTAACATTTTTTTATTTATTTAAAATTTTAGTCTGACACACAAAATCACTTTTAGGAATCTCTGTAGAGCTAATTGCTTTAAAACCTCCTTCAATTTCTGAAAAGTTTCTGTATCCTCTTGCCTGAAGAATGCTTGCTGCCATTGTACTTCTGTAACCGCTACCACAATGCATGTAGAAATGTTCTGTTGGTTTTATCTTATGAATCCATTCGTTGATATAGGCCAGAGGTTTGCTGTAAGCTTCATGAATATGTTCTGCGTTGTATTCACTTTCTTTTCTTATATCAATGATTTTGGCTTCTTTTTCTTTGATTTCACTTTCAAACTGTTCCGCAGAGATGCGATTGACAAAGTCTGTTTCTTTTCCGCTTTTTTTCCAGCTTTCAAAACCTCCATCCAGAAAACCTAAAATATGATCGAATCCTACTCTGCTCAAACGAGTTACCGCTTCTTCTTCATATCCTTTTTCAGTAACCAGCAGAATAGGCTGGCTGACATCAGCAATTAAAGCTCCTACCCACGGGGCAAAATCACCATCCAATCCTATATTGATAGACTGTGGGATAAAACCTTTGGCAAATTCACGATTGGATCTTACATCTAAAATCAAAGCACCTGAGGCTTCAGCAATTTCCTCAAACTGTTCAGGAGAAAGAGCGTGCAACCCTTTTGAAAGTACTTCATCAAAACTACTGTACCCTTTTTTATTCATCATCACATTCATTCCGAAATAAGCTGGCGGAGGCAAAAGCCCATCTGTTACTTCTTGTATAAAACTCTGTTTATCCTTTTGATTCAAGGCATAATTGGTTCTTTTTTGATTTCCCAATGTATCTACGGTTTCTTTCTGCATATTTTTGCCGCAGGCTGAACCGGCTCCATGAGCGGGATAAACCGTAATATCATCTTGTAAAGGCAGAATTTTATGATACAAACTATCATATAAAAGACCTGCCAGCTCTTCCTGAGTCATATTTGCTCCTTTCTGTGCCAGATCAGGACGGCCTACATCTCCAAGGAACAAGGTATCACCGCTAAAAAGAGCCTTTTCATTACCATTTTCATCAATCAAGACATAACACGAACTTTCAAGCGTGTGTCCTGGTGTATGAAGAACTTTAATTTTAATATCTCCTAGTTCAAATATCTGTTCATCTTCTGCAATAACAGCATCAAACTCGGGATTGGCTGTCGGTCCATAAACAATTGAAGCTCCGGTTTTAAGGCTTAAATCCAGATGTCCGCTGACAAAATCTGCATGAAAATGAGTTTCAAAGATGTACTTCAATTCTACTCCATCGTCCTTCAGTCTGTTGATATAAGGCTGTGTTTCTCTTAAAGGATCAATAATTGCGGCTTCGCCGGCTGAAGTAATATAGTAAGCACCCTGTGCAAGGCATCCTGTATAAATCTGTTCTATTTTCATTTTATTTTATTTTGATTTGTTATCTGATACAAATTTCCAGCTTTCTGCTTTCCCGTACAGCTACTTTTGTTACATAAGAACATTAAAGGAAGATTTCTTTTGTAATGATATAAATACCCATGATCAGGATAAACCACCCAAATGCAGGTTTCAGTTTTTTGCCGTCTATCTTTTTTGATAGTTTTGAGCCCATTATAATTCCTGCAACAGCAATCACCGTAATAGAAACCAGCAGTTTCCATTCTATTTTCACCTGGTTTACTGAAGAGAGGAAACCGATTAAAGAATTGAAAGAAATAATCATTAAGGAAGTTCCTATTGCAGTTTTCATGGGCACTTTTAATAGATTCACTAATGCCGGGATAATCATAAAACCGCCTCCTGCTCCTACCAATCCAGTTAAAACACCTACTATTGAACCCTGTCCTGCTGCCAGAAAAGCACTATTCTTATTCGTAATGCATTCTAAAGATTCTTCTGAAGAATTTCTTTTTATCATTTTATAGGAAGCCAGAATCATTAAGCCTGCAAAAATCAGTAGTAAAAAAATATTTTTGGTAACCGTAAAGTTCTGTATCTGGAATACGTTTTCAGGAATTAAAGGAAGAAGATATATTCTGGTCAGAAAGATAGAAATTACCGAAGGAAGTCCGAATACCAAAGCCATCTTAAAATTAACCAATCCCTTTTTAAAATAGGATACAGAGCCTACAAGACTGCTGATTCCCACTACAAAGAGAGAATATTCTGTTGCCAGAAAAGCATCAATCCCGAAGAGATAAACAAGTACGGGAACCGTGAGAATACTTCCTCCACCTCCTATTAAACCGAGAGAAACTCCTATTAAAACTGCGGCTGCATATCCTATAATTTCCATTTTTATTCAACTAATTCTGATGCAAAAATGGGAATGCGGAAAGAAAGCTACAGCTACTTTTGTTACATAAGGAGATTTTTTAACACAAATGAAGACTAATGGTTTCACAAAGGACACAAAGAATTTAGAGTAATTCCGCTTCTTTGAGATTGCTTCACCTTTGCTTCGTAATGGCTTTAACTACCCCGTCAAAAATTCTTTGAACTTTTGCCACCCTTCCAAGAAAGGGAAATATGAGTATTTTTGATTAAATTGAGAGAGAATTTATGAGTTCAGGGCTTTCAGGAGGGTAATTTTATTTCTGCCTAACATGAGTTTTCCGTCTTCTTCCAGTTGCTTCAAAAGTCTTGACACCACTACTCTTGCGGTTCCCAGCTCATTGGCAAGCTGCTCATGAGTGGTATGAATGGTTTCAGAGCCAGTGAGTTCAGATTTTTTCTGCAATAGGTTGAGAAGTCTTTCGTCTACTTTTTTGAAAGCGATGGCATTGATGATATCTAATAGCTCTTCAAATCTTTTATGATACAGTCTGAAGATATAATCCAGCCATTCCGGATGTTCTTTGATGAATAAAGAAACTTTGTCTACGGGTAAGAAAAGTATTTCTGCATCCTCTTCTATCTCTGCTTTTACAATACTTTTTTCATTATGCATACCGCCCAGAAAAGACATGATACAGCTTTCTCCGGCTTTGATGTAGTATAATAAAATTTCACGTCCGTCTTCTTCTGTTCTGATCACTTTCAGCATTCCTTTCATCACAATAGGAATGGAACGGATGGAAGCATTTTCATCTAGAATAATATCTCCTTGATGGTAATTCTTCGTTATACCATATTGATACAGTTTTTCTACCAATTCTGGTGATGATGAGAATTCTGAAGAAAGTATCGTGTCGTTCTGCATTTTTTTATTCTAATTTACGCCAATTTCATCAACAAACAGCCATGCTTTGGAATCTGCACCAGGATTTCCTGCCGGAATAATGCCTGCATTTTCAATAGTTACTTTCAGATATTTCGCGTTCTGCGTTCCTACATTCACTTTGATTTTTCCGCCGGCCTTCTGAATTTCAGGCGTGCCGATCTCTTTAATCAGTTTGAAATTCTTATTATCATCAGAAACAAAAATCTTTGCAGATTTAGCCAGATGAATCCAGCTTCCTTTATTTTCAAGGGTATTGAAATACACTTCTGAAAAAGTTGTTTTCTGCCCCAAATCTATTGTTGCCACTACATCTTTTCCCTGAAAGCCCAGCCATGTTTTACCCAGTTTTTTTACATTTCCGATAATACCATCTACTAAGGTGAAAGCACCTCCAAAAGAATAGTTTTCGCTAGGTTGTTGTTCTAAAGTTATCTTTTTTCCGGTAGTCTTTGAAATGATAAATTGCTGTGTAGACACGGCACTTTTCAACTGCCCCTCTTCAAAATAAGCTGATTTAATGGTTAAAGAATTAGGAATCTCAACTGCCGTCTGATACGTTTTAGAATTGATGGAAGGGTTTGTTCCATCCAGCGTATATCGGATACCGTTTGAATTCTGCGAAGTAGACAGTTCATAAGCAATGCCGTTATTGGAAGGAATTACTTTTCCGGTGATGTTATAAATGCTTCTTGCATAGTTGACCTTCATACCATCCAGAACTTTAAACTGGTTAATCACTCTGTTTTCAAATTCTTTATAGTTCTTAGGATATGATGTTCCCCATCCTACTTCAGAAAGTGCCATTAATCTTGGGAAAATCATGTACTGTACCTGCTTAAAATCTAAAATATATTCTGTCCACAGATTCGCCTGAACACCCATGATGTACTTAGCCTGCTCTGCATTCAGTTCGGAAGGAACAGGATTGTAAGCGTATACTTTTTCTAAAGGCGTAAATCCTCCAAAAGCATTAGGTTCAGACTGTGGATCTCCCTGATAATGGTCAAAATAACAGTAGGCACCAGGAGTCATGACGGCAAAGTGTTTTGATTTTGCAGCTTCAATACCTCCATTCACGCTTGTCCAGCTCATCACAGCGGCGTTGGGAGCTAATCCGCCTTCTAAAATCTCGTCCCAGCCTATGATTTTTCGCCCTTTACTGTTAACATATTTTTCAATCCGATGAATAAAGTAGCTCTGTAAGCCGTGTTCATCTTTTAAATTATTTTTCTTAATCAGCTCCTGGCAGTGCGCACATTCCTTCCATCTTGTTTTCGGGCACTCATCACCTCCAATATGAATGTATCGGGAAGGGAATAATTGGATTACCTCATCCAGAACATTTTCAAGAAACGTAAAAGTTTCATCTTTCGGGCAGAAAACATCATCAAAAACGCCCCATTTTGTAGCAGGTTCAAAAGGACCTTTGGTACATGCCAGTTCAGGATATGCAGACAGTGCGGCCAAAGCATGCCCAGGCATTTCAATTTCAGGGACCACAGTAATGTGTCTGTCCTGAGCATATTTCACCACGTCTTTTATTTGTTCCTGTGTATAAAAATAAGGACCGTAAGGTTTTCCATCAAACGTGTTATCCACATAGGCTCCAATCATGGATTCTTTACGTTTTGAACCGATCTGAGTAAGCTTAGGATATTTTTTGATTTCAATCCTCCATCCCTGATCATCCGTTAAATGCCAATGGAAAGTGTTCAGTTTATACATCGCCAGATAATCGATATACTGCTTCACTTCATCTACTGTGAAAAAGTGGCGGCAGACATCCAGGTGCATTCCTCTCCATGCAAATTTCGGCTGATCTTCGATTTTCATAGCCGGAATATTCTTTCCTTCTTTATACTGTTCAATAAGCTGGATCAAAGTTTGAAGAGCCAGAAAGTATCCTTGTTTAGTGTAAGACTTTATATGTATCTGTTTTGGAGAAATTTCTATGGAGTAATACTCTTTTTTCTGTTCAGAATCTGCTCCTGATGCCTGAGGAATTATAGAATTCGTTAAATGAATTTCACCACCCTTCTTAGCATATTGAAATTCCACCTGAGAACCTATTCTCTTTTTGAAATATTCTGTTTCCTCTTTTGGCAGATCACCACTTAATACGAAAGCTTTTGGTATTGCAAATTCACCCTGTAAAAGTTGAACTTTTTGAGGATAAGGGATTAGATTTAATTTATTTTGGGCAAAAATCATGTTTGAAATCAATACAAAGAGTACTAGAAAAGTCCGTATCATGAGATGGGGTTAAGGTTTGAGCTAAGATAATTATTTTTCAAAACTCTTTGAGCCTTTTTAAAAACAAATTAAATACCCTATTTCAGACTCCTGTAAAATGAATAATTTACAGTTTGCAATCATTCTATATAGATATTATTCTATTAAATATGGGATATTGTGGTTTGCTTTTTGATCAATGTAGTCGACTTAAAAAAATTAAAGGTTTAAATTTGTAAAAAAATAAGATGAAAAAAAATATTTTTCTGGCAGCCGCTTTATTATTTTCTTTATCAGCTCAGGCACAAATTTTTGATATTATAAAATCTGCTGTTAAAGACAAAACAGGTGTAGATCTTAATGTTCCTGTTAAAAATAATGGTACGGTAACTTCTACTAAGACGACGACTACCACTTCAGGTAATTCATCTGCCAATATTGGAAACCTTACTTCAAGTCAGATTTCTTCAGGATTAAAAGAGGCCTTAAGTATGGGCGTAACGGATGGAGTAAAAAAACTAGCGGTAACGGATGGTTTTTTCAAGAATGAAGCCGTAAAGATTTTAATGCCTGAAAAATTAAGAAAAATTGATACAACACTACGTTCCATCGGAATGGGAAGCCTTGCTGACGAAGGCGTAAAATTGTTAAACAGAGCTGCTGAAGATGCCGTAACAGAAGCTGCACCTATTTTTACAAATGCTATTACTTCTATGACGATTACAGATGCCAAAAACATTTTATTAGGGAGTAATAACGCCGCAACAAGTTATCTTCAGGGAAAAACCCAGACTCAGCTGTTCAATGCCTTTCAACCCAAAGTAAAAGCTTCTTTAGGGAAAGTAGGTGCTGACACCCTTTGGAAAAACCTGATTTCAAAATACAATACGTTTACCGGACAGGCTGTTACTACAGATCTTAACGAATATGTTACTACAGAAACCATTAATGGAGTTTTTAAAATGGTAGCAGATAAGGAAAGCGGAATCAGAAATACACCTGCCATGAGAACTACAAGTATTTTGCAGAAGGTTTTTGGAGCGCAGGATGGGAAATAAATAAGATTAGACTAAATATATAAAAGCTGTTTCATGATGAAGCAGTTTTTTTATGTTTAATTTCTTTTGTCTTGAAACAAAAGAAACAAAAGTTCAAGACCTGGACCTCTCCGCTAAAAATAAGTCCTGTTCTCTAAAAATTCTAAACTTGCGCGAATCATTATTTCTTTATCGGTTCTGATTTAGCCTCGCGCTTCGGACAAAAGAATTTTCTTAACGTTCGCAGAACTTATTTTTTTGACGCTGCGAGTTCCAATGTCAGTTTTAGGTAGTAAATAGAACTATTTGTTTGTGTCTAAATGAAGAAAGGACCGTTTTTTATTGTATTATTTTCTTTTGTCTTAAAACAAAAGAAACAAAAATTCAAGACCTGGATCTCTTCGCTAAAAATAATTCCTGTTCTCTAAAAATTCTAAACTTGCGCGAAATCATTATTTCTTTATCGGTTCTGATTTTGCCTCGCGCTTCGGACAGGAGAATTTTCTTAACGTTCACAGGACTTATTTTTTTAACGCTGCGAGTTCCAATGTCAGTTTTAGGTAGTAAATAGAACTATTTGTTTGTGTCTAAATGAAGAAAGGACCGTTTTTTATTGTATTATTTTCTTTTGTCTTAAAACAAAAGAAACAAAAATTCAAGACCTGGATTTCTTCACTAAAAATAAGTCCTGTTCTCTAAAAATTCTAAACTTGCGCAAATCATTATTTCTTTATCGGTTCTGATTTAGCCTCGCGCTTCGGACAAAAGAATTTTCTTAACGTTCGCAGAACTTATTTTTTTGACGCTGCGAGTTCCGATGTCGTCTTTAAAAAGTTTCGGCCTCACTTTGTGAGGCCGAAACTTTTTTATTTATTATCAGATTAGAACTGCATTTCAGGAATCTCTCCTTCAATAATCAGATCTGCTTCTGTTGCTTTGATAATATCTTCTACTGAAACTCCCGGTGCTCTTTCCACCAGCTTGAATCCTGCCGGAGTTACATCCAGAACGGCTAATTCAGTAACTACTTTTTTCACACAGTTTACACCCGTTAAAGGAAGTGTACATTTTTTAAGAATTTTACTTTCTCCTGCTTTGTTTACGTGCATCATGGCTACAATAATATTTTCAGCAGAAGCTACAAGGTCCATCGCACCTCCCATTCCTTTTACCATTTTTCCGGGAATCTTCCAGTTGGCAATATCTCCGTTTTCCGAAACTTCCATCGCTCCAAGAATGGTAAGATCCACTTTCTGACCACGAATCATCCCGAAACTGAAGGCAGAATCAAAGAATGAACCTCCTTCCAGAATAGTAATAGTCTGTTTTCCGGCATTGATGATATCAGCATCTTCTTCTCCTTCGAAAGGAAAAGGGCCCATACCCAATACTCCGTTTTCACTCTGGAATTCTACGGAAATACCTTCCGGAACATAGTTGGCAACCAAAGTAGGAATTCCAATTCCCAGGTTTACATAATAACGATCTTTCAGTTCTTTTGAAATTCTTTTGGCAATTTGTTCTTTTGTAAGCATAATAAAAACTTAGACTGCAATTTAATTATTTTCACTTGAATACAAAAGAGCTTTGTTGTATTCAATAATTAACACTGTTAGTTAAAATAATATCTGTAATTTTGTTCTATTATTTTTTAATAGAATGAAAATACTTTTTAGATATCTAAAACCTTATCAGTGGCTGATAATCATCTCTTTATTTTTGGCTACTGTCAATCAGGTTTTTTCTTTATTTGCTCCGGCGATCACAGGAAATATCCTTGATCAGCTGGTTACCCATCCCAACTTTTTTGATAAAGAAAAGCTATTGCCCAGAAGCCTGAATGAATATTTATACGGAAGTTCTGTATATCATGGGGCTTTTTACTTTTTGGGGCTTCTTATCGGAACTGCAATGGTAAGCAGAATTGCCAAAGCTTTTCAGGATTATGTAGTCAGTGTGATTACTCAAAAGTTTGGAGCGAAAATATTTACAGACGGCTTAAAGCATTCGATGGCACTGCCTTATCAGGAATTTGAAGACCAGAGAAGCGGTGAAACGCTGTCTATTTTAACAAAAGTAAGAGAGGATACGGTAAAATTCATCACGAATTTCATTAATATTTTCTTCGGAATTCTCGTCAGTATTATTTTTGTCTCGGTGTATGCGATCCGTTTACACTGGTCTATTATGCCGGTTTATATCTGTGGAATTTTCTTTATTGCCATTGTTACCAATTTATTGAGTAAGAGAATCAAAGTGATCCAGAAAAATATTGTAACGGAAACCACCGCTTTAGCCGGAAGTACTACTGAAAGTCTTAGAAACATTGAAATTGTTAAAAGTTTAGGATTAACCAATCAGGAAGTAATCCGTTTAAATAACAATACGTATAAGATTCTTGGCCTTGAACTGAGAAAGGTAAAAAGCATCCGTTCTTTGAGCTTTATTCAGGGAACAATGGTCAATTTTCTTCAGCAGATGATTACTCTGACTTTATTGTATTTAATTTTTAAGAATATTGTTACACCAGGTCAGTATTTATCTCTGATGTTTTATGGTTTCTTTATTTTCGGACCAATGCAGGAAATTGGAAACATTATTATTTCTTATCGTGAGGCAGAAGCTTCTCTTCAGAATTTCGACCGTTTGATGAAAAAAGAGGTAGAAGAAAAACCTCTTCACCCGAAACAAATCGGGGCTATTGAGGAACTGGAATTCAAACATGTTTCATTCAAGCATCAGTCTGCGCAGTATAAAGCTTTAAATAATATTTCTTTTGATCTTAAAAACGGTGAGACCATTGCTTTTGTGGGACCGAGCGGTTCCGGAAAAAGTACCCTGGTGAAACTATTGGTTGGATTGTACAGACCTCAGGAAGGGAATATTTTTTACAATGGAATCAATGGAAAGGAATTTGATTTTGATGAGCTGAGAAATCAGATTGGTTTTGTAACACAGGATACCCAGTTATTTGCGGGAACTATTAAAGAAAACCTTCTTTTCGTTAATCCATCCGCTACGGAAGAGAAACTAGCAATTGCTTTACAAAAATCAAGCTGTACAGCATTATTGGAAAGAGCCGAAAAAGGAATTGAAACCGTAATTGGTGAAGGAGGTCTTAAGCTGAGTGGCGGTGAAAAACAAAGAATTGCCATTGCAAGAGCACTTTTGAGAAAACCTCATCTTTTAATTTTTGATGAAGCTACTTCTGCACTGGACAGTATTACCGAAGAAGAAATTACCACGACCATTAAGGACATTTCGAAAGAAAGGGAACAGATCACCGTTCTCATTGCGCATCGTTTAAGTACGATTATGCATGCTGATAAAATTTATGTTCTTGAACGCGGACAGATTGTAGAAACGGGTTCTCACGCCAATCTCATTGACGAAAAAGGGTTGTACTACGCCATGTGGAGACAACAGATCGGAGAAAGAAAAACACTTACTCCCCAAGCATAAAAAAAGCGCTGAACATCGATTCAGCGCTTTTTGTTTTTATTGTTTTGAACTTATTCTTTAGTTCTTACAGTTCTCTGCTCAATTCTTTTTTCAAATTTTTCTCCCTGGAAAATTCTCTGAACCATGATTCCCGGAATATGAATTTCGTTCGGATCTAATTGCCCCGGTTCTACCAGTTCTTCCACTTCAGCAATGGTAATTTTTGCCGCACCTGCCATCGGGTGGTTGAAGTTTCTTGCTGATCCTTTAAAAATAAGGTTTCCTGCATGATCGCCTTTCCATGCTTTTACGATAGAAAAGTCTGCATCGTAAGCGTGCTCCAGAATATGAGGTTTTCCTTTGAATTCTTTTACCTCTTTCCCTTCTGCTACTTCAGTTCCATACCCTGCCGGTGTGTAAAAAGCTGGGATTCCGGCCTGGGCAGCTCTGCATTTTTCAGCTAAAGTTCCCTGAGGAGTAAGTTCTACATCCAATTCACCTGAAAGCATCTGTCTTTCAAACTCAGCATTTTCTCCTACATAAGAAGAGATCATTTTCTTAATCTGTCTTTTGTGAAGCAGTAATCCTAATCCGAAATCATCTACTCCTGCATTGTTTGAAATACAGGTAAGATCTTTCACATCGCTTTCCACCAAAGCATTGATTGAGTTTTCAGGAATACCACAAAGTCCGAATCCGCCAAGCATCAGTGTCATTCCATCAGTAATTCCTTCGATGGCCTCCTTTGCATTTTTTACTCTTTTATCTATCATGAAATATTAGATTTTTCTGTTGGCTAAATTTAATAAATTTTCTTGTATATCCTATGAGGGGAAACATTACTGAATTTGATACATTTTTTAAAAATCGATCTGAAACTTTTAAAAACATCATAATCAAAACATTACATCAAAAACTGAACAAGTCTGTTCATTTTTTATCTTATTTCTCATCAATTTCATCTATATTTGCCCTCTCAAAGCCGGAAATACTGTTTTTCAGTTCCGGCGGAAATTTAAACACAACTTTAATGTAGAAATTATTTTATGGCAGATCACTACTGTCCTCATCACTTCTTTTGACCACTATGAAGGTCTCTTTCAATATCTGCCATCTCACTAATCATATAAAAATATCAAAGCTTACATAAAAACATGAAAAAATTATTTACCTCAGCATTACTTGCACTGGTACTCAGCATCAATGTATGCGCACAGGAAAAAACGTATTTCGATGAAAACTGGGAAAAAACTACTCAGGACAATATGGAATATTACCGTGAAACGATTCCTAAAGGAAAGCTTACTCTTATCAAAGATTTCTATAAGGACGGAAAGCTCCAGATGGAAGGACTGGCTTCAGACACTACTCCTAGCAGTGAGGTTTTTGAGGGAAAAGTAACCTGGTATACTGAAGAAGGAAAGGTTCAGAATTTTTGCCACCTATTCCAACGGACAGCAGATTGGTCCGGCACAGACTTATGATATGAATGGCAGGCTGACAGAAGATGTGGTATATAAAGCTGACGGAAGTTTTTCAGGAAAAATGTTCAGTTATAAGGATGCTGAGGATGGAATGGACTTTAATATTGTGGTGGATTACGAAAACTCTACGCCTGTAAAAACAATCGTTTATGATGATGACATTAAAGGGATCAGAAATGAAACCATCATTGATAAAGACAGTAATACCGAAACAAAATATTACGGTGAAAAAGGAAAATATCTGGGCAGCAACACTACCTCCGGTTCGGGTGAAAATATGGTAGTAGATTACTATTCCAGTCCCATGAGGATCTCTAAGATAGAAAAATACAGAAAGGACGGCAGTGTAAAAGAAGGCGTCATTTATAGCAAAAGCGGAAAGATCTTACAGGAACAGAAAATGAATAAAAAAGATGGCTATAAAACCACTTATGATGAGTCGGGTAAAAAAATAGCCCATCTGGTATACCAATATGATAAGGAAAATGATATTTATAATCCAATGGACGGGGATGATTACCATCTGGCTTATGAATATTCACAGATTTCCTCTATTGATACTTATGAAAAAGGCTCAAAGGTAACCAGTAAATATTTTGATGAAGACGGAAAGTTATCCTCCGAGCAATTTTTAAAAGATGATCTTATCCAGGAAATCAAATATTATTCACCGGATGGAAAGCTGAAATCTACATTAACATACAAAGATGGTATCCCTTATAATGGTACTACTTATGAAGGTTTTAGTGAAACTGTTTATAAGGAAGGTATTATCATAAATATCAAAAACTTTTTTGAGGGTGACAATACAAAACTGAGTTTTGAAAAAAAACTGAACGCTAAACAAACAGGCTATGATGCAACCGTTTACGATCCCAAAGGCACTATTCTATATACATTTACACAACCTATCACTGAAGACGGGGAAGATTATTCCTTCACAGCACAAATCACACAGTATGTAAAAGGAAAGCCTGCCAATAAGTCTTCTGTAAAAGCAGGTGTTATTCAAAGTGGAAAAATCAGAATAAAAACATGGGATGGAGCTAAAGAACTTGAACGCAGCGGGAAATGGATCTTATTAAAACTTTATAATATGGATGGAAAGCTCATTCAGGAAACTAAAACGCTGGCCGATACTCAGGAGGAAAATGCTTCTGCCGAAAACCAGACGCTGATTAAAGAGGATGATCTGCACCATTTATTTGACTAATTACCACAACTATATATCAAGGCGGTTTCATTTTTTTGGAACCGTTTTTTGTTTAACCACAAACGGGCACAGATTTTCACAGATAATTATGGAAAATTATACTTTTTTACATCCATAAAAAAGAGGCTATCATTGCTGACAGCCTCTCCGTTATAATTGTGTTTTAATTTACCTTACTGAATGATCAGCTTTAAAGTAAACAGTTTTCTTCCGTGTACTTTTACATAGTAAACGCCTGCCGGAAGATTTTCATTCACCAAAGAGAAACGTTGGTTATTGATATTTTTCGATACATACAATAATTCTCCTGAAGCTGAAACCAATTCAATTTTTTCAATCGGATAATCACTTTTAATAAAAGTAGGCTGTCCCGGTTTGGTTGGATTAGGATACAACACTACATTTTTCTCTGTACTTCTTGTTTCTTCCGTTCCTAAAGTAGGTGAAGCCACCTGGAATTGTACTCTGTTCGAAACTTCTGTGTAGGAATCATTGGTAAACATCACCATGTAGTAATTTCCCGGTGTTGCAGGTACTGCTGTTCCCTGAATAGTTTTTGTTCCCTGAGTTATTCCGTCAAAATAGGTATAAGAAACAAAATTATCATCCGGTGTCTGAACACTCTGAGGATATATTCCCAACCAGTCTTTGATGATTCCCGGAGAATCCGTCCATGAAGCCGTAATATTTTCACCCAAGGTATAAACAGGTTTGTTGATCCAAAGATCAGTAACGATATCTCCTACTTTGAAGAACGCCTTCTCCCCGATTCCGTTATATCCGTCTTCCAATAAATACTGAGCATAATAATACCCTTTTGGAAGTCCTGTGAAATTAAGAGTTCCTGATGCAGTTGTTACATAGCTCCATTTGATAGAAGCTGTAGTTCCCGGAGTTTGTCCCATTTTGTAAATTCCGATCCAGTCTTTCTGTAAGTTGGGTCCGTTTGTAAAATTAATAGTAACGGTTCCTCCCACAGGATACGTATCAGCAGTAGTCTGCAGCTGTACTTTCGGTCCTACATAGAAATTTTTTCTTGGAGTGATTTCTGTATAGCCGTTGTTGGCAAAAAATCCTGCAAAATACTGACCTTTAGTAGCCAGACCATTATTGAAAGTTACTGTTCCTGCAGTCTGCCCGTTCGTATAAATATAACCTTGTGAAGTGGTAGAAGCAGGAGTCTGTCCTTTTTTATAGATTCCTACCCAATCCTGCTGATTTCCCGGACCACCTGTAAACGTAGCCGTAATTGCTTCATTTTGCGCATATTCTGTTTTGTTTAAAGTAAATGTAGGATTTGACACTACACTTCCTGTAATTTCGAACTGCTTCACATCACTCCAGTCGCTCCACTCAAGGTTTCTGTCTCTGTAACGTGTTTTTACATAATAGATTCCGTTGGGAATAGAATTCGCTGCCAATGTCGCTTTGGTGATGTCTACTCCATCATTCAGGTTTTTCGTTTTATCAGGAGTTCCGTTTCCGTCTTTTCCGAACCAGTTTTCAAAATCGCGGTAAAATTCCTTTTCAATCACAGAGAAGTTCGAGGCTTTACTGATCTGGAACTGTGTTGTATTTAAAAGCTCTCCGTTAGAAGATGAAAATGCACTTCCATTTAATGTCAAAGGTAAAGTAATGGGTCCTGAGAACGTATTGGTAATGGATGGTTTTGCAGGTTTAGGTTGATTTTTATATCTGTGGAAAGAATCTACCAACACATTGTTTTTCTTATTGTAAATTCCACCGATTGAATAACATTCGACATCTACTTTTCCGGTTGGGACATCTACTTCCACGATCTGATAGGTCCAGTCTGTCAAAGTTTTCTGAACATCGTCAAAATCCTGTTCATTAGACATTCCCCAATACTGATCCCATGCAGTTCCTCCGGAAATAATCTGGTAATTCGGTGTGTTTTTAAGCTGACCTCTGTGGTATAAATGATGGTGGGCTCCCACGTGCATTAAATATTTATCAGAAGTTACCAGAAGCGGTACTGCATTTTCTCTTACCCATGTAGAAATATCTCCTACATACTGCTCAGCCTGATACGGTCTGTGGCTTAAGGAAATAATCCAGTCTACCGTAGAATCATTGTTGGCCGCCGTTAAAATCTGCTGAAGCCATGTCTGTTGTGCTGATCCTGTATGTTCAGAACTTAAGCTCACAAATAATACATTTCCTGCCTGCTGGGCGTAATAATTTTCATTTCCTGAGCTTATACCTTTATAACTGATTTCATCAATATAAAAATGAGCATAGTAAGAATTCATTCCCATCGTTCCGTAAGTTTCATGATTTCCTACCGTTGTCTGAATAGGCAGATAAGGTGATAATTTGATATTCTTTTTAAAGTGAACATTTTCATAATGGTCCAATGTACCTACGTCTACCTGGTCACCTACCATAAAAGTAAGCGCAATATTATCTGACGGATCTGAAGCAGCTCCGAATTTTTCCTTTAATTTTTTATAGGCATTCAAAGTAAGCGTATCATATCTCGGTTCTGCTTTGATCTGGTTGTCCCCCATAATAAGGAAGCGGATCTTTCCATTGGCAGTTACCGCCTGTCCCGGTAAAGGAAGTGTTCTGAAATTATAAACGGCAGACTCGCTGGTTCCTGTTTTGATCTTATAATAATATTTGGTATTCGGCTGAAGGTTAGTAATCTTTGCTGTGTGGTAATAGTAATTGTTGTTGTATCCCGTATCTGAGAAGATGTTGGTAGTTCCCGTTACGGTAACATTCAGATTCGCTGGAGAATCTCCGTAGATCACTGTTGTTTCATTATTGGAAGCTGTTTTCCAATTGACGATCATAGAATTCGGAGTCGGGTTTTGTAAATAAGGGAACAAAGCCTGCCCGAAAGCCATTTGGACCGCGAAACAAAAAAAGAAGAAATAATGTTTCATAATCGTTTTCGTTTTAAAATAACATATAGAATTTCGAATTGTAAATCAACTATTTAAAAATCCTTGCTAAGATTTTTTACTTCGGGCAAAAGTAGAGTTCCCATATAAACTCTGTCTGATGGTATTTTAAAGAAACCGTTAATTTTTCAGCGAAACCGGAATGAAAAAATTATAGTTTTTAGCACATTAAATATTTGGTGTATTCAAAAACTATTTTGTACATTTGCAACCTGTTATTCAACCTCTGACGAAGAACGTGTAAGTTGCTTAGCTTTAACATTTTATTTTATTAATAATGGATTTATTAAAGTACGTACAAGACAAGTACATTGCGAAAAAAGAATTCCCTGAATTCAAAGCAGGTGATACAATTACTGTGTATTACGAAATTAAAGAAGGACAAAAGACCAGAACTCAGTTCTTCAAAGGAACAGTTATCCAATTAAGAGGTACTGGTTCTACAAAAACTTTCACTATCAGAAAAATGAGTGGTGATGTAGGTGTAGAAAGAGTATTCCCTATTAACATGCCTGCACTTCAAAAAATCGAAGTTGATAGAAGAGGTAGAGTTAGAAGAGCTAGAATTTACTACTTCAGAGACCTTAGGGGTAAAAAAGCAAGAATCAAAGACGCTGCTTACAAGAAGAAATAATTCAGACAACAATACATACAAAAAGAGGCTGTTTACGTGTAAACAGTCTCTTTTTTGTTTCAATATTTTTTACTTTTTATAGGGAACTCCTTCTCCGGTTTCCAGAAATTTTTTCAGACTGCCTATAAATTGCAGCCAACCATTGGAGCAGATCTCATAGCATTCAACAGCCGGGTTCAGACCGATATGAGTAAGTTTTATCTGGCAACCCCCTTTCTTTTCCTCTATTTCCCATACAATTGTTGTTCCGATCCATTCTGTTTGGTTCTTTAAATCGGGAAGAGCAATTAATGAGTCTTCAACAGACCATACAACTTTTACATTGGCGGTTAATTCTTTCACACGCATTGTTTTGTGAATCTGATCTCCAAATCTTATGGTGAAAAGATTTCCCTCCTCCGAAGATGAACCTTCAAACAATTCAGTCCACCAAAGAGGAATTTCATGAGTCAAAGCATGGTACATTTTATCTACAGTAGTGTTGATCTCAACTATATGCATGTAATTCTCAACGTTACTGGTAATCATTGTTTTCATAAAATATATATTAGGTAATACAATTTTATGAAATTTACTATGAATCAGGCTTTTCATAAGACAAGAAATATACATTGCAATTCTTGAATAGAAGTCTTTTTGAAATTTTATATTATTACAATCCTGTCAAGGTTTAAAACCTTGACAGGATTCACAATCAGTACTTTAATCAGTTGCAAAAAGACTATTCATTCTTCATAAGATATTGCAAAGGTGTTGAACCTGTGTGTTTTTTGAAAAACTCAATAAAAGCACTGTCTGATGAAAAGTCAAGGATATGCGACACCTCTCCTATTGAATTACCTTCTACCAAAAGTTCAATAGACCGCTGTAACCTCCATTGCTGTCTCCAATCCTGATAAGACAGTCCGGTTTCTTTTTTAAAAATACGGCTGATCGTTTTCTCCACTGCTCCGGTTTTTTCTGCAAGATTTTTCAACATTGGAGGTATAGACTGACGTAGCGTCCACTCTTCAACGATTCTCTTAAAACGTCTGTCCTGCGGCATTTTAAGTTCCAGTTTTTCTTCCTGAGCCCTTTGCATTTCATCCCAGAATACGTTTAAAAGATTGGTTTGGTCACTTTTAAGAGCTGACCATTCCCAAAAACAAATCCTTTCTATGATTTCCTTTAACAAGGTGTTGACATGAAGAACTTTCAGATCTGATTTTATATACTTTTGGGAATAATCTTCATCAAAATAGATGGATCTGTAGGCTACAATGTTTCTGAAATTCACACGATGAACTTCATGGGCAGGAATCCAAAGCATTCTGAACGGAGGAAGAACCAACTGTCTGTCAGAAGTAGTCACTGTCATACAGCCTGATGGCGCATACAACAACTGAGACTTTGTTTTATGAAAATGAAAACCGGAATCATGCAATACCATATCAGAAGCTATTCCAATTACATTTTCGTGAAGGGTATCTGCATTAAAACTTTCATTTTGCTTCAGTATAGCCATGTCCTATTTTTGATACTTTTTGTTTTTACATCATTATAAATATACATGGATTTTTTGGAAACTTTGCAGAAAAAAATGAAAAAGACAAATCCTATCTGGCTGCTGACTCTACTTGTGATGCTTCCTCAGTTTGTAGAAACCATCTACAGTCCAGTTTTACCAATGGTACAGGAGAAATTTGAAGTGAATGAAGAATCAGTTACCTTAACGATCAGTTTATATTTTATAGCATTTGCTCTGGGGGTAGCATTCTGGGGTATTCAATGCGACAGGATCGGAAGAAAAAAATCAATGGAATATGGTCTCATTACCTATGGAATCGGAACCCTGGCAGCTGTTTTTACTTCTGATTTTATGATTCTTCTTACAGCCAGGATTATTTCAGCATTTGGAATTTCAGTGGGTTCCATTGTGACTCAAACCATTTTAAGAGACAGCTATGACAAAGATAATCTGAGTAAAGTATTTTCCTGGATCGGAATCGGCTTATCTGTAAGCCCTGTAGTAGGAATGATTACCGGTTCGGTATTGGCTTCTTCCTTCGGATATCCGAGTGTATTCATCACATTATGTATGCTGGCAATCCTATTCTTCATGCTCTCCCGACAGAAAATTTCGGAAACCCATCATTCGGAAAAGGAAATCAGCATGAATATTTTGATACGTTTGCTCAAGCGGATGCTCTGTGATCAGGACATCATCAGATGCTGTTTATTAATCATGAGTTTCAATGTTTTATTATTTTCATACTATTCGCTGGCTCCTTTTATTTTTAAAGAAAATCATTATTCGTCTTATGTCTTTGGGTACAGCAGTATGATACTGGCAACAGGTACATTTGCAGGAGCAAAAATTAACAGATACCTGTTATTCAAGAATATACAACCTAACTATTTAGTAAAAGCAAGTATATGTATAGCATTTATCGCCTCTATTTTCGTATGGATTCTGATAGGTACAGGTATATACTTTTTAATTCCTTATTTCTTCATTGTGATGGCATTCAGCATGGCTATTCCTAATATTTTGAGTACTGCCCTCATTCATTATAAAAGTGAGACAGGAAGTGCCGGAGCTTTATTGGGATTGATTTATTATATCCTGATAGGTTCAGGACTAATAGCGATTGGTTTTATACAGAACCTGGGAATTGCGTGTGTCTTGTTTTCTGGAATTGGAGTTTGTACTTTATTGCTGTTTGGGAACAAAAAGAATTGATTTTGAAACATTAAGTTAATGAAGTTAATAAGAATAGTTAAGTTTCATCAAAGATGAAAAATTAAGCAAAATGTTTATAAAGCTTATTATTTTTACTCACTTGCAAAAACTTAATGTTTCCAATATTTTATATTTTAAAATTAATTTATTGTATAAAATCATACAGTGCTTCCATGAACTTAGGGTAGACCTCGATATGCGGAAGATGCCCTACATTTTCAATTTCGACAAGCTTTGAACCCGCAATTTCACGTTGAGTTTTCTTTCCCAATTCCTGATATTGCCCCATTTTAGGTTGAAGTTCTTTAGGAGCTCTGTCCTTTCCTATTGCGGTTCTGTCTCTTGTTCCAATGATAAGCAAGGTAGGAACTTTGATATTTTTAAACTCATAACATACCGGCTGATTGTAAATCATATCCGAAGTAAGTGCAGCATCCCAAGCTACCTGAGGATAATCTTTATGAAGAGTCCATCCTGCGATTAAGTCAAGCCAGGGTTGATATTCTTCTTTCCATTTGTTGTCGTAATAGAATTTAAGCTGATAATTCTTATACGTTTCAGCTGTATTTTTAAGTTCAGACTGATAAGCCTGGTCAATGGTCTGGTAGGCTGCAAAAGTTTTATAATCTTCCAGCCCGATCGGGTTTTCAAGAATCAGTTTTTGTACTTTCTCAGGATATAGTAACGTAAATCTGGTTGCCACCATTCCTCCCATTGAATGTCCCAATACTATGGTTTTATCAATTTTCAATACATCCAGAATTGCCTTTGTATTTTCTGCCAGTTGCGAAAAAGAAAATTGGTAAGTATGAGGCTTTGAAGATTTTCCAAATTCTATCTGATCAGGAATCACTACCCGGAATCCTTTGGCAGAAAGGTCTTTTGCTGTTCTTTCCCAGTACGCTCCATTAAAGTTTTTGCCGTGGAGAAGCATGACCGTTTTTCCGTTCGGTTTTTGCGGTCTTACATCCATATAAGCCATTTTCAAATCTTCGCCCTGAGACTTGAAATTGAGATAATGTACTTCGTAAGGGTATTGATAATCAGACAGCATTGCATCCAGAGGTTTTACCTGTGAAAACATAAAACCGGAGACTGTCAAAGAAAAAACAGTCATTATATTTCTGAAATGTTTCATGAAACGTTTATTTTAAAGATAAAATTAAAAAAAACCGCTCCAAAAGGAACGGTTTCAACTGTTATTTTTAGTTAAATATTTTTTAGACAATTATGCCATTGAAACTTCTTTTTCTTTTTTTGAAGGTAAATTCATCAAAACAATGGCAAAAAGAATCAGAACAATTCCTACCCACTGGATCAGAAATACTTTCTCTCCAAGTAAAACAAAGGCCATGGTTACGGAAACCGGAAGTTCCAATGATGAAACGATACTTCCAAGTCCCAATCCTGCATTGGGAAACCCAACATTGAATAAGATGGGCGGGATAATAGTTCCAAAAAGAGCCAGTACAAATCCATACGTGAGAAATATTGAATAATTAAATGAATGGATATGCTCTGTATTATCAGTAAAATTCAGGTATAATGATTTTAAACCATCAAAATACATAGGCCCTATCTGGGCAAAGAATAAGAATGCAAAAACTACAACAGAACCACCTGCCAGCATAATAATACTCTTTCTGAAAACCGGAAGATGAGTAGCCAGTGTGTTTGAAGTAAACATCGTCAAAGTATAGGAAGCTGCTGCCATCAGTCCCCAGAAAACCCCATGCCAGTCCAGTTCTATTTCCATATTAATAAGATTTGTTGCCAGAACCGTTCCCAATAATACAATAACCACAGAGACCACTTTTCTTGTATTAGGCAGCTTTTTTGTAATAATACTCTCTACTACCACACTGAACCATACCGACTGCATCAATAATACAATAGCAATGGAAACATTGATATATTGTACGGCAATATAATAAAATAAACTGGTACCTCCCAAAGAAGTTCCTGCAAGCAAGAGCATTCTTACTTCTTTAGAACTTGGCATTGATAATTTCTGCTTTGAGGTTATGGTCTGAATAAAGTTGAGGATCAAAAGTCCTGTCAAACCTAAAACGAATTGGGAAGTAGTAACTTCTGAGGTTGTAAAACCATCATGATAAGCCATTTTCACAAAAGTGGCTAACATACCGTATATACTAGCTCCAATCCCTACAAATAAAACACCTTTTAGTATATTTTTCTTCTTCATAATTTTTTTAACAGCCTGCAAAGGTACGACATATTAATTTAATCATTCTGAAGTGTCATGGTAATAGATAAATAAAATCGCCACAAGCAAGCTTGTGGCGATTTTGAGATTGTTTATAAAAGTAAATTATTTTTTAACCATTACTTTCGAAGCAGCTTCGAAACCTAGTCCTTTGATTTTAACCATATAAGTTCCGTTAACAAGATTGCTTGTAGAAATTGCTTTCTTAGCATCCGGTGAGATTTTATCTTCTGAAGAAACCAGCTTACCAGACATATCGTAAAGTTCTACACTTACTTTTCCAAGAGTATTGCTTGGGAACTTAATATAGAACTCGTCCTTGGCAGGATTTGGATAGATAGAAACATTATTGTTCTTATCTGCATTTACATCATTAGTAGCCAACAAACATACCTCCGGAACATTAAAATCCTGAACCTGGTCATTAATATTATTTTTAACTCCCGCTGATGCATTTACCCCTAAACCTCTTCTTGCAAACACACCCCAGATCATACATTTATCCTGTCCCTGAGTAGTTGCCAGCTCAGCTGCTAAAATTGCATTTCTTCCATCAATAAAGCTAGGGTTACAACCCTGAAGTTTAAGAGCATCCGTTACTAACTGTAATACTTTTGTGCTTCCATTAGGAGTTGTGGACAATACGTCTGAAGAATAACCATATTTTTCAACATATTTCCAGTGAAGATCCCATAGCATGGTTGCCCAAACAAAACCAATGGAGTGTACATCCGGAACAATTGCTGATCCGTTATTGTATTCCATTCCGTTGGTATTTCCGTACGTAAATCCGTTAACGGTTAAATTTGTAGAATATTTTGCAGGTCTGATACCGCCACCTGTTATAGGCTGGCCTATTGCATAAGTACCAGTACCTCTCGCTACAGTAGCATCGTCTCCAGCTTTGTTGGTCAGCATTAAAGCAAAGAAATCAGACCATCCTTCTCCCATCTGTTCTTTACTCACTCCTGAATTCAGACAGTTGTATCCGGTACCGGTCATTCTGTTGGATATTCCGTGACCGTATTCATGGGTTACAATTCCGTTATCAAAACTTCCGTCAGGCGTCAGGTTTCCTTTTAAAGTAACATTTACTGTTGTACTTGCTGCAAGCTGAGTTTTGATATATTCTCCTTCAGCGTTCGTAATAAGTACTGAAGGGATCGTAATTGCAGGGTCATTACCCGCCATATTTCCCAGAGTAGAGCCATTGGCCAGGTTATTATATATGATGGCAGCTTTAGCTCCCGCGTCCTGAAGATTTTTCACTTTTACGGCAAAAGCACATGTTCCTCTTTCCACAAGTCCTATTTTCTCAGTCAATGAGTTGGCTGGTAAAGCTGTACATCCATCTAAAACTGATGAAAGGGCTACATCTCCTGTTATTCCATTCATAGGTAAAGGACTACCAAACTGTGCAGTACCGGCTCCAGGTGTACGGGAAACAGCAGCAGTAGGTGCATTATAGAAAAATACTCTTCCAACCGGAGACCAAAGGTACATCTGCATTTTACCATTATAGCCGTCTGGTGGTGAAGAGAAATTCGCATTATTTAATCCGCTTCCATCCTGAGCCTCTGCATATACAGAATCATCATCTCCTCCGGTAGGTCCATTTCCAAAATTATTCTGCTGAAAGTTTCTTCCTGTTTCTGTAAACCCGAATTTGTAGAAAACATCATGGATTCTATTATTCAGATAAAATAAATTTGTGATGGCAGCATTTCTGTTGTTTAGCGGAGTTTCATTGATGTTAAAAGGGAAATCAAAATTTCTTGTTGCCCCTCCGTCTGCCGGAGCTCCTGTAAGATAATCAGGCGCTGTTAAAGCTGTTCCAGCCGCATCTTCATAGGCAAAAACATTATTTCCTCTTGTCACAGTGTAATGATTGGTTCCGTCAGAATGCCATCCTTCAGGAGAAGCACTCAGAATCCATGGATTGTTAATGATGGATCTTGAACCAAAAGTGGGTGCTTCAATTGGTAATGGAAATACGTTATATGATGCATTATCAGGTAAAAGCAATGGAATATTATTATTTTGTGCTGCATTATTCTGAGGCCCAACTAATGTATTTTGAAAATGATCAGCATGGCTCTCCCCTACTTCTGAACCGTAAGCATCATGATGGAAATTACATGATAGTGTCAGATTGTTTTTCAACAGGATATTTCCATTGTTGGCATCTACTAAAATATTCCAGTAATTGGGAGATTTTGGCTCCATTAAAGTATATTCGTAAGCCAAACGCAAGTTTCCACTCTCGTCATTTGTATAAACTAATCTTTGATTAGCAGATGTAGCTCTTTTTTGAGTCTTCTCAAGATATCCGAGAATGGTGAAATTCGCAATATCAGGATTCTTCAGATCCTCAGCAATTTTTTGAAGAGCTGTATTTTTATTAATAGCAGCTGTACCTGAAGTAGATGTAATATAATCTGTAACAAAATTATCTGTGTAGTAAATAATTTTATTGTCCCTGATCAATGCTGTTCCTACAGAACTGTATACTGGCAAACCATTATAAGTCTGTAAAAATTTAACCACATTACCATTCAATGATTTTGACGGATCTATATTATCCACAATGATGTTATTAAGATCAGACTTTTTATATTCCCTTATTTTATTTTGAGAAATATAATCTTTAATCAGTTTTTCACTATCCTGTCCGAATAATATTGCAGGAAATGCAGAAAATACTGCAAATAAAAGAGGTAGAGTTTTGTTTTTCATATCCATTATTAAAGGCACTAATCTACAAATAATTCACAAAACTTTACGATTTTTTTTTACAAAAATAAATATGTAAATAAATACCTATATAAAACAAAAAAATCAAACTATTTTACATATTCCTCAATTAATAGAATAACATAATATACTTAGATATTCAAGATTGTTTTTATTCTGTTTCTTTGATTTTTTTAGTTTAAATATTTCACAATACAAATAAATCTTTAATATAAATTTCTCATACAAACAAGACTCAACTATTTTTTATAATGTTATGTCTAATTTTTAAGAAACTCTCCTTTCCAATATCTTACATACAATTTTGCTATCGTATGTATATTCATAAAAAAAGCCGCTCGGATGAGCGGCTTCATATTTATATATGGTTCAAAGATTATTTACCTTCTTCCATTTTTCTTTTCAACTCTGCTAATGCATCGATGTCTCCAAGAGTAGATCTTTCTTCGTTGTTAGAAGAAGAAGTTACGTTTCTAGAAGAAGCTTCTTTTACGTTTTTCTTCTCTTCGTCTCTGAAGATACCTGTGTGAGATACTACTACTCTCTTGAATTCTTTGTTGAATTCGATTACTTTGAACTGAGCATCTTCACCTTTTTTGATTTTAGATCCATCTTCTTTCTCTAATAATCTTGAAGGGCAGAATGCTTCTACTTCAGCATCTTCGAATTGAACAGAAGCTCCTTTATCGTGAACTTCTACAGCTTTACCAGCGTGGATAGTTCCTTCAGCATATTTAGTTTCGAATTTATCCCATGGGTTTTCAGTCAATTGCTTGTGACCTAGAGATAATCTTCTAGCTTGGATATCTAATTCAAGAACTACAACGTCTAATTTATCACCTACTGCGCAGAACTCAGATGGGTGCTTGATTTTCTTAGTCCAAGAAAGATCAGAGATGTAGATTAATCCGTCGATACCTTCTTCTAACTCTACGAATACACCAAAGTTAGTGAAGTTTCTTACAGTTCCTACATGCTGAGATCCTACCGGATACTTAGCTTCGATGTTTTCCCATGGATCTTTAGACAACTGCTTGATACCAAGAGAAATTTTTCTTTCTTCTCTATCTAAAGTTAATACTTCAGCTTCTACTTCATCACCTACTTTTACGAAATCTCCAGCAGATCTTAAGTGAGTAGACCAAGACATTTCAGAAACGTGGATTAATCCTTCAACACCTGGAGCAATTTCTACGAATGCACCATAGTCAGCAAGAACTACTACTTTTCCTTTTACTTTGTCACCTACTTTCAAGTCAGCAGAAAGAGCATCCCAAGGATGAGCTTCTAATTGCTTCATACCTAATTGGATTCTTGTTTTCTCATCATCGAAATCAAGGATTACAACTTTTACAGTCTGTCCGTCCTCTAGGATTTCAGATGGATGGTTCACTCTAGACCAAGAAAGGTCTGTAATGTGGATCAATCCATCAACACCTCCTAAGTCAATGAATACACCGTAAGAAGTAATGTTCTTAACAGTTCCTTCAAGAACCTGACCTTTTTCAAGCTGAGCGATGATTTCTTTTTTCTGACCTTCGATATCTGCTTCGATCAATGCTTTGTGAGATACTACTACGTTTTTGAACTCAGGGTTGATTTTCACAACTTTGAACTCCATAGTTTTTCCTACGAACTGATCGTAATCTTTAATTGGCTTAACGTCAATTTGAGAACCAGGTAAGAATGCTTCGATTCCGTGAACGTCAACGATCATACCACCTTTAGTTCTAGATTTAACAAAACCGTTAACGATTTCTCCAGTTTCGTGAAGTTCGTTTACTTTATCCCAAGCTTTAAGCGTTCTAGCTTTTCTGTGAGATAATTGTAATTGTCCAGTTTTGTCTTCTCTCTTGTCAACCATTACTTCTACCTCGTCACCTACTTTCAGGCCTTGGTTGTAACGGAATTCGTTTAGAGAGATAACACCTTCAGATTTGAAGTTGATGTCTACGATAGCTTCTTTATCAGTTAATCTTACAACTTTACCAACTAAAACGTCGTTATCGTCAAGGTTGTTTAATGATCCGTTGTAGATTTCTTCTAAATCGCTTTTTTCTTTTCTCGCATCTGCATCAAGACCTGATTCGAATGAATCCCAATCAAATTGTTCTGGTGCTACGTTTTGGTTTAATAAAACCTCTGCTGAATTTGTCTCTTTTGACATTTTCTAATAAAATTTGTATTCCTTCTTTTTTAACGGTTTGAATAAATGCGGATTAAAAAATACGGAAGTAATTAATTGTAAGTAATTTACTCTTCAAACCTTTTTGCCCCAAAAGTGGGTGCAAAGATATGAATTTTATTTAAAATAAGCAATAGATTTCAGTAGACTAATATTTAATATATATATTTAAAAATCAATACTTTGATTAAAAGAATGCTTCAACTGAGCCCAACACGGCATCCTAATATTAACTGCCTTACATTCAGAATGAAGCAGTATCAGCTGTTATGCCGGGCATGAGCTGAAAGTTTACGAACGTAATTCACGAATCATCTGTAATAAATAGGATAACTCAATGTGCTTCTTCATTTCGCTACCCTTCATTCAGAGTGACAGGAACACAGAAATAAAGAAGAGCAATACTTTCCTACTCTAAAACTCTAAGGCCCTACCACTCTCAAACCCTCGAACTCCAAAATTCATTACCTTTGCAGCATGGAATTAGAATCAATCTATCAAAAACTGCAGATTCAGGATATGAATCAGATGCAGAAATCTACTTATAAAGCTTCTGAAAACAATACAGACATTGTTTTACTTTCTCCTACAGGATCCGGGAAAACGCTTGCCTTTTTATTTCCTGTTCTCAGAAATCTGAAAAAAAACGTTCAGGGAGTTCAGGCATTGATATTAGTTCCGGCAAGGGAACTTGCTTTACAGATTGAGCAGGTTTTTAAATCCATGGGGACAGATTTTAAAGTTTCTGTCTGCTATGGTGGACATGACAAAAAAATTGAGGTTAATAATTTGATTGAAGCTCCGGCTGTATTAATCGGAACTCCTGGAAGAGTTGTTTACCATTTAAGAAATAATAATTTTGATCCGAAAACGATTAAAACATTAGTTCTTGATGAATTCGATAAAGCTCTGGAATTGGGGTTCCATGATGATATGGAATTTATTTCCAATTCTTTAAAAGGTCTTTCTCAAAGAATTTTAACATCTGCCACAGCTATGGATGAAATTCCGGCTTTTACAGGCTTAAAAGATGAAAAAATAATCAGTTTCCTTAAAGAAAATGATGTAAAACCGGATCTCCAACTGAGAAAAGTAATGACGATTCCTGAAGAAAAACTGGATACGCTTTTCAATCTGGTTTGTAAAATCGGGAACAAAAGGACTTTGATTTTCTGCAATCACCGTGAGGCTGTAGACCGTATCTCTGAACTTCTCAACCAAATGGGAATCGACAGAGAAACCTTCCACGGTGGTATGGAACAGGATGAAAGAGAACGTGCCTTACTGAAATTCAGAAATGATTCTGCAAGAATTCTTATTACCACAGATCTGGCTGCCCGCGGGCTTGATATTCCTGAAGTAGAATCAATTGTTCATTATCAGCTTCCTCCAAAAGAAGATGCTTTCATTCACAGAAACGGCCGTACAGCAAGAATGAATGCCAAAGGTTTTGTATACCTGATCATGACGGAAGATGAAAACTTTCCGTTCATTAAAAACAATACTCCTGAAGAAAATGTTGCCGGATTTACTAAAGTTCCACAAAAAACACCTTTCCAGACTGTTTATATCAGTGCAGGAAAAAAAGATAAAGTTAATAAAGTGGACATTGTGGGATATCTGCTAAAGAAGGGAGAGCTGCAAAAAGAAGATGTTGGAATTATTGAAGTAAAGGACACCACATCCTATGTTGCCGTTGCCAGAAATAAAGTAAATGCTCTTTTAAGAAAACTTCAGAACGAAAAACTGAAAGGTAAGAAAGTGAAAATGGAGGTTGCATATTAAACCTTCCACTCTACACTTTATTGTCATTGCGAGGAACACAGCAACGAAGCAATCCGCCCTCCCCGCAATGACATAATATTATTTAATTCCTCTCACCCTTGTAGGGAAAGTATATACAGATTTCGAGGCAGTAATGAAGAGAATATCATTGTTTTTGCCACCAAAAGTCACATTGGATGTCCATTTCTCAGGAATAGAAATATGATAGATTTTCTTTCCCAAACGGCTAAAAACATGTACACCATCTCCCGTTAAGTAAAGATTTCCGTGTTTATCCAGTTCCATTCCATCTGAGCCCATTTCGCAGAAGAGTTTTTTCTCAGACAATTTTCCTTCTCCCAGTATATCATATACGTAGGTTTTTCCGGCATCAATATCAGAAATATAAAGTTTCTTTAATTTTTCGCTTCCAACAATTCCATTAGGTTGTGTGAAGGTATCCAGTTTCGTTACTTTTCCGGTTCTATCCCTGTAATAAAGGCTTTTATGCTGGATCTCCTGTTTAAAACCAATCCAGTAATCTCTTTCATACAAAGGGTCTGTAAAATACATCCCTCCAAATTCATCATTCCATACATCATTAGGCCCATTCAATCTTTTTCCTTCAAAACCTTTTAACAGGACTTCTACTTTTTTATCTTTGGAAATCTTCCAGATCTCACCCTGATCGTCTGAACAGGTAATCAAATAGCCGTCTTTGTCAAAATGGGTTCCGTTGGCTCTTCCAGTTTTATCTAAAAACTCTATCACTTTATTGCTTTTCCAATCCCAATAATAAATTTTATCATTAGGCTGATCGGTAAAGTAAACATTCCCTTCTTCATCTGCTGATGGTCCTTCTGTGAAACTGAACTTATCGGAAACCATTTCCGGTTGTACTCCTTCATAAAACATTTTACTATAATTTACTGATTGACAGTTTACCAATGCGAAAACCAAACCAATCATACTTATTTTAAAGATATTCTTCATACTTCATTTTTAAAGCTGCAATTTACGATATGACCCAAAAGCATCAAAATATTTTCTCACTTTGACACAATAAAAATCACAGAAGTAAAATGTCTCAATTGTCCTATTTTGGACGTAGATCATATTAGTAATAAAAAGATATAATCCGGAGCTTTGCAGTAACAGAACCGGTCACTTTCTTCAAGAAAAAATATCTTAAAAAATGATGAGTCCGGACGAAAATTGTACCAAAATACTTTATAGCATACAACAATGAGCGCAGAGTCCAACAATATCAAGTCTTTGGAAATTGAAAATGAAGATTTCAGAAATTCCGTAGGAACTATGGATGAAACCGGGAAAAGAAAATGGATTTTCCCCAGAAAACCAAAAGGAAAGTATACCAACTACAGAAATTACACCAGCTATATTCTTCTTGCGATTTTCTTTGGGTTGCCTTTTGTAAAGATCAATAACAATCCTTTTCTTCTCATTAATGTGATCGACAGAAAGTTTTTTATCATTGGACAACCTTTCTACCTGCAGGACTTTTTTATCCTGGCTTTAGGAGCAGTAACCTCCGTGATTTTTGTAATGTTATTTACAGTAGTCTTCGGAAGAATATTCTGTGGCTGGCTTTGTCCGCAGACCCTTTTCATGGAAATGGTTTTCCGCAAAATCGAATACTGGATTGAAGGTGACCGAAATAAACAAATGAAACTTGACAGACAGGAATGGGATGCGGAGAAAATAAGAAAGAGGCTGACTAAATGGTCTGTTTTTCTTCTTATTTCACTGATTATTTCTCACTTTATGTTCATGTATATTGTGGGCTACGAAGAAGTTTTCCGTATTATGAGTGAAGGACCGGAAGGAAACTCACTGAAGTTTCTTGTGATGATCTTCTTTACCCTGACGTTCTACTTCGTATTCGCATGGCTTCGTGAGCAGGTCTGCACACTGGTTTGTCCTTACGGAAGACTGCAAGGTGTATTGATTGACAAGCAAACCATTAATGTATACTATGATTTTAAAAGAGGGGAAGGCCGTGCAAAATGGAGAAATAACGAAGACAGAAAAGCAGCAGGAAAAGGAGATTGTATCGACTGTAACCAATGTGTTGTGGTATGTCCTACAGGAATCGATATCAGAAATGGACAGCAATTGGAATGTGTAAACTGTACAGCCTGTATCGATGCCTGTGATGAAGTCATGGAAAAGGTTGGTTTGCCTAAAGGTCTGGTACGTTACGCAACAGAAGCCGAGATTGAAAACCAGGATAAATTCCGCTTTACCCCAAGAATGAAAGCAACAACTGTTATCCTTGCATTGTTAATCGGATTCCTTGGATTTTTAATGTACGACCGTGGTTCTATGGAAGCAAAATTCATCAAACCGGCAGGTTCTACATTCTTTGTTAAAAACGGTAAAATCACCAATACCTTTATTTATACTCTTCTGAATAAATCTAATGAAAAGAAAACCCTTTTCATCAAAGTGATTACTCCAACAAATGCAGAAATTACTTACTTCGGTTCTGAAAAAATCATATTGAAAGGAGATCAGATCCTGAAAGGAAACATTAACATTTCCTTCCCTGAAGAAGAAATTAAGTTCTCAAAACAGAATATGGTCATCGGCGTGTTCGATGAAAAAGGAAAACTTGTAGATTCGTTTGAAACGACTTTTGAAGGACCATTTAAGTTAGCTCTTTAGATTACAGATGATAGGTTGCAGGTCGTGGTGATTAGAAAAAGTAGTTGATATTTCCCTAATTCCCCTCCTCTGGAGGGGTGTCAAAAATTCAAAGAATTTTTGGCGGGGTGGTTTTCCAACACATTTCTCCCCAACCTTAAACCTTAAACTTTGGACTCATTAAGCCTTATATTTCCTCATAAACTGCGTGGGAGTCATTCCGGAGCTTTTCCGGAATACTCTTACAAAGTAGGAATATTCTTCATATCCTAAACGGAAAGCAATTTCAACCAGGCTTTCGTCCAGATACATGAGCATTCTTTTAGCTTCCAACACTACCCTTTCTGTAATTACATCAGTGGCTGTTTTTTGAACAACAGTCTGGGCAATTCTGTTCAGATGTTTGGATGAAATCCCTAATAAAGAGGCATAATGGGTAATGGATTTATGTTTTGTAAAGTTCTGTTCAATCAGATTTTCAAAATCCTGATAATGTTTAAAATAAGAAAGTCCGGCTGCTGAATCCATTGTATCAAAGTCCTTTGAAAACAATCTGGAAGCATTGATAAAAATCTGAGACATAAATGATAAAATCAGCCCTTCTTTCATGATACTTTTAGTCTGATGTTCTTCTCCCAATTCCTGAAATAAGCTAATATTTTTTTTAAGCTCACCAGCATCCAACTGCAGTTTTCTTGGAAAAGATACAGACCCAAAAAAAGGAAAATTTCTCAGTTTCTGATTCACATAATGCATTTCATAAAATTCCTGAGAACAAAAGAAAATATATCCATCAATATCCTCCGATAGCTCCCAGCTGTGAATCTGCCCCGGCGACAGAAAAAAAAGGCTTCCTTCCGAAACTTCATATCTCTGAAAATCTATTTCATGTACGCCTGTTCCTTTGGTAAAAAGAACAGAGGCATAGAAATCATGTCTGTGAGGTTTCTCTATATGACGATGTCCCACCACCAAATGATTCTTCATCGTGTTAAAATAAAAATCTGAAGTGTTTTTACCCGCCTGGAAAAGATCGATATGAAGAACAGAAATTGGATTCATTTATATTTATGTATCGTAAGAATTCACAAATTTAGACAAAAAAGAGCTGGCATATAACGGTCCTCTGTATATGCTACAATAAATCTGTGCCATTGAATCATGAATTTGACCCTATAAATTCCTTTGAAACAAAGTATGACCGCACTTTTTACAATATATTTTGGGTGAAACTTTAAAAAATTTTTATCTTTGAAGTTTAGGAGTTGTAAAATGAAAATAAATTTACCTGATAAGCTGTATTATTCGATAGGAGAAGTTGCGAAAGCATTCGATGTAAACACTTCATTAATACGTTACTGGGAACAGGAATTCCCGATTATCAAGCCTAAAAAAAACAGAAAAGGAAACCGATATTTCACTCCTGAGGACATCAAAAACCTTCAGATGATCTACCATCTGGTAAAAGAAAAAGGGTATACCCTGGACGGAGCCCGCGTTGCCCTGACCACCAACAGTAAAATTTCTGAAACCATCACTCTGATCGACCGCCTGGAATTTGTAAAAGCTGAATTGATTAAGCTGAAAGAGTCTTTGGGAGAAAGAGAAGAAGAGTAATTTCTTTGAAAACATAAAAACCTCCGCTGCAATGAATTGCAGCGGAGGTTTTTATATTTTAGTAACACATGAAAGCCAATGATTCACTATTGCTTTTTGTCCAAAATTATTCTTCTTTCTTAAAACTCACCACCAAATATTCTCCGTTAGAACAGTATTTCTTGCAGCTGTCATCTTTAAAGTTTTTAGGCTTTTTGGTGTACTCTTCAATATACCTCGCACTTTCAGCTGTATTAGCCGGAACTATAACAATATGGTAATTGTCAGCCACTGTACTGTCGGCTTTTTTCAATGCCTCTTCCTTGTATTTCAATGCTTCAGTGTAATTCATATTTATATCGATTAATAAGGTGTGATAAAAAATTTACAAAAACCAAGCCGTTTGAAGAAATACATTCTAAAATGCAGTCAAGTCTTTTATTTCTCTACGAAATTATATCACATAAAAGACAATATTCCCGCCACCTTTTAAACCATAAAATACTTTCTCTACATCATTTTTAACCATTTCATAATCAACTATTGCCATGCTTTATTTCTATTAATACATTTACTGTATGATGAGAAAAAACTATTACCGAAAACTGGCATTGATGGTCACCTTGCTGACTGTTTTATTAGCCTATCAGAAATACACCAGCCGTGAAAAAGAACCTTTTCCTGAAGTTACCTTTATCAAAGATTCTTCAATACGGGATCTATCAGATTTTGATCCTAATATACTGGACAAAGAACAGTGGCTGAAACTTGGATTTTCAGAGAAACAAACAGCAACCATCCTGAAATATAAAGATATGGTAGGAGGAAAATTTACTTCAAAAGAACAGTTGAAAAAATGTTATGCTATTTCCGAAGAGAAATTCAGTGAGCTAGCCTCTTTCATCTTGCTTCCTGAAGCAGCAGAAAAAGGAGATTCCAAAAGATTCACTCCATACGGGAAGAAAGGAATTATGATTTCAGCGAAATTCAATCCTGATCGGTTTTCTGTCCACGACTGGCTTAAGATGGGTTTCAGTGAAAAGCAGGCAGAAGCTATTATAAAGTATAGAAATTATCTCGGGGGAAGTTTTATCAGTAAGGAAAAGTTTAAAGAATGCTTTATCATTTCCCCGGAAAATTACAGCAAAATCGCACCTTATCTTTTGCTGCCGGAAAACACTCCGGAAAACTTCAGGAATTTTGCGAAGGATAATACTGTAAAATCCAGAATTCAATATCATATTTTTGATCCTAATCAGCTTGATTTAGAGGGTTGGAAAACACTTGGATTCTCAGAGAAACAAGCAATCATAATCCTCAATTACCGGGACAGAAATTTACGGGGAAGTTTCAAAAGCCTAGAAGATCTGCAGAAATGTTTTGTGATCTCCGCAGAGAAATTTCAGGAGATGAAACCCTATATCAAAATTCAGGAAAAACAACAGGAAAAACAACAGGAAAAACAACAGGAAAAACAACAGGAAAAAACAGATTTTTCAAAAACAAATCTTAATACCATTACTTTCAAACAGCTTATAGAATTTGGTCTGGATGAAAGAAGTGCAGGCTCAATAATTGGCTTCAGAAAGAAGCTGGGAGGTTTTATGAATAAGCAGCAAATTTTAACCACCTACAACATAGATCAGGATCTGGTTCAAAAACTGATTTCAATAGCCCCGTTGAATATATCAAATGTACCCCGGTATTCATTAGTAGACGCACCTGAGGAATGGCTTAAAAATCATCCTTATTTCAAATATTCAGCAGACAAAATCATATTCTACCGGATCAGTAACCCTGATGATAAGAAAATATGGAAACTTTTGAAACTGAAACCTGAGTATGAAGAAAGAATGAAATTATATGTAAAATAACATGAACCCTAAAATAGGCGTAAACTCTTCCAAAATATTCCGGAAGAGTTACGTCCTGTAAAATAATATCTTCGATTTTAGTGATGCATGTAGTTGCTTGGCCCATTAGTCCCTTCAATGGATTCCGGCAGTATTCCGTATTTATTACGTAAATCTACTGTGCCTAATTTTTTTTCCGTATTAATATCAATTATACTGATCGTACCGGAATTTAAGTTGGGAAGATCCAATAAATTATTCTGTACTGCTACAACTTCTTTTCCTGATTTGGTTTTAAAGAAAGCCATATGATGTGCGCCTTTATCCGCATCCAGAGTCTTCAAAAGCTTTAGTTGAGGAAGATTATTAATATCAAAGACAAGTACTTTTCCAGGTTCTGCAAAACTCACGTACAATTTGTTGGTATCATCGATATACATTTCAAGTGCCCAGCCTAAACCTTTTGTGCTTCCGTCAAAAATCTTAGTAAAAGCATCATATTTTTTGGTTATAGCATTATAGGGAGCTATCCAGATATCTCCACCAAGCATTGTAGTAGCAAGTGCATATTGCGGGAACTTTCCGCGCAGTAACAAGACTTCTACAGGAGCAGATAAATCAGTTGGAGAGTCTGCAACCTGATAGGTTTCCTTTATTTCGTAAGTATTGAGATCTAATAAAGTACAGGTATTACCCATTCCGGTAGTAAGATCAGGGTGAATAGTGGATGATACCATCATCAATCCTTTTTCCTCATTGATGGAAATACCGTGTGGATACATGATAAACTTATTTGGGTTAGTCTGAATGGGTGCTTTAATCGTTTTGATAAGCTTATTATTAGCCGCGTTAAAAACACCTATACTTCCGTCTTTTGGACCTCCTGCTCCACCCATAAAGGTCATAAAATACCTTCCGTCATTGGTAAAAAATAAATTTTCGCCTACCGTATTCTCGCCCGTATCAACAGGAGTTGCGTTCAATAATATGGGTTGTCCGTTTTGGTCTTGTCCGGTTTTTACTTCGTAGAGATAGCTGCCTCCCAAAGCAGTTGTGAACATTTTATTGGCATTCTGATTGTAGTAAATATGATGCGGCAGTACACCAATGCCCAATTCAAGTTTGCTGCTTATATTTCCAAAATTGGGTGCTTCAGGATCAAGTTCAATAACGGCAATTCCGTCTGGTAATCCTTTTAAACTTCTGTAATCAATGTAAAATGAAGAATCATGTGGATGATCCGGATAATGATTATCATTTTGACAACTCACTAATATTACCAAAGTAATACATAATAGAACTGAATTAAGACTTAATTTCATGATTTTCAGGCTATTATTGTTAATATTATAAATATAAAACATTTTCACTGAAAAATAAAATATATTACACCAATACGTGAAAAAACAATAAATAACATTAAAAAATAATGCTTCCCATAGGTAATACAAGGAAGCATGAAATTAAAAACCGTTAAGTATTTTAGATATTTTTAATCAATTGTTTTACTGGAATCTGCCAGCAGGGAGTTAAGTGTATTCAGTTCCTCATCCGTCATATCTCTCCATTTCCCGATAGGTAAATCAAGTTTGATATTCATGATACGGATTCTCTTAAGTTTTTTTACTTCGTATCCAAGATATTCACACATTCTTCGGATCTGTCTGTTCAATCCCTGAGTAAGAACAATTCTGAAATTCATTTCATCAATCTTTTCTACCTCACATTTTTTAGTCACGGTATCAAGAATTGGAACACCGTTTCGCATTTTTTCCAAAAATCTTGGTGTGATAGGTTTGTCTACCCGAACAAGATATTCTTTCTCGTGGTTATTTCGTGCTCTAAGAATTTTATTAACGATATCACCATCGCTCGTTAAGAAAATAAGTCCTTCACTTGGTTTATCCAGTCTTCCGATCGGAAAAATTCTTTTGGGGTGATTGATATAATCTACGATATTATTTTTTTCACGTTTTGTATCCGTGGTACAAACGATTCCTACCGGCTTATTAAAAACGATATACACCGGTTTTTCCTGAGGCTCTCTGATCAGTTTTCCATCTACTTCTACAAGATCTTCATCAGAAACTTTGGTTCCTAACTCAGGAATTTTCCCGTTTATCTTGATCCTTCCTTCTTCCAAAAGTTTATCTGCTGCTCTCCTTGAACAGTATCCCACTTCTGATAAATATTTATTGATACGCGTTTTTTCCATTAGTCTTTTCCGTAGCCGGTATAATTTTTATTACTGAAATCGGAGGTCCATAGTTTAAATCTATGAAAAATCATCATCCCATCTTGCAGTTTATGTGATTTGAAAACGATTCCTCCTTTTGGCTCAATATTTTTGAATAGGAAACTTGTATTTTCAGTATTTCCTAATGCAAAATTAGGAAGAAAATGATATTCTTATGAAAGTAATACCATAATCAATATTTCCTGATGGTGTATTATTTTCAATCTCCTGAGAATTGCTGGTTTAATTTTTACAGACCTTCAAATCTGTACTCGTTATTCAGGAACTGATCTGTAGCATCTTCAATGGCATAGTCGCCAATCTTGGTACGTCTCAGCTGTGTCAGATAAGCTCCTACTCCCAATTCCTGCCCGATATCATGGGCCAGACTTCTGATGTAGGTTCCTTTTGAACATCCTACCATAAAACTCACCACAGGAAAATCAATTTTAATATCCTTGATGTAATGGATCGTTGTTTTTCTTGCTTTCATTTCCACTTCTTCACCAGCTCTGGCAAGGTTGTATGCTCTTTCACCATCAATTTTAATAGCCGAATAAACAGGTGGTTTCTGTTCAATTTCTCCAACAAATTTTTCCAACACTTCTTTTACCTGTTGTTCAGTAATATGCGAGATATCCTGTTGAAGAATTTCAGGCTTTTCAGTATCATAGGATTCCGTTTGTACACCAATCTTGATCTCTGTCCAATATTCTTTGGGAGCATCCTGAATTTCAGGAATTTTCTTTGTAAATTTTCCACAGCAGACAATAAGAAGCCCAGTTGCTCTGGGATCTAAAGTTCCGGCGTGTCCGATTTTAAATTTTTTAGGAAGATCAAACTCCCTCTTAAGTTTATATTTCATTTTATTGACAGCCTGGAAAGAAGTCCAGTCCAAAGGCTTATCCAATAAAAAAATGTATCCTGATTTCAGTTCTTCAGCAGTCATTCTTTTCCAATATTGTCTATTTCTCTCACTTGTTTGAAACTAACTTTATATTTATTTACAAGATAAAGAAGAATTATTAAAAATACAGTTATTACAGCTTTACAATAATAAGGGGTATAATCATAATAATGATTAAAAAATAAAGCAATAAAAGATTTAATATTTATTAATAAAACTAATATGAGATAAATATTTATTAATCGTATTGTAATTCTTTTTTTGTTAATCAAGAAAATGAAAATTATAATTGCAAAAATAAGAATACTTGTTACAAAAATATCATGTTCTAAACCTACATTATAAGCAAAAGGATGGATATTTAAAGGAATAAAGATAAAGCCACCAAGGATGAAAAATAACAGACAAAGTAGATAAACAAATTTCTCTTTAAATAATATGTTTTGCATTATTTAAAGAAATAAAAATAAATCAACAGGGCAACTCCAACAAAAATACGGTACCAGCCCCAAGGTTTGAATCCATATTTGTTAAGCACACCAATAAATGCTTTAATGGCAATAAGTGCTACAATAAATGCTACAATATTTCCTACCACGAAGATCATAATGTGATCCTGTGAAGACATAATCATTTCATATCCTTTCTGTGGATTTGCGGTTTCTTTTCCCCAGGTCTTAACAAAAACTGAGTACACTGTTACCGCAAGCATGGTAGGAACTGCAAGAAAAAAAGAGAATTCTGCAGCAGCCTTTCTGGTAAGACCTTGTGCCATTCCCCCAATGATGGAAGCAGCACTACGGCTTGTACCCGGCATCATTGCAAGACACTGCCAGAAACCAATGGTAACAGCATTTCTTATCGTAATTCCTTTTTCATCATCAATCTTAGGATTCTTAAACCATTTATCTGCAAACAGCAAAACAACACCCCCTAAAACCAATACGGAAGAAATCGCAATCTGGTTCCCAAGAACGGCTTCAATTTTATCATCGAATAAATATCCCAATACCAAAGCCGGAACTACGGCAAATGCAAGTTTGAAATAGAACTGAATATTATTTAAGTCAAAAAACTTTTTCCAATAGGCTACTACCACAGATAAAATAGCTCCAAACTGAATAGACACCTGAAACATTTTTAAAAATTCTGTTTCTTCCAACCCCATAAGATTCGCAGTAAATCCCATATGTGCTGTAGAGGAAATCGGAAGATATTCCGTCAAGCCTTCTACAATGGCAATAATAATTGCTTTGATTAAATCCATATTCTTTTAAAAATTAAAAAGATTAAAAGATTTAAGAATTAGAAAAATCAGCTCATTGGCTTACATCTTTCAATTCTTAAATTTTTTAATCCTTAAATAAAATTATTTTATTTATTTTCTTTTTAAGATCGCGTACACTTCTATTGCAAATCCTATAACAACAAACAAAGGTGCTATTCTGATTCTTCTGATAGAAAAGATCCCGTCATTCCATGAGTTAGGATCAAATTTTCCATCTACAGTATTGGCATCAGGTCCCATCATCAGTAGAAATCCTACTACAATAAATGCTAATCCGATCAGCATCCATTTGAAATTCTGCTGTCCGAAATAGAAAGTGTTTTCCTGTGGTACTTCAGCTTCATGTCCAAAGTCTGAAGCGGAAAATTTATTTGTTTTTTTGCTCATTATTAAGAGTAATATAAATCGTCAACGTTTGATTTTAAGAATCTCCATGTAGCGAAAATTGTACTTAACACAGAAATAAAAATTCCTACTCCAAGTACCAGGATAACTAACCAGAAGTACTGATTGTTGTCCTGCACGAAAGCTGAACCAATCTGACTTGTGAAATAATACCAGACTCCACCTAACGCAATAAGACCTATTACAGAACCGATAGCTCCCAGAATAATAGCTTCTACAATGAAAGGTTTAAGGATAAATCTTCTTTTCGCTCCTACCAACTGCATTGTTTTAATAATAAATCTCTTTGAGAATATCTTCAGACGGATAGAGTTGTTGATCAATACAACTGCCAATATCAGAAACAGAATCGAAAATCCTAAAATCCATTTCAGAATTCTGCTCAGGTTATTGTAAACATCTACCATCAAAGTACTGTCATTTTTAACATCGATAATCCCTGGAACAGATTTGATCTCTTTGATGGCTTCATCAATTTTTGCTGGATCTACGAATTCAGGTTTTAAAGCTACTTCAATAGAGGAAGGGAAAATATTTTCTTCGAACAATGCATCACTGTCGATTCCCATACTCTTTTTGGCTTCTTTAGCCGCCATATCCCTTGAAATATAAGTCGCTTTTTTTACAGGAGCTAATAACTGTACCTTTTTAAAAGTTTCTTCCTCAAGTTTTGCAATTTTTACAGAATCTTTAGCATCATAGTTTTCATCAAAGTAGGCATTCACCACCAACTGCTCTTTGATATAGTCAGAATACTTCTGGGCATTAATCAGAATAAGCCCCATTAATCCTAACAAAAATAACACTAAGGCAATACTTATCACTACTGTAATATTGCTGGACCGAAGCCTTTTCTTATTAAATTCATCTACAGATTTAGCCATTAATATTAAAATTTTTGGCTAAAATAGAAAAAATCTTCCGAAATTTGGGACGAAATAAAGAAAATCACTGTTAATAAAATCATAAAAAACTTTGAGTGTAAAAGCAAAAAAACATCTTGGACAGCACTTCCTGACAGATGAAAATATCGCAAGAAAAATTGTAGAAGGTCTTAGTTTTGAGAACTATACCAACATCATGGAAGTAGGCCCTGGAATGGGAGTTCTTACCAAATATCTTCTTGAAAAGGATCAGAACATTTACCTTGCAGAAATAGACACAGAATCTATTGAATACCTGAAAAACAATTATAAAAAAGTAACGGAAGAAACTTTTGTAGGAGATTTCCTGAAGCAGGATTTCAGTTTTATCAAAGACGATCAGATTGCTATCATTGGAAATTTCCCTTACAACATTTCGTCACAGATTCTGTTTCAGATTGTAGATCATTACCAATTGATCCCGGAAATGGTGGGAATGTTCCAGAAAGAGGTTGCTGAAAGAACGGCTGCTGTTCCCAGAACTAAAGATTACGGTATTCTTTCTGTTCTGATACAGGCGTATTATGATGTATCTTATATGTTTACGGTACATGAGAACGTCTTCAATCCTCCGCCAAAAGTAAAATCTGGAGTCATCAGACTTACAAGAAACCCTAAAGAAGGACTTACAGGCAATGAGGTTCTGTTTAAGCAGATTGTTAAGACAGGTTTCAACCAAAGAAGAAAAAAGCTTTCTAATGCTCTGAAATCATTAAACATTCCTGAAGCCTTAAAAGGACATGAATTTTTAGATAAGAGAGCGGAAGAACTTAGTGTTGCAGATTTTATACACTTTGCGAATCTCTGGAAAGAAAATCAATAGACAATTATTATAAAAAGCTCCTTTATCAAGAGCTTTTTTGTTGAATAAAGTACAATACCCTTATTCGTTAAAAGTAGAAAGCCTTTCAAATAAATTCGAAAGGCTTTCTTTTATAGTACATTATCAATTTTAGTTTCTGTTCTTCAGCATGATCCATCCTGACCAGTTCATCTGAGCTTTTGATTTTGGATACTCAAAGTTGAATTTATACCAGTATGTTGCTGTAGGAAGTCTCTTACCACCTACTGTTCCGTCCCAGGTAGGATTTTCTTTTGAGAATCTGAACATTTCTACTCCATATCTGTCATACACAGAACCTGTAAAGTTTTTAAAGTCTCCAAGAGCCTTAAGATCCAGTACATCGTTGATTCCGTCTTCGTTCGGCGTAATGATATTGTTAATCTGCAATGTAAAGAATTCAAGAGATCCCACACAATGCGTTCCTACTCTTCTTACTAAAACAGTGTAGTTTGTATTATCTAAAAGGTTAGTAAATACATTAGAAGCCTGCCATGTAATACCATTGTCAATAGAATATTCCAAAGTACTTGGTGTATTGTTCATTGGCGGGTTTTCCGCTGTAATTGTTACTGACTTTTTGATACTTTCATAATTTAAAGCGGTAACGAAAGGAGTTGCTGCTCCCATTACTTTAGCTTCAAAAACTTTCTTACAGATACCGTTATCAATTTCCACTGAGTAAATACCCCATTGGTTTACATTAATTTTCTGCGTTGTAGCACCTGTGCTCCAAAGATATTTATAACCGTCACCAGCTCCTGCATCCAGGGTTACAACATCACCTACACACATTTCAACATCTTTCAATGTAGAGGTAATTTCTGGTGTCACTTCAATTCTAATTGTTGCCGGATTCAGAGATTTACATCCTTTTGCTCCAATTGCATATACTGTAAATGTGGTAGTCTGATACAGAGTAACGGTCTGCATATTCCCTGTTCCCATAAAATTGCTCCACAGATAAGTATCTCCTCCTTCAGCAGTAAGAGTTACAGATTCTCCCGGACAGATTTTTATTCTGGAAGCTTTCACTTTAGCGGTTGGGGTTGCTTCTTTCTGTAATGTCAGTTCTACAATTTTGCTACAGAATCCTCCATTGGAAACCAAAACATACAAAATCTGTCCATCGTTACCATTATAGTTTAAAGGAGTCTGAATATAGTTGTTATTCTGTGCAACAGCATCCGCCTGATTTTCGTAGAATTTAAAGATAGCTCCAGGCGTTGGGCTGATGGTAGGCATAATTGTACTTAAATCAAAAGTAGTAATATCCGGTGTGGTACAAAGCAGCAATGTTGCATCCTGAGCCTGAGGTGTTGTTCCTCCGTGAATCTGTATGGAAGCTTTACCCGGACATGGATTACCTGGAACACTTACTTCGATAGTATAAGTACCAGGCTGTATTGCAGTAATTGTATTAGTCGTTGCATTAGGTATTGGTGCACCGTTATAGAACCACTGATATACAAGGTTAGGGTCATTTACAGAAGCTGTAATTACCTGAGGGACATTATCACATACATTGATATCTGAAGGCAATTTGGTTCCTGCAGGATCTAAAAGGTCTACTCCGATATTGAAAGATCCACCTTCAAGGAATACTGCAGAGTCATAACTGTGGTCACTGTAATCGGCAATTACCATTTTGAAGTGGTATTGCTGTCCTGCTACTACGGTTGCCGTAGCAGTCAATGGAATCGTTCTTCCGTTAAAATTTGTTTCAACGTTCCCGGTGTTATATCCTGCAAAATATTGTTCGTTTACGGCACCACAACTCCCTGCAATTGCAGGGTGGATATTGGTAATACTTACCGGTCCTGCTCCTCCCGGAAGTACAGCCATATTTACATAAGGTCCACCTGAAGTAGGTCTCAATAAGATGGCAAATGCATCTGCAAAGGTACAAGGGAATGAGCCTGTATATTCTTCTGAGGCAATCAGATAATTAAATTTAATCTGAGAGGTGGTTGGAACGAAGTCAAACTCCAAAAGCACAGCATCATTCAATCTGCTTTCCACTACCCCAATCACCTGTGCAAGGTCAGCATCAGATCCTCCACCGTTCACATCACTAAGGCCACCCTCAAAGGTGTTACCAGCTCTTCTTGCAAATCCTGTGGAAAGAATAAGTCCATCTTTAAACGGAAAATTGGTTGCAGCCTTATGAAAATATCCCCATGCTCTGTTTGCCTCACTTGCAGCATGGTTAGGTGTAATCTTCACATTGGTTACATTGGGAGTAAGACAAGTATTGGTCCCGGATGAGATCAATACATCTTTAACCATTTTTTCAATAGTATAAGCTGTTTCAGGATACTGCGGAGCATTCACATCAATAAAAGCACCAGCCCTTCCGGATAGATTGGAAGGAATTTCTTTTGCCTGTTTTCGCGGAGGCAGATCTTGTGAAAATAAAAAAGTCGAGATGACTAAAAAAAATAAACAAAGCGGTAGATATCTTCTCATAATATTTTTGTTTCAACAAATTTAATTTTTTTTTAAATATATCATATACATATTTATATTTTTTACCACAAAAAAACAAAATAAGAACCTCTTACAGTAAATTTTCATTAATCAATCCCTATTCGGACAAATCATAAATAGTGTGGTAGCATTGTATTACAAAATATTTTAACATATTCCTCCCCTATTCCAAATAATTCACAAAACGCAACAATCTTTATTCCTAAAAACAACAAAATCTTTCATTGCTGAAAGATTTTGTTGTTGATTTTTTATTTTAGTAAATTCTAGTTTCTGTTCTTTAAGAGAATCCAACCTGAACGTTGTTCCATTTTCTTGCTGGCCGGATTTTCCCATTGTACTCTATACCAGTAAGTAGCGGTAGGAAGATTGATTCCTTTTAAAGATCCTGTCCATATAACATTACCTTTACTTGCTTTAAATACTTCCGCCCCGTATCGGTCGAAAATTGAAGCTGCGAAGTCTTTGTATCCGCTGATTCCAGTAAAGTCAATGGTATCATTTACACCATCCATATTTGGAGTAATAGCATTGCTGATAACAAATGTAAAGTAATCCAGTGAAGTACCACATTTGGCACCTTTCACTCTTACCATTACAGAATACATCGTATTATTCAAAATACCTGTAAATATATTGGATGGCTGCCATGTCAATCCTCCATCTATAGAATATTCTAAAGTTCCACCTGTAGGATTACTTGCCATAAGTGTAAGAATATGGTTATCATAAACAATATTGGTAAACTGTGGCAGATCAGGATTAATAAGCTGTGCAGAGAATGTTTTGGAACAAACCCCATTGCTGATTATCACAGAATACGTTCCGGGAATATTAGTGGTTATCGTCTGAGTCGTTGCTCCTGTACTCCATACATAAGTATAGTTGGGTCCTGCCCCGGCATCCAGAGTTCCTTTATCTCCTGCGCAGACAAATACATCTTTTAAGGTAGAAACAATCGCCGGAACTACTTCAATAGTAACTTTAGCCGGATTCACAGAGCTACATCCGTTTCCTCCTAATGCATATACTGAATACTCTGTTGTTACGGTAGGCGTCACTACCTGTGTGTTTCCGTTTCCTGTAAGTCCTACCCAGTTATAAGTGATCCCTCCTGTGGCAGTTAATGTTACAGATTCTCCTTCACAGATTTTTAATTTAGATGCTGTAAGACCTGCTATAGGTGGTCCTACCTGAACTGTAACAGTAGCGGGCGTTGCAGAAATACATCCGTTAGCTCCAACTGCAAATACCGTATAAACAGTAGTCGTAGTAGGTGAAACAACCTGAGTATTTCCATTTCCTGTAAGACCATTGCCCCAGTTATAGGTTACCCCTCCGGAAGCGGTCAACGTCACTGATTCTCCCACACAAATACGAGGTTGTGATGAAACCAATGCAGCAACCGGTTGTACTTTATCTTCCTGAACTGTTACTGTAGCAGTAAATGTACAGCTCAGGTTTCCTGGTTGTGAAATGTTAGTAACCGTTAGATTATAAGTTCCTCCAGAGCTTACAACAGGGGTAAGAGTATTACCTCCTGATACAATAGTTCCTCCGGTTGTTGTCCAGGCAATTGTAGATCCTGCAGGAACTACTGATGCCGAAGCATTGATAGTAACCTGAGGAGTTGTACAGGTAATTGTTTGTGGTGCAGCAATGGTAAGAGTAGTTTGGGCTGTGCTTAATAACTGCAGAGATACTACATAGCTGCAGCCTCCATTGCTTACTAACACATAAATAGTCTGGCTTCCTCCGGGAGGTGTATATGTTGTAGGTACTGCAATAAAGTTTCCGTTAGCTGCATTGGCATCAGCCTGATTGATATAATAAGTAAAAGTAACGCCTGCAGTAGTTGTAATCTGAGGCTGAGCTTCAGTAAGATTATAAGTTAATCCTGGCTGATAACACTTATGCAGTGTTGCATTTTGTGCTGTAAAAGGCTCTGAAACTTCTATTGTTATCGTTGCAGGGTTTTGAGAGACACAACCATTTGCACCTACTGCTGTTACGGTATAAGTAGTGGTAACAGTAGGTGAAACAACCTGTGTACTTCCGTTTCCTGTAAGGCCATTACCCCAGTTATAGGTAGCCCCGCCTGAAGCGGTAAGTGTTACAGAATCTCCTTTACAGATTTTTATTTTGCTTGCTGTAAGCCCGGTAACTGGCGGGGCACTGTTTCCTGTTACAGTTACAGTTCCTACAGCGGTACAGCTGATATTTCCAGGCTGATAAACTTTTGTAATAGTTAAAGTATATGTTCCTGCCGCATTAATGACAGGGTTTAAAGTAGTTCCTCCTGAAACAATATTTCCTCCTGTAGTTGTCCAGTTGAAAGTAGCTCCTGCCGGATAAACAGAGGCTGAAGCATCCAGTGTAGTCTGAGAGTTAGCACAGGTAAGTACAGCCGGAGGAGCAATAGTAGGCGTCATTTGTGGCGCCTTTACCAATTGCAGCTGTGCTACTTTTGCACAGAAACCGTTTGCTACTCTCACATACACCGTTCCACCTGCACTCTGATGAGCTGTTGGATTAGGAATTGTATTTGCATTTCCTGCATTAGCATCCGCCAATGTGGTATAGTAGGTAAACACAGCTCCCGGTGTGGTGCTTATTGAAGCTTGTGCTGATGTTAAATTAAAAGTTGCATTTCCGGCAGCATAACAGGCTGTTAATGTAGCATTCTGTACTGTAGGAGATGTTCCGCCAACTACTGTAATAGTAGCTTCCCCCGGACAGGTATTCCCCTGGATGAAAACCTTAACGGTGTATACCCCTGGTGCTGTTGCCGTGTAACTTGCATTGGTAGCTCCTGCAATCGGAGTGGTACCCTGATACCACTGATACGTTATATTAGGTCCCTGTACAGAGGCTGTAAAAGTCTGTGGTGTATTATCACACATATTAACAGAATCAGGAAGCTGCACGCCAGCCGGATCCAGGATTTTCACCCCGATATCAAATGATCCTGCTTCAAGAAATACTGCTGAATCAAAGTTGGGATCCTGATAATCCGCCAACACAATTTTAAAATGGTAGGTTTGCCCGGGAATGACAGTTGCTTTTGCTGTCAGAGGAATAGTACGTCCGTTAAAATTGGTTTCAATCTGAGCGGTATTTGTTCCTCCGTAATAGGCTTCATTCTTAGGTCCGCAGTTTTGATATTGCGGGTGAATATTCGTTACACTTACAGGTCCTGCTCCTCCGGGAAGCACTGCAAGATTGGTATAAGTAGGATCAGATGCCTTTTTTAACAGCAAAGCGAAACCATCTGTAATAGTACATGGAAAGTTTTGCTGATATTCTTTAGAAGCAAATAAATATCTGAAAGTAATTTCAGTAGAGGCGGCTACAAAGTCAAACTCTATAGAGGTTGCATTGGTTAGGTTATTGTTAGCAATCCCTAAAGCGTTCGCAAGATCTACATCTCCTCCGGTTCCCAGATCATCACTTAATGTTCCCTGAAAAGTATTCCCTGCTTTATTGGCATATCCGGTTGAAAGTATAATCCCTTTACTAAAAGGAAAGTTGGTATTTGATTTATTAAAATATCCCCAGCTACGGTTCTGATTGGTGGCAGACAAGTTAGGAGAAACGGTTACATTGCTTACCGTTGAACTGGTACAAGTAGAGCCTCCTGATATAAGCACATCATTTATAAGCTGGGTTATAGGATAGCCGGACTCCGGGTAACTAGGTGCATTTACATCTATAAAAACACCTGCCCTCAAAGAAGCAGCTTTAGGTTTTGCAGCAATTTCTACCCTTCCTTTATTTTGAGCCAAAACAAAGTTCCCCATGAAAGCTAAAAATAACGCTAAAAATAAATTTCCTCTCCTCCTATTTAACATTTTATATTATTTTGAACAAAAATACTATTTTTTTTGATTGAAATTCAAGTTAACACAATTTACATTATTACTAACGCAAATTTATTTATATTAGAATATCAACTCTGTTTATTTTAAAATAATAAAAAAAGACTGACGAAATAGTCAGTCTTTCAGTTATAGTTTAAATTATTCTATATTTTTAAGTAATATCCATCCTGTTTTTACAGTAAGTTCTTTACTTGCAGGATCTTCGAAGGTTACCTGATACCAATAGGTAGAAGTAGGAAGCTTTTTACCCTGGAAATATCCGTCCCAATATGGATTGATCTTCGCTGCTTTGAACACTTCTCTTCCATATCGGTCGAAAACCTGTCCGCTGAAATCTTTATAATTAACCACACCGCTGAAATCAATGACATCATTAATATTATCACCGTTTGGAGTAATTACATTTTTCATCACGAATGTAAAGAATTCAAGGAAACCTACACAGCTGGTAAATTTAACCCTAACTCTAATCGAAATGACTTTATTTTTAGGCACATTGTTAAACACATTTGAAGACTGCCATGTAACCCCGTTATCTACTGAATATTCCAGGATACCATTACTTGGATTACTTGCTGTAACGATCATAACTCCATTCTCACTATAATCCACTTTTATCACTTCAGGGATCACGGCCTTAATAACCTGAGTTTTGAACTCTTTTGAACAAACTCCGTTACTGATCGTTACCGAATATTCTCCAGGTGTGGCGACTGTAATACTTTGACTTGTTTCACCAGAACTCCATTGATATGTATATCCTGAACCAGAACCTGCATCCAGAATGATTTTATCACCCTGACAGATATGTCCTCCTTTTAAGTTGGAAACGATAGCCGGAACTACTTCAATGGTAATACGTGCCGGCTGAAGAGATTTACATCCCTGTGCCCCGATAGCATATACAGTATAGGTAGTAGTTTGAGTTGGGCTTACCGTTCTGATTCCTCCGGTAGTGGCTGCTGAATCACTCCATTCATAGGTTACACCACCTGTAGCTGTAAGCAAAACAGATTCTCCGGCACAGATTTTCAATCTTGGTGCGGTAAGTAAAGCCGTTGGTGTCTCTTCTTTTCTTAAAGTTAATGTTGCAATCTTACTACAGAAAGCTCCATTGGAAACCAATACGTATAATATCTGTCCATCTGTTCCTGAGTAGTTTGTGAGATTAGTGATGTAGCTGTTATTTTGAGCCTGTGCATCGGCCTGATTTGCATAAAAACGGAATACTGCTCCCTGCGTTGTACTGATTAAAGGTTTTGCTGTTTCCAGATTAAAACTGGTAATTGCAGGTGTAGTACAGAGTTTAAGTTCAGCATTCTGTACGGTAGGGCTCGTTCCTCCGATAATGGTAATAGTAGCTTCACTTGGACATTGATTTCCCGGGACCATTACTTTTACAGTATAGACTCCCGGTTGGGTAGCTACATACACAGCACTTGTTGCCCCTGGAATAGCCACTCCATCTTTATACCACTGATAAGTCATTCCCGGAATTGCTGCTACCTGTGCCTTTAACTGTTTCGGAGTATTATCACACATGTTGATAGTACCTGGTAACACAACTCCTGTTTCATCTACAATTTTAATTCCCACGTCGAAAGATCCTCCTTCTAAGAAAACTGCTGAGTCATGAGACGGGTCTTTGGCATCTGCCAATACCATTTTGAAATGATACGTTTGTCCTGGGATTACGTCTGCCACAGCTGTTAAAGGAGTTGTTCTTCCAAAATAATTGATTACTAAATGTGGATTTGCCAGTGCTCCAAAAAAAGCTGCATTAATTGGCCCACAGCTGAATCCATTTCCTGCAGGAACAATATTGGTTGCACTTACAGGTCCGGCACCTCCCGGCAATACGGCCAGGTTAGTATAGGTAGGATCTCCAACTTTCTTTAATAAAAGAGCAAAGGCATCAGAATAGCCCAGACATGGATAATTGGAAGTATATTCATCAGAAACGAATATGTAATTAAATTTTACCTGGTTTGAATTCGGAACGAAATCAAACTCAAGGGCTACCGCATCGGTTAAACTTACATTGGCTCCGGTAGCGGCTACAAGATCCGCATCACTTCCTGTTCCTACTGATTGTCCTACAGCGGCTACATAGTTGTTTCCAGCTTCAGATGCATATCCTGTAGTAAGGACAATCCCATCCGTAAAAGGAAAATTAGTAGTTCCTTTATGAAAATACCCCCAGAATCTGTTGCTGTTTGTCACATCATGATTAGGAGATACAGTAACGTTGGTAACATTGGCTGTTGTACAATTGGTACCGCCATTGATCAAAATATTCTTTACCAACTGCTCGGGAGTATAATTTGAAGGGGTGTAAGGCGGTACATTCACATCTATAAATGCTCCGGCCCTGAGAGCGGCGGCAGAAGGTTTTATTCTTTCTGATTTTCTGACAGGTCTCGTTTGAGAAAATGCAGAAACAGAAATCAATAAAAAAGAAAAAAGGAAAAAATAGTTTTTTAGTCTATAGATTAACATTTTGTTTTCATTTGTTCAAATGTAGCAAAAATAATCATACCAAATCAGCCTTTAACATTACTATTTTATAATCCAGCAGGTAGATTCATAACATTTTTTTCTTATTATTACATTTTCCGCAAATCATTTTGAACAGAAATTAATCCAAAAAAAACAGATCAACGTATTGATCTGTTTAAACTTTAACGGCCACTATTCCGGTTCTTTATCATCTTTTTTCAACTGGTCTATTTCATTCTGCAACTGAGAGATAATATCTTTTAAGGCTTTTATTTCGTTTTTGTTCGAGCTCACATTACTCTTGAGCATTACATTTTTCGCTCTTTCATTGTGGTCTTCTTCATCTTCGTCTTCGTTAATTTCTTCAATATCTTCGCTGATTTCCTCAATGTCTTCCTGGATATCTTCAATATCTTCATTGATCTCTTCAATGTCTTCGCTGATTTCTTCTATATCCTCGCTGATTTCCTCAATATCTTCCTGAATGTCTTCAATATCTTCCTGTATATCTTCAATTTTCTCGTGGCTTTTATTCACAGACATCTGAATGAAGATTGCCAGATAAATAGCTTCCAGGGAAAGTACGGTCGTAAGAATCAGAAGCATTTTATCAAAATCAACGATATTCAGCATCGGAAGTAAAAACGAGGTAAGGAACAGCAGAGTATGAACAATCAGGGACTGAATAGATCCTATCCAAGATGTAATGCTGTCTGCTATTTTTTCAAGAACTTCTGTTTTTTCGTTATATTTTTTCATCCTTTATATTTTTACAACAGTTCCTTTGTTACTCCTAATCCAAACAATGCAAAGTCATATTTTGCCGGATCTTTTTCATCAAATTTTCTGATGGCAATATCAAGCTCTTCTACTGTTTTCCAATCATTCTGTGTTCGGAAAACCAAGCCTAATTTTCTGGAGATGTTTCCTGTATGCACATCCAGTGGAATGGAAAGATTTTTTTGGTCTATATTCTTCCAGATGCCAAAATCTACTCCCCTTTTATCTTTACGCACCATCCATCTCAAAAACATAATAATCCTTTTGGCAGAGGAATTCTTATAAGGTGAACTGATGTGTTTATGGCTTCTGTGCTTCTCTGTTTCCAGGAAACCACTTCTGAATCTTTCTATAGCGTGGAGAAAGTTATTCTCTGATTCTTTTACTTTAAATAAACTTTCCAGGCTTTCATTTTCATTATAAATTCTGTTGAACTGTCTGATGAAATAGGAAAAATCCTGTCCGTTGAACGTTCTGTGAATGCTTTTATCCTGAATACTTTCCAGATCTTTTTCTGAATAATTCATGACAAAATCATAGGGTGAATTTCCCATAATATCAAGCATTTTATCTGCAGAATTAATGATCGACTTTCTGTTTCCCCAGGAAATTGTTGCTGCCAGAAATCCTGCAATTTCAATGTCCTGTTTTAAAGAAAAGCGATGCGGAATCTGTATCGGATCATTTTCAATAAAATCAGGAGCGTTATACTGATCTGCTTTTTCGTTGAGAAAATCTCTGAGTTCTTCAAATTTCAACATATTCATTCTAAATCTTTACACTTTCCAATGCTTTTGGTAAAAATGTATTGGGAAATATTTCTCTTGCCTCATCAGTAAATACTGTCAGATCTCCATATCTGTTGGAAAAGTGACCTAAAATCAGTTTTCCAACCTGAGCTTTCTGAGCAATGGTAGCTGCTTCCAAAGCTGTGGTGTGGCCTGTATAATCTGCCATTTCCTTCAGATCATGTAAAAATGTAGATTCATGATACAAAACCGTTACATTCTTAATAATAGGAATCACAGTTTCAAAATAACGGGTATCACTGCAAAACGCATAGGATACTGATGGAGCCGGATCAACAGTCAGAATTTCATTTTTAAGGACATAACCATCGCTTAGTACAAAGTCCTTCCCTGCTTTGATATTGTGATAATCGCAGGTTTCAATTTCGCTGTACTTGGCAATCTCTTTCATATTAAGATGCCTGTCTTTCGGTTTTTCTTTAAAAAGATACCCATTACAGTAAATCCTGTGATCCAAAGGAATAGTGTATACTTCTACCCTGTTATCCTCGTATATTTTTTCAGAATAATCTTTATCCAGTTCATGATAAATCACTTCAAAACCACGGTGGGTTTCTGTAATCTGAAAAATGGTTTCCAACATCTTCTTAATTCCTTTAGGACCATAAACATGCAAGGGCATATCTCTTCCTAAAAGACGAAAAGAGGCTATAAGCCCCGGAAGTCCGAAACAATGATCTCCATGAAGATGGGAGATAAAAATATGATTGATTTTTGAAAATCTTGCTTTTGCCTTTCTCAGCTGTACCTGTGTACCTTCTCCACAATCGATCAGGAAGAGTCTTTCTTCCATTTCCAGCAGCTGTGCTGTGGGTGATGTATTGATGGTCGGAATCGCAGAGTTAAAACCTAATATTGTTAAATAAGTACTCAAATCAATAATTTATGATAACAAATGTACAACAGAAAATATAAATGGGGATTTCGTCCTGATATTTAAACTTAATCAGTTACTTTTAAAAAATCCATAAATAGGTCTAATGCCTGTTTACGGTGGCTGATCTTATTTTTGTCTTCAGGATCCATTTCTGCAAAAGTTCTTTCATATCCTTCAGGAACAAAAATCGGATCATATCCGAAACCTTTGAAACCTTTATTTTCTGTCAATAAATTTCCATGAACTCTGCCTTCAAAATATTGAGCGCCATTTTCATCATAATAACACAGAACCGTCACAAAATAAGCCTTCCTGTTTTCAATTCCTTCCATTTCTTCCAATACCTTTTCGATATTTTTTGCGAAGTCGTGATCTCCGGCATAACGGGCTGAGAAAATTCCAGGTCTTCCATCCAAAGATTCTACTACCAAACCGCTGTCGTCTCCCAAACTTGGAACCCCTGTTTTTTCAAAGCAATATTTGGCCTTGATCAGGGCATTAGCATGAAAAGAATCACCATCTTCTACAATTTCTTCGTGAATATTATAATCGGTAAGACTTTTCACCACGCAGTCACTTCCCAGGATCTGTTGGATTTCTTCTTTTTTATGTTCGTTGTGTGTAGCTACTAATAATTCCATTTCTATATTCATTTTCAATTTTATTTTTTTAATCGGGTTACTTACATTTCAGCATAATGTATTTTATACTTTTTCATAAAAAGATAATAGAACAAAGAGAAAAGTACAATTCCAACAGCCAGCACAAGCCATTCTGAAATATGAAGAACCTTTGCAAAACTCTCGTCTTTACCATAAAGCACCAATAGCGACAAGGTTAAATTATTAAACGCATGCAGTAATATCGGCATCAGCAAAGACTTTGTTTTATGATAGACCAATCCCAGTACACAGCCCAACATTACAGCGCTGATAAACTGCCATGGATTTCCGTGAACCACGCCAAAAATAATGGAAGCATACAGAATCGCCTTCCATGGTTCTACTCCTTTATTGACCAATCCTTTCTGGATAATTCCTCTGAATATAATTTCCTCAAAAATCGGAGCCATGATTACCGTCATGATAATCATTACAACAGGATTATCTGTCAATTGGCTCATCAGCTGGATAAAATATTCATAAAAGTCACCGAAAAACGGTCCTGTGGTTGGGATCTGAGCGGCAATAAATTCGGAAATAAACATCATCCCCGCCATCATTGGAAAGATGAGAAGATAGGTAGAAAAATTAACCGATGAAAAGTTGAAGTTAAGCCTCTTTTGAGTAGTACGTCTTACAATGAAAAAATCAAAGAAAGCAATAGCTGTAAGAAATCCTACAGAATTTGCTACCATCAGAAACCAGTCTTTCAATTCAATATTTTCTCTGAAAACAACCTTCCAGAAAGTGCTGAATAAAGAAACGGCCATTGTTCCCACGAATAATCCAACCACCAAAACAACACCGCCAAACCATGTGAACGTAAACTTCGGATATTTGCTATTTTCCATCCTTTCTCTGTAAAAGTTTATGAGAAACAAAGATAATTTTTTTGACTGCTACAGGCAACTAAAAAAGGAATTTCTTATTTTCGTTCCTTTATCCATGAACATCACAAAATGAATACAGAATTTCCATTCCAAAGATTTGAGTCTGCAACCAACAGGTGGATGACTGTTGTTCTGAATGCTCTTTTCTTTGTGATGTTTATTTCTTTCGTTTTGCTTTTTGTTTTAGGTCCTGCTTACGGAATTTACAGAAGAGGGTTTGAAGCTATGCTATACCCTGCCTTGATCAGTTGGGGACTTTCATTGTTGATTTTGATTCCTGCGATCCGTTATATTATTAAAAGGAAAAAGCCGGCCCATACAATTGTGGTTGATGAAACCGGCCTCTTATTTTATAATTCAAGAAATGAAATTGCAGATCAGATCCTCTACACAGATCTCCGGCCTTCAAAACAGAATTTTGATATTTACACAGTCAATCCGGTAGGATCAGGAATCACTCCTTTACTGCAGGTAACAGTCTTATCAGATAAAAAAGAAGAAACTCTAAGACGTATTGATATGAATCTTCCTTTGAGAGTGGTAAAAAACAAATCTGCTTTGTATGCCCATTTTCTACACGGCATCAGCACTTTCCGTCCTGATTTGAAGATAGATCCTCTCGTTTTCCGCAGCTATTCTATTGATACGGAAACATGGAAAGTGAACAGTAAAGGGATTTCTTTGGGAGGCTGGCTTTTATTTCTGGCAGCACTTGTTATTACAGCACTTATATGCGGGCTTGTTTTTTTGTTAACTTAGGCTAAGAATTAATATGATTGAAAAGTTCCAGACCATAGAATCCAAAATCAGCAAACCCATTACTTATTTTCTAATGGGAATTCTCTGGATCGCTGTCATTCTGATTATGGTAGTAATCGGGTTTGTTTTCAATCTTATTTACAATAATTTCAGACAATATTTAGAACAGGATCTGGGCATTTTTTTCACGCTTATTATTGCACAACTGCTTCTTATATTTTGTTGTATCGCTTTGATAATGGCTTTAACTTACAGAAAAAAGCAAAAGATACGAAAAGCCATTGTAGATGAAAAAGGAGTAACATTCTATAACAACCGAAATGTAATCATTGAAACCATATTATATCATGAACTTCAGCCAGCTCAGAACTCATCCACCGATGTACATGTATCCAATACCCAAAACATAAAATATAGCAAAACGACATTGCAGATCTACCTGAAAAATAAAGCAGGAGAAATTGGACCAATACGTGTTGATTTCAATTTTGAACTGGTAATTTTAAGTAACCAATATGATCTATACCATCATTTTCTAAAAGGGATTCAACACTTTCGTCCGGATCTGAGAATAAGTCAACAGGCGATTGATCAGTACAATATCAGTTCAGAACCACAAAAAACAGAATTTGGGATATTTGAATATATCATAGCAGCCCTTGTTATCCTGATTTCTGCCGGACTGGTGTATGTTTTTATGTTGCTTGTAAAAATAATAGTTGATAAGCTGCATTGAAGAAAAGCCAGCTATTGGCCGTTTCACAGCTATATTCATCATTCCGAAACCTGAGTATCCTTCTATTATTCTGTCTAATTAATATTGTCTTCATTTAAATTTGAAAACCTCGTAAAAAATCACGATTTTTGCAACTTCAAAATACGATATGTCAGACTTAATCAAAGAAATACAAAAAAGAAAGACCTTCGGGATCATTTCCCACCCGGATGCCGGAAAAACGACTCTTACAGAAAAGCTTCTTCTTTTCGGGGGAGCTATTCAGGAAGCGGGTGCGGTAAAATCCAACAAAATAAAAAAAGGAGCTACCTCCGACTTTATGGAAATTGAAAGACAGAGAGGAATCTCTGTAGCGACTTCCGTATTAGCTTTTGAATATAGAGACCACAAAATCAACATTCTCGATACTCCGGGTCACAAAGACTTTGCTGAGGATACTTACAGAACATTAACTGCTGTAGACTCCGTAATCGTTGTAATTGACGTTGCAAAAGGGGTTGAGGAACAAACTGAAAAACTGGTTCAGGTTTGTAGAATGAGAAACATTCCGATGCTGGTTTTCATCAATAAACTGGACCGTGAAGGTAAAGATGCCTTCGATCTTTTGGATGAGGTAGAACAAAAATTAGGATTAACAGTTTGTCCGCTTTCTTTACCAATTGGTATGGGAAGTGACTTCCAGGGAATTTATAATATCTGGGAAAATAATATTCAGTTATTCTTAGAGGAGAAAAAACAGAAAGTTGGAGATTCTATTAAGTTTGATGATATCAATGACACATCTATTGATGATGTGATTGGTGAAAAAGCGGCAAAAACATTAAGAGAAGAGCTTGATCTGATCCAGTCTGTTTATCCTGAATTTAATCGTGATGATTATATGAAAGGTGATCTTCAGCCGGTATTTTTCGGTTCTGCTTTAAATAACTTTGGAGTACGTGAATTATTGGATGCTTTTATTGATATTGCTCCAATGCCACAGCCCAAAGAAAGTGATACGCGTCTGGTAAAACCTGAGGAAAGCACTTTCACAGGATTTGTTTTCAAAATCCACGCGAATATGGATCCTAAGCACAGAGACAGGCTTGCATTCGTAAAGATTGTTTCAGGAACATTCAGGAGAAACGAAAACTACTTACTGGTAAGAGAAGGTAAAAAAATGAAATTCTCCTCTCCTAACGCATTCTTTGCAGATAAGAAAGAAGTGGTGGAAGAAAGTTTCCCTGGTGATATCGTCGGTTTACATGATACGGGAAGTTTCAGAATCGGAGATACATTAACTGGTGGCGAAAAATTAAGCTTCAAAGGAATTCCTAGCTTCTCTCCTGAACATTTCCGTTATATCAATAATAACGATCCGTTAAAAGCCAAGCAATTGGCGAAAGGTATTGATCAGCTGATGGATGAAGGGGTTGCGCAGTTATTTACGCTTGAAATGAACGGAAGAAAGATCATTGGAACGGTTGGAGCTCTTCAGTACGAAGTTATCCAATACCGTTTAGAGCATGAATATGGTGCAAAATGTACTTATGAACCGTTATCGATGCACAAAGCATGTTGGGTAGAAGCTGATGAGAAGTCTGAAGAATTTAAGGAATTTGCAAGATTAAAGCAGAGATTCCTGGCAAGAGATAAGTACAATCAATTGGTATTCCTTGCAGATTCTTCTTTCACGATTCACATGACGCAGGAGAAATTCCCGAATGTGAAATTACACTTCATCAGTGAGTTCAGAGAAAATTAAATAAAAGACAAATCGCAAAAAGGCAAAATTGTTTACAATACAGGTCCGCAGAATTTTTCTGCGGATTTTTTTATAATATATCGTATGAAACCACCTCGTCTAAAATTTTTCAATTTTTTGCCACCACTCCGGAGGATGAGAATTTTTAGATTTCCGAACTAATATTTAGTGAAAAGACAAAGCTTTCGAATCATTTCAATACCCCAAAATCAGAAAAACACTTTGTAAATCTTTTGTAAAACGAATACAAAAGATTGAAAATACAACACTTATAATTTTACCAGCACAATACATTTCATTTACAATCTTTACAAGAACTTCCCTTCTAATTTTACTTCATCAAAAAAATTAATCTTATGAAAAAGTTCATCTTACTCACTGCTGCAGCAAGCACTTTCATTATGTGTAAAAAAGCGGAAGCTACACAGGATAAAATACATGAAGCCATCCATTCAGCCGACAGCGCGGTTACAGTGGCTACAGAAACCGTTGAAAATGCCAGTAAAACAGTAGACCAGGCTATGGATTCTGCAAGTATTAAAATAAAAGACTTTGAGAACACAAAAAATGATATCCGGCAAAATATAGAGAACACTTCCAAAATGGTAGATTCTTTATCGGATAAAATTGCCAATACAAAACTGGAATCAAAAATTGAGAAAAAAGATTCTATAACAAAGAAGACTGAAAAGATTGCAGTAAAAGCTCCGGCTCCAAAGGTTATTAAAGAAACCAAAATCATTTATAAAGAAAAGCCTAAGAATGACAGTTACGAACTGAATATGCCTAAAGATAAAATGGTAAAATCAGGATATCTTTCTATAACCGCAGAGAATGTGGAAACGGTAAAGGAAATTATCCGGGAAGAAGCGAACAGAAATAACGGTTATATCAAAAGTGAAAATCTATCTTATGTGGAATCAGCCAGTCCTCACGGAGAGGATCAAAAAGTATACAGTCTGGATATCAAAGTTCCCATACAGCATTTTGATGGGTTAATGGAGGGTATCAATAGCAATGTTGGAGATATTGATACAAAAGATATTCAGGTTTCAGGACGAAACTACGCAGACAATACCATCTGCACAATCAGTGTAAATATCAGTGAGAAAGCCAAAACAGAAACAGAGCCTAAAACCTTTGGTGGAAAATCACTGGCTGCCATTGAATCCGGCTGGGATGTTATTACTTCCATATTCCTGTTTATCCTTCCATTATGGCCTTTATTCCTGATTGCCGGCATTGGGTATTATTTCTATAAAAAGAAGGACAGAAACATTCCTAATAACGATTCTCACTAAGTTTCAATCTTTACTCAGGATAGATTTTAATAATTTTTTAATGAGGTTTAGAATAGAAGTTCGATACTAATGTTTAATTTTATCAAACGTTAAAAGAAAGTGCTTGCTTATTAGAAAAATAACTCTTAACTTTAAGTATAAGCAAAATGTAAAGAATCTTCGTTGTGAAACAAGGTTCAAAAATAAATTTGGAAATTTTATTTCATATATTAATATTTTGTGATTTGGTGTAAAATAAGGCCCTCATATTGAGAGCCTTATTTGTTTTTATTTCATATTCACTACTTTATCTACAATGAACTTTGTGTTTCCTCTCCAGGGAAGCGCGCCATTATACTCTTTGTAATGCAGGTCAAAAGTTTTACCGCTGTTGGTTTCCAATTGTTTGAAAACTTCGGGATCATCTACGGAAAATTCAAACTCATAGCTTGTAATAGTTCCTGTTTTTCCCCTCCCAAAACCTTCCTGAATCAGCTTGCCTTCATAAGTTTTGAAAACATAACCTTTTTTCATGGCATAGTTCAGGTATCCGGACTTTACTCCTTCTCCGAAAACAAAATAATACTTATACCAGACAAATACGCCCAGTAGCAGCAATACAACCCCAAGGGTGATCCACAAAGATTTTTTCATAGGTAGTGTGTTTTATAAATGTTATTTTGCAATGCTTCTGGAGATCACGATTTTCTGAATTTCAGAAGTTCCTTCATAGATCTGAGTGATTTTCGCATCTCTCATTAATCTTTCTACGTGGTATTCTTTCACGTATCCATATCCTCCGTGGATCTGTACTGCTTCAATAGTAGTATCCATTGCCACCTGAGAAGAGTATAATTTGGCCATAGCTCCGCTTTCAGAGATATCTTTTCCTGCATCTTTTTCACACGCAGCTTTGAAGCACAGCATTCTTGCAGCAGTGATCTGAGTCGCCATATCAGCCAATTTGAATGCAATCGCCTGGTGGTTGATGATTTCAGTTTTGAAAGCTTTTCTCGTTTTAGCATATTTCAATGCCAGTTCGTAAGCTCCTGAAGCAATTCCTAAAGCCTGAGAAGCAATACCGATTCTTCCCCCATTCAACACTGCCATAGCAAAGTTGAACCCGAATCCGTCAGCACCAATTCTGTTCTCTTTTGGAACTTTTACGTTATTAAAGATCAAAGAGTGAGTATCACTTCCTCTGATTCCTAATTTGTCTTCTTTTGGTCCGATTTCAAATCCTTCCCATCCTCTTTCAACGATAAAAGCATTGATTCCTTTGTGCTTTTTCTCAGGATCTGTCTGTGCAATTACGATATAATAAGTAGCTGTTCCACCATTCGTGATCCAGTTTTTGATACCATTTAAAAGATAGTAATCTCCTTTGTCTTCCGCAGTAGTTTTCTGAGAAGTAGCATCAGAACCTGCTTCCGGCTCAGATAACGCAAATGCTCCGATAACCTGCCCGCTTGCCAGTGGAGTAAGATATTTTATTTTTTGCTCTTCAGAAGCGAATTTTTCAAGACCGGCACAAACCAATGAGTTGTTTACAGACATCACAACAGCCGCAGAAGCATCCACTTTTGCAATTTCTTCCATTGCAAGTACGTAAGAAACGCTATCCATACCTGCACCGCCGTATTTTGGATCTACCATCATTCCTAAAAGTCCCATTTCTCCCATTTTCTTCACCTGTTCTGCAGGGAATTTCTGGTCACGGTCTCTTTCAATCACTCCAGGTAAAAGTTCGTTCTGTGCAAAGTCTCTTGCTGCCTGCTGAATCATCAGCTGTTCTTCCGATAAATTAAAGTCCATAAAAAAAATAATTAGATAGCCGTAAATTTACACTTTTTAAGCAAATCTGAAAAAATAAATTAAAAACGGGAAAAAGGCAGGTTTGGGGAGATTTATTGATGGCGGATACCCGTTTCGGGATTCCGGATAATGGGTTAAGAAGGCAATATAAAAAACCTGGAGAAAAATAAACCATTATAAAAGAATCATTGAAAATATAAAATCCCTACTTCAGGGCTTCCGGCCTCCTTTTTGATTCAAACTGTTATGGCAAGCATTTAACTAATTTCTAAATCTTACCTTCGGATGGTTTCAATTAAAAAAAATGCTTATATTTAAATTCCTTTATAAATTACGTAAAAAATCATGACGATCAAGAGATTATTCGATATTCCACACTATGCTTTAGAAAAATATCCTAAAACGGATATGTTTGTAACCAAATATCATGGGGAGTGGAAAAAAACTTCTACACAGGAGTTTATTAATGAGGGAAATAAGATATCCAGAGGATTATTGAAACTTGGTATAAAACCAGGTGATAAAATTGCTTTGATTACAACCAATTCCCGTACAGAATGGGCTATCATGGATTTTGGACTTTCTCAGATCGGCGTTGTTTCAGTACCGGTTTATCCAAGTATTTCTCCTGAAGATTATGAATTTATCTTCAATAATGCTGAAATTCAGTATTGTTTTGTTTCTGATAAAGAGCTCTTGAATAAAGTAATGAAAGTAAAACACAATATTCCGAGCTTACAGGGAATTTTTACTTTTGATACTATCAGTGGAGCAGCCAACTGGAGAGAAATTCTGGATCTGGGTAAGGATGAATCTACCCAAATTGAAGTAGAAGACCTTTCTAACGCAATCAACACAGAAGATCTTGCAACTATTATTTATACTTCCGGAACTACAGGAAGACCGAAAGGAGTAATGCTGACGCACAATAATATTGTTTCAAACATATTGGGATCTATTCCAAGAATTCCAAAAAAGAGAGGCTTTGATTACAAAGATGCCAGAGCATTAAGTTTCCTTCCTATCTGTCATATTTTTGAAAGAATGTTGTTCTATCTTTATCAGTACAATGGTTTTTCTCTTTATTTTGCTGAAAGCATCGAAAAAATGGGTGAAAACGTAAAAGAAGTGAAACCTCATTATATGACTGTAGTACCAAGACTGGTAGAAAAAGTATATGACAAAATCTATAATACCGGATCTTCAGCCGGAGGTTTAAAATCAAAAATATTCTTCTGGGCCCTGAATCTGATTAGCAAAAAGAAAACCATTTCAAAACCGTCCGGACTTCAGGAAATTATTGCTGACAAGCTTGTATTTTCTAAATGGAGAGAAGGTTTAGGTGGTGAAATCGTGACTTTGGTTTCAGGATCTGCAGCATTATCTACAAGGCTCAACCTGATGTTCCAGAATGCTGGTATTCCAATTCTGGAAGGCTATGGCTTAACAGAAACTTCCCCTGTAATTTCAGTTAATAGCTTTGATAAAATGAGAGTGGGAACCGTAGGAGTTCCATTGGATAATTTAAAAGTTAAAATTCAGGAAGACGGGGAGATTACAGTAAAAGGACCGTCCGTATTTAAAGGCTATTTCCAGAATGAGGAAATGACAAAAGAAGCCTTTACAGACGATGGATTCTTTAAAACCGGAGATATCGGACATATAGACAGCGACGGATTTTTACAGATCACTGACCGTAAGAAAGAAATGTTCAAAACTTCCGGAGGAAAATATATTGCCCCTCAGACTATTGAGAACTTAGCGAAGGCTTCAAAATTCATAGAGCAGATCATGGTGGTGGGTGACGGTGAAAAAATGCCGTGTGCTTTGGTACAGCCTGATTTTGAATTTGCTAAAAACTGGGCTATGAGAAACAATCTCAACATCGGTTCCACACCTGAAGAGATTGCAAAAAGCCCTGAACTGAAACAAAGAATTGAAAAAGAAATAGAAGGTATCAATGAACACCTTGGAAATTGGGAAAAAATCAAAAAAATTGAACTTACTCCTGAGGTATGGAGCATTGAAAGCGGACTGCTTACTCCAACTTTAAAACTGAAAAGAAAGGCCGTAAAAGAGAAATTTATTGCTTTGTATAATAAGATGTACGATCATCATGATTAATTATTCAATGAAATTATGTAAGCATAGATTCATCTACCAATCCACTTTTGTAGGATTGGTATTTTTTATGTTTTCATGTAAACAACAGATAGAAAACACAAAATCAATATCTGAGAAAAAAATTGAAATTCCACAACTTTTGTCAGATTCCACTTTAAAAGAGAAAACATTGAATGATTATATTCAAACTGCTGAAACCATAAAACCCAATGTAAAAAACGGGGTTCCTTTTAACAAGCTTGATTATGATAAAATTATTGCTTATGATTTTGCTGGTGACGAAGAGACCTATCCTAATCCTATTGATAGAAAAGGAAAATTTACACCTGTGATCTTGAAACAACAGTTTCTGACTCAAAAACAAGCTGATCAGATCTTATCTGCTTTAGCAAAAAATTCAAGCTATGGTGAAAGCTCTGCGGCATGTTTTCAACCTCATCTGGGATTAGTATTTTTTAAAGGCAATAAAAAAATCAATCAGATCAGTATTTGTTTAAGCTGTAACACTTCGATTACAGAAATTGAAATTCCCGCCAGAACACATAAAATATTTAATAAGGGAACAAATAATGAGTATTCCTTTACTGGTTTCAAACCGTCTGGAAAAAAAGCAATCATCAAACTGTGTAAGGAGATTAACTTTCATTATGGAAACAAGAAAGAGTAATACATTAATAAAATAGATTGAAGAATAACTTTATTTATAACAAAGTATTTTATTTCGGATATTTCTATAGTTTTGGCTAAAATTTTATCTTGATTAAACAGGCTAAAGCCCGTTCCTACTGATCCCCATCATTTAGTTTTTTAATCAATTACAACACTATCACCGTCATTCCGTATGAATCCATGCTATGTCGAAAAAAGAGCCAAGATTCTTCGGAATGACAAAGACTCTGATTAAATTGTACTGCTATGTTTAGATCAGTTCAGATAAAAAAAAGCTGCTTCATTTTTGAAACAGCTTTTGTATGTTATAAAATCAATAATTAGAATTTAATTACAGATTTCATTTTTTCGTTTTCTTCCATTACCAATTCATCATCAACAAGGATTTTTCCAGAGTGCTCATCAATGATGATTTTCTTTCTCTGAGCAATTTCCATTTGCTTTTGAGGAGGGATAGTGAAGAATGATCCTTTTGGAGCTCCTCTTTCTAATCCTACTACAGCAAGACCGTTGATAGAGTTAGTTCTGATTCTGTTGTAAGAAGCTAATAATCTCTCATCAATTTTACCTGCGAATTCTTTAGACTGCTCTAAAAGATATTCTTCTTCTTTCTGCGTTTCAGAGATCAGACCATCCAATTCTTCTTTCTTGAATTTCAAATGGCTTTTCAAATCATCGATCTTAGAGTTCAGTTCGCTTAAAGTTTCGTTTTTGTGAGCAATTTTAGCTCCGAACTCTTTAATTCTTTTTTCAGCAAGCTGAATTTCCAGATCCTGGAATTCCATTTCCTTCCCTAATGCTTCAAACTCTTTATTGTTTCTTACATTATCCTGCTGAGATTTGTATTTCTCAATTAAAGTTTTAGCATGGTTAATCACTTCATGCTTTGTTTTGATCTGATCCTCCTGATCTTTGATATCAGCATGAAATTTTTCAGCTCTTTTTTCAAGACCTTCAATCTCAATCTCAAGATCTTCAACTTCAATTGGCAATTCTCCTCTAGTATTTCGGATTTCATCCAATCTTGAATCAATGATCTGTAAATCGTATAAAGCTCTTAATTTTTCTTCAACTGAAATATCGTTGGTTTTTGCCATATTTAAATGAAATAATTTACTGGGTTTGTTTTTTCAATAGATTTTGAAATTGCAAATGTACTAAATTTTTGTGATAAAATTTCAAATAATTGTTGACTAACAAATTGTTCTGATTCATAATGTCCAATATCACAGATCAGCATTTTAGACTCAGCCAGAAAATAGTCGTGATATTTGAGGTCTCCGGTAAGGTAAGCATCACATTTCCTGGCAGCTGCAGATCGTATTCCACTTGCCCCAGATCCTCCCAGAACCCCTACTCTTTTGATTTTTTTATTGTTAAAAGAGGAATGTTTAATCACTTCCAAACCAAATTTTTCTTTTACCAATCCAAGGAAATCTTTTTCATCCATTTCTTCTTCAAGATCTCCATACATTCCCAAGCCGGCATGATGATTTTTATTATCCAGATTATAAATCTGATAAGCTACTTCTTCATAAGGATGCGCTGTCTTCATTGCGCCCACAATCTGCCCTTGTTTAAAACCTTCAAAAATCACAGAAATCATATCTTCATCTGCATTTTCGCGAATTCCCTGTTGTCCTGAAAACGGATTTGAACCTTCTGCAGGCCTGAATGTTCCGTTACCATTCACTGTAAAACTGCATTCGTCATAAAATCCGATATTTCCAGCTCCGGCAGAGAACATAGCTTCTTTTACTTTTTCTGAATAGTCTTTGGGAACAAAAACCGTTAACTGTTTTAAATTATTTTCTTTAGGCTGCAGAATTTTCATATTCTTTAATCCCAACTGACTGCATATCCCATGGTTCACTCCAAAGAAATCATTATCAAATGCAGTGTGGATGGCATAAATAGCTACTTTATTTTCAATAGCTTTTAAAACAGCTCTCTCTACGTAGTTCTTCCCTGTTAAAGATTTTAATCCGGAAAATATAATGGGATGAAAGCATACGATCAGATTGCAGTTTCTTTCAATAGCTTCATCAACCACATTTTCCAATGCATCATGGCAAACCAGAATTCCTGATACATCACGGTCGTAAACCCCGCACAGCAATCCTACGTTATCAAAATCTTCTGCCTGTCTGATACTTATTTCCTCTTCAATCTTTGCAATTACAGTTTTTAGCTTCATTAATTTTATATTTTACAGTTACAGCGAAGATATTAATTTTACGGTAAAAATTTCCAACCCCATAAAAAAACCGGCTTTCATAAACCGGTTTTATTTTGATATTAAAAAAGAATAAAGTAACACTGTTAATCTTTGAAAAGAGATACTCTTGTAAAGGATTCCACAACAACACTACAGTTGATATCAGACTCCATAAAAAGCTGATATCCTCTTCCCGGATCAAGACTCGCAGGGTCTGCAATGGTATAGAAATAAAAGGTAAGAATGTTACCCGTTCCACTGGAACCACTCGGAACCAGCTGGATAGAGTTAATTTCAAAGCCTGAATCAGGATTTTTAAAAGTAGCTTTTATAGATCCTGAAGAATTGGATCCTGGAGTGATGGTAGCAATTACTCTCCATACATGTACTTGCCCGTAAATTTCATTTTCTCGCCATTTACCAGTTGCCGAGATATAGATATTACTGGTTACTCCGGGAAATGGAACAGTGGTTTCCGGCCAGCTTGTAGTAGGGCTTGCGGCAAATACTAACGGAGTAGCATAAAGTACCTGTTGTCTTGGGCCGTAGCCGCTTCCTGCTGCACTTAAACTGAATGAGGGTTTTACATTTGCGTTTCCAGAATTGATTTTAACGACACCATCGTTACCAGCCTGAGAAGATGTGGGAACAAAAAGCTGTCTCCAGAGGGTACCGTCCCAATACTGGAAGTTATTTGTTGTCGTATTAAAAATAAGGGTTCCTGCAGTAAGGTTAGGGTTTACCACACCTGCAGGAGGTACTGTGGAAACGTCATTATCAGCCAGGTTGGTATCCCGGTCAGTATCTGTAAGACGATGAATAAGAATTCCTTTTTGGTTGGAAACTATATCCAGTACTGAAGCCCCATTCGGTGCTGAAGTATTAATCCCAACCTGAGCGTTAACAAAACTGTTTATAAAAAACAGAATAAACAAGGTTAAAATTTTTCTCATGATATAAAGCTTTTGTAGAATAAAATTACAAACTTGGATGAAAAAAATGTTAAAAATTTAATTTTTATACGTCATATTTTATTCGTATTTTACTAAATATAACACATTGAAAACCATACAATTAATACTAAATAATTCACTTTTTAATGATAGATTTTTTATTAACATTTGCAAGATTCTTTTAACAATCATATATTTACCGTATACATTATAGAAATTATTAACTTCGCTGTGAAATAACCTTATATAAATGGAAAGAGAACATAATCTGATTCCTGAGGATACTCTATGGAAAAGATTCCTTTACCGGATAATTTATCGCTCCGATACGAAGCTTGGAAAACTGTTCGACATCATATTATTGTCATTGATTCTTGCCAGTACTGCTATTATTATGATGGAAAGCGTACCAAAGCTTGATAAAAGATTCCATTATACCTTTCTGATTCTTGAATGGATCATCTCTATTTTTTTTACAGCAGAATATTCTATGCGGATTGCGGTGGTAAAAAACAAAAAGAATTATATATTCAGTTTTTTCGGAATTATAGATTTCCTTGCTCTTGTTCCTTTTTATCTAAGCTTTATTTTCCCTGTTACTAAATATTTCCTGATTTTCAGAATGCTGAGAATGCTGAGAGTGTTCAGAATTTTCAACTTGCTTGATTTTATGAATGACGGGTATTTTATTGTGCGGGCTCTGAAAAACAGTTCGAGAAAGATTTATATTTTCCTTTTATTCCTGATTATATTCTCTGTGATTGTAGGATCACTTATGTTCATGGTAGAAGGCGGAAGACAGGGCTTTGAAACAATACCTCAATCCATCTACTGGGCAGTTGTTACGGTAACTACTGTAGGCTACGGTGATGTATCACCTATAACGCCTTTAGGAAAATTCTTTGCAGTTATTCTCATGCTGGCAGGTTATTCCATTATTGCAGTTCCTACCGGTATTGTAACAGCCGAAATGAGAAACAAAAGACAGAACCTGGAAATGGTATGTGAACGTTGTGGCAATGAAGATATTGATGATGATGCAAGATACTGCAAGAAATGTGGCAAGAAATTAGCTTAACATCTGGTATAAGTAAAATTTATTCACTAAATACCACAAAATCATGGAACCAAAAAAGAAAAACAGACCCAATAGCTTAGTGATTATTCTTTTTGCACTGATTGTGCTTATGATCATCATCTATTTTATATTAGCAATGTTCTTCCCTACCGTATTTGACCTTATGAATAAAGGAGAAATACAGCCTGTACCCAATAAATGATGAGTGATGTATGCTGGGTAATATGTGATGGAAAATATTCGATAATCGATAACGGCCACAGGATAAAATAAAAAAGATGAGTGAAATATTTTGCTCATCTTTTTTCATTCAAACATTTAATAAGATTCTATTCAATCTCCATAAAAAAGACGGATCATCAATGACCCGCCTCCCTTTTTTATTTAAATGATGAATTATTTTTTTATAGCTTTAATAGTCTGCTTAGATCCGTCTTTCATTTCAAGTGTTACTACATAAACTCCTTGCATCAGATCTCTTAAATGGATTGTAGATTCAGGGTTGATAATAGTTTTCACCAGTCTTCCTGTCGCATCTGTCACCATTACATTTTTTACATTTTTCACATCAGAGATATTCAATACATCCGTAAATGGATTAGGATAAAGCTGGATATTATTTTTCGCTTTAGCAACTTCAGCTGTTGCCAGATTCGCGTTATTAATACTGATATCGTCAATATATAGATTATACTGGTCTGGATCTGAATAAGCATTAAATCCAAAGAAATACACTCCTGTTGTAGGTACAGTAAACGTTATAGATTCTGTATGTGCCATTTCATCATTGATTGAAGGATAATCTGCAATAGAACCTGTCATAGCAGCTGCAGCTGGTGAAGTTCCGTAGGCTACCTTCAATTTTTCGACATAGGTTGATGAGTTATTACCATATTTATAACTAATAGTATACTGCACTCCTGCTGTCAAATTCAATCCTTGTGTAAAGAACCATGCATTACCGGAATTGGAAGAGTTATACTGGTATTTCAACACATTGGTAGTGAATCCCTGGCTATCAGAAGGAGGATCCATTGTTACCCAATCATTTCCTGTTCCCGCATTAACATTATTTGTACAACCAGGTAAATCTGGAACAGTAACGTTTTCAAAATCTATCGTGTAAGGAAGATTCGTACTTGAACATAATGTTGTAAAGGTAGCAGAATCACTCCATATACTTTTACTTGTTGCGCTACAGGCAGATCTTACCCATACGTAATAAGGAGTGGAAGCAGCTAAGCCTGGAATATTATAAGTGGTTGCTGTAACTCCTGTAAAGTTAGGTGTACTTGTTGCCGTAGGTGCTGTATTCGTTGTACTGTAATAAATATCATAGCCGTTAGCCGGAACCGGAGTGGCTGCTGCCCAGGAAACTGTAGCTCCTGCAGCGGTAATATTTGAAACAGCTAATGCATTAGGTTCGCTACAAGCCGGTGCAACATCTATATTAATATCATCAACGTATAATTTATTCATATTAGCATCAGAATAGGCCTGGAATCCAAAATAATATACTCCGGTAGTTGTTGGTGTGAAGTTCGTAAAAGAACTTGTTGCAGTGCTGATCACAATATCCGAGTGGTCTGCTAATGTATTAGTCATTCCTGCACTGGTAGCTGAAGTCCCATAGGCTACTTTCAGTTTTTCAGCATATACAGTTCCTTCCGCATTGGCATATTTATATTTAATTCTGTAAGTCACTCCTGCAGTAAGATTAATTCCGTTGGTAAAAAACCAGGTATTCGCATTCTCTGCATAGTCATATGAATACTGAAGAACATTTCCTGTAAATCCCTGAGCATCCAGATCACCTGTTTCCCATATATTTCCTGCCCCATCATTCACTACAGAGGTACAAGTTGGCATATCTGGTGGAGTTATACTTTCAAAATCCAATGCATAAGGCACTCCCACAGCAACACACGAGGTCATAAATGTGGCCATTTGAGACCATGCACTCTTATTAGAAGCACTGCATACAGAACGTACCCAGACATGGTAAGTAGTGGCTGGTGTAAGAGAAGGTAGATTTGCAGTCAATCCATTGATAGACCCGGAAACTACTGTCGCAGCAGTAGGATATGTACTGGAAGTTGAGTAATAATATTCATAACCACTTCCTGGAGCAGAAGACGGAGCTGTCCATCCTAACTGAGCTGAATTGGCAGTAACAGCAGATACTGTTAAAGCAGACGGAGCAAAACAAGTCGGAACCGCCCCAATTACTACTGTATAATCATGAGCCTCTCCATATCCGTCTGTATTACAAGGAATAGGATCTCCGGAGAATCTATCCCCTACTCTCATTCTGTAAGTACCTGGAGTTACAGTTGAAGGAATTGTGATAAGCCCTGCCGTAATATCATTCCCTCCTATAAGCGTACTGCTTGCAGAAGCCACAAGCTCCGGAGCAGCATCATCAAAAGTTCCATCGTTATTGAAGTCAATCCAGATACGAACATTCTGATCACTGTAATCATGTTTAACGCTAAAATCATAACTTAAACCTGCACTGAGATTAATCGTCATCGAGGTATAATCTCCATAAGCATTAGTAGAGCAACCTGTATTAGAATGATCAAATCCGGCACCCGGAATTGCAAAAGTATCTATCATATCCCCGCCACTACAGCCACTAGCGAAAGCAGGCGTACAATAGGTTTGCGCGGAGGATAAAAAGCCAGTTATTAAGAAACCAACGAGTAAAAAATTTTTCATATAAATCAGTATTAGTTAATCAAATCTAGTGAAAATCAGCAATAAAAAAAATATTTTTTTCATCATATGACAACAAATATAAATTTTCTTTCAACAAAAGACAATCACCCTTATAAACAAAGAGACTGCTCAAATTGAACAGTCTCTCTCTTTATTAGTAAGAAATTATTTTATCTTTTAATTGCTTTAACGGTTTGTTTAGATCCGTCTTTCATATTCAGGATTACTAAATACAATCCTTCTTTAAGATCTCTCAACTGAAGTTCAGAAGAAGGTTTTTCTATTGTTTTAATCAATCTTCCGGAAACATCAACAATTGAAACAGATTGTACTTTGGATACATCAGAGATCGTTAATCTATCTGTAAACGGATTAGGGTATACAGTAAGCTTATTCTCTTTTATTGCAGTTTCAGAAGTTGCCAAATTAGGATTCTGCTTTACTTCCACATTATCTAAAAGAACATCATCATAGAAGTATCCGTTACCACTCACGTTTTTATCTACAGTAAACCTCACCTGAATAGTTGCTCCGATATAAGAAGCTGCTAAAGGAACAGCAACTGTTCTCCATTGATTTAAGTTGGTATTATCACTAAAGATCACTACCCAACCGTTTCCATCATTTACCTCTACCGTAAGTTTATTATTATCATAAGTAGAAGGGGAAACTGTAGTACCACTTGACATAGAATGGTTTTTAAACCAGTCAAAAGAAACAATTGGCGCAGTTAATCCCGTTAAATTTACAGAAGGAGTAACTAATTGTACAGTATTTACACCAGCTCCTGCATATGGCGAACTCGCATCCACCCATGCATAGGTACCAGCTGCTTTTTGGTTATTAGCCGGACTTGCACCATAATCTGCACTTCCTGCAAATTTCCAGAAAAGAGTTGCATCCGTACCTGTTGCTGTAGGGTTTACATTGTTCCAGCAGTTTGGTGCTGCTCCACTATCAAAGTTTTGAACAAAAGGTGCCATAACTGTTCCACAAAGTGTATTGAAAACAGCAACAGTAGAACTCCATGCACTCTTATCAGAAGAACTGCAAACCGATCTCACCCATAAATAATAGGTAGTAGAAGGAGAAAGTCCGGATAGAGGAGCTGAAGTTGTAGTACTGGTTCCCAAAGCTGTTGTAGAAGCGGTAGGAGCTGTACTGCTTGTAGAATAGTAATACTCATATCCACTTCCAGGTGCTGTGGCAGGAGCTGTCCATGAAACACTTGCTCCAGTAGTTGTAATCGCTGAAACTGTAACAGCAGATGGCTCTGAACAAGTAGGAGTAACATCTATATTGATATCATCAACATAGATTTGATTCATATCTGCAAGAGAATATGCCTGGAATCCGATATAATAAACTCCTGTTGCGCTTGGCGTAAAGTCTGTAAAAGTATTTGTAACAGTTCCACCGGTAATATTACCATGATCTGCTATGGTATTCGTCATCGCCGAACTTGCAGGAGAAGATCCGTACGCTACTTTTACTTTTTCAGGATATTGTGTTGTACCGGTTGCGTTTGCATATTTATATTTAATTCTATAGCTAACGCCCGCTGTAAGGTTTAAACCTTGGGTAAAGAACCATGTATTGGCAGCATTACTACTGTTGTATGAATAATTAAGTACTTTCCCTGTAAATCCGGTTGGAGCAGTTGCTGTTTTCCATAAATTCCCGGAACCGCTATTAATAACTGTTGTACAAGTCGGTAAAGCCGGAGTAGTAACACTTTCAAAATCTAAAGTATATGGTAAGCCAGTTGAGCTACACACTGTCTGGAATGACCTTACTGTACATGCTGTTGCAGGACCTGTAATATTGGCAGTGTAGCCAGTAACAGAGTAATAATATGTAGTAGCAAAGTTGAGAGGTGTAGTGATCGTATAAGAATTACTAGCTCCACCCGCGATATCCATATCTAAAACATCATTTCCTCCTGAAGTGGTTCCGACTTTTAGTTTGTATACTGCAGCACCATTTATGGCAGTCCATGTAATGGTAGGAGTTACACTTACTCCTGTAGCGCTGGAAGCCGGAGCTGTTACTGTAGGACAAAGACCTAATGTTGTAAAGTTAGCCGAGCTTGACCATACCCCTTTATCTGTTCCGTTACAGTTTCCTCTCACCCAATAGTAATACTGAGTTGAAGGAGTCAAACCTGATAAGTTAGCTGTTGTTACCCCTGCACCTACAGAACCCGAAGGAGTAACTGTTGAAATCGGAGCAGTTGAATTGGTAGAATAATAATATTCATATCCATTACCCGGAGGCGTTGTTGACGCCGTCCAGCTTATCGTTGCAGATTCAGGAGTCAGAGCAGCAGAAGAAAGGCCGGTTACTGTACTTGCGCAGTTCGGTGTAGTTGAAAAAGATCCTGCAGACACATATCCGCTTCCGGATCCGGCTGCATTTGGAATATGAGAATACACGGATTGTACTGCACCATTTAAAGCCTGTACCTGAACCTGGTAGGCCGTATTCTGAGTAAGACCTGTAATTGTAGCAGAAGCAGCAGAAACGGGATTACCCACAAGATCTGTCCAATCGCAGCTTCCAACTGCTCTATACTGAACATTATAGCCGGTTGCCCCGGTTGGAGCGGTCCAGTTTACAGTTGCAGCACTATTGGTGATTCCGGTTGCAGCAGCAAAAGTTCTTACAGGCGCCTGCGTACCAGGAGTCCATTTATATTGTAAACCTGCGGGAATTTTAACGTTTGCATTGGTTGTACTGGAGAAAAGCATAGTACTGTTATTAGCACTACCAGTAACTGCTTTAGACCAATCACAGGTAGTTCCGTTCGGTACATTTCCAATCATCAGAGAATTTACATTGGATGCGTAAGTAGTACTGTTTCCTCTTATTCCTACCTGAGGAGTACTATTTGAGGTACTGGTTCCTGGGTCTGTACAGTTTCCATAAATAATTTTGATTTCACCTGTAGCATACACCAGACGGATCTGAAAGTTCAATCTTTCGGTAGACCGGTTACTATAATTAGCATGATCCTGCCACTGCACAACAAATTCAGTCCCCAGATCCTCATATCTTACTTCATGATTTCCAGGCGGCTGTGTTGCATCCGATGATGAGAAACCTCCATCCTGTCCAAAAGCGGAAATTGCTCCTGTAGTTGTTCCTAAAGATGACATTGGAGTATAATTTGTCCCTGAAGGAGCAGCTCCAAAAGTTATAAATCCATTGGCACTTATATAACACGTAGTCATAGAAACGCCGCCGAAATTAAAAGGAGAAGACAGAGGAATTGCCGCGGATACTTCATTGTCATAAGTAGTATTGGTTCCGGTAGGAAATAATTTTGTACCTCCTGTAATCGAGGTGTAAGCTACCCCAGTACTTTTTGAAAAAGTATAGTTGGCAACATTGGTTTGTGCATAGACTCCCATACTCAGGGAGGCTAAACACGAAAGTAGTAATTTCTTCATAAAATAGTAATAATAATAGTTTGGGCGGTAAATGTATAAATATTAATTTAATTTTTAAACGAAATATTAAAAATTATCATAATTTTTTACGCTAAAACAACTAAAACCACCATTAAAACATAATAAAATTAAACATTTATTTAAATTTAACAATTATTTCGCAATATATTGAAAAATATTAAACATCTAATTATCAAATACTTAAATACTATACAACCAAAATAGACTTCAGAAAATTTTTCTATTTAACATAAATAAATATTTAAAATTTTTCATCAATATCATCAAATAGCAAACAAAAAAAAGAGCGACCTAAGCCACTCTTTTATATTATTAAGTATTTTCTAGTTTAAATAAAACTCATATTTATTAAGAAGTTGAATTTCTTTAATCAAATCTCCATTAAGATCCACCGAATGCTTCATAGACTGCACTTCAATATGGGAGTCATCTTCGAGATTTTTAATAAAGAATTTCAGTTTTTGATTTCCTTTGTTTCTGTCGAGAACTGTTCTGAAAAAGTCAAGATCCTCAGGTCTTACATCCATTACATCCATTACTAAAGATATACTTTTTGCAAACCGTTCAAATGCTTCCTGAAGTTCTATCACATCATTTACATTCACGAAGACTCTTCCATCTTTTACCTGAGCAAATTTTATTTTAAAAATAACAAATCTCTGAACTTCCAGTTTCTCCTTCAGCCTCATATAATCTCTGTCTCCCAACCTGAATGAATATGATCCTGAATAATCTTCGAGCGTAACAAAAGCTACTTTCTCACCACTCCTGAAACCATCCTGAACTCTGTATTCAGTAATAAGACCAGCTACAGTATATTCTTTTCCTCCGCCGCCATTTTCTCTTTCTTTCTGAAGCGTTTTCCAGTCTTTCTTTTTCTCTTCAAACAACTCTTCCTGTTTATTAGAAAAAGCCTGTTCTTTATAAGCATCTACCTCATCCAGATTCAGGAATAAGAAATTTCCTTTTGGTTCTGCTTTTTTAGTCACTTCCTCCACTACTTCCTCTTCACCAGCCACTACATCATCTGAGACAATTTCTATAAGATCTACAGCATCATCCTGAGCATCCTTCTCCAATACGGGTGTTTCATCCGTAACTACTTTATCTTCCTCATTTTTCTCAAGAACAGATTTTTTAGAAAGCCGCCCCTGCATAAACTGGAACTGATATTTAAATTCATCCAGCGGATGGGCAGAAAGATAGAAACCGATAATCTCCTTTTCTTTATTAAGTTTATGCATATTTGGCCATTCCGGACAAGGTGCCAATTTCGGCTGCTCAATCTGAACTTCTTCCGCAAAATCTGCAAATAAAGAATGTTCCATCTCATTTTTACTTTCCTGGAAGCTCTGCCCATATCTGATAAGCCTTTCAAGATTGGTCTTTCCAGCCATATCAATGTCAAAATACTGTCCTCTGTGGAAAGAATCCAGTTCATCAAAAGCTCCGGCAAGCACCAAACTTTCCGCTACTCTTTTGTTCATCTGGGAAGGCATTATTCTTTCGAAAAAATCGTAAATATTTTTAAATCTTCCGTTCTCTCTTTCTCTTGTAATACATTCACTCGGTCCTTCACCAATTCCTTTGATTGCTCCCAATCCAAAACGGATCTGCCCCTTTTCGTTTACGGAGAACTTGTATTGAGATTCATTTACATCCGGTCCTAATACATCAACTCCCATACTTTTACAATCTTCCATGAACATGGTAATTGCATCCGTATTGTTAATGTTATTACTCATTACACTCGCCATATATTCCGCCGGATAATTCGCTTTTAAATAAGCAGTCTGATAAGCAATAAACGCATAACAGGTTGAGTGAGACTTGTTAAAGGCGTATTCTGCAAAGGCCTTCCAGTCGTTCCAGATTTTCTCTAATCTCTCCTCATTCAGGTTATTTTTTCTCCCTCCTTCAATGAATTTCGGGTACATTTTATTAAGAACATCGATCTGCTTTTTACCCATCGCTTTTCTCAAAGTATCGGCTTCACCTTTGGTAAAGTTGGCCAGTTTTTGAGACAAAAGCATTACCTGCTCCTGATAAACGGTAATCCCGTATGTTTCCTTTAAATATTCTTCTGTTTCTGGTAAATCGTAGACAATTTCTTCAATTCCATGCTTTCTGTTGATGAAGTTTGGAATGTATTTAATAGGACCCGGACGGTACAATGCGTTCATGGCAATGAGATCGGCAAAAACCGTTGGTTTAAGCTCCCTCATGTATTTTTGCATCCCTGGACTTTCATACTGGAAAATCCCTACTGTTCTTCCTTCTTTAAATAGCTGATATGTTTTAGCATCATCAAGAGGAATAAGATCCGGATCAATATCAATATCATATCTTGCTTTTACCAGCTTCAATGCATCCTTAATAATAGTCAGAGTTCTCAACCCCAGGAAATCCATCTTCAGAAGTCCCGCACTTTCCGCCACTGAGTTATCAAACTGTGATACCAGGATATCTGCATCTTTCGCTGCAATAGTCACCGGAACCAGGTTACTCACATCTTCCGGCGTAATGATTACACCACAGGCGTGAATCCCGGTATTCCTGATACAACCTTCCATCTTTTTGGCGCTTGCCAAAACTCCATGTCTCGCATCATCAGGAGTATCAAGAACATATCTCATTTCATCAACGAGCATCTGTTCTTCCGGCTTTAATTTATCATATTTTGCTAAAGCTTTCGCAATGTTCATCCCCGGACTCGGAGGAATCAATTTAGCAATATTGTTCGTGTCAGGAATTGGGACATCCAAAACTCTTCCGGCATCTTTAATGGCAGATTTTCCTCCCAACACGGAGTATGTGATAATCTGTGCCACCTGAGTTTTTCCGTATTTTTCAACTACCCATTTGATAATTTTATCTCGTCCTTCATCATCAAAGTCGATATCAATATCGGGCATGGAAACCCTTTCAGGATTTAGAAATCTCTCAAAAAGGAGATCATATTTAATAGGGTCTACGTTGGTAATTCCGATACAGTAAGCCACCGCAGATCCCGCAGCTGACCCCCTTCCAGGACCAACCCAAACCCCCATCTTACGAGCTTCATTACAAAAATCCTGTACAATAAGGAAGTATCCCGGATAACCGGTATTGGCAATTACTTCAAGCTCAAAGTCCAGTCGTTCTTTAATTTCATCAGTAATGCCTGTATCTTCATATCTTCTTTTCGCTCCTTCATAAGTAAGATAGGTAAGATAAGCCATCTCCCCTCTTTTTCCTCCGTCTACCTCATCTTCCGGATGGATAAATTCTTCAGGAATATCAAATTTTGGAAGGAGAACGTCCCTTTTTAAAGTATATGGTTTAAACTTTGCCGTAAATTCTTCATAGGCATCAAAAGCATCAGGATACGCTAGAAAGGCTTCTTTTATTTCATCAGAATTTTTAATAAAATATTCACCTGTTGCCAACCCTCTTCTTTTACCGAATCCCTTTCCAATAGGCGTTGTCAGCTTTTCACCATCTTTGATGCAGCTTACAATGTCCTGGATATTAGAATCATCTTTATTGGTATAAAAAGTCTCGTTCTGAGCAAGAATTTTAACATCATATTTATCAGCCAGATACAAAAGAACTTCATTCAAATGCTCTTCTTCAGGCAGTTTGTGATTCTGAATCTGAACATAAAAATCATCCTCAAAGGTATCTTTCCACCATTTGAAAAGCTCTTCCCCTTTCTGTTCACCGGTATTTAAAATCGCATCAGGAATATCTCCCATAATTCCGGAAGTCAAAGCAATGACTCCTTCTTTATACTGCGCAATCAATTCTCTGCTTACCCTTGGAACCCCAAAATAGAAACCTTTCAGAAATCCGATACTGGAAAGCTTTGCCAGATTTTTATAACCATTGAAATCTTTTGCCAAAAGCACTACCTGGGTTCTCCTGTCCGGATCATCCTTGGTAAATTGCTTTTGTTCATAACGTTCTGAAATATAAAATTCGCAACCTAAAACCGGGATAAGCGGTTCGGAAACAGGTTCAGCTTCATTAAATTCCGTTCCGTTTTCTTCTGCTTCCTGCTTTTTCGCCAGGTATTCTTTATGTTTCTTTGCCCTTTCACCATTAGCACTCTCAACTGCTGACACAAACTTGAAAGCTCCCATCATATTTCCCAGATCTACCATACCGACAGCAGGGAAGTTTTCATCAGTAGCTTTTTTAATCAAATCATTGATACTCGAAGTAGCGGTAAGTGTAGAGAAAACACTGTGATTATCAAAATTGAAATATTTTCCTAAATCAATTTCATCAATACTTCCGAAATCCTGTTGTTTTTTCTTATTATGAAAATCAGCGACCTGCCTTCTGATCACAATATTGAAAGGCTTAATAGGATCCGGATAAAGGCTTCTGAAATAAGCAAGCTGATCTTCTGAAATCTTTAATGTCTCAGCCGGTACTACTCCAATTCTTACCATTTCAAAGAAAGCTCTGGCAGTAGCATTTACGTCGGCAGCAGCATTATGGGCTTCATCAAATTTGCTCCCATAAAGTTTTTCATACAGTTCTTCAAGTTTTGGAGGTTTGAATCTACCTCCACGTCCTCCACCAAGCTGACAGAAGTCAGTCCCCAAAATCATGGTATCTGCTTTAGGCTTTTCCTGAAGATTATCTTTCAGATTTTTTCTATAAAATTCTGCTCCTACAATATTATAGTCGAATTCTACATTATGTCCGGAAACCACCCTTACCCTTTCAAGGACTTTAGAAAACTCTTCAAGAATTTCCTGCAGATCCCGTCCTTCTTCATTGGCAATTTTGGTTGTAATCCCGTGAATACGTGCTGCATTGAAGGGAATATCGTACCCTTCAGGTTTTATGATATAATCCTGGTTTTCAATCAAGTTTCCATCATCATCGTGTACCTGCCATGCAATCTGAACCATTCTTGGCCAGTTATCCGAGTCTGAAAGCGGAGCGTTGAAATTTTTTGGTAAACCGGTTGTTTCTGTGTCAAAAATTAAATACATATAATGTTCTAACTTTTTTATAAAAAGAGAATGTAAAGTTACTTCATTTTTTCTAATTATTAGTTTATGACAAAAACTCACAATATTCAGAATAGCTAAACAATTTCGTTTTGTAAAAAAAACAACCAACTCAAACAATGTTGAAATAAAATATTAAAATGTAATTAAAAAAATTAGAATTATTCATTTAAAACTATTAATTACTAAATATTTACCATATATTTGACAAATTACAATTTTAATATTTCAACAACTAAAATGAAGAAACATCTACTTCTCATCAGCACATTAGCAATAGCTTTAGTAAGTGCTCAAAACAACGATGGTTTAAAGAGAGAATTTGAAAGACAAAACAAAGAGAATAATGAAAAGTTTGACTCTTATGTTTCTAGAAGATTTGGTAGTGATAGAAATCCTGAAACTCAAAAAATAATTCAGGAAATGAGAGAAAATCTGGCCGGGTTTAGTGGAAATGTTCCCAACTTTTACCAGTCAGAAGATCAAACTCAAATTTTAAATAACAATGTTGATGCCCTAACAACTGCCGGAGGTGTCAATGGTCTAGCCGGATCATTTAAAGGTGAAGGAATTGTATATGCAATTTTTGATGGAGGAAGAATTTATGAAGCTCATACCGCTTTTAATAACGCGGCAGGTAGAATTTCCAACAAAGAAGCAGCCACTAATGCTTATAGTGCCCATTCAACAGGTGTAGCAAGTATTATTGGTGCTAAATCTTCCCCTTTATCAGCCACAAGTAATGGAGTTGTAGTCACAGGAAATGCAATGGGAATTGCATTAAATTCAACAATGGATTCTTACAGATTTGCAACAACAACATTACCTGGTAACTCAACTACAAGTACTGTATTTGATAAAATCTTGCTGGCCCAACCTAAAATATCCAATCACTCTTATGGTATAAATGCTGCCTGGGATTATAAAACTACGGCAAACGGATATCCTGCTAACGGATGGTATTGGGGAGGAAATTATATTTCCGGAACTAATTACGATCTAATGGGAACCTATTATACAAACGACAGATCTTATGACGCTATCGTTTATAATAACCCAACTTATACTATCGTGAAATCTGCCGGAAATTATTTCGGATTCGGACCAGGATATTCAGGCAGTACTACAACAGCTTATTATTATAATGGATCGGGGTATTCTACCTATGCAACAGGTACAGAACCACCTGCTAACTGTGCACAAGGTTATGACTGTATAGGTTATGGCTCATTGGCTAAAAATATTATTGTAGTTGGAGCAACAGATCCTATTACTACAAATAACAGTAGATACAGTGCTGCTACAGATGTTTTAAAGTCTGATTATAGTAGTGCAGGACCTAGAGATGATGGTGGTATTAAACCAGATATTTCCGCTCCGGGCACCGATGTCTGGATGGCATCTACTGCAGAAAATACAACAGGAAGTATAACCTGGCAGGTGAATAGTGGAACCTCAATGGCAGCTCCTCAGGTAGCCGGAATTATTGGACTTTGGATGCAGATTTATAAATCCCTGTTCAACAATGCTCAGCTTATAGCTTCTGCTTCAAAAACTTTAATGGTGCATTCAGCTCTTGAAGCTGGTCAGATAGGTCCAGATCCATGGTACGGATGGGGATACATTAATGCCAAAAAAGGTGCTGAACTTCTTGTAGGAAAATCCAACAACACCATCATATTTAATGATGAAACATTAAATAATGGTGCAGTTAATACCAAAACAGTTAAAGCATCCGGAACTGAACCTTTAAAAGTAACTATATCCTGGATTGATCCAGAGTATACCAACATTACGAATCAATGGGATAATCTATACAACAACAGAACCTCAAGATTAATTAATGATTTAGATGTAAAAATTATCAATACAACAAACAACACAACTTACCTTCCGTGGAAACTGGATGCCAATAACCCAATGTTGCCAGCAACAAAAGGAGATAATACAGTGGACAATGTTGAGCAGGTAGTTATTGATACTCCGACACCAGGAGCTGTTTACAGAATTGAAATTTCTCATAAAGGAACATTAAAGAATAACGCTTCTCCAAGTGTTACTTCTCCTCAAAACTACTCTGTTATCGTAACAGGATTTACTGAAGTATTGGGAACTAAAGAAACCGGATTCGCAATGGATGCTGTAACAGTAGCTCCAACTGTTGTAAAAGACTTTACCAATATATTAAAAGCGCCTAAAAAGGCTACTTTTAATGTTTATGATCTTTCAGGTAAAAAACTACAGACAGGTATCATTAACAATGATAAAGAAGCAGTAGATTTATCCACTTACACAAAAGGAATTTACATCATTGAAATAAAAACAGACAAAGATGTTATTTCTAAAAAAGTGATCAAGGAATAACCTATATCAACAAAGATTTTACACAAAATACTAACAGTTGTTAGTATTTTGTTTTTTTATGTATATTTGCTTCCTATGGAAAATGCACTTCACGAAAAAGTTTCTCAGGATATATTACTCAAAGCGTATAATCATATGATGCTGGCAAAAGCCATGGCAGACATCTACGAAGAAAACAGAAATGTATGCAAATACGTTCACAGTACTTCCAGAGGTCACGAAGCTATTCAGCTTGCAACAGCTTATCAACTAAAGAAAGAAGACTGGGTTTCTCCTTATTACAGAGACGAAAGTATTCTTTTAGGAATTGGTTTTGAACCTTATCAATTAATGCTTCAATTACTAGCCAAAGCTGATGATCCTTTTTCGGGAGGAAGATCATATTACTCACACCCTTCAAGTAGGGATGAAAACAAACCAAAAATTGTTCATCAGAGTTCTGCTACAGGAATGCAGACCATTCCTACGACAGGAGTAGCACAGGGTATCAAATACATTCAGGATTTCAACCTTCAGCAATTTGAAAATAATCCTGTTGTGGTTTGCAGCCTTGGAGACAATTCCGTTACAGAAGGTGAAGTAAGTGAAGCTTTACAATTTGCAGCTTTACACCAGCTTCCTATCATCTTCCTGGTTCAGGATAACGAATGGGGAATTTCCGTAACAAAAGACGAGGCAAGAACCTGTGACGCTTATGATTTCGTAGCTGGATTTACCGGATTAAGCAGAATGAGAGTAGATGGAACTGATTTTGTGGAAAGTTTCGAAGCTATGAAAAAAGCCGTAGATTTTGTTAGAACAGAAAGAAAGCCTCTTGTTGTCTGTGCCAAAACGGTATTGATCGGCCATCACACTTCAGGAGTAAGAAGAGAATTCTATAGAGACGAAGAAGATTTAACAAAACACAGAGCCAAAGATCCGGGAGAGATCCTTAGAAAACATTTACTGGAAACAGGTGTTGATGAAGATCTTTTAAAGCAAATCACTAAAAAGGCGCGTCTTGAAGCAGAAGAAGCTTTTGAAAAAGCTAAAAATGCAGAAGATCCAAAGCCTGAAAGCGTAATGCAGCACGTTTTCGCTCCTACTCCAATTATAGAGGAAACAGGAACTCGTGAACCTGCCAATGGAGAAAAGATTGTAATGGTAGATGCTGCCATCCACGCAATACAGGAATTGATGTGGAAACATCCGGAAGCACTTCTTTACGGACAGGATGTAGGGGAAAGAATTGGTGGAGTTTTTCGTGAAACAGTTACTTTAGGAAAAAAATTCGGTAGCAAGAGAGTATTCAATACAGCCATCCAGGAAGCTTATATCATTGGATCTACAGCAGGAATGAGTGCTGTTGGACTTAAGCCAATTGTTGAGGTCCAGTTTGCAGATTATATTTATCCGGGAATCAACCAGTTGATTACGGAAATTTCAAAATCAAATTATTTAAGTGGTGGAAAATTCCCTGTAAGCAATATCATCCGTGTTCCTATCGGAGCTTATGGAGGTGGTGGTCCTTACCACAGTGGAAGTGTTGAAAGTATCTTAGCCAATATCAAAGGAATCAAAATAGCATACCCAAGTAACGCTGCCGATTTTAAAGGATTATTAAAAGCAGCATATTATGATCCGAACCCTGTAGTAATGCTGGAACATAAAGGATTATACTGGAGTAAAGTTCCGGGAACTGAAGATGCTAAAACGATAGAACCTGCTGAAGATTATATTCTTCCATTCGGAAAAGGTAAAGTGATCATTGAAGCTGATAAAGATGAAACTGAAAAAGGCAGAACTTTATTAGTGGTTACTTACGGTATGGGAGTTTACTGGGCTAAAGAAGCAGCCAAAAGCTTCAATGGAAGAGTTGAAGTAATTGATTTAAGAACATTAATTCCTCTGGATGAAGAACTTGTTTTTGAAAGAGTAAAAGCGCACGGAAAATGTATCGTTCTTACAGAAGAGCAACTCAACAACTCTTTTGCAGAAGCTTTTGCGCATCGTATTTCTAAAAACTGCTTCAAGTATCTTGATGCTCCGGTAGAGACGATGGGATCACTGGATGTACCTGCTGTTCCGATCAATCTTGTGCTGGAAAAAGAGATGCTCCCAAATGCTGAAAAGCTCAGCAGTAAGATCGAAGAAATGCTGAAATATTAATTTTATATAAACTTAAAACCTCTAAAAATATTTAGAGGTTTTTTTATGCATTTTTTTCACTACTTTTATTTAAGATTATCAATCTCAATTCTAATCTATTATCAACCAAGAAAACACAATTATCCATTATCTGAGAGTTACTACAAAATACAATTAATCCCAGTTTGGTATTTATTTTGTCTATACACGCAAAACACATCCATTTTTATGATCACTACAAAATACGTCAATTATAAACAGGTTCTCAATTTATCGGGTTTTCATCTTATACTGATTTCAATCTGGTGTACTCTGATCGCTGTCCTGTTCTATTTTTTCAACTGGCAGTGGATGACGATTCCATGGGTTCCTGTAGCTTTAATTGGTACGGCAGAAGCATTCCTTGTAGGTTTTAAAAACAATCAGGCGTATGACAGACTTTGGGAAGCCAGAAAAATCTGGGGTGGAATTGTGAATTCCAGCCGTTCATTTGCCTCTATGGTATATGCCTTCGATACTAAAAATGAAGAAATTGGAGTTTTTGATCTTGAAGACCGTAAAAAAAGAATCGTCTACCGTCACATAGCATGGTTATATACTTTCCGGGAACAACTTTTGATTCCTACAGAATGGGAGCATATCAGCACAGAAAATAATAAATTCGGGAATATCAACCTGAGAAGAAACAGGTTAATAAAAGCCGGTTTTCCTGACTACGGAAGAGCTCCTATTTTCCTGCACAAATACCTTTCGGAAGAAGAATACGAACTCAAAAACGATTATAAAAACTTCGCCACCTATCTGGTTGCCCAACAGGCAAAAGATATCAATGAGCTGAAAAACATGAATGCTATCACAGATTTCAATCAGACACAGCTTCAGAACGCACTGAATGAATTCTACAATTTTCAGGGACAGGCAGAAAGAATCAAGAAATTTCCTTCTCCAAGACAGTTTGCCAGCACAGCCTTTGTTTTCAATATTCTCTTTATCATGCTTCTTCCACTAGGATTAGTGAATGAGTTTGCAAAGCTTGGCGACTGGGGAATCTGGACTTCTATTCCTTTCTGTATCATTATCGGATGGATTTATATCATTATGGAACTGGTAGGAGATTATTCTGAAAATCCTTTTGCAGGATTAATGTTTGATGTTCCGATGCTTTCAATCTGCAGAACGATTGAAATAGACCTTCTTCAGATGAGCGGAGAAACAGACCTTCCGGATCCTATTTCTTCTAAAAATGGAGTGTTGGTATAATTTCTTAGTTATCTTGAAGACCTAAACTTTATATCAAAATCATTGTAAAACTTTAAAATATTCTCTAAAAAGTATTCAAAAAGTTCATTGTTTTTCATAATTTAGAGGCATTGAAAGCATAAGCTATATTGATTCATCCGAATTGATTTAGCTTTTACTTTTTCCATCAACTAATAATTTTATCCTTCCTTTTGTAAACAATGAAATCCAACCAACTTCTGCAGGCTATCACAATGGTATGTCTTGCCTTATTCTCCCCTAAAGTGAAATCACAGGCAGCTTTCAACAAAGAGTTACCCAAAGAGTTTACGGACGGATTTACCAAAGAAATTAATGACAGCATTTCTTCTTTGGGATCTTTCATTGTTTCACAAAATAATAAGGTAATTTATGAGCAGTATTTCCATGGTGCCAATAAAGAAACTATTTTCAGTATAAAATCTGTTACCAAAAGTATCGTTTCTGTGCTGGCAGGTATCGCACAGGATAAAAACATACTTCCCAACCTCAATACTCCGGTTTTAAAAATTCTTCCGGAATACAATATATCGAGAAGCAGTTTCAAAAACATTTCCAATATTGAAGGAAAAGTAGCTCATGATTCCATCAGAAATACATTAACGTTAAAAAATCTATTAACCATGCAGGGTGGTTTTGACTGGGTTGAAAATTCAAAAATTTCAACAGCCATGTCATTTTCCGGTGATCCTGTAAAGTTTGTACTGGATCTTCCTTTTGAAGAATATCCGGGGACAGTCTTCAATTATAATAGTGGTGAAACCCATCTTTTCGGTACGGCATTAGCTAAAATCGTAAAGACTAATCTGAAACAGTTCGCTACAGAAAATCTTTTCAGGCCGTTAAAAATGAATACTCCACGATGGGATACAGACTCCATGAACAGGAATATTGCAGGTTCGGAAATGTTTATGAAACCTGAAGACATGCTGAGGTTTGGTACAATGATCCTGAACAACGGAAAATTTAGCGGCAAACAAATCGTCTCTTCAAAATGGATTCAGGAATCTACTTCTGAACAGGTACAACTCGATGCCTGGGATGTCATGCCGAATGCCAACGGTTACGGCTATTACTGGTGGCGAAGAAAAACCAATGGGCACCAGGCTTTCGTAGCAACCGGATATGGCGGACAGCTTATCTGTGTCATTCCTGATTTAAAAATGGTCATTGTAACCACTTGCTTTCTGAATGATAAAAATAAAGGCAGAACAGAGATTAAAAGACTCCATTATTTCATTGATAAAATAACCAAAGCAGACCAATAACTGAGTGGGAAATTTATCTATAATATGATTGCCGTCGTATTTTTCACTTCGGAAATCATAAAAGAACTGTGCGTACTTGCAATGTGTTGGAGCGTTGTAAGTTTCGTTAACATAAAACTGCGGTAATCTTCAATATCTTTCACTCCTATTTTAAGAATATAGTCATAATCTCCGCTTACGTGAAAGCATTCTGTTACTTCCTGAAGATCCATCACTTCCTTTTCAAACTGCAGTACAAATTCTTTTTTGTGCTGACTTAGTTTTACATGACACAACACGATAAAATTTTTCTTAACTTTACTCTTGTCCAGCAAGGCTACATATTTTGAAATAACACCTGCATTTTCAAGCTTTTTTACACGCTCATAAATTGCTGTAACAGACAATCCAAGCTTGCCGGACAGCTCTTTGGTGGTTTGCTTACAATCTTCCTGTAAAAAAAGTAACAGTTTCTTATCTGTTTCGTCAAGTTCCATAGATATTTTTTTGGTAAAAATTTAATAATATCGAAGATACTAAATGTTTTTTCTAAATAAACAATATTTTACAGTTTTATATTCTACAAATTCAATTTTATATTGTAATTATTAGGAAATTAATGCAAATTGGAACGATAAAATAAAAACAATATTTATGGAAAACTTTAACGCAGCCAATGAGATCCAGGATCTTCAGTATTTTGGTGAATTCGGGGGAGTGAATCCTTCTATCTCTGACAGCTCTACCTATACCTTCCTTTCCGCAAAGACAATGTTTGATACTTTCGAAGGAAATGCGGAAGGATGCTATCTGTATTCCAGACATTCATCGCCAATGAATCTTTATCTGGCGCAGGCTCTTGCCAAGATGGAAAACACAGAATCCGCCAACGTTACAGCATCCGGAATGGGAGCGATTACTTCTGTTTTGATGCAGGTGTGCAAAAGTGGAGATCATATTATTTCAAGCCGAACGATCTACGGAGGAACTTATGCTTTTCTTAAAAATTTCTTCCCTCAATTCAATGTAGCGACCACTTTTGTAGATATCAATAATTTTGAATCTATAGAAAAAGCTATCACTCCAGATACTAAAGTCATTTATTGCGAAAGTGTAAGCAATCCGCTGCTTGAAGTAGCAGACCTTAGAAAACTTTCCGAAATCTGTAAAAAACACAATCTGAAGCTGATTGTAGATAATACCTTCTCTCCTCTTTCTATCTCTCCGACATTATTCGGGGCTGATGTAGTAATTCACAGTTTGACAAAGTTCATCAACGGAAGCAGTGATACGGTAGGAGGAGTATATTGTGCAACTCAGTCATTTATTGATGACACCAAAAATGTAAATTCCGGTGCGTGTATGCTTCTTGGTCCAACGATGGACAGTTTAAGATCTTCAAGCATTTTAAAAAACCTGAGAACATTACACATCAGAATCAAACAGCACAGCCACAATGCCATGTATCTGGCTGAAAGATTTGAAAAAGATGGCTTAAAAGTATCTTATCCGGGCTTACCATCCCACAAAAACCATGAATTAATGAAAAGTATGATTCATGAAGAATACGGATACGGAGGATTACTGACTCTGGACGCCGGAACAACAGAAAAAGCAAACGAACTGATGGAACTGATGCAGACAGAAAATCTGGGGTATCTTGCCGTGAGTTTAGGATTCTATAAAACCCTATTCTCTTGCTCAGGAAAATCTACCTCATCTGAAATCCCTGAAGAAGAAAGAGCTTCCATAGGGATTTCGGACGGACTGATCAGATTCTCCATCGGTCTTGACCACGATATCAAAAGAACTTACCAAAAAATGAAGGAATGTATGTTGAAAGTAGGAGTTCTTAACCACCATGAAAACATTTCCATTTCCTAAATTTATTGTAAAAGGCTGTTTCATTTGCGAGAAACAGCCTTTTTTATTTATCTACTTACCTGTTTTGATATTGATTAACAAATGTTGTGTGTAATCTTTTATAGGTTTAGGCTAAAGCCATTGGAAGATTTTATTTGATGAATGGGCTAAAGCCCATTCCTATTAAAATTCGTTTATAAATAATTACTCCTGCTATTTCTTATAATAGTGATGCGGAAAAGCCTCCTCAGGCTTCATTCGGAAAACATTCAATAAAATCCATGATTTCAGGAAACCATACCCGTAAGAAAACATCTGAATATAGGTAGAAATAACTGCCATTCCGGCAATGCTGATATTTTTAGTCAACAATAAGGCATGAAACAGCACCAAAAAGGTATACAATCCGTAGAAAGCAAGGATAATTCCTCTGCCCATCACAAAATACTCCAGAAAGCCCATTATATATCCCAGCATAAATAAGGTAGGAAATGCAAAGGAAATCTTTACATAGTTCGGATGCCTCTGATTAAGAATCGGCCTTGCACAACCAAATTGGTAAACCTGCTTGGAGAATTTCCCAAAATCAACCCTACGCTTGTGATATACTGCGATATCATCAAAAAAAGCAGTGTTAAAGCCATTTTCCCAAAGAGTCATGGAAAGATCCGGATCCTCACCTATCCTCATTTCTGAAAATCCACCTACTTTTTCAAAAACAGTCTTTTTCACGCCCATATTAAAACTCCTTGGTTGAAATTTTGAAACAGCTTTCTTACTTCCTCTGATTCCTCCGGTTGTAAAAACAGAAGTCATAGAATACGAAATAGCCTTCTGCATCAGATTAAATCCTTTATGTGCTTTGTCAGCTCCTCCAAACGCATCACAAGGAATAGCCTGAATATCCTTTTTAATATGTTCGATATAATCTTTTTCAACGATGACATCACTGTCTACAAATACCAGCCATTCGTTAGCGGCTCTTGCTGCCCCATAATTTCTTGTCAGTCCGGGTCCTGAGTTATCTTTTCTGAAATATTTAATATCCAGGATTCCATCAAAATTTTCAATGGTAGGTTTCAGATCGATTAAAGAACCATCATCCACAATAATGATCTCAAACTCCTTATCTGTCTGCTGAGTAAGAGAGGTCAGCAACTCGAAAAGTTCATCTTTTCGGTTGTAAATGGCAACGACAATAGAAATAGTAGGCTTCAAATTGAAAATTTTTCAAAATTACTTATTCGCAGAACAACCTACAAACAGTTTAACAGCTTATTCAGATAAATTAACGATAGAGAATTTTATCTGCCTTACTACATGGAGATTACAAATGAAATTCTAAGCCAAGTCATTTGACATTTTAAACAAAATAAACACGAAAAATCCCTCCTAATTTTGCTATAGAAATTTAAACCAATAAAAAATGGAAACAATGATCAGCACATTACAACAACCTATTCAATCAGGTTTTGATGCATCTTCTACAGCTCAGGAAGTTATCAAAGGAATAGATCTTACAGGAAAAACAGTCATCATTACCGGTGGTTATGCAGGAATTGGACTTGAAACTACCAAAGTTCTTACTTCAGCCGGAGCGCATGTTATTATTCCCGCAAGAGATATCGAAAAAGCAGGAAAAAACCTTACAGGACTAGAAAATTTTGAACTTGAAAAAATGGATTTAATGGATCCTGCCTCTATTGATGCCTTTGCAGAAAGATTTATAGCGTCAGACAGAAGCCTGGATCTTCTCATTAATAATGCAGGAATCATGTGGGTACCACTCCGAAGAGACAGCAGAGGTTTTGAATCCCAACTGGCAACCAACTATTTTGGACAGTTTCATCTTACCTCAAAATTATGGCCCGCTCTGAAAAAAGCAAATGGTGCAAGGGTTATCAGCGTTTCTTCTTATGGGCACCAGATGGCTCCTTTTAATTTTGAAGATCCTAATTTTGAAAAAAGAGATTACGATACCCTTTCCGGATATGGACAATCTAAAACAGCTTGCAATCTGTTTGCTGTAGAACTCGATGAAAGAGGAAAAGAATTCAATATCAGAGCGTATTCACTTCATCCTGGTTCTGTATATGGAACTGATCTGGGCAGAGAAGAACCTGTTGAACTTTTTAAACAGCTTGGAACGCATGATGAAAATGGAAATATCAAACCCGAGGTGGAAGCACGATTAAAAACTATCCCACAAGGTGCTGCAACAACAGTCTGGTGTGCTGTAAGCCCTCAACTTAATGAAATAGGTGGAGTTTATTGCGAAAACTGTGATATTGCTGAAATAGACAAAGGACAAATTGAGCACAGATTTGATGAACCGGCAACCATTCGAGGAGTACAGCCCTACTCTGTTGATAAAAACAATGCTGAGCGTTTATGGAAATTAAGCGAAGAAATGCTGGGGTTTAAATTTGATACCAAATAACTGTTTTTTAAATACATTTGTAATGAAAAACTTTTGACAATGGATTTCCAGATACAATACCTCACTCCGGATATCAAAATTTCCAGTTATGACGACAAGCTGTTCAAAACGGAAACGGTTTTTGAATATCATATGCTGGTATGGTTCATATCAGGAGAAACGAAAATTATTCAGGCAGACAAAACCTATCTGTTCAAAGCAGGAGATATTTTTCTGATTCCTAGAAATCATCTTGCCACGATTATCAATTATCCCAAGGATGGGCTTCCACATAAAGCTGTAGTAATGCATCTTACCACAGAACGGCTGAAGAATTTTTATAGCTCTGTTGATTATGAAAGGAAAAACGGACATCGGGAATCCAGCATTTACAGTTTCAACAGCCATCCGCTTCTGAACAGCTGTCTTGCTTCCCTGATTCCTTACTTTGAGATTGAAGGCTCACTTCCTGAAAATATCGCTCATCTAAAAATCACTGAAGCCATCAGTATTTTAAGGGAAATTGATCCGGATATCGATACTTTACTTGCAGATTTTGAGGAACCGGGAAAAGTAGATCTGATTAACTTTATGGAGAAGAATTATATGTTTAATATGCCATTGGAACGATTCGGATATCTGACAGGAAGGAGTTTATCAACTTTTAACCGTGATTTCAGAAAGATTTTTCAAACAACTCCGCAGCGATGGCTTACTCAAAAACGTCTTGAACTTGCCTATTATCATTTATCAGAAAAGAATAAAAAACCTTCCGATGTTTTTCTGGAAGTAGGTTTTGAAGACCTTTCCCATTTTTCACATGCCTTTAAAAAACAGTATGGCTTTGCGCCTTCACTGGCTCGATAAACAAAACAGGTTGTACACATTCGTACAACCTGTTTTTTATTTTAATTACCACTGGAATATTATTTTGGTAAGCTATCCGGATCTTTTGAATCCTTCTTCTGAGATATTACATTATGATTTAAAGCTTTTCTTTCAGGTTGTGAAGAGGATTTTGAACGTGAGGATTTTGATCCAGAACCCAAGAGACCGAATAAATCAAAAACTACATCAAATATGTCAAAAAAATTCCAGGACATTAGTTTATTATTTTAAATCCTACTTATTCTCCTCCAACTTATATACTTTCTTCGTTCCTTCATACATTTCATATTGTAAAAATCTCGTTTCCACCTTTCCGTTGAAAAGTCTGATCTTTCTTGAAGGACGTCAATCGATTTTCTTCACTGTTTCAAGGTCTTGGAACATCAGCCGGCTATATGGTCAATATATTTTACTAAACCTGATTCGTTCTGTTATATAAACCATCCTGACTTAAAGTAAGCACACAATACTGCAGAAATAAAAAAAGTAATCACTGAACAACTGAAAAGAAGCAATTTGAACGGGGTTTTAAAGTAATAAAGTTCCAAAATATAGAGCACAAAAAACACTAACAGCGAAATACCGATTCCTATTAAAGAAGCTACTATTAAGGTTTGTGTATAATTTTGTACCGGTAAAGGATCTTTAAAAACCATAAAAAAACCAAATGCCGCTAATACCAAAGCTACAGCACTTACTTTCTCAGTAAAATATTTAGATCTTTTTGATTCCTTTTTTCTAGGTTTTTCATCATAATTAAGACTCTTTCTGTCAGAGGTTGAACTTAACGAGCCTGAGCCCGAGCTAAGCAACCCCAACGCGTCCACAACTATGCCTATATAATCGCGAAAACATAACATCCCCATTTTGAAAACATAACATCCAATTTTTATCAAATTAATGGTTTAAACACTATTTAAAAAGCCTTCCCGATCCAGGAAGGCTTTTTATTTTGGAATTTCAATGTTAATTATAATTTCACCATTTTCTAATCTAATAAATGATAACAATCTGCTAAAAGGAATTGTTTTTGGAGGTTGATTCTCATTGCCACGAATTATCAAATCGGCCCTTACATTTCCTTTCATTGTTTCTTCATAAGAATTATGGTGATATGTAAACAGTTTTGTTTCAAAGCTCCAATCTAATTCCCATTTTTTAAAATGTTGATGGATTAAATTGTGATTAGATCCTGTGTATAATATCTTTTCAGTTTGTTTTTTGGCGGTTCTCATATCTGATAAATTTCTCAAATATACGTTTTTTTCTTACGTATATTGAGCTATTTTGAACGCACCAACATTGTTAACACCTGTATTTATGTTAGGATTGTCAACAAGAGTAATACCGCCTGATTCCGTACGAATATTAGTTGGGAATGGGTTGAAGTGTGGAGCTGTAGAAAATCTGGTAGCACCGGATAAAACCAATCTTGAACCAATATTAATTATAGCATTTGAAATCGTTCCAGTACCGTTGCCGCCTTTACCCATCATACAATCACGGATCACTGAATTTCCTTTGCAATTATCAAACTTGTAAATGAATCCACCTCTGATACCTTCTGACCAGCAATTGTTAAAAGCAACATCAACCCCTTCACCTCCTGGAGAAAGCCCAATTGCATGCACACCTCCGGTAGTCTCATCACCTGATATTCCACTGTCTTCAAAGTTGCAAGAATTGAATACATAATTTGAACCCGCATTAAGTTCTACACACTTCTTTTTTGATTTGACAAAATAAAGTCTATCGTACTTAATTAAATTTGTAGCCATGGCTGAAGAGTTAGTAGCTTGCGCGTTTATGACTTGCAGCCCTATATCTCCCCCGTCAAAGTATATGTCTGAAATAGTATGATATAAGCATCCTTTTAATTTTATCCCTGCTAATGCATTGGTTAAAATCACACAATTACGTATTTGAAAATCAAAAGTGTTATTAATATATATGCCTCCTTCTGTTGTATTTCTTGCATCTATTATCAAGTTATTTATAAATCCCCTTCCTATCAGACCGTCAGGTAACATGATAATATATCTTGCTGTACTCCCAACATCGGTAGTAAGTACGGTATTTAAATTACTTGCGCCACAAAATTCTACACCTGGCTTTGATATAATTTCATTTACTTTAAAAACTCCACCTGGTAATTTAAGAGTGCGAGGATTTGGTTTCATATATTCAGACTCGATAGCTGCATTAATAATATCTGTATTCTGAACCGCTGTATTAGTTACTTTAACTCCTAAAGATGCTAAATCCAGTACACCTGAATATCCCGCACCCTTGTTTTCAATTGCCTTAATAACAGCATCTTCCTCAACAGGTAATGCAACCTTTGATCTTTTCTCAAGGATAGCACCATTCTTTGGCCTTGAATACTTATACCTAACATATTGCGGATCTACATTAATTTGCGCCACACCGTTGACTATAATACCACTCTTTAAGACATCGAAAGTATTATCTGCACGGTAACCCATCCACCATGATATTGTAGTCCCGAATTTGTCCATGTCTGGGCCTGTAATTCTAAGGCTCGAAATTCCTACCAAATTAGATGCATAAATATCACCATAAGCACCACTAGGTTGAACTTCCCCAACGCCGTTTTGATTTAATATAAATCCTACGTTTTCGTTTGAGGGAAAAGACATTGCTTGCCAAGGCCCGTCTCCTATTGGATTAACTAAACTCTTCAAGGCTATAAGCGTTTTATCCCATCTATCTGCAGCAGCTTTCATTGTTGATGCTTGTGTATCATCAGTAGGATTATATTTACTAGCTAAAGGAAAGGTTGGCATTGTTTTCTTTGATAAAGAAGGCACACCATTAGTAACTCTGATTATTATCTCTAAATAATCATTAAAATCCTGTTGGGTTATTGCTGGCAGTGCGTGTCCGTTTATAATATAAATGCCCGCTTCAATGGGATTAAAAGTATAGCTCCCTGTTATTGGGAAATTATATGATTTTGGGAGTTCTCCCAGATACGAAGTTCCAGCAACGGAGGTGAGCTTATCTTCAACCTGTGCTTTTGAATACGTAGTGCCAATTAAATTTAAATCTGGTCGGTCTACTGTTGCCGTATTTTTAGGGCTTACCGACTCTGTTACGTTAATTTGAACATTTACTGACATGGTTTTTGTTTTTATATTTTTTTTATTATCCTACTAAAATTCCTTTGATAAAATTGAGAGTCGTTCCTCCAATTGTTTTTGTTCCGGTAAATCCATCCTGCCATCCAACAGAGTCACTGTATACTCTGATACCTCCTTTTCTTATTCGCAGGGCTACGTTGTCACTTCCTTTATCTATAGAGATATAAATTCCTGTTTTTCCAAAAGAGGCAGTTTTCTCATTACGGATGTCAATACTGGCCTGTCCATTTCCGGAAGATAAGAGCATAGCCATTCCATTTTCCTGAGCAAATCCTTCCTGCTCTCCAAGCCATACATATCCCGCTTTAGAAATAATACCGTCCGTATAAACACTGAAACCTTTGTCTCCTGTTCCGAACCAGCCAGAATTTGCTGTAATTTTTCCAGTGAATTCTCCGTCAGTTGCTTTTACATAACCTTCAACGTGAGCATCACCTGCGTAAAACTTACCGTTTCTGTAGAACCTCACTTTTGCCTGATTTCGGTTTGCATATGTAGATCCTCCCCACAAAAAGACATCATTTACTGTGCCTTCTCCCGTAATACCTGCATTTGTTCCAGTTTCATAATTACCCAGAAGCACTGTTCCTGTAGCAATAATATTTCCATATATAGAAGTAGTCAGAAAGTTTGTTTTCTTTTCAACCTCTTCAATCTTCAGATCTGCATCATATTGAGACTGGCTGTAGTCAGTCGGCCTATTACCAAATTCCAATTTTGGCTTTTGCATTTGAACTTCCTCTCCGGATGGATTCTTTACAATTTTGATCTGAATATTTTTATACCTGTTTAAAAGGGTTTTAAATGACACCCAAACACGTTCTAAAAAGCCCTGTGTTTTAAATTCTTTTTGCGCTATCACTTCATAAGTATTTGTGTTGTTATTTTTTCCCATGACTACCAAAAGAGCATCAAAAATGCTTGTTGAAAGGCAGTCAACAGACATGGTAAATGGCAGTTCCTGATTAAGATATCTTTCCTTTTTCTCTATCATATCATAATACTCCCGCTCCTCTATAGTACCTACCAGAAGGTTTTCACCTCCAATGAAAATCTGATTGTTTATTTGTTCAAAAGCAATTGAATCATCCGCAAATTCAACATCAGCATGAATTTTTATTTTATCCTGTTGTATATCAATATAACTTCCACCGAATGGTGAGGAGATCTTACCGATTGATAATTCAGCCGGATTTATCATACCGAAACCATGAGTCATTTTTACCTGACGGAAACCTTCATTAACTGATGATAAAACACCAGCTTCAAAAAAGTAATAGTTTGGATCATTGTCTACTTTCAATTGTTCCTCCGTGATCACAACAGAGGCTATTGTGCCTTGTTTCTGTGCTTTTATGTAGATATAGTTAAACTTATCAGAGATACCAGTAATAATGTTCTCTGTTAAAAACCATTTTCTTGTACTGTTTTGTTGCAATCCAAAATGAACAACTTCTCCGGAAGTATGAGAAACAGATGTTAAGGTATTCTCAACAAAAAATTTCACATAAGGCATGGCAAAAGCTTGCATAGGACTACCAAGGGAAATTGATTTGGTTTCAATGGATAAAGGTTTTATATTTTCAGGATCAAAGTATCCCTCACCATCAAAAACCTTATCAAACATTTCACGAGCAAAATAATATGATTGCCTTGCCAGTTCTGTATTGAATTTAGTATTCTTAATAATTCCGGAAAGCGTATTGCTGTTATTGATCGCTGTTCTTACCACACCCGGTAATGAGCTGACTTCTGCCATATCAAACTGAACATCATATTTATTTTGCAGATCCTTTGTTACACCTGTCACTCTAATATTATCATCCAGTCCAAAAGCTGCATCAATAAAATGAACTGAAAAACCAACGGTAATATTGATATTATTGGCTTTAAAGTAAAGAGGATCTGACGTTACAAAGTATTGATTTCTGATGTGAGAGTTTTTATCCAGGTACTCCTGAGCAGCAATCTGTAATTTTGCTTCTGCATCATTAACATATGCTGGAGGCATCATGATATCAACTAAAATATACTTATCACCAACAGCAGGACGTATCATATCTGATGGAATCTCAAGTGTTTTCTCATCTTTATTGATAAGAAGCGTAAAGGTTTTTGTAGCAGAGTTGAATCCATACTCCCGGATCTCCAACGTATAGCCAGCTAATTGCCCCGTTTGAAAGATCACTTTTGCAGATACTCCTTTGATAAGTACCGTTGTATTTCCGTTGCCCTGCATGCTGAACAGCCATTTTAACAGCCTTGAAGTGATCCGTATGATCTTCTGTTTCAGAAAGACTCCACCCGATAATCTTTTCACTGTATACATCAAAAATGACATTGATTCGTAAAGAAGCTCCCATCTTATTTGACTTATTATCATCAAAATGTATCCAGTCAAGCTTTGTTCCGTCAATCGCCCAATAAATATTGGGAAACCATCCACTTTTGTCAATTGCCGTTTTATGTTGGAATTTGTTCTTATAAGCCTCTTTGCCGTGTCTTGCAAGTGTCCAGATTCTTTCCTGCTCTGGCTCATATAGCCATTTATAAGCGGCGGCCTCTGTAATTTCAGGGAAATTTCTTTCCTCTTTTACCTTGTTGTACTCACTAATGACCATCGGAATTGTAAGTTTCACAGGAAGACTATAATAAGCCAGTAGAAAATCAGCTACCTCACCTTTAATTTTAGCAGTATATTGATTACCCTCGTTTTTATGGATAAATATTTGGTATCCGTTTTTCAGATAATCATTGTACCTTATTCTGAGGTTTTTAGCTGCTGTTGGGAGGGTGTGATCAAATTTTTTCTGATCCAACTTATTAACAGCATCAGAAACGTTATCCCAGATCTTCATTTTGCGCTTCCCAAACATTTTGTTAGCTACTCCTTTATTATTAAATATGGTTTGAATAGCATTTAAAATGCAACAGTTCCACGTTCTTTGTCTCTGCTTCTCAGGGCTGATTGATTTTCCCTCAGGAGTTCTATGTTCAGAGTAGAATTGAGCTGCTTTTTTATCAAACTCTATATAAGGCTCAAGCAAGTTTATAACAGTAACATCTTCCGGCCTTCCAAGCTTTTCAATACAGATTTCCTGTAAATCCGGAGGAAGGTGATAAAAACTTAAAAGTGCCTCGTTTCCTGCTCCTTTTCCTTCACGGCTTCTTATTAACTGTCCTCTGTGACACTTTATATTATAATTCTTATAGCTCATTAATCCCCATTCTTCATACAAAAGACTGGCAGGGATAGAAAGTATATTGTTATGATATAAGTAAGTTTTCATTTTAATATTAATTGTACAGAAAGTGGGATTTGAACCCACTTTGTAAGTTTTAATCTTACCTGTTCCCTCTGAACATTTTTTCTGTGGTGGTTTATTTACCTGTATTTGATTTTTAGAATAAATCCAAAAAGCACATTATAAGTGGCCTTTTCCTTTTTTCCTGTACTTGAGTCCACAACATCTATAGTTGTATGATAAAACAGGTATTGCTGAAAAAATTTTCTAATCTTTTTCATGTTATTTCATTAAAAGTTCTTTTCTGTTATCAATTACCTGCTTTAGTGCTTCAGCAACTTCAAAATGATGTTTTTGAAATACTCTGAAAAATGCTTGTTTTGCTGACATGGCAGGAATTCCAACTATTTCCGCAACAAGTGACCAGTCTCCACGTCTTTTGTCTTTTAAAAGACTTTCTAAAACCTCTAAATGCTTTTCTTCATCCTCATTTTTAGGAGTGTAACAAAACCTTGCTTTAGTAGGTATTTTTACGGTTTTTACGGTTTGGCTCATTATTTATATATTTTTTTGTACTACTTTTGTCTCGTAAACAGTACAAATATCGAAACTTTTTTCGAATAACAAAATAAATTTCGAAACTTTTTTCGTATTAAATCGTAATACATTGAAAATGAGTACAATAAATTTTCGAATTAAGCAACTTGTTGACTATTTTGCCAGTGGTAACAACTCAGAATTTGGTAATTTGATAGGTGTGAATGAAGCTAATATTCGAAATTATATTAATGGAACTGAGCCAAAGTTCAGTATACTTGAGAAAATTGCAAAAAAATTCGAAATAAGTTTCGAGTGGTTACTTCTTGGAATAGAACCGATGATTCCCATTAAAGACATAGTAAAAATTTCGAATTCAAGAGTTTCATATGAAAACAAAATTCCTCAAGTAATTACAATTGATGCTCATAATACAGATAATATTGTACTTGTTCCGGGAAAGTTAAAAGCTGGCTATCTTGAAGGGTATAATGATCCAGAGTTTATAAAGACTTTACCTGCGTATAGAATGCCTGGATTGAATAATGGTGTTTTTAGAATGTTTGAAATGGAGGGGGACTCTATGTTCCCCACGATACCAAACAAAAGTTATGTTGTCGGCCAGTTTGTAGACAATTGGCTTACAGGGATAAAAGATAATCAGGTTTATGCAGTTATATCCAATGAGGTGAAAGATGGATTGTTAAAACGCTGTTTAAATAGAATTGACAAGTATAACAATCTCATTTGTAAATCTGACAATAGAAGAGAATATCCCACTCAAAACATTGATCCGGCCAGTATAAAGGAGATATGGGAAGTTAAGCTGCATCTTAATTTTAATCTACCAGATCCAGCAGACATTTATGATAGAATGAATGATATCGAGGCTGAATCACAGCAAATCAAAGAAGTTTTGCGTCAATTAGCTGAAAATCAAGGTTTTAATGTAAAATTATAGTGTTTTTTTTTGTCTTTACGCTACCATTATAAGCTATTTTTCAAGCCTTAAACCACCCTGTAAATACATAACAATTATTTTTAAAAAGCCGTTAAATCGCTTTTTTGTAGTTCTAAATGTAGTTCTTAGTGTAGTCTTAAGCGTTTTTTTTGTTTTTATACATTATTCTAAACAGATGTCTAAAAAATTACTTGTAATGCCTATGGATAGGAAACTGTAGTTAATTTATTAATTACACTTTTGTTCAACTTTAAAGCGTATTTAAATTTGGTTAAAATGGCATTTAAATAGTATTTTTTGGATATTATGTGTAGATACAAAAAAAGAGCCTTTTCAAGCCCTTTTCCTTTATTTATAGGCATTTACAGCCCTTTTTATTTATTAAATTTTTGCCCTTTTTGTTTTATGGGGGGTACCTAATAGATCTAATAACATCAGTTTATTATTTTAAATCCTACTTATTCTCCTCCAACTTATGTACTTTCTTCGTTCCTTCATACATCTCATATTGTAAAAATCTCGTTTCCAGCTTTCCGTTGAAAAGTTTGATCTTTCTTGAAGGACGTAAACCGATTTTCTTCACTGCTTCAAGATCGGAAGAGATCAGCCAAGCCAGTGTATTTGGGTAATGCGTTTTAAAAGTATCTCCGATTTTCTTGTAAAAATCATCATCATTAATAGAAATTCTCTCATCGTATGGAGGATTGAATACCATTAATAATGGAAAAAGTTCTTTTTTAGAATCAAAGAAGTTCTGTTTTTTAATCTCAATAACATCATCCATTTCTGCAGCCTCTACATTCATTCTTGCAGCATTCAGCATTCTTGCATCAATATCATATCCAACAATTTTTCCATCAAATTGCCTTACTCTGTTAATTCTGAATTCTTTAATTTTTGCAAATAAGTCTGCATCATAGTTATTCCAGTTCTGGAATCCGAATCTCTTTCTGAAAATCTGAGCCGGAAGGTCCATCGCAATCATTGCTGCTTCAATTAATAATGTTCCGGAACCACACATAGGATCAAGGAAATTTCCTTTTCCATCCCAGCCTGCCAGCTGAAGCATTCCGCTTGCCAAGACTTCGTTGATAGGAGCCTCTCCCTGTTCTCTTCTGTATCCTCTTTTAAACAAAGGATCTCCTGAAGAATCCATTGAAATCATTACCAATTCTCTGTCTATGTGAAGATGGAATTTGATATCCGGATTTCTCGTTTCTACATTAGGACGTCTTTTAAATTTTTCCTGGAAATAATCCACAATAGCATCCTTCATTTTCAAAGTCACAAACTGAGAATGCTTGAAGGTTTCAGAGTTTACAGTGGCATCAATAGAGAAAGACTGGTCAACATCCATAAAATTCTCCCATTCAAATTTAAACAATCTATCATAAAACTGATGCTGATTAAAAGCTTTGAATTCATGAATCGGCACCAGAATTTTCAATGCTGTTCTCGCAGAGTAATTGATTTTATAAAGAAAACCAAGATCTCCTTCACAGTTTACCGCTCTGTTTTTAATTTCAACATTTCTTCCACCCAATTTTTTGATTTCTTCTGCCAGAATCTGCTCCAATCCGAAGAATGTTTTTATCTGTATTTTAATATTTTCTGTATCCATAAGTTTGAATTAAAAGATTTAAAGCTTTAAAAATTAAAAGATTAACTATTCAACTTCTTGTCCAATTGAATTTTTCAATCTCTTAATGTTGTAAAATACTTTGCTTTTAACCGCACAAATTTAGTTATTTTTGCATTATGGAATGGTTTGAATCTTGGTTTGATACCCCTTATTATCATTTGCTTTATAGCAACAGAGACTATACTGAAGCAGAAAACTTCATTACAAAGCTCACAGCGGACCTTCAGTTGCCGCCTCAGTCGAAAATCATAGATCTTGCCTGTGGAAAGGGAAGACACTCTGTTTTCCTTAATAAATTAGGGTATGATGTTTTGGGACTTGATCTTTCAAGACAAAGTATTGAATCCGACAAACAGTACGAAAATCAAACTTTACTTTTTGAAGTTCATGATATGAGAAATCCTATTGATGCAGATCCAATGGATGCTGTATTCAATTTATTTACAAGTTTTGGGTATTTTGACAATGAAAGCGATGATAAAAAAGTATTCCAATCAGTTTACAATGCTTTAAAACCAGGAGGATATTTTGTTCTGGACTATCTGAATGAGGAATTTGTAAGAACTACCTTAGTTCCTGAAACAACGATCACGAGAGGGAATATTGAGTTCAGAATCCTAAAGAAAATCGAAGGCAGACACGTCATCAAAGACATCCGTTTTGAAGCCGATGGTAAACCGTTTCATTTCTTTGAGAAAGTAAAACTTCATACTCTGGAAGCCATTCATGCCTATGCTTCTGAATGTGGGTTTGAAAGAATAAAAATCTGGGGAGATTATCAGCTGAATGAATTTAAGAAAGAAAATTCCCCGCGATGCATCAATTTATTTAAGAAAAAATAATGACAACAGTACTTTTACTGATTTTAAGTGTCGTAACAGGAGTATTTCTGGGAAAACACTTTGGTAAAAAAGAGAAACTGGCTAAAAATCTACTGATATTAAGTGCCGGTTTTTTGATTACAATCTGTCTTAATGAAGTGTTTCCGCAGGTTTATACCTCTTCCGGAAGCAGTAGTCTTGGGATATTCGTAATCGCGGGAGTTCTGCTGCAGATGATCCTGGAAGCTCTTACCAAAGGTTTTGAACACGGGCACTTCCATCATCATAGCGAACACAATATTCTTCCTGTTGCTTTAATGGTAGGATTATTTATCCATGCTTTTATTGAGGGGATTCCTTTAGCTAACGAGCAACACGAAATGTCGCCTTATCTTTGGGGAATTGTATTTCATAATCTCCCTATTTCATTTATTCTGGGAGCATTTTTATTTAACAGAAAGGGAGAATCTAAAAGTTCTTCATCTTATCCTTCTATTCTCATTGTAGCCTTATTTGCATTGGCTTCTCCAATGGGAATGTTATTGGGTAATTATTTCAATCCAAATCTTCAGCCTTATTTTCTGGCGATCGTAGGCGGAATTTTCCTCCATATTTCATCCGTAATTATTTTTGAAAGTAATAAAAATCACAATATTGATTGGGTAAAAATCGGGCTGGTTGTTTTAGGAGTTTCACTTGCATTGATGATGCATGTTTTCCATCAACATCCCACTGCTCATTCTCATTAAATATAAAAAAAGCTCTGAAATCCAGAGCTTTTTTTATTATATTTCTAGTAATGATCCACGTTTTTCATGATCATTATCCTTAATCTATACTCATTCCTCTTTAGACTCATCAGTTAAAATTTGTTTTTTTAAAAATATTTTACACGAAAGAATAAATAAAAATTAAATATTTACACTTTAAAACAAAATAAAACACAATGTTTAACATTTTTTAACATACACATAACACCTATACATTGTTTTTTGTACATTAGCGACATTACCATCATCTAAAAATTGTATGAAAAAACAAAAGAAATTAACGACATCAGTCTGTTTTTTTTTAATGACAGGTTTTATAGCAGCCCAGACCACAAAGAAAACAGATACTTTAGAAGAAAAAAAAATTGATGACATTGTAATTATCGGCTACAAGGCACAGAAAAGATCCAGCCTTACAGCTGCCGTTTCTGTTATTTCTGACAAAAAACTTCAGGATTCCAATACCCCAAGCGTATCCGGTCTTCTGCAGGGAAAAGCCGCCGGAGTTCAAATCTTACCCGGTGGAGGTTCTGCAGGTTCTGTAGCCACTGTAAAAATCAGGGGTACTTCTACTATCAATGGTCCCAGTTCTGCCCTTTGGGTGGTGGATGGCGTAGTAATGCCCTATGCTCCCAATCTGGATCCCAATCAGATAGAAAGCATCAACATCTTAAAAGATGCCGCTTCAACAGCCTTATATGGCTCTAAAGCAGCAAATGGTATTGTACAGGTGTTTACCAAATCAGGAAATTCAGGGAAAGGAATATTAAGTGCATCTCTTAATAATTCTTTTAATGTGTTTAACAACGGGCGCTTCAAGCCTATGAACGGAACGCAGTTGTATGATTATTTCACCTCATTAAAAGGAGCACCTGAAATCCCTAAAACCCTTAGAAACGATGGCTACAACTGGCTGAAAGGCGGTACACAAACAGGAGTTGTACAAAATTACACTATTGATTTCAGAGGTGGCTCAGACCATTCCAAAACCTATATTTCAGGAAATTATTATAATGAAACCGGAACAATAAAAGGAGATGAATACAACAGGCTATCATTCAGAATCAATCATGAACAGACTATAAAGCCTTGGTTGATATTGAAACCGAAAGTCAGTTTATCATACACCACGGGAAAAGATACTCAGGCTTCCCTTTATCAGATGTACCTTAATATGCCATGGGACAACCCCAGAGATGCCAATGGAAATCTGATCCGGGTGGATGAGGATTATGCAGATTGGTACGGAAGGGATAAAAGCAGTTACCTTTATGACCTTCAATGGAACTATGGCAAAAGTAATCAGCTGGATCTCATAGGAAATCTGGATGCTGAAGTCAGATTTACTGATTATCTTAAATTCATTACCACTAACAATGTTACCTACAAAAACTATGATGACATGTACTATACCGATCCCAGATCGATCAGTGGAACAAGTAATAAAGGGGAATTAACAGAAAACTATCAAAAAGACATCAGCAAATTTTTCAACCAGATGCTGAGATTTGACAAAGATTTTGGAAATCATAACATCAACGCATTAGCTGCATATGAATATACCGACAGATTCTATAAGTCATCAAGAGCTGGTGTTTATGGCGTAGTACCCGGTACAGATATTTTTAATACCGGTGCTTCTACAGGACAAAAGCCAACAGGAAGAAAGTTTGACCGCGCTTATAATGCATTCCTGTTTAACACAGAATATGTATATGATAAAAAATATTTTATCCAAGGGTCTTTAAGAAGCGAATCGTCTTCTGCATTCGGTGCCAACAACAGAAACGGCTTATTTTATGCGTATAGTGTGGGATGTAATATCCATAAAGAAAATTTCTTCAAAATAAAACCTGTTAACGAATGGAAATTACGGGCAAGCAGAGGACTTGTGGGAAATACACCCAGTCCGGATTACGGATGGCAAGACCTATATAGACTTACAGAAAAATATGATGGACAAATAGGAGCAACATGGTATCAGCTCGGAAACCCTGCGTTAACCTGGGAATCAATCTATCAGAATAATATCGGTACCGATATCAAGGCATTTAATAACAGACTTACTTTAAATATTGATTATTTTAATAATAAAACAAAAAACCTGCTGATGCTTGTCCCTCTGCCATCATTGACTGGAGTTGACAGACAGTACGTGAATATCGGTGACGTCAGAAACAAAGGCTGGGAGTTCAATGTAAATTATTCCATTATCCGCTCAGAAGATATCAACTGGGATCTGGGGTTCAATATCAGCACCTATAAAAACAATGTCCTTTCAACCCGTAATAACGGCACACAGGTCTTGGACAATTATCATGTAGCTATACAAGGATATGACGTTAACTCTTTCTATATGAGAAAGTGGCTGGGTGTAAATCCGGAAAATGGTGAAGCACAATGGGAGATCATTAATCCGGATGGAAGCAGAAGTGCGACCTCAAAATACAACCTGGCTACCGTACAAGTGGTAGGAGCTGCCACACCAGATTATTACGGCTCTGTAAGTACTAATCTGAACATCAAAAATTTCTATCTTGCCGCAAATCTTTATTTCTCTCAGGGTGGGCAAGTATATAACTCGTACAGAGAATTATTTGATTCAGACGGTGCCTATCCGTATTACAACCAGATGGTTTTAAAAGATGGATGGACAAGATGGGAAAAGCCGGGAGATATCGCAACCCATCCGGCTGCTGTATACAACAATAATTCATTAACAAATAAGCCTTCATCACGGTATCTTGAGGATGCCAGCTTTGTCAAGTTAAGATCCTTGAGAATAGGATATAATTTACCTGCATCTCTAACAGAAAAGATGAAAATAAAATCAGTGAATATTTATATTATGGGTGAAAATTTATTTACCATCACCAAATTCTCCGGAGTGGATCCTGAAGTTGGTAATGCAGATAACCAAAGCGTCTATTCTGGCAATGCAGGAGCTATCTACCCTATTCCGAGAAGATTTTCCCTAGGCTTAAACTTTTCTTTTTAAAAAAATAATTATGAAAAAAATACTTATTCCCATTCTCATAGTATCATTAACGGCATGTAACATAGACCGTTCACCGTATGATTCAAAGGAGTCTGATATTATCCTTGCAGATGCAACCGGACTCAAAACCATAACGCTGGGAAATTATGCATTGCTTAAAGGAGATGCGGATGGCGGTGGTTTTTACAACAACCTGTACAGGATCAGCGAATATGGTGGTGATAATATTGATATCAGCGGAACTACCACCGATTCATTTTTTTATTATTATAATTATAAAAGCATTAAAAACAATGCCCGCACCAATACGATCTGGAACTCGGGATACAAAGCTATTATCGGATGTAACAGAGTGATATCAAAGGTTACGGAAGGAAAAGACACAGAAACAGATCAGCTCATAGGCGAAAATTATTTTTTAAGAGCTTATGTATACTTTTCTATGGTCAATGTATTTGGAAGACCCTATAATCAGGGGACAGGTAATCCCGGAGTACCCTTAAAACTATCTGACGATGTCAACGATTTGCCTGCCAGAGCCACTGTGGGAGAGATATACAATCAAGTGGTAAACGACCTTCTGAAAGCAGAAAAACTGATGACCCTGGACAAAAACAATATATATGCATCCAAAGAAGCAGCACAGGCTTTACTTTCCAGAGTCTACTTATACATGGAAAATAATGATAAAGCGATTGAATATGCAAATAAAGTCATCAATTCCGGGAAGTATACTCTTCTGTCTAAAGCAGAATTGCCTGCTTATGCTACCAAAACTCCTGAATCCAATACCGAAACTATTTTTGCATTTAAATACAATAAAGATGGAGACTATAGTGATGGCTGGTATACTATAGGCTCAATGTATGCTACCATACAGAATGTGGGCTGGGGTGAAATGTATGCTTCTTCCTCTTATCTTGACCTGATCAATCAGAATCCTCAGGATGCAAGGCTGAAGTTTATTTCTCCCAAATACAGCAGTCCGGCGGTTCCGGTTGCATATTGGGTACAAAAAGGAACCAACTCATCCGGTGCCACCACCTACAGTTATCAATTTCAAAAGACTTTCCAGCAGAATGGAAATACTTACTTCACCATGAATAATATCAATTATCAGGTACAATCTGAGGCAGCACCCAATAAAACAAACTATTATTTTGTTAACGCAAACGGTGGAAAAACTTATGTTTACTTAGATAATGATATGGATAAAAGAAACGGATATCCTAAATTTTATGTTTTAAAATGTTCCTTACAAGAGGGAGTTCCGCAACTGTGGTCTCCTGTTGTTATAAGACTGGCAGAAATATACATGAACAGAGCCGAAGCCTATTCGAAAAAAGGAAATACTGCTTCAGCACTCGCAGACATAAACATTATCAGAACAAGAGCAGGAATACCTGTATATAATTCAGTCCCTGCAGGGCAGACTATTCTGGACGTTGTTCTACAGGAAAGAAGGTTGGAAATGGCTTTTGAAGGACATAGAAGATACGATGTCTTCAGAAACAAACTGGATCTCGACAGACAATATCCCGGAACTCATTTAAGTGGAAATAATGCTTTTTATACAGTACCTTATACCCATAACAGAGTGGTAGAATATATTCCCGAGCAGCAGATCCAGATCCAGCCAAATCTGGTGCAGAATCCGGATTAAGAATGATACGGAAATCAACAGCATTCAAAAATTTCAAATCAACAAAAAAGAGGCTGTCCTAAATATAGGCAGCCTCTCTTTATATATTTTGATATCTTAACTTAGAATTTCCATCCAACCGTAAGGAAGAAATTATTTCTGTTGTTTTTCACCTCACTTGCCGCATATGCTTCACTTGCGAAGATATTTTTAGCAGAATAATAAGATGAATCAGAATTACCATCCATATATCCTCTCATAAAAGGATTAGTATACTTAGATGAGATATTCTGATAAGATGCATCTACATAGAATGATTTGAAATCATACCCGATACCAAAAGAAAGGGTATTTCTGTCACTTAGCATCATATTGCTGTACGATTGATCTCCTACAGTACCTGCATCATTAAATCTGCTGATCGTAAGGGCATCAAAAGGAGTTGACTGGTAGGCGTAACCTCCTCTCAACCTGAACTGCTGTACTCTGTACTCAGCTCCCACTCTTACTTCTGAAAGATTCTTGTAGTTTTCTTTGAAGAAATCATTTAATTCTCTTTCTGCACCTCCATATACTTTATAATCAGGTTTTGTAAGTCCAAGAGTATAGTCTACGTTCAATGAGAAGTTTTTACTTGCTACAAACGCAGCACTCACCGTTGCTTTAAGAGGTGAAGTGAACTTTCTGTTTTCAGCTCCAATATCGTCTCCATAAACAGGATCATTATAGAAATAATAATTTCTGTCTATTGTCCAGAATGTAGGAGTTTCAAGAGAGGCTCCGACTCTGAAGTTAGGACTCAACTTTCCAATCACCCCTAATGAAGCAGAAAAACCTGAAGATCTTTCTGAGTACGGAGTATCCTGCTTACTGAATGCTTCTGTAGAACCATTGGCAATGTTTCGGTACAACAAAGTATCATACTGATCCAATGAAGCATTGAAAAAGTTGAAACCTGCTCCTAAATATAAATTATGATTATAGTTGGCACCAACTCCAAAACTCATCTTTGACAAGTTACCGTATCTTTCATACATATGCCCCGCTAATGCAGCATCCTTGGTAATATCATCCTTATCAAAAGCATAAACGATCTTATTATTTCCTGGTGACTGGATTACATTGTCCAAAGTCTGATTAGAAAAATTAATACCAATGTTGATAAACTTCCATCCGGTTTCTGTCATCAAAGGAAAAGCAATTACACCTCCTGCATTCCCAAGGTCTCCTCTGGTTTTGCTATAATCTATTGTAGATCCTCCTAAAGTACTTTTGTTTTTATTTCCTAAAATAGATAAAGTTCCTGAAACCTCGCCTGAAATAGCTACTCCTAAACCTGCCGGGTTCGTAAGCAAAGAGTTTGCATCACCACCTAGCGCACCATTAGCTCCAGCCATCGCATTAAACTTAGCTGATCCCACCATAGGAGTACTTGAATAAACCTCTACCGTATTTCTTATGACAGAAACATCCTGAGCCTGTGCATAAAATGCAGCAGAAATACTCATTAATACTAAAGATTTTTTTAACATTATTTTTTAATAGTTTATTAATTTGAAAAATTATCTGAAGCCACCTCTGCCTCCGCCGCCGGATCTCATTCCGCCACCTCCTGAAGAACCGCCTCTAAAGCCTCCTCCTCCGGAGTTGAAGCCACCACTCGATCTGAAACCTCCTGAATCATTAGATCTGAAGCCTCCGTTATTATTGTTATATCTTGGTTGTGGTTGCTGATAATTGTAATTAGGTCTTGTTTGCGGCGCAGAGTTACGGAATCCACCATTAGACTGTGTATTTCTGAAACCTCCGGAATTACCGTTTCTAAAACCTCCGGAATTGCCATCTCTGAAACCGCCATTACTGTTTCTGAAGCCTCCGTTTGAGTTGGTATCTCTGAAACCACCATTATTATTAGTGTTTCTGAAACCTGAATTATTTGTATTCGTTCTGTAAACTGCGTTGGCTACCCCTGTATTCTGGAATCCACCTCCACTGATACCGCTTCTTCTGTAAACAGGTCTGTTGTAGTAGCCACCACCCCAGTAACCACCTCCGTAACCCCAGTAAGGATTTCCGTAGTATCCGCCCCAGAATGGATCATAATATCCGCCATATCCGTATCCCCAGTATGGACTTCCCCATCCGTAAGAGCCTCCCCAGCCCCATCCGAATGATCCGCCCCAACCCCAGGACATACTAGCACCCCAGCCCCAGCCACGGTTCATACCCCAACCCCAATACGGGCTGTAACCACCATACCATCCCCAAGGAGATCCCCATCCCCATGAGTTGTCATAATAGTTGGTCTGAGAACCTGCATAAAGTCCCCAATCCGAGTCTGTAGCGTTGGAATTCCAATTGGTATTGGTACCACTCCAGTCATTATATCTGTTTTGTTGCTCTCTGGAATTCGCCTGTGCATTTTGAATTACATTGGAATCCTGATAGTAATCATAGTATTCTCCTACTCTGTTTCCGCTATCATTGATGATAACTCCTTCAGGTAGCGTATCCTTATTGGGGTCGTAATACACCCCGTCTGTCTCGCTATACCCTCCCATCTGAGCACCACAAGACACAAGTAATAATCCGCCCGATATAGCCAATATCCCTTTGGATCTTAGCAGACCAAGCAAATTTTTATGTATATTTCTTTTCATGATAACGTAAAAATTTTTAATTTAAATTATATTTGCAATCTGTACCAAAAATGTACCAAAATACTGGTAAAAAAATCTATCAAAAATAGATTTTTATTTTTAGATAACAATAATGTACAAAAGTTAAAAAAATTTAAAAAAATAATGGCAAAATTAACCTCAAGAAGCGAAGATTACAGCAAATGGTATAATGAGCTGGTTGTAAAAGCTGATTTAGCTGAAAACTCAGGCGTGCGTGGATGTATGGTGATCAAACCGTATGGCTATGCGATCTGGGAAAAAATGCGTGATGAAATGGATAAAAAATTCAAAGAAACAGGTCACGTTAACGCATACTTCCCGCTTTTTGTGCCCAAGAGCTTGTTTGAGGCTGAGGAAAAAAATGCAGAAGGTTTTGCAAAAGAATGTGCTGTTGTTACCCACTACAGGTTAAAAACCGATCCGGACAACCCTTCCAAACTGATTGTAGATCCGGATGCAAAACTTGAAGAAGAACTTATTGTTCGTCCTACTTCAGAAGCAATTATCTGGAATACCTATAAAAACTGGATTCAGTCTTACAGAGACTTACCGATACTAATCAACCAATGGGCCAATGTTGTTCGTTGGGAAATGAGAACACGTCTTTTCCTGAGAACAGCAGAATTCTTATGGCAGGAAGGGCACACCGCTCACGCTACAAAAGATGAAGCTATTGAAGAAGCAGAAAAGATGAATAAAGTATATGCAGATTTTGCAGAAAACTTTATGGCTATTCCTGTAATTCAAGGGTTAAAAACGCCTTCTGAAAGATTTGCAGGAGCTGATGAGACTTATTGTATTGAAGCATTAATGCAGGATGGAAAAGCTTTACAGGCTGGAACATCTCACTTCTTAGGTCAGAATTTTGCAAAAGCATTTGACGTAAAATTCACCAACAAAGAAGGAAAAATCGAACATGCATGGGCAACATCATGGGGAACATCTACCCGTCTGATGGGAGCTTTAATTATGACGCACTCTGATGATTTCGGATTGGTATTGCCTCCTACCCTTGCGCCGATTCAGGTGGTGATTGTTCCTATCTTTAAAGGAGAAGAGCAACTGGAACAAATCAGTGAAGTGGCTTTAGATATTCAGGCTAAACTGAGAGCAAAAGGAATTTCTGTTAAGTTTGACAATGATACTCAGAACAAACCAGGATGGAAATTTGCAGAATATGAATTGAAAGGAGTTCCTGTAAGAATCGCTATGGGACCAAGAGACCTTGAAAATAAGTCTGTAGAAATTGCGAGAAGAGATAATCTGACTAAAGAAGTTCGTTCTATTGAAGGAATTGATTCTTATATCGAAGATTTATTGAAAACGATTCAGCAGGATATTTATAATAAAGCATTTGAATTCAGAAAAAATAATATCACGAAAGTGGATACTTATGAAGAATTCAAAAAAGTTCTGGAAGAGAAGGGAGGATTTATTTATGCACACTGGGATGGAACGGCTGAAGAAGAGGAACAAATCAAGGATGAAACGAAGGCTACAATAAGATGTATTCCTTTGGATAATGACGTAGAAGAAGGAATTTCTTTGATTTCAGGAAAACCATCTAAAAGACGTGTATTATTTGCAAAAGCTTATTAAAAATTTTAATGATTTAGAAAAAAATCATTAATTTTTAAAGAAATATTCAAAAAAAAGTGACATTTGGACGGATTTTTGTTTAAATTTATCTCAACATTAATCAAAAAAATTTATTATTATGTCTTTAAATGTCATTGATTTAATTAAAGGACAATTAGGTCCCGCATTGGTTTCGCAGGCTGCATCGCAGTTTGGAGAAAGTGAATCTGGTATTTCTAAAGCAATTGGCGGATTATTACCTGCTGTAGTAGGTGGATTAGCCAATAATGCAGATAAACCTGGCGTTGTGGATGCTATTACACAAGCCTCTTCAAGTGGAATTTTAGGAAATTTATTAGGCGGTTCGTCGAGCAGTCCTGTTATTTCAAACTTATTATCTTCTATTTTTGGAGATAAAGTAGGTGCATTAGTTAATTCTATTGCCAGTTTTTCAGGTGTCAGCAATACCTCTGCAGGTTCTTTGTTAAACCTGGTGACTGGAGCTACAGTAGGCACTATTGGAAAATATGCAGCAGACAATAATCTGGGTGCTTCAGGTATTTCCAGCTTACTGCATGATCAGAAAGGCATTATTTCTTCTTTATTGCCTGCAGGTCTTTCTTTGGCTTCCTTTGGATTAGGAGCTGAAAATTGGTTTGGCCAGGCAAAAGAAACGGTTTCTTCAGTAACATCTACTGCTAAAGATAACATCGCTGAAGGTGTAGCTACAGCAAGAGAAAATGTTTCAGAAGGAGCAAGAGAAGTAAGAGAAAGATTTGAAAATAATAACAATAATAATCAAGGCGGAGGTTCAATCTGGAAATGGTTGCTTCCGCTTTTATTATTGATCGCTGCTGCTTATTTCTTATGGAAGCAGTGTGAGAAAAAACAAACCACTACAACCACTACTACAACATCTGATTCTACTGCAACCAGCACAACTACGGATACTGCTGCTACAACAGTAACACCTGCTCCTGCAACAGCTAAAACAGATGAAGATATTGATCTTAATGGAGTGATGTTAAAAGGTTACAAAGGAGGAATGGAAGATCAGATGATTACATTCCTGAAATCCGGAAACTACAAAAATGCAGCTGATGATGCAGCATTGAAAGATAAGTGGTACGACTTCGATCACGTCAATTTCAAAATGGGAAGTGCTACTGAACTTGAAGCAGGTTCACAAGGGCAATTGGATAACTTAGTGGCTATCCTTAAAGCTTTCCCTGATGCAAAAATCAAAATTGGAGGTTATACAGACAAAACCGGAAACGAAGCCAACAATGTAAAACTATCAAAAGCCAGAGCTGAATACATCAAGGCTGCTTTAGTAAAAGCAGGAGTTGGTGCTCAGGTTTTAGAAGCTGAAGGCTATGGAAGTAAATTTGCTAAAGTAGATGCAAAAGCTTCTGATGCTGAAAGAGCTGCCGATAGAAAAATGGCTGTAAGATTTGCAAAATAATCTTTAGAGTCAATAAAAATTAGGTCCCGGGAAGCAATTTCCGGGATTTTTTTATGCCATGATTTTTCTGTTTACATTTATTTAATTAAATTTGTTAGTCATTTCTAACATTCATGAATTTCAATATAAAAAACGCTTGGCGAAAAGATAAAACAAACCATTCCTTATCAGAGGTTTATTCATCAATCAAAGTCCCTAAAAATGCAACTTTCTGGAGGAAATATCTTGCATTTGCAGGACCAGGTCTGATGATTGCCGTAGGTTACATGGATCCAGGAAATTGGGCCACAGATATTGCCGGGGGAGCTCAATTCGGTTATACACTCCTTTCGGTCATCCTTATTTCCAATATCTTTGCAATGGTTTTACAGCACTTATCCGTAAAACTTGGTGTTGTTGCAGAAAGAGATCTTGCTCAGGCCTGTAGAGACCACTTCAATCCTACCACTAATTTTATTCTCTGGGTATTCTGTGAAATAGCCATTGCCGCCTGTGATCTCGCTGAGGTCATCGGTTCAGCCATTGCATTAAACCTGTTATTCCATATCCCGCTGACTTGGGGGATTGTCATTACAACAGTGGACGTTTTAATCATTCTTTTACTTCAGTCCAAAGGTTTCCGATGGATAGAGAGTATTGTAGGAGGGCTTATCTTCATTATTCTAGCCTGTTTTGTATATGAAATCATCATTTCGCAGCCTGCTTTTAATGAGATTCTGGGAGGTTTGGTTCCGCAAAAGGAAATTATTCAGAACCCTGCCATGCTTTATATAGCAATCGGGATTTTAGGAGCTACCGTAATGCCACACAATCTGTATCTGCACAGCAGTATTGTACAGACCAGAGATTATACCCGTGATACCGAAGGAAAAAAAGAAGCCATAAAGTTTGCCACCATAGACAGTACCGTTTCATTAATGCTGGCATTTTTCATCAATGCAGCAATTCTTATTCTGGCTGCTGCTACATTCCATACTACAGGAAACGAGCATGTGGCGGATATTCATGATGCCTATAAAATGTTAACCCCTATTCTGGGAGCTTCTATGGCCAGTATTGCATTTGCCATTGCTTTATTAGCATCCGGGCAAAATTCAACATTAACTGGAACTCTTGCCGGACAGATCGTCATGGAAGGCTTCCTGAATATCAGATTAAAACCATGGCTGAGACGATTGATCACCAGACTTATTGCTGTAATTCCGGCACTTATTGTTGCCATTCTTTACGGAGAACAGGGAACAACTGAATTATTGGTTTTAAGCCAGGTAATTCTTTCCATGCAGCTTAGTTTTGCAGTTGTTCCATTGGTGATGTTTACCAATGACAAAGCTAAAATGGGAGAATTTGTCAATAAACCATTCCTGAAAGTCTGTGTATGGATAATTTCCATCATTATCATTGTTCTAAATCTGTACCTTTTGTACCAGACGTTTACGGGAGAATAGAAAATATAACTATAGTTTTAAAATTGACTATTGGACATTCTTTAGTGAATAGTCAATGGTCAATTTTTGCTTCGCAAAGTCAATTATTAATCCTACCCTACAACAAATTCACAAGCGAAGCGGATTGACATCTTCACCATTGATTAGTGAATGGTTAATGGTCAATTTTTGCTTTGCAAAGTCAATTATTAAACCTATACTACTCAAAATTCACAAGCGAAGCGCATTGACATCTTCACGATTCGCCATTACTCCCTTTTTCTGCCTTAATGTCCAGATTTTAGATTTGGCAGGCTCTTTGTCAAACAATCAGTAAATAAATATTGAATTATGGAAAACCAGGATATTAACGAAGAAAGCATCAATAATCAGGAAGAAAACAATGTTCAGAATGACGCAACGTCTCAGGACAATGTGACAGTTACTCCTTCTCCAGAGGAACTTTTGGCAGAAGAGAAAGACCGTTACATCAGATTGTATGCTGAATTCGAAAACTATAAAAAAAGAACAAGCAAAGAGAAGATCGAATTCTTCCAGTATGCCAACCAGGAAATGATGGTTTCAATGTTAGGAGTTTTGGATGATTTTGAAAGAGCTTTAAAAGAAATCGCTAAAAATGGAAATCCGGCTGACCTGCAAGGTGTGGAACTTATCTATCAGAAATTCAAGAACAAACTTACCGAAAAAGGACTAAAAACAATGGAAGTAAAGGCTGGTGACAGCTTTAATGTTGATTTCCATGAAGCGATTACTCAAATCCCTGCTCCATCGGAAGATTTGAAAGGAAAAATCGTAGACGTTATTGAAACAGGATATACTTTAAATGATAAAGTGATCCGTTTTGCAAAAGTAGTAACAGGAAATTAAAATTCATAAATGATAAATGGTGAGTGATAATTGATGAATGTTTCACTTATTAGCTTTACAATATCTTTTATCATTTATCAACAATCAATTATAAAGTTGTCATGTCAAAAAGAGATTATTACGAGGTTCTTGAGATCAGCAAATCTGCATCGGCCGACGAAATAAAGAAAGCATACCGTAAAATGGCCATCAAATTTCACCCGGATAAAAATCCGGGAGATAAAGAGGCTGAAGAAAAATTTAAAGAAGCTGCTGAAGCTTACGAAGTTCTGAGCGACGATCAGAAACGTGCAAGATACGACCAGTTCGGACATGCCGGAATGGGTGGAAATGGTGGTTTCGGAGGCGGAGGCTTCGGAGGCGGAATGAACATGGAAGATATTTTCAGCCAGTTTGGAGATATTTTCGGTGGTGGTTTCGGAGGATTCGGTGGTGGCGGTGGAGGCCGTCAGCAGGTGAAAGGTTCTAATTTAAGAATCAGAATCAAGCTGAACCTTGAGGAAATGGTAAATGGTACTCAGAAAACCATCAAAGTAAAGAAAATGAAGATGGCGGAAGGTGCCACTTCAAAAACATGTCCTACCTGTAACGGTTCCGGTGTTCAGTTAAAAGTAATGAATACCATGTTTGGTCAAATGCAGACTCAAACTACATGTAGTACTTGTCAGGGAATTGGAAAAGTTGCTGACAAAATTCCTGCAGGAGCCAATGCACAGGGACTTATCAAAGATGAAGAGGAAATCGCAATCAACATTCCGGCAGGAGCAAGAGACGGTATCCAGCTTAATGTAAGAGGAAAAGGTAATGATGCTCCATTTGGAGGTGTTCCGGGAGATCTATTGGTGATCATTGAAGAGGAAGTAGATCAAACGATCAAGAGAGAAGGTGATAATCTTCACCAGGAATTATATGTTTCATTTGCTGAAGCTGCTTTAGGAACGAAGAAAGAAATTCCTACCGTAGGCGGAAAAGTAAAAATTACCGTTGATCCGGGAACTCAATCCGGAAAAATCTTGAGATTAGCAGGAAAAGGGCTTCCAAGTATCGACAGCTATGGTAAAGGAGACATGTTCATCCACATCAATGTCTGGACTCCACAGAAGCTTACCAAGGACCAGAAAGAATTCTTTGAAAAGCAGATGTCCAGCGGAGAAATGGTTGCAGAACCATCCGGAAAAGAAAAAACTTTTTTTGATAAAGTAAAAGATTTATTCAATTAATATAGAAAAAGAGACTTTTTACAGGTCTCTTTTTTGTTTAACGTTCAAAGTTTTATATTCAAAGTTTAAATCTAATCATAAAAAATCCTGCACTCTCTCGAGCACAGGATTTTTTGGTTATTTAATTCTAATTCTGTTTTATTTTTTTGTTGCCAGGGAATAGATTCCTTTTCCTAAAGTGAAGACAGCAACCGCTGCCAATCCGCCAGCAACTCCAAGTGTAAGCTCTTTCAAAACATCCGGCCAGGTTGGTAATATGCCATGGAAAAATTCAATCCTATGAAGAAAAATTCCACCAGCAACCATTATTAAAGCAATTGTTCCTACGACTCCTAATATTTTAATAACAATAGGTAAAGCCTTCACTAATAGATGTCCAAGCCCTCCGAAAAAGCCTTTATCCTTACTTTTCTTTATTAATTTAAACCCAGCATCATCCATTCTTACGATCAAAGCTACAATTCCATACACTCCAACAGTAGCAATAAATGCAACCAGACTTGTTACTAAAATCTGCGTAATGAAAGGATGACTTTCTTCCAATACGGTTCCTAAAGCAATAATAACGATCTCGATGGATAAAATAAAATCAGTTGTAATTGCCGATTTTACTTTCTCTTTTTCAATTTCTTCAGAACTTTTTTCGTCTTCTTCAATTTCCTCTATAACTTCATGCCCCTTTTTGTCACGGTGAAAAAGAAATTCTATTACTTTTTCAACGCCTTCAAAGGCCAGATAGAATCCTCCAAGGATCAATACATAATTAATAGCCGGAGCATATAACCAATTAAGTAAAAAAACGATAGGAAGAATAATCAGTTTATTGATAAATGATCCTTTGGTAATTGCCCATAAAACGGGAATTTCCCTTGAGGAAAGAAAGCCAGTGGCTTTTTCTGCATTTACAGCCAGGTCGTCTCCTAAAATTCCTGCTGTCTTTTGGGTAGCAACCTTACTGGTAACCGCTACATCATCCATCAATGCTGCAATATCATCCAAAATTGCAAAAAAGCCTGATGCCATATTTTAATAATTTTTTAATCTTTGTTAAGTTCAGCAAAAATAATTATTTAATTCCGTTTTTGGATTCATAATCTAACAATTATTTTGAAAATTATATGAACCTTTCAACAATCCTTCACTTTCAATATTTTATATCTTTGTTTAAAATCTATTGGATGAATAAAAACTGGGAAAATCAATTACAAAGAATATGGCTAAAACTTGGAACCATAAACAGTGAAGAGTTTATTGAGCAAATTAAAGATCATGTAGAATTACTTACAGAAAAGGATTCCCAGGCTATTGCTGATTTTGAAAGAGCCTGTGCTTTTGATTCCACCGGGCATGAAAAGGAAGCAGAACCTTTGTACAGATCAGCATTAGAAAAAGGATTAACTGGCTTACGAAGAAGAAGAGCAAGAATTCAGCTCGCAAGCACCTTAAGAAATAATGGAAAAATAGAAGAAAGTATCCATATTTTAAGGGAGGAAAAAGCCCACTATTCTGATGAACTGGATGATGCGGTAGATTCTTTTTTTAGCACTGTCCCTTTCTTCAGCAGAAGAATACAAAGAAGCACTGTCTTTAATATTGAAAGCTCTTTCCAAACATTTGCCCAGGTACAATAATTCTTTGAGCCGCTACGCTGAAAACCTGTAATTTTAACCGTTTTTTAAATCTGATCCCTATGCAACGTCAATTTCATATTTTAGCTTTAGGATGTATGTGTTGTTTGTTCAGTGCATTCTACTCTACTCTGAAAGCTCAGACGGAAAATCATCTCAACACTATTAATCACGAAAGCAAGAAAGAAGAAATAGACCACATTATAAAAGCATTTGCAGCAATTAATAAATTTAATGGAACTGCTTTGATCCATTATCAGAATAAAAACATTATTGAAAGATCATACGGCTGGCAGGATGCAGAAAAAAAGATCCCCAATCAGGACAAAAGTGTGTATCAGATTGCTTCTTTAACCAAATCTTTCACAGCTCTGGTCATTGTAAAGCTAAGCGAGGAAGGAAAACTTTCTTTTAAAGATCCTGTCTCAAAGTTTATTCCCGATTATCCAAGAGGAAATGAAATTACGATCGAACATCTCCTTACCCACACTTCCGGAATTTATGAAGTATTGCGAAATAAAGAGTATTTCAATCTTCTTCACACCGGAAAATCTATACCAAAAGATAAAGAACTTTCTTTTTTTAAAAATGAACCATTGGATTTTAAACCCGGAACTCAGTTTTCTTATACCAATTCAGGGTATATCATATTGGGACTTATCATTGAAAAGATAACAGAACTTTCTTATGAAGATGCTGTAAGAAAATTCATCCTAAATCCTCTGAAGATGGCTCACACCGGTTTTAACTACCTTGCACTGAAAAGCCCGTACAAAACCGTTCCCTATTCTTATATTTCAAACACAAAACAGGAAAAAACACAAGTCTGGAATTCTACACTAACCGGTCCTGCAGGACAAATCTACAGTACCGTTGAAGATCTGTACAATTACTATATTGGATTGAGAGATTATAAAATTGTTTCCAAAGAGGCATTTAAAAAAGCAACCACTCCTTTTTTGAGCGGCTACGGTTATGGTTGGTTTATTGATGATCTTTACGGAAAAAAACTCATTAATCACGGCGGAAATATAGAGGGTTCCACAAGTTATTTTGCGATGCTTCCGGAGGATGATCTCTGCATTATCCTTCTGAACAATATCACAAGTAAAAAACTGGAGAAAGCAGGTAATACTATTTTAGCGGCTCTTTTACATCAGCCTTACACTCTTCCACAACCAAAGAAAGAAGTAACACTAAGTGCTGATATTCTTAAAAAATATGTTGGAGATTACCAGCTTTCAGATGATAGCATTATCCATATTCTCTACGAAAACGGGCAGCTTTTTATGCAGAACAATAAAGATCCTAAGGTCAGAATTTCAGCTGAAAAAGAAGATGCATTTTTCCTTCAGGATGATGACACTGAGATTTCTTTCATTTTCAAAGAAGGTGAAAAAGGAGTTATTACCATCAAAAAAGGATTGTCATCAAAAACAGCAGAAAAGCTTTAATTAGACCTTGTTTGCTTCATAATTAATAGAATTTTTCGTAAATTTAAGTAATGAAAAAACTCATTCTCCGGTATCATTTTTTCGTCATGGGATGCGTTGGTTTCCTTCTGCAGTCATGTAATACTAAATTCAGAGTTTGGGTAGGTCCTGGCGGACAACAGAAGATTTACAATCTGAAATATGGGGAACATAAAAGACAGAAAATGGATGTTTTTCTTCCCAAAGATTATTCTGAAAATTCTCCTGTTGTACTTATCGTTCATGGTGGGGCCTGGACTTTGGGTAAAAAAGAGCATATGATCCAGGTTCAGAAAATGCTTTTTCAAAACAACATTCCGAGTATCAATATGAATTACAGGTTTGTTTCTACCAAAGAAAAGATCACTTATAAACAACAGCTTGAAGATATTGGGCTTGCCATTGAAAAATTCAACTCTTTAGCAGAAAAAGCAGAGCTTCAACCCAACAATTACATTCTTCTGGGAGAAAGTGCCGGTGGCCATCTAGCCTTACTTTATGGTTACCAGCATCCTGAACAAATAAAAAAAATAATCTCCTTAAGCGGACCAACAGATTTTTACAGCTCTGAATATCTTAAATCTTTTTATTCAAAATATACCTCTCCTACTTTTCAAAAGGTAGTAGGGACTAAGTTTGACCGGAAAAACGTTTCTGAAGCTTTTAAGGAAGCCAGCCCTATTGCTAATATTACAGATGTTCCGACCATGTTATTTCAGGGAAATAATGATGTACTGGTAAATCAACACCAGGGAATTGCGATGGACTCTGTGCTTACCAAGATGAACGTTCCACACAAATTTATTTTTATGAAAGGAGCCGGGCATGCACCCAGATTTTTCAGTAAAAGAAAAAGAGACAGCATTATCTATCCTAATATTCTGGAATGGATTAAAAAGTAAAGGTGTCTAAGAGAATTTTTTTGATTATTAAACGCAAAGGATAATAATTACAACACATCATTGTAAAAAAGCAAAGAAGTCGTGACTTTGTCACTGATGAAGCTCACGAATATATATCCATACGCTTAGAAAGAATCAATTTCATTGATTCCTACCTTTGCTCTCTCAAAATAATACTCAATACAAATTAATCTTTGCGTTTAAAAAATTTATTGATAAGCAATAAAAAAGCCATCTCATGATTGAGACGGCTCTATATTTTTGATTGAATTCTTTATCTATTCAAAGTCCTGATCTTCATATTTTTTTGAAAGGTCTTCTTTTTTTCCGAAAACAAACTTGAAGATGACCGGAAGTGTCGTTACCAATACAATGACGATAATGATATATTCCAGTTTCTGTTTTAGATTGATTCCAAACTGGTCCATGAAAAGTTTATCCAGATAATGCCCTGCAAAGATCAAAATGAATGACCATAATACAGCTCCAATAATATTATCTCTTAAAAACTCTTTTTTATCCATTTTGACAATACCTGCCACAATGGGTGTAAAAGTTCTTACAACCGGTAAGAATCTTGCCATAATAACAGCTAATGCACCATGTTTTTCAAAGAAATCGTGGGCCTGATAAAGGTATTTCTTCTTAAAAAGCATTGAGTCCGGTCTTTTATATAAAGCAGGACCTGCTTTTCTCCCGAAATAATATCCAACTTCATTTCCAATAACAGCAGCAAGAGCTACACCAGAAGCTAATATTGTAGTATCTAGGAAATCGCTCCCTGTAGAGCCAAAAGTCTCTTTGATGATTTCAACAGCATAAATTCCCGAAACGAAAAGTAGTGAATCTCCAGGTAGAAAAAATCCTACAAAAAGACCTGTTTCAGCAAAAACAATAAACAAAATCAGCCAAAACCCTCCCATTTTTATATAAAACTCCGGGTTTAATAAATCCTTCCAGCTATTGAAATCTTCCATAAATATCGATGAACAACAAAAGTAAGTCTAAAATGTCTGAAACAAAAATTAATTATAAGATTTTAACTAAAATTCAAACATGATTTTTATAAGTCCAGATCATCATCGGAAACTGCCGTTCCATCGGCCATTAAGAATGCTTTCAGGAATGGGGTAATATTTCCGTTCATTACGGCATCCACATCTGAAGTTTCATGACCGGAACGTACATCTTTTACCAGTTTGTATGGATGCATGACGTAGTTTCTGATCTGGCTTCCCCACTCAATCTTCATTTTATTGGCTTCAATCTCATTTCTGGCTTTCATACGCTCTTCCAGTTCCATTTCGTAAAGTCTTGAACGAAGGAGCTGCATGGCCTTTTCTTTATTCTGAAGCTGAGAACGGGATTCTGAGTTTTCAATGATAATTCCTGTAGGAGCGTGGCGAAGACGTACAGCCGTTTCCACCTTGTTTACGTTCTGTCCTCCGGCTCCGGAAGCTCTCATGGTTTCAAAGCTGATATCGGCAGGATTGATGTTGATTTCAATGGTATCATCCACCAAAGGATAAACATATACCGAAACAAAACTGGTATGGCGTTTCGCATTACTGTCAAAAGGAGAAATCCTTACCAAACGGTGTACTCCGTTTTCACCTCTTAAATATCCAAAAGCAAATTCGCCTTCAATTTCAAGGGTAACAGTCTTCACACCTGCTACATCTCCTTCCTGGAAGTTAAGTTCACGGATTTTATAGCCTTGTTTTTCTGCCCACATGGTATACATTCTCATCAGCATAGCTGCCCAGTCACAACTTTCTGTTCCTCCTGCTCCTGCTGTAATCTGAAGTACTGCAGAAAGTTCGTCCCCTTCATTGGAAAGCATATTTTTGAATTCCAGGTCCTCAATTTTTTCCACCAATTGCGGGAAAGTCTCATCCAGTTCTTTTTCAGAATCCGGATCTTCTTTAGCAAAATCAGCCAAAACCTGTAAATCTTCAAACTGTGTCTGAATTTCGTCATAGCTTTCTACCCATTTTTTCTTGGAACGAAGCTGTTTTAGAAATGCTTCAGCAGTTTTTGGATTATCCCAAAATTCGGGTGCCGCAGTTTTTTCATCATCATTGGCTATTTCAATCTTCTTTTTTTCAATCTGAAGGTATCTGTGTAAGTCTTCAATTCTGGATTGAACTTCTTTTATCTGGTCGTTGTTAATCACGAATGTTTCTTTTTTGCAAAAATAAGGAATTCTTTTAGAGTGGAGAGGTTCGGGGTTTTAGTTTTCGGGGTTCGGGATTCGAGTTTTTCGAATACTTGATTTTTTTGGAAATTTAATAGAGGTTCAGGATCTGATTTAGGAGAACTATTCCTTGATAATTTCAGCGTCAAAGCTTCTTCTAAGATATTCTTTTGCTTGTTTACTTTCCGATTTGAACCCTGCCATAGTTAAAGCGTAGACAAACAAGAGCATACCCAGAGGAAGAAAAAGTTCTACTGATATTTCTTTTTCCCTTATAGTTTTTATAGAGACACCTATGAAGAAAATCAGGGCAAATGAGCACCAGACTATTAAGAAAAAGAAGACAAAAGCATGTAATGACATGGTCACCTGTATTTGGGTTCCATTATTTTCATTTTGAATTTTACCGTTGATCTGAGGAAGAAAAGAGTTTCTGTATTGTATCACTCTGCTTATTTCAAAGCTATTATTATAGATAGATCCTTCATATTCTTTGATATAATTTTTCCCCAAACCAAATTTTTTAGGTTCTACAAAACCAGAAAGTCTTGTTAAAACTTCCTTTTCAGACAAATTTGTTTTGTAAATAATACGTTCAAAGGGTAAGTATTTCATGTTTCCCAACGTTGTAATTATATCATTTCTGCCACCATTTCACCTATCTTCGGGGCCAGGGCCACTCCCATTCCGGAAAGTCTTACCGCGCAAAACTGTCTTTCTGAAAGCTGTTTTACAATGGGCGATTTTTCTTCACCCATAGCCATGATTCCTGACCAGCGGAGGGCAATTTTAAAATCTTTATGAGGAAGTATGACTTCTTTTAAAAAATTTTCTAAATGATTCTGCAGAAATTCTGTCGTTTCAAAAGCCGTTGTTTCTTCTGTCTTAAAATCCTGATTTCTTCCGCCACCCAGCAATATCCGGTTTCCTATATTTCTGAAATAATAATAGCCTTCATCATAATGAAAAGTACCTTTAAGTTTTAAACCGTCTACTGGTTCTGTCAGGAGAACCTGTCCGCGGGCAGGAATGATATTCTCTTTTTCCAGAAATTTTGAAGTGAATGCATTGGTACAATAAATAAGCTGGTCGGCGATTACAGAAAGATCTGTTGAAAGCTGCACCTCAACTTTGTCCATTTCTTCAATATTTTGAACTTCCGTTCCAAATAAAAACTCAATTTTCAGTTCGTGGCATTTCTCCAGTAGTTTCTGTACTAACTTTCCGGAGTGAAGACCTCCTTCACAAGGATTTTCAATCAGGAATTCAGATTTTCCAAGTCCGAATTCCTTTATTTTATTCTGTTTTAAAGTATAAGTCTGATCCAGTCCGGTTATTGTTTTCAGTTTTTTATTTACAGCATCAATCTGGGTTAAAGGCTCTTCAGTGTTTACAATTTCATATCCTCCATTCAGTTCAAAATCAATTTCATCATGTTTAAAATAATGCTGGATTTTCTGAAGTCCGTTAAATCTCATTGTAACAAGCTCCAGTGTTTTTTCCCAGCCCATTTTCTCAGAATCGGCAATCACTTCGGTAAGACTTCCAAAGCAGGCAAACCCGGCATTTCTTGTGGAAGCACCCAATGGAATGGTATTCCGTTCAATAATAAGAACAGATTTTTCAGGATACTTCTCCTTTATGGATATAGCTGTCCAAAGCCCGGAAAACCCCGCACCAATAATGATGATATCTCTTTTTCTGTAGAATGTATCCAATTCCCAAATACTGTTCATAAATAATGAGTAATTAGGTAATGAGTAATTTTTATAAAACCTTAAACAGTTTATCCTTTATCTCCTTCTTCATTATGCTGGAATCCGATTGCTCTTTGCGGCTCTTCGACAACTCTGTAAGTTTCCAGTTCATTTTTCAGAGCCTGAATCCTAAACCTGAAGTCATCAAAATTATTGATAATGGCATCCGCTAGAAATCGTGCTACCTGATCAAGATATTCTTCAGTAAGTTTTGACCCGGCATCCCTCAGCGCACTCTCCAAAAGTTTCTGATCAATTTTCAGCTTTTCGTTTCTGGTTCTCTGATAAAGATTTTTAATTCTTTTCTTTAAACTTTGGGTAAAGTCTATCAGCATAGTGTTACTGAAGGCTTTCATCTTTGAAGAGATTTCATGCCAGAAAGGAACCTTATCAGCTTTGTTATTTTTAAGTATTTTGTAGAGTAAAGAATCTTCTTCCAATCCTCTGGTCATGGCATAAAGAATGATTTCCGAGCGCTCAGAAGCATTGGGAGGAAAAATAGGAATCAACACATCAAATCTTCCGGGTGCCAGAATTTCCTCATCAATTTCAGCCACAGAATTAGCTGACCCTACCATTAAAACACCTTCTTTTTCAAATTTTCCAATGTAATGCAGAATCAGCTCCTGAGCCTCAAGATTGCAGGAAGCAATGTCTGTTTCCGCCCTTCTCTGCATCATAATTTCATCGAAATCATCCATAAAAAGAAGCATTTTGTTTTCCTTCATCATACTCACCAGGAAATCACTGAAATTGATCTCATTTCCATCAATCAGCGAAGTTCCCAAATAATGTTTTTTGACTTCTTTAAACTGATAACCGATGATTTCAGCAATTTTATTGGCCCAGAATATCTTTCCGCTTCCCGGAGGTCCGTACAGAATAATCCCTGCAGGTTTGTTGATGCCCCAGTCTTTGATCTGCTGCGGATTCAGGAAGGGTTCCAGAACAGTGGATGTATAAAAGAAAAGGTCTCTGTACCCTATAAAATCTCTTTGCTGAAGGCTGGTTTTATGCCCAAAATAATCGTAGACAAACTGATAATTCCCTCCAAGTTTGTTATCAATTCCATAGCTTGATATGGAGGATTTGAAAAAACCATTATCGAAAATATTGAGATTATTGTCTTTAATCACCTTTTCCACCTTATCTTTTGGCTGCTTAATGACTTCGGCAATCTGCTCCAACGTTTTATTTTTATCAAGATCTTTTTCATATAACCTCAAAAAATCTACATTCTCACGGGCAAATTTTTCAAAATCTTCTTTTACGTCAAAATTTGTACTGACACAGTCTACCAGTTCAAGATCAAAATCCTGGATAAACTGTTTTATGGCTTCTGCAGATACATTTAATTCTTCTGCCAGTTCAATTAGCTTCATAACTGTTGATTAATTCTATCAAATTTAATGTATTTGTCCATAAATTAATATTGATTTATGATAATTCTGTAACATTCTCTAATTTATATAGACTACTACTATGTAAAACAAATTACATGGAAAAGATTTTATCAGTAAAAAATTTGACGAAAAAATTCAAAAGAGTTGTGGTGAACAATATTTCTTTTGATGTCGAAAGAGGAAATGTTTATGGCCTTTTGGGTCCGAACGGAAGCGGAAAATCCACTACTTTCGGGATGCTGCTTTCAACCATCAATCCCACCAGCGGAGACTGGTTCTGGTTTGGAAAAAAAGGAACTGATCCTGACACCTTAAAAAAGATCGGAGCAATTATCGAACAGCCTAACTTTTATCCTTATTTAAGCGCAGAAACCAACCTTAAGATTGTCGCTGAAATTAAGCAAGCACCCTATTCAAGGATTGACGAAGTGCTGAAGACCGTTAATCTGTATGAAAGGAGAAAAGATACTTTCAAAACTTTTTCTTTGGGAATGAAACAGCGTCTTGCCATAGCTTCAGCGATGCTCAACAATCCTGAAGTGATGATATTGGATGAACCGACCAACGGACTGGATCCTGAAGGAATCATTCAGATCAGAGAAATCATCAGCAATATTGCCAAACAGGGAATCACCATTATCATTGCAAGCCATCTTCTGGATGAAATTGAGAAAATCTGCAGCCACGTGATTGTATTAAAAGAAGGAAATTCCATCTACTGTGGAAGAGTGGATGAAATGACTTCCAATAATGGATATTTTGAACTGAAAGCTGATAATAACACATTGCTGTTAAATGCTTTGAATGAACTTCAATGGTTCTCTTCCATTCATCAGGAAGGTGATCTTATCAAAGCCCAGATCCGTGATGATGCTTCTGTTTCAGCTTCGGCAATGAATCAGAAACTGGCAGAGAAAGGAATCTATCTTTCCCACTTGACCAAGAAAAAACTGTCTCTTGAATCTCAATTCCTTGAACTTGTAAAAAACACTAATTAATCATGATCAAATTATTAAAACTGGAATACTACAAAAACCTGAACTATCAACCGTTTAAGGTTTTCACTATACTCTATTTCGCCATTCTTATTGCGCTGCTTTTCATAGGATTGGTTGACTTTGATATTTTTGGAGGAACCATTAACTTAAAAGAACAGGGGATTTACAATTTCCCGGAAATCTGGAATTTCACCACATGGATTGTTGCCTTACTGAAAATTTTCCTGGGACTGATAATTGTTTTCTCTATTTCACAGGAATTCAGTAACCGGATGTTCAAGCAGAATACCATTGATGGATTGAGCAGAAAGGAATTCATCACTTCAAAATTACTGACAATAAGTATTTTCACTATTGTTTCAACAGCCATTGTATTGGGTATTACTTTGTTTCTGGGATATCAATATTCGAAGACAACGGAATCTACAAAGGTTTTTGCTGAGATGTTCTTTATTGGAAATTACCTGGTAAAACTATTTACGTTCTTCTGTTTCTTAATGTTCCTTTCTATTTTACTGAGGAAATCTGTGTTTGTATTTCTTGCTCTCTTTATTTTCTGGATTGGTGAGGGAATTTTAAAGGCTCTTGAAGTCTATTCAAAAGTAAAAGGAATGCAGGGGCCCCAAAGAAATGAGGTTCTTCAGAATGATTTTTTCATCTCGCATCTTTTACCGCTGGAAAGTATGTCTAACCTTATTCCCAATCCGATGATCAGATTGGATATGGCAAAAATGATGGGATTAAAATATGAATTCCACTACCCTACGGAAAGCCTTATCGCCTGTCTGGTATGGTGTGCTATTTTTATATTCGGATCGTACTGGATTCTGAGAAAAAGAGATTGGTAGATGGTAATATCTGGAATTTAAAGATTTAAAAATTACAATATTTAAAGATTATTTTTTAAGTGGTTCGTTTTCGGATCACTTTTTTTTTGGCTTAAAATTTTCATTCGGTACTATCAAAAACCAGCCATGAAAAAAATATACTACTTTCCAGGATTGATCAGCGCCTTGCTGATTCCTGTTTTGTTTTGGTATTATGGAAGCCAAAAGTCTGAAGATATTAACGTTTCTGTGATAGATATTGGACTTCCTGCCAAAGAAAGAGAAGGGAGTAAAAATACATTTGAAAGTTTTGAAACTTATAGAAACTGGGATTACAAAAAAATAAAAATAGTCCCCGGTACTGCCAAAGAAAATTCAAAATCATATGTTTCTGAACTGAAAAAGCTTCAGGAAAGAAATGAGAAAGAGTCTGGTATTGAGTTTATTTTAGATCAAAATAATAGCTATGGTGATTTTGTCTCTGTTTTGAATGATCTGGCGATTGCCAAACAGGAACAGTATGCCGTTGATCTGGAGAAAACAGGACATATTTTTGCGGTTTATAGCTATATTGATCCTAAGGTGCAATATCCTGAATATGAATGTTTGCTTTGTAATGATACTATAGATTGGGGGCCAGCAGAAACTATAAATGCTTTTGAATCTACCCGCTATGGGCAGATCTTTAACCTGTTTACAACCGCTTCCAAAGAAGCTTCCTACATTATTTTCGGGTTTCTTATATTTCTGAATATGTCCATGTTCAGCATTAAAGAAAGATTTCAATTACATCATTAATTCAAAATAAAAAGGCTGCCATTGGCAGCCTTCCTTTCATATTACTTTTTATCTAACAACGGAAGATATTTTCCGTATCCTTTGCTTTCCATTTCCGCTTTCGGAATAAATTTCAGCGAAGCACTGTTGATACAGTAACGAAGTCCTCCTTTATCCTGTGGTCCGTCTGTGAAAACGTGTCCTAAATGGGCATCACCGGTTTTACTTCTTACTTCTACTCTGTCCATACCATGGGAACGATCCAGTTTTTCATCAATCAAACCTTTGGTAATCGGTTTGGAGAAACTTGGCCATCCACATCCGGATTCAAATTTATCGGTAGAAACAAACAAAGGTTCTCCTGTGGTAATATCTACATAAATTCCTTCACGGGTTTCGTTCCAGTATTCGTTCTGGAAAGGTCTTTCGGTGCCGTTTTCCTGGGTAACATTATATTGTTCTGCTGTCAGTTTTTCTTTTAAAACTTTTTTATCCTGCTTTTGATAAGCCGGTTTTGGAAGCGGGTTGGCTTTTTTGGCCATTTCAAAAAGTCCCGGTTCAATATGGCAGTAACCGCCTGGATTTTTATCCAGATAATCCTGATGATAGTCTTCCGCTCTGTAGAAATTTTTCAATGGAATAGTTTCTACGACTACGGGTTTATTATAATTCTTTGCCAGCTTCTGAACTTCATCTTTTACCACCGCTTCATCCGTTTTATCAGTGAAATAAATTCCTGTTCTGTACTGGTTTCCTCTGTCATTTCCCTGCTGATCCTTGCTTGTAGGATCAATAGTTTTAAAATACAGATCAATCAATAGTTTCAGATCTACCTGTTCAGGATCATATTTTACTTTTACGGTTTCTGCGAAACCTGTTGTATGGCTTACGACTTCTTCATAAGTAGGATTTTTGGTATTACCGTTGGCATAACCAACTTCTGTTCCTACCACGCCACGAATTTGTTGAAAAAAATGTTCTGTTCCCCAGAAACATCCACCTGCAAAATAAATCTCTCTAACGTTTTTGTTATCCATAATTTTCTCATTTTCTTTTTTTACTTCCACTACATCAGGCCTGTTCTTTTTGAAGAGCCCGGATCCCGCAGCAAAAACTGCTATCCCCAGAATGATTCCGAGTACAATTAATATATTTTTCATTTTTACCTTTTTATTCATTACTTATTATTTTGAACGATCATGAATCCAAATCCTAAAAGCATAAGGTCTTTTAAAATAAAGAAATCCGTCACAGGAACTCCGTCCACTATTTTCCATATTCCCGGTGTTGTAAACAAATAGCTTAATGTCACCAGAAAGGTTACGATCATTCCTATCCCTGCATACTTTTTCAATACAGCAAATTTCGCACTAAATATCAGGAGTAAGGCAATGATAATTTCTATCGCTCCGATAAGATTTGACACTGTCTGGACGCTTATAATTTTATATACGAAAAAAGTTAAGAAATGGTTTTCTACCAAAGGTTTTATTGCAGCTGCTTCTGTGGGAGTGAATTTGAAGATACCAATCCACAGTAAAATAAGTGCTGCTCCGAAAAGCGAAATATAATACCCGATTCGGGTTAATTGATTTTTAGATTCCTGTACTGTTCCGACCATATTTTTAAGATTTTAAATGAATACTTTATTGTTTTCAAAAGTATAGTCGGTGCTATTTTAAAATCCTGACAGAAATTATCCTAAAAATTTAATTTATCGATCATTTTATTTTTAAAGTCCTGAATTTCAGAATCATTAATTTCAGTTTCTTTTTCAGAAAAAGTCTTTTTAAAAGCTTTATCCAGAAGAGCCAGCTTTTCATTGTACATCCTGCACCATTTACAGATCATCAGGTGCATACTGAGCATCCTGTTTTCTCTGGCAGAAATAGATTGGGCATTCCTTTTTTCCATCAGTAAAGTAGCTTCACTGCACGGTAAAAATAATATATGTAGTATTCTTCGTATCATGATTTCTTATGATTTTGAAAACCAGTTAAACTCCAGACATCCTCTGAGCTGCATGCGGCTTCTCTGCAAAATCTTCCATAGATTTGTCGTGGAAACATTCAATTCCTGACTTACTTCCGGTGCTTTTTTTTCTTCGATATAATACATTTTCAACAGAATCTTCCATTTGGAGGGCAATTCCTCAATGCACTCTTCAAGTGTTTTATTAAAATCCTTGTTGTCTAAAAGCTCATCCCCTTCTCCTGATACATTCCAGTCATTTAAAACATCATTATTTTTCCATGATCCGGTTTCATCAAAAAAATGATCAAGTCGGATATTGGGTTCCGATTTGTATTTTTTCCGGTAAAAATCGGCCACTTTTCTATTCAGAATAGCCATCAGCCACGTAAGCGCATTACTTTTCCCTTCAAAAGAATCATAAGCAGAATAAGCTGCAAGAAAAACTTCCTGAACCACATCCTGTGCATCTTCTTTATTCGAAAGTACATACAGTGCCCGTTTCAAAAGCGGCCCTGAATACTGTTCTATCCAGCTTTTCAGCTCTTCATCTTTTGTCATTGAAAGTGTTTTGCCTTATCTAAGATCATAGCGAAGGTAGTAAGTTAAGCCGGAAAATGCAAAACAAGATAGATTATTACAAATTATAGCCGTCTCAAACCTCGCAGGTTTTGAAAACCCGTGAGGTTTAGGACACATCCATATCCAAAGCCGGGCACCATTCAAAACATAGCATAAAATTATTACAAATCGCTTAAAAATAGTAAATTTGCATCTTATCAAAATTTGATACTAAAAAAAGCAAAAGCAATACTATGACATCACAAGAGATACGTCAAAAATTTTTAGATTATTTTAAAAGTAAGGAGCATTTAATCGTTCCTTCAGCTCCTATTGTGCTGAAAGACGACCCTACCCTTATGTTTTCCAACTCCGGAATGACGCAGTTCAAGGATTTTTTCCTTGGCTACAAAACCCCTACCGCCCCTAGAATTGCCGATACACAGAAATGTCTGAGAGTTTCAGGGAAGCACAATGACCTGGATGATGTAGGAAGAGATACTTACCACCACACTATGTTTGAAATGTTGGGAAACTGGTCTTTCGGGGATTACTTCAAAAAAGAGGCTATTGCTTTTGCCTGGGAATTACTGACTGAAGTATACGGAATTCCAAAAGAAAATTTATACGTTACCATTTTTGAAGGTGATGCTTCAGAAAATCTGGACAGAGACCAGGACGCTTACGATTTCTGGAAATCTCATATTTCAGAAGACAGAATCATCAACGGAAATAAAAAAGATAACTTCTGGGAAATGGGTGAAAGCGGACCATGCGGACCGTGTTCGGAAATCCATATTGACCTGAGAACTCCTGAAGAAAAAGCAGCAGTTCCGGGAATTTCCCTTGTGAATCAGGACCACCCGCAGGTTGTGGAAGTATGGAACCTGGTTTTCATGGAATTCAACAGAAAGGCAGATAAATCTTTAGAGAAGCTTCCTGCTCAGCACGTAGATACGGGAATGGGCTTTGAGCGTCTTTGTATGGCACTTCAAGGGAAGTCTTCCAACTATGATACGGATGTTTTCACTCCGCTTATTGCTAAAGTTGAGGAACTTTCAGGTAAAAAATATACCGGAATTTTACAAGACGAAAAAGATATTGCCATCCGTGTTGTGGTAGACCACATCAGAGCAGTTTCTTTTGCTATTGCAGACGGACAATTGCCTTCCAACGGAGGTGCGGGATATGTTATCAGAAGAATTTTAAGAAGAGGAATTTCTTATTCTTACCGATTCCTGGATATGAAAGAGCCTTTCCTTTACAAACTGGTAGCTGTACTGCAGGAACAGATGGGAACCTTCTTCCCGGAAATCGAAAAACAGGGAAAACTTGTTGCTGAAGTGATCAAAAGTGAAGAAGATTCTTTCTTAAAAACTATTGAAAACGGTCTGATCAGAGTAGAAAAACTGATCCAGCAGACTATTGCCAATAATCAGAAGGTATTACCAAGTGAAGAAGTTTTTGAACTGTATGATACTTATGGTTTCCCTGATGATTTAACAAGAATTATTGCAGAAGAAAAAGGATTAACAATTGATGAAGCTGGTTTCAAAGCTGAAATGGAGAAACAGAAGCTTCGTTCAAAAGCTGATTCTGCCCAGAAAGTTTACGACTGGGTTACTTTGGAGGAAAGAGATGAAAACTTTGTAGGATACGATCAAATTGAATCCGAAACCTATATCACAAGATACAGAAAGGTAGAAAATAAAGACGGAGAATTTTACCAGGTGGTATTAAGCAGCTCTCCTTTCTATCCTGAAGGAGGTGGACAGGTTGGAGACAAAGGTGTTCTTGAGAATGCGGTTGAAAGCTTTGAAGTGTTGGAAACCAAAAAAGAAAACGGACTAATCATTTCATTGATCAACGGGCTTCCTAAAGATGCCGGTGCTGTTTTCTATGCTAAAGTAAACGCTTCCGAAAGAAAAAATTCTCAGGCTAACCACTCTGTAACTCACCTTCTGCACGAGGCTTTAAGAGAGGTGTTAGGAACTCACGTAGAACAGAAAGGTTCTTATGTTGGTCCTGATTATCTTCGTTTCGACTTCTCTCATTTCAACAAAATGACTGAGGAAGAATTAGCACTTATTGAAGAAAAAGTAAATAAAAAGATCAAAGAAAGTATTGCTTTACAGGAGTTCAGAAATATTCCGATTCAGGAAGCTCTGGATAAAGGAGCAATGGCTTTATTTGGTGAAAAATATGGTGACAGTGTGAGAATGATCCAGTTTGGAAGTTCAAAAGAACTTTGCGGGGGAACTCACGTAAAAAACACCAGCGAAATCGGCCATTTTAAAATCACTTCCGAAGGTTCTGCTGCTGCAGGAATCAGAAGAATTGAGGCTATTTCGGGAGACAAATCTGAGGAGTATTTCAACAATCTTGAAAAACAGATCACTGAACTTTCTCAGTTATTAAAGTCTAAAGATGTGGTAAGATCGATCGAAAAACTGATCGAAGAAAATACTTCATTGAAGGCTGAAGTAGATGCTCTTAAAAAGGAAAAAGCAAAAGGAGAAATCGGAGAATGGAAGAATTCATATGAGCAGAAAGGCAACAAACAGCTTTTAGTAAAGAAAACTTCTCTGGATGCAGGTTCTGTAAAAGACATCGTTTTCCAGCTGAAGAGAGAAATCCCGACTTCAGTAACGATTATTCTTTCTGATGCAGATGGAAAACCAATGATTACCGTTGGAGTTTCTGATGATCTTGCTGCTGATTACCAGGCTGGAGCTATCGTAAAAGACCTTGCTAAAGAAATTCAAGGTGGCGGTGGTGGAAACCCTGGCTTTGCAACAGCTGGTGGTAAAAACCTCGAAGGGTTAGAAAACGCATACCAAAAAGCTTTGAATATCTAAAATAGAAACCTCTATTATAAATTTTAACTCCGGCTGTCTCAAAATTGAGACAGCCGGAGTTGTTTTTAGTGCATATCATATTATTTTAACACAAAGTTTTTTCTATATTACTTTATATTTCAAGTGGCAAAGAATGGAATCAACTTCATTGATTCTGACTAAGCGTGTGTACTATTCTTACTTCTCGCAGATGAAAAAAATTTTGAAAAATTACATAAGCCGGATATAACGCTCATGCTATCATCAATATTTTCGTCCGCAAATGCCTTTTCGATCGAAAAAAGCAGGAAATAAAACTTTTGCGTACTCTGCGCTATACCATACTATTCTTTATTCCTAAGATTTCATCACAGTCTTTTTTATTTATACCCGTTCTAATTATTGATCTTATCTTAACAAACCATTACTTAATCTTAAACTATTTGTTTTATCTTTTTAAAACTCAGTTAATACAAGACCTTTAGTTTTGCCATAATCGAAATTCAAAAAATATAATTATGAAAATAAACAAAACTATTGGAGCGCTGGTCTTTGCTTCTCTTATATTTCAAGGCTGCAATGATGACAACGGTAACTCGGACACTCCTGTCAATGATAAAATCAAACTTGAAAATTTTTCTAAAGAACCCGCTTTCGTTTATGGAATGAAAGATTTTGAAAATTTAAATATAACCACCCTTATTTCCAGTTCTGACGTTCTTCCAGGTTCTCCCGATTTCGTTTTCGGAGGCCAGCCGGACGGAATGGGTCTTATGAAAGATCCAAACTCAGACGGTTACCTGATGATCACCAACCACGAGATCAAACAATCGGTATCAAGAGTCTATTTAGACAAAACTTTTAAGCCTGTAAAAGGAGAATATATCTTAAACGGAACCGGAGGAATGACAAGATTATGCTCCGCTACATTGGCAACCCCGGAAATTCATGGTTTCAGTGCATTCCTTACCGCCGGAGAATCAGGTGAAGAAAGTATGGTACATGCTTTAAACCCTTTGGCACCAGTGTCTCAGGCAACTGATAAATCAAGGGTAAAACCGGCATTAGGAAAGGCTTCTATGGAAAATGCAGTTCCGCTTCCTAAAGATGTTTCTAACGGAAAAACCTATATCATCATTGGTGAAGACCAGTCTTATTCTTCTTCTCACCAGTCTGCAGGACAGTTGATTATGTATGTAGCAGATACACAGGGAGATCTTGATAACGGTAAGTTGTATTCTTTAAAAAGAACCAACAGCAACTATACTGAAACGGATATGACGAAAGGAAGCAGCTACGACGTAGAGTTCGTAGAAATTCCTAACGCTAAAAACCTTACCGGAGCTCAAATCAACCAGAAAAATATTGACAATAATGCGATCCGTTTTTCAAGAGTGGAAGATGTAGATTACAGAAAAGGAGCTGGAAAAGGAAGAGAAATCTACTTTACTGCAACCGGAGAATCTTCTGACGGTGTTAATCCAAAGGCAGGATTAACCATGTGGGGAAGAGTCTACAAGCTTGTTCTGAACGCCAATAATATGCTGACAGGAAAACTGGAAGTGGTGGCTGAAGGTGATTCTAATCCGGGAAATAATCTGATCAATCCTGACAACTTATGTGTAACTGAAAACTTTGTATACATCCAGGAAGACGGAGATTCTTATTACAAAAATGCCAATCACGATTCTTATATCTGGCAGCTAAATATTGCCACCAAACAATACAAACCGTGGCTGAATATGAGGCACAACAGAGGTGACTCTGCATGGCAGACAGCATACAACCAATCCGGAGATCTGCAGAAGTACGGATCATGGGAGTTCGGGGCAATGGTTGATATTTCAGACATCATCGGAATCCCTAATACCTTCTCTGTGAATATCCATTCTCATACATGGCAACTGGATAAATTCAAAAATCCTGACGGTTCCGGAATCAACGCCAACAAAGAAGGCGGACAAATTGTTATCATCAGAAACGTAGAAAAATAGTTTTAATTCCTTCATATCCAATTAAAGTATCAATAGAAAATCTCTGTTGATACTTTTTCATACCTATGAATAAGCATTCAAAATACCCGATACTCCTTTTTCTTTACTGTGCAGCAGCGCTTTTTACCCTTTATTACTGTAAAAACGATAAGCAGCAGCCGATATACGAAGATCTTGGTTCTGTCAAAAACAGGATTATCAAAACCAATGTTGATTTCGAAAAGCAAATTAACGGACTGAAAACTCTGGTTACTAAAAACGCTGATGAAAAGCTTCTTCAGAAAAAATTTCAGGATATCCGAAAAACCTACAAAACAATGGAATGGGCGGTAGAATACTTCCTGCCCCACTCCGCAAGGTTTATCAACGGTCCTGCCCTTCCTGAAATAGAGATGGACGAACATACGGAAATAGAACCCGAAGGGCTTCAGGTTTTGGAAGAAATGTTGTATCCATATGATAAAGGAAATAAAGAAGAAGTAATCCGGATGCTTAATAAGCTCATCAATAAAAGCAATACCATAGAAACCAACTTTCAGGTTATTACTATCAGTAAAGATCAGGTTTTTGATGCCTTAAGACAGGAAGCTTTCAGAATTTCCAGCCTGGGAATTTCAGGTTTTGACACACCCGTTTCAGGAGTATTTTTAGAGGAAATGCCATCTTCTCTGCAAGGAATAAAAGAAACTTTGGAACAGATCTCCACTGATCGTTCGAAAAATAAAGCCTTAAAAAGTCTTGTGGCAGAGATCAGTTCAGCCATTAATGTACTGAAGAAAAACCCCGACAAAAACACATTTGATTATGTCAATTTCATTCCGGATCATCTGAATAGAATCACAGCTCTGATGCTTGATTTTAAAAAGCAGGAGAACATTCCTGATGTTGACGTAACGACCGCTTTAAACAAAAATGCAGCTACATTCTTTAGTAAAAATGCTTTTAATCCTAATGCTTTCACTCCCGGAAAAGAATACGCTTACTCTGAAGAAAAGGCAGCTCTTGGACATCAGCTTTTTAATGATAAAATATTATCCAACAGCAATAACCGAAGCTGTGCAACATGCCATATTCCAGAGAAAGCATTTACAGACGGTCTAGCCAGAGCAATGTCCCTTGAAAATTCAGAACTGGCGAGAAATACACCTTCACTCAACTATGCAGGATATCAGCATGGCCAGTTTTGGGATATGAGAAAGGATGATCTGGAAGGACAAAGCTCAGATGTGATCTCCAATAAAGAAGAAATGCACGGTGACCTGAATATCATTCTTGCCAAAATCAATCATGATAAAAATTATCAGGCCGCATTCAAAAAAATTTATCACTCCCAAAAAACTGAAGTATGGCAGCTTCAGAATGTATTGGCGAGCTATATTCGTTCGCTCGCAAAATTCAATTCAGATTTTGATGAATATATGAGAGGAAATAAATCAGCGATGACAGACAATCAAAAGCGTGGTTTCAATCTTTTTGTGGGAAAAGCCCAGTGTGCCATCTGTCATTTCCTTCCTTTATTCAATGGTACAGTGCCTCCGAATTTCAAAAAAACTGAGCAGGAAATATTGGGTGTAGCAGTAAATGCAGAGAATAAAACATTTGATGCCGATCCGGGAAGAGGAAAATTTCATGAAACAGTTCCTTCTTTGCAGCATTCTTTCAAAACACCAACTCTCCGAAACATTCAAAAAACAGCTCCTTATATGCACAACGGAGGGTACAAAACATTGAAAGAAGTGATGAATTTTTACAACAAAGGTGGTGGAAAAGCTTTTGGATTTAAAGTGGAAAATCAGACTCTTTCTGATGATCCGTTACAACTTACTGATAAAGAAACAGATGATATCATTGAATTCATGAAAGCGCTCAATGATCAATAAAAGACGATTCTAAAACACAAAACAACGAAAAACCACAAAACTCCTGAATCTTAATTGCTAAGGAGTTTTTTTATTTGAAAATTCCTTTAAAATACAGAAAGACTATCTGATCATTTTTTCATTTGTCTTTGTCTTTACAAAGTCCATGAAAACATTAGATTAAATCAATGTTATACTCTGTTAAAAACTTTTCTACAAGAATAAATATCATTATTTTTGACGTAGTTTTTTACATGAAAAGGGGTTTACTGTTACTATTTTTTCTGATCTGCTTTTTGGGGTATTCACAATCAAAAATTAAGGTTGTGGATGACGCCAGTCAAAAGCCTGTCTATAAAGCAAAGGTATCCTGTGACAATACAGTTATCGGATACACCAATGAACAGGGTATTCTGGAGTTTAAAACAGGATGTAAAAATATTGATATTGATGCAGATTCTTATCAGAGAGAAACTATCACAGTTGAGAGCAGCATGGAAGTTTCCCTGCTTAAAAAAACATCAAAGACAACCAATATTGAAGCTGTAGTTATTGAGGATAAAAGTGACCCCAGAGCTCTGGAAATTCTTAAAAAAGTCAATAAATTATTCAAAGAAAACTCACCCAAAAGTTTAGGTTCCTATTCTTACAAATCCTACGAAAAAATCTCTCTTGATATTGATGAGGACAGTCTTTCGCAGTTTAATCAGTATTTTAATGATTTAAATATTTTCAAGAAAAAAAGGGAAAAAGACTCGCTGAATAATATCAACGCAAGAAAAATATTTTCAAAAAGTAAACTCTTCCTTTGGGAAAGAGCTCAGGAGTTTTTGTACTCCAAAAAGTATGGTGAAAAGATCAATATTCTGGACAACAGAATCTCCGGTCTGAAGCAGCCTATTTACGAAATGATCGCACTCCAGCAAAGTAACAGGGATGTTGTTCCCGAACAGATAAAACCCGAAAACAGAGGACTTTACAGATTCTTTCTTTCAGATACGGTTACCCTTGACGGAAGGAAAAACTTTGTAATCCGCTTCCGTGAGGTAAATTACAAAAAGCCGGACAGAAAACGAAAGTATAACGGTGCTATTTATGTAGACACCGAAACGTACGGAATCAAAAAAATCGAGAATTTCAGTAAAAATAAAAACGAAGGAATTATTACCAGTACCTGGGTATTCTACAATAACAAATGGTTCCTTGCCCATGAAAAAGCCAAGCTTAAAATGGGTAAAATGGCCATGGATGACAAAGTGCATGCCGATGATAAGAAAGACAAAAAAAGCTTTGGGACCTATGCTTTCCTTACCTCAAAATATTTTGATTTCGAATCTCCTATTGAAGAAGATCCAAAGGATTTTAAAGGCTATACTTTCTCGGTAAAAAATATTGACGGTCAATCTCTGGACCGCTACAGGACAGATCCCCTTACCGAAAGGGAACAAAATACCTATAAAACCATCGACAGTTTAGGTAAAAAATATAAAATCGACAGCAAAGCACAGATTTTATCAGGTTTACTGAACGGGCAGATCCGAGTCGGTTCTGTAGACTTTGCTGTGGATGAAATTGTCAATTATAACTCCTATGAAGGTTTCAGATTAGGTTTAAAAGCCAAGCTGAATGAAAATTTCAACCCTTATTTTTCACCCGACTACTATTTTGCATATGGTGTGAAAGACCGAAAATGGAAGTATGGAATGGGGCTTGATATGAAAACCACACTGGAAAAGAATTCCTTTTTCAGATTTGAAGTGTATGATGATGTGACAGCATCCGGAGAATTCAACCGAAAAATGTGGAATTTCAAGATGAGAATGATGAACTTCGGGAATAATTTGAATAATGACCGGTATTTCCACTTTAAAGGAATGTCATTATCTTACCTGAACGATGTCACCAACAGACTTACCGTTGCTCTTGCCGTAAGAAGAAACACAGAAGAAGCTGAATTCGATTATCAGTTCAGAGACCGGGGAACATCTTACAGAAACTTCAATACCCTTTTCACTCTGAAATATTCTCCGAATTCTACCAATATTATGACCCCTCAGGGAAAATCTCTGATTGATCAGAAATATCCTGAACTATATTTTAATTATGAGCAGAGTTACAAAATACTGCAGGGGGATTTTAATTATTCCCGTTTTGATGCTTTGTTTGTTCATAATTTCAAAACACCGATCGGGACTACCGGTTTCAGATTGTACGGAGGTCTTGTGCTGGGCGGAGCGCCTATCTGGAAAAACTTTACGATGAACGGACTTGCCTCTCCTGGTAAAGATTTCAATTTTAACCTTACATCTTACCTTGGGTTTGCAACACTGGAAGGCGGAAAATACTATAATGACAGGTTCATAGCGTATTATTTTACGCATAAACTTCCATGGTATCTGAAAAGTTTCGGACACAATGTTTCCAGCTTTGATTTTGTCTTACGAGGAACTATCGGAGATATGAAACATCCGGAATACCACCAGTTTAAATTCAGAAAACTGGATCACCTGTATCAGGAAGTCGGTGTGGAATGGAACAATTTCCTTTCCAGCTATTTTAATCTTGGGGTATTCTACAGAGTGGGTTATTATGCAACGCCTCATTTCAAGGAAAACTTCGCCATTCAGTTTAAGCTGAAGTTTCTCGAGTTTTAATACGCTTTACCATACAAAATCTTTATTTTTGAACCAGAATTCAGAAATATTCAACGATACTATATAAAAAAGAACATGCAGAAAATCGAAATCAAAGCAGAACAGTTTTTTGAATTATTAAAATTAAAAGACACTCCGATGTGGGAAATTTTCTCACAGATGATCGATGGAAATGAAAAGGAAATTATCTTTTTAGACCATGAAGACAAGATCCTTTTTAATTATATTCTACCTTCTACACAGGAAAAACTGGAAGAAGATAGAAAAGAGTTTTCAAAACAGTTTTCAGAGAAACTAGCTGAATTTAATTAAGCAATGCTATGAATAAAAATTATATTTTTTCTCTGTTAAGCCTTTTCCTGTTTACCCTCGGAAATGCTCAGAACTATAAAAAACCTTTAGTTTCTGCTATCAAAGAATCTGATCTCCGCACCGATATGTATCAGCTTGCTGCAGACCAGTTCTGGGGCCGTGAAGCAGGAACTCTGGATGAATTGAAAGTCTCTATGTGGTTGGCTGACAAAGCGAAGGAAGCCGGAATGAAACCAGCCGGAGATAACGGAACTTTTTTCCAGTTTTTTGATATGTACAGGCATCAGGTGATTCCACAAAGCAGTCTGAAAATCGGAGATACCAGTTTGAAATTATGGAAGGATTTTCTGGTTGCAGAACCTGTAAACGCTTCATTAGATGCTGACATAGTGTATGCCGGAAACGCCGAGCCTGAAGAGCTTGCGAAATTGAATATCAAAGGAAAAGTTCTTGCTGTAAACGCTTCTGACAAGAATATTTCAAAAGATATGACACTTTTTGTAAGAAGATATCCTGGATTTGTAAGAAATAAATACTACAATAAAGCTTCTGAATTGGGAGCGAAAGCTATTATTTTCATCACTGATGATATTTCTGAACAAAGCTGGGTGGAAGTTCTGCCTCAAATGACAAGAGGAAGCTACGGCGTGGAAGGATTAAGAGAAAAAATCACCAATAATATTCCTGTTTTGTGGATCAAAAGAGAAAATGCTGGCTGGGTAAAAAACAATCCTAAAGCCTCTCTGAACCTGATCACTGAAACTTATAAATATCCATCCGTTAATATTATCGGAAAAATTGATGGTACAGATCCTGTTCTTAAAAATGAATATGTTCTGTTAAGCGGACACCAGGATCATGACGGGATCAGACATCCTGTAAAGAATGACACGATCTACAACGGTGCTGATGATAATGCCAGTACTTGTGTTGCCATGTTAGCAATGGCCAGAGCTTATAAAAAACAGCCGGGAAAAAGAAGTATCCTGTTTGTTTTCCATGGTGCTGAAGAAAGAGGATTGCTGGGTTCAAGATGGCATGCAGCACATCCTGTTGTTCCGAAAGAGAAAATTGTAGCCGTTCTGAATGGTGATATGATCGGAAGAAATGACAATAATGAAGCTGCTCTATTAGGAGGAAATACTCCTCACAAAAATTCTGAAGAGCTGGTAAAAATGGCCGAAGATGCCAACAATGAAAGTACAAAGTTCAAATACCTTAAAGATTGGGATTCTCCAAACCATGCTGAGTATTTCTATTTCAGAAGTGATCATCTTCCGTATGCTAAGATTGGAATTCCTGCAATATTCTTCACAAGTGTACTGCACGATCAGTATCATACTCCACAGGATGAATCAGAAAATATCAATTACAAAAAGCTCTATAAAATGACTGAATGGATGTACAGAACATCCTGGAAAGTGGCTAATGAAACAGAGCGTCCGAAAGTAATTTCGAATTTTTCGCTTGAAAGATAGTCTATAAAAAGAATTATATTTCTTTTGTCTTGAAACAAAGGAAACAAAAATTCAAGACTTAGAAACTTCAGCTAAAAATGAAATCTGTTCTCTAAAAACTCTAAACTCATGCGGAAACAATCTATGTTGAGAATCATGTTTTGTCCCGCACTCAGACAGTAGAGTTTTTTTAACGTTCACAGAATTCATTTTCTTAACGTTTCACTTTCTTATGTCATTTGATATTGCCAGAAACATAAAAGCTTCACAGAGTGTGAAGCTTTTTTTCATCATTGTGTTTTTAGAATCTGAAATACGAAATAATTTAATATTGATTATGATTGGAAACCGTTAATTTTTTTAATTCATCATATTTCTTTTGTCTTGAAACAAAAGAAACAAAAATTCAAGACTTAGAAATTTCAACTAAAAATGAAATCTGTTCTCTAAAAACTCTAAACTCGTGCGGAAACACTCTATGTTGAGAATCATATGTTGTCCCGCACTCAAACAATAGAGTTTTTTTAACGTTCACAGAATTCATTTTCTTAACGCTTCAGTTTCTTATGTCGTTTTTCAATGTCATCAAAAAAATAGGTCTCTTTTTACATCTAAATCCTTTTAAATAAGTAAATTCATCAGAGAAGGATCATTGTTCAGATAGTTGACAAAGAAATCATATTGTTTCATTTTATCAATTAAAGGAATGAAATCTTTGTTTTGCTTCAGAGCAATTCCTACGACTGCTATTCCCTTTTCTTTTGAATTTTTCTGGGTGTATTCAAAATAAGTGATGTCATCATCAGGTCCCAGTACATCCATTACAAAGGTTTTCAATGCTCCGGGACGCTGTGGAAATCTGACCAGAAAATAATGCTTAAGTCCTGCATGAAGCAATGCTTTTTCCTTGATTTCTTCCATACGGGTAATATCATTATTGCTCCCGCTGATAATACACACTACGTTTTTACCTTTTATTTCTTCTCTATATTTTTCCAATACTGCTACTGAAAGTGCTCCCGCCGGTTCTACCACGATAGCATCTTTGTTGTACAGTGACAATATGGTTTCACAGACAAGTCCCTCATCTACTGTAGCCATATCATATAGTACATCTTTACAACGTTCAAAAGTGAGATCTCCCACTTGCTGTACGGCTGCACCGTCTACAAAACGGCTTATTTTTTCGAGAAGAACGGGTTTCCCTTTTTCAAGGGCTTTTTTCATGCTTGCTGCTGCGGATGGTTCTACACCTATAATCTTTGTTTGCGGAGACAACTGCTGAAATACAGTACAGACTCCTGCTGCCAATCCCCCGCCGCCTATCGGAACAAAAAGATAATCAACCACACCTTCTGTCTGTTCCAGAATCTCCAGTGCTGTTGTTGCCTGTCCTTCAATAATTGCCGGATCATCAAAAGGATGGATAAATACGCTGTTATGGTCTTTACAAAACCTCATCGCAGCATCTTTAGATTCATCGAATGTGTCTCCAAATAAAACAACATCAATGTATTCTCCACCGAACATCTTCACTTGTTCAAGCTTTTGTCCGGGAGTTGGCAAAGGCATGAAAATCGTTCCTTTAACCTTCATGGTCTGACATGCAAAAGCAACGCCCTGGGCATGATTTCCGGCGCTGGCACAAACAACACCTTTTGAAAGTTCTTCCTCAGACATGGTGGCCATCTTATTATAGGCTCCTCTTATTTTATAGGATCTAACCCTTTGAAGATCTTCTCTTTTAAAACAAATATTAGACTCATAAATAGCTGACAGATTATTATTCACAGCTAAAGGTGTTTTTACCACTACATCTTTTAATCGTTCCTCCGCTTTATAGACATTTTCTAGAACGGAGGAACTTACTTCCTCTTTCATCATCTGTTTAGTAATTAATTGTTTTCGGGTCTCAGGCTTCGTACCGTCTTACCTGCTTTCCACATTTCGCTTTCTCTCAGTTCTGTAAGTTCGGCTTCCAATTTTTCACGATAATCCGGTTTGCTGTTTCTGTCTATGGAACGTTGAGCTTCATTTCCTTTGGCTACATTATCATACAGCTCTTCAAACAAAGGTGAAGTAGCATCTCTGAAACGTTTCCACCAGTCCAAAGCTCCTCTCTGAGCGGTTGTACTGCAGTTGGCATACATCCAGTCCATTCCGTTTTCTGCTACCAATGGCATCAATGACTGAGTCAGTTCTTCTACGGTTTCATTAAATGCTTCAGAAGGGCTGTGCCCATTTTTTCTCAATACATCATACTGAGCAGCAAATATTCCCTGTACGGCTCCCATCAGCGTTCCGCGTTCTCCGGCTAGATCACTGTAAACTTCTTTTTTAAAGTCGGTTTCAAAAAGATATCCGCTTCCTATCGCAATTCCCAATGCTGTTACTCTTTCTCTGGCTTTTCCTGTAGCATCCTGATAAACGGCAAAACTGCTGTTTAAACCTCTGTCCTGCAGAAACATTCTTCTCAATGAAGTTCCTGAACCTTTAGGAGCTACCAGAAATACATCTACATCGGCTGGAGGAACAATTCCAGTACGCTCGCTGAATGTGATTCCGAAACCATGAGAGAAATACAATGCTTTTCCTGGGGTAAGATGCTGTTTTACTTTCGGCCAGTATTCTATCTGTGCGGCATCACTCAAAAGATAGCAGATAACAGTTCCTTTTTCCAGTGCTTCTTCGATTTCAAATAAAGTTTCTCCCGGTACAAATCCGTCTGCGACTGCTTTATCCCAAGATTTGGAGTTTTTTCTCTGTCCTACAATCACATTAATTCCGTTATCTTTTTGGTTTAAAGCCTGTCCAGGTCCCTGTACTCCATAACCAATCACTGCTACGACTTCATTTTTTAATACTTCCTGAGCTTTTTCCAACGGAAATTCTTCTCTTGTTACTACATTCTCCTCTACTCCTCCAAAATTCAATTTTGCCATTTTTTTTGATTTTTATTTATTATTGATTGTGATGTTTAATTTTTACACTTAGCTGGCATATTCTACTGCCGTCAGGTATGGATTTCTGTGGTAATGTACTTCCAGAACGTCTACCTGTTTTTCCATTTGTCTGCTGATCTTCTGAACAGAATCTTCTGTTTCTCTGATTACGATGACAAACTTTTTTACTTTTTCTATTTCTGAGGGTCCTACATTGAAGGTCACCATAGAAATTCTTCTTCTTGAAAAAATAGCATTGATGCGGCTGATCAATCCTAAATAATCTTCTGTATACGCTGTAATGGTATATTCTTTATGATCTGTTTTCATCTTTTTTATTTTTAAACTTTATTATTTAATACAATTTCCGAAACACTTTTTCCCTGAGGGATCATCGGAAATACATTGTGTTCTTTTCCTGTCATTACTTCAAGAAGGAAAGATCCTTTGTGATCCAACATTTCACGGAGCGCCCATTTTAAGTCTTCCCTCTCGGATACTTTTTTTCCGGGAATATTATATCCCTTTGCCACCTGAACAAAATCGGGACTCTGAATATCTACGGAGGAATATCTTTCTTCGTGAAACAATTCCTGCCACTGCCTTACCATTCCCAGATAGCAATTATTCAGAATTAAGATCTTCACTTCCGGATGATACTGCATAATGGTTCCCAGTTCCTGAATATTCATCTGAGCTCCTCCGTCTCCCATCACAGCAATAACAGGACGGTTTGTTTCTGCATAAGAAGCTCCTATCGCAGCGGGAAGACAGAATCCCATGGTTCCCAGCCCACCACTTGTGACATTGGTTCGGGAATGTTTGAACTGAGAGTATCGGCATGTCGCCATCTGATGCTGTCCTACATCTGTTACAATAATTGCTTCTCCATCTGTGATCTCATTCAACTCGCGGATAACCTCTCCCATTGTAATCTCACCTTCTTCAGGGTAGAGCTCCCTATGAATCAGATTGATGCTTTCAATTTCATGACATTTTTTAAATCTTTTATGCCAGTGATGATGTTCTCTTTTTACGATCTTTTCTGTAAGAAGAGGAAGCGTATGTTTGCAGTTTCCCAGAACGGGAACATCTACTTTTACATTTTTATTAATCTCTGCGTTATCAATATCCAGGTGAATAATCTTTGCCTGCTTTGCATATTGATCCAGTCTTCCGGTCACGCGATCATCGAACCTCATTCCGACAGCAATTAAAACATCACATTCATTGGTTAATATATTCGGGCCATAGTTTCCGTGCATTCCTACCATTCCCACCGCTTGTGGATGATAAGTTGGAATAGCACTCATTCCCAGAACCGTCCATGCTACCGGAATTCCTGATTTTTCTGCAAACTGTAAGAACTCCTTTTCAGCTTTCCCCAACATAATCCCCTGTCCTGCGATGATAAATGGCTTTACAGCATTATTGATCAGCTGTACTGCTTTTTCAATACTATCAAAACATGGATCAGGATCGGGTTTATAGCTTCTCAGTGAAGAACATGGAGAATATCCTTTATAATCAACAGACTGCAGCTGGGCATTTTTGGTAACATCAATCAGAACAGGACCTGGGCGGCCTGACTTTGCGATGTAGAATGCTTTTGCCAATACTTCGGGAAGTTCATTAGCATCGGTTACCTGATAATTCCATTTGGTAACCGGACTTGTAACGTTCATCACATCTATTTCCTGAAAGGCATCGGTACCGAGAAGATGTTCAAAAACCTGTCCTGTAATACAGACCAAAGGGGTATTATCCAATAAAGCATCTGCCAATCCTGTTACAAGATTGGTAGCTCCCGGGCCGCTGGTAGCCAATACAACACCAACTTCTCCTGAGACTCTTGCTAAGCCCTGTGCTGCATGTACTGCTGCCTGCTCATGGCGTACCAATATATGTTTCAGATTTTCTTTATAATCATAAAGGGCATCATAAATAGGAATAATGGCACCTCCCGGATATCCGAAAACGGTTTTCACCCCTTCCTGAAGAAATGCTTCAAGAATAATCCGGCTTCCGCTCAATTGTATTTCTGTTGATAGATTCAGATTTTCCATATTTTTTTATTGAGTGATTTCGTCTGTTACACAGCCTTCTGCAGCTGATGATACGGTTAATGCATATTTATAAAGCAATCCTTTCTGTACTTTAAGAGCTGGTTTCTGCCATCCTCTCTTTCTTCTTTCGATCTCTTCTTCTGAAACTTTAAGCTGTATGGTGTTGTTGACAGCATCAATTTCAATCAGGTCATCATCGTTTACAAAAGCGATAAGACCTCCTTCATGAGCTTCTGGAGTGATGTGTCCTACTACAAAACCATGAGTTCCTCCGCTGAATCTTCCATCTGTAATCAAGGCTACACTGCTTCCCAGTCCTGCTCCAATCAGTGCACTGGTGGGTTTCAGCATTTCCGGCATTCCGGGAGCTCCCTTCGGACCTTCATGACGGATGACAATGACATCGCCATGCTGTACGGTTCCATCCTGAATTCCTCTGATCAGATTTTTTTCGCCATCAAATACACGCGCTTTTCCTACGAAACGTTCTCCTTCTTTACCTGTAATCTTTGCTACACTTCCTTTTTCAGCAAGATTTCCGTATAATATTCTCAGGTGCCCTGTTTCTTTTACAGGTTCTGATAATGGCTTAATAATCTTTTGAGTATTAAAATCCAGATCGGGAACATCTTCTAAATTTTCAGCTAATGTTTTTCCGGTTACTGTTAAACAATCACCGTGTAATAATCCCTGGTTCAGAAGGTATTTCATTACTGATGGTATTCCTCCGTGCTCATACAGATCCTGCATCAGGTATTTCCCGCTTGGTTTTAAATCTGCCAGTACCGGAGTTTTATCACTCATCTTCTGGAAATCATCCTGAGTAAGTGGTACTCCCACACTTTTTGCCATAGCTATAAAATGCAGAACGGCATTGGTACTTCCTCCAAGAATAACAATCATGCGCAGCGCATTTTCAAAAGCTTTGCGGGTCATGATATCCGAAGGTTTAATATCTTTTTCCAATAATATTTTCAAGTATTTTCCTGCTTCAAGACATTCTTCCTGTTTTTCTTTGCTTAAAGCCGGGTTGGAAGAAGAATACGGAAGACTCATTCCTAAAGCCTCTATCGCGGAAGCCATTGTATTGGCCGTATACATTCCACCACATGCACCAGCTCCGGGGCAGGAATTTTTTACAACCCCATCAAAATCTTCTTCTGTGATTTCTCCTGCAATCTTTTTCCCCAACGCTTCGAAAGCTGAAACAATATTAAGCTGTTCTCCCTTATAGCAGCCTGGAGCAATTGTTCCTCCGTATACCATGATGGATGGTCTGTTCAGCCTTCCCATTGCGATGATAGTTCCCGGCATATTTTTATCACAGCCTGGCAATGCGATCAATCCATCGTAGTATTGCGCTCCACATATGGCTTCGATGCTGTCTGCAATTACATCACGGCTTACCAGAGAATAACGCATTCCGTCTGTTCCATTGCTCATTCCGTCACTTACTCCGATGGTGTTAAAAATCAATCCGGCTAATCCGTGGTTCCATGTTCCTTTTTTTACGACCTGGGCAAGATCATTCAGATGCATATTACAGGTGTTTCCGTCATAGCCCATACTGGCAATTCCGACCTGAGCTTTGTGCATATCTTCTTCTGTAAATCCTATCCCGTACAACATGGCTTTGGCTGCGGGTTGTTCACTGTTTTGCGTGAATGTTTTTGAATATTTATTTAACATACTTTTCCTACATTTTCTATTCTTTTCTCTTCTTCAAATAGAGTTCTTTACTAAATTTTGATCCAAAACTACATTTTGTAATATTCTTTTCATTTTCGTTTTTTCCAAAAATTACAATATTCAATTGTTTAAAAAACGAATTTATTTATTTGATAATCAAATGTTTATATTCTTAAAATTTACAATGACAGAACTCTTACCAATTTCAAATATGCCTGTTGTACTCTCCCACTTGCTGTGCTTTCCCAATCTTTGGTAAAAGGAACATCATCAAGTGAATCAAGGGCAACAATTTCTGCTGCCGTACCACAGAAAAATCCTGCATCTGCACCACGCATTTCCTGTGGTTTAAAAAAGGTTTCTTTTACCGGAATGTCAAGCTCTTTACAGATCTCCATAACGGTTTGTCTTGTGATTCCCGGAAGGATACTTCCTTTAGCCGGAGTATATAAAACCCCGTCTTTCTCATAGAAAACATTGGCACCTGAGCTTTCGGCAACATTTCCGTTTTCATCCAGAACCAGTGCTTCATCATATCCTTTGTCTTTGGCATCCTGACAGGCCAATATGGAGTTTACATAATGTCCGCCTACTTTGGCTTCCACCTTGAAAGCCTTAGGATTAGGACGTTGAAAAGGGGAAGTCATGATTTTCATTTTATCTGCCAGATAGCCGTTATTCCATTCCCAGGCAAGAAGTGACAGATAAGATTTTTGTCCTTTTGAGAGTGACATATTAGGCGAACACGTAACCAACGGGCGGATATAAGCATCTGTAAATCCATTACGATCCAGAAGTTCATAGGTAAGTTCTATAAGCTGATTTACGGAATAATCAAAAGGAATATGCATGAGTTCTGCCGATCTCTTAAGTCTTTCGTAGTGTTCTTTTGCTTTGAAAATTTGAGTTCCATGATCTGTGCTGTAGGATTTGATGCCTTCAAAAACAGAGTACCCATAGTGAAGTGATTGGCTGTAGAGATCTGTTCCGGCATCTTTCGCTTTCATAAATTTTCCGTCAAAGTAGATGGTCGTGTCGTCGTTGTAATACATGTTATAGAGGTTTAAAAAATTAGTAATGGGAATAAAAAAAGCCCTCTCACAGTGTGAGAGGGCTCAATATATGTACAGTCATACATGTTCCTTCTCACAGCCGTAAGGGAATAATAATGACGATAATAATTACTGATAATAACTTATACATACTTTTATACTATAAAAAATTAAAAACAAAAAAACCGTTTCATAGTTTGAAACGGTTTTATATATAATTTAAATTAAAATCTATTTAAAATGCCGTTTCCTTACTGTTGTTAATGACAACAGCAATAATAGAAATGACAATAATATTTTTCTGATTCGTAAAATTCATATTGCAAATGTATAAACTTTTTAATTACTCACAAGTTTTTTTTGCACTTTTTATTTTTTTCGTAAAAACTGGTTCAGTGTTTCCTTCGCTTCAGCCACATCATGAACCCTCAAAATTTTAGCTCCCTGTTCCAATACTTTCATGTGCAGTTTCTGTGTTTCCTCATTGATGTCCAGCGGTGATTTTCCAAGAGGTTTGTAGATAAATGACTTTCTGGAAATACCTATTAAAAGAGGAAATTGTCCGAATCCCAGATATTCAACTTCATGGATCATTTTCATCTGATCTTCTACTGTTTTTCCGAAGCCAAAACCAGGATCAAGAATGATATCATTCACTCCTTTTTCTAAAAGTTCTTTTGTTTTTTTAGCAAAATACTGGTTCACTTCCAGCGTAATATCTTCAAATTTTATTTTATCATGCATGGTTTCATAAGAAGGATTTACATGCATCAGAATGTAAGGCAACCTCGTTTCAGCAGCTCTATCAAACATTTCTGTATCATACTGTCCTCCAGAAATATCATTAATCAGATCAATTCCTTCATTAAATCCAAATTTCACTGTTTCTGCATAAAAAGTATCCAGGGAAATCAGGGCTTCCGGAAATTCTTTTTTGATCAGAGAAATCAGATTTCCAATTCTGTTTTTTTCTTCGGAAGCACTTAAAAATTCGGCATTGGGACGTGTAGACTGAGGGCCAATATCCAGTATTTCTGCTCCATCCTTCAACAGTTTTTCAGCATGCTTTAATGCTGATTTTTCATTATTGAACTTTCCGCCATCGGAGAAAGAATCCGGTGTCAAATTAAGGATTCCCATGATTTTTGGGGTGTCCAGTTGTACTAAACGACCGTTGCAGTTGATTGAGTATGTTGGAGAGCTGGAGGGTTGGAGGGCTGGAAGGTTGGAAAGCATGAGTTTAGTATTGAGAGATGATGATTTATAAATGATAATTGATGAATGATTTCTGTGCTGCAAAATTAGTGATTTATGAGTTTAAAAAGAGATTAAATTGAGGATGGAAGTTGGAAGCTGGAAGCTGGAGGCAGGAAGTTAATTAAGCCCTCTCAAACACTAAAACCCTCTTACTCTAAACCACGGTAACACGAATCCCGAAACCCGAAACTCTAAAACTCTCCCACCCTCTCACTCACAAACTCAGCTCATCAAATTCAAAAATCTAAAACCGAATTCGTATATTTGGAAGATTAAGAAAATTTATGCTAAAAACATCAGTACAGTTCGAGAAAGTTATCAGTCAGTGCCGTGATCTTTTCGGTAAAAAATTACAGGATTATGGTGCAGCATGGAGGGTTTTAAGACCAAGCTCTATTACGGATCAGATTTATATCAAAGTCAACAGGATCCGTACCCTGCAGATGACTGATAAAAAAATGGTGGATGAGAGTGAAGAAGATGAATTTATCGCCATTGTGAACTATTCTATCATTGGACTTATTCAGCTGGAGAAAGGCCTTTCCAATGATTTCAATGAAAATAAAGAAGAAGTTTTAGGTCTTTATGATAAGTATGCCAATGAAGCAAAAGCTTTGATGGAAAGAAAAAATCATGATTATGGTGAGGCATGGAGGGATATGAGAATTTCTTCAATCACAGATCTTATTTATCAGAAAGTATTAAGAACTAAACAGATTGAGGACAATCAGGGAAAAACCATTGTTTCGGAAGGGCTTGATGCCAACTATTTCGATATGCTGAATTATGCAGTCTTCTGCCTGATCAAATTCTCAGAAAAAGAAAATCAATTCGAACCCAAAAATATTTAATATGCTCAAAGGTTTATTACGCTTTATTATTGCTGTTATTTTTATCCTTTCAGGCTTTGTAAAAGCCGTGGATCTGGTAGGTTTTTCTTTCAAAATGGAAGAATATTTCGCACCTCCGGTTTTCAACATGCCATTTTTAGAAAAGTTTGCCCTGTTATTTTCCATTATTGTAGTGGTACTGGAGCTTTTCTTAGGATTTATGCTGCTGCTTAAATTAAAGCTTAAATTTACCTTATCCATATTAATTGCACTTTGTATTTTCTTCGGATTTCTTACTTTTTACTCAGCGTATTTCAATGTTGTAACAGATTGTGGATGTTTTGGAGATGCTATCAAATTCACTCCTTGGCAGAGCTTCTTAAAAGACGTTGTGCTGCTGGTAGGATTGATTATTTTATTCATCCTTTACAGAAAAGATTTCCGTAAAAAAGATGAATATGGAGTTACTCCGAAAGAGTCTTCCAACACATTTAAATATATCCTTTTAACAGTATTTTCTTTAGGAATGATTTATGTTATGGCTCAAGGAATTATGCATGAACCGATCATAGATTTCCGTGATTATAAAATAGGAACAGACATTAAAGCTGAAAAAGCAAAAATTGATAAAAATCCTTCCGAATATAAAACCTTCTACACATTGAAAAATCAGAAAACAGGAGCTGTTGTAAAAGTAAATCAGGATGATTATATCAAAAAAACAGAATACTGGGCAGAAGGCTCTCCATGGAAAATTGAAGATGGGAAAAATGAATCTGTCCTGATCAAAGAAGGATATAAATCTGAAATTGTAAAATTCAAGATTGAAGATCCTACAGGAATGGAAGTTACCCAGGAAATCATCAACGCACCAAAAGCCGTTCTTGTTTTCTCCTATCATCCAAAAGATGTTCCTGCAGACCTGCTTCAGAAAGTGGAAACGAAAGTAAATACACAGAAAGGTGCTCTTATCTACGGAATTTCTACAGAACCGAATACTTTTAAAACTATCAAAAATGTACTAATGGACGGAACTGCCATCAAAACAATAGCAAGAAGCAACCCATTTGTACTGATTCTTGAAAACGGAAAAATTGTAGACAAACAACCTGCAAAGGACTACGTTGATTAATTATAAATGATGAATTATAAATGATATGTTACGACAGATATTTGTATGCAATTATCAATTATCAAATTTAAACACTAAACTTAAACATACAACAACTCATGCAAAAATCAAATAAATCAATCGCCGGTTATCATTTACTTATGATCCTTTCTTCTGTAGATGGAGAATTTGCTCCTGAGGAAGGAATGCTGGTACAGCAATACATGGCAGATGAATTTCCTTTCAGAATGAATCTTGATAATGAACTTGAAACCCTGGCTCTTTTACAGCCTGAGGAATGGAAAGATCATTTTGAATTCCATGCAAGATGTTTCCACGAAGATTCTACAGAGGACGAGCGTGTGAAATTTGTTCAGTTTGCAAAATCACTGATCAAAGCAGACAATAAAGTAACGGAAGAGGAACATACGTTCTACGTACTGTTGAAAAATCTTTGGGGACTATAATCTAAGAACAGATCCAAGCCAAAAAATACCATGAAAAAAATTTATCTAGGACTATTAGTAATGAGTGCATCTACATTTCAATCTCAGACATTTCCCAATATGAAGACTCCTGTTGCAGAAAAGCAGGAACATATCAGAGAAATCCACGGTGATAAGGTTAATGATCCTTATTACTGGATGATTGATTATTTTAAAAAAGGAAAAGATTCTACCAAAGTTGTTGATTATTTAAAGGCTGAAAACACGTATTGGAAAGGCATGATGAAGGATACTGAACCCTTCAGAGAAAAGCTTTTCCAGGAAATGAAGGCCAGAATCAAGGAGAAGGATGAATCTGTACCTGTTTTTAGAAACGGATATTACTATTACAGCCGCACAGAGACCGGAAAACAGTATTTTAAATACTGCAGGAAGAAAGGCAGCCTTACTGCTCCGGAAGAAGTTCTTCTTGATGTAGATAAAATGGCAGAAGGTCATCCATATTATTCTGCTGCAGGCTTCAGCATCAGTCCGGATAATACCAAAATGATCTACGGAGTGGATGATGTTTCCAGAAGGCAGTACAAATTATTTTTAAAAGATCTTTCTACAGGAGAAATCACGGATCTTGGTATTAAAAATACAACAGGTTCTGCAACATGGGCCAATGATAACAAAACAATTTTCTATACTTCTAAAAATCCTGAGACTCTTTTAACAGAAAAAATTTTCAGACACACGCTGGGAACGGATTCCGGTAAAGATATTCTGGTATATGAAGAAAAAGATAAAACCAACTATATCAGTGTAGGAAAAACAAAAAACAATAAGTTTATCCTGATTGATTCCCGTGCTACGACTTCTTCTGAAACCAGGTATCTGGATGCCAATGATCCTAACGGAAATTTCAAAATTTTTCAGCCCAGGATCAATAATGTACTTTATGATGTAACTTCACTTGAAGATAAATTTTTGGTAACAACCAATAAAGATGCTCTTAACTTTAAGGTTGTAGAAACTCCTTTAGATAAAACGGGAGTTGAAAACTGGAAGGATTTTATTCCGCACAGAAAAGATGTTCTCATGGAGGATATTACTGCATTTAAAAATTATCTGATATTCAGTGAAAGACAAAACGGACTTTCCCAACTGGTAATTTATGACAGAAAAACAGGAAAAAAGGAGTTTTTAAAGTTTGATGAGCCTGCTTATACTGTTTATTCACTGGATAACCCTGAATATAATACGGATAATTTCCGTTTTGGGTATACTTCCATGATTACCCCAAGTTCTCAGTATGAACAGGATTTAAAAACCGGAAAACGAGTTCTTTTAAAACAACAGGAAGTTCTGGGAGGTTACAATAAAGATAATTATACAACGGAAAGACTTTTTGCCACAGCAAAAGACGGAACGAAAATTCCAATCTCCATTGTTTATAAAAAAGGGTTCAAAAAAGATGGGAACAACCCTCTTCTACTCTACGCTTACGGTTCCTATGGAAGTTCTATGGATGCAAGTTTCAGCAGCACCAGACTGAGCCTTTTGGACCGGGGTTTTGCATATGCAATTGCTCATATCCGCGGAGGTCAGGAAATGGGAAGACAGTGGTATGAAGATGGAAAAATGATGAAAAAGAAAAACACATTTACCGATTTCATCGATTCCGGAGAGTATCTGGTTAAAGAAAAATATACTTCACCTAAGCATCTTTACGCTCAGGGAGGAAGTGCAGGTGGTTTACTGATGGGTGCTATAGCCAATATGAGTCCTAATTTATGGAATGGTGTTATTTCACAGGTTCCATTTGTAGATGTAGTGAATACGATGTTAGACACTAGTATTCCACTTACGACCAATGAGTATGACGAATGGGGAAATCCCAATAATAAGGAAGCTTATTTTTATATGAAATCTTATTCTCCATATGAAAATGTAGAGAAGAAAAACTATCCGAATCTTTTGGTAACAACAGGATTACACGATTCTCAGGTACAATATTTTGAACCAGCGAAATGGGTTGCCAAGCTAAGAGATATGAAAACGGACAAAAATGTACTGTTATTGAAAACAGATATGGAATATGGCCATGGTGGCGCTTCCGGAAGGTTTGATTATCTGAAGGATGTAGCTTTGGTATATGCTTTCATGTTTAAACTGGAAGGGATTACTAAGTAATAAGTTTTGCAAAAAGAAAATTAAAAAATAAATAAATCTATATTTAAATCTTATGAGAAGAAAAATAGTTGCAGGAAACTGGAAAATGAACAAAAATGTAATTGATGCACAACAATTAATGATTCAGTTACTAAGCTATAAAAACAACAATGCAACGAACTGTGAGGTTTGGATTGCTCCCCCAGCATTGTATTTGATGATGGCAAAAGACGTTTTTGAAAAGGATGAAATCGGAGTATTTTCTCAGGATATGAGCGAGTATGAAAGTGGCGCTTATACTGGTGAAATTTCTGCAGATATGCTGGAATCCATTGATGCAACCGGTTCACTAATCGGGCACTCTGAAAGAAGACAATATCACGGAGAAACAGATTCTCACTGTAACAGAAAGATCAAATTAGCTCTTGACAAAGGTCTTATTCCTGTTTACTGTAACGGAGAAACTCTTGAGCAGAGAAAAGCAGGACAGCACCTTGAGGTAGTAAAAAACCAGACTGAAGTAGCTCTTTTCACGCTTTCTGCTGAAGAAATCAAAAAAGTAGTGATTGCTTATGAACCGGTTTGGGCTATAGGAACCGGAGAAACGGCTAGTCCTGAGCAGGCTCAGGAAATCCACGCTCACATCAGAAATATTATTGCTTCAAAATACGGACAGGAAGTTGCTGACGAGGTTTCTATCCTTTACGGAGGTTCTGTAAAACCAGACAATGCAAAAGAAATTTTCTCTCAGCCGGATATCGACGGTGGTCTTATCGGAGGAGCAGCTTTAAAATTAGAGGATTTCTCTAAGATTATTGAAGCTTTTAATTAATAGAGGATTGATATATTATCCAATAAAAAGCGGCGGAATCTTCGATTCCGCCGCTTTTCCGTTAAAAAAATCTAATTATTGAATATCGACTACATACATTGTTCCTTTGTCTACTTTACCCGTTTTAGGCAAAATTTTAGCTTTTGGATTTCCGTTTCCATCATCCACTACTCCAAAGTCATCATCATTGAAAACAGCCAGTTTATTATTTCCTAAATAAACAATTCCCTCGAATTTATCATGTTCATAACCCAGTTTTGCTACCAGATCTACGGCTAATGTTTTGGTAACAGCTTTTATTCCGGCATTGGTAATTTCATCCCATGAACATTGCTCTAAAGCTTTTCCGTTAACTTTCATTCCGTCCACATCGGTGATATCGGCTCCGTTTACATCTGTTGCATTGCTAAGATTGATTCTGTATACTTTTTTTATTCCTCCCTGAGAACCGAAATTTCCATCTCTTTCAATCACCAGGAATTCATTATTGCTTAATGCGGTAATATCGCACACTGAATCAGAAGCTCCTCCTTCCTGCTTATATAGAAACTGTTTAGTCTGCCCTGTAACCGTATCAAATGTGACAATTCTCGTTAAAGTTTTATTGGTAGCCAATACCTTACTGGGAACATACATCATCGACTGCATGGTTCCTACCAGCGTTCTTCCGTCCGGGCTCATACAAAGTCCTTCCATTCCTCTGTTGGCTCTTCTTTTCGCTAAAACAGCAGGTAATTTTCTAGGTCCTGTATTTACTCCGATCGGGCTTATTCTTTCCATCTCCATTCCATCAGCACTGTAGTGTACAATATGCGGTCCATATTCATCAGAAACCCAGAATGTACCGTCAGCGGCAGCAACAATACTTTCGCTGTCAAGACCATACTGATCAGTACCTAAGACATTTCCGGAAGCATCATATGCTACTTCCCCTGTGCTCCCCATTCCAACAGGATTTGGAAGTCCGGTAATAGGCTGTCCGGATGGATTTTTAAGTTTAATATATTTGATGACCTCTACATTTCCGTCAGCATTGATTTTAAAATGCATAATGGTTGGAGTAAAATTAGGAGTAAGAAACTTTTTCCCATTCTGGAAGTCGGTGTTAGGTCCTCTATCGGTAATGACATAGAATTCGCCTTTTCTGGTAGGATGAGCCGCAGCTCCGGACCCAAAACCTCCGTTGATAACATCCACTCCGTTTATCGTAGTCAGTTTTGAAAATGGAAACTCCTGAGGGAGTTTGGAATAATTAATATCCTGATTAACCATTGCGATATCGTCATCACTTTTACATGAAGCCAATACAGCCAGTATACCCACAGAACATAGTAATTTTTTCATATGCTATTTTATGGCTGCGAAAATAGGACTTGATTGTAAACTGATCTTAAATACAATGATAATTGTTTTTTAACAATTGAACAGACAGAATGCATTGAAGATAAATAAGAAAAGAATCTATTTAAAAATGAAAAACCGACAATCCAACCAAATTATTAATCAATTTGAAAATCATTTTTTTTAAAGGAAAATAATTCACAAAACGGACTTATCAATTTATATGATATATTTGCAGCGTTTTAAGGCTGAACAATGTTCATTAATAGGGAATCAAGTGAGAATAATATTCAAATCTTGAGCTGTACCCGCAACTGTAAACTGTTTAAACTTACTGCACAAAAACCACTGGATCTGAAAATCCGGGAAGGAAGTTGTAAGATGTGAGCCAGGAGACCTGCCTTAAAACACCAGATTCAGAGAAAGAATTAGTTCTGCTCTGAAGATAAGTTTCGGGAATAAAACTTTAAATTAATTATATCATGAGAAAAATCTATCTTTTTTTCTTACTGCTTTGCATGCAGGTATTGTCGGCCCAATTCACAGAAAACGACATTAAATTTTGGGTAGGAACCGGTTCTAAAAAAGCATATTTCATTGCAGACTTTAATGATGACAGCACCCCAAATTCTTATGCTTGGGGATACCGTTTTGACGGAAATGGCTTAACCATGGAAGACATGATTACTGCTATTGCCGCTGCAGAACCTAAAATGGAAATTGAAATACCATCCGGATTTCTGTACAGTTTAAATTACAATCATCATACTCCCAGCCTTGACGACTATTGGTCAACCTGGTCAGGAAACACTCCATCAACTATGGCATTCAATAATGGTGTGAACAATGATCTTTTAGTGGACGGAAGATGGTATGGAGCTTCTTATAGTTTTTCCCCTCCTACAATGCCTTCCCCACCAGTTCCAGCCTACAGTTCTGCTTGGTTTGTTCCCTCGCAGGTTACAAACTGGGTAGGAAGCGGAACTAATAAAAGTCTTGTCGTTATTGATTTCGGAACTGATAATGCCAACGGAAATGCCAATTCTTTTGCTTTTGGAATTAAATATAACGGAAGCATAACTGCTGAACAGGCGTTACAACTGATCCAGTCTCAAGCTTCTTATTTTAATTTTGCATCAGCGAATAATCAGATTACTAATTTAACATTGAATTCATTTACTGGAAATACTTCCGGATCAGACAGCTGGAAGTTATATAAAGGAAAAGATCTATCAAGCTGGCAAACAAAAGCCAATCTTTCTCAGATTCAACTGAGTAACAATGACTGGTTTGGATTAAGTTTCGGGCAAAGAAGACCATTTACCCCCACCGAGGCACAGCTGACTTTAGGAATTTCTTCTGTGACCAAGAAAAAATTCAATATTTATCCAAATCCGGCAAGTGATTTCATTCAGATTGAAACGGCTGAGAAACTGAAAGAAGTGAATATTTACTCTGTGACAGGACAAAAAATAATGACTTCTCAGGTTACTAAGATTGATATTCATTCTTTAAACTCAGGAGTTTACTTTGTGGAGATTAAAACAGCTGAAAGTGCTACGGTACATAAGATTGTTAAGAAATAGAGAAAGCGCCTCAAGGCGCTTTTTTTGTGAGGATATGGATAAAATATACTGTTACAACCGCCCCGTCAAAAATTCTTTGAATTATTGCCACCCTCCAGCGAATGTAAAATGAGTGATTAAAATATAATCCAACAAAAAAACCGCACCAGATTGGTGCGGTTTTCTGATGATGTTATCATCAATTATTTTTTCTCTGTGGATCTTTGTAAAACCTCATCTACCATTCCGTAACCTTTAGCTTCTTCAGAAGTCATCCAGTAATCTCTGTCAGAAGATTTTTCTACCCACTCATACGTTTGTCCTGAGTGATGACCGATGATTTCATAAAGCTCCTGCTTCAGTTTCAACATCTCTCTCAAGTTGATTTCCATATCAGAAGCAACTCCCTGAGCACCTCCTGAAGGCTGGTGGATCATTACTCTTGAATGCTTAAGCGCAGAACGTTTTCCTTTTTCTCCGGCAACCAGTAATACAGCTCCCATTGAAGCAGCCATACCTGTACAGATTGTCGCTACATCCGGCTTGATGATCTGCATGGTGTCATAAATACCTAGACCTGCATATACACTACCACCAGGAGAGTTGATGTAGATCTGAATATCTTTTGAAGGGTCAGCACTTTCCAGGAATAAAAGCTGAGCCGTAACGATGTTTGCTACCTGATCATCAATACCTGTTCCAAGGAAAATAATTCTGTCCATCATCAGACGGGAGAAAACGTCCATCTGAGCAACGTTTAATCTTCTCTCTTCCATGATGTACGGAGTAAGATTCGTAGGCCCATACATTCCCATATACTGATCGGTAACCAAACCGTTGTTTCCTAAATGTTTTACAGAGAAATCTCTGAATTCTTTTTTAATGTCCATATTTCTATTATGTATTATTTTTTAAATATTCTCGAAGTTTAAATTACAATATTTATTCCTAAAATTTTATAGGACTTTTTGTCACAGAATATTAAAATAACTGACTTAAAAATTACCGTTTTCTACCATAGATTCCTTTGATAGGTGAATATTCAATGATATTACTCAATCGCATGGAAGCTTGTTTCAATAGCGTAATTTTCTTGATAAGCTCATAGTACTTTCCTTCATCAGTATCCCTGTACACATCCAGCTCTTTATCTGTTTCTGTGATTAAATAATCAATATATCTGAATTTGTGCAGCAACACATCTCCCTTGATCTGATCTGCCACTTTATCACCGTAATTGGGAGGATAAATATTTCTGGAAGCCCAGTTTTCAAGCTCATCCAACGGGATCAGAGCGTCTACAACCTTTGTGGTAATTTCTTCGTCCATAAAAGATACAAAAAAGTTTCCACTTCTCAACTCATCTTTTTGAATTCCTTCCCTCACCTGAGTAATAATGATTTCATTCCCTTTAACTAAAAATTCATACTGCTCTTCTTCAAAATGATGAAGAATTTCCTCAATTACTGTAATCTGATATTCTTCTCCTTGTTCATTTCTACGTTTCAGAATAATATCTCCAAATGCCAGCATGTGTTCAACAAGTTTGTTCTCCATGAACAATACATCATACAGAAAAGGATCTTCTTTTTCCTGATCCAAAGGCACAACCTCCATCTTTGGAGCGGCTGTTTTCTCTTTCTGCTGCTGCTGAACATGATGGGTCTGATTCTGTGTGATCTGCTTCTGAACATCCAGTTCATTGAAAAGACTCTGCTCAGAAAGCCCGAATTTATTGGAAACCTCTTTCAGATAAACCTCTCTTTTCAGGGCATTTTGTACGAAAGAGACAGATTTCACAATATCTCTGATTGCTTCAGCCTTTTTAATCGGATCATTTCCGATATCTCTCAGGAGAATTTCCGCCTTGAAGTCGATAAAATCCATCGCTTCATTTTCGATATACTTTTCAACGTATTCCTGCGGGTGTTTTCTGGCAAAGGAATCCGGGTCATCTCCATCAGGGAAAAGCAGAACACGGATGTTCATTCCCTCAGTCAGTAACATGTCAATACTTCGGAAACTGGCTTTGATACCGGCATTATCACCATCAAAAAGGATCGTTACGTTTTCTGTAAGCCTCTTAATCAGTTTGATCTGCTCTGTCGTCAAAGAAGTTCCTGAACTTGCCACTACATTTTCAATTCCGGACATATGAAGGGAAATCACGTCCATATATCCTTCCACCAAAAGACAGGCATTCTTCCTGGAAATAGCCTGCTTACTCTGGTTTAATCCGTAAAGAACATTGGATTTATGATAGATCTCGGTTTCCGGGGAATTGAGGTATTTTGCAGTTTTGACATTATTCTTCAGAATCCTTGCTCCGAAGCCTAAAACCCTGCCAGAAAAACTGTGAATAGGGAAAATAACCCTTTCCCTAAAACGGTCTACGCCTGCAGGAGTATTTTCAGGAAAAATAGAAAGTCCTGATTTTTCAAGAATTTCTTTATTATATCCTTTTTCCAGGGCATAAGCTGTAAAAGCATTCTTCTTCTCGGGAGAATATCCCAGCTGGAATTTCTTAATGATATCATCCCTCAACTCCCTTTCTTTGAAATAAGAAAGTCCTATACTTCTGCCTTCCTGATCATCCCAAAGGATCTCCTGAAAATAAGTATTGGCAACCTCATGGATTTTATACAGCAGATCTTTTTCTGTCTGGGCATTTTTTGCTTCTTCAGAAATTTCACGCTGGTCTTCCTCAATTTCAATTCCGTATTTTTTTGCAGCGTGGCGGAGTGCCTCAGGATACGTAAAATTTTCAATTTCCATAAGGAAAGAGATCGCCGTTCCTCCTTTTCCTGTGGAGAAGTCCTTCCAGATCTGCTTACTGGCAGAAACTACAAAACTGGGTGTTTTTTCATCATGAAAAGGACTGAGCCCCTTGTAATTAGACCCTGCTCTTTTCAACTGCACATATTCGCCCACAATCTCTTCAACGCGGATCGTGGAGAATATCTTATCAATGGTCTGTTTGGAAATCATAGTACAAAAATACACATAAAAAAAAACCTTACAATTATATAATACAAGTGCATTATATTTAGTAAGTTTTATCATTATTTTTGCAAAATAAATTTGCTACTATATGCAGTTCACTATCAATACAATCGAAGACTGGCAGGAAGTTGTTGACAGCATCATTCCTCAATTACAACATAATATTCTTTTATTAAAAGGAAACCTGGGCGCAGGTAAAACCACATTCACTCAATTTCTGCTTAAAAATATGGGCAGCAAGGATGAAGTAAACTCTCCCACTTACTCTATTGTCAATGAATACAATACCGAAAAAGGGAAAGTATTTCATTTTGATCTTTACCGCTTAAAAAACATTGAAGAAGTCTATGATATCGGAATTGAAGAATATCTGGACAACTCTTTTTTATGCATCATCGAATGGCCGGAAGTCTATGAAGAGGACCTTTACGGTCTTAACTACCATACAATGAGCATTGTAAATACGGGTGAAAACAGAGAGATTTCATTCGATTAAATATTATGTATCTTTGCTCATTAATTGAGTGTAAAAAACAATCTGTAAGACATAATTTAATTTAAGGATGAGTACAAATATTTTTACTCCTTTCACAGAAGAAGAATTAATGCCGAAAGAGGAAAAATTGGAGGTTATAAAGAAAGGGAAACAGTTCAGTATTGGAATTCCTAAAGAAACCTGTCTCAACGAAAGGAGAACCTGCATTACTCCTGACGCCGTACAGGTGTTGGTAGAGCACGGCCATGAGATCATTATTGAATCAGGGGCCGGACAAGGTTCATTTTTTACAGATTTACAGTATTCCGAATCTGGAGCGAAGATCACCAATGATCCAAAAGAAGCTTTCGGGCAGGATCTTATCCTGAAGGTGAACCCTCCTACAGAAGATGAAATTGAGTACATGAAGCCTAATACGTATCTGGTTTCAGCTCTTCAGATCAATCTTAGAGACAAGGAGTATTTCTTAAAGCTTGCAGAGAAAAAAATAAACGCCATCGCTTTTGAATTTATCGTTGATGAATACAAGCAGCTGGCCTTGGTAAGACTGGTTGGGGAAATTGCAGGAACCGTTTCAATCTTATATGCCTCCGAATTATTAGCCTTATCAAACGGGTTAATGCTGGGAGGAATTACAGGAGTAAGACCTGCAGAAGTTGTTATCCTTGGAGCCGGAATTGTAGGTGAGTTTGCTACAAAGGCAGCCATTGGTTTAGGAGCAAGTGTAAAAGTTTTCGATAATTCTTTATCCAAGCTTAGAAGGCTTCACACGATTGTTGACAGCCGTGTACCGACTTCTATTATTGATCCTAAAGAACTCAGCAAAAGTCTAAGACGTGCTGATGTAGTGATCGGAGCTCTTCCAAGATTGAACATGACCCCTATCGTTACTGAAGATATGGTGATGAAAATGAAAAAAGGCAGTGTCATCATCGATATTACCATAGATAACGGTAAAGTGATCGAAACTTCAGAGCTTACTACCATGGAGGATCCTTATGTCATCAAACACGGTGTCATCCACTGCGGACTTCCGAATCTTACCTCAAGAATGCCGAGAACTACCACTAAGGCCATCTCGAATTTCTTCCTTTCCTATATTTTAAATTATGACGAAGAGGGCGGCTTTGAAAACATGCTGATCCGCAAAAACAAAATGAAGCAGAGCTTATATATGTACAAAGGAAGACATACCAAGAAGATCATCTGCGATCGTTTCGGACTTACGTACCACGATATCAATCTTTTAATTTTCTAATGAAGAAACTGAAATTTTATGCAATAGGCTTCGTTCCGGGGCTTTTGATCGTATTTTTTATTTTAAACAAAAAAGGAGCAAGCTGCAGCGGATATTTACCGAACAGCCGTGTGATTGCTGAAAGTCTTTCCAAAGAATTCAAATATTCTGAAGAAGCTAAAAATGCAATGGCAACCTACAAGATTGATGAGAAATTTATAAAAGACAGCATCATTACCAACGGAAAGGTAGATTTTGACCGCAGCCATGCACAAAAGAAACCATGTCCGGACTATCTTTTAACCTATCCTGAAAAAAATCCGTCTTATGAGATCACGTATGAAAAATGTGAAGAAACGGTGACGGTAAACAGTCTTAAAAAACTGAAATAGTTTCAAGTACAAGCTATGGACGGCAATTACTACATGATTCATGATTATCTGATATTCATCGGAGTTTTTGCCATTTTCCTGTTTCTGACTATCAGTATTTATCTCTTCAGCCAGAATCAGAAGCTGAAACAGAGGAATACCAAATTATCGGAAACCAATAAACTTATTGAGCAGCGCCTGAATGAAGTCCGTCTGGAACATATCGGCACAAAGCTGAATCCGCATTTGTTTAAAAATATTCTGAATTCGGTGCAGTCTCATGCCTATCAGACGTATATGTCGCTGGATAAGCTGGCCAATGTGCTTGATTATATTTTATACGAAAGCAACAATAAGTATGTAAGCCCGAAAGAAGAGCTTAATTTTGCTTTAAGCCTTATTGAGATTAATAAAATCAAGATCAATCCACTTTTTGACTTCAGAATTAAATCCAGAATCAATAAATCTGATGCTTTGTATGAAGAAAAGGTATTTGCTCCGCTGATCTCTGTGGATCTTATTGAAAATGCCTTCAAACATACGGATTTTCTGGCTCAGGACTCTTTTATTTCTATTTATATGGAGCTTGAAGACGGCATTTTCACTATGAAAGTCAGTAATAAAGCGTCTCTTAAAAATATTCTGGAAAAAGAAAAAAGCGGCTTTGGAAGCCAGTCTTTTGATCAAAGGCTTAAAATGATCTACAGTACCTATTATCAGCTGGAAAGAAGCTCAAAAAACGGAATATTTACGGCGGAATTAAAAATCAATTTAGGAGAATTCTATGATAAAATGCGTTATTCTGGATGATGAATTACTGGCCATCAGCTATTTAAAACTTCTATGCGAGCAGATTGAGAATGTAGAGGTGGTAAAAGCATTCAATGATCCTAAAATTTTTCTGAATGAAATAGACAGCCTCGACTGTAATCTGTGCATTCTGGATATTGAAATGCCCGGAATGACAGGTCTTCAGGTGGCTGAGATTATTTCAGGTTCTAAAAAAATCATCTTTACAACAGCTTACAAAGAATATGCTGCTGAAGCTTTCGATTTGAATGTGGTGGATTATGTAAGAAAACCCATCAAAAAAGAAAGACTGATTCAAGCTTTCGAAAAAGCTAAAGAACTGGTAGAAAATGCTCCTAAAAAAACTTTTATCGAGTGGAATACCAATATTGGAAAAACCGTTATATTCACAGAACAGATTTCCTACATCAAAACCTCTGAAATCGACAGCAGGGATAAAGATATTATGCTTATTGACGGAACAACCATCGTTTTAAAAAACCTGAATTTCAAAAACCTTCTGGAAATGCTGCCATCAAAAGATTTTGCTCAGGTCAACAAAAAAGAAATTATCGCATTGTCTTCCATTAAGGTATTTTCAACCAACGAAATTATTACCACCATTCCTGCGGAAGATCACTCTTTTCTGAAACTTCAGATCGGAGATGCTTATAAAAATTCATTGATGGAGCTCTTCGGAAAATAGATCTTTTCAAATCTTTCCGGTTTCATTACAGAATATAAGTCCTTTATTACAACTCCCCTTTTTCAGTATTGAATCCCTTTAATTTTGTATGGAATTAATTGATTTTATAATGAAAAACTTTTTCTATGCTGCAGGACTTCTCCTATCCGGCTTGTGTTTTTCCCAGGAAGCCTCTTCAAAACTGAAGATCTCTTTTTTTGACGGAATAGCAATAGGCGGATATGTAGATCATGGTGCTTATCTCAACTTTACAGGTCCAAATGTAAGTCTTACCCATAAAAGCGTAAAATTCATTGTTGGAATGCTTCCTTCTCTGAGAATTAAAGAAGACCATTCTTCCGGAACCAAAAACAGTCCTATTATGCCTACGCTGGGAGCAGGTCTTACTGTGGTCTATAAAAAAATAGCCTTCCAGATTCCTGCCTACTATAACGCTAAGACAGCAGATCTGAATGGGAACTGGAAAATAGGATTTGGAATGGGTTATTCGTTCAAATAGATTTTATTACATTTTTTAGAACATTCATTACATTTTAAAAAAAAGAGTATTTAACATAACTATATTCTTTTCAACTTTGCATAAAATATTGGAATCATGAATTTGGGGAAATACAAAAATTTAATTTTCTACATTACCACCATCGCAGTCTTTTCCGCTCTGATGTATTACTTCATCATTGAAGGGCAGACGCTGGAAGTAAAAGAAAATATCGTTGCCAATACCAGCAGCGGCTCTACCTGGGATAATTTCCTGGAATCATTCAAAACCAATCTTCACCATCCGCTTGCACTATTATTGGCGCAAATTGTCACTATTATTATGACAGCAAGGCTTTTCGGATGGATTTGTATGAAAATAAAACAGCCTACGGTTATCGGAGAAATGATTGCAGGGATTGTACTCGGTCCTTCACTTGTGGGAATGTACTTCCCTGAGTTTTCCGCCTTTCTTTTCCCAAAAGAATCATTAGGCAACCTTCAGTTTCTGAGCCAGATAGGCCTTATCCTGTTCATGTATATTGTTGGAATGGAGCTGGATCTGAGTGTATTAAGGAAAAAAGCTCATGATGCGGTTGTCATCAGCCATGCAAGTATTATTATTCCTTTTGCTCTGGGAATAGGCCTTTCTTATTTTGTGTATCAGGAATTTGCTCCGGATGGTATCCAGTTTACCTCTTTTGCTTTATTTATAGCCATTTCGATGAGTATCACAGCATTTCCGGTACTGGCGAGAATCGTACAGGAAAGAAACCTCCAGAAAACCAAACTGGGAACGATTGTTATTACCTGTGCTGCTGCCGATGATATTACAGCATGGTGTATTCTTGCTGCCGTAATTGCTATTGTAAAAGCAGGTTCTTTTGCAAGCTCTATCTATGTGATTATCATGGCTGTTGCTTATGTATTTTTAATGATTAAAATTGTAAGACCCTTCCTGAAAAGAGTCGGAGACCTTCAGGCCGGAAAAAATACGATCAGCAAACCCATGGTGGCTATTTTCTTTCTGACATTGATCTTATCTGCATATGCTACTGAAGTAATCGGTATTCACGCTTTATTTGGAGCTTTTATGGCCGGAGCTATTATGCCTGAAAATACAAAGTTCCGTACCCTTTTTATTGATAAGGTAGAGGATGTGGCATTAGTACTTCTGCTCCCATTATTCTTTGTATTCACAGGACTCCGTACCCAGATCGGCCTTCTTAACGACAGTCATCTGTGGATGACCGCCGGATTTATTATTCTGACCGCGGTTCTCGGAAAGTTTGCAGGAAGTGCGTTGACGGCACGATTTGTAGGTATTAACTGGAAAGAAAGTCTGACGATAGGAGCTCTGATGAACACACGAGGCCTTATGGAACTTATTGTACTCAACATTGGATATGACCTTGGCGTTTTAAGCCCTGAAATTTTTGCAATGCTTGTGATCATGGCTCTATTCACCACTTTCATGACTGGGCCTGCACTGGATTTTATTAATTTTATTTTTAAATCTAAAAAAAATCAGGACGAATCCATTCAGGATAATGATTCCAAATACCGCGTTCTTCTCTCATTTGATAAGCCGGAATCCGGAAGTACTTTGTTGAAGCTAGCACACAATTTCACCCATAAAATGAACGGCAATAAAAGCATCACTGCGATGAATATTGCTCCGGTAGATGAAATGCATGCCTATGACATCAACGAGTATGAAGAGTCACAGTTTCAGAATGTCATTGAAACCTCTCAAGATCTGAATCTGGAAGTCACTACCCTCTTCAAAGCATCTACTGATATCGAAAGTGATCTTACCAGCATTACCAACAAAGGACATTATGATCTTCTCCTGATCATGCTTGGGAAATCTATGTATGAGGGAAGTTTATTAGGAAGGTTATTAGGCTTTACCACCAAGATTATTAATCCTGAAAAACTATTGAACACGGTAAAAGGCAAAGGAAATATATTCAACAATTCTCCTTTTGACGATTTTACGCTTCAGATTCTCGACAAAACCAATATTCCCGTAGGAATTTTGGTGGAAAAGGACTTTAAAGCGGCAGATAAAGTATTTGTTCCGATCTTTAATCTGAGTGATTTTTACCTTCTTGAATATGCTAAAAGACTGATCAATAACAATAATTCTCAGATTATCATTCTGGATGCGGCAGGACAGATCCGAAATAATATTGAAGTAAAAGAACTGATCAGAAGCATTGAACAGGTAGCTCCAAACCACATCACTCTGTACAATGAGAAAAAGATTGAAAAAGATTTTCTGGGTTCTCAGGATTTGATGCTCATCAGCAGTAAAAGCTGGAAAAACCTGATCGATACAAAAAGTCTATGGCTGTCTGACATCCCATCAACATTAATAATATCAAATCCATAACACAATAACACACACCGATATTTCTATTTCTATTGAAGCTGTAAATATTATTCGTTGTCTGTAAAGAAAAAACGGGTATATTTATGGCTTTAATTTTTTGGGACATGCTGATTAACAGTGAAAATGGAGTTATAGAACTGGAAGCCTTTGCTACCACACTTTATAAAGGAATGAGTCTTGATCAGCTGAAACAGTCTGATTTTTATAAAGAAAAGTATCATGATCTGTGGGATGTAAAAACCGGATATTTTTGGTATTATTTTAAGCCTGTAGAAATAAAGGGATATCAGGTATCTTTCAGTCTGTGCTTTTTTAAAGATCAGCTGGACATCATCCATATGAATACATGGGAAAACAGTGATGCCAAAGACTGGAATGAATGGACAGAGGAAAAAGAAATGAAGGTTTTCCGCCGGAATAATACTTTCCTGACCAAAGTCCTTGGAATATCACCCACCCAAAAAAAGAAAAAACCTTATCCCGGCTGCACCTTCAGATTTCCCTGGGGAGATGTGTGGTCGGTTTACGACCCGAGAAGCGCCGCCAGCTTTATGGGAATCAATTTTAATGAAGAGGAAAACAAATAAAAATAACTTATAACCAAAGAATAAGAGAACACTATGTGCCGATATGCCATGATGGTTTACAAAGGTCATTATGCCTGTTTCAACTGCCAGAAAACATTCAAACGCCGCCACCTGAAAGATGTGCACCGGGATGCTCAGACCTCTGTGGAAGCCAAGTGTCCGGAATGTGGGAATCTGATGGCCAATATGGGACTTGACTTTAAATCCCCGCCCAAAAATGATGATAAGCAATGGGCTCATATCCGGGATTTGTATACGGTTGGAATCACTTTTCATTCATGTGGATGCTCTGGTCCCGGATATATTCCCCAGGATCGGAAGGCCATTATTGATCATCTGGAAAAAGTTCGTTCAGAATACATGAAATCTCTGGTATTCTGGAGATACCGCATAGAGCCTGAAAATAAAAAAGAACGCGAACTGGACTATCAGAAAAACAGCTCACACCTATGGGCCGTCAACCGTAATGCTTTCAAAGAAACAGTGACCAATCAGGAAGGTATTAACTATTGGCTTAAAAGAATCAATGAGGTGGAAGAAAGGCTCAATATAATCAAGGCTGATAAATCATAACACTGCTCTAGTTTACAAGATTCAGAAGCCTTTTAAAATCCTCTTTGATTTTTTCCTCCTGCTCAGCGGGATAATCCGCACCGATACTAAATCCGCGTCCTGTAGTATTGGTGATCATAATGATATTTCCGTTTTCAAAATAATTCCTTGTTGTGATAACCTCGGACTTATTGAAATCAAAGGCTTCCGTATCCTTATTCTCTTTCATTGCTTTAGCATTATAGAAAAGCGGCCGGTTATACCTATACTCTTTCTCAAAAACAAAAGAAAGCTGTCCGTTAAGAAGATAATATTCTGTCAGCTTCTGCCCGATTTCTCCATAATGTTTCGCAATTACCTTTTGCAGACCTTCATCTGTGTAATAAAATGTGGCCTCCCCGCCTTCTGCAGATTCTCCTTCAATATCTTTCTTTTTGACAGCAGTCCATTTTGTCACGGAATTGATTCTTTTAAAATTTGCCTGAATAGGTTTTATCCTATTTTTTAAACTCTTGTTTCCTGTTGTATCTTTCTCATTGTATGCTTCTCCCTTCTTTACAGTATCCTGTGCTTGGATAGTGAAAAAAACGGGCGACTGATCTCCGGACTTCTGAGCATATGCAAAACTCAAACTGATCAATATTATGCAAACTCCATGCAAGAATCTATTCTTCATATTTTCTTTTTTATAGCTTTAAAATTAATAATAACTTTTGGTTGTACTGCATATAATGAAACCACAAAAGTTACAAATAACTGTTTTAGCTTTGAAAATCCTTATACCAGCTAAGATTCCTACAGAATGATACAATTGGAATGATTGTCTTACCATCAGTTTGCCATTCCGTAGAAATCCAGCCACTTTAAACCAACAAGAAAAGCATCAACAAAACTCCAATCCTGACCAGCATCACAATTGAAGACGTACAATTCCCATCCTCCGGAGAGGTGGCGAAAATTCAAAGAATTTTTGACGGGGTCGTTTTCGGAGTGGTTTCTTCACACCATCAGTTTCATGTCGTAATTCTACTACAATTTTTAAAATTTAACCCCAAAAATTTATTTCCAACAGTGTTTTTTAATAGCTTTATCTGATAATTCACATTGGATGGAAATTGATTTCTTACAATATCAGGTACGAAACGGAGACACGCTCACCTCCATCGCTTCCCGGCTGGGTATGACCGGTGAGGAGCTTAAGCTGTTTCATAATTCCCATTGCCCGAAAATGGATAAAGTCTGGTTTGAAAACCTTAATGACGTTAAAAATATTTTTGTCCCTACTCATTTTAAAACAGAATCGCAGAAGGAAAATGAAAGGAATAACAGTCTTCCCGGCCAGTTCTCTGATTCCTTTTGGGCCCAAACTTATAGTATTAATGAGACTTTTGAAACCTCTTTCGAATCTTCAGTTAACATCGATTATACCATTGATGTAAATCTCCGAAAAGACAAAAACACAGGTCTGTATATCCTTAGCTACAATCAGAGAGACTTTAAATCAGGAGGAAATGAACCTGATGATAAGGTAAGCGGCCTTTCGATAGCCTGCATGAAAAGTATTATGCCGCTTGAATTTATTCTTAATGAACAAGGCAGGATAAAAGGATTGGCAGATCATAAAAAAATCACGGACACTTTTACCAGACAGCGTAAAGATCTTGAAGAGTTTTATGTAGGTGAAGTCGCTCGAAATTATATGGATTCTTTTGAAAGGAACATCAGCAATGAAGTGTTTTTATTACAACAATTTCAGAGTACACTGCTGGTTCAGACTCTTTTCCCCAAAACAGACTGGTTCAGGAGAAAAATAAAGTGGACAGAATCTTTTTATTTTGTACAGAATTCATTTCCGGTAGCCTGTGAAATTAAACCTGAACATAAAAATAAAGAAGAGGACTCTGTTTTAACTATTTTAAGCGGAAAAATCACTGAATTATGTACCTCACAGGAGATCATGCGCGGGATCAGGCTCAAAAAACCGGCTGCAAGACCGGCTTCAGGAAATATTGTATTAGAATACACCACTCACACTAAAAATAAGAATCTTCTTCAGGCTAAAGCCTCGGTTTTACTCAGCCATGAAGAGGTATTGATACACCAACATCACATCAATATAACACAAGGATAATATGAAAAATTATGTCACACAAAAAGGCGATACTTTCAGTTCTCTGGCCCGGCAGTTTAAGCTGAAAAATGAAGGTATTTTAAAAACTTACCATAATCTCCACTGTCCGCCGGAAGATGTCATGCAGGAACCTGTTCCGGGAAAAACGATCTTGATTCCGGAAGATCCACAGCTCATGGCTGAAGAAAAAGAACCTCAAAATATGGCTGCATCTTCCCAGGAGGAATCTACAGAAAATGTAGATTCTGATGAAGGAAATTCAACGGAAGAAACCCCACAAAATGAAGAGCAGTCATCCGGAAAAACGGAACAACAAAATGATAAAGAAGAAAAAGAAGATAAAAAAGAAGACAGTGGTTCCAGTCCTCATGAAGGAAAATATTTCATTGTGCAGAAAGGAACCGTGCAATGTAATCAGGGATTTAAATTTCCAAAATTTAAAGTGACCAGCCATCAGAAACACTACTGGAATGATGAAGAAGGAAACGCTGATTATCTGGCCGTAACAGAGGATGATCTTCAGCTCGATCCTGCGGCACAGCCGTTTGGACAATGCAAGCTCAAGCCAACTTCGGGAGGATATCTTCCGTGTGCTTATGCTCCAGCCGGAAAGTGGCAGAAGACATATGAAAAAGTAAAAGTGATGGGTAAAAGCTGTCTTACGGAAATCTCAGAACTCATGTGCAGTACGGGAGGGAAAATTACCATCCTCAAACACGGACAGCAAAGCGAAGTCGGTAAAAGCCAGGTTGCCAAAGCAAATACGCAGGAACAGCAGGTTTATAATCCCGTTGTGGATTTTGATGAATTCAAGGAAGATACAAAAGATACAGACCAACTTTATTATAGCTAAGCCATGACAGGAACTATTATCGGGAATCAGAATCCTCTGGTAGGAACAACCTATACCTACGAAATAAAACCTTCAGGCCTTTCATTTGGTCTTAAAGGTGATTATGAATGGTATCTTTTTAAGAAACAAAAGAACGGAAGCTGGAAAGACATCACCGGAAAGCCCAAGACTGGTGAAAAGGTAACGTACAATTTTGGGGAAATAGCACTGGGAATAGAGTTTCAAATGAAAGTCTATGAAACTAAAAAAGGTATTTTACCTGGTCTTCCCTCTACCAGAGAACTGGCTGGAAGCCGTGTATTAATACCAACAAGCAACAAAGTTCCGAAGATTGATAAAGTAGTACTCTTCAACAGAGGAGCAAAAGACGTCAATAAAGCCAGCTACCGTGATACTCTTATTGCGCAGGCTCATTGTATTGCGATGTTTAATAAAGAGATTGAGTTTCACCTTTGGAAAGATGACGCGCCTGGAAAAGGGCACGATGCCAGTATTAACAAAAACAACCGTCACACCCGCAGCTATAAGGCTCGCGTCAATGAAAAAGGAATTGCAGAAGTGTCAATACCTCTGATGTCTGATGAAAAAATCCTTCGTCAGATGGCCAATCAGTTTCTGATGAAAGGTGACAGAAATGAAGGCGCCAATCATGAATATTATGTTACAGCCACTTATTCAGGACAAATTCAGGGAGCCAGCCAGGTGAATGTAGCTGTAGCCAATCCGGATTATAAAGGCCAGCCTCAAAACCAGCCAAAACCCAAGCCGCAACCTGAGAAACACACGCCAAAATTCCCGGCCGGACAAGGAGGTGGTCCCAAACAGCCGGATCCTAAAGGCAATATTATAGAAGCGGTTTTCATAGATGATAAAGGAAATGAACTTTCCAAAGTTGCTGTAGGAGATAAAGTAAGGGTAAGAATCCACTCCAAAAATATGGTGGGAAAACACATCCAATATGTAGTCTGGGAATATGATACCACTTCCAATGATGAAGTTTACAGAAGCGGAAATATTAAAATTCCTGCCGATGTATGTGATACTTCAGGATTTGTCATTTCCAAAGATATTTTTGAAAAAGGAATAGACTCCCCTATCGGTGACCCTGACTCCGGTACACAAAATTATTTCATCGAAATTATCTCCAAAGATCTTTCTGCAGAATCTCAGAAATTTGGGGTAAATTCGGAAGGCCTGATGCAGGTGGAGAAGGTGAAAAGTGCTGCGGGGGTGCAGAAGCAGCCGGAACCTGAAGCTCCGAAAGATGGTAAATGCAGATCATGTCAAATATCATTAAGCACTAATGATTTGGATAAGTTTATGACAGCTGCAGGGCATGGTTCAATACTTAATAAAGCACCATATAATACAAGAATACCGGCATATATTAATAATTTAAATAAATATATGACTGATTTTGAAATTAATAATAACTGTTATAGGAGAGCAAATTTTCTAGGGCAGGTTGCTAAAGAAACTAAATTTTGGAGTTATAAAGAAGACTTTATATATCCACCAAGTAGATTAAAAAGTAAATTTAGTAACTTCAAAACAGAGATAGGTAAAAAGCATGCAGAAGAATGGGGTTATGGAAGTGACAAATCAGAAATTACAAAAGAAAGAGAAATAAAAATTGCAAACTGGGCATATAGTAGAGGAGATAAAGCAAAAGATCTAGGAAATAATGTATGTCCAGAAAATGATTTACAAAACCCTGAACAAGATGGTTATAAGTTTAGGGGACGAGGATTGATACAATTAACTGGAAGAAAAAATTATCAAGGATTTCAAGACTGGTATAATAAAAATTATACTAAAGTTGGATTAGCTCAACAAGATTTTATGAAAAATCCAGACTTATTATTTAATTCAGAATACATTGTATTATCCGCAATATATTTTTGGATGAAAAATAATTTAAGTAATATTGCTGATAAAGGTATTGAAAAGGAAAATGTTAGAAAAATAAGTAATGTTATTAACTCTGGAGAAGATGACGCTACAAAAGCCATTAGATATGACTATGTAAAAGCAGCACATGCTATGCTAAGTGAAAAAGCATCTGACTGTCCATTTAAAACTAAAGGCGAACCACGAAAAAAATCTAATGAATGGCATGATCCTATAGATAATCCACAAATTACACTTCACAATTTTAGCGGTGGCTATGATCCTGACTTTAGTTCTTTTGGTGGCCATAGGGGTAGGCCACATACAGGTCTGGATATTTTTGCAATTAATAAAAAAACTAAAATATATGCTTGCTTAAAAGGTGAAATTGTATATAATGATGTTATTCCTGGTTATGGTAAAACTATTGTATTAAAAGTAGACAAGGATCTATTAGAGAAACATAAAAAAAATTATACATTAAAGTATGATAAAGAAGTAACAAAAGGAGATTTATATGACTCCGGAAAAGATCGATTTATTTTATATGGTCATTTGAATAGCTTTGAATTTAAAAGCAAAAATGTAGAACCTGGAGATGTAATCGCAATTTCAGGTGTAACTGGAGTTGCTGAAGGAACACATGGTCCACATTTACACATTGAATTTTCAAGCAAAATGCTTCCACAGAAAGGAGATAATTATAAGTATAGATGCAATCCTTTACTATATATATCCCTTTCAAAAGAAGATCTACAATTACAAAAACAATATAATAAAGCAAATAGAAGCACTGATAAAATATGAGAACCTTAATATTATTAATATTTTTCACTTTCGCTGTACATAATTGTAAAGATTACAAAAGAGAAAAGATAGAAAGCAAAAAGACTATTATCCATGAAGAATTAACATTTTCCCCTGTTACAGAAATAAAAAAAGACTTTACTTTACAAGGAAAAAGTTATAAATATGAGTATAAATTTGACAAAAATATTATAAGGATAGCTGCCAAAAACTATGATGGAGGCTTTTACAATGAGGTCTATTCAAACAATTCTCTAATTGGCAAATTACAAAAGAATTCTTGGAGCTGTACTCCTTATTATTATAAAAATAAAAACCTTGGTCTGCTTTTCATTGAAGAAGGAGATGAGAGTGGTATTTGGGGATATAGTATTTTTTTAGTCAAAGAAAAAGAAATAAAAGAAGTTGGTTTTATTGATATTTCTTCAACCCAAGATTCACCGTTAAATAAATTTTTAAGTTTTACTCAAGAAAATAACTTTATTATATTTAACTTTTTAGAGCCCCAGTTTTTTTCAAATCAAAAGACCATCAATAAATCTGATCAAACAGTTAAAATTGACTTAAGTACATTAAAAATCATTAAGAGCTCAAATAACAATACAAACAGCAATATTGCATTTTCTTTAAAAGATTATAATTATACTATAAACTTCACAACAAAGTCAATTGTTCCAAAAACTGATGATGTTTATTTCGAAAACAATTTTCTGGTCATAAAGAAAACAGCCGAAGAAAATACCCCTCATAATCTTCTTACTTATAAATATTATTTTGTATCAGCCTCCAATACTGTACAGTTAAGTAAGATAAACTTTTCTAAAGAAACCTATGTTGAACAGGATGATATCTGTAAATTATCATATACTTATTTACCTAATAACGATTCTACTTTTTCCCCTGAAGAGATAAATACATTTACAGAAAAAGATCTGGATATGTATATTAGGAAATTGGATTTAAAACAAGCACTGGATATTGTCTCAAAGATTAATAAAGACTATCAGTGTACCTCATCATTAACTGAAAATGAAATCAATCAGCTTTTAAAACAATATCCACTCAATGAAAAAACTGTAAATGATTATAATAATATAGCTTACTATCAGGAACAAAATAAAGATTATAAAAGCTCCATTAGTATCCTTGATAAGATACTTTCTCAATATCCTGACAGGGTTGTTGCCTGGTTAAATTATGCAGATGCTAAATGGGGACTTAATAACAAACAAGAGTCAAAAGAAGCTTATATAAAATATTATAATCTTATGAATAGCCAATCGAAAGATATGTCCAGAGTACCACAAAGAGTTAGAGACAGGATGAAGTAAAAGCACTGAATGGAATAAAGAAATTAAGCTTACTGATTTCAAAACCTTCAAAGTTACAGTTAAATTAAACTTTATGAAAAATATATTCCTGTTTATTGCTTTAACACTCGGTTTCACCTGCTCTTCCCAACATAAAAACAAAGGTATTGTAAAACTCCGACAGCCATCAGCTGAAACTAAAAGAAGCTCATTCGAAACCTACATCAATAATGAATATTATTTCATAAAAACCTTTGATGTCAACAAGGATGGCATCTCTGACAAAATTGTAAGTAACAAACCTTATCAAGGAGAAAATTTATTTATCTTTTTGGGGGATAAGCAAGGTAAATATATATTAGTACTGGAAACAAGAAACTTCTCTGAGGATGGAGGTAATGTTATCAATGATATCCTTCCAATATCCGGAAATAAAGGGTTCACTATAATAACATCCTTCCCTGACCGCGGATATTATGAAAAAGAATATCATATTATCCTGGATAATAACACCTGGCTTCTTAAAAATATTATCTATAAAACAATGTCAGATATTTCACAGGATGCAGTAAAATATATTTGCGATGTTCCCCAAAATATTGATATCCAGAAATCCGGATGGACTGATAAAATAATACCCATTCCTGAAGAAAATGTAAGAGCGAAAAAATGTAGAGTAGAGAAAAGTCAAAACAAAACAGCCTTTTACATTCAGGATAGCGATGGTTTTACCAACCTAAGAAAGGAGAAAAACTCTTCTTCCCAAATCCTGCAAAAAATCAACACAGGTAAACAAGTTGAAGTTTTAGATCAAAACGGAGATTGGTGGTTAGTGATTTCTAAAAAAGGTAAAAAGGGATATGTTCATAAAAGCAGGATAAAATCTGAATAAATAACTTAATCAAATGATGAAACCCTTTTTAACTTTATTACCTCTTATATCTTTCTTTTTAAGCTGTAAAGAGAATAATGTGAGGGCTATGGATACCAATGAAACACAATATGAAACACCATATTTTGATGATGATCATATTAAAGATAAAGCTATAATTAAGGCAAAACAAAATACGGAACTATTTAGTTTTATACTATCAATCGACTTATCATCATTGAACAAAACGGTTGAAATCCCTATATTAAACAATAGTATTCTATATAACAATACCGAAGCTGATTATTATTTAAGTGATCCAATTATTAATAACAAAGTCATTACCATTCGAGTAGATTATGCCGATCAAATTACAGAATCAAATATTTCCGGAGAGAGAAAGAATCTGAGTGAAAAAATAAAATTTAGGTTTGATCCTAAAAACAAAAAAATACAAGTTATTGAGTATGATCTAAGTTATACAAAAGCTCAAAAGAATTATTCAAAATCATTTAATTTTAATACAGGTAAGTTTTATTCTACGTTATCCTTTGATGGCAAAAAAGAAGAATCATCAGGTTGGGCTTCAGAACTTCAAAACATATATATAGAGAATTTGAACAGTGATTTTTTCAATAAACTTTCATTATATGGAAATGAAATTGAATAAAAACTTATAAATAAAACACAATGACAAAAACCTTTTCAATTCTATTATTAATTATATTTCTCTCATGTTCAAAGAAGCCAGAAGAGAAAACAGTAAAAAAAGAAACTGAAACAAAAAATATTGACAGCAATACAACTGACAATCAAAGTATTAAAAATACAGAATTTACAACTAGCAATAATGATTGGGAAGGCTCTTATAAAATTTCAACCAAAGCCATCAGTCAATTTGATAATAATGAAACAAATATTCTTTATTCAATAACGGTCGAATCGAACCAAAAAGCAATTTTAAGTATTGGAGCAAAAAATGTGGAAGATTATTGGTGTGAAGGAGAATATCGTTTAATTAAGGAGGATAATATTTTACATGCAAAAGGAAAATGTGATCAAGATGATATCGATGACTTTTACTTAAAAATTGAGAATAAAAAATATTTTATAAAAAGTAAGAGATTTATAAATAAAGATTGGCAGGAATTAGAAAAAGAATAATAAAACTAAATGATGAAACCCTTTTTGATTCTATTTTCACTTCTATTATTTTCTTGTTCAGGTAATCAGGAAGTGAAAATAGTAGAAAAAGAAAATGAGATAATTGAAAGTTATTTTACCTATCAAAAATTCAAAAATACTAAGGAAAATTTTGATAAAATAAATATGGATTTACTTGGAGTTAGACATGATAAACTTCAAGATGGATATAATAATATTTTAATTTTCAATGAAGCTACCAATTACCAAATATCAAAAGAAGGAAAGTATATTAAAATAGGCAATGATATTCTACCTGATTTAGATAATGTTAGAGCAAACATAAATAATAATCAAAAATATCCTTATTTTGAGGAATTATTAACTCTGAATAAAATTATTTATCAGAATGATTTAACATCGATTTTAAGTGTAGCAACTAAAAATCCTGATCTTGCAACTGATTTAGTAGTCTTATTTAATTATGAAAAAAATGAAGCCCTTTTTAACTCTGCGGTTAAAAATATTGAAAACTGGGATGATATTGAACAAAGTTCCAGGCTATCATTTGTATTTTATAATAACAATACGAATTCATTTAAAATTAGAGAAAAACTATTAGAAAGTTTAAAATCCAAAGATTCTTTTCTGTATGCATTAACAACTTATCTTGCTGATAATAAAGATAATATTGTAAAAACAAATGGTATTGAGCATTCTTCAATAGAAAAGGCTATTGCTTATCTTTTACAACTTGGCTTTACAGGTAAGGAAAATATTGATATCCAATCTGATAAATCATACTTATTATTAAATAATGTCTATATTTCTCACCCAGAACTAAAGAAATCTTTTCAAAAAAATAATTATTATGGTTATACTTCCCTTGAAAAATACTCAAAAGATTATAGTCTTCTTCAGGAAGATAATCAAGAAAAAAAATATTCAACAATAGTAGATCCAGATGGTTTTACTAATCTAAGAAAAGATAAAAATACAACAGCACAAATTCTTCAAAAGATTAAAACCGGAGAACAAGTTGAAGTTTTAGACCAAAACGGAGATTGGTGGTTAGTGGTTTCTAAAGAAGGTAAAAAAGGATATGTTCACAAAAGCAGGATAAAATCTGAATAAATAACTTAATTAAATGAAGAAACCCCTTTTAATGCTATTTATACTTATACTTGTTGCATGTTCAGACAAGCCAAGAGAAACATCAACATCTGAAGTTTCAAGCAAGTCAGATAACACTAAAAAACTACTTCAATTAACTAAAATCAATTGTGACGAAGAAAGTACAAAATCAACAAATTATACATTAAACTGTAAAAACTTCACTGTCTCAAATACCCTTATTGAAGGAAGTAATCAAAACAGATATGAACTTATAACTTTTGTTTTTAATGACATAGAGAAGGCTATAATTAGGAAAATCAATAATGAAGATCTGGAAACCTCTTCTCCTATTGTATATTTTTCAAATACCTCTAAAAACTATATCATCTTGTTTCCTATAAATGGTGAAAACCATTTTGGGTGGAAATTATATCTGTATAAAAATAAAGTTTTATACCCGTTGGGACAAAGGGTATTGTATTGGAAACCAGATTATGAAGAATCTAATATTAATTATTCTGATATATTAAAAATCTATGAAACAGGAGATAGTATTCTTGTTGAAATACCAAGTAAGTACATTATTAAAAATGATAATGATTACCAAAATTATCCTAATTATTTAGATGGAAAATATTATGAGAAAGAAGAGGAATCCTACTTTGAATTTTCAATATCAAAAATAGAATATTACAAAAAGTATAAAAATGGACTTTTTGAAGGAGATTATAATAAAATGATTAATAATAAAATAATTGATCTTATAAAATAAATCCGTTATATCATCTAAATATAGCTAGCAAATGATGAAACCCGTTTTAACTTTATTATTTATTATATTTTTCCTTTGCTCCTGTAGAGGTCAAAAAAAGAGAGATAATGATATAAACTTTCTGGATGTAAAATTCCAAGCAACTGGTTTTTTCATTCCAGACATCTCCAATCCTTACCCAACATACACCTATTCAGATAAAAAAATAGGTGTTTTCAGCGTAGACTTTATTGGAAAAACAGATGAAACTCAATATTTTTGGAATCCTAATAATTCGAGAGGTTATTTTTCAAAATCCGCGAACCTTGAAAATGATGCCCAAAATTCAAAAGCGATAAAAAATCTTATTAAAGAAAATGATTATTATGTACTTGCCTCGTATTTACCTGTTAAATTCATCACTTATACAGGAGGGGAAGATGGAGAATTTGAACCAAAACAAAATGCAAAAACAACATTTTATTTATATGAAAAGAATAAATGGGAACAAATAGGAGAAATAGAAACTGTGAAAATTCCAGAAGATATTTTAACATTTGAAACTGACCTTGTCAAAAAATTTCAAAACTCAATTAATAAAAAATAAGTAGTTGGCCTACTCCTACCTTCAAAAAACAATTCATCCCAGCTCCAGATAATTTAGAAAAGAAAATTTCGTCTCATTAAAAAAAATATTTATACCTTTGCTCTGTGATTTTTAACAACGGAACATATTATTATAGAATTTTTACCTCAGCTCTGGGATAGGGATTCTTATGAATATAATTTAAAACCTCGTCCTAGGGACGAGGTTTTTTTATTTTAAAAAATAGAAAAAGATGAAAATAAGTATTATTGGAGTGGGATTAATCGGAGGTTCGATGGCTTTGAAATTAAGAGAGAAAAACCTGGCCAGCTTCATCTACGGAATCGATAACAATACACAGCATATCAGTGACGCATTGCAACTTAAAATCATTGATGCGGGAGTAGATCTTGAACATGGAATTAAAAATTCGGATCTGATTATTCTTGCTATTCCTGTAGATGCTGCACGAAAACTATTGCCTTCTGTTCTGGATCTTGTGTCTGACCAGCAGACGGTAATGGATGCAGGTTCCACCAAAGCAGGCATTGTACATGCGGTAAAAAACCATCCGAAACGGTCAAGATTTGTGGCGTTCCACCCGATGTGGGGAACGGAAAACAACGGTCCAAAATCCGCTATTGCTGAAAGTTTCTCGGGAAAAGCTGGTGTCATCTGCAACAAAGAAGAATCGGCAGACGATGCTCTGGCTACCGTTGAAAAAGTAGTCAATGCTCTCGATATGCACATGATTTATATGAATGCAGAAGATCATGATGTTCATACCGCTTATATTTCCCATATCTCCCATATTACATCTTACGCCCTTGCCAACACCGTATTGGAAAAAGAACGTGAAGAAGAAACGATTTTCCAGCTTGCCAGTTCCGGTTTTTCAAGTACCGTTCGTCTTGCCAAGTCGCATCCGGAAATGTGGGTTCCTATCTTTAAGCAAAACAAAGAAAATGTACTGGACGTTCTGAACGAACATATCACTCAGCTCAGAAAATTCAAATCCGCTCTGGAAAAAGAAAACTATGAATATCTGGAAGAGTTGATTTCCAACGCCAACAGAATCAGAGGAATTTTAAGATAAAGATCCTTATACGATACTAAAAGCCCGACGGTTTTTACTTTTATTTTATTAAGAAACCCTTAGTCATAGTGGCTAAGGGTTTTATATTTTGAAATAAAATAATTTCTATTAACATTCCGGAACGTTGACTGCAATGGCCAGTCCGCCTTCCGAAGTTTCTTTAAAACGGTCACTCATCGACTGAGCGGTTTCCCACATGGTCAGAATCACTTCATCCAATGTTACTTTTGCTTTGTTGGGATCACTTTCCAGTGCAATATTGGCTGCTGTAATGGCTTTCATCGCGCCCATCGTATTCCTTTCAATACATGGAATCTGTACCAGTCCCTTAATTGGATCGCAGGTTAATCCAAGGTGATGTTCCATCGCAATTTCTGCCGCCATCAATACCTGTCCTACACTTCCTCCTAAGATTTCTGTAAGTCCGGCTGCTGCCATTGCAGAAGATACTCCGATTTCCGCCTGACATCCTCCCATTGCTGCAGAAATAGTTGCATTTTTCTTGAATAAGGTCCCGATTTCTCCCGCTACAAGCAAGAATCTTATAATATCCTCCTCACTCGTAAATGGGGTAAATGCCTGAGAATACATCAATACCGCCGGAATAACTCCACTTGCGCCATTGGTAGGTGCGGTAATAATTCTTCCGAAGCTTGCATTCTCTTCATTCACAGCCAGTGCAAAGCAGGCAATCCATTTGTTGATATTTGTAAAGTTCTCTTCAGCGTCTACTACCTGCTGGAACCATTCGTCTTTGTTTTTATAGATTTTATCTCCGAGCAGCTTTCTGTTGATTCCTGCGGCTCTTCTGGAAACATTCAGTCCGCCAGGAAGAACTCCTTCCTTATTGACACCTTTGTAGATACATTCTTTGATCTGCTGCCAGATATAAAGTGCTTCCTGCCTCGTTTCCTCCTGGGTTCTCCAGCTTTCTTCATTCATGAAAATCAAATCTGACATTTTATCAAATCCCAGCTTTTCACAGTATTTTGCAATATCTGAAGCTTTATGACAAGGATACAGCGTACGTACACACTGCTTCTGAATAGAGTTTTTTTCCTGGCTGGCAATGAAACCGCCTCCTACAGAATAAAAATCCTGCACAAGTTCAGTTCCGTCTTCAAAAACAGCTCTGAAGATCATTCCGTTCGGATGAAAATCAAGGCTCTTTTTCATGTTTAAAATCAAATGATGTCCGTAGATGAACGGAATTACCTTTTCACCACCAAGGTTAATGGTTTGAGTACTCTTGATGTAATCTATCTTTTCATCAATTTTTGAAGTATTGATCGTTTTAAAATCCTCTCCATTCAACCCAAGCATTCCCGCAATATCAGTTCCGTGCCCGATTCCCGTTTTTGCGAGTGAGCCAAAGAATTCAAGAAAAACCTCTTTAACTTCTTCTATTGATCTTTCTCTTTTTATAATCCTGATAAATGCTGCTGCTGCGTTCCAGGGTCCCATCGTGTGTGAACTTGATGGGCCTATTCCTACTTTAATAATTTCAAAAACCGATATTGATTCCATAAATGATTCGTCATTTTCCTCAGAAACAAAGATACATGATAAATCCTGAAATATACCTTCAAATTTTTAATGATATCAACATATCATCACAATATAAAAGCTATTGCAGGCATTCTTCATGCTGCGAAAGATCAAGCCCTTTATTTTCAGACTCTTCAGAAACTCTTAATGTGATCATGGAATCTGTAAGTTTATATAAAATTAATGAACCTAAAAAAGTAAAAACAGAAACCAAAACAAGGGCTGCCATATGATGAAGAAAAACATCAATTCCACCATGAAGCAGACTTGCTTTTTCACCATGAGCAAAAATGGCGGTAAGAATCATTCCCATAATCCCTCCTACTCCATGGCAGGCAAAAACATCAAGCGTATCATCTACTTTCTTTAAAACCTTCCAGTTCACCATCAGATTGGAAACGATTGCTGTGATAAATCCTATAAAAAGACTCTCCTGAATGTTTACAAAACCACATCCGGGAGTAATGGCCACCAAACCTACCACTGCTCCTATGCACGCTCCCAAAGCAGAAACACTTCTCCCATTGATTCTGTCAAAAAAGATCCAGGTCATCATCGCCGAAGCAGATGCTATGGTAGTTGTTCCAAAAGCGGTAGCCGCAGACGCAGAAGCACTCAAAGCAGATCCGGCATTAAATCCGAACCATCCGAACCACAGCATTCCTGTTCCCAGAAGCACATACGGAATATTGGACGGCTCATGATGAGGATTCTTCCGGTTTCCTACCACCAAAGCTCCGGCAAGCGCAGCAAAACCGGCACTCATATGCACAACAGTTCCTCCTGCAAAGTCTTTTACCCCGAAATATTTGTTTAAAAGACCATCAGGATGCCACACCATATGACAAAGCGGCGTATAAATAAATATACTGAAAAGAACAATGAACAATAAATAAGATATAAAACGAACCCTTTCTGCAAAAGATCCGGTAATAATTGCCGGAGTAATAACGGCAAATTTCATCTGAAACAAGGCAAAAAGAATGAAAGGAATCGTGGGAGCCATCAGTTTATGAGGTAGATTTCCTACCCCGCTAAAAAAGGGATAACTGAGCGGATTTCCAATGATACCGTAATGCTTTCCGGCTATTGTAATCCCGATAGATTCACCGAAAGATAAAGAAAAGCCTACGACTACCCACACCATGGAGATAACGCCTAAGGCAATAAAACTCTGCAGCATGGTAGAAATTACATTTTTTCTCCCGACCATTCCTCCGTAAAAAAAGGAAAGCCCTGGTGTCATGAGCAAAACAAGTCCTGCCGCGGCCAGAATCCAGGCAACATCAGCGCCGACAATTTTATCTTCACTTAAGAATTCCCTTGTATCAGGAATATCGGCAGCCGGATTCCAGAATAAACCACCAATGGCAACGATTGCGATAACAGAGAATGAAATGATCCATTTTAATCCTACTTTCATAAAATTTATATTTAACCCTATCAAATTTAAATATAAATTCCATAAAAACTACATTTTTAAATCAAACACCCCTAAAAAAATATTCAATCTGGAACTCTTTCAATTTTTTCAGAAAAAATCTCTGACAGTATTTTGGAAACTTCTTTGGATTTAGTGGCCGGAAAAAGATGTGTTCCTCCTTTTACCACATAATTCGGATTTGAATAGCGGATGGGAAAAACAATGTCTTTATCACCTAATATCTGAATGACATTGGGATTCTCTTCAAATTTCCATTCGGAAACTTTTTCTACGGACCATTTGAGGTAATAAGGATCTCTTACTTTAAAATATTGAAGAAGTTTAGGATTTTTAGGGTCAAAAAGCTTTCGGACAACAGCATATACATTGGCCGCTTTGTCATTGAATAAACCTACCGGAAGTATTCTTGGGATTTTGGTAAGCTCACCTGTCTTTATGAATCTGGATTTTTCCTTATCGGATTTTATACTTCCAAGGATCACCACCTTTTCTGCAGGTTTCAATTGATTAATCTCCTGAACAATGATTCCTCCGAAAGAATACCCCAACAGGCAGAATGGTTCTGAATCATCCACTTTCTCTGCCATTCTTTTGACATAAGCATCGAAAGGCTCATTTTTTTCGGGAATAAGCCAGTCTATAAAAATCAATTCACAGTGTTTGGGAAACTCTATTCTTTCAAGGACTTTAAAGTCTGCTCCCAGACCGCTTACGATATAAATTTTCATACCACTAATTTATAAAAAATAAGGAAATAAAGGATGAGCCTCCTGATTTAACAGCATTAAAAAAGAGCAATTCTCACGAACTGCTCTTCTGTATTAATAGAATATATTTTACTTTTTCTTTTTCGGTACTCTATTCTCATTATCCAGCATTTCTGTGGAAACTTTAAACTGAATATCCATTTCGTTCTTAATGAAATAATCTTTCAATGAAGACTGATAGAATACTTTAAAGTCTCTTCTATTCAGGGAGAACTTAGCAGATTCAATAGATGTTGTAAACTGAGTAACGTAAACATTCGCAGGGAAAGAGATTGTTTTTCTCACCCCTTTAAGAGTAAGGTCACCGTATACTGTAGAATTGTATTCACTGTTTGCTAAAGGAATAATTTTAGTCAAATGGAATTTCGCAATAGGGAATTTTTTCACTTCAAAGAAGTTTGAGCTCTTCAGATCGTTGGTAAGCTTGATCTGATCCTCATCAGAAACATCTCCCGCCATCATACTTCTCATATCAATAATAAACTCTCCATCCACCAGGACCGTATGGTCAAAGTTAAATTTTCCACTTTTCAGCTTTACTGTTCCTGAATGGGAAGTTTCTTCGGTTTTTACCACCTTATACCCCCACCATCTGATCTCTGATGAAGTCACTTTTGAAACTTTATCAAATTTCTTCTGGGCAGAAACAAATGACATGCTTGCGCACACCATAGCAAACAATAGTAATCTTTTCATTCTTTTTTATTTACAATTCAACAAAAATAAAAAAAAGTGTAGAACTTCTACACTTTTAATAATCTTTTTTTGATTAATTTATTGAGCAGTTACCTTTACAAGCATATCAATATCATCTTTCACAAAAACATCCTGCATCGTAGACTTGTAAGCTACGTCAAATTTTTGTCTGTCGAAAGAGAATTTGTTGGATACTAAACTTACTACTCCTTTGCTGTAAGAAATCTTAGCAGGGAAAGAGATTGGGCTTGTTTTTCCTTTTACAGTAAGGTTTCCTGTTACAAGAGAATTGTAAACTTTATCATTGTTTTTCTTTACTCCTGTAATTTTGAAGCTTGCTGTAGGATATTTTTCAACTTCAAAAAAGTCCCCGTTCTTAAGATGCCCGTTTAATTTCTGCTGATATTCTCCTGTAAGATCAGTAGAAGTAATAGAAGTCATATCCAATACGAAGCTTCCGCCTACCAATTGGTTTCCTTTCATTACCATATCTCCTGACTTCACTTTTACAGTACCGTCGTGAGAACTGGCCTCAGATTTTGCTACTTTGTATCCCCACCAGTGTACATCAGATGCTACTACTTTTTTTGACTGTCCGAAAGCTAAACCACCAGCTAAAACTGCTAATAAAAATATTTTTTTCATTGAATAGAGTTATTTACTTATTAATGATGCAAATGTAAGTATCTTATTCAATAGATTTCATTGATGTATATCAATAAAATTTATTATTTTCATGAATAATATCATTCCATAAAAAAACTCCGAATTTTTTCGGAGTTTTATTTTATAGCTGATAGTAAGCGGTGTAAAGTGCTATACCATTTAATGCTGTGTGATTTTGCTTGACCAGATAGATGGGAATATTTTTAAGCATTTCCTCCATTTTATCACTGATCTTGAATTTCTCATAGAATTTCGCCTTATCAATATATTCTGCGATCATCTGTGGAATATCTCCGGCAATCAGTAATCCTCCGGTAGCTTTTAATTTTAATGTTAAGTTATTGGCCTCTCTTGCCAGGAACTCAAGGAAAGTATCTAAAGCAATTTTGCAGATCAAAACATTTTCCTCTACAGCAGCTTTATAAAGTTCTTCCACAAAATTCCCCTGCGCAAGACGTTCTCCTAACCATTCCGGTTCCGGGTGTCTTTTCACATCTCTCAGGAATCTGTAAATATTGAATAGTCCTGACTTGGATAATACATTTTCCCAGCTTACAATACCATAGATATTATTTAAGAACTGGTAAAATTCAACTTCTACGTTGGTTCTTGGTGAAAATTCTGAGTGCCCTCCCTCTGTTGCGAAAGGTCTCAGGTATTTTCCGTCAAAGAAATAGCCGGCTTCTCCTAATCCGTTTCCGGGAGCAAGAACCGCCACATTTCCTTTTTCAAGATGTCCGCTGGTATAAATGGCTTCAAGATGGTTATCTTCAAGAAGAGCCATTCCATAGGCAGAAGCTTCCAGGTCATTCAGCATTTCTACTTTTTCAAACCCGAAATCGCGTGTATACTCGGCAATATCTAAATGCCAACCTAATCTTGCCGGACTGCTTTTCCCGTCCAATACAGGACCTGGCACAGCCATTCCCAGACGTTTTACATTTTCAAGCTGATTATCCTGAATAAACTTCTTTAAAATATCTGAAAAGGAAGCATATTCTTTGGTTGCATATGTATTTTCTACTTTTATCTCAAGACCTCCGTTCCCGGAAACAAAATAGCCTAAGATTGTTATATCTTCACGGAGACTTGCTCCAATGATAGAAACACTATCATTATTACTGTTCTCTACTCCTGGTAAATAAAGTGGAAATTTTGGATTCAGAATCATAACCTCAAATTTTACCAAATATAATAATTGTTTTTGTAAATCCTGCACAGAACAAAAAAACCTTTCCACTTTCGTGAAAAGGTTTTGGTTAATAATTGTTTATATATTAAATCTAACTACTTTCCTAATGGAATATTGTAACCGAATCCTACTCCGATATTCCCCACATTATAGTCCTGACCTGGCAAATCTCCCTTGGTTCCTACAAAAACCTTTTGGTATTGTACGAAGAAATTCCAGTCTCTGTTGTGGTATCCGATCTCCGGCTTAAGGTAGAAACCTCCGCTAGCTCTTTCAACATTGGTGTTTGACGCCACTGCTTTATCACCAACAAGGAATCCGTATCCTAAGTCAGTTCCGAAATAGAAACCGGTTTGTTTTGGATAAATTCTGATTAAAGCTGCTACAGGAACTACTCCTACATCATTGTTTTTATATCCGTTGTTCTCTTTTCCAAAATAGTGAGTATATCCTGATGCAATACCTAATCCAAACCCTGGGGTAATCAGATTCTGGTACGCTACATCCACTCCTACTGCAGCGGAAAGATTATCTGCGGGAACTGCTAAACCAACATTTGCACCTACCTTGATCATATTGTTCATTTGAGCACTTTGGGCGCTTGCGATACCCGCTGTTAAAATACCAGCCAGTACTATTGCTTGTTTAAACATTTTCATAACTCTAATTTTTAAATTTTACTAAACAAGAGGATGTAAAAATCATGCCAAGCAAGGGTTTTTATTGTATTTTAACATTCAAAAAAAACATAAAACAATGACTATCAATATATTAATTTTAACAAAATTTAAATAATTGTTTAACAAAATTTATCAAAAAATGATAGTTAAAAAGTGAATTAAAGGATGGAAGAAAGGAAGCCGGATACTGGAAGAAATATAATTCATAAAATCAACTCTATTTCTACGATCTAAAACTTCCTGCCTATTGCCTCCTACTACCAGCTTCCAGTCTAATACAACAATATTAACAATGCTTAACCCGTTGTTATTTTAACCTTTTTGTTCAAAATACATCAAAAAATAAATTCTCCATGATGGCTGATTCATTATTAAAAAACAAGCATCTTCTTTGGCGGGCAGGTTTTGGTGTTAGCATTAATCAAATTGATGGTTTGAAAAATAAAAACATTAAAACGCTGATGAATGAATTATTTAAAGAAGAAAACTTCAGCGAAATCACTTATGACACTCCTGATCCTGTTTCTGTGGCAGACTATATGAACAGTACAGCTCCTGCAGAAAAGAAAAAAGAAATGCAGCGGATCAACAGGGAACAAAATAACGAACTGAACCTGAATTTTCTAAACTCCATCGTTAACAGTAAGGAACAGATGAGGGAAAAAATGGCGTTTTTCTGGCATGGGCATTTTGCATCAAGAGTACAAAATCCAAGGTTCAACAAACAGCTTTTAAATACGATAAGAAAAAATGCACTGGGCAATTTCAAAGATCTGCTTTTTGAAGTAAGCCAGTCGCCTGCCATGTTGAATTTTCTGAATAATCAACAGAATAAAAAAGACCATCCTAATGAGAATTTTGCCCGTGAAGTGATGGAACTGTTTACCATGGGGAGAGGAAATTACACTGAAAAAGATGTAAGAGAAGGTGCCAGAGCTTTTACAGGATGGAGTTATGATAAAGAAGGGAATTTTAAAGAAAGAAAAAATCTCCATGATGAAGGCAGCAAAACTTTTTTAGGAAAAACAGGCAACTTTGACGGAAATGATGTGCTCAATATTATTCTGGAACAGAAAACTACAGCACAATTTATTACGACAAAGATTTATAAATTCTTCGTCAATGAAAAACCGGACCAGGAGATTGTTAATCAACTCAGCGCCAATTTCTACCATTCAGGATATGACATCAAAAAGCTGATGACTGAGATATTTTCAAGCACATGGTTTTATGATCAGAAGAATATCGGAAACAGGATAAAATCACCTATAGAACTGATGGCAGGAATCATGCGAATCCTTCCAATGCATATTCAGAACCCTGAAAACCTCATCGTTTATCAGAAATTATTGGGACAAATGCTCCTTTATCCACCCAATGTAGCGGGATGGCCAAATGGAAAATCATGGATTGACAGCTCTACTTTAATGCTCAGGCTTCAGGTTCCGCAGATCTGGTCCGGACTCCGCCCTTTGGAATACAGCCCACGGCAGGATGATGATATTGATATGGGAATGAAATCCCGTGAAACAGCATTAAATAAAAGCTTTAAAAACCCGAATATCACCATCGACTGGGATCGTATTGAAAAGCTTTTCGCCTATAAAAACTGTGAAGATTATCTTCTGCAGAATACCCAAAGCCTCGATATGAACTCTGTAAGTAATTTTTCAGACAAGAGTATAAAAATGACTGTCATCAACCTGATGTCTACTCCGGAATATCAGTTATGTTAGGTAGGAGGTTTTAAGTTGCAGGCAGCAGGTAATAGCTGTCGCAGTAGAACTTGGCTCCTCCCTGATTTAGTTTTCACTGCTATAAAAATAAAATGCGGTCCAGCCCTATAATTTACAACCTGCAACCTGTCATCTGCCACCTGCCATCTTAACCCCTAAAAACAAAATTATGCTAATCAAAAGAAGAGAATTCCTCAAAATAAGCTCACTGGCAACTGCTTCTATGCTGATGCCTAATTTCTTAAAAGCGATGACGCTGGATGAAGCGCTGAATCCTGGTCAGAACATTCTGGTAGTCCTTCAGTTTACGGGAGGAAATGATGGTTTGAATACCATTATTCCGGCCAAAAACGATATTTATTTCAGGGAAAGGAAGACATTGGCTATTCAGGACTCTATACCGCTTACAGATGAGGCTGGAATTAATCCGTCACTCTCCTATTTTAAAGAACTTTTTGATAACGGAGAGCTGTCTGTGATGAATAACGTAGGATATCCCAACCCGGATAAATCCCATTTCCGAAGCATGGATATCTGGCAGTCGGCAAGCAGAAGTGATCAGTTTCTGGAAACAGGCTGGCTGGGACGTTTTCTGGACGAAGAATGTTATCGCTGTGAGCATCCTACCCAGGCACTGGAAGTAGATGATATGCTAAGCCTTGCTTTAAAAGGGGAAAATAATAAAGCTTTTGCCTTTAAAGATCCCAAAAGACTGTATCAAACCAGTCAGGAAAAGTATTTTAAATCTCTCTACGACCATCATCATGATGATGAAACGGTGTCTTATCTCTATCAGACTTTAGGCTCTACCATCAACAATGCTGATTATATTTTTGAAAAAAGCAAAGCTAAAAAAACAGAGCAGGTTTACCCCAATTCCCAGTTAGGGAAAGATTTTAAAACGGTTGCTTCTTTGATAAAATCAGACATCAATACTCAGGTGTACTATCTTTCTGTAGGAAGTTTTGATACGCATGTCAATCAGAATGACAGACAGAAAAAGTTATTTGATGATATCAACGAGTCGGTAAAATCATTTGTTGCAGATATGAAAAGCAACGGACTCTTTAAAAATATACTGCTCATGACATTCTCAGAGTTTGGCCGTCGTGTGGCACAGAATGCCAGCAACGGAACCGATCACGGAACTGCCAATCAAATGTTCTTTATCAGCGGAAACCTTAAGAAAAAAGGACTGTTAAATACACTTCCTGATCTGCAGAATCTGAATGATGGCGATCTTATTTATAAAGAGGATTTCAGAAAAGTATATGCAACAATTCTGAAAAACTGGCTTAAAGCGGACTCTTCCAAAGTATTGGGATGGAAAGACGGGATCTATGACTTTGTGTAAGGAAACCGAGATTCCTACGGAATGACACAATTGGAATGGTGATGTATCCACACAATTTGTCATTCCATAGAAACTCAGCCTTTGCTATAAGGAGTACAAAAACAATCCTGTCCAATACACCAACTGAAGACGTAAAAATTCCCATCCTCCGGAGGGGTGGCGAAAATTCAAAGAATTTTTGACGGGGTGGTCTTCAGCACTCATTAAAAAGATCCATTAACAACAAAAAAAGAGACTGTACCTTGTTATGACAGTCTCTTTTCAATAATTTCAAATTTAAACTACTTTTACGTTTAAGCCGTAATCTGCTTTTTTTCGTTCTCTTTCTCTTCTTGTTTTTTATCTATCTTCTCAGATATTTTTTTTACGATATACTCTATCGCCAGCGGTGCTATAATTGCAATTAATGCTTTAAATATTCTTGATTTCATAATTAATTTGGTATTGTTAAGTTAATACTACAATTTCCAAGCCAAGATAAATTATGAAAATAAATTAACTTCAACAAAGCCTTGTAAATGGAACCTTTAAACTAATTTAGTTTTCCTCAGGAACAATCAGATTCTGATAATTTTTACTGCCTGCCCTGAACTTTTCCTCCATTTTCAACCGTAGTTTTTTGGGCTTATGTACAATCAGAGATTCTCCGAACCCAAGCAAGAGTCTTTCCAGCTCAAAATTGATCTGCACACATATTTTAAACAGCGTGCCGTCACGGTCTTCCTTTAGGATCTCCTGACTTTTATGCAGTGGTTTTGTTTTCACATAGGGAGCATTTCCCGAATCTACCCAAAAGACCACATTTCTGGGGTCCATTGACTCTGCAACAGTTACTCCTACAATATCTTTAAAATATTCATCTCCATCCAGATCCTTGTCAATATAGAGAAGACTATCATCTGTTTCGATACTTTCCATTCTGTCCAGTGCCAGATTGTACATTTTTTGTTTGTAAAGACAGATCAAAAACCAACGGTTGTTGAACTCTTTCAACAGCTGCGGATGTACTGTAAAGATATTGGATTCCCTTGCCGTAAAACTTTTGTAAAGGATCTTCAACACTTTTTTATTAGCAATACTTTCGTACAGAATATCAATATGTTCCAATCCTTTCAACTGTTCATTTTTATCCAGATGGATAATGGATTTCTGGCTGGTGGCATGAATAGAATCTTCAAGTTTCTGAATAACCCCATTCATCTCCTTGAACATGGAAAAATCCTTGAACTGTTTTAAAATCTGAACCGCATTATTCATCGCCTTCAGATCACTTTCATTCACAGAAATATTATGAATACTGTATTCCGGATCACTGTAACGATAGTATTTTCTTTCGTAAACTTCAATAGGGGCTTCATATCCGAATTTTTCACTCCGCATATTCTGAAGATCAAGCTGAACAGTCCTTTTACTTACATAAGATTCTTTTCCCTCAAATTCAAACAATGCTTCTGAACATTCGTCAATAAGATCCTCCAGCGTATACTTTCTGTATTTGTTTTTAAGACATTTATCTAATGTTTTATACCGGATCAGAGCATTTTTATTGGATGACATACCTTAGTGTTTAATGATTGGTGTTTTTTTAATAGCAATCTGCTTTTATTTCTGCTCTTTTCCTGAAAATTATTTCTCTCTCAAAGCATTTTCGTCAAAAGTAATCCCTTCCCAGCCGAATTTCATAAAGTTTCGGATATTTTGGTGGTCAGTTCCTTCAGGATTTTTCAAAACATCTTCTCTGTAGAACTCACCAAAAAGCCAGAGGGTTTGTTCTTTCGTCAGATCCTGAATACTTGCAAAGCTGAAAACCTTGCACGAACCATTGTTCTGTCCGGCCTGATTGGTTGTATCTCCGTTTTGAAAGGCAGTAGGAGTAAATTCATAATGTTCATCAATATGAGCGATCACATCATTAAACTGAATCGTTTCCGGGAAATGTTTTAATTGTTCTAATAATACCATGAGCCTTGTTTTTTTAATTTTATACTATTTTTACGAGTCTGCCACTGGGCTTTTTCGTCTTTTTAATTAATTTTTGTAAAAATAATTAAAATTTCTTTATCTACGCAAAACTATTGCGCAATAATGATATTACTTTGCATCATCAAAATGAAACAAAATGGAATTTAATGGAAATCATTTAATCGAATTAGGATATAGACCGGCAAAATGGTTTAAAGATGCCATTACCTATATCAACGAGAATAAGTTGGATGAACATCAGATCGCAGAATATCTGATACAGTTCAAACAGCCAGATCTTATTCCGCTTCATGAAACAGCTAAAGATTTTATAATCAATATACGTGCAGAGCACGAAAGTGAGAATGATAATGTGGAAAAAGTAATCAAAACCATGAAAGTTCTGATGAAAACTCCCACTCTGATTGGCGGAGCTTTAATGCCGGACGCCTGCCCTACAGGTCCTGAAGGTCAGATTCCCGTTGGAGGTGTGGTCGTGGCAAAAAATGCTATTCACCCGGGATTCCATAGTGCGGATATCTGTTGTTCTGTGATGCTGACGGATTTTGGAAAAACAAATCCTAAAGAGGTTTTGGATGCAGCACATTCTGTCACTCATTTCGGATACGGAGGAAGAGCAAGAGGAGAACAGATGCCGATGTCTCAGGAACTGATGGATGCTTTCAGAGAAAATGAATTCTTACAGGATGAAAAACTGATCAGCATTGCCCGTTCTCATATGGGAACTCAGGGAGACGGAAACCACTTCCTTTTTGTCGGAATTTCTAAAAATACTGGAAATACCATGATGGTAACCCATCACGGATCAAGAGCTCCGGGTGCTGCTTTATATGATAAAGGAATGAAGGTTGCCAACCGTTTCAGACAGGAAATCTCTCCTGAAACTTTAAGAGAAAATGCATGGATTCCTTATGATACAGATGAAGGTAAATCGTATTGGAAAGCACTTCAATTAATAAGACAATGGACAAAAGAAAACCATACTTCCCTTCATGATGCCGTGCTGAATAAGCTGGAAACGGAGAAGGAAAACAGATATTGGAACGAACATAACTTCGTTTTCAAAGATGGAGACCTGTTCTATCACGCGAAAGGAGCTACTCCGCTGGATGATAAATTCATGCCTGATATCACCGGACCTAGACTGATTCCGTTGAATATGGCCGAACCGGTATTGATTGTTCAGGGAAAAACGAATGAAAGAAACTTAGGTTTTGCACCGCACGGAGCAGGAAGAAATTTCAGCAGAAGCCAGCATAAAAAATCTTTAGCTCATAAAACGACCGAGGAAATCTTCAATGAGGAAACAGCAGGATTGGATATCCGTTTCTACTCTAATGAGATTGATATTTCTGAACTTCCAAGCGCTTATAAAAGTGCGAAGAATGTAAGAGCACAGATAGAAGAATACGGACTTTGTGAAGTTCTGGATGAAGTGATGCCTTACGGATGTATTATGGCCGGAGATGTTCAGAAGAATGCTCCATGGAAGAAAAAAAAGAAATTCAGAAAAGCATAATTTTAATAGTATGTTCAAACCTAACGGGTTTTAGAAACCCGTTAGGTTGAATAAAAACAATAAACCAAATTTCAAAGCACTAAAAAATTCAAGGCAAAGAAAGTTCCTATATTTCCAGATTTACTTTCCGCCTTTTTACAAATTACAAGGCAAACGGAGTTCCTATATTTTTTGGAAAAATACTCCCCGCTTTTTATAAACTATAGGTAAAAGGAGTTCCTATACCCTTCACTTTTAATGAATCTACTCCTCACTTATTTTTTAAACTTAAAACAATGAAAACACTACAATTATTCAATGCTGTACTGGCCAGAAAATCTGATGAAAAGCCATTTATTTCTAATGATGGTTTCATCATTGAACCGGATGCTCTATGGGCAAAAAATGAGATCATTTCTTATTATGCAAAGGAAAAGCTGAATGGTAATGATTTGAATAAAACCTTTCATAAATCCTGGGAGAAAATAAAGAACACTTCCAGAATTGATTTATTTTTTGAACAGATCACTCATTATATTTCAACCTATGGAAGCGATTTTCAAAGTGAAATCTATATTCCCAATGAAATTTTGAATGTTCCTGATATGAAGCTGGTTTTTAAAGTAGTCAAAGCCTACTCTGTAGAAGAAATGCAGGAAAAATGTCTTGCTCTTTTAAGATCAGGAATTGCTTTAAAAGAAGAAACCATTGATGATTTGCTTTCTATTTTACATACGGAGCTGGAATATGATTTTACCGGAAAAGAAAACATCAGAAATAAAGAAGCGGTTATAAAAATTGCTGATCTATATGATATCTATCCTGAAAATCCCGTTGAGTTTTTCCGTTATGTTATTTATAAAACGACGAACACTACGCTTTTAATCAAAAATGATGATTTGATTAATTTAATCAAGCAGAGTAATTTTAATCCAACATATTTGTTTGAAAGTTTTGGATTGGAAAAAATGGCGGAAATTTTCAACAGATTCAAGCCGTTATTTCTGGCTTATAAAAACAGAGCGCCCAAAGCGATCAACAAAATATCAAAGTTATCTAAGGTTCATCATAAACCATTGATTTCAAACCCATTGAATGACGCTACAAATACTCTATTGGAAAACAGCGATTGGCACTGGCTGGAAAATGCGACACCGTTTGCATTATTCAAAGCATTATCAGCATGTTACTCCAGAATGTATGGTCAGGATACCTTTGTCTACAGAATCCGAAACGGAAAATCATGGACTAAAAAAGGTAAGGAAACTTACGTGAATCAGTTCAATTATGATTTCATTCTGGACTTTTTAAAACTGAAGTATGAAAACCTATCCGGAAAGAAATTCTATTTCCCTGAGAATATAGAATTCGCATTGCCAACTTCTGAAAAGATGTTTGTTGGAAATATTCCTACCGGAACCCGTTTTTATGCGGATAGACTGGCTGTAGGTATTTATTGGGAAGATCAGTGGGGTGCCAATGACCTTGATCTTTCCGGATTGAACATCGCAGGAAAAATTGGTTGGAATGCCGCTTATAATCATGGTAACGGACAGTTGATGTACTCCGGAGATATGACTTCTGCTCCTAATGGCGCTGTTGAATATCTTTATGCCAATAAAGGCCTTTGTGAACCAACCCTTGTTATGAACAACGTTTTCAGCGGAGATGCGAACTGCGGATATAAAATTGTGATCGGAAAAGGGGATGATATTTCTTACGATTATATGATGAATCCTAATCACCTCTTTGCTGAAGCCAGATGTAATTCTGTTCAGAAGCAAATGATTCTGGGAATGCTTGTAGCGAAGAATGAAAAGCAATGTTTCGTACTGTTGAATTTCGGAGCCGGACATTCGCATGTTTCAGGAAATAGCCAGATTTCTGCAATGGCAACAAATGCATTATACCAGCAATGGTATGAAGCGATGTCTTTCAATGAGCTTATCAAAGAGCTTGGCGGTGAGATTACCACAGAAAAAGCGGAAGCTGATTTTGATTTCTCACTGGAAAACCTGGAAAAAGATAGTTTTATCAGAATTTTTAAATAAATTCTATGGCGTCATCTGATGGTATCGGGTGGCGTTTTTTCGTGGCGGTTTGGTTAGGTAAACGTTGAGAACCACCCCGTCAAAAATTCTTTGAATTTTCGCCACCCCTCCGAGGGAGGGGAATTTTCACGTCTTCAGTTGGGAGAATAGTCGGGATTGTACTATTTCTGTGTATGTTTTTTACAGGAATTCGGCCTACAAACTAATCTTTAACAAACGGACTAAAGTCCGTTCCTATTGAATACAAGCCTTTATGGTAATTATACATTCACCTTTTTCACAGAAAAAACTCCTTCATTCACATGAATGATCACTTTCCTTCCATAATCAATCTGAATAGTAAACATATTCTCCAATGGGAACTGAAGTACCGCCTGAAGGATCAGACGAATAACTCCGGCATGCGTAACTATAAGTGCTTTTTTCAGATCTTTTCTCTGAATAAATTCATTCCAGAAGCTGAGAACGCGGGTTTGCATTTCGAGAAGATTTTCACCACCCGAGGCTTTTACACTGACAAAATCTTTGTACCACGGATTGATTTCTTCTTCTGGAATATCCGTCCATTTTTTTAATTCCCAGTTCCCGAAATTCATTTCGCGAAGTCTTTCATCTGTTTGGTATTCAAATTTAAAATAATCAGCCAAAATACGGCATCGCTCAGAAGGACTTGAAACAATTACATCATAATGACTGTCAATATCCAACAATTTAAAATCTTCGATACACTCTTTCCGTAAAGGCATTTCAGCAAAACCATAACACAGGTTTTCAGGATTGTCCACAGCAGTATGACGGATCAAATGAATTTCCATACGATGATTGTTCCTAAATAAAATAAAACTTCACAAACCTGCTGTACCGATCCCAGACAATCACCTGTATACCCTCCGATATGTTTTTTAAAATACCAGCCCATATATATTTTTCCTAAATAAGCGAGCGCAAAAGCAAAAATCAAACGCCAGTCCGGAAACAGGGCAAAAGTGGCTAAAACACTGATGAAACTTACCAGCAAAGCCATTCCATCCAATGGTTTATTGGCCAGAGGCTTTGACTTACTGACATCGATATCCGTAACATACTGGTGAGTATAGATCATCGTTCCTGCAATAAAACGGCTTACCGTATGCCCTAAAATAACAATGAGTAAAACGCCCACCGGATTACTCATTCCTAAGGCCTGAATACTATAAAATTTTAAAGCAAAAAGCAAAATGATCCCTATTGTACCATATGCTCCTACCCGGCTGTCTTTCATAATCGTCAGGATTTTTTCCTTTCCATATCCGCCTCCGAAACTGTCGCACATGTCTGTGAAGCCATCTTCATGAAAAGCTCCGGTCAGCAAAACATTGGAAATCATCATTAAAACAATCCCGATTTCAAGATTAAAAAGCAGTGTAGAAAGATAAAGAACCAAAGCGTTGATGAGCCCTACAATCAAGCCTACCCAGGCAAAATATTTCTGAGATTTATTCATAATCTCGCTGGAGTACGGAATGGTAAACGGAACCGGAATTCTCGTGAAAAACATGAGTGCCGTTGCAAAGTAAATCAGTTCATTTTTTATAGCTTTCATTTAGTTTTTATTTGATACATCTGCATCTTCGAAACTTGACATTTCATTCAGAAAATTAACGGCACTTTGAATAATCGGATAAGCCAATGCACAGCCTGTTCCTTCACCAAGGCGCAGATTCAGATTGAGAATGGCCTGTTCTCTCATTAATCCCAACAGCTGAGGATGGGCATTTTCATTGCTTACATGGCAGAAGATACAGTTGTTCAATACTTCAGGATTCTTTTTCCAGACCGTGGCTACCGCAACTGTTGCGATAAAACCATCTACCATAATCAGAATATTGTGGTGATAAGCTTCTTCTATGGCTCCAATCATCTGGGCAATTTCCAATCCGCCAAAGGTCTGGGCAATCTCATCCTCAGTCATTTCAGCCGGGTATTTTTCAACAGCTTCTTTTAAAATACTGATCTTATTGTCAAGCTGATGATCATTCAGTCCCGTTCCACGTCCGATACAATGGATAATAGGAATATCAAAGAGCTTGCTCATCATCAAAGAAGAGGCGGAAGTATTCCCGATTCCCATTTCTCCAAAGCCAATGATATTGCAGCCTTTTTTAGCAATATCATTCACCACAGACTTTCCATTTTTAAGTGCCTGCTGATATTCTTCGAAAGTCATGGCAGGTTCTTCCAGAATATTACGGCTGGATTTTCTTACTTTTTTATCAATGAGATTCAGCCCTTCCGGGAAATCAAAATTCACTCCTGCATCTACAATTTTAATGTTGATACCATTCTGTCTGCAAAAAACATTAATGGCAGCACCTCCGCCAAGGAAGTTCATCACCATCTGATAGGTGACCTCCTGTGGATAAGCACTTACGCCTGCAGCAGCAATCCCATGATCGGCCGCAAAAACTACCATATGAGGGTTGAGCAACTGCGGAGAAGTGGTTTTCTGAACCATTCCGATTTTGTGGGCAATATGTTCAAGATGCCCTAATGCGCCTAACGGTTTTGTTTTAAAATCAATTTTATGCTGTAATTCTGATGATAACATGGATGTTTATAGTTACGTTAAATGGAAAAGTGCAATATTAGTAAAATTCAATGAGTCTTTTTCTTTTGTCTTGACACAAAAGAAACAAAAGGTCAAGACCTTGAAAATTGAGCTAAAATAAAATGTGTTCTCTAAAAATTCTAAACTCGTGCGAATTCATTATTACTTTTTTGTATCAATATATTCGTCGCACTCAGACAGGAGAATTTTCTTAACGTTCACACAATTTATTTTTTTAACGCCCAATTTTCAAAAGTCAGAAAAATTTTAGCCTGCAATATTCACTTACTCACAAACCGAACCCCGCAACTCTCAAACTCTCAAACTCTCACACACTCAAACCCTAAACTCCATCCCCACGAAACCCGCACCTCGAAACTTAAAAAAGCTACGCGAGTACATTGCGCACTTCCCCCTTTACTTTGCGCCATCAATCAATACCAATGACACCGAAAATACTTGAAAAAATAAAAGAAATAGAAGCAACACGGGGCGTAGAAGTCCTTCTTGCTGTAGAATCAGGGAGCAGAGCCTGGGGTTTTGCGTCTCCTGACAGTGATTATGATATACGTTTTATATACCGTCACGACAAAGATTGGTATCTTTCTCCCTGGGATAAGGATGAAACGATAGAATTTATGACAGAAGATGATCTGGATGGTTCCGGCTGGGATCTGCGAAAGACGTTTCATCTCTTACTGAAGTCGAATGCGGCTTTACTGAGCTGGTTCTATTCTCCTATCGTATATAAAGCGGATGAAAGGTTTGTAGAACTCTTTAAACCTTTGGCAGATGCCTGCTTTTCTCCGGTTGCAGTTTCTTACCATTATCTGAGTATGAGCAAGAAATATCTGGAAGCCTGCAGATATGATGAAGTAAAATTAAAAAGTTATTTTTATGGCTTACGAACCACATTAACAGGAAAATGGATCATAGAAAAAGGAACGGTTCCTCCTGTACTGTTCAGTGACCTGCTTGTTTTAACAGATGATGATACCAGATGGAAAATAGAAGATCTTGTCATCTTAAAAGCAACCAAAGGAGAATCTTACTACCATCCGAATGATTGGGAACTGTTTGATTTTCTGGAGAAAACAATCGCTGAAAATGAAGAGAAATCGAAAAGTTTATCAGGAGGAAAGGCGGATAAAGGGGAGATGGAGAGGGTTTTTAGGGAGATATTACAATTATAATAACTTATGAAACAACTATCTGAAAGAGCTCTTAGTTTTTTAAAAAGAAAAAAACGAAAAGAGGAGTTTTATATTGATAAAAAGGAGATAGAAAATTACTTATCCTTGTATTCCATCAAAAATTACTCTGAGATCCTTAGGTTTCAAGAAATGTATTCTGGTCTTATCATAAATGATAATATCATACACATTTTCAATCCTGCTAATGTAAAAGAACATAAGACAATCAAGACTTTTCTATGTGAAGAGCAAGTTCTGTTCCCTATTTGCAATGGACTTTGTATTTCGGAAGATGGAAGAATTGCCATAAAAGATAATATCAGCAATGATTATATCTTTTATTTTGAATTTTTTGAAACTTTTATAGAGCAACAAGCTTTTTTTGAGGAGTATCAAGATTACAAACACCTTCCAGCCATAGGATATTATACTAAGAATATCAGTTTAATTTCAAAAGGTCTTGCAGATTATGATTTCATTACTGAATGTTCGGACCGTTATCATTCTCTTTGGAAAAATATTTCGAATCTTGTCCACGCCAGATTATACCCTGGAGGTTACACGATCATTTTTGATAGTATTTCAGAAAAAGAACGTAGTTTTTTAATTAAAAAGCTAGAATCAAACAAATTAATCTAAAAAACTGTAATTAGCTAATATGACCATCCAAGACCTAAAAAACAAAAACCTCCTCCTCTTCGAAGCCATTTCCGGAAGTAGAGCTTTCGGGCTGGCAACGGAGAATTCTGATACGGATATCCGCGGGGTATATTATCTGCCGAAGGAAGATTTCTTTGGACTGAACTATATTCCGCAGGTTTCCAATGAGACGAATGATCTTACGTATTATGAAATCGGAAGATTTGTAGAACTGCTTCAGAAAAACAATCCTAATATTCTGGAAATTCTGGCAAGTCCTGAGGATTGTATTCTGTACAAACATCCGCTGATGGATCTGCTGAAAACGGAGGATTTCCTATCCAAACTATGCAAAGACACTTTTGCAGGCTATGCGGTTTCACAGATTAAAAAGGCAAAAGGTCTCAATAAAAAGATTGTAAATCCTATTGATAAAGAAAGAAAATCAATCCTGGATTTTTGCTTTATTCTGGATGGACAAGGTTCTGTCCCATTGAAAAAATGGCTGGATGAGGATGGTCTCTCACAGGAAAAATGTGGATTGATAAGTATTGATCATACCAAGGGAATGTATGCTTTATTTTATGATGAATCGGGAACATTGGGATATAAAGGAGTTATTCAGAATGAAGAAGCTAATCAGGTTTCTCTATCCTCTGTTCCTAAAGATGAAAAACCGGTTGCTTACCTGTATTGCAATCTTGATGCATATTCTGTGTATTGCAAAGATTACAGGGAATACTGGAAATGGGTGGCTGAGCGTAATGAAGACCGTTATAATGTCAATCAGACTCACAGACAGAATTACGACAGCAAGAATATGATGCACACCATCCGGCTGCTGCAGTCCTGTGAACAGATTTTTAAAACCGGGTCACTGACAATTCGTGTAGAAGACCGTGATGAACTGTTAGATATCAAAGCTGGAAACCAGTCGTATGAAAACGTCATGCAAAAGGCAGAAAACCTGATAGAATCCATAGAAAGTCATTATTCTACCACCACTCTACCCGACTCTCCGGACCTGAAGAAAACCACAAAAATATTAATTCATATCAGAGAAAAACTGTACAATAATAATGAATGATGAATGATGAATTATAAATGATGAGTTATGAATGGTGGGACTGTTGAAATCCAACGCTCCCACTCTCTCACTCACCTACCCTAAAACACTCTCCAAAACCGAATCCCGAATCCCGAAACTCTCCACCACACTCTCATACCCTCAAACGCTCCCACTCTCCAACCCTCCAACCCAAAACTCACTTCTTCGCCGCCTTCGCCAATGGATTATAATCAAGACATATTTTAATCCAATACTCAAAATCGTCTGCTTTTTTAAAACCTATGGGTTCTACATAGCAATAGCTATTTAACTGTTTCCCTTTCATGATCATTGGGAGATAACCTTTCTTCTCCGAAACCTCATCTTCCAGTTCGGGATTGTAACGGCACATCAGATTATCATGACTGATGTTGATGCACATCTTTCCGTTCACCAGAAAAGACAGTCCGCTGAACATTTTCTTTTCCTCGACCTCTATATTATTTTCCATTGAAAGCCGTTCACGTACGCGGTCGGCAAGTTCTGTACTGTAAGCCATGATTTCAATTTTTTGATTTATCCCTTTCAATAATAATGGTCTCGACAGGCTTAACCTGACAATGCTTAAAATTTCGGCTGGTATTCCAGTTGCCACCCTGAGCCTGTCGAAGGGTATCAATAAGAAAACCATATAATCATTTCTTGAGTATTACTTAAAGGATAAGTTGATCAGCTTTTCTCTTATTAAAATTAATAAAAAACTGTGATTAACACCTTACTTTTTTAATATTATTGATGAATTCAAAATTCAAAAATTAAAATTTTATTTAAATAAATTATTGTTTTACGATAATTAATTATACATTTGCAATAGTAATTACAATTCATACCATGAACCAGACCAAAATTATTGCAAGAATTTTATTCTATATCTGCGCCTTACTTTCGGCCGGATATTTAGTCACTTTTGGGTATTCCTTATTCTGTCTGATGAGCGGATTTGCGGTCACGCCTTATAAAGAAGGCCAGTTCCTTCACATCAATTATCCGTTTACAGAACAACCGTTTCTGAATATCGAAAACAATTATCCTTATATGATCTTTTCCTTTATGTTGGTGCTTATCACTTATGGAATCTTTTTCTGGTTATCTGCCAGGGTTTTCAAAGTGTTTTTCCAACAGAAACTGTTTACTCAGGAAAATATCATTCAGCTTAAGAGATTTTACCTGTACAATATTTTTATTCCGCTTCCTCTGGTTATTATCGCGAGTTTCTTTGTGGAAGTAGAAAGTATCATATGGGGACTGGTGTTTATTCACTTTATGCTTGGAATTTTCTGTCTGTTTCTTGCGAATATCTTTAAGCAAGGACTACATTTGCAAAACGAACAAGACCTATTTATTTAAAATGCCAATTATAGTCAACTTAGATGTGATGCTTGCCAAACGAAAAATGCAGAGTAAAGAATTGGCAGAAAAACTGGGTATCACGCCCGTGAACCTCTCTATCCTTAAAACCGGCAAAGCCAAAGGTGTCCGTTTCGATACTTTGGAAGCCATCTGCAAAATCCTGGAATGCCAGCCGGGAGATATTCTTGAATTTAAAGAGTAGACGAGTTGCGGGATGCGAGTTTCGGGGTTTGAGGGTTTGAGAGTAAGAGGGTTTGAGAGTAGTGAGTATAAGAGTTCACTTCTAACTTCTAACTTCTAACTTCTAACTTCTAACTTCTAACTTCTAACTTCTAACTTCTAACTTCTAACTTCTAACTTCTAACTTCTAACCTCTAGCTTCTAGCTTCCAGCTTCCAGCCATTAAACTTCTAAAATTGCTGCCGAAAGGCCGCCTGTCCTTCTATTCCCCAAACACAACGTTATGAACACATTAACCATCAACAACCTTAGCCTTACCTATAAAAATGGATTTCAGGCTATTAAAGACATTTCACTCAACATCAAAAACGGTATGTTCGGGCTTCTTGGTCCGAACGGAGCCGGAAAATCTTCTTTAATGAAAACCATTGTCGGACTTCAGAAACCGACCTCCGGAACAATACTTTTCAACGGAGTGGACATCGCCAAAAACCCTGATTATATCAAACAGAATCTCGGATTTCTCCCACAGGATTTTGGAGTATATCCGAAAGTTTCCGCGTACGATCTATTGGAACATATTGCCGTATTGAAAGGGATTACCGACAAAAGCGAACGTAAAAACCAGATTCTGGGTTTGCTGGAAAAAGTCAACCTTTCTGATTTTGCGAAAAAAGAAGTTCATACCTTTTCTGGCGGAATGAAACAGCGTTTCGGTGTTGCTCAGGCCTTATTAGGAAATCCGAAGATCATCATTGTAGATGAACCTACTGCAGGATTAGATCCTGAGGAACGTAACCGTTTCAATACGCTGCTCAATGATATCAGCCAGGAGGTTATCGTCATTCTGTCCACGCATCTCGTTGAAGATGTCAGAAATCTTTGCTCAGAAATGGCAGTGATGAATCATGGGCAAATCCTCCGAAAAGGAAACCCCGGAACACTCATTGCAGAGCTTGACAACAGAATCTGGTCCAAATCTATCGACAAAAACGAACTGGAAAGTTATCATTCCAATTATGAAATCATCAGCAGGCAGCTTCTGGAAAGAGAACTCCACATCACTGTATTTTCTGAAGAATCTCCGAAAGATTTCAGCCCTGTAACCCCTTTGCTGGAGCACGTTTACTTCCATACACTCACCCAAAAACCTTAATCATGAACGCGATATTCTTATTTGAAGCCGGACGCTCTTCCAAGCACTGGCTCACCTATCTTGTGGCCTTACTTTTAATAGGAATGGGCATCTTTTCTGGCAATCAGTTCAATCTTTCAGTAGGAGAAGGGATTTATTTAAACTCTCCCTACACCATTGGTTTTATGACCGGAATGCTGAGCCTTGCCGTGATTTTTTTCGCTACGGTTTATGCATTGCAGCTGCTTTTTAAAGATCAGGATTCAAAATTTGACAGTATTCTGTTTTCATTCCCATTGTCAAAACTCACTTACCTGAAAGGGAAATTCTATGCTTATTTTTTACAGACGTTTTTAAGTTTTTCTTTCCTAATGACAGGATTTATCATAGGTCAGATGATGCGGACGGGAAGTGAAATGCAGGAAGGTTTTAACATTGTCCATTATTTATACCCTTTATTCATATTCGGTTTTATCAACAGTTTATTTGTCTGCAGTTTCCTTTTTCTCATTGCATTTATTGTCAGGAAAAAACTGCTGATTGTAGTAGGCGGACTGCTTCTGTATGTTTCTTACATGATTATCCTGCTGTTTTCCAATTCACCCTTTATGGCGGGAAGTCTTCCCCAGTCACTGGAAACGCAACAGTTTTCGGCTTTAATAGATCCTTTTGGATTATCCGCTTATTTTATGGAAGCCCGTGATCTCACAGCTCATCAGAAAAATATTCAACTGGTACCTTTCTCTGGTTATCTTTTGTTTAACAGAATTTTATTCTCTTTTATATCTGTTGGAATTCTTCTGCTTTCGTATAGATTATTTTCTTTCTCCAATACCTCAGGAAAGAAAGTAAAAACATTAGGAAATACTCTTACATTTTCGGAAACAAATGGAGCTGAATACTCCACTGTTACACCCAGATTCAATGGATGGAGTTCTTTCCGGTCCGTATTCTCCTTTACAAAAACCGATCTTACCTATTTGTTTAAAAGCATTGCCATTCCTGCTGTATCGATTCTTTTATTATTCTCTGTGGGAATGGAAATGTATGCCGAAATTGAAAAAGGCATCCGTCTTCCGCAGAAGTATGCGAGTTCAGGTCTTATGGCGGCCACCATTTCAGAAAACTTCCATTTGCTTGGACTTCTTATTTCCGTTTATTTTTTAAACGATGTCTACTGGAGAAGTTCTTCTTCAGGATTTTCTCTGATTGAAAACAGTACCTATTTATCAAAAAACAGATTAACCGGCCATTTCATTTCCATCAGTTTTTTATTGTTTTTCTTTAGCGGAATTTTAATTATTCAGGGCATTATTTTTCAGGCGGCTTATCAGTATTTTCATATTGATTGGAATGCTTATCTCGGTGTTTTTCTTTTCAATACTTTCCCTTTGATCCTCTTTTCAGGATTGATTCTTTTGATAAATGACAGAATTCCCAACAAATTCATAGCCCTTGGAGTTTCCATTCTTGCCGTTTTTATAGTATCAGGTCCGGTTTCAGGGAAATTGATACCCTACCCTCTTTTCAGAATATTCTCAGATTTTAAAGGGACTTACAGTGAGTTTAACGGCTATGGAATCTATGAAGAAGCTTTTGCTCAAAGACTATTATTCGGAACAGGGATTATCAGTATTTTATGGATGCTCAACAGTATTATAAAAATTAAAAAAGTTCCTGTACTTGCATCTGGTTTCAGTATCATTCTGCTCATCTCAGGAATCTTTGCCGGAGTATTATTTATGAAAGGTTATATTCCAAAAAATAAAGATCAGGCTATTCTAAGCTCGGCAGAATATGAAAAAAACTATCGAAAGTATGAAAAACTTCCACAGCCGGATATCACCGATATTGCTACAGAAATTGCGCTGTATCCTTCGAAAAATGCTTATCAGATTGTTGGAAAATATATCCTTAAAAATCAAACCTATCAACCTATCAATAAGATTCTGATCAATTTTAATGAGGATTTAAAATTGGAATCTGCTGTGATAAAGTGTGGTACTGAAATCTCGAAAATTAATAACCATATTACAGAAGTCTCATTACAAAAACCTCTCCTGCCTGGTAAAACAGCTTCTCTTGATTTTAAAATCTCCTATCAATGGTTTGCGGTCAACGGACACCAGTCTTTCAATGCTATTATTGAAAACGGGTCTTTTATGAGAATCAGCAGATATTATCCAACAATTGGATATCAGAAGGATAATGAAATTCAGGATGAAAAAAAAAGAAGCCAGTTCAACCTTGGAAAACTTGCTGAGCTGAAAAAACCTGAAGCTTCTGAAGTTCAAAAAAGGGATTTTATCAATCTTACCATGATGATTTCCACCGAAAAGAAACAAACAGCCATAGGAACAGGAGATCTTGTCAGAAAATGGTCACAGGCCGGGCGCAACTATTTCAAGTTTAAAGCAGATCAGATTCCTTTCCGGTTTGCCGTTTCATCTGCTGAATATAAGATCAAAAGCGAGAACTATAAAGGAATTTCCATCAATATCTATTATCATCAGAAACACTTTGAGAATGTGAATCACCTTCTTGAAAACGCAAAGCTTACTTTAGATTACTGCCTGCAGAATTTCGGGCCGTACCCTTTTAAAAGCATCAATTTTGCGGAGATTTCTTCTTTTACCAGAGGTTTTGCCGCTACAGCCTATCCTTCTGCTGTTTTTATGCCTGAGGATATGGTTTTCCACGCCAATATTCTGGCGGATAAGAAACAGGATGTCATCAATGAGCTGGCAGGCCATGAACTTTCCCATCTCTGGTGGGGCAACAGCCAGATCGACCCTGATGACAGAGAAGGTTCTGTGATGCTTACTGAAACCCTCGCCATGTATACCGAAATGATGCTCTACAAAAAAATGCATGGCAAAGAAAAAATGATGGAAAGAATCAACGTACATCAGCAGATCTATGACAATGAAAAAGGACTGTCTGAAAATGTTCCGATTTATAAAGCAACCGGAGATGTTCCTCATATTTCATATTCCAAAGGAGCTTCAGCAATGGTACAGCTGAGTAACTTAATCGGTGAAGATAAAGTGAACCTGGCTTTGAAAAATTTTCTCAACAACAATCAATATCCCAAAAAACCTGGTTCATTGAATCTGATCAATGAGTTTTACAACATTGCTCCGGATATTTCCACCAGGAAGCAAATCGACAGATTATTCAAAACCACAGAAAATATAACTTTTACTTCAGAGTCTAAAACTGCTTCTGTAAAGGCAAAGTCCAAAGAAACCGGTAACAGCTTTTAATCTTTTTTGAAAATATTTTTCAGGAATTGTAACAAAGTAAAATGATGATTTACTAATTAATTGACATATCAATAATTGATATATCATTTTAAATCTGAAAATATGGAAAAGTTAAATTCAATCATCTTCTACAACATAGACAAAGCGATCAGATCTTACAGAAACTATGCTCAACGCCAGCTAAAAGTGCATGGTTATACGATCACTATTGATCAATGGCTTATCATCAAAGCAATTCTGGAAAACCCGGGAATTACCCAGAATGAAATTGGTGATCTGGTTTTTAAGGACAATGCTTCTGTCACGAGAATGATTGATTTAATGGTAAAATCCGAATACATTATCAGAAAAGTTCATCCTGAAGACCGAAGAAAAACCCAGCTGAAAGTGACAGATTCCGGGGTAAAAGTAATTAAAGAGGTTCAGAATATCGTAGAAAAGAACCGTAAAACTGCTTTAAAGGGCATCAGCAATGAAGAACTGGAAGTGATGTATTCAGCTTTACTGAAAATTTCAGAAAACTGTCTCAACCCTAAAAAGTAAAACGCTATGACCAGAATATTCTCACTTATTATTGTCTGTATGCTGATGCTGTTCAACAGCAGGATCTCTGCCCAGCAGGCAATGCAGAGTTTGACTTTGTCAGGAAACATAAAATCCGACAAAGCAGAGCAGATGGAGATCAATCTCTTTGATGCTGATCAGAAATTGATCAAAACAGAAATTGCTGATAACAGCGGTAAGTTCAATTTTAATGATTTAAAAGAAGGAACTTATCAGGTAAAAATTAATAAAAACGGTACTGAGGTTTATCACTCGGAAAATATTTCATTAACCGAAAATAAGACCCTCAGTCCCATTGACCTGAATGTAAAATCGATTGAAGGAGTAACGATCACCAAAACCAAGCCTCTCATTGAAAGACAGGATGGAAAGATGATCATGAACGTTGAAAACAGTATTGCCAGCACCGGAAATTCCGCTTTTGAAGTCCTCGAAAAGGCTCCGGGAGTGAATATTGACAATAACGACAATATCAGTCTTCGCGGAAAAGGAAACCTTCTGATCCAGATCGATGGTAAAAATACTCCCATGACGGGAACTGATCTTGCCAATTATCTAAAGGGAATCCAGTCTTCCACCATTGAAAAGATAGAGTTCATCACCAATCCTTCTTCAAAATATGACGCTGCCGGATCCGCCATTATCAATATTAAACTTAAAAAGGAACAGAGAAAAGGAACTAACGGAACTATTTCAAGCTCTCTGGGATCGGGTAAATATGTGAAAAACAACAACAGTTTCAGCATCAACCACAGAAATAAAAACATCAATATTTTCGGAAATTACAGCTTTGCGTACAGGGAAGCTTACAACGGATTGGTTCTCGACAGAAATTTCTATGAAGCCAATACCTTTAAGAAAGCGTATGTGCAGGATAATTATCTGAAATTCAAATTCAACAGCCATGTGGCCAAAGCGGGAATGGATTATTATCTGAACGACAAGAATGTGCTTGGATTTTCTGTGGGTCTGGTTTCCAACAAATTCAATGTGAACGGTGATAATTCCAACGTCACACTGGGCAGCAACTACCTTCCTGAAAGCACATTCACAACAGTCAACAGATCGAATGACCGCTGGACCAATGTTTCATTCAACCTTAATCATAAATATACGATTGATTCGCTGGGTTCTGATATTTCTACCGATTTTGACTACATTAATTACGCTAACTCTTCTTTGCAGAGCTTTGATACAAGAACACATGATATTTCCAGCAATACGGATAATCTTGACATTATTAAAGGTGATATGGACGGAAAACTGAATATCTATTCTTTAAAATCTGATCTTACAAAAAATTTCAGCAACGACTGGAAGCTGGAAAGCGGAGTGAAAACCAGTTTTGTAAAGACAGACAATGATTTGAAATTTTTCAACGCCAGTTCTGGTATTCCTGTTCCGGATCTTGGGAAAACCAATCATTTTATTTATGAGGAAAACATCAATGCAGTGTATGGAAATGTGTCCAAAAAATGGGAAAAATTTAAAGCTACAGCAGGTTTAAGAGTTGAAAATACCAATGTAAAAGGAACTCAGATTACCACCCATCAAATCAATAAAAGAAATTATACCCAACTGTTCCCAAGCGCTGTTCTGAGTTATGATCTGACGGATAAAAGCAACCTTGAAATCAATCTCAGCAGAAGAATTACAAGACCAAGCTACAACCAGCTGAATCCTTTCAAATTCTATCTTGATCCTACTACAATGAAAGCCGGGAATCCTGATCTGAACCCTCAAATCACGATGAATTATGAATTAACCTACAGTCTGAGTAATAAATACTTTGCCACTTTAAGCTACAGCAGGAATTCTGATAATATCACAGACATCCTAAAACCTGTCATAGAAAACGGGCAGATTGTAACCGTACAGACCATTGAAAACCTGAATTCTGCTTCTTATTTCGGATTAAACCTGATCGCTCCGGTAAAGGTGACCCAATGGTGGGATATGAATAACAGTGCTAATTTCTATTATGGCTCCTACACAGGAAATGTCTCCGGAACCCAGATCAATAATAAAGGGAATTTTACATTCAGTATCAACAGTATTAATTCCTTTAAGCTGGGAAATGGTTTCACTGCTGAACTTACAGGAAATTACAAAGCCAGAGAAATCTATGCTTATCTGAATGTGAGCCCGAACTGGTATCTGAATATCGGAGCGCAGAAGAAGTTTAAAAACAACAGTGTTCTGAAGCTTTCCTTCACAGATGTTTTCTTTACCAGCAATATCAAAGGGCAAACGCTGTATAATGATTATTTAGAAAACTTCGCTGTAAAAAGAGATACCCGTGTGGCAACCCTCTCCTATACTTACAATTTTGGTTCTTCCAAAAACGGACAGCCCAGAAAAACAGGCGGTGCTGAGGACCTGAAGCAGAGAGTGGGAAATTAATTGTAAGAAGTTGGAAAACGCAAAGACGCGAAGAAGGAGAAATAAAATACTGTCTTTAAGACGCAAAGATTTTATCTTCGATAAAATTGAGCACCAAATAACTGTACCTGTATTTTAGTCTCTCACGATTGGGCAGGCAAAGCAAATGCAAAAAATAAAACAATATGCTTGCTGAAAATCTTCGATTTTCTTGCGCCCTAATCAATATTAAATTAAAATTACTTTGCGCCTTTGCGTTTTCCAACTTATAACTTATGGTATAAAAAGCAAAAATCCCTCAAATTGAGGGATTTTTTATGTTTAAGAATGAATCTTATTAAGCTTCGTTAGATGGAGTTTGGTTTTCCACGGGTTTTTCGCTTTGTGGCTTTTCACCTTGTGGTTTCTGTCCTTCCGGTCTTCTTTGTCCTTCCGGTCTTCCTTGTCCTTCAGGTCTACCTTGTCCTTCCGGTCTTGGAGGTCTTGGTAAAAGAACTTTACGGGAAAGTTTCATTTTCTTACGGTCATCATAACCCATGAACTTCACTTCTACCTCATCACCTTCTGCATAAGGAACTTTGTCCAGACGAGCCCACTCAATTTCAGAAATGTGAAGAAGTCCTTCTGTTCCTTTAGCGATCGCTACGAATGCACCAAAGTCCATTACTTTCACTACTTTACCTTTGTAAACTTCGCCTACAACCGGTACGAAAGTAATTTCATTGATCTTAGCAATAGCTGCATTGATTTTTTCTCTGTCTGTTCCTGCAATTTCGATACGTCCGATTTCTCCCATCTCTTCGATAGCAATAACCGTATCTGTATCTTTCTGTAATTGTTGAATAATTTTTCCACCAGGCCCGATTACAGCTCCAATGAAATCTTTTGGAATCTCCATAACCACCATTTTCGGAGCGTGAGGCTTCACATCTGCTCTTGGCTGGGAAATCGTTTCCGTGATTTTATTAAGGATGTGTAATCTTCCGTCTTTAGCCTGCATCAAAGCTTTCTCCATGATATCCATAGAAAGTCCCTGGATTTTGATATCCATCTGACAAGCTGTGATACCGTCTGCAGTACCTGTTACTTTGAAGTCCATATCTCCAAGGTGATCTTCATCTCCTAAGATATCGGAAAGTACGGTAAATTTACCTGATTTTGTATCGGTGATCAGACCCATTGCAATCCCTGAAACAGGTTTTGTGATCTGAACCCCTGCATCCATCAATGCTAATGTACCTGCACAAACTGTTGCCATTGAAGAAGAACCGTTAGATTCTAAGATATCGGAAACAATTCTGATTGTATATGGATTTTCTTGCGGAATTACTGCTGTTAATGCTCTTTGAGCTAAGTTTCCGTGTCCTACTTCTCTTCTTGAAGTACCTCTTAAAGGTCTTGCTTCACCTGTAGAGAATGGAGGGAAGTTATAGTGTAAGAAGAATCTTTCGTCGTGCTGCGTGATTACGCTGTCGATCATGTTCGCATCTTTTACAGAACCCAGAGTTACCGCAGTCAGAGACTGAGTTTCTCCTCTTGTAAAGATCGCAGAACCGTGAGCTCCCGGAAGGTAATCAATTTCTGACCAGATTGGACGGATCGTCTGAGGATCACGACCATCAAGACGGATATTGTCTTCAAGGATCATCTGACGCATTGCTTCTTTCTCTACGTCATGGTAATATACTTTAACGAATGGAGTTACTCTTGCCAATTCCTCTTCGTCTTCAGCATATTGTGCTAAAAACTCTTCAAGAACCGCTTTGAATTTTTCTCCTCTTTCTTCTTTATTTGATGGAGTTTTTGCTACTTCATATACTTTATCATAGCACTCTTTCCATACTTTTTCACGAATTTCTTCATCGTGATCTTCGTGGCTGTATTCTCTTTTAGGGAAAGATTTTCCTACTTTTTCAGCTAATCTCTCCTGAGCTTCAATCTGTTTTTTGATCTCAGCGTGAGCGAAGTTGATGGCTTCAAGCATTTCCTGCTCAGAGATCTCCTTCATTTCTCCTTCTACCATTACGATGGAGTCTTTAGTAGCTCCCACCATAATGTCGATATCTGATTTTAATAAGTTTTCATAACTTGGGTTAACGGCCAATTGCCCGTCAATTCTTACTACTCTTGCTTCAGACATTGGTCCGTTGAAAGGGATATCTGTAATTGCAATAGCTGCAGAAGCTGCCAAACCTGCCAATGCTTCAGGCATTACTTCTTTATCGTAAGAAATTAATGAAATCATCACCTGTACTTCCGCATGGAAATCTTCAGGGAAAAGAGGACGTAATACTCTGTCCACCAATCTCATTGTAAGCACTTCATCATCAGATGGTTTTGCTTCTCTACGGAAGAAATTCCCAGGAATTCTTCCACCTGCATAAAATTTTTCTCTGTAATCTACCGTTAATGGTAAAAAGTCTACACCAGGATTGGCTTCTTTGTTGGCTACAACTGTTGCTAAAAGCATAGTTCCGCCACATTTCACCACTACAGATCCGTCAGCCTGCTTAGCCAGCTTTCCCGTTTCGATAGTGATTTCCCTGCCGTCTGCAAGGATAATCGTTTCTGTAAACGCTTGAGGTATACTCATAAATTTGCTTCTTTATACTCCGTATTGAGTATGATTAATATTTAAACTCTTTAAATTTTCGTTTGCAAAGGTACTATATAATAATGATATATTAAATTTTTCGATTGCTTTAATAGGCGTTTAAAATACAAAAAATTGGCTATCAATTGATGAAAGTTTGAAAATTTGCATTAGTAATCTGAACTTATACACCATTTACGAAAATAAAAAAGTATTTTTTTGAGGATAATGTATTGAAAAATCCCGTCGTTTTTGTATTATTGTCTCAAAAAATGAAAATAACATATTGATCTTAAAAAAAGTATTTATTTCATTTTAAAAATGATTAAAATTATTGCAAACCAATAGGCTGATCCCTATATTTGCCCTACTTCACCAATTACAATGCTGTAGGCTAAAAAAGTTAAGGAACTATCCTTATCCAGATAAATAAATGTTTATGATTAATAAAGAAGTACAATCTCAAAGCAGGAATTATACGGTTCCGTTGATTACCATCACCCTGCTGTTTTTTATGTGGGGATTCATCACCTGTATGAATGATATCCTGATCCCGTATCTGAAACAACTTTTCAATCTTACCTTTTTCGAATCCATGCTGGTACAGTTCTGTTTCTTCGGAGCTTACTTTATCGGGTCACTGATTTATTTTATGATTTCCATTACGAAAGGAGATCCTATCAATAAATTAGGCTATAAGAAGGGAATCCTGTTCGGAATTTTTCTGGCAGCATTCGGCTGCGTTCTGTTTTATCCGGCAGCTACGTTCTCTTATTATCCGCTGTTTCTGGGAGCTTTGTTTATTTTAGGACTTGGCTTTACAGTACTGCAGATTACAGCCAACGCTTATGTTTCATTGCTGGGAAGTGAAGAATCTGCATCTAGCCGACTGAACATGACTCAGGCATTCAATGCCTTCGGAACCACCATTGCACCGGTACTTGGAGGTCACCTGATTTTTGAATTTTTCTCATCTCCGGACGGATCATTCAGTGCGGTAGCGACGAGAATTCCTTACCTTATTTTTGCAGGTATCCTTTTACTGGTTGCTTTATTGATTTCCAGAGTGAAGCTTCCTTCCTTCCAGATGGGTGAAGAAGAAATCGTAAAAGGTTGGGGAGCCCTTGAATTCAGCCACCTGAAATTCGGTGTATTCGCTATGTTCTGCTATGTAGGCGGAGAAGTTGCCGTAGGAAGTTTTATCATCAGTTTCCTTGAGCAGCCACAGATTATGGGTTTTAATGAGATCATCAGTAAAAATTATCTTTCCTTATATTGGGGAGGAGCGATGATTGGCCGTTTTTTGGGAGCCATTTCTTTAAATCAATCCATAAGCCAAAGCAAAAAGGCTCTGTATATGCTGGGAGCAGCGGCAGCAGTTTTCCTTGTGATTTTCAGCATTGTCAATCTTACTTTCAGTCAGATCAGCTTTTTCCTTGTGTTTATCATCCTTAATTTCATTGCTTTTTTCGTGGGTAAAGCAGCTCCGGCAAGAACATTATCCATTTTTGCAGCAATCAATGTTGCCTTGTTGATTTCTGCAATGGTAAATCATGGTGAGCTGGCGATGTACAGTATTTTAGGAATCGGAATTTTCAATTCTATTATGTTCTCAAATATTTACACACTGGCTATTTCAGGACTGGGTAAATATACCAGCCAGGGATCTTCATTAGTGGTAATGGCTATTCTGGGAGGAGCTATTGTTCCTATTTTCCAGGGATATCTTGCCGATCAGTTTGGAGTACAGCATTCATTTATTATTCCTGTATTCTGTTATCTGGTAATTCTGATATTCGGAGCGTACTGTACCAAATATCTGGGTCATGTAGAAAGTACCGAAGCAAAGTCCGGGCATTAAAATCAAATTCAAATCAAAATGTATAAGGCGGAATATCTCAAAGGTATTCCGCTTTCTTTATTCAGATTTTAAAATGTAACTTTTCATGAGAAAAAAGAACTTATCGTATAAACTAACACAATCATTATGAAAATACAGTTAAAGCTTGAATATGCCGCATTTCTACTCTTAGGTATATATGCTTTTGCACAAACGGAATATTCGTGGTGGTGGTTTGCCGGACTTTTCCTCGCACCGGATATTTCTATGCTGGGATATACGGTTAATAATAAAGCGGGCGCTTTCTTCTACAATCTCTTCCATCATTTAGGAGTAGCCATTATCGTTTATTTTGCCGGAACAGCCTTGTCTCTGCCCTATTTACAAATGATCGGAGCTATTTTGTTTTCTCACTCTGCATTTGACAGAATTCTGGGTTATGGATTGAAATATCCCGATAGTTTTCAGAATACACATTTGGGAAAGATTGGAAAGAAGGCTGAGTAGTGAGGTTGTAAACCACCCCGTCAAAAATTCTTTGAATTTTCGCCACCCCTCCGAGGGAGGGGAATTATAACGTCTTTAGTTGTGACGTTGGTCAGGATTGGAGTTTTTGTTGAGGCTTTTTTTGTTGTTTTAATACGGCTGGATTCCTACGGAATGACACAATTGGCGCATTGGTCTATCCATACAGTTTGTCACTCCGTAAGAAACTTTTTGTGGCATTTGTGGTAAAAAATCCCCTGTTGCGTAAAACAAAAAAGCAACCTCTTTAGAAGTTGCTTTTTATTTTGAAAATCTTTATAGATTATTTTCTTAAACCTAGTTCAGCAATAATTGCTCTATATCTTGCGATATCTTTGTTTTTAAGGTAATCTAATAAACTTTTTCTCTTACCTACCAATTTCACTAGAGATCTCTCTGTGTTGAAATCGTGACGGTTAGCCTTTAGGTGCTGAGATAAGTGGTTGATTCTGAAAGTGAAAAGAGCAATTTGTCCTTCAGCACTTCCTGTGTCTTGTGCAGATTTCCCGTGTTTTGCGAAAATTTCCTGCTTTTTGTCTGTTGTTAAGTACATTCCAATATTGTTTAATGATTATTATGTAACGGGTGCAAAATTACGACTATTTTTTGATTCTGCAAACATTATTGATTTCATATATCAAATTTGATAGAAAAAAATGTTAAAAATTTCTTAATAATTTGTATGCCATCCAACGAAAAGGCAGTAATTTTGCATTCGAATTACAAATGAAAAAAATTATATTCTTTACAGCGGTTACTACTTTTTTATTCATCGGATTTACAACGGTAAAAGCCCAGAAAAATGCTGATGATAAAATAAAAAAAGTTCTTTACTTCAATCCTGAGGTAGAGCCTGATATCGACGAAATAAAAGACCCCACCAACAACGCTTTCTTTGATGCTGTTACCGATAATTTCAGTAACAGAAGAAATAAAATGCTCCGGGCGGAGGTTCAGGTTCCCTTCGACAGTATAGACAAACAGACTATTGCAGATTACTGTCTCAACAATGATGCAGATTTTGCCATTGTTTCCAAAGTGAGATATTTTAAAGTGGGATTTGGAAAGTATGTTTTCTCCAATCAGGTGGTTGTGAGTATGAAACTCTTTGGTGCTGACGGAACTCTTGTCACAGAAACCGATCATGATACTTATCGTAAAAATATGCGTCTGCTGGGTTCTACAGTCAACTCTGTTAAAATAGGAACCGAAGGAGCGATAAAAGGAATCATTAAGAAGCTGAGAAAACTGAAACCTACAGAAGCAGAGCTTTAAGATTTGAGGTTTAAGGTTGGAATTGACAGTCATTTATCGTCAATGGTCAATTTTGCTTTGCAAGTCAATGGTGAATTTTTTTCATGCAGGTCAATCCACATATCAGACTGATTCATAATCATAATTCTTTTATAGACACTATTCTGTAGTGTATCTCTATCCTTATCAATAAGTTGAAAGCTTTCATTAGTTTAGTTTTATCTTAAATCTAAATTATTATGAAAAATTCAAATCTAAAAAAACTAAGCAGAGAAAGCCAGAAAGAAATCCTGGGGAGTATCATACGTCTTCAGAAATGTCAATATCATTTCGAATGTCCTGGCGGTTCATGCTGCCACAGACTATGTGTTGCGTATGCATGCCCAGAATTATAAATATTTCATGTTAAATAAAGTACTTGTTCATCCTTACGAACAGGTGCTTTTTATTAAAAAAACCACCATAAACAACTGATACACAATTAAATATTTTCACTAAATAATGATTTATTAAATATTTTTCACTAATTTAGACCAACATTAAAACCAAAATCTCATGAAAAATCTAAAGAAACTCAGCAGAGAAAAAGCAAAACAAATTAATGGAGGAACTATGGAAAGATGCAGCGAAACTAATCCATGTACCGTTGGATGGTGTTGCTTTGGAATCTGCTATCCTTTCATCTGCCTTGAATAAAAGATAAAACTAAACCATATAAAATCAAAATTTATGAAAAATCTAAAAAAACTCAGCAGACAAGTACAAAAGGAAATTAAAGGCAGCGGACCTTTCAAAAGATGTACAGAACATTACGAATGTCCGGGAGGATCGTGTTGTCACAACACCTGTGTTGTTAATCCATGTCCCCTGGAATAATATATGATCATTACAGACACCTGCCTTAGTAGGTGTTTTTTTATTTAAAACATAAATAAAACACTGATTACTAGTAAAATATTTTCACTCCAAAATGAATAATATAGAAATATTTACTATTTTAGTCTGACATTAAATCTAAACTATAACAGTATGAAAAATCTAAAAAAACTCAGTAGAGAATCTGCCAAGCAAATTAACGGCGGTATCGGACCTTTCAGATGCAGCATCACAAGACCTTGCTCTGTTGGATATTGCTGTAATGGAGAATGCCTTGACCATGACTGCATGATAGAGCCTTAATTTAAATACAATCATATAGTATGAAGAATTTAAATCTTAAGAAGCTCAACAGGCTTGAACAAAAAAACATTAAAGGAAGCGGGATAAAAAAGTGCGGTGACAATTCAGATTGTGGTCCTTACCAATGCTGTACAAACGCTGTTTGTACATACATTCCCACTTCAGAATGCGAACCAATATAAAGAATATTGGAATTTAAAATTTAATTTTTGCACATCCGCTTCGGCGGGTGTTTTTTTTTCCCTTATACTGAAACAATAAACTTTAATTAATCCTTAATTTTGCCAGTTTATTACTCAGTCTTAAAAATTTGAATTATTTTTGCATATCCAAAAAATTTCACGTTTTGAATTCTAGAGACGAACTTATCTTCAACCCTGCCGATATTGCCGAAACTCTCAGCGAACTTCCTGCTGATGAGAGGCTGCTCGCATTCCTGAAGGTTCCGAAAGAATACAAAGCAGAAGTTTTTTCACATCTTGACCCTGATTTTCAGGAAGAAACCATCAGAAGTATCGGAAGCGATGAAGTTTCCGAAATTCTGAATGCCATGACTCCGGATGACAGAACTGCTCTTTTCGAGGATTTCCCGGATGAGCTGATCAAGTATTCCATCAACCATCTTAACCCCCAGGAAAGAAGGATTGCTTTAAAGCTTCTTGGATACAACTCGGATTCGATTGCCCGTCTGATGACACCTTACTATATCCAGATCCGTAAGGAATGGACGGTAAAAAGATGTCTTCAGCAGATCAAAAAAGTAGGAAAAAGAGTGGAAACCATGAACTACCTGTACGTGGTAGACGAAAGAAACCGTCTGATTGATGACCTTGCCATCGGAACTTTACTGCTGGAAGAGGAAGATACTTTGGTTTCCGACATCACAGACAATCATTTTGTGGCGATTACTACAACGACTTCCAAAGAAGATGCGGTAACCTATTTCGAAAAGTATGACCGTGGTGCTCTTCCTATTATTACGGAAGCCGGTGTTCTGGTAGGAATTGTGACTATTGATGACATTCTCGATCAGATTGAGCAGCAGAACACGGAGGACATCCAGAAGTTCGGGGGATTGGAAGCATTGGATCTTCCTTACATCCAGACTTCATGGACAGAAATGATCAAAAAAAGAGCTACCTGGCTGATCATTTTATTTGTTTCGGAAATGCTGACGGCTTCTGCTATGGGATATTTTGATAAAGAAATTGAAAAAGCAGTTGTTCTCGCTCTATTTGTTCCATTGATTATTTCCAGTGGAGGAAATTCCGGATCACAGGCTGCAACGTTGATTATCAGAGCAATGGCGCTGCAGGAAATCAGTCTGAAAGATTGGTGGTACGTCATGAAAAAAGAAATTATCTCCGGATTATGTCTCGGAGCAATTTTAGGGGTTATCGGATTTATCAGAATTATGCTTTGGCAGCAAATTGGCTTGTTTGATTACGGCCAGTATTGGGTATACGTAGGATTGAGTGTTTCTGTTTCCCTGATTGCTATTGTATTATGGGGAACATTATCAGGTTCTATGATTCCGTTTGTTTTAAAGAAATTAAATCTTGACCCTGCTACTTCTTCTGCACCGTTTGTAGCAACATTAGTGGATGTAACGGGACTTATTATCTATTTTACCGTAGCCGGACTTTTCTTAACCGGAAAACTTTTGTAATTTTAGGCATCATCTAACATGCCAATATGAAAATCGTTTCGCTTGTACCTTCTATTACTGAGGCTTTATTCGACCTTGGACTGACCGAAAATGAAGTGGTAGGAAGAACCAAATTCTGCATTCATCCTCAGGATAAAATAAAAAATGTACCCATAATCGGCGGAACTAAGAATATTAATATTGAAAAAATTAAAGCATTACAGCCGGATCTTATTCTTGCCAATAAGGAAGAGAATGTAAAAGATCAGGTGGAAGCTCTGATGGATGATCACAAGGTAATGGTCACCAATATTGATACCATTGAGGATAATTATTACCTGCTTAAAAACCTCGGAAAACTTTTTGGAAAGGAAGACAGAGCACAGCTTTTCAATCTTAAAATTTATGATGTTCTGAATCAGGCAAAACTGGAATCTCCTGTAAAAGCAGCTTATCTTATCTGGAAAAATCCTTATATGACCATTGGATCAGATACTTTCATCCACAGAATTTTATCTGAAATTGGTTTTGAAAATATTTTTAAAGACAAAACCCGTTATCCACAAATTACCACTGAAGATCTGGTAGAGGCAGACGTCATTATGCTTTCATCCGAACCTTTTCCGTTTAAAGAAAAACATATTGAAGAACTGCAGGTCTTCTATCCGGATAAAAAGATTATGATTGTAGATGGTGAAGCCTTTTCCTGGTATGGAACCCATATTGCCAAATGTGAGAATTATTTTAAAGAACTTCTCACAGAAATTCATTCAATGCAGCAAGGATAGTTTTTCACCTCATCTTTACTCTTTAAATATTAAACTTTAAATATTCAATTCACATGTCTGGTACAGTTATACTATCTGAAGGAACAGAATTCAATCATGTTATGCAGGAGGTTTTAAAATACATCAATCTTTATGTAATGGCATTTGGAAAGGAAGAAAGAACCATCACCCGTTTAGAAAAACGTGAAAATATGTATGGAGGAAAGGGAACGGTTTATATGATACAGATGTTTGATCAGGAAGAACTGGCCAATAACCGCCTGGCGGCCTATATGGTTTTACTGAATAAAGGAGATGAATCTGGATTCCACACGCACAATCTAAGAAATGAACAGGAATTGTACGTTGTAGTGCATGGAACCGGAGAATATCGTGAAAGAACAGGAACAGAAGGAGCAATACGCAGGAAAGTGCTGCATAAAGGCGATATTACAGCGATCAGTTCTGTAGGATATCATTCTATTGAAAATACGGGAGATGAGCCTTTAATTATGTTTGTGATTACCACCAACAATCCATAAAAAACTCCGGCTGATATAGCCGGAGTTTTTATTTTTTTATAGTAAGTTTTGATTATAAAATCTTAGAAACTTCATTACAAAGCCATTCTAATAATTCACGGTCTTCCTGCGTGAAAGGATCAATGGTGTGAGAATCAATATCGATCTGACCGATATTTTTTCCATCCTTAAAAATCGGAACTACAATTTCTGCTTTTGTATCAATTGAACAGCTTAAATAATTGCTTTCTTCGTGTACATCAGGAACTACAAATGTTTCATTGGAAACAGCAACCTGGCCACAAATTCCTTTACCGTAAGGAATAATAGTATGATCTGTTGGCGCTCCTACATAAGGGCCTAAAATCAATTCATCCTTATCTCCGTTTTTGAAATAGAAACCTGTCCAGTTGAAGTAAGGAATCTCATGATCCAACAGGTGGCAGACTTTTTCAAGTTTTTCTTCTGTATTATGTTTGGGACTTTCAAGAATTGAGGAAAGTCTTTTCTTTAATTCTGACATTGTATTTATATTTTAAGAGAATTGTTTTAGGGAAAGCTCTTCTTTATATCCGAACATTCCACGCTCTTTAATCATTTCTGCTACGCCTTCCGGAACCTGAGTTTCCCAGCCTTTCACACAACATGCAATTTTTCTCAATATCTCTCTGGAATAAATTTCCAAAAACTCAGGATTATAATTGGTAATATCTACGATACGGTTGTTGTGTTTGAAGTATTTGTATAATTCTTTCAGATTTTCTTCTACCTTCAGGTTGGAAGAATCCAACAGCTGATGAGTTTCCGGATCTTTGTAAGGATACAGATACACTCTCATTCCGTTTCTGAAAAACTTACCGAATGCTTCAAGAATTCCTCCTGAGAGATTTTTATAATATTTCTCATCGAATACCATCAGCATATTATTTACTCCCATGGCGACTCCGATGTCTCCACTTGTGTAAGATGCGAAGTAATCAATCAGTCTGTAATATTCAGAGAAGTTTGAAATAATAACGGTGTACCCCAGTTTTCCAAGAATGTCTACTCTATCCAGGAAATCCCTTTCATCAATATCTCCGTCTGCTCTCAGATTGGAAATGGTGATTTCAATAAGGACCTCCGTTTCTTCGTGGGTACAGGTAGCATCTTTGAAGAACATATCCATACCATTTTTAAGCATGTCAATGTTCACTTTCGTTACTGGTCTGAAACTTCCTCTTACCGCGAAAATATTTTTCTTGTACAAAACATCTGCAGGAAGCATATTGTTTCCTTGAGAATTGAAAATTACCGCATCCGTCATTCCATTCTTTACCAATTGAAGAGACATCAGTCTGTTATCAACATAGGCAAAAGCAGGTCCGCTGAAGTCGATCATATCAATTTCCAGATTATCTTTTGCAATATCATCATAAAGAGATTCTACTAAAGTTCTTGGATTGTCAAAATAATGAAAGGCTCCGAAAATAAGATTTACTCCGAGGTTTCCTAAGGTTTCCTGCTGAAGTGTAGCATCATTTTCTTTGAATTTTACGTGGATAACGATCTCATTATAATCTTCATTTTCTTTGGTCTGAAAACGGATTCCTACCCAGCCGTGGCCTTTTACCGTTTTATCAAAATTGATGGTCGTTACCGTATTGGCGTAAGAAAAGAATTTCCTGTCAGGATTATTATCTCTTGAAATTCTCTCTTCAATCAAAGCGACTTCATATCGAAGCATTTTGCGAAGCCTGTTTTGGGTTACGTACCTGTTTTTTACTTCTTTTCCGTAGATGGCATCACTAAAATCTTTGTCATAAGCAGACATTGCCTTAGCAATCGTACCGGAAGCTCCCCCTGCTCTAAAAAAGTGGCGAACAGTCTCCTGCCCGGCTCCAATTTCTGCGAAAGTACCATAAATAGTAGGATCTAGATTAATTGTTAATGCTTTTTGTTTAGGAGTTAGTTTCTGATACATTAGGACGTGAAATTTTTTGTAAATTTACCAAAATTAAACCAACCTCAAAACAAAATGAAGTTGAAATTTTTAGGAACCGGTACTTCTCAAGGTGTACCCGTTATAGGCTGTACATGTGAAGTGTGTACTTCAGAAAATCCCAAAGACAAACGTTTGCGTTCTTCCGTAATGATTACTACGGAAGAAAATAAAAAAATACTGATCGACTGCGGCCCGGATTTCAGGCAGCAAATGCTTACCAACCATGAACATACCGTAGACATTGCACTAATTACCCATGAACATAATGACCACGTGATCGGGCTGGATGATATGCGGCCCCTGATTTTTAAAAGTGGAAAAGATGTACCGCTCTACTGCTATTCAAGAGTGGCTCATGAGATAAAAAACAGATTTCCTTACGCTTTTGCTGACGTAAGGTATCCCGGTGCACCCGCTTTTGAACTACACGAAATAGAAAATAAGCCCTTTGAGGTATTGGACACAGAAATCACTCCTGTGGAGGTGATTCACTATAAAATTACTGTTTTCGGATATAAGTTTAAAAAGCTGGCTTACATTACGGATGCCGGGTTTATTTCTGAAACGGAGAAGGAAAAACTGAAGGATCTTGACATTCTGATCTTAAACTGCATCAGAAAATTTGATCCCCATCCTGCCCATTTTATCCTTCCGGATGTTATTAAATTATTTGAAGAGCTAAAACCTAAAAAATTATTTTTAACCCACATCAGCCATCATCTGGGGCTGCATGACATTGAAGATAAGGAGCTTCCATCCGGAATACACCTTGCCTACGATGGTTTGGAACTTAATTTTTAAAAAAAATCTTTAAAAAAGCTTTTGAACATTGAAAAAAGTTCCTATATTTGCACACCAATTTGAAACAAACATCATGTTTGAATTGAACATCAAGCCCAGGTGGCGGAATTGGTAGACGCGCTGGTCTCAAACACCAGTTCTTAGGAGTACCGGTTCGATCCCGGTCCTGGGTACAAGAAACCTCTGAAAATTTTTCAGAGGTTTTATTTTATTCTACCATCTATTAAATTTTACAACCTTGTAAAAAACATGTAAAATAAATATACTGAAGGCATTTCAGATTCCTCTAAAAACAAACTGTAAAGAAGTATTGGTTTCTTAGAATCACAAAAAGCCCTGTATCAAGAAAACACAAACCCCTGAAATTATTTGATTTTCAGAGGTTTATCACTTAAGCTTTATCATCATTGGGATTTTCCGCCCCTAAATGCATTAAGTACCATAATACACAATAGTCATTGATCCCTGAAGTATTCTAAAAGTTCTGGTATAATATGCTGTAACTCTAACAACATCACCAACATTAAAAAACTGTGTTCCTGCCAGATTATGTCCTATATCTGCTGTCCCATCCCCATGCCCCGAAAGATTATATGAAAACGTAGCACCGTTTCTAACGAGGTCTGTTCTAGCAGATCCTCCTGTTGGGGAGTTCATGGAGATATCATATTTTACAAAAACTGAAAAATTATAATATCCTGCTTTATTTATGGTAAAATTGCCACTACTATAGGTTATATTGGCGGCATTATTTTTACTAATCGTAAATGCTACTGTATAAAAATTATTTGCTGCCTGATTAGCAGATAAATTAGCTAAACCTATCGTAAAAATAGAAGGAATATTCAGATTACTTCCATCTACCAGAAAACCGTTAGCATCAGTTCCTAATACCTCGATATTTTTGTAATTTTCAAGACGAACAGATCCGTCATCTTGCACCCCCACTAATTCTTTATTCGTACTGTCATTAATCTCCAGGGCCTTAGTCGCATTAGTAGTCCCTTTACTCATGATATCAAGCACTGCGCTTGGAGAAGATGTATTAACCCCCACAGTACCTATAGGAGTAACAGTCATTTTGATTGCATTATTAGTCATCACATTCAGGTTATGAGCCGTAGTGGTTCCTATATAAGCAGCCCCACCTCCTATATACGTTTTCAGATTGATCGTACCATTGGTATGGTTCAAACCAAAACTATTGTCAGGAGTACTCACGGTAAGTTTTGTATCAGGAGTGGTTGTTCCTACTCCAACGCGGTCATTGGCAGCATCTACTGAAAGCGTACTGTTATCTACTGAAAAAGCATTGGTAGCCGTTCCTGTAAATGCCAATGTATTACCTGCCTGCGAAACGATACGGTTTCCGGTAAGGGCACCATCCGAATTGTAAATATTAGCAGCTATTGAATTGGTAGGATTATGAAGTTTCACCCATGCTGTCCCATCATAATAGTAATAACCAACGGTATTAATATTAACCGCCGTTCCCGTTTGTGTTCCTGTGGCTACGCTGTTTACATACACTAAGGTTGAAACAGGAACTCCAGTCATACTCTGAACTCTCTGCCGATCTACCCGGGTAATCAAAACACCATCCACATTGGTAGAAGCACCTGTAGCATTCTTGGCAGTAATATCTAATGTAGCAGCAGGAGTGGTGGTGTTAACACCTACTTGTGAGTACATTTTACAAAAAGTAAATAATAAAGCCAAGGGTAATAATTTTTTTCTCATAAAATTGGTTTTAAACGATTCATAAACAAAATTAAGCACAAATCAATGTTTAAATTAAAATTACCAATACATCATATATACAACAATAGTACATCAAACATACATCACTACACATAAACACCTGTAAATCAAAAGACAAAAACCTTCATATTTAAATATTTCAACAATTAATGATTTACTAACAATTAACCATATCCTAGTAAAAATTTATGTTACATTTACTCCAAAAAGCTTTCCTCCTAAAGCTGTAATTCCCATCGCACAATTCCCCAGAAACAAATCCTCAATACGGCTATTGTAATACCGGAACCACCGACTCTGCCAGAAACTATCCCTAAAAACATTAAAAATATAATTGAAAATCCATACTTTAAATACACCATTTTTTAAGAGAAGCCCAAAAAGAAACAGTAAACAGCAATAAGACTTTTATAAAAACAAGTTATTAACATAAAGCTGGTTAAAATTTAAATTCTCCTATTTCTAATTCATAATAAGTATATCCTGCTATATCAGGTTGTATTTTTGATTTTCTAACCTTGCCGCTCACCATTACTTCTGTATTTTCACGGAAAGCTTGAAGGTGGGTTACAAATATAATATACTGATACTTCATTAACAGTTCCCGGAGTGTGAATATTAACGAAGGATGTTCGGGAACTGAAAGCTCATATTCCAACACGAATACACGCCATCCTTACAAAAAAAACTACTTCAGCTGGCATTTTTTCATACAATGCAGTATTTAAACGTAATCATAAGACCTAAAATAAAAATAAATTTGTGGCTTAGTTCATCATTTTTTATTAAAATCATTTATTTTAAAATACAAACACCGAAAAAATAAAAACTAAAATAAACTTAAATATGAAAATTAAACGTTTTTATTCTCTGATCACGTTATGCAGTACAATCGTAATTACATATGCACAGGTAGGGATTAACACAGCCAATCCAAAGGCAACTTTAGATGTTGTAGGAAGTACAAACACCAATATGAGGGATGGTATTCTTCCTCCCAGAGTTTCCAAGCAACAATTAGCATCAAAAGACTTCGGAACTTATGGTATTGATCAGAAAGGGGCTATTGTTTATATCACAGACGTTACTTCACCCACCGGTACGACGCCGAGTATAGCAGAAGTTGGCAGCATTGACAGCATCGGATATTATTATTTTACCGGATTTCAATGGGTTCCTTTTGCCATGAATCTTTACAATACAGACGGAAGTCTTTCAGGTAACAGAGTTGTGACTCAAAATTCCAATACTCTGACATTTACAACCACCGCCAACAATGGCTTCTCTATTGACGGGACTACATTCTCTGTAGATGGAGCCAATCACAGAGTCGGATTGGGAACAAGCTCTCCTGAAACAAGATTCCATGTAGTGTCCACCACTCCAGTTTCAAACCGATACAATCTGATTGATGCTACTGCAGGAGCCAACCAATACGGAATTGTTACTTTAAGAAACACTTCTGCTTTGGCCACAGGAAATTTTTCATTGCTTGGTTTTACCAATAACGGACCTTCTTCAGGAGGCGGAAACTGGGCATTAGGATCTGTAAGAACGGGTTCAACACTCACCAATGGTTCGGAAGAAGATTTTTACATTGGAAATTCTACCGGAGGCGGTTTGATTGAAAGAATGAGAATCAATCCCATATCAGGAAATGTAGGAATCGGAACATCTTCAGCAACCAATAAACTCCACATTAATGCTACTAACCCAATAAGACTGGAAGGGTTACAGACTTCTTCAGGAACTGCGGGAAGCTTAACCGTGAACAGTACAGGTGTTGTACAATTACAAAACTCATCAAGCATCAGCGCTGCAAGAGGTACCGGAATAGTAGTCATTACAACAAACAATACTTTTGTAAATACAGCAACATCAGCAAAAACTTTTGATAATCTCAGTGAAATGACGGGTAATACTTTTACTGCTTCTGCAACAGGATTATATAAGGTTGATTTTGTAATTAATTATCCTCAAAGAGGAGCAACAGAAGATGGTGGAGACGGGTATTTAGGATATGCCCAGATTAGTCTGAACGGGATTCAGCAGTCATTTACCAATACTAAAGTTTCCCTGCCTGAAGCATCCGGAGCACCCTCATTTGTTACGTGCACAAATACTACATTACTAAAAATGAATGCAGGTCAGGTTCTTTCATTTCAGGCACTTACTTTCGGATCAACACCCAATTCAACCAATATTATAGCTCCGTTTACAATCAACGTCGTTCGTATTGATTAATCCATTGAAAAAAGTTAAAAGTTCCCATTTACCTTTTCAGGCAAAATTCTATCAACACAAATAGAAAAAGACCACTTGCAAAACACAGGTGGTCATACTTTTATTTAAATAATCTGTTTTTAGTCTTTACGTTACATTGACTCCAAAAATATGCCCCACAAATGCTGTAATTCCCATCGCCACGGTTCCCCAGAAACAAATCCTCAATACAGCTATTTTAATACTGGAACCTCCTGCTCTGGCAGAGATTTCCCCTAAAAGCATTAAAAATATAATTGAAAAGCCATATTGGAAATACACCATTTCTTTAAGAGGAGCCAAAAGAGACACCAAAAATGGCAATAAGGCTCCCACCGCAAATGAGCCGAATGAAGCCATTGCTGCTACCAAAGGTTTAGCCTGCGTTATTTCATTAATTCCGAGTTCATCACGGGCATGTGCTCCCAAAGCATCGTGCTCTGTAAGTTCAATAGCTACCTGCATGGCTGTTTCTTTAGTACAACCTCTTTTTTCATATACTTTGGCCAATTCTCTGAGTTCTATTTCGGGCATTTCTTCAAGCTCGCGTTTTTCACGGAGTAAATCTGCTTTTTCTGTATCCTCCTGAGAACTTACAGAAACATATTCACCCGCTGCCATAGACATTGCCCCGGCAATCATCCCTGCTAATGCAGCAAGAATAATGATATGACGCTCCGGCTCTGCAGCCGCAACTCCTATAACGATACTTGTAGTAGATAACAAACCGTCATTCGCGCCCAATACCGCTGCACGAAGCCAGCCTACTCTGTTTACATAATGTTTCTCCAGTGGATGATGCATAACTTTTATTTTGGTGGTAGGTTAAAGTTACCCAATATTTCATCAAGAATCATTTTAAATTATATTCATTCTTATAGGGATGGTTTTCTTCCGTGACAGTATGTAATACGCTATAAATCAAAATATACCGTTATAAAGCATCACCATTCTGTTCAGAAAATCCTATTTTCTTATCTTTGCGGCAATGAATTTATTATACATCAACTGGGATATTAATCCCGAAATCGTCAATATCTTAGGACTTCCCATAAAATATTACGGATTATTATTCCTTGCGGGACTTGTTTTATCACTCAATATTTTAAAAATAATTTATAAAAAAGAAGGTCTCAGCACTCAGGCACATGAGGCTTTATTCTCCTATGCCCTGATCGGAATTCTGGTAGGTGCAAGACTGGGACACTGCCTTTTTTACGATTTTGATTATTATTCACAGCATCCGCTTGAAATATTTTTACCGATTCAGAAAGGGCCGGATGGTGTCTATCATTTTACGGGATTTGCAGGTCTTGCCAGTCATGGCGGCGGCATTGGTCTGGTAATTATGCTTCTCATCTATGCAAGAAAATATTCTATCCCGTTCATGACGGTTCTGGATGCCATAGCGATTGTACTTCCGCTGGGTGGTACCTTCATCAGGCTGGCCAATCTTATGAATTCTGAAATTATAGGAGTTCCTACTGATGTTCCATGGGCTTTTATCTTCCGTCAGGTGGATGATCTTCCGAGACATCCGGCCCAGCTTTATGAGGCCATCTCTTATTTTATTATTTTCCTTGCGGTGTATTTTACTTATAAGAAGAATATTTTTAAGATCGGAAAAGGATTTTATTTTGGAATCAGTATTCTGCTGATCTTCATTATGAGAATCCTGATTGAGTTTATCAAGGTGGATCAGGTAGAATTTGAGCACGGAATGATTTTGAATATGGGACAGCTACTGAGTATTCCGTTTGTTCTTCTTGGATTATTCTTTATCATCAAAAGTATATTGGAGAAAAGAAAGATTGAAACCACTTAATTTTCTTATTTCTTTTACCATAAAAAACTCACTGAAAGCTGTTTTTCAGTGAGTTTTTTTTTGAATAAATTTTACAATATGCTATCTTGTTGTGTATCCACCGTTAGCAAATATGGTCTGCCCGGTAATCCACCAGCCTTCTGTTACCAGGAATTCTACCAGCGGAGCGATGTCTTTAATATCGGTAAGACCTCCCAATGCGGATGCTGATTTATGATACGCTACCGCATCGTCGGTTTCCTGTCCGTAGAAAAAAGGAGTATCCATAGGACCTGGCGCTACTGCCGTTACAGAGATACCTCTTGCCCCGAATTCTTTTGAGGCCGCTCTTGTAAAATGTTCTACCGGTGCTTTTGCTCCTGCATATGTAGAATATAATCCGGTATAAGCTGCCAGCAATGAAGTAACAATGGTACAGATTTTTCCGTGATCGTTTAGCTTTTTACCCGCTTCCTGCATAAAGAAATACGCAGACTTTGAATTGACATTGAACATGGTATCATATTCAGCTTCTGTAGTTTCTGAAAATGGCTTTTTAAGTACCATCCCTACAGTATTGATTGCAATATCAATTCCTCCGAAGCGGGAAATAGTTTCGTCAAAAAACTTCGTGATATGATCTACTTTGGTAAGATCTCCCTGAAATAAAAATGCTTCAGCTCCTAAAGCCTGCACTTCAGCCAGTGTTTTTTCGCTTTCGGCTTTTGAACTTTCGCTGTTGTAATGGATGGCCAGCTTTGCCCCCTTGGATGCAAAATCTCTGCTTAAGAGTCCTCCTAAATTTTTACCTCCTCCGGCAATTAAAACAACTTTTCCTTGTACATTTTGTGTTGACATGTTTTTATATTTAAATATTAATGAGACAAAGATCAATAATAAAAACCGCCTCAACATGGTGAAATTTTCGGGAATTTCTATTTATTATTTTTAAACCAAAAGAAAAATGTTTATTATTTTATGTAAACAATAGTTTTTAATAGAATGTTATTTACCAACCAGATACGCTTTGGCACATGTCATTTCTGTTAAACACTTTTGTATAATTCACAAACACGCATCAATTTTAGGCATAACATTTGATACCTTCCTCCCGTATCACGCACCACCACTTCATTTTTAATATATTTTTTTATAATCCTCAGGTTTCTGAGGATTTTTTTATACAATTATCACAACTTACTTTACACTCTTCCTACAGATAGAAAGTGTCACTTAAAACCATTTCTGATAATCAATCATTTAAATCCTGATTATTCATTTTATTGTTGTATATTTGCATATTATAAACCAAGTCTTTACTTTGTTTTCTGTAACGACCCGAATATTTTTTATTCAGTCTTTGCCTTTTGAGCAGCCATCTTTTTAACTTTTATTCTTCTATTAAAGAACAATACTTGTCGGAATTTTAAAGCTCTGTATGATTGGGATTATCCAGGACAGAAAACATAGCCAGGCTTTATAGGGGTCTAACAGACCAGTTTGAACTCATTAATTTATAGAAACTAAATACTAAAAATAATTTATGGCAGATTCTTTTTCTAAAAAGGAAAATTTCAAGAAAAAAATTCAAAAGCAAAAAGAAAAGGCGCTAAGACGCGAAGAACGTAAAACGAACAACAACAAAGGAGCAGAGGATGTCTTCATGTATGTAGACGAATTCGGAAGATTAACATCTACTCCACCTGAACAAAGACAGGAAGTAAATCTTGATGACATTCAATTGGGTGCTGCACCTATCATTGAGGAAGATCCAAGAAAAACAGGAATTGTTACTTTCCTGAGCGAAAAAGGATATGGCTTCATTACGGAAGATAATTCCAAAGAAAACATTTTCTTCCACAATAACAACTGTGCAGAGCCGGTGAAAAAAGGAAATAAGGTATCTTTTGAAAAAGAGAAATCTCCTAAAGGATTTTCTGCTGTTGAAATTCAGCTTGTTAAATAATATGTACTTATAAAGTGTTTCTGCCCTGAAAGCAGATTCATTTTAAACCATACACAAAGAGACTGCCCGCTGGGACAGTCTCTTTTTTTAGGGACATATAAAAAAAGTTAACTCAACTTATAAAAGTTAGATTGTATGCAAGATCCTGGAATTATTTCAATTATCATTACGGGAATCCGTAGGATCCTATAAAATATAAAAGAAGCTGCCTAAAGAGACAGCTTCCTTCATCGTAAAAAAAGTAAAAATTAATCCAGTTTCCCTCCCAGTGCTTTAAACAGCAGGACGTTATTTCTGGTATTCTGATGCTGAAACTGCAGCAGGTCCAGTTCAGCAGTTAATTTGCTCTTCTGAGAATTGATCAGTTCAAAATAATTAGCATATCCTGTGAGATACAGATCGTTGGAAACCTCAACACCACGATCAAGGAAACCTACTTCTTCCGATTTCAGTTTCAGAACACGTTCATAGATCTTGGTCTGTTTCAGAATCGACTGAAGTTCATTAAAAGCTGTTGTGATACTTTTCTGATAGTTTAAAAAAGCGATTTCCTGCTCTTTGCTGGCTACCTTAAATTCATATTTAAGCTGCCCTTTATTGAAAACAGGAACCATTAATCCTCCCAACAGCTGCCCGGCAAGGGAACTTGGTTTGAAAAACGTTTCCACAGAAAAAGAATTCAATCCGAAACCTGCTCCCAGATCAATTTTAGGATAAAAAGCAGCTCTTGCTGCCTTCGCATCAGCCTGAGAAGCTTCCAGAACATAATAATTGGCAGCAACATCCGGTCTGGAATGAATCACATTTTCTACATTAATGGTTTTATTCAAGACTTCCATATTGGTAGGCATCAGTATTTTTCCGCGTTTTACCTCTCCACCGTAGCTTCCTGTTAAAGTAGTGATTGCCTGTTCTACCGTAACAATTTCTACTCTGATATGTTCAATCTCTGCCAGCCAGTTGTTATTCTGAGCTTTGAACTGCTGAACTGCCAATTCCGTGGCTTTTCCCACTTCACGCTGAGCCAGAACAATTTCAAAGGCTCTTTGCTGAAGTTTATAGTTTTTCTGATAAATCGCAAGACGGTTATCTAAAGCAACCAGCTGATAATAGAGATTCGCAATATCCGTGAAAAGCTCTACTTGCAGCAACCTCAATCCTTCCGTTGAAGCAAGATATCTCTTCTGAGCAGCAATCTTTTTATTTTTCAGCTTTCCCCAGGCGTCAATTTCCCAGCTGCTTCTTGCTCCCAGCCAGTAATTTGGAGTAAAATCCCGGTTAATTTTCTGATTTTCCGTAATATTAGGGGAAAGATTGGTATCATAGTTTCCAACGCCTTCCATTGTATATTTTCCGTAGTGGTCACCGGAAGCCTGTACTCCCACTTCAAGAGATGGCAATAGATCCATCTTTGACCTTTGAAGGAAACTGTTGGCAATCTCCACTCTTTGCTGGGCAATCTGAAAATCAGGATTAGCCTGAACTACTTTATCGAAAAGTTCAAGCAGGTTTGGATCTGTAAAATAAGCTTTCAGGTTGATCTGCTGGAATTCATCCGGAGATTTATTTTTATCAGCTTTAAGAATCTCTTCAGGTAATTCCTGAGCTTTTTTCAACTCCGTTACTTTGGGAACAGCACACGAAACCAGGCTCAGTGACGCTATTCCATACAATATATTTCTATGATTTAATTTTTTCATCTTTCTTCTTATTTTCAAGTTTTGCAAAGAATATATACAGTCCCGGAATCACGACCAATCCGAAGATCGTTCCTATCAGCATTCCTCCTGCTGCTGCCGTACCGATAGAACGGTTACCGATGGCTCCGGCTCCTGATGCAATACATAGAGGAATAAGCCCTGCTACAAATGCAAAAGAAGTCATCAGAATCGGCCTCAGACGTTGCCTTGCGCCTTCAATAGCTGCCGGAACAATATCAAGCCCCTGTTTGTTTCTTGCTACCGCAAATTCTACGATCAGGATGGCATTTTTTGCCAGAAGACCGATCAGCATGACTAATGCTACCTGTGCATAAATATTATTATCCAGCCCTGCAGCTACCAATGCAATGTAAGATCCGAAAATTCCTGTCGGAAGACTTAATAATACAGGCATCGGAAGAAGGAAGCTTTCATATTGTGCTGCTAATAAAAGATACACAAATAAAAGACAGATCGCGAAGATATAAACGGTTTGGTTGCCTGATAAGATTTCTTCTCTTGTCATCCCCGACCATTCAATATCGAATCCTCTTGGCAGGGTTTCTTTGGCTACACGTTCTACCGCTTCAATGGCATCTCCGGAACTGTAACCGTCCGCGGGCTCTCCGTTGATCATCGCAGACATATACATATTGTACCTTGTCAGTACTTCAGGGCCGTATACCTTCTCGATAGTGATGAAAGTTGAGAAAGGAACCATTTCACCTTTATCATTTTTTAGATATAAATTCAGAATGCTTTCCGGGGTATCTCTGTGTTCCGGACTCGCCTGGACCATTACTTTATACATCTGACTGAAACGGATAAAATTCGTGGCATAATAAGATCCTAACATGGTCTGTAGGGTAGACATGGCGTTGTCTACCGATACTCCTTTCTTTGCTGCCATATCATAATCTACATTGATCATGTATTGCGGGAAAGTAGCATCAAAGCTGGTAAAGTTGTTCTGCAGTTCAGGAGCTTCGTTTAATTTCTTAACAAAATCCTTCGTGATCTTATCTGTATTTTCAATCGTTCCTCCGGTTCTGTCCAGAAGACGCAATTCAAAACCGCTGGTATTACCGAACCCCGGAACCGTTGGTGGTGCAAAAATCTCAATCTGCGCATCTGCAATGCTTTTTGTTTTGTCTGAAAGTTCTGAGATCAGATCATTCACTGAAATACTCCTTTCTTTCCAGTCTTTAAGGTTAATCATCGCCATTCCGTAAGAAGAACCTGCAATTTCTGTTACGATGCTGTACCCTGCAAGGGTGGTCACGTTTTCCACTCCTTTGATCTTCTTGGCAATAACGGTAACTTCATCCAGTACTTTTTCTGTTCTTTCTACTGTTGCTCCCTGTGGAGTCGTTACACTTACATACACCATTCCTTGGTCTTCCATTGGAATAAATCCGGTCGGCAGGAATTTGCTGGTCACGAAAGTAAGTCCGACAAATAAAAACAGCAGTCCGAAAGTTACCGTAGTTCTTGTAGCAAATTTTGATAAAATACCTACATAGCCATTTGTCAGTCTTTCAAAACCAGTATTGAAACTCTGGAAAGCCCTGTCGATGATCGTTTTCTTCTTATTGTGGTCATGAGGTTTTAAAATAATAGCACAAAGTGCCGGAGTAAGTGTCAATGCATTCACCCCAGAAATCACGATACTGATGGCCAGCGTTAATGAAAACTGACGGTAAAATACACCCACCGGGCCATCCAGGAAAGCTACAGGAATAAATACAGCAGACATTACGATCGTAATCGCTACTACAGCTCCTGCAATTTCTTTAGTGGCACTGATGGTGGCATCCATCGCATTCATTCCTTCTTCCATTTTCACGTGAACGGCTTCAACGACGACAATGGCATTATCAACCACAATTCCGATGGCCAGAACCAATGCAAACAATGTTAAAAGGTTCACAGAGAAATCCAGCATATTCATGAACGCAAAAGTTCCTACCAATGCTACCGGTACAGCCAGTACAGGAATTAATGTGGAACGCCAGTCCTGAAGGAAGATAAATACTACAATTCCTACCAGAATAAAGGCTTCAATAAGGGTTGTCAGTACTGCACTGATGGAAGCATCCAGGAATCGGGAAACATCATAAGCCATGTTATACTCCATTCCGGGAGGGAAAGAGGTAACTTTTAATTCTTCCATTTTTGCTTTTACGCTTTCGATCACTTCGGAAGCATTGGAACCGGGACGTTGTTTCATCATAATCGACGCAGAAGGTCTTCCGTCTGTTTTGGAAACCATTCCGTAGTTCATGGCTCCGAATTCCACTTTAGCAATGTCTTTAAGCTTTAAAATAGTTCCATCCACATCAGATCTGATGGGAACTTCTTCATATTGCTTAGGCTCAAAAAACTTTCCCTTATATTTGATTACATACTGAAGCTGGCTGGAGGTTTTACCAGAGGTTTCACCTACTTTTCCAGGAGCAGCGGAAATATTCTGTTTTTGCAGGGAAGTGATTACCTCATCTGCTGAAATATTATAAGCTGCCATTTTCTGAGGATCCAGCCATACTCTCATGGAGTACTCTTTCTGCCCCATAATTTCAGCACGCCCTACTCCATCAATACGTTTCAGCTCCTGAAGGACGTTGATATCCGTAAAGTTATAAATGAACTGTTCATCCTGGCTCGGATCTGCACTGGTGATGTTAAGGTACATCAGCATACTGTTCACCTCTTTTTCAGTATTTACTCCGGCTCTGATTACTTCTTCAGGAAGTTCATCAAGAATAGTCGTTACCCTGTTCTGAACGTTTACTGCAGCCACATCAGGATCTGTTCCTACTTCAAAGAACACCTGAATAAGGGTAAGACCGTCATTGGAGGTTACCGTGGACATGTACGTCATCCCTGGCACTCCATTGATCGCACGTTCCAAAGGCAGCGCTACCGCATTGGCAGACACTTCGGCATTCGCTCCTGTATATTTTGCTGTAACGGTTACTGAAGGCGGTACAATATCGGGAAACTGGGTGATTGGCATTTTCAGCAACGCCATAATTCCCAGCAATACAAATAATATGGAAATAACCAACGAAAGAACCTTTCGTCTTATAAACATTTCTACCATAGTTAGTTGATTTAAAGATTATGAAAGGTTAATACTTCTTTTTGATTTTGATAATATCACCATCTTTCAAAGACTGAGTTCCTTCATAAATGATTAAATCTCCCTTTTTAAGACCGCTTTCTACCATATAAGAATCTCTTAAAGTAGTTCCGATCTTAATGTTGGTCATTTTCACTTTATTCTGTTTATCTACCACAAAAACATAGGTTTTATCCTGAATGGAAAAGGTAGATTTTTGTGGAATAAGGATCGCATTATTCTGTTGCTCAGAAATGATAAGCTTCCCGGAAGTACCGTGTTTGATCAAACGGTCCGGATTCGGGAAAAGCACTTTATAACGAATAGAACCTGTGGTTCTGTCTATTTCCCCTTCTGCTGTTTTCAAAGCTCCGTTGAACTGGTAATTAACTCCATTAGGTAACGTTAATTCAATTTTTTGATGATTTCCGATCTTATCATTAGCTAAAAGCTCAAAATATAAGTTTTCAGGAATGGAGAAATAGGCATACACTTCGTTCAGTTGGGAAAGTGTGGTTAGCAATGTTCCATTTTCCACCAAACTTCCGTCTTTATGGGGAATTACATCAATTACTCCATCAAAAGGCGCCGTAATTCTTGTAAAGCTTATTTTCTGAAGAACCGTTCTCTTTTCTGCATCGGCAAAGGCATGTTTTGCTTTTGCAGAAGATAGTTTAGCCTTTACCATTTCCAGTTCGTTGTTTGCAACAAATTTTTTAGCATGAAGACTCTGAATCTGCTTCAATTCTACTTCTGCAATACGAACATCTGCTTCAGTCTGTTTTAAAGCTGCATTTGCTTTCAGGAGTTCCATCTGAAGTTCGGCATCATTAATTTTAAATAAAGCCTGTCCCTGATGGACAAATTGTCCCTCATTTACATAAATATGCTGTATAATACCTCCGATTCTGGAGCGCATTTCAACATTTTTTTTAGCCTGGATATCAGTAACAAACTGGTTGCTCACCAAGGTGTCTTTTTCCTTGATTTCCAGCACGGGAACTTCTTTGTCTTTCTGATTGTCTTTTTGCTTGTCTTTACTGCATGACACAGCGAATAATGTTGCAAGAATGCAAATTATTACGTTTTTAAAATACATTTTTAAATGTTTAAGTTATAAGATTTCCGTAAAAATGATTTGGTATTCAGAAACTTAAACCTAGTACAGCTGGAGGAGATGGAGAAAAGATTTAACGCCACAAATAATAGAAATTGCGATCTCAGGAAGCGTAACTTTGGGAATAGCTTTTAAAATTCCTGAAAAATCTGCAATGGCAGTATCGTTTTTCTTGACAGAATGTTTTACAATTTTGGCAGCCGCAGGCAATGCATGCGTATTCATATCTGCCTCTTCGTAAACATCCAGAACATGAATGTTGGTTACAGGAGGAACATGAGGGATATTTCTCAATGATTTTTCCGCCCAATTCGAATTGAAAAGGGAAAAAACCAGTATGATATAGAATAAGAAAAATGACCTCAGACTTGCCATGTCAACCAGAACACATTAGTTTTTAAGTAAAAAACGATAGTTTGGCAAAATTAGGAATTTTTACCGGAAAATCCGGCCATTGAACTGTTAAAAAAACTTAAACAATGGATGAATAATCTTATTTATTTGTATTGGGATTCCTACGGTACTAAATAACACAAATCTAAATAATTGATTATCGATTAATTACGTTTATTTAAAAATAAAAAGTGTCAATATTTGTGTCAATTATAAAGAAAAGTGTAAAATATCTTACTTTACTGAACTAACTCAAATTTTCTGTATTGGCAATTCATCATAAATAACAAAAGCAGGAGTTTTCCTGCTTTTGTATTTTAAATTTTATTGAACTTAATGATTAGTAAAAACCAATGCAAGGAAATATTGCTTTTCATTTTCATCTTTTGGAGGTAGATAATAACCAATAGTTAATTTAGATTTCTTAGAATTAGCTTCAATTAAGATTTCAGTATTTTCAGATTTTGTTTCAAAATTTTCATTTTGAATAGTTGAACTTTTAACTCTGTATCCTAATTTTTCAAAAGATTCAGTCAATTGTCTATATTCACTTATCATGTCTTCTTCATTTTTAAACAGGATTCTCTCATTAATTGAAAAATTGCTAGATTGAACATCTTCTTCTTTCTGTATTATACTGATTTGACCTTCCTTTATTCTTGATTGAATTAAAGGATGCTTTACAAAGCTGGCAACAAAATTATTTATATTTCCTCCAGTATTTCCCCAACTGATTCCCCTTCTAACTATATGTTCAAACTTTAGAGAAGATCTATTAGCCATAGTTTGGGGATTTGATGTTAGATCCAAGTCTAAAAACAACTTATTTAACTGCTCATTCATATTATTTTGACTGTATAAAATTAAACTTAAAAAAGTTAGTACTACAATAAGAATACTTTTCATAATTGATGATCATTATTTGTTTTTACTTAATAAACGTCGTACTAGGACTGGCACCACCATTATATAATCTCATTTCCATCAACTTATTTATCATTCTATACTGAGCTGTTATATGTACAACTTGTATATTATGTAATAATCCTTGCGCCACAATATTAGGCGAAATTTTAGTGTCCGAGGTAGTACCTATAATAAATTGTCCTCCATATTGATTTACTCCATTGTTTATACTCATTGCATAAAGCATAGATGAAATTTGTCCTTGATTTGAGCCACTATATAAAGTTCCATCCATTGCTTTTACCTCTGCAAACTGGACACCAGGATACCTTGTTGAGCTTTTAGGAAATGGTGTTGGTACTTTAAATATAGAATAGTATTCATCAATAACTAAATCAAACATCCCATCAGGAATTGTATTTCTCAATTTTCCTTTGTATTTACCTGCAATTTTAGTGTAATTACTTTCATAATTTAATGAGGAGTAATCTATTCCCATAATCCTGTTAAAAGCTTTTTCAAACATTGTACCCGCTTTTTGTTGTAAAGCACCATTAGTACAAGCAGGGCAATAATTATTTTTAACGTAATTGAGTAATATACTTTTCGTTAAATCATCCCATCCTCCTCCAGAGTAGTCTTCTTCGGGAGAAGTAATATATCTATACCCAGCACTAATTCCGTCTGTAGAAGTTATACTATTACCAAATAAATTGGCTGTATAGGATATTCCCCCAATGGCACCACCTAAGAAATTTCCTCCTGTAAACGCTGAGTTGAGTCCTCCTGAGATAATACCTGGTAAAGCAAACTTAATAGCTCCGGGGTTGCTTGTGATCGTTCCCAGTGCCCCTGAGATAGCTGCTCCACCAATGGCACCTCCCAACACGGCACTCCATGTTCTCTGCCAGTCCCATTTTACAGGATTCCAGTTTCCACCATTGGCAGCTACACCGTTTAAGTATCCTCCAACAAAAGCTCCAATGATCCACTGTAAGAACTCCCCGCTTGGGTCATTATACATTAGCGGATTATTCATCACATACCCATACTTATTATAGTTTTGGGTATTGGTAGGATCCTGGATATTTTCATCCGCATTTAAGAACCTTCTTAATAAGGGATCATACAGCCTGCCATTCATGTGAATAATGCCTACTCCCATAAAGTGCTCATGTCCTGTATAGCCACGATCAATAATAAGCGAAGCTTCAGCAATGACTCCCTTGTCTGTTATTACAGGTGCATTTCCTATCTTCAGGTGAGTAATATTACCCCATGCATCATAGTGTCTCTGTTCCAACCTGTTTCCAGTCTGGTCAGTTACCGCCAGAATACTTCCTAGATAATCTTTATGCAAAAATTTATAAGAACCGCTGCTCTGTTCAAAGTTTTTCAAATATACAATATCAGATTCATATGGACTGCCTTCAATGTATAAAATATGCTTTTCCTGAGCCGACATAAGATCTTTTACCACTTCAAAACTACCATCCTCACTGTAAAATTTGGTATAGGTATCTTCCCATATTGGATTCTTTGCATTCTGTGTTAAAGAAGAGATATCAATCCTTTGTCTCATGTTTCCCAACCCGTATTCAAAACTGATACGCGATTTTTCTCCATTGATCTGGACTGGATCATTATTCTCATTATACACAACGGTCTGGATGAGGTCTCCAGTATAGTTCTGTACTCCCACAGTATTAAGAGTCATTCCTGTAGGGCGGTAAATTTTGGCTGAGTTATCAAACTTGATTTCCCCTACCTGATCATTTTGTTTGATTCTCCCTTTTTCATCATAGATATTTTTAGAGAGCTGACCTGTTACAGGATTGGTCCAGTTCAAAAGCCTGTTATTATCGTCATAATTAAAGGATTCAATGATATTAAAGTCTCCTAAAGTCTTTCTGGATTTCAGCTCATTTCTGATAGCATCAAAGCCATACTGTATGTTCAGTACTGTCTGTTGGGGAGAAATATGCTTTATTTCAGTAAGCATTCCCGTGGCATCATTGTAGGTATTGGTAATCACAGAAGCTCCTAGTGTTGCCTGTTTTACCTGTCCCTTTGCATTGGTTTCCTGAAGCTGCCAAAGTACCTTGTCATTTTGCTGGTCCTTAATTTGGTAAAGCTCTCCGTTCCAGTCATTGTAAATATTCTCTATATGAGCCTCGGTAACCATACCTGAAGAAGAGAGCTGTTTTACATAGGAAATTTCCCTTCCTTTATCATCATAGGTAATTCCTTTATTGACGTAGGTTCTTCCATTGTTATTCTCAATAGCAGAAACAACTCTTCCATAAGGATCATACTCATATTCCGTACTGTATGGAATCCCGTTTGCCGTACCCGATTTTTTGGTAAGCAAACCTTTCGGGTTATAAGCGAATGTAATGAGCTTATTTGTGGCTGTACCCCCATCAGCTGTAGAAAATTCCTTCTGAGAAACCAACTGCCCCAGATTATTGTAAGAAAATTCCTTGGTTCCTTTCGGACTGGTTGTCTTTTTCGCCTGTCCTAATCCGTCATATTCATATTTGTACAATCCGTTGGAAGGATCATTAAATTCTGATTTCCTACCCCAAGAGTCATAGAGTGTACTTACTATATTTTCTGCATACTGGGCTTTTACCTGTTCTCCGGCTGCGTTATATGAAAACTTTACTGTTCCTCCCTTATCGGTGGAAGTGATCGTGTTTCCTAAAGCATCTAATGTTTTGGAGGTGGTTCTTCCATAATCAGCAGTAGCAGTCTCCTTTACTGTTGTTGTGAACCCTGACACGCTGGTTTCTGTCTGTTTTCCGGTAAATGCTGTAGCTGTTACTTTAGCAGGGTATACAGAATCATCATAGGCAATGGTATTCCATTTACTTGCGCTTTGTCCTTCGAAATACGGTTCAGACTCTTTTGTCTTTCTTCCCAGAATATCATACTGAGTTTCTTTAGAAATGTATTGTCCCTGGGCAAAAGCCTTGGTGGTTACCTTGTATACCTGTCCCAGCTTGTTGGTCAGTGTTTTAGAGATATTTCCGTCCGCTTCGATTGTCGTAACAGTAACATTATCGTTTGCATCCCTGTCATAGGTATACACTGTTTTTCCCAAAAGACTGTTTTCTGTAAGAAGCAGTTTTCCCCAATTATCATAGCTGCTCTTAACCGTATTTCCCAGCGGATCTGTCTGGGTAATCACCTGCCCAATTGCGGTATAAGTGATTTGGGTAGAGAGTCCCAGGTGATCTGTTCTCTTAATGACAAACCTTCCTGTAGGGTCATACTGTGAGCTGGTGGTACGCACCTGTGAATCAATATTGTTGGAAAGTGTTTTTCCGGTGATGTTTCCAAATCCGTCATAGGTGTAGATTTCAAGAAGGTAGCCCGTATTATCCCTGTTCCATTTCTTAAAGGTCTTTATATGGTTATTTTCATACGTATATTCCTGTTTCCCGGACTGGCTGTCTCCATAAGCCTGCCGGGTTTCTGTTTTAGATTTAAGACGGCCTATATAATACCCACTGCCATTGCCTGAAGGGTTATGATCATAAGCAAATACAGAAGTAGTAACTCCATAGGTGTCATTAACCTTGGAATCTATTTTCAGCGGAAGGTAATACTGTTCATAGATGATATTGTCTTCTTTAACTGTTCCGGTTAAGAAATCTTTCACTCTGGTTCTTGCTGGTAAAATGGCGGTAACCACTTTGGCTTTATCAGCATCAGACACAGAGCTTACCTGTTGTCCGTTTAAGAGTTTAATAGTTTGATATATTGTAGATTTTAAACTCAGAAGCTGGGTATTGTTTTCCGAAATATCCGCCGGGAAAATACTTGTGTCATTATTGGTTCTGATTGACCATTCTTTTACCGGAACCCCTTCATTGAGCGGATCTATTTCTACCCCCGTCCAGATCTTTGTATTTTCAAATCCCTCTGCATACCAGGAGGAGCGTGCCATTTTTCTAAAGCCTGTAAGCCCTCTTCCAAGGATGTTGGAGGCTAAACCTCGGTACCTGAAATCCTGCTTTAATTTTTTGTCTGTGGTAGTACTTTGCGTCAGCTGGGAGACCACATACATTCCTGTAGACTGGTTAATCTCCACATAAGGATAGATGAGCGGGGAAACAGTGTCATATAATCCCGGATTGATACTTTTGTCCAGCTGTTTATATACAATATCCGTCGTGATTCCTCCCTGGGATATGCTTTTGATACGAGCTTCTTTAGAAATATCATAGAAATTGTGAAATGATACAAATTGCTCGAAGTTAGTGCTATACCCAACAGTAGGAACCATTGAAACCAGCATAAATCTTCTCAGCATAGAGCCTGTCCATTGGTCTACAGACAAACCAACTTTATCATAGGCATTCAGTGCCAGCTCGTTATTGATATTACCATCATTTAGATAGAGATAGGTAAGGTTAGGATAAGCCTCCTGATCGCTGTTAAGGGGCATTCCACCACCTCCCGTTGTTGAATAAGCAGTAACCGATGAGCCTATCGACCTCTGATACTTCATACCAACGTTACTATCTTGTGGATAATATTTCAAATAATACCTGTCTGAAGAAATACGAATCAGTTCTGCTTTCCCGTCATTATTAATATCATAGGCAGCAAAAGTTTTAGGATTCAGTATGGTGATATTCAGATCGGGATCTTTATACACGATCCTGTTTTTTTGAATTTTTTCAAAACTGATAACACTTTCTGCAAAACCATTCCCCTTAGAGGTATAAAAATACCAATTCACAGAATCATTGGACTGGGGAATCATAATATCACTCAGCCCATCCCCGTTATAGTCTCCCACAACACCATCATCCCAGAGCCCGTTGACAATTTCACTTGTAATCTCGCTAAATGGGGCTATCGCAGATACATATTTACCCTGGGCATTTTTTGAAAAAGTAATAAGAAGGGGCTTCTTATATGGATCCGTTTTCATAAAATCAAAAGCGCCATCGCCGTTGAAATCTCCCGCTTTATAAATAGTAAACAGATCTTTACCCATTTTATCACTATCCGAATACAGTTCCAAGGGATAAAACCATTGGGAACCCTGAATAGCTTCGTCAGGATCTACAACAAGATATCTTTTTATATCTTCACAAGTGTGAGGTAATTTGGCAACCGGATCAAGCTGGCATGTTCTATCATTAAATACTATGACAATTTCACTTAATCCGTCCCCATTGAAATCTACACTTTTTAATCCGGTAATGGTTGTTCTGATTCCTTCCTGAGTTGTCCCTATAGAATAATCATAATTAGCATTTGGAATAACCTTTTGATAATCCAGTACCAATTGATTATTATCTGTGATATCATAAAAAGAAAGCTCGATATCATTTTTAGATGTTGAAGAATTGGGAACGAATCTTTTGGCTACAAACCCCTGGCGGTTACGGATAAGATTATTCTTTTTTAAATTAACAACCGTAGCTCCTGCAAAATTTAATTGAGTAATGGCATTTCCTATATACGTTGGATTCACTGTATCATCATGATATTTAATCCTGTAGAAATTGCTGTACAGATATAAACCTATTTGAGGAGTTTTAGTTGTTGTCGACGAATGATACCTTAACAAATCAAGATTACCGTCGCCGTCAAAATCGCCCACCAGATCTTCTCCCTCTTTGGGTTTTAAGGAAGCGGTAAGTTCCCATGTTTTAATATTAGGGTTTGGAAGATCCATTGATTTTTCATAAGTGAAAATCACGGGATTGGCTTCTTCATTATTTCCATTTAAAGTGGTGATCTTCTCTAAGTATCTGTATGCTGTTTGCTGCAGATCTTTTTTATAGGAAATTGTATATTTTTTATACTGTTTGTTTCCGGTAGACACTACTACAGATTCCAGGAGTTTTGAAGGTTTAAACAGAACTCCTTTTATGTAGGCTGTTTCATCTGAGGGCCTTGCCATAAAATTAAAATCTATAGTATTAACATGTTGTGTGCCTTGCACTTCATTACCACCCCAGCTTATCTTTGTGATCACCGAGACATTATCAGCCAACGTATAGCTGTAATTGATATAATTTCCGTCAGTATCTCTTGTTTTCACAATATGATAGTCAATCGGTGTCCTGGCCTGGCTATTTCCCGAAGTTGTAGCTCCATACCAGGTTTGTGAACCGTCAGGAGAGGTCACCTCCCAATATTCTGGTCCCTGCCAGTTTTGTCCGGTAATGCTTCCTATAGATTTTATTCTTAGGTTAGAATACTTTTCGGTTACATACTCTGCACCATCTTTGCCATATTCCCCGGATTTTAAAATTAATCTTTGTCCGTTAAAGCTGTAATAATCTGAATAATCAAGCTGTACTCCTTTGGTAATACCGTCTTTTTCAAGATTCTTTCCAACCCTGGAAATAGAAGAAAGACCTGTAATGTTCCATCCATAGCCTGCCAGCCCGTTTCCACCACCACTTACATAGACAAGACTAATGCCGGGAGACATATTTTTAACACCCGGAGGAAGATCTATAGGAAGCGTATACTGAAGCTGTCCTGCACCCGTAACATCTATATTTCCTTTAGTGTCATGAAATTTTGGAGTTGTGGTCTGAGATAAGCAGAATACGGATATAAAAGATAATACGAGCGATGAAAATATTTGTATTTTCTTGTGATTGTACTTTTTCATAGCGATTATCTTTTAGTGATGTTTTTACTAAAAATTCTACCGTCTTTAAGGGTAAAGCGCAGAACATATATCCCCCAATCAAAACCAGTCATATTGATTTTTAACTGCCTGTTAAGTCCGGGAATATTTTGCTGCTGAAATTTCCAGTGGACTGTACTATGCTGATAGAGTGATACTGATTCTATCAGATTGTCAGTTTCCTCAGTCCAGTCGATAGTCAAAAAATCATTTACCGGAACCGGGTAAAGACGGATCTGTTTCCAGAATGTTTTTTCATCCATTATCTGGGAGCCTGCTAAAGAGGATGTTTTAGATTCAGTTTTTGACAAGTTTTCAGGAGCCTGTTTAGCTGCGGAATCAGGTCCCCGGTATTTTTGATTGCCTGCCTCGTCATACTTGAAGTAGACTTCGGTTTGCTGAGCACTGAGTGTACTGAGCATAGTGCATACAAGAAATGCACTTAAATAAAGTTTTTTCATTTGTTTTTTTCTTTAAAAAATTGAAATTAGATCTAGCAATCCCAATAAATGAGATTAATAGCGTATTTAACGGCTTTTCATGCGACAGGAAAAGTTTATCCTGACAGATAGAATGTTTTCATACATTTTGTTTTTGGGTGTAACGGTATAGCCTGAGTAAAAATCAGGGTATCAAAATAGGCAGTCTTGGGAGACCTAAAGGCATTAAAGCCCTACACAAAAGAAATAAAGGAATTCCTTATATCGTGCATACAAGAAATTAAGTGTAAAAACTGAATTTCTTTTCTCTCATTTGTTATTGTTTTTATATAGGCGAACTTACACAATGTATAAGAAATCTGTAATCCGTGAAATCACGGTATTTCATATCAGGGTTTTTACGGAGGGGGCTAATTTTAGCCCGATAACTCGTGTGTTTTCATAGTCTGTTGGTTTTAAATATTTTATTTTATTGCTAATACAAAGCTATCACAACACGGCGACAAAACGTGACGCATTATATTATAATATGCATAAATCAACAAAAACAGAATGAAATTATAGAAGCAGAACTTGACACAATAGAAAAGGCGTGAAGCCAAGTCTATCGTAAGAGCGGTACTGGTATACCTACACACAAATAAACAAGTTCACGCCAAGCGTAAACATTGCTCATTCCTGTGTGTTTAAAAATTACCAGTTTTCTCTTACAAGAATAAAGCTATGCTTTATATTTTTTCCGTTAAAATCTGCAACTAAGATATAAATATTTTTTCAACCATAGGTGAGGAAAACCGTAAAATTAAAATTCTATCGAAACGGGTACGATTCCTCACGCACGTAGAGACATCAAGAAACTCCGTAAAAACATTTATTAATAAGGAGAAATCAGAAAATAAAGAAAACGGCAGAATTGAGGGGAATATAAAATATAGAACGATAAATGTGACGTACCATTTCTTATATTCTTATGCGTGAACAGATAGTGGAATATTCAATTATGGATTTTTATTTCTTGTTTCCTGTACACGCGAAGCGATAGGGAGAAAATCGGCTTAGGTCTAATTTTAGGCTATTTTTATGACTGATCACAAACCTAAATTATTAAGGAACATTAGAACGCAACAAAAAAACTGCCGAAGATCAATTAAGTCTCCGGCAATAATGAAATAATAAAGTTAGTTGAAAAATAAATAAGTTCGCATCAAAGATAAGCAAATCTAGGTTTTGTCAGAGAATAAGAATTATCTGGGCATTAAAAGCAATTCTATTCCTGTTTTCAGCTTTAAAATGTTAGTAAAACAGTAATAAATGGTAATTCTCAGACACTTTTTTAAATGTGGTTTCTACCAGCTTCTTTTCATTAACAGAGGGTTTTACATCTATTTTCCTGTTTTTAATCTCAGGGAAGCCCCCTGTCAAAAAAGTCAAATGTTTTTAGAACTGTTCTCTAACTATCACGGATAAAGGTATGCCGTTTTCCTGCCGTTTGATCGGCTGGATTATTTAGCCGGAAAAATAGTCCTCTTTTTTCGGTTCTCTTCCGTTTAATGGAAGGTGATTATCAAAAATACTGTCGTTTTCCCGTTGTTTAACGACGGGATACCTATGCTGTTTTTTGTTTGTGCTACATAATATCCTTAATGATTTTATGACAATAAGGAACGTATTTTTTACCGGGTAAGAAAACCGGGTAGATTTACAATTCTTTATAATTCAGAATCTATTTTTATATAGTTTATGGTTGTGATCTTTATTCTTTATTGGCTATTTTTTTGAGTAAGAAAACTCGGCAATATTATAGATTACTGAAGTTGTAATTTGTGGTTCAGTTTGCGGATCACAGTGAACCACAATGCGTTATTTTTCTATATATGTATGACTCTAAAAACACGGATAAAATATTTAGGCATCGTTTCTGACACTTCAAAAATCTTTTTGCAATAAAAAGTCTCCCACATAGCGGAAGACTGCAACTTTCAAAAATCCATTTTAAATGAAAAAAATTAAAAACTTTCTTAATTCAAATATATAATAAATGAATATCCGTAAAATTGCCTAATATTTATTATCTTTGTGTTAGTCAAATAAATAACGATGAATTTATTTAGTTTTACAGCTCATTTTGGTACAGAAGAAGATTGCAGAACTCATTTTAAAGAACAGAGAGATTTGCAAGGTGTTATTTGTAATAAATGTAACAGTAAAGATCATTACTGGAAGAAAGATAAGTGGAGTTATGAGTGTAAAAACTGTAAATACCGAACCTCTCTGCGAAAAGGAACGATTATGGAGTTTTCAAAATTGTCCTTTTTAGTTTGGTACAAAGCCATGTTTTTAATGAGTGCTACTAAGAAAGGGTTTTCGGCAAAAGAGATTCAAAAACAACTGGGATTAAAAAGATATGAACCAGTTTGGTCTATGGTTCACAAATTAAGAACCGCTATGGGAAACCGTGATTCTATGTACACATTGGAAGGAATGATTGAATTTGATGAAGCCTATTACACAGTAGAATCCAGCGAAATAGAACAGGAAAAAGGGATTCGTGGAAAAGGAGCTGTAGGAAAACAGAATGTTGCAATGATGGCAGAAAGTACCCTTTTGGAAGATGTTGAAACAGGCAAAAAGGAAAAGCACGTTCGTTTCTTTAAAGCCAAGGTTTTGCAAGGGCATGATTCAGAAGAAATTAACGAAATTATTCAAGAATCAATTGATAATCAAAGTATCGTGTTTACGGATAAAAGTACATCGTATGTTGATATTGCAGATTTTGTAGAACTTCACGTGATGGAAAAAAGCTCAAAAGAAACTACGAAAGAAACTTTAAAATGGGTCCATATTGCAATAAGCAATGCCAAAAGAAATCTTCTAGGAAATTATCATAAAATAAAAAGAAAATACCTTCAATTGTACTTAAATGAGTTTGTTTATAAGCTGAATCGAAGATATTTTGGAGAAAAATTGTTTGATAGGCTCATTATTGCTAATATTACAGGATTAGGCAAATAAACGGACATTCATTTATAATATTATCCTTAAAAACAGAACCTGATTTTTTGCAAAAGAATGGTCTAATCTGTTTCTTTTACTTCGATTGTTTTTAAAATCCCCTCAATAGCATTGAGCTGTTCTGTAGAGAGCTGCTGCAATACCTGCTGATTAAGGGTGGTATTATTGATCTGAATATAATTGTTTTGATTTTTCAGAGGTTGAAGGCTGCCAGACTTCCCTAATTTTCCGGCTACTTCCAAAAAGAGTCTTGCTGCTTTTACGTCTCCATCATTAGCGAGTGAATACATCTGCCAAAGGATTTTATCTGCCATAAGCTCTACAGCCTGTTTTTGTCCTTTGTAAGAGCGGTGTTCTTTAAATGAATTGATGTGCTTATAGATCGTTGTCCTGCTTAATCCTGTTTTTACAGCAATCAGGTTAACAGGAGGAAAATTGCACGTTTCTTTCGTTAATGTTGATATAGCCCACATAATGGTCTGGTGGTTAAACTCCCAAAGCTGGTTTTTAGTGCCAGATTGTAATACTTCTTCAAACTGTTCGTAAAATTGACCGTAAGCAGGCCCCTGAAGTCCATTCATTTTCTTTCCCAATGCCTCATTAAACTGATCCATTTCCTGAGGCGTAAAGTGTTCAATATCTTTTGGAGTGACTTTTTCTAAAGTAAAGATATTCTTAATTTTCTTTTCCGATTCTGTTAACTTTTGTAAACCTTCACTATTTTTTGTAGTGGATTTTCTATTGGTACTCATATTTTTTTCTTTTTAATTTATTGATTTTTAATTACTTAAATAAATTCCGTGACGAATGTGACGGATGTGACGCAGAAAAAAAACAAATATTTTTGTATTAATAAATTTATAACGGTTCCTGGTTTATTACTTCCTTTACTCCTGTTAATTTGGTTACCCTCCTATTCTGTCTTTGAGCTGCTGTAATCTGCTGAGGTAAGGTAAAAATATAGGGTTTCCATTATTAGCCCTTACCACTGAAAGATGACTTTTAATAAATTTTGAAACATCTGAAATATTGCTGTACGTATTAAATTTGATGGGGTGATCTGGGGTTTCTGCCTCAGTAAAGAAATTTTCAAGTGCCTGAATCTCTTTATCCCATGTTTCAGAATATTTCCTAAATTTCTTCTCATAAGGTTTTTTATGACTCTCTAAAAGTAACTTAGCTTTTGCAGGTGGGTTGGAAGCTTCATCCAATTTTATAGCTTGTGCTTCATCGTTTTGATTTTTTGTAATGGTTATGATCTTTTCTGATTGACCTTCAGATTTACTTTCACACCTTGACTCTGGATGAGATTCTGTTTTGATTCGTAGGGTCTGCTTTTTAAACAACCGCCAATCCTTTTGTATTAAATAATCTGCAAGATCATAGCCTTTACTTTTATCATTATCAGGTACTAAATACTCCAATAGATCAGAAAAAATGAAATGTGTTCCAGGTAACTGTTTTTCGAATTCATCTGCTTTTCTTTTCCACTCCCTGAAAGTGCTCCCATCTTTTGACACGTCAGGGAATACATATACCTCTCTTCCCTGTAATACCTTCAGCTTATCGAATGAAAAACTGCTTTTATTGTAGACCGCCAGCCAGATGAGGTTCTGGGAACTCTCTTCAGGGAATCCAAAATATAAGCTTCCATATACAGCTGTCTTTGGAGCTTCTACGAGTGCAACCGGATTAAACGGATATTTCTTTAAAAGATCTTCTCCAAATAAACACGAAACCTTTTTCTCATTACTGGCATAGGCTTTTAACCATTCTGGCAAAGGTTCTGTATTCCTGATACAATTCTTTTCCAATATAGAATGTAAAAAATCAGTTCTCTTGGTATGATTATCCATATCAAACTCTTTGACCTGTACTGTCCTGATATTGCCCTGTATATCAATAAAAGGAAAGGTAACGGCTCCCTCTCTGTATCCTTCCGTAATGGTTCCCAGTCTGTAAAGCTCTATAACTTTTGTAACCTCATCTGCTTCAAAGGGGAATTTTATCTGAGATAATAGATTTTGAATAAAAAGATTTTGCTCATAGCCTTCAGGCTTTAATGTCGCTTTAAACGTTTCAAAATCAAAGTAAACAGTCTTTGTCCCTGGATGAGCTTTGAAGGAATTCAAATGTCTTCGCCTTGAGTAAATATATTTCTGTTTTACAGTATTTACTGTAGTAACTCCGGCAGCTCGTTGCTTCTCTTCCTGTATTATTGCCGCATATCCATCCAGATAAGGATTAAGGTGATAAGCACACTTACTCTCACGGTCACAGCGTCCATAATCTTTAGGCAGATATTCTCTGGTCTCTGTATTTATATACCTCACAAAGCTTCTTTTTTCGCACTCAGGACAGGGAAATTTTTTGCTCCCTTTCTCTAGGATATACAAATATTCGGTTTTCATTTCGATAAAAATATTTTTTGTTTTTCTTGCTTCACCTGCTACACCTGCTTCACCCTGAAAACATAATATACTAAATAACAATCAATTACAAATGAAAGGTGTAGCAGGTGAAGATGGTGTAGATCAAAAACAATCTTTTTTTTATGCACTTAATTCTTTATCTGAATGGTTAATTTTCACTAAAAATATTTTTGTTTTTCTTGCTTCACCTGCTACACCTGCTTCACCCTGAAAATATAACAAATTAAATAACAGTCAATTACAAATAAAAGGTGTAGCAGGTGAAGATGGTGTAGATCAAAAACAATCTTTTTTTTCTGCGTTTATAATGGTTCCATACTTTCTGCGTGCTGTCTGGTATCCTGAGTTTCTTAATCGATCAGCAAAGGTTCTAAGTGAACAGGCTTTAAATCCGTTATCCTCGCAGAAATACTTGTATTCTTTGTACATCTCCTGTAATGGAATTTCCTTTATCACAGAAATGCTGTAATTATATTCACTTAAATACATCTGTACGCTGTCACTTTCCATTCTGTACCGCTCAACCGCTTTTTGAGCTGCCTGACAATCTGAAAATCTTTTCTGTTCCAATAATCTGTTCAATCCTTCCAGTACCCAGTTAAAGACTCCTGAGAGTTCGTTCTCAATAATTTTGGTATGCAGGTTTTTATCCTGCTCTTCCGGTGGAACCGTTACATCAAAAGGAATAATTAAAAATCTCCTGAAATAAGCATTGGTATGTTCCACATCTTTAGGAAGCTCATTGCAATTAAAGATCAGCTTAGCATACTGTTTTAAGGTAAAAGGCTGTCCATAAGGAAGTCTGGCTTCTACAGGTTCACCGGAAACCAACTGCTTGAATATGGAAGCTTCCAGGGTTCCGTTAATTTCACTGGCATAGTTCACCAGCTTATTAGCAATCTTCGCCCTGAAATATCCGTTATCATTGGTAAGGCTCTGTAGTGAATAGCTGCTTACATTCTGTTCTCCTAACAAAGCACCCACAATCTCAAAAAACACGCTCTTTCCATTGGCTCCTGTTCCATAGAGTATCAATGCTTTTTCTTCCTTTAAGACATTGCTTCCATGCTTAATGAATACAAAACCCAGATACTCTGCTAAAACTTGTTGTCTTTCCGTATCCGGCAGCACTTTATTTAAGTATGCCTCAAATAAAGGGGCCTGTGCATAAGGATCGTAGCTGAAAGGCAGCTGATAGGTCATAAAATCCGATCGGTTAAAGGGTCTTAAGTTTGTACCATTGGGACTTATTTCAAATGTTCCGTTTTGTAAATTAATCAGTACTTTATCTTTACTCATCTTAGGAGTAGGCAGATAAGCAGTAGAAAGAAACTGCTTAAAAAGCTGTTCCCGGAATTGGTAAAACCGGGCTGAGTATTTCGGAACTCCCATCTGTTCTGAAGATTCACCCAAAAACTTCTGAAAATGTTCCTTGTCAATTTCATCCCAGAATGCACCATTGTAGAGATAAATAAAGTCATTATTTTTACATAAGCCCCAGCGGTTCTTTTCTGCAAGCCGTATCACGTGCTCAATGGAGAGTACCAGGTAGTGCTTTTGGTTCAGTTTTAACTGTGAGAGTGCTTTACGGATGAGGTTAGCCTTCTCACTTTCCCTGGGAAGCTTTTCCAATTCTCCCCGGAGCTTCTCTACCTGTGGAAATACCAGAAGCATAAAGTCCAGCTCTTCAAACTCTTCTTTCAGCTTTTCCAGAATTTCAGCGTGGGGGACTTTCTCCCGGCTTTTCTCTACCAGCCCCCGAACATGATTAATGATCGTAGCAGGATCATTCAGGTCATCAAATACAGGATTTAATTTCATTATGAAAGATTTTTAAAGATGAATAACGCGCTTACTTCAGTCTGTTTTTTTCAATAAGCGTCTCTATCTCATTTCTTTTGAAATAAATCCGGTTCCCAAGACCGTAAGCAATAAGAACTCCATCCTTACGCCAGCGGTGAAGGGTACTCATATCAATAGAAAGAAGATCACAGACCTCTTGACGGGTTAAATACACGGTGGGTTCTTTAGGCTGAAATTCCTCTTTAAGTTCTCTTTTAATATCAGGAATAAGCTCTCTTCTCATTTCCTGGATTAAATCATAGGGCTGCATACCAATAAACTGTAACTGTTTCATAAATAATTGTCTTAAATTTTATGAAACAAAGGTGAGTGAGGAAAAAATGCGGAAAAAATTTAATTTTCCGCACCCTTGTTTTTAGACCTATAAATAATTTTCAATTCACTTATTTACAATAACTTATGAAGATATTGAATTTTTATTTTTCACTTCTCAGAATACGCTTTTTAATTCCACTTTTTATTTTTCCGCACTTTTCCCTTACTTTTTCCGCACTCAATTTCTTTACAAAATTCGTCTCTCTTTCATTCCAAACGAAACCAGCAGCCTGTCCAGATCTTCTATATCTTTTTTATTTTTGATAGGATATTTAACAGATTTTTTATCACGTGTAAACTGACTGCTCTGATTTCTTACTGTGATAGGCTCCTTAGTCAGAAACTCAAAAAAGCCTGCCAGCTGACGATCTGATAAGGTGGGATATTGGGTTCTTAAAAAGTCCAGGATTCCGGTATGATGCAGTAAGGCTATACTTTGGGTTTTACTGGTCTTCAGTTCTGAAATATCTATATCGGCCTGAGGTTCTTTTTCCTGTGGAGAGAGTTCTTTAATCTTTCTTATGATGCTGCGCTGGAATTCATACAAAGAGAAAAATTCAAACGGAAATAGTAAGCTTTCCAAATCAATACAAACCGTTTCTTTTTCGCCGTTCTCTTTTGTATGGGTTTCCCTGATTTCTTTCTGCCGATCTGTAAAAAGATGCTCAGGTCTTATATCTAAGCGGGGAACAGGAAGGTCTTTAGCTTCACGTTCTTTAATAGCCTGAGCGATCTCATCCGAATCATATTCAGCCTCTTTCTGATCCTTTTCAATGAAAAGATAAAATTCAAGGTCTTTTAAAAGGGATTTCAAAAGGTCAGGGTGGTAGTTCTCTGTAATATCTTTTAAATATCGGCTTCTTTCCAGATAGCCTACATCATTATATCTGATATGATTAAAAAGTTCCCAGCTGTTTAAATCAATATTCTTATCCGCATTTGATTTTTTAGTTAGATCCTCAAACCTCAGCAGTAGAGTTTTTTCAAGTTCTATCTGCTCATCTATGAAGGCTATAATCTGATAAAAGTTTTCCATTCTTTCTGAAAAAAGGGTCTGTTTATAGGAAATTGTTTTTTTTAGCATAAACAAATCACGAATCTTCTTATAGAGTTCTTCCCACTCATCCTCCCGGATATTTCCAAAATCAACACATTCTCCCAGAAGCTTTGGATTTATGATAAAGTCATCATAAGTATATCCTCTGGGATTAAACTTTTCCAGAAGATCATTTTTAAGGATGAATGAACTTTGATAAGGTAGAAGGGATTCCAGCTCTCCTATCATATCAAATAAGGTGAAAAGGTTGGAATCTCCCTTCTCGTGCAGACTCTTACATTTTTCAATATACGTATTGTACCTCTTTTTTAACATAGAGAGGTACTTCAAAATACTTACTTCCGCCTGAAAGGAGAAATCTGCCAGATAATTGTCTTTGAAATCTTCCAGACTTTCATACAATGGAACTTCCATAATTTATAATTTGGGAAAACCAAGGTAAAAAGCTAACACGACAAAGTATGTCGCAAAATAATTTTATTTCAAAAGTGTGAGTTTTCGGAGTCCAAAAAAGAAAAAGAATTGAAAGAGTAATTTTAGTGGGCAGTAAGCAGTATAGATGATAAAAATGTTTTTTAGAGAATAACTTGAGTAACTCCAATAATTTTTTTCCGAGAAAAATATTTTTTGTTTTCTTGCTTCACCTGCTACACCTACTTCACCTTTAAAGACATAATGTGCTAAATAACAATCAATTACAAATCAGAGGTGTAGATGTGTAGATCAAAAACAATCTTTTTTTACACTTAATTTCTTTCTGACTGTACAACTTTCAATGAAAAATATTTTTGTTTTTTCAGCGTCACTTCCGTCACTTCCGTCACATCCGTCACGCAAAAGGCCTGTAACAAATCCAAAATACTGATTATTAAAAAATTATATACTAAGCAATAAATATCTCTCTAATAATCTTTTTTATTCCTTGTAGATGGATTTTTCAAAAAATCAGTATTGGCATTACTTTTCTGTTTTCCATAAATACCTGTATCTTTAATGGAAACCTAATGACCACCAAAAAACAACTCATATTCTCATAAAACCCTATGAGTGCTACGTTTTTATATTGCAGTAATGGCAACTGACCACCTTAAAAAAAATCTGTGGCTAGCGTTTTTCTGGGGTTCGCAGCACCGTAAAAGAAGATTCCTGTAAAGTAACTATTGAAATTTTGGGATGTATACCAGAATCTCTATATCTTAAGAAGCGCCTTATCTCTATTGGGATAAGTACTTTTCTTTCAGTTGCTCCTGCTTTTTCTTAAAAGATACTCTTCAAAAGTTTCTGCTTCCCATTCTCTTTTTTCAGTTGAAAATCTTACATACAACGGCAGCTCATATTTTTCATTGGAAGACTGATCAGATAAAAAAGTTAAGATTCTATCCAGTGACACATCGAAAAGCTTTTCACTACATATTTTGCTTAATTCAAAATTATAGCTTGTATTGTTATCCATAACCACGTGAAGACCAAAGGTAATAGGTTTTAATATGGGAATGTCCTTCTTTTGCTGAGAATAGATTTCATACTTTATCTTATTGCGGGTATAGGATAAAACGGTTTTGAAGGACTTCCAAATCTCAAGGCTTTTTTCATGATAGATCAGTGCAGCCAAAAAGGGAGATGAAAAACTATAAAATACCTGAAGGGAGAAGTCTTCAAAATTGGCATTATATTCTTTGTCAGATCTAGTCTCTTTAAGGACAATGGGTAAATCCGTAAACTGTTCTTCTATATATTGTAAATCAACTTCACCGATACTGCCTAAATGATTAAGCAAAACAATAATATTTGTGTTTTTATGCATCGTATTTTTTTTCAGTACCAAAAATACATAATCTCACCAAATACTTACGATAAGGGACTACTCATTTTTATGATATTTTTTGTTGTGATATTTCACGAAATGTTTTTGCTGTTTGTAAAGCATGGTCTGAAGATGTCTTACCAATATAGGATAAAAACGTTCTTTCTGTTTTGTGTCCTTTAATAGCCATTACTGTGGGTTGGTAAATCTTTTATCTCCTAGAAATTAGTAGCAAAATTTCTTATGCAAATATGGGAGCTTACAAGATTGAATTTTTCTGCCTCTCGCGAAAATTGCCATCTAAATATGATCAAATAAATGACGGAAATAAATTTCAGGTGATTCTAAAAAACTTTTTGTTATTTGATAATGTTCAGTATCTTTATGGTTTACAAGTTGAATATTTTCATCCAATAAGAAAATATCAGCTTTAGGATAACTCATCAGAATAGGGGAATGTGTAGAAATAATAAACTGAGCTTTACCTGTTTTCTCAAGTTTATGTATGATTGATAGTAATGAAAGTTGTCTTTGTGGAGACAAAGCTGCTTCTGGTTCGTCAAGAATATAAATTCCCTTTTGAAAATGATTATGAAACAAAGCTAAAAATGCTTCACCATGAGACCTGTGATGTAGTGATTTCCCTCCATATGCGTCTAAAATCTGCTTGTCTTCTTCAGCAATCTTGTCAATATATGTTGAAAAATTAAAAAAGCTTTCTGCTCTCATAAAAAAGCCTTGTCCAGTTTTAATTTTCCAAGACAGTGTAAGATATTCTGATAATTGGGATTCAGTTTTGTGGAAATTGTAATTATGATTTCGACTACCTCCAGACAGGTTAAAATTACATTTATCAGCAATAGCTTCTAATAAAGTAGATTTTCCTATTCCGTTTTCACCAACAAAAAATGTGACACTCTTGTTTAGTTTAATATTTAATCCGTCTTTCAAAAAAGTAAGATTGAAAGGAAAGGCTTTAGGACATTCTTCTTTTAGATAAATTCTTGATAAATAAAGCATAGTGTAATTCTTAACATTAGTTTTTAATTTAACTACAAAAATTATGCAAATATCTTAAATCATTTTCCTTGGCACTATAAAATTTTATAAATCGTCTTGAATTTTAATAAAATTTTGTTCACAAGTTTGAAATAAAAATCTCACTTATTTTACAAAGTACTGAGCAAATATACAATAGAATTAGAGATCTTACCTTATATTTCTGTTGAAAAAAGAGGGTTTGAATTCAAAGTACATCTCTGTGGTATTATTAATAGTATTTTATATAAGCTTAAAAACAGGTATTGAATGGTATCTTTTACCTATACTTCAGTTATTAAGCAAAGAAGTTCTTCATTATAAAAAGTCTTTGGATATTATCGTAAATGGTGTAAAGCAAGAAGATGAAAAGCCTGTTGGAGTAGTACTTTACAAAAGAACAAATCAAAAATTGATTTATCCAGTGGAGATGTAGATGGTAGCCACACAACAGCCTTGCTTGGTGATGAAGCAGTTGGTTATCAGGGTAGGAAAAAACGGAAACAACCAATGCTATATATCTGACTGATAGAAACAGTTTGCACTTAGCTATGTCAATACCTATTTGTAGAAATAATAACAATCTTTTTACTATTGAAAAACATTTTGAGCAGATCACAGATTTTTTACATCAATCAGCTATTCCCATTGAATGGGATTTCCCTGAATTTTGATGCAGGATTTGATGCTGAAAATTTACGTAAAAAAGCTTTCAATTTTGGAATAATAGCCAATATTCCTAATAATAAAAAAACTCATAAATATATAATGATTATTATTTTGATCATCAATTATACAAAGAACGATATGCTATCCAAAGAACAAATGCCTTACTGGATATCTTCAGATCAATACTTAAAAGGTTTGACACTTCAATAACAAGCCGAATAGAGTTTAATTATCTAGCTTTCATTGTGATTGCTATGAAAAAGTTTCAAAAAATAAAGTCCAGATAAGCTCTGTGTCAGAAAAAATTAGAATATAAAATTATTAATAAAAACAGCTATATATATCCAAATTAAGGAACACTACCTAACACGCAATATTTAACTTTTCTTGCCAGCTTCTTAAATGTTTATTGTTTCTCTCAAAAAAACTCAACTCACAAAAATAAATAACAGACATTTATTTTTAAACTTTATTTATACCGAAGCACTATTGTCCGATAAAATTTAAATTTTCATTTTTTTAATTTTACAAAACATTGATTATCAATTTGTTGTATTTTTACATTTTACAATTTCTAAAAACAAGCTATCAAAAAAGTGTAAGCTGTTCAGATTCTAGCCGCTCTATTTGCAAGTCTTTTTCTGGGTTTTCCAGAAATTTCATCAAATTGATATAGTTGAAAAGGTGGATTTTGCAAAAACTTACCAAATTTGAAAATGAGCAATTGCGTTTGACTCTCTTTTTAATTACCACAAGCAAAACATTAACAGTCAATACGCAGTAAATCTGTATTTTAATGGCGTTTTCATTATCTCCCAGAAAGTATTTTAAGGGAAAGTTTTGTTTGAGCTGTTGGAACAAAAGCTCTATTTGCCATCTTGTTTTGTAGAGAGCGGCAATCAAATTAGCCCGCATATCAACCAAATTGGTTAAAAATTCAAATTCTCTTTTGTTTTGGCGTTCATAAAACGTCACTTTTCTCAATGTTAATTTAATATTGCTTTGCCTTTTTTCACCTCAATTTCTATGACTTCATCTTTTAACCCCCTGAATGAATATGACTTTCAATATCTAATTTTTCTATTTTCAGATACGAGGCATTATCCTTTATTCGGGTTACAAGTCCTGTGTTTTGTGATGTGAAATGCTTGAAAGCCTTGTAGTCATTGTATCCTTTATCAAAAACATAATCATACAAAGTACTTCTTTTGGGAATATGATTGAGCCGAAATCCCGCCATTTTAACTGATAAACCTAACATTGCTCCTGATATTTCACGTAGGGAAGTACATTTTGAAAAAGAACAAAAAAGCATACTTATCAGATGATCTTTCGTCTTAAAGCGTTTGGTATAGCGGTCGGAATCACATTTTTTAACCTCTTTGCCAATCAATCCTTCATCAATTAAAGAAATCAGCTGTCCGAAAACCGATTGGGTAGAAAAATGATTACTTTTACTCATCGTATTTTATTTCTTTCAAAACTAAATTAAGACAATTTCAAGAAGCCTTTAATTAGGCTTCTTTTTTATCGGACAACAGTGATACCGAAGCTAGTTTATTGTAATTTCTCAATGAAAAAAGAAAGATTACTTAAAACAGCAGGACTGGTCATATTATCATTACACAGTATTGTAATACGATATATTTCTCCGGTAGTGTGCAATGAAACTAGTATTCTACCTTGGTCTCTAACAAGAGGATTAAATGATAAATTCCATCCAATCCAGTTATTAGAATTTACTGTAGCTTGTGTTTGCTTGAGTAAAGCTGAAGTAGAACTGCTACCAATCAATTCTCCCCATATTGTCATTTGGGTTGTAATGCTTGGACTTAATTGAATTGAATTCGCACTATTTTTTACATTATTAACAAGTCCTCCATATCTAATTGATAGATTTCCGAAAGTTGTTTTAGTAGCTTCTTGAACTGCAGCATCTGTTGTTGTAGGGATTGGACTGACTATCTTCTTTAAGTATTGAACTGGATTAAGACTTACATTTTCTCCCACTGTAGCGTTACAATTTTTCCCCAAAAAGCTTATTGGAAATGATACCGTATTTGGTGAGGTAAAGTTGGGCGTTCCCGATATTGAATAGGATATGGAGCCATTACCATAATTAAGTGTTCCAGGATTTAAAGTAAATGTAAGTCCATTCTGGGAGAATGAAGTTCCTGAAAAATAGGTTCCTCCATTACCTTTGATATAAGGAACAGTAAGTGTCCCATTATAAACAGCTCCAGCAGTAAATGTTGTCGGAAAAGTAGAAGAATCTGTACAATTAAGTGATAAAATATCAGGAAGTACAGTAGGATTGTTATTCAACGATCTCCATTCTGTACCATTCCAAAATACGAATCCCTTAAATGTAAATCCACTAGTTCCCATATTGTAAACCATCAAACCATCGGTAGGAGAAGATATCGTCTCTTGGTCTGTAGAACCTTTTAAGGCAACTCTTGGAATAAGAATTCCTTTGTTAGTAGAAGCCACTTCCAAAGCTGCGCTGACATCAGGAGAAGTAATCCCAATCCCCACATTACCGGAGTGATAAATATTTTCTGTAACCGTAGCTTCACCGGTGCCTGTAGTAGTGGAATGCCACGGTTGTAAAGTGGTAGTAACCATCTTTTGCCAAGCAGAACCATCAAAGTAATAATAGCCAACAGAAGTAATATTAGATCTCTGACCTGTTACATTTCCTCCAGAAACATCCGTAATGTAAACCATAGCTCCTTTCTGGTCTGGGCCATAAAGCGTATCACCTTTACTCGTAAGCTCAGCTATTGTAAGACGCGGAGCCTGAAGTCCTGCAATATCTGTGGAAACTGCTAATCCTGAAGAATCTTTTTTACCATTTATGTCAAAGGTACTTTTGGGAGTGGTTGTATTAATGCCCACTCCGGAAGATTGTGAATAAACTATCTGAGAAAATAGAACAATCACTGTAATAAAATTTTTTTTCATTATCATTCAGTTTAATTTTAGAATCATTTAGCTAATAATTCAATTTTGACAAAGGATCACTGCACAGTATTTGAAAATTAACTAACAGATAATCATAATAGTTATTTTAAAGAATAATAATCCATATAACTGTTTTATTATAAAAAGTTTTCACAAGCATTTACATTTTCAACTCAACCATCATTATTAAAATTGAAGTGTTATATAAATAATCTCGTTAAATAAAAAAGCAAACTTACTAAAAAAAACATATCCTATGATTATTCATATAAAAATAATTACAAAACAAATAAAAACTAAAGCAAAACAAATACCATTACTATTATAATCAGAATGTAAACTCACTAACTTCAGCTATATTCAAAATTATAGTTTTGGCTAATAAATTCATTGTTATCGTTGGGGAAATTTTGCTAAAGTGTAGGAAAATTATTTGACATTAGAAGCTTAAAACTACCCACTCACTTAGATCAATATATTAGAAGTAAGTATATAATACGAAATTCATTTGAGTTGTAATTAGGATTTCAATATTTTAAATGTTTCAGTTATGTATATACGAACAGTTACAAAATTCTTATACATACAATTTTGTCCGTTATTCTCTAGATTTTTTTTAGTAATTAAATTTGGAAAATAAATTTTAATAAATGGAATTAGTAAGTAAAATAATTTATTGGGTATGTTATGTCTATTATTTGTACGTATTCGGATATGCGTCATTATTCAAAATCTTTCAGAAAGAATCTATGATGAAAAGTATGCAATTGCTGGGTTTCAATAGAACATGGACAATAATGATTGGTGCATTAGAGTTTATTGGCTTTATATTGATTGTTGTGGGATTAATTAAACCACAATTCAGAAATTTGGGAATTCTTTTTCTATTTCCTTTTGCAATCGCTGCATTCACTACTCATATGGCTCATGGAGAGTATAATCATTACTATAATTCCTTAATAATGTGTGTATGTTCGGTAATTCTGCTAATGTTGGATAAGAATTTTAAAATAATAATTTAATAACTGTTATGTTATTGAATAGTAAATCACCGCAATTTATATTAGCGGAGATTTTATGTTTTGTCATACCTCGACTCACCCCACTCATCCATGCACTTGATGATTTCTTTAAGAGATTGGCCAAGTATTGTTAATTCGTACTCAACTTTTCGAGGGTATTGGGGGTAAATGATTTTGCTTATTAATCCGTCATTTTCTAATTCTTTCAGCCTTTTGATGAGCATTCTTTCGGAAATTCCTTCAAGTTTATTTTTAAACTCTCCAAATCTCAGTTTCTTTTCTTTTAAAAGATAGGCTAAAATATTTATCTTCCATCTACCACCAATCATTACCAGCGTATACGAAATGCCACAATAATTATTCAGATAATTTAGATTGACATTGTTTGTAGAGTTTTCCTTTTTTGTTTCCATATCTAACTTCTAAAATGTTTTATACATTACTATTAATTAATTGTAAAAGAATAAATTGTGTATTTAGGGCTGAAGTAATACAAAAATACGTATTTAAGTTTCAGATAACAAAAGAAATAGGAATACGAACAAAATTAAATTACCGTTTGCATTTAATTTTTTAGTAACAGATATAATTCAGAATACATAAGATTGGCAGCGATACTTTCAAATGACCTCCCCCAAAAAAATACATGGAACAGTCTAAAATAGAGAAATTTGTATTTTATGACTGTTATTGATGAATTCATTTGGCGTTAAATTCCCTGGCGAGCTATGAGGTTTGTATTTATTGTAATCATCACTCCAAAAATCCAATTTTTGCTGTGCATCTCGTAAGGAGAACATTAAGACACTCATCCCGTAATGAACCGTTAAAACTCTCAATAAATGCATTTTCAGTAGGTTTTCCCAGTCTTGAAAATTCTAATTCTATTTTTTCATAAGCCCCTCTATCCAATTCTTTGCTGATAAATTCAGGACCATTATCTATTTTTATACGCTCGGAAAAGCATTCTTTTCAAAGGTAATATTTTTTAATATTTCTGTGACGTTTCTACCTTGATGGAAATTCCCGCCTCAATAGCCAAAAATTTTCGACCATAATTATCAACTAAAGTCTAAATCTCTTTCGATCAAACAAGGCATTGCTCATGAAATGTATGCTCCAGCATTTGTGTAAAATGGAAGATGTACGATCCGTAGGCTTTCTGTTTCTTGCAGATTTTATTCTCTTATTCTTCTTCCTACGCAGATTAAAGCCTTCCTCACAATAAATCCGATACACCCGTTTATGATTATCTTTCCAACCCTCACGCCTGAGAAGAAAGCGTTGAATGCCATAAAGGACACAAATTTGTGAAAGCTACCAAATCACAGCTCCTTCTTAATGATATTTGTAATTATAACATATTTCAGAATTACAAACGATTAAGAAAAACAATAATATTTGTGTTTTTATGCATCGTATTTTTTTTTAGTACCAAAAATACATAATCTCAGCACATATTTACTATATTACGATAAAGGACTGATCATTTTTTATGATATTTTCTCTCCCTTCTCTTTTATCTCTCTAAAAGTTTTTGCTGTATTCAAAGCATGGTCTGATGAGGTCTTTCCAATATACTGCAAAAAGGTAGTTTCTGTTTTGTGTCCTGTTATAGCCATAACCTGGGGCGTGGTGAACCTTTTGTCACCGTAGAAATTGGTAGCAAAACTTCTTCTGCAGATATGGGTGCTGACGAGATTATATTTTTCTGTCTCTACAATCTCATTGCGTTTTAGATTGTCATCATAGATCCTGCCTTTTAAAATCTGATTAATGCCGGAAAGTTCACAGACTTTCTTAATAAGGCTGTTGAAACGGGTTGCATTACTATTTAAAGTTGCACCCCTGAATAATGGAGGAAAATGATCCCTATACTTTTTAAGAATTTGTTCAACCTCATCATGGATGGGTATGCTCACATCTTTACCTGTCTTACGCTGGACAAGGTCTATAAATCGGAAGCTTTCCCCTTCAGAATCTGTTTTAGTGAAAATTTTTGTTGGGTTCATCTCCAATAGATCACTCACACGCTGTCCCGTATAACAGCCGATTAAAAGCCAGTCACGGGCATGAAGCAAGTCTTCCCCTATAATATTGGCGTTTTTGATTTTTGAAAGTTCCTCAAAGTTTAAAAATACTTTTATAGAGGTTACACTCTCAATGGTAAACTTATCAACCTGAGGGTGAAGCAGCTTGCCGTTTGCTCTGGCATCCAGCAATACTGTTTTCAGGTTCTTTAAGGTTCTGTTAGCAGTTGATTCCATTAACTTGTCTTTTACCATAAGCCAGTTCTTAAATTCAAGCATTACCCGTTTGTCTACCTCAGCAAATACATAGTTCTTTTTCTGAACTTCCTGAAATCTTGAAAATTTATCCTCAAGCATAAGGTACTGGTGATCGGTAGTCTTTTTAGTCTTAGCCAATGCCCGAAGCTCGTTAAAGTTTTTCATGTAGTTGACCACAATATCATCGCTGGTTTTTACATCTATTCTCTCAAAAAAAAGACTGATCTTATTTTTAAGCCAATGCGAATCAAATAGAACACCACCAGAAAAATCCTTATTATATTCTTCTAAAACAAATTTCTTTAAATCAACAAGCTCTGCAATCAGATTTTTATTATGGGGATTGTTTTGTTTGGGAAGAGAAGTCTTATCGCTCCAATCAGAATAATCAATCTGCAAACCTGTAGAATTTCGCATTTTAAGATCTTTCGATATTGATAACTGAATTTGTATTGCACTGCCCTTTGTTTTGCTACGCAAATAGTATTTTACCGTTGCCATATAGAATATTTTAAAACAAAGATATTCAAACTAAACAATGTGTCAAAATTTGTGTCAATATTTTCGCCTATTTATGAAATGAGATAAAACCTATTGCAATGAAGATTAATTACAAAAACACCATATATAGATTGAATACGAATAAATTACTACATTTTCAGAGGAAAATAGAAAAATAACACATTGCAAACTTGTAGTACCTACGGAATGACAAATAGAATGCCAAGTCTATTCATGCAGTCTGTAATTCCGTAGGAATCTAATTGGAATCGTTAAAGTTTCGGCTAAAGCCAGTGGAATTTGGGGTATCGTTTCTAAACGGGCTCCCGTCATCTAAGCTCAGGATGATAAACCGTTTCTATTGAATATCTAGAACAGTTTACTCAATATTCTGAAACGATAATCAAAGATATGTTCCAGTTTCTTTTTCACGAAAAGATCGTGGACAATTTCTCCTAAAAATCCCATGGGAAGTTCATAGTCTATAGTATCCTTCATCAATACGCCTTCTTTATTGGAAATAAATTCATGATAGTGGTTCCATAGTTTGTACGGACCTTTTTTCTGAAAATCAATGAAACTTTTCTGAAAATCTACGTGGGTGATCTCCGTCTGCCACTTCATTTTGATACCGAATAATGGAGAAACATAATAATCGATGAGCATTCCTTCAAAGATTTCATCATCTTCCATTTCCGTTAATACGACGAAGCCCATATCCTTCGGAGTAATTTCTGAAAGATTGTTTGCGGAGGAAAAGAACTTCCAGGCGGTTTCTATATCACAATTGAGCTGTTGTTCACGGAAAAGAGTATGCTTCATAAGACCGGATCAGTTTATCTGATTGTTGTGAAACAAATGTATGACAAAGATTTAATTATAGATCCACATCAGTACTGGTTTTCCCGATTTCTGAATCATCGGATCAATTTCTTTCATGGCATTGTTGGAAACAGTCGGGCAGCCCCATCCTTCGGGAGATCCGTCAGGAAACACTTCCTCATCGCTCATAAGATCCCAGGAATGAAAGACAATATATCTTTTTAAAGCATTGCTGTTGGTTTCTTCAAGGCCGTGCATAAGGTATTTTATATTGATTCCCCAATCGCTGTAGCCTCTTCCTTCCAATTTATACTTTCCTAAAGATGAAAGGTGGCTTCCATCTTCATTGCTGAAACTCGGATTGGCTTTAGAATTATCTTTACTCCAGGAATTGGAACCGCAACCATGCCCTACCAGATATTTTTTCGTAATCTTATTATTCTTAAAATCCCAGACAAAAAAACGGTTAACGCCGGAGTGAAGGCTCATATCAATGAGAATACAGAAATCTTTGCTGAGGTTCTTTGAAGCACAGAATTTCAGGGCTTCTTCTGCTTTTATTTTTAATTTAGAAAAATCAGCTTCAGGTTTCTTTTCTGCAACTACTGATGTTTCTACCGTTCTTATTGTATTATTTCTCCTTTCCTGAGAACATGAACAGATCCAAAAGATGGTGAAAAACCAAAAAACCTTTTTCATATTTTATTTATAATGCTGAAAGATTCCGAAATCAGAAGGAGTCCAAAGTGCGGCTTTTTGCCCTGCTGCCTTCAAAGCGTTATTTGACCAGGTGTTGCAGGTATACAGAAAGCTATAAGTCCCTTTTGCATCATAAAAAGCATCGTTATCACCGTAAACAGCATTGGTAGGGATCAACATAAAATTTCCGTTCTGATCTCTGTCAAATTTATCTTCCACATATTTCACCAGATTTTCATACTGACTTCTGCTGATCATAATCATTTTACAGTCATCGCCTTCTTTCATCGTATTATAATAAGTACAGTGCATAGCTGAATCACTTAGCCAGAATGCAGCTTTTATGGCTGTTGAAAATTTCAGGTCTGCCCACGTAGGTGTATCAAGATAAAAACCTTTATCTCCCCATCCTATCCCTATATACTGATAGTCTGTTCTTTTTGATTTTGTATTGGCAAAAGGAATTTTCCGGCTCCAGTCCTGCAAATCGTTTTTCACAGGCATTACAATATCGGTATGCACTCCGTTGGTATAAATGTAGATTGGAATTTCTTTCTTTTGTCCGTCATCTTTTGCGGAAACAGGAATATAGGGAATCAACAACCCAAGGATGACATAAATAATCACAATCCCTAAAATAATTCCTACCACTTTCAGGAGATACATAAATATTGTTTTCACAGTCATGTTTTTTAATAAAATTTAATCTTTAATTTTTAGTAAAAGTATTTGTTTTAATCGAAAAATTAGCTATATTTAGTTACGAAATATTCACAAATATGCGTAAAAATACTAAATCCCAAAAAAGGTTTAAAGTAAGAGTAAAAACTGCTCCTAAAAGAATACAAAAAAGACGTTGATTTTCGGTGAGATTCTGATCTCCTGAAAATCAATTTTTCTTTATAGGAAAGGCTTTTTAAGAAACTTATTAATGTAAATCTTCACCTCCTTAAAGCGAAAAATTTAAGGAATGGTCGACCATCAGCTCTGGTTTGGAACTTCAAAAAATTCCAAAAGAGGGATTGTCACCAAAAGTTCAGAGAAAACTCAGTCAGAAGATTTCTGTAAAAACTCAATATTTCTTTTGAGTCCTGTAAATTTAGTACGTTTTACGGGAGACTTTCTGAAGATTTCTGAGAAAATTTCCTGAGTAAGTTCCTTCCATTCTCCTTTTTTGAAGTTTTTCAACGCTTCATTGGGTTGGAAGCGGCTCTGTTTGTTAGGCGCTGAGAACCTGTTCCAGGGACAAACATCCTGACAGATATCGCAGCCAAACATCCAGTCTTCCATTTTATCTTTAAAATAATCCGGGATTTCGCTTTTGAGTTCTATGGTTGCATAGGAAATGCAGCGGCTTCCATCTATAATTTTTTCAGAAACAATGGCATCTGTAGGACAGGCATCGATACATTTTCTGCAGCTTCCACAATGATCTGTAGTGGCGTGGTCAGGAATCAGCTCCAGATCGCAGATGATTTCGGCCAGAAAATAAAAAGAACCGCTTTGTTTGGTAATGAGGTTGGCATTTTTCCCTACCCAGCCTATTCCTGATTTTTTAGCCCACGCTCTTTCCAAAACCGGCGCAGAATCTACAAAGACACGAAATCCAAATTCCCCTATTTCTTCCTGCAGCTCTGCAACCATTTCACGGAGTATTTCTTTGATTACTTCATGATAGTCTTCTGCATAAGCATATTTTGAGATTTTAAAGTTCTCCAGCGCTGAAATTTTTTCTTCAGGAAAGTAGTTGTAAGAAAGTGAAATCACAGATTTTGAACCTTCTACCAATAGTCTCGGATCAAGTCTTTTGTCGAAATGATTTTCCATATACTTCATTTCGCCGTTGTAATTATTCTTCAGCCATTTTTCAAGATGAGGAGCTTCTTCCTCGAGAAAATCAGCTTTGGAAATGCCACAACTCTGGAATCCAAAACTTTTTGCCTTGGACTTTATGAGTTGGGAATATTTTTCAGCGTCTGCATTCATTAATTTCACACTGCAAAATTAAGATTATTTTATCAATCTTCAGATTTATGCCAAAGTACCTCCCACGAATGGTTCTTTCTGAAAAAATTATGTTTTAATTAGGATTTTTTTCAAAAAAAAAATACGTAATTTCGTTTCTAATTTAATATTTAAACCAACAACTATGTCTTTAATAGAAGTAATACAATCAGGAAACTATGAATTAATCGACGTTCGTGAGCCAATGGAGCTTGAAATGGACGGTAATATAGATGGTGCTAAGAATATTCCTTTAGGTGAAGTAGAAGACAGACAGGATGAGATCCTATCTATTGAAAAGCCTGTTATCTTATTCTGCAGAAGCGGAAACAGAAGCGGAAAAGCATTGGATTATCTTAACGCTCAAGGATTAAAGGACGGTTATAACGGCGGAGGCTGGGCTGAGCTGAAGGCTGTTCTGGAAGCAAATCAGGGAACTTTTTAAAAGTTCCTTTTTTTATATCTTATTTCTATGAATCTGAAAAACTATTTTGAAACGCTTTGTTCTTCTTTCACCGAAAACAAACAGCTGATCGACAGTCTGTGGAACGAAGTTGAAACCAGATATTCTGAAAAAGGCAGACACTACCACAATCTTCTTCATCTTGAAAATATGTTCAGTGAGCTTGAAGCTGTGAAAAGCGATATTTCAGATTTTACAGCCATTTCTTTCTCCGTGTTTTACCATGACGTTATCTACGATGCTTCTTCTAAGTCTAATGAGGAAAAAAGTGCGGCCAAAGCAGAAAAAAGGCTTGGAGAACTTGATATAGATAGAAATAAAATTTCACTCATTTCTGCGCAGATTCTGGCAACAAAATCACATCATCAATCCGATAATGAAGACACCAATTATCTGCTTGATGCCGACCTTTCTGTATTGGGTATAGATTTTAAAACTTATTCAGAATATACTCAGAATATCAGAAAAGAGTATTCTATTTATCCTGACTTCCTTTATAAACCGGGACGAAAAAAAGTGCTCAAACATTTCCTTGAACTTGAAAGTATCTTTAAAACAGAATATTTTAAGGATAAATATGAGGCTCAGGCAAGGGAAAATATTGCTGCCGAGCTACAGTTATTGAAATAAAAATAGATCAATCTGTTGATTTAACAAAGACACCCGTTAACAGGTGTCTTGTTGATATTGTATATTAGAAATAATTGCTGATAAATCCGGCCGCTTTCTCCAATACAAGCTCAGGCACTTCTTTATGCGGTGTATGTCCTATACCGGGAATGATATATTTTTCTGCACTTCCACCGACCTGAGTAACTGTTTTTTCTACCTGATCCAATGTGCCATATTCATCGGCTTCTCCCTGAATAAATAACAATGGAGCTGTAATATCTTTCAGGAAATACTCTATATTCCAGGTTCTGTAATCATCCCGTGTCCAGGTTTCTGTCCAGGCTCTGAAAAGCATTTCTACTTTATCACCATGATATTTCTGCAAACGTTCCGGAAGATTGGTCGTTTTGTAAGCTTCCCATGCGTCGTAAACTCCTTTTAAAGTTGTTTTTTCTACAAAAATATGACCAGCTTCACAGATAACGGCTTTTATTCTTTCGGGATATTTTGCAGCGGTGATCAAAGCAATTGTTCCCCCATCACTGTGCCCGAACAGGACAACGTTATCAATATTCATTTCAGTCAATACATCATTCAACAGATCTGCTTCCAGTTCCATATAATGTACCGGCCTCTCATGAGTAAGCATAGGAAACGATTTCCCATAGCCTAAACGGTCATAAGCAAGAGTATTGCATTGTGTGATCTCAGCCAGCTTAGCCGGAAAATCTCTCCAGAGCTGCACAGATCCTAATGAATCATGCAGAAAAACAATGGTAGGCCTGTCTCGAAGTTGATTATTGTGTTCGATATATAATTTTTGTCCCTTTACATCAATTATTCTTCCTTCCATCGAATAAAATCATATCAAAAAACCGGCATTTTCGTTTCTTCAAATTCTTTTAAAAGATGGCTGAAAACAGTTTCCACCGGAAGAATTTCATCAATTAAAGCAGAAACCTGGCCTATTTCTAGTTCTCCCTCTTCCATATCTCCTTCAAACATCCCTTTTTTTGCTCTGGCTCTTCCCAGCGATGCGATTAAAGCATCTTTGTTTCTTCCGTTCACATAAATATCTTCCAGCTCATTGAAGAATTTATTTTTAACCATTCTTACAGGAGCCAGTTCTTTCAACGTAAGGTGTGTATCTCCTTCCTGGAGTTCTGTAATTTTCTTTTTCCAGTTTTCATGGGCGCTAGCTTCGTGGGTAGCAGCAAAACGGGAACCGATTTGTACACCGTCCGCACCAAGAATCATTGCAGCCTTAATTTGTGAACCCAAAGCAATTCCTCCGGCAGCGATTAAAGGTTTAGAAATATGTTTCTTTACATTCGGAATAAGACAGAATGTGGTGGTTTCATCTCTTCCGTTGTGGCCTCCTGCTTCGAAACCTTCTGCAACAACAGCATCTACTCCTGCGTCTTCGCATTTTACAGCAAATTTAGTAGAAGAGACTACGTGAGCAACCTTTATTCCTTCTTTCTGAAGGGTTTCCGTATAGGTTTTCGGGTTACCGGCTGATGTAAATACAATTTTCACTCCTTCTTCAAGGATGATCTGAATGATTTCATCAATATTAGGATATAACATCGGTACATTTACCCCGAATGGCTTATCTGTCGCCAGTTTACATTTCCGGATATTTTCTCTCAGGATATCAGGATACATACTTCCTGCTCCTATTATTCCTAATCCTCCACAGTTAGAAACTGCAGAAGCAAGTCTCCATCCTGAATGCCAGATCATGCCTGCCTGGATAATTGGATATTTAATATTAAAAAGGTGTGAAATTCTATTGTGTGTAGCCTCCATGTCATGAAGTTTTTTTGCAGCGTTAAAATCTATAAAATTGCTCATGTGTAAAAATAATAAAAACAACTGTTTTCCGGGAAAAATATGTCAATATTTTCTATCATAGCTTATTATTCTTTAAAGCTTATTATAAAAAAAACCTTCAGAAATTCTGAAGGTTTTGATTTTATTTTGTTAAGGATTGTTTCTTCCAGTTAGACTTAAAGTTACAGGTGTCGTAACGTCCGTCAATTGAAATAAAGGTTGTCGGTAACTTTGAGTTGACAAACTTTTCAACCATTTCACTTTTCTTTTTATTCAGCGCCATCTGCTTGATTCTGCTGAAATCTGTTTCCAGAGTAATCTGGTGAGAAGGAATCACATCTTCAACTTTGATGATCTTGATTTGTTTTCTCTTATTCTCTTCGTCTTCAAAAGCAGTAGTGATATCACCTTTGTTTAATCCTGCCAATTCGTAACTGATTGTTCCAGGGATACTTTCTCTTTCAATTTTATCAGAGCCATCAGCTCCAGGAATGATCCCGGCATTGAATTTTGTTCTTTTATCGTCAGAGAATTTAAAAGCAGCATCTTTAAACGTCATTTTACCATCAACGATAAGACCTCTTATACTGTCTAATTTTGCTTTTGCTGTTTTGATCTCATCATCAGTAGGTACTGCTTTTAACAAGATATGTCTCGCATCATATACTTTACCAGATCTTTTCACTAACTGAATAATATGGAATCCGAATTCAGATTCAATAGGATCTGAAATTTCATTTTCCTGAAGGTTCAATGCTGCAGCTTCAAATGGCTTTACCATCTGTCCTTTATTGATATTTTTATATAATCCTCCATTAGCGGCAGATCCTTCATCTTCAGAATAGATTCTTGCCTGGCTTTCAAAAGTTTCCCCTCCGATAATATCCTGCTTGATTTTTTTCAACCTGTTGATAAGCTCTTGTTTGTGAGCTTCTGTAAGTGACGGGTAGATCATAATCTGAGCTAAAGTAACTTCATCTTTTACCTGTGGCAGCTGTGTTTTATACATATTGTAAAAATCAGTTACCTCATTAGGAGTTACGTCCGCTTTATCAGTTATTCTCTGGTACTTTGCCTGTCCGTAATACTGGTCTGTATCAATTTTTTCAATAGCATTTTTCAGTTCATAAGCATTTCTGAACTTATAAGCTGCAAGCATTGTTTTTTCATCCGGAAATTGAGAAAGCATCTGACGGTATTTTGCATTAGCCTGTTCTTTGATTGCTGCAGAACGATTTTCAATTAAGGTATCTTTTTTTGCTTCGTATACAAGAAGCTTATTGCTGATAAGGTTTTCCAGGAACTCACATTTATCTGTGTTGGCAGCTCCCTGTTGTTTACCATAATTCATCTGCTCGATTACATCAGATTCCAATACAATCTCATCCCCGATAACAGCTGCAATACCATCCACCAAATCTCCTTGTTTTAGCTGGGCATTCATCATATTTGAAGAGAATATCATGATGAAAATCCCAAGAAGAAAAGTGATTTTTAGTTTATTTGTCATTTTACTATTTTAACAAGTTGCAAATTTAGAATTCTTAACGAATTTCACTCAATTTTTTATTATAAATATTTCTTAAAAAGACTTATTTACTGCAGTTCAACATCAAATGTCGTTAATTCTTTGAATTGTCTCAATCTGCTGAACATATCTGCTTCGTTTACTTCTTCTATTCTTTCTGTTCCGAATTTCTCTACAGTGAATGAAGCCATTGCAGATCCTACGATAAGAGCAGATTTCATCGTTTCGAAGTCAATTTTTCCTTTTTTAGCAAGATATGCCGCGAAACCTCCTGCAAAAGTATCTCCAGCTCCTGTCGGATCGAAAACATCTTCCAGTGGAAGTGCCGGGATAGCAAATACTTTATTATCATGGAAAAGTAGAGCTCCGTGCTCTCCTTTTTTAATGATCACATATTCAGGACCCATTGTGTGGATCTTTTTAGCTGCTTTCACTAAAGAATATTCTCCTGAAAGCTGTCTTGCCTCTTCATCATTGATGGTAATAACATCTGTTTTAGCAATCATATCCATTAAGATATCCCATGCAGAATCCATCCAGAAGTTCATGGTATCAAGGATAACCAGCTTAGGACGGTTGTTCATTTTTTCAAGTACAGATAACTGAACTCCAGGGTGTAGGTTTCCAAGTAGTAAAATTTCGGCATCCTGCATTGAATCCGGGATTTTCGGATCAAAGTTCTCCAACACGTTTACTTCTGTAGCCAAAGTATCTCTTGTATTCAGATCGTTGTGGTATTTTCCGGACCAGAAGAATGTTTTTCCTTCTTTCACAATTTCAATTCCTTCGATGTTTACCTCTCTGTTTGTGAACATATCAAGATGTTCCTGTGGAAAGTCTCCTCCTACTACAGAAACAATTCCGGATTTAACGCCTAAAATTGATGAAGTGATCCCGATATAAGTGGCTGCACCTCCTAAAATTTTGTCCGTTTTACCAAATGGTGTTTCAATTGCATCAAATGCAACACTTCCTACAACTAAAAGTTTCATATATTTTTCAATGTATATTAAAAGTAATTATTTTTTCCATTCAAAAGTGTCCAGCAGATGTTTCATATCATTTTTGATATAGTTCACTGCAGGCGCAAGAGAGTCCGGTTTCGGTCTCGTATTAAAGTATAAGTAAGCAGTCACGAAGTGTTTCGTACTGTCTGTAATGTAAAACTGAAGATTGGAAGCACTCTGCCCTTTCAATTCATAGAAGTTTCCATATACTTTCTTTTCAGGGTATTCAAAGGATTTTGTATCAATGGAACTGGCTTTGATGGTATGCTCATATACCATTTTTTCAGCTTCCTTAATATGGTCAGCAAAGTCGTTTTGTATAGGGTAATAGGTAATGAAAAGCTTAGCTTTCATTTTTGGATAGTTCAGATAGAACCAACAAGGTTTCTTCGCTGGAGCAATCGAAGCAAAGTCCGAATACTCAAAGGTATAGGCGCAATCGTTTTCAAACTTCTGGTATTTCGGTGCGGGATATTCAAGACGCAGTTCTCCATAAGGTTTTGGTGAAGGGTCTTTTCCACATGAAATTAAAAGCAGCGATACAAAAATAAAAATGACTTTTTTAATCATTTTGCAAAAGTACAAATTAGATTTCAGATTTCGGAAGACAAATTTCAGTCTTTCAGTGCGTTTTGAATGTAAATTTCCAAAGGCTTCGGAAAGGATTTTTCATGAGAGCCTTCAAGGTCTGTAATCAGGTATTGATTTTCAGCGATAAAATCATTCCATTGTTTTTCTGAAGTAACCTCGACATTCCAAATTTCAATGCTTAAATTCTTATGAGTCAGTTTATGGGTGACTGTTTTTGAACCTGTAATGAAGGGTTTCATATCGGAAGGAATAGCTGTGGGAAACTCAAATAATTTCTTCCATATGAAGTCATCTGCTCTCTGACGGATCAGAAATTGTCCTTTTCTATGAACAAAATAATAGGTCAAAGCAAGATCTTCTGCTTTTACTTTTTTCGTTTTTACAGGATAATCTGAAATTTTTTGCATGGAAAATGCCAGACAATCTTCATTTACAGGGCATTCTCCGCACAACGGATTTTTGGGTTTACAGATTTCCGAGCCGATATCCATCATAGCCTGATTAAAGTCTCCTACATTTTCCGGCATTACCAAGGCGGCCAGTTCAGAAAAATAGGTAAACGCTCTTGAATTTGAAATATCGAAGTCATCGGCAAAAAGACGGCTCAAAACGCGGTAGAAATTTCCGTCAACAGCAGGCATTCTTCCACCGAAACAAATGCTTGAAACAGCTGCTGCAGTATATTTTCCTACTCCTTTCAGTTTTAAAATTTCTTCATATTCGTGAGGAAAGACACCCTGATAATCGTTCATGATCTGCTGGGCCGCTTTATGAATATTGATGGCTCTTGAATAATATCCCAATCCTTTCCAATAGAGTAAAACTTCATTTTCTTCAGCCTCCGCCAATGTTTTTACATCGGGAAATCGTTTAATGAAATTATTATAATGATTCAATCCCTGATTGATTCTCGTCTGCTGAAATACAATTTCACAGATCCAGATTTTGTACGGATCTTTTGTCTGTCTAAAGGGCAGATCTCTTGCATTATTTCTGTACCACTCCAAAAGCCTGTTTCCTATATGAAGGAATTCTGAACCTGTTTTATTTTTTTCCAAAAACCAATCTTATTTTAAATCATTGAAGAGATGATTTTCTCTTCATCCAGAACATTGTTTCTATGCTGCAAAGATAGGTTTATTTTATTTTTCCTGTTTTTGATGTTGAAGGAGTTTTTTTGTGAATCTGTTATTGTATAAATTTATTTTTTTTCTCTTATCTCATCATACTTACTTGAATATCAAAAAAAATATAAACATCATGAAGTTAAAAAGGATTTCATCAGTTGCTAATCATATTTCATCTATTATAAATTATTTTTTCTTTAGTTCGTGCTGTTCCGAAGAACTTTCCCAAGTAGTATTAGAATTAAGTTTATATTTATTTATATTAATATGACAACATCCTATAATACTTTGTGTTGTAATTGTTTTGTTTACTAAATCAATATTTTCTGCTAAAATTCCATGCTGTAAAGGGAAAGATGCTAAAGCAGAAAAATTTCCGTTTTTATCTTGAAGATAATATTCATACAACTTTTCGACGCCTCCCTGATCCCAAACAATTGCAAAATCTTCTAAGCCGTCAAAATTAAAATCTTTTACAAAAAAGTTGGTACACGGCAAATCTTGATAAGATGTCCATGAATTTGGTTCATAATGAATCTCCTGTGATTTGCCGTTCTTTTTATTTGTTACAATAATCCACGCTGAAGTTGGATATTTTTGTTCCTTCTCATTTTTATATTCTTCGGCTTCTAAAATAAATTTATACTTATTTGACAGGTTTTTAAACTCACATGATTTAGTACTTGGCTGACAGGTTTTATTCTTAATGCTTGTTAATTTTTTTTCTATTATAAAAAGGTTGGATTCATATGTATTTAATTGGAATGATATAATTCCTTTATTCTTATCAACCCATCTTATCATGTAATAAAAAGATTCTTTTTTATCTCCATACAAAAATATTTTATCTCCTTTTTCTTTTTTATGATCAATACTAAAAGTGGTATCTTCCATAGGAGTATGATCGTAAATTTTATCTTTATTTATTTCGAAAAATTGATCTCCATTAGTACAATAGTAATATTCATTGTTTTCTTTATTAATGAGATACCATTTACTATTATATAAATCACTGGCAATATTTTCAGAATAACCTTCATTCATTTGTTTTTCTTCTTTAGACTGACAGGAGATTATTATAGAAGTAAATAATGTTATGTATGATAATTTATTTATTATATTTTTCATTCTTTAATTATTTTTTCTTATTTGAGTAACTGTATAAAAATGGCCATTATAAACTGTCTTTCCCTTTAAAGAGTAATTTGTTGGATCGAAATACAAACGATTATCATCACTCGCCCCTTTATCTTTATTACTCGTACCAACATCGTAAAAAATATAATAACATTTAATACCATCACATTTTCTTCCAACAATAACTACAAAATGATCAGTAGAATGATCAGCGTTATTATTAATTTTGTAACCTAATCCATGATCCACTCCCACTTGTACTGGATGTCCTTTTTCCAACTCAGCATCTAGATATAAAACAGCTTCTTTTGAAATTTGAGTATTAATATCTAACTGTGTATGAGTATTATTTTCTATTGCTATTTGGTATAAGTGAGATAATGAAGTAGCTCTAAGTCCACTATTAATCAATATATCATCACAAGTCTTTTTACAAGCTACCATTTGTTTATCACGTCCTCCCCACTTAGAGTCAAATTGTGTTTGCCATTTTATTTTATCTCTCAAATCAATTTCTGATTTGCCACAGGATAATTCTATTTGATTATTCTTTTGGGAAGTTTCTTCACAGCAATCATGTCCGAACTCTTTTAAAAAATCTTTTTTTAAATGTAAAGGGCTTTTACCAGATAATTCTTCTTGATAAAATCTAGTATATAACTCCAATGCTTTTTCCATTGTTTCAATAGGTTGTCCATATCTTCCAGGAGGTAAACTCGCCCATTCATAACTTCCATATTTTTCAGTAGCACCTTGTATATCTCCTTTCATTATCAAATCTAACATACCTGCTCGTTTATGTTTAAAAAGTACCAGGCAAAATTTATCTTGATTTTCGGGAGAAAAGTCTTTTATTTTATATATAGTTCTTTTCTTTATCATTTCATTATCATTCCAAGTATATCCCATTACTTGGTACGCACCTGTTGCCGAACTATATACCTTTTCTCCATTTTTTTTTGTGTACCAAAGAATTTTAATATCAGGGTGAGTAATCATACCTTTGTTATAAGGTGGGTCAGTGAAATGACTACCTCCAAATAATTTAGTGTAACCACCTTCAAAATCATTGGTAATATAGACAACTTCCATCTTTTTCTTTTCCTTATTATATTTTTGAGATTTAATTATTTCTCCCGTACCTTCACCAACTCTAAGCATCCTCATATAAGCTCTTACCCTAGCTTCGCATTCGCACACTTTTTTGCCAGTTGATTTCCCTTGCACAGGCTGCTTCTGTACCACCACCGCACTCTTCACCTTCTTCACCTGCATCAGGCCTTCCGAATTTACCCCAAATTTCTGAGATTCTGCAGAAAGATCTTTGGAGATAATTTCTATAAAATAGTTTTGTGTATAGAAATTCGAATTGCCGATAGGAAAGCCTATTCCTTTTTCAGAACTCACTTTTGTAATGATAAATCCTGAGGTATCGTATACATCGGCAGGAATTTTAATCATTGCACTTCTATAAACTTCATGAGTGGATGTGGAATCATATTTCCAGATGACATACTGAATGTGTTTTTCCACCATATTCTTGGAGTGAATTCTGACCCTAACTTTATCTCCTACCGCTACTTTGGAAAGCTCTTTTCCTGTATCATCAATGAAAACAGCTTCTATAATATTACCTTTAGGATCCGGCTGTTTAGGACCACCTTCTGGTCCGACAGGGAATTTTGGTGTGTGTTTCTCAGGCTGCGGCTTAGGTTTGGGGTGATTTTGAGGTTGGCTCTTATAATCAGGGTTGGCTACCTCTACATTCACCTGGCTGGCTCCCAGAATTTTCCCGGAGTAGGTAGCCGTAATATAATATTCATGATTGGCGCCTTCATTTCTGTCACCTTTCATCAGAAACTGATCGGCCATCTGACGAAGGATTTTTTCATCAGACATTAAATGAATAGATACTTCCGCAATTCCTTTTTCATTGACGTGAGCCTTGTAGCTGTGGGTGTGACGGTTGCTTTTGTTAATACTGGCATCGTGCCCTTTTCCAGGAGCGTCATCTTCCCAAAGATGAAACTCAATCTCTTTATTAAACATCGCAATACAATGAGCTTGTGCGATAAGAGTATCACTGTAGCTGGCTTTATTGACGTCTTTTGCTCCTCTGTTGAAGAGGACTACTTTATCAATCTTTGGAACCTTGTTGCTGATAGGAACAATTATAAGGCTGTCAGCCAGTTCTTTGGTAACGGGAAGGCCGGGTAAAATCCCTTTTTTAATTTCATACACCTTCATTTGAAATTCTACTCCCAGCGCTATTTCTCCAAAGTTGTATGTCACTTTTTCACCGGTTTTTGGTTTTCCGGTGATGTCTTTCCAGCTTCCGTTTTTCTGTTTCTTATAAAGATACCATTCAAAGTCTCTATTCAGTACAAATGAAAGTACTGAAGGCTTTATTTCGTAGGAACATGTTGTTCCAACCCGAGGATTCTGATCCCCGGCAATATTCCCTGTCATGGCTGATAGAATTTAACGAACTCCCAGTCGGAAGCTATTTAGACAGGTACTACTTTTCAGATTAAATGGTTGGAGACGATAGAGGGAGATATCCTCATACAGGGTTACATTCTTTTTCATTTTGTCTTTGTGTTTGTTCAAAAACAAAAGTAAAAAAAATCATGACATAGTGATATAAAAAACTTGAATTTAAAGTTAATTTTTCTCAACTGAATATACCGGAGCCGCTTTTAACCACTGATACTTAAGGTTTCTGTCTTTGGCTATAAAACGATACCCTTCAAGCTTCTTCAGATACACATACATAGAATCTGTATTTTTGATCTTTAATTTGTATTGAGATAAAAACAGCATTGGCATATCTACCGTAGAATCTCTTACTGTTTTCAATACTTTTCCGGATTTTACTTTATAGAGATAGAATGATTTTCCGCGGCCTTTTGAACTGTCTGCCAGTTTTACCTCTGAACTTGCAAGTACGAGTTCACTGCCATCAAAACATTCATCTCTGTTCATGATGTATGCTTTTCCTTCCTGGCGTTCCTGTGCGAAAAGATCATTTTCGTAAGTGCCTGGACTTTGGTATTTTTTTTCACAACTTATCAAAAGAAGTATTGATAACATTGGTAAACCAATGATAAGTTTCTTATTCATATTCAATTTCATAGGTGTTGGTTGAAAAAAAACCGATGTAATATTGCATCGGTTTTTGTTATCTAAAGTACGTTTATGTTACTCCTGAGTATATTCTGCATCCCATTCGTTACCATCATCTCCTTTGTGCCCGTCCAATTTAATAACGAAACTTTTTGTAGGGAAATAAGGGGTCATACGGATATCCAGCCATACTCTGTCTTTGTTTACTCTATCCTGCTCGAAACGAACAATTTTGAATTTCTCAATCAGCTTGTCCGGTCCTTTGATGTTATCCAGGAATGTTACAATCTGTCTTCTCAAATCATCCTCATTCTTAGCATTCCAGTTTTCGAAAGCTCTTCTATTAAGGAAATCAAGTAATACTTTAGTTACATAGTCAAATACACGAACTACGGAATACGTCTGAAGACCGATATTGTCTCCTGTAAATAAGGTCTTCGCTGAGAAAGCCATAATTTTTCCGTATTCGTTAACCATTGGTACAAGACCCATTTTTTCCAACTGAGAAATTTCACTTTTCTTAAGCTCGAATTTTACAGCGTCTACTTCGTTGATATTACCATGTTTTTTACCTGCTGCTACCTGAGACATCAGTGTTTTATGGATTTTTCCTGCTAATGAAGTGGAAGGCGGAAGTTCTACGTTTTCTTCTTCCCCTACTTCTTCAGCTTTACCACGTCCTACCAGCCAGTTACACGTCATGATAACGTTACTTCTGTGAAGCTCACCTCCTGTAAGATTGGCAGAGTGGAATAAATCTACCACGTCATCCGGCTTATCAAGGTTAGCGAAGTCTGTAACCATCATTACTTTGTTTTCGTTACAGATTTTTGCCCACTTCTCGATGACCTTGTTTGATCCTAAATATCCAGGTATGGCAAGGATTGAGTAGTTGTCTCTAAGGTCAAGACGGTCATAATAATTTTTGAATTCTTCTGAAATAGCGTCAATGAACAGAGGATTATCCAGATCGGAAACCTGCTCAAGGCTTGCATTCACGATACTTACGTTATCCACTTTATCCAATTCCGTATTTTTGTAGAATTGGGCTACTGTTCTGTAGTTGGTTTCCAACATACGAACGGCATCCAGTGTATTTTTTAAGTTTTTCTTTAAATTCTCGTCGGCCTGTTGTGCTTTACTTTTGCACGTATCAGCCATTTTATCAGCAGATTCGCTACCTTCTAAAAGGTTTACCCAAAGGTTGATCTTCTGAAGAAGTTCTTTTCTTTCTTCTGCTTTATTGCTATCGTTCAGGAAGATTTCTTTTCTTGCCTTTCTTGTGGGGTTCATATTGGCAATACCGTCTACAACGGATTCAACAAAGCCAAATCCTCCCATTTTATTGAGCTCTGCAAGCGGGTTACCCTTCGGCTGCCCTGCGTGTTGCTGCTGACCCTGCTGCTGGCTTTCTTGTGCCTGTAATTTGCTATCCATGATTTAATGTAAGTCTTTAATTATTTTTCAAGTTCTTGTGCCACTTCTTTCAATACCTCTATGAACGCCGCTCTTGTCTGATCGTTCTCCAGCATATTGCGCAGAATTTTGTTTGTTTTCAGCTGACGTACTATTTTATTGTACTGCTCCTGTTCCATGCTCAATTGCTGCAGATAATCTGACTTCTGAGTAAGGCTTTTAGGGGTAAAGTCTCCAAGGTTTTGAAAACGGAATTCTTCTTCTACCACTCCACCATCTTCTGTTTCGTGCTGTACCGATACTGAAGGCTGGAAATGTCTGAAAACGTCTTCCACTGTTTTTAATCCTGTTACGATTTCAGGGGTATAAGACTCTTCTGTTGTAAGCTGGCTTACTATCAGTGATTTATTTTCCTGTATTTCCTGAATAGCTTCATTAGCGTCTACTTTTACCTCGTTTCCGCCAACACCATAATTAAACATTGCCATATTATTGTTATTTTGAGATTTACTATTTTGGTTTGGATCTGTCCTCGAGTAATTTACCGATGAATCAAATAAATTACCAATCCAATGTTTAAATTTAAAAAAAAACTGTAACATACAAAATTTTACTAAGATTTTTCTTGGATCATCTAAATTCTTCTGCATTTATTCAACATAAAATCACCGTATTACGATATCACTAAGCTATGAAAAAATAAATAAAGTCTTCCAAGAAAAATAAAATAAAATTTTTGTCCGCTTTACTCTTTTAAAAACATGTCTGATAAATGTTAAAATAAGAATTGCTAAGATTTTACAAAAAATTATTCTTTATATTTAAACAAAGTGAACAGTGTCATGAAAGATGTAAAAATAGCATTCAGAAAACCGATATTTCCTGTTTCAGAAGCATTACAACAATATTTGGAAAAATATAACAGAACGACCAAGATTAAGTTTCTGTATGAAGATCTTTTAAGGTTCAGCGACAGTGTAAGAATTCTGGATAAAGATGGCAAAGATACTTTGTGGCTTGGGGTACTGTATTCTGAATATGAGTTTAAAGAAATAGAGGCCAATTTAAATAAAATCTATACCCTCCTTCATTCTGATGGAGATATTGCTACTTTACCTTATCTGAAAGTTGATACGATCGACTTTTGTACGTTCGGAAATTCTAAACCTTTTCGTATTCGGGTGAGAAATATACTTAACGATAATTACACCTATTTTTATATTAAACAGGCAGATGCTTCCCGAATATTCGGGCTGGAACTTGAAGATCTGCTTTCCCCCAACCGAATAAACTTTCTGGTTTACAAAAACACTTTGATCGAGGAACATATTTTAGGAATTCCCGGAGACGTTTTTATTCAGAAACATTTATCCAACTGCTCCGAACTTGAAAAAGCACAGATTTCCAAAGAATTTGTGAAATTCAATGAGCGTTGCCTTATTGGACTCCTTGGTGATATGCGTTCTTATAATTATGTAGTGATTCCGATACACGATTTTGATCAGGTTATTTACAGAATCCGTCCTATCGATTTTGATCAGCAAACGTATGAGGGAAATCTGAAAGTTTATCTTCCACAGTATTTCAAAGAAAATAATCAAATGGTGAATATGGTATTGGAAAAGCTGAAGCCAAGTTCCATAGAACAATACCGCAAAGAAGTACGTTCACAAATTGTAAAAAGAGTAACGAGCAGTCAAAACAGATTTGATGAACTTATTTCTATTATGAAAAAAGATAATCTTGCACCGGAAGCCAATGTCATAGAACTAAGAACAGCTTTACAAAAACTCACCTATGATGTTAATTTCAAATATTGTAAAACCATGGGAGATATTATAGAAACCGGAATAAAGTTTGTGCTCCGAAACTATAAGAAAGAATATTAAAAAAGAGAATCCGCTTCGTATTGAATCGGATTCTTTCTTTTCTAACAATTTATGGTAAAATTACCAGATTTTTATTCTGTCCTGAGGAGCTTTATACATTTTGTCTCCCGGTTTGATATCAAATGCTTTAATGAATGAGTCCTGATTAACCAACGGACCAAATGCTCTGAACATTCCCGGAGAGTGGGGATCGGTTTTCACCTGGTTGATCATATACTGATCGGTAGCTTTCGTTCTCCAAACCGTTGCCCAGCTCATGAAGAATCTCTGATCCTGAGTGAATCCGCTGATCTTTCCAGGGTTTCCTTTGTCTTTTAAATACATCTGAAGGGCATCGTAAGCCACTGCTACTCCACCTAAATCACCGATGTTTTCACCACTAGTAAATTTACCGTTTACGAAGCTTCCTTTTACAGGTTCGTAAGCACTGTACTGAGCAGCTAACTGACCTACTTTTGCATCAAAGTTTTTACGGTCTGCATCCGTCCACCAGTTATTCAGGTTACCGTCTCCATCGAAACGTGAACCGCTGTCGTCAAATCCGTGAGAAATTTCGTGACCAATAACGGCTCCGATTCCCCCGAAGTTCACTGCTGCATCTGCTTTAGGATTGTAGAAAGGCGGCTGAAGAATGGCTGCCGGGAATACAATTTCGTTGTTTGATCCGCTGTAGTAAGCATTTACAGTTTGTGGAGACATTCCCCATTCTGTCTTGTCAACAGGTTTTCCTACTTTATCTAAGCTTCTCTGATATTGCCATGCTGCTACATTCTGAAGATTAGAATATAATGTAGCCCCTTCTTTTGGTGATTCTACTTTCAACTGAGTATAATCTTTCCATTTGTCAGGATAAGCGATTTTCACTGTAAACTTGGATAGTTTTTCCTGAGCTTTTACTTTGGTTTCAGGAGACATCCAGTCTATGTTTGCGATGTGTGTTTTAAATGATTTTAAAAGGTAATCAATATACGTTTCCATCTGCTTTTTAGCTTCTGGAGTGAAGTATTTGTCTACATACAATTTTCCGAAAGCTTCACCCAGAACACCATTGACAAGGGTAAGCCCTCTTTTGTTCATCGGACGCTGTTCTTTTTGTCCCTGTAAATATTTAGCATAGAAATCGAATCTGATCTGCTCCAAATTGTCATCCAGATTACTTGCGTTTCCATTGATAATATGATATTTCAGATAGTCTTTCAGTAAAGGAAGGTTTTTCTGGGTAATGAACTGATCCATATTCTGGTAATATTTCAGTTCTCCGATGATCACCCGGTCTGTGTTTACTCCTGCATCTTTCAGATATTTTGCCAGGTCAACGTTTTTCACAAGCCCAGATAATTCTGATACTTTTTTAGGGTTATATCTTAAATTGGCATCTCTGTTCTGCTCAAGAGTCAATAAATAATTAGCAAGCTGTTTTTCAAAGTCTACCACATTCTGTGCCGCCTGAGTAGTATTTTTATATCCTAAAACTCCGAATAACTTTCCAACATAGGTTTGATATTCCGCCAGTGTTTTAGTATTGGCATCATTTACTTTCTGGTAATAGTCTCTTCCCAAACCAAGATCCGGACCGCCAAGATACACCGCATTCATATTGGAATTCTTCATATCAGCACCTACTCTCCATCCATAGAAAGAATTATCGCCTAATCTTGTAGCTTCTAAAAGATATTTCTGAAGATCACCAAGACTTTTAATAGCATCTACTTTGGCAAGATCAGCTTTGATAGGAGCCAGACCTTCTGCATTTCTCTTATTGGTATCCATAAAAGAGGCATACAGATTCTGGATTTTCTGTCCTTCTGACCCGGAAGGATATGATTCTGTAAGAATTTTGTTTAATATATCTAATGAAGCATCATCTACATTTTCTCTCAATGCATTGAAAGATCCCCAGTTTGCTTTATCTGAAGGAATCTGAGTCGTTTTCACCCAGTTTCCATTCACATAGCTAAAAAAATCATCTTGTGGACGGACACTGGTATCCATATACGATAAATTGATTCCCTCTTCTTTTGCTTCTTCTTTTACCGGTTCAACTACTTTTGCTGTAGCTTCTGTTTTATTGTCTGTCCCTACAGTCTTTGCTGCACCACATGAGTTAAGAAATACAATACCTGAAAGGGCAAGTATTCCAATATTTAGCTTTTTCATTAAAGATAATTTTTGATTTTACACAAACTTATCAAATATACAAACTTTAATGATATGTAATGAATGATAATTGATAATTCGGGATTTAAAGTTTAATGTTATTAGACCACCCCGTCAAAAATTCTTTGAATTTTTGCCACCCCTCCGAAAGAGGGGAATGATGGAAACCGTTAATATAAAATTGTCACTTAGATTCCTAATCATGATTCCTATTACTTATTATTTATTACCTATAATCTGCAACCCATCACCTGCTACCTAAAAAAACAAAACCGCTCATTGCTGAGCGGCTGTTATTGTTACCAGATTTTGATTCTGTCTTCCGGAGCTTTGTATAGTTTATCTCCTTTTTTAACGTCGAATGCTTTGTAGAAAGCGTCAACGTTGATAAGCGGACCAAAACTTCTGAAGTATCCTGGAGAGTGTGGATCGGTTTTCACCTGATTCACCATATATTTCTCACTTGATAACGTTCTCCAAACGGTTGCCCAGCTTAGGAAGAATCTCTGATCCTGAGTGAATCCGCTGATTTTTCCTGGGTTTCCTTTATCTTTTAAGTACATTTGAAGAGCATCATAAGCGATATTTACACCACCTAAATCAGCAATATTTTCACCATTTGTGAAAGTACCGTTTACAAAAGTTCCTTTTACAGGCTCGTATTTGTCATATTGAGAAGCAAGAGCTTTTGTTGCTTTTTCGAAGTTTGCTTTATCTTCCGGAGTCCACCAGTCTACTAAGTTACCATCTGCATCGAACTGTGCACCTGAATCATCAAATCCGTGGCTCATTTCATGACCAATAACCGCTCCGATACCTCCGAAGTTTACAGCTGCATCTGCTTTAGGGTTAAAGAATGGCGGCTGAAGGATTGCTGCAGGGAATACAATCTCGTTGTTTACCGGGTTGTAATATGCATTTACAGTTTGAGGAGTCATTCCCCATTCTGTTTTATCTACTGGCTTACCAATTTTAGCCAAATCTTTGTTATACTGCCATTCACCGATGTTCTGAAGGTTCTGATATAGATTTCCTCCTTTAGCTTCAGAAACGATATTTAATTTTGAATAGTCTTTCCATTTGTCCGGATAAGCTACTTTTACAGTAAACTTATTCAGCTTTTGCATTGCTTTTTCCTTAGTTGTTGAAGACATCCAAGATAAGTTATTGATGTGAACAGCGAAACTTTTCTTTAAATAGTCGATCAACTCCACCATTTGAGCTTTTGCTTCAGCAGGGAAATATTTCTCAACATATAATTTTCCGAAAGCTTCCGTTGATCAACTCAAATCCTCTTTTGTTAAGAGCTCTTTGCTCCTGTTGTCCTCTAAGGTATTTACCATAGAAAGCAAACTTCATATTTCCTAAGTTTTCGCTTAAGTAGGAAGCGCTTCCGTGGATCATGTGGAATTTCAGATAATCTTTGATTACAGGAAGATTCTGAGCATTTACCAATTTATCGAAGTTCTTATAGAATCCTAATTCACTGATAATTACTTTGTCAGAATTTACCCCAACTTTTTTAAGATAACCTGGAAGGTCAACATTTTTTACCAAAGCAGAAAGTTCAGCCATCGTCTTAGGATTGTACTGAAGCGTGTTATCACGGCTCTGCTCATTGGTCAGGTAAGTTTGTGCGATGCTCTTTTCATAATTAACGATACCTTTTGCTGCTTCATCAGCATTTTTGTATCCTAATTCTTTTAGCATGGAAGCTACATATTTCTGATATTCAGCGATAGCTTCAGTATTTTTTTCGTTTACCTTCTGATAGTAATCTCTTCCTAAACCTAGAGAAGCATTACCTAAGTAAACTGCATTCATTTTAGAATCTTTAAGGTCTGCATCAACTCCCCATCCGTAGAAAACATTTTCACCTTCTTTCGTTACAGAAGTAAGGTAGTTCTGAAGATCAGTCATGTTTTTAATAGCGTCAATCTTGTTCAGGTTTTCCTGAATTGGTTTAATTCCATCGGCATTTCTTTTCTGCATGTTCATATAAGTAGCATACAGATCCTGAATTTTTTTTCCTTCACTTCCGTCAGCAAATTTATCTTTCAGAAGAGAGTTCAGGATGGTCATGGAATTGTTATCCGTATCCTCAGCCAGTTTGTTGAAGCTTCCCCAAGTTGGTTTGTCAGATGGAATTTTGGCAGTTTTCATCCAGGTTCCACTTACATAGTTGTAAAAATCATCCTGCGGACGTACTGAAGTGTCCATCAAGCTAAGGTCTAAACCTTTATCTGTGTTATTCACTGCTACTTTAGCAGCTTTAGCTTGTGCGCTCATTGTAGTCTGAGTGCAGATCCCTGCTATTAAAAACAAAGAAAGCGTTATTTTTTTCATTATGATAACAATTTTTAGAATATGTATGATTTATTTCAGATTTTTTACTTGAATATGAAAACAAATTTAAATAAATAACATGAAAGTATCCTAAGTGGGAAGTTGGTGACAGAAAGCTCGAAGTTATGAAAGTCATGAAAACAACCTCCAGCCTCATTCTTCAGCCACCAACCTCATTAAGAAGTTGCTATCTCTTTTACATTCCCGGTTCTTTTCAGGAATCCCCAGGACTGCATTTCGCCTTTCAATGCTTTTCTTAAACTTTTAAATAATACAATATACATCAGCCATCTATACCCAAATCTCTGTGGAATAATATACAGGAGATTGATCAGTTTTTCCCGCTGCATGATGAATGCTACTAATGCTAATGAAGCATCTACCAAAAGGAAAATCAGATAATAGGTGAATATTTTGTCTCCGTTTCCGGACAGGATTCCAAAGAACATAATTACATCTGCCAATGGCGAGAAAAATGGGATGATGTATTGGAATAATAAAATATTCGGCATTGCCCAAAGTCCCAATCCTTTATATTTGGGGTTAAGGAAAGTCTGTCTCTGTTTCCAGAACATCTGCATAATTCCATAAGTCCAGCGGAAACGTTGTTTTAAAAACTGTTTTGTGGTTTCGGGAGCTTCCGTTACTGCTATTGCTCTGTTTTCGTTCGCTACAGTATATCCGGCTTTTAATATTTTCACCGTAATATCACAATCTTCTGCCAGAGTATCTGATGAATAGCCTCCTGCTTCAATGATCACGGATCTTTTAAATGCTCCGATAGCTCCGGGAATAACTGTAATGGCATTGATATGTGCATACGCCAGCCTGTCAAAATTCTGACTTGTTGTATATTCTATAGCCTGCCATCTGGTAAGCCAGTTCACCCTGTTTCCTACTTTCACATTTCCTGCTACAGCGGCTATTTTTTCTTCCGTACTTGAATTTAAAAATCTTGCAATAAGATATTTCACAGCATCCTGCTGCAGTTTCGTATCAGCATCAATACATACTACATATTCGGCATTGGTCTGTGATATTCCGAAATTCAAGGCAGTGGCTTTTCCACCGTTTCCTTTGCTAAAGATTTTCAGTTTCGGGTGATCCGGAAATGCTTCCAATGCTTTTTCATAAGTAGAATCTTTACTTCCGTCATCTACCATAATAATATTAAAATTGGGGTAAGTCTGTTTCAACAAATTCTGCAGGGAAGACACAATATTCACTTCTTCATTATAAGCAGGAACTATGATGGAAACCTTCGGATAAGATTTCAGAACCGGAAACTCACCCAGTTTTTTTTCTTTGCTTCTTTCTTTAAAAGCCCAGTATGCCATCAGCAGTAATCTGATCATTCCTAATACAATGAAAATGGTAAACAATGCAACCAGGAAATGGCTTATTCCGTAGATAACAGTAGCCAATACAAGGTTCAGCTGCATGATGTAATATGATCTCGTTTTAGGAACTTCAGGCATCAACTCGTTTCTGCTTTTGTGCAGAATATTCGTTAGATTGGTAAAATGATAGCCCTGTTTCTGAAGTGTCGGGATCAGAATTTTTAAAGCTTTTACCGTTTCTTCTCTGGTATCTCCGCCTGCATCATGAAGAAGAATGATATTTCCTCTCTGCTGCTTGATTCCAGCCATTACACGTTTTACAATTTCATCTGCTTTTATCCCCGGCTGCCAGTCTTCAGGGTCTATATTTTCCCCAATATCAAGATAGTTTTGCTGTCTGGCCAATGCTACCGGAATAATCTCTTCTGAAGTGGTAGGCTCAGAGTCTGCGTTATAAGGAGCTCTGAACAGAATGGTACTGTGACCAGTAATACATTCGATCAGCAATCTTGTCAGTTTCATTTCCAGCAAAGCTCTTTCCGGGCTTACTTTTGCTACATTTTCGTGGGTAAAGGTGTGATTTCCTATTTCATGTCCTTCTCTGTAAATTCTTTTAACAAGCGGAAGATTTTTTTCTGCATTTAATCCTACCAGAAAGAAGGCTGCCGGAACGTGGTATTTGGAAAGAATATCCAATACCTGCGGCGTATACGTTTCATCCGGACCGTCATCAAAAGTGAGGACAAGCTCTTTCTGAGGAGCGCTTCCGTATTTTTTTACTTCATATGAACTTGGGTAAGTGACATAATTTTCGTCTGTGATAATTTTCTCTTTCGGATCAATCTCCAGTGCAATTTTTCCGTCATGAGGGGTATTCAGAACATCCAGAACTTCTCCGTCTCCGATATAATCCACCATGGTCTGCCCTTTTACATTTTCAAGTGATTTCAAATTCACTTTTGAAAGTCCGGCGAAAGTAAGATCTTTATCATAGAAATTCCAGACTCTGCTGTCTTCACTTCCCAATCTCCAGAGCGCTGTTCCGGCCAGAGGATATTCTGAAGAGAAACGCATTGTGTTGAAAATAGAAGCGGCGTCATTAAAAAATACGGTATGGGTCAAATTTTTAGAATCGGTATAAGAATAATTTAAATTAAAAGTATTATCATTAAAATCAATAATTGCTTTACTGGCACTGGCTTTGGTAATTGCCTGCATATAAGTAACAGAAGTATTATCATCCTTATTGGAACTCCAGTCGTAACCGTATGCTCCCAACCCTAAAATAATCTTTTGAGGAGAGGTTTGTTTTACAATTTTTCCAGTCTGCTCTTCAATCCATTTTTGAGAAGAAACCGGACCTGCATCACTTCCTGCTGAATATTCATCATAAGCCATCAGCACAAAATAATCTACATAAGGATTCAGCCTTGGAATATTGTAATCATCATTATCCGTCATGATATCCATCGTAACCAGTAACTGATTTTTTTTGAAAGTCTCTGAAAGTTCTTTCATAAAGGCGATCAGATTCTCATCAGAATTCAGATTCATATCTTCAAAGTCAATATTAATTCCTTTGAAGTGGTATTTTTTACATTGCTGAGTGATTTTTTGGATTAGATGAGTTCTTTTCTGAGGATCATTAAGAACTTTTACCAGCCCTTCTGAACGGAATTCTCTGTCGAAGTTATTACTAAGCATCGGCATGGCAGCCACACCTGTTCTTTTGATCACTTTATATCCTTCCGGATCTACATTGGTTTTCAGATCTCCTGTTTTGGGATCAAGGAAAAACCATTCAGGGAAAACAAGATTGACGTGTCTGATATTTCTTTTCAGTGACATCAGCGATTGAGGATCCCACGCTACATAAAATGCAGAACGTATTCCTCCCGGAAACTGAGCCCAGTTTCGGTTCTGATTCTTGTATCTTTCTGCTCTCGCCTTCTCAATTTTGTCGAGGCTGGTATGAATTGTTTTTTCAGAAATAAAGCTTCTGAAACCTTTATATTCTTTTGAAATTTTATTCTCCTGAAGATAAGGTTTATTAGCTGTAATTACCGCTTTATAATCTTCTTTAAAAGGTATTTTAGGACTTCTGTCCAGAGTCATCATCAGACCTAAAGCAAGCAAAAGCAGTATTCCGATGAAAATAAAAATACGGCTTCCCCATTGGACACTTTTCCAGCGTTTTTTGCTGCTGGTCTGAAAAATCTGTTTGGAATTTTCCACGATTTTTGAAATTTATTGTAGGGCTTTCAAAAAGCGTGAAAAACTGTATAAAAATTAATTAAAAAAAAATTAAAAAGATATATTCGTATTTAACTGTTTACGAGAAGACTTACCAGATCCTGAATCACCTTTTGGGAAACAAAATCCATAAAGTCTACTCTTTCAAGATGTGGCATATATAATTTGGAGGTTACTTCCTGATCATTGATCCTGATTGTATAGTAAATCGTTCCTACATCTTTACCGTCTTCTCCTTTTCCTGGCCCGGCAACGCCTGTTGTAGAAAGGGAAATATGAGTTTCAAACAATTCCTGACAGCCTTTGGCCATTTCCTGTGCCACCTGTTCACTCACTACAGTGAACTCATCAACGGTTTCTCTGGAGACATTTAGAATTTTAATCTTTTTCTCTGTGGCATAAGCTACCATTCCACCCAGAAAATATTTTGAGCTTCCGGAAACTGAAGTAATCATTTTGGCCAGTTCACCTCCAGTGCAGCTTTCTGCAGTAGAAATCGTCAAATTTCTTTCAGTGAGCATTTCTGCCAGAATATTTTCTATTTTATCTTCAGTTACGGCAATTACATGACCTTGTACCAAAGGAAGTAATTTTTGAATTTCTTCTTCTGTTCTTTGTTTCAATTGTTCTTCATTCTCACCGGAAGCTGTCAGACGGAGTTTTACACGTGTTCCTACCGGAAGATAAGACAGTGCAATATTTTCAGGAAGCGCCAGTTCCCATTCTTCAATTTTGTCTGCAAGGATACTCTCAGGAATTCCTACTACAGAAACAATTCTGGTATGGATATAATGAAGGCTGAATCTTTGCTGTAAATAAGGAATAATCTGATCCTTAATCAGTGGTTTTACTTCATAAGGAACTCCAGGAAGACTGTAGCACAATTTCCCGTCCTGTTCCATCATCATACATGGTGCCGTTCCGTAATGATTCTGAAAAACGATGGATTTTGTAGGTACAAAAGCCTGTTCTTTGTTTCTCTCCAGAATATCTGCGCGTCCTCTTCTTTCCATATAGCCTTTCAAATGATCGAAGGTTACCTCATCCAATGCAATTTCATCATTGAAATATTCAGCAAGTGCCTTTTTGGTTTTATCATCTCTGGTTGGCCCAAGTCCTCCGGTTGTAATGACTAAGTCTCCGGTTTCAAAGGCAGTACTTAAAGCATTTTTAATGGTTTCAATTTCGTCTGAGATTGTAAGAATCTGAATAACTTTTATTCCAATATTTTTAAGTTCAGTTGCAATAAAATTAGAATTGGTATCTACCGTATTTCCGGAAAGAATTTCATCCCCGATAGTAATCAGAACAGCTTTTTCCATATGTTTTTTTGTTGAAAAAAATTCTATGCAAATGACGGAAAATTCTATGGCAGCGGCAATATAAATTGATTTTTTCTATTTTTGCCAGAATTATCAAAAACTATAATACAAATTATGTCTAAATATGATGATGCGTCATGGCATTATGGTGGTGATTTTCCGGAAGGACTTCCTCAGAAAAACGGGGCAACACATACAGGAATGTTTCTGAACTGGTGTATTCATAACAATCTGATCTCCGATGAACTGAAAGAAGATGCTGCAGAAGAAATAGAAAAGCTAAAACGAAGAGAAATGACTGGAGCAGAATTTGTTATGGATTCCTGCGATGGAAAATTTTCCGAATATGATCTGAATGAACTGGGAAATCTTTTTGCCAAAGACTATTATGCAGACGATACTGATTTCGGTAACCGATACAGTTCATTTGCTGATGATTATGTGAATATTTTTGATGCCAAAGCAGAGGAAAGCGACTACGAATACGAGACATTCTACCACATCGAAGACACCTACGAAAATTATGATCTGATGAAACAGGTTATTGACCACCGTTTTGAAGAATGGAAGGAATATATAAACAGCTAAAAGCTTAGAATAAAGAAAACAGAGAGCAAATTAGTTTAGGAACCTCATCTGTTTTCTTCGTTTTTTTATTGGTTATGCTTTACCCAGGTCAGTTCATCGGTATTATAGCCTATTTTTTTTGCTTTCTGAATGAAACGCTGGCGGATGCTTTCAGGAATATTGGTAGTACGGGAAAGAATCCATAAATATTTTAAACTGCTTCCTGCTACAAGAGCATATTGATAGTCTTCATCAATATCTATAACGTTATAACCCGCCCATATTGGTTTAAAAAATGAAACTTTAAGGCGTGCTTCTGTCGGGTCTTTTACAAATTTTGCCTCTCCAATAGATTCATTCCATACTTTTTTAACGTAATCATACCCTTTATTTCTGACCTGAACTGTTCCATCCGGATTCTCTGTATACTCTGCAGTAACATTGTCCATATTTTTCTCGAACCTGTAATCAAAACGGGCAATCTCATACCATCTGCCCAGATATTTTTTAAGATCAAAATTCTTTACAGCAAATGCACCTCTGGGAATCCTTACAGAATAGGAATTGAAAACGATAAGCCCCAATGCTCCTAACGAAACGGGAAGTATAATTTTATGAATAGTTTTCATGACAGAAAGATTTTGTATGGTTGTTATAAAAACGTCAAAAATAATGCCTTAAGTCTGTTAAGGTACAATAAATTCTATGAAAATACTTTCAGGAAATTATCTTTAAAGCTTCCTGAAACCTCAATTTCTGTATCATCAGACAGCATCACTGTTCCGCTTTTATGGTAGGATTTCACAAAACCTGTATTGATAATATGGGAACGGTGAACCCTCACAAACGGATTTTCCAGAAGATCATCAAAGTGTTTCAGAAAGCGGCATACCATCTTCTTTGAACCATCCGTAAGATATACCTGAGTGAAATTTCCATCCGCCTGAAGTCTTACAATATCTTCGGTTTTTACGACGTCAAATCCTTGTAAAGTTGGCAAAATCAATTGCTGTTTTTCAGGTTTTAATTTCAGGTTTTCAAGAAGGATTTTATTCCGGTTGAGTTCATCTTTTTTCTCAAGACTTTCTGTTACTTTATTGACTGCAAGAATCAGTTCCTGAATATCAATAGGTTTTAGAATATAATAACTTGCTGATTTATTTAAAGCCTGTAATGAATATTGTGAAAATGCAGTAATGAAAATAGTTTCATAGGAGAATTCTTTGGTAGCTTCCAGTACATCAAAGGCATTTCCAAAAGGCATTTCCACATCCAGGAAGACCAGCTGAGGCTGCTTTTCAGCGATTAATGGCACGGCTTCTTTAATATTTTCAGCTTCACCCAGAATTTCCACTTGCGGACAGTATTTGGTCAGATAGTTTCGTAAAACTTCTCTTGCTATGAGTTCATCATCTATAATTACAGCTTTTATTTTCATCAGATCAGATTTTAGGTAGTAGATCATTAGATTGCAGGTGCAAATTAGGAATATTTAACCAACCTTACAATTTGCTGACACAAGTTCTCTAGCCATACTTTTGGTAACTTTTATTGCAGGAAAGGTGCAAAAGATTTATTTTAGAGATTAAAATTAATAAACCAGACAAAATCATATGAAATCAAAACTTCTTATTCTTTGCTGCATGAGTGTATTCAGTTTTTCTTTTTCACAGATGAAAATTTCAGAAAGAGAGGATATCAGTAAGATCAATAAAAACTGGAGACTTACAAAAACCAATTCCGGAACGTATGGAATTTCAGATGTAAGCGGAAAAATCATCACTCAACCTGTGTATTCCAGGATTAATAAATTCGGTGAATACTCTGAGGATCTGGCATTGGTAAAAAACATAACGGGGACCTATGGATTTATTAACCGTTCAGGTACTGAAATCATTCCTGCCCATTATGAACTGGACTATATCAAAAAGAATTTTTCTGTTTTAAAGAAAAAATATATCAAATAGAAACCACAGATCGATTTGAATTCAATTACTTCAAATTGACCTGGATAGTTACCAAAACACCATTACTATTTTCCTTATCCTTTACAGAGCAGGTGATCTCTTTTTTGTAGAGATCATTCAGAAGTTGAATTCTTTCCAGCGTATTTTTCATCCCTCTTCCCTCTCGGGTCTTTTGGTGCTGGGTTTTCTGCTTTTTACTTTCTTCAATACCTATTCCGTTGTCTTCAATAAGAATGTTCAGATGAGACTCACTTTTTTTAAAGCTTAATTTTAAAAATCCTTTGTCAGTTCTGTAGCGGAGTCCGTGCCAGACAGCATTTTCCAGAAACGGCTGTATCAGCATTCCCGGAACTTGCAGATTTTGCATATTCAGGCTTTCATCTACTTCAATTTCATAATCAAATTTATCTGCGAAACGCGTTTTTTCCAGAGCAAGATAATTCTGAAGAAGATCTAGCTCCTGCTGAAAAGGAATAAAATCTTCAGTGGAATTTTCCATTACACCGCGCATCAGCTTCGAAAATTTGGTAAGATACTGATTCGCTTCCAGTTCATTATTGGTGGCTATAAAGTGATTGACACTATTTAAACTGTTGAAAATAAAATGAGGATTCATCTCACGACGTAACGACTGAAGGGCAATTTTCTTATTTTTCGTCTGAACCTTTTTCAGGGTGCTGAAAATAAACATGATTAGTCCTGTCAGCAAAACCAATGCACCGATCAGACTGTAATTAAAGACATTTTTCTTTCGTATAAGTTCGTCTTTAAGCTCTTTTTCTTTTTCCAGCTGTGAGATTCGTTGCTCTGTATCTTCGAGAATTTTATTATCAACAAGGCTTCTGTCTTTGGAAACAAGATTCGGAAGTTTTCCCAAAAAATCTCTGTACAGCTGAACTGAGGCATCCACATTTCCTGAAATCGCATAAAGGCTATCCAGTTTCTTTACACTTCTTTGTGCTTCCAGCGTATGACCTTTGTCTAAAGCAATTCCGTAGGCATTTTTCAAAAGGTCTACGGCTTCTTTAGGATCATTCTTTTTAATATAGATATCGGCCAGCTCCTGAATCTGATTCACTTTTTCCTGTGAGTTCTCTTTCACAAAATCCTCCTTCAGAACTTTCTTTTTAGCTTCAATAGCTTTCTCAAAGTTTTTGTTTTCCACATAAAGATCTGCCAGTTTCTGATTGATGGCAAGCGCTTGCTGAGGAGCTTCTTTTTTAGAAATTTTATAGGCTGTATTCAGATTTTCTTCGGCACTGGAAACGTCTTTCTGTCTCAGATTAACATCTGCAAGCTGGCTGTAACTTTCTGCAAGATCGCCCTGTTCATTTTCTTTTTTGGTCAGATTGATATTATTCTGAATGGCTTCTGCTTTGAGCTCCGGTGTGGGAGAAGAAAGTCTTGCTACATCATTAGCATTGACCGCTTTACTTTTTTCACTATAGCTTACCTGTGCAGCCATGCTGTAATTGCTGATGGCTGGTGTTATTTTATTCTGCTTTTCCTGTGACTGGGCTAATCTTCGGGTAGCTTTCTCAATATTGGGCTTATCGTTGAGTTTTTCATACAGCTTTTTGGCTTTTGTATAATATTCTTCACTTTTCGCAAAGTTTCCGCCATTGAAGAATGTTTCTCCGATATTATAATAAGAATCTGCCTGGGCAGGTTCATTTTTCTTGTCCATTGCTTTTTTCAGCTTCTTCGTTTCTACCTGTACTTCTTCCACAGCAGCACTGCTGTTAGTAGTGGTTTGGGAATAGATTATATTTCCCAAAAGCACAAGTAAAACGATAGTAAAGAGTTTAAGCATTTTCATAAAACAAAGATATACATATATATAGTCTGCTCAAAAACTATTCACCAAGTGAAGTTTCCCTTTCACCAAGTTGAGTGTTTGATACTCTGGGGTAAGATGATTTTTTTGAAATAAAGAGAAGGTCACCACTTAAGCATTTAAACAAAATTAAGTCTCTTGATTCTATTAATGGTTTAAAAGATTTTTTTTCAAAACAATACTTTTTTCAAGACTCACCAAGTGAAAACTCTATTTCACCAAGTCTCCCGGAATCTGGTTTCTGATCAGCGTAATTTTACATCAGAATTAAAAATTTAAAAACAGGAAATTATGAAATTGAAACATTTTTTATTAATCGGAATTTTAACCCTTGGAAGCTTTGTAGATGCTCAGGAAGTAAAGAAAAACGCCATTGAAGTAACAGGCGTTGCCGAAATGGAAGTGGAACCGGATGAAATTATCTTTAGCATCGGGATAAAAGCTGATAATAAAAACGATCTGGCAGATAATGAAAAGAAGTTATTTGATATTTTAAAAAATGCAGGAGTAAAGAACGAGGATATCAAATTCAAAGCGATGTACCAGAATATCTATTCTAAGACAGCTAAGTTCTCTAAGAACTATCAGTTTAAAGCCGGTACAAAATCAAACCTCAGCAAAATCTTTGAAGACCTGAATCAAAAGTGGGTAAGCAGCCTGAATATTGCAGAGGTAAAGAATACTAAAATTGCGGATTTCAAAAAAACAGTGAAGATCAATGCTTTGAAAGCCGCTAAAGAAAAAGCAGACTACCTACTGGAAAGCATGGGTAAAAAAACAGGAAACGCTCTTGAAATTGTAGAGATAGAAGACTACACCAGTGATGTAATCATGCCTGCAGCTTATAAAGGAAGATCTTACGGTGTGCAGGTGGAAATGGCTGACGCTCCTGTAGATTATTCTTTTGATAATATTGAAAATATCAAGCTGAAATACAGTATCAAAACAAAATATGAAATCCTTTAAAATAACAGATGTGAGAAAGCTGCCTTTTGGGCGGCTTTTTTGTTTTTGTACTATTGGGTTATCGGGTAATGGCTGAAGAAAAATACCTGTCGGTCTTTTAAAGTTTTTCGAATGGTAAAGGCCTCGACTCCACTCAGCCTGACAGTATTGAAATGATACATTAGATTATTACTATCACACTAAACATACAATTAGAGCCTTCCTTATTTTGTCATCCACCAAGTGAAACTTTCCGTTCACCAAGTTTCGTGATTTCAAGCCTCAAATAGGGATAATTTTATTTCAGGAATTTAAAATAATAAGGATTTAAAGATTTCCGATTACAACAAATAACCAATAAAAAACAACAATATGACAACTTTAAAAATCTTAGCACTTGCAGCAGGTACAGCTTTCTTAAGCTCCGGAAACATTCAGGAAAACCTTGCTGCAAAAAGTAATACTGACGATCATTTACCGGTACAAAAAGCAACATTAATTCCGCTAACCTCAACGGTAAAAGACAATAAAATTCAGGTTGCTCTTCTCCTTGATACTTCCAATAGTATGGACGGACTGATTGATCAGGCAAAATCCAGACTGTGGAATATTGTGAATACGCTGACCACTCTTAAATACAACGGAAAAGCTCCCGAGATCGAAATTGCACTGTATGAATACGGTAACGACGGAATTCGTGATGAAAATTACATCCGCCAGGTAACTCCCCTCACTCAGGATCTGGATCTTGTTTCTGAAAAGCTGTTCGCATTAAGAACCAATGGCGGCAGTGAATATTGTGGTGCTGTGATCCGTGATGCTGCTGCCAACCTGAACTGGGACAGCAATGAGAAAAGTATTAAACTGATTTATATCGCAGGTAATGAAGCATTTGATCAGGGAAAAACAAATTATAAGGAAGTTGTTTTAAAAGCGAAAGGTAAAAATATTTACACCAACACCATTTTCTGCGGAAGCCGCGAAGAGGGAATCCAAACGTTCTGGCAAAACGGGGCATCTCTGGGAGGTGGAAAATACTTCAATATCGACAGCGACAGAAAAGTGATGTACATTGAAACACCTTACGACAAAAGAATTTCCGAATGCAATGCCAGGTTAAATGATACTTATATCTACTACGGAAATCATGGTTCAGAGTACAGGCTTAAGCAGATCACACAGGATAAAAACGCAGAAATGCAGTCAGCTTCCAATCTGGTAGAAAGAACAGTTGCCAAATCTAAAAAGAATGCTTACAAAAATGATCACTGGGATCTGGTAGATAAAGCTGAAAAAGATGCCGGATTTATCGCCAATGTTAAAGAAAGTGAACTTCCTGCCGAGTTGAAAGGAAAAAGCAAGGAAGAAATTCAAAAAACGATTGCTGCCAAATCTGCGGCACGCGATACAATTCAAAAGGAAATAGAAGAACTTTCCAAAAAACGCCAGGGTTATATTGATTCCGAAATGAAAAAAAGAGGAACAGAAGATTCTGATGATTTGGGAAAAGCCATTGAGAGTTCTATTGTTGAACTTGCTAAAAAGAACGGGTATAGTTTGTAGTTGAACAGGCAGTCTTTTTGTGACTGCCTGCTTTTTTAAACCACCCGTCAAAAATTCTTTGAATTTTTGACACCCCTCCACAGGAGGGGAATTGGGCACAACAATTGGAGTATTGTCATATATAAGACAAAGCATGAAAATTTACCTTCCAAACTTAAAATATCTTGATAACGGATGCTTTTTGCCTTTCATGAACAAAGAAGTCATTTCCATTCCCGCGACTGAAAAAGTAATTCCGTTTCCTCCGAAGCCTAACACAAAATAAGAGTTTTTAAATTTTTTATGCTCACTGATATAGGGTAAACCGTCTTTTGTTTCACCAAAAGTTCCAGCCCAGACAAAGTCTGTATAGAAATGATAATCAGGTTTTATTTTCTTCAGTGTTTTGATGATCTTTTCTTCTTTTTTATCTAAAATAGCATCACGTTTTTCGGCATCATAAAAGTCTTCGTCTCCTCCTCCAATGAGAAGTCTTCCATCATCAGTAGTTCTCATGTAGAGGTAAGGATCATCAGTATTCCATACTAATGTGCTGCTGATGTTTTTGAACTTGTCTTTATCAATTTCAGAGACGACCGCGTAGGTACTTTTAAGGTTGACAAAGTTCTCTTTGATCAGATTTTTGCTTTCGTATCCTATACAGTAAATCATTTTTTTTGCTTTGATCTGAAATCCGCTGTCTGTGGTGACCAGATTAAATCCTTTATGCTCCTCCACTTTTACCATTTCAGTTTTATCAAATATCTTCAATCCCTTCTTTACATTATGCATGAAAAGCTCATGAGCGAATTGGAAGGCATCAATGCTTGCGCCCTGTTTTGACAAAATTCCGCCATACGTATTTTCAAATCCGAACTGGTCCATAACACGATCCGAAGACAGCCATTTTACTTCAAATCCGGCGGCTTTTCTCGCTTCATATTCTTTTTTCAGCCATTCCAGGTCTTTCTTTTTCGAGGCATAGTATAATGATTTTTTGCGTTTGAAACCTGCTTTGGATCTGATGGTTCTTGTGATTTTCTCCAATGTATCAATAGCATCGCTACAGGCTTTATAACTTAAGACCGCTCCTTTTTTCCCAATCTGATCGATCAGTTCATAGAGAGGAACATCTATTTCGTATTGTAACATTGAAGTGGTAGCGGAAGTACTTCCGTTGCAAAGTTCACGTTTATCAATCAGGATGGTTTTATACCCGTCTTTTATCATCTGATGAGCGATCAGGCTTCCCGTAATGCCGCCTCCTATAACGAGAACATCACATTCTTCATTTGATTTTAAAGATGGATAAGATGCTAACAATCCGTTTTTTAAAAGCCAGAAAGGTTCATTTGATTTGAGATTCATATTAATATTTTACACTGAAACTAACAACATTTATACCTTTTTTAACAATTTTCTACTAAATTATGGTGTAATTATTGTTATTCTTTTAAACTGAACCACCATAAAATATTGATTATGATAACAATTATTCCAGAAGCCCCGGAGAATGTTGCGGCATTCAATGCAACGGGTGAAGTAACGAAAGAGGATTTTGAAAAACTGGTAATTCCGCGCGTAAAAGAGAAGGTAGAGCAGTTCGGTGAGCTGAATTATTTATTGTATTTGGATACCGATCTGGATAATTTTACCATGGGTGCGTGGCTTGAAGATTTATTGTTGGGACTGAAAAATCTTACCAACTGGAACCGGTCAGCCATTGTTACGGATAAAGAAGGAATACGTGATTTCACCAGTGTTTTCAGTGTTCTGATGCCGGGAGAGTTTAAATCTTTCCCCAAAGAAAATTTATACAATGCCCTCTACTGGTGTAAAAACGGAGATGAGGTAGAGGCATAACATTTATTTGATAAAAAATCGTCTGTTTCAGTAAGAAACAGGCGATGTTATTTTCACTATGACTCATTTTTATTTATCGCATGAGACGCATTCTGCAGCCACATCTTCTTCATTTTGAGTTTTTGAGCCGTACAGGTACATATATCTAACGCTTATAACCAATCCGATAAAGGTCATCCCTACTCCTACCAATGATGGATAGTTGAAGGAGTACCCATATTCCAAAGGAATTCCTCCCAGGAACGCTCCCATTGCATTGGCAATATTGAACCCTGCCTGCATAAAAGCCGCGGCCATCATTTCACTTTTCGGAGCAGCTTTCATCATCATAATATTGATGGGTGATGCGATAGACATTGAGAGCGCACCACACATGAACGTCAGTATCAAAGCAATATTCTTGTATTCTGCAAGGAAGAAAACACCTCCAAGAGAGATCATCATAAGGAAAATCAGTAATACACAGGTTTTTTCCGGGCCTAATTTATCTGAAACAATACCACCCACCAGGTTTCCAACTACCATTCCGGCCCCGGCAAGGACCATTACATAAGCCATCTGGCTGCTTTTAATCCCGGCAACAACAGTCATTAAAGGAGTAATATAGCTCAGCCATGTGAACAATCCTCCAAATCCAATGGCTGTAATAGCCAATACCAGCCACGACTGTTTATTTTTAAGGAATTTCAGTTCTTCCATAAAGTGGGTATTCTGGTTGGATTCCAGATTCGGAAGCCACAGTTTTAAAAATAAGATGGCAAAAAGTCCGATAACAGCCACAATAGCAAAGTACAGCCTCCAGTGGAACGTATGCCCGATATAGGTGACCAGAGGCACCATTGCGAGATTGGCAACCGTAAGCCCTGTAAACATCATCGATATATAAAATGCTTCTTTTCCTTTTCCTGCCATTCTTGAAGCCACTACTGTTCCTACACCGAAGAAGGCTCCATGCGGAAGTCCGGACATAAAACGGATAACCAGCATACTGTTATATCCCGGTGCAATAGCCGAAAGCGCATTAAATAATGTAAAAAGGATCATAAAAGCCATCAGGACTTTTTTCGGAGGGAATTTTACAGAATATCCAATCAGGATTGGAGCTCCGATAACCACGCCCATGGCATATGCTGAAATCAAATGTCCGGCTTGTGGAATCGTAATCTGTAATGTTTTGGCAATATCCGGCAGCAGTCCCATGACGGTAAATTCCGTTGTTCCTATCCCTAAACCACCAATTGCCAGTGGTATTATTCTTTTATCAATCTTCATTGTCTCTAAATCTTTTTCTGAATTAATTTCGTTCAAGTTAAAGGATCACCTGAGTATCTTTATTTTGAAAGTGCAAAAATCGCAAGAAAGTTTGAATTTCACTCCTCTTTGAATGATAAAAACTTGCTCCATATTAACCTTTTTACTTAATTTTAAATTCATAAATAATCAAATAAGAACAAAATGAAGATCCAGAAAGAAATTATTGAGTTTGAAAAAGGGAAATCCTTCAAACTATTTTCTCCTTCTCTGAAAAACTGTTTTTTCTGGCATTATCACCCGGAAATTGAACTGGTGTATGTAGAAGCTGTGAATGGAATCCGCCACGTTGGAAAAAACATTTCCGGCTTTACGGATAGCGATCTTTTACTGATTGGTTCCAACGTTCCTCATCTTAATTTTGACTATGGTATTCAGACCGAATGCAGGCAGCTTGTATTACAGATGCGGGAAAGCTTCCTTCAGGATATTATCCTTCCTGTTCCGGAATTTGAGAATATTAAGAACCTTTTGGAACGTTCCTATCTCGGACTTTCATTTTCCGGAGAAACCAAAAATACAGTTGTTGAAAAACTACAGTCTATTAAAGATAAAAACTCTTTTGAATCCTTGGTTGGGCTGATTGAAATTCTGCAAATTCTTGCCCATTCCACAGAAGTGAAAGAATTGAATAAGGAAGATACCCGGATCAAATGGTTTTTGAATGATAAAATCAGAATGGGAACCATCTACGATTATATCCACGAAAATTATGACCGGAAGCCCAATGTCAATGAAGTGGCCCAAGTTGTCAGCTTGAGTACTCCTGCTTTCTGCCGGTATTTTAAAAAGCAGACGAATATGACGTTTACTGATTTTGTTAACAATTACAGAATCAATCAGGCTAAAATATTCCTGCTGAAAGATCAGTCTGTGACAGAAGTTTGTTTTCAGGTAGGTTTTGAAAGTCTTTCTTATTTTAATAAACTTTTCAAACAGCATACGGGAGAAACGCCTTCGGAGTTTAAGAAAAAACATTTCAGACCGATTGAAATAAATGGTAGGATTGGAGTGATTAAGAAGGATACGACTTGTTAAGTAGGCTTTGTTGAGTGTTGTAGGAACCACCCCGTCAAAAATTCTTTGAATTTTTGCCACCCCTCCAAAGGATGGGAATGATGACAGCCGTATTGTAAATATTGCCGCCTTCATTAGTAACCACTAATACCTGCAATCTATCACCTATAATCTGCTACCTAAAAAACAAAAAACCGCTCATTGCTGAACGGTCTGTATTTTTAGTGAATATGTTTTTCTGCGTGGTAAGAACTTCTTACGAGTGGAGAACTTTCAACGTGTCTGAAACCTAGGCTTCTTGCAAAATCCCCGAACTCATCAAATTCTTCAGGAGTGATAAATTTCTTTACCGGAAGATGTTTTTTAGTCGGCTGTAGGTATTGTCCAAGTGTAATGACATCTACATTGGCATTTCTAATATCTTCGATCGTCTGGAAAACCTCATCTTTAGTTTCACCTAATCCAAGCATTACCCCTGTTTTGGTTCTTCTTTGTCCGGCTTCTTTCAGGTATCTTAATACTTCAAGGCTTCTTTCGTATTTTGCCTGAATTCTCACTTCTCTGGTCAGACGTTTTACGGTTTCCATGTTGTGAGAGATTACTTCAGGACCAACTTCTACTAATCTGTCAAGGTGTTTTGTGATACCCTGAAAGTCAGGAATCAATGTTTCCATTGTGGTTCCCGGAGAGATTCTTCTGACAGCATTCACTGTTTCTCCCCAAAGAATAGAACCCATATCTTTCAGATCATCGCGGTCTACAGAAGTAAGCACGGCATGTTTGATCTTCATTAACTTGATGGATCTTGCTACTTTTTCAGGTTCGTCCCAATTTACGTCAAGCGGTTTTCCTGTTTTTACGCCACAGAATCCACAGCTTCTTGTACAGATATTTCCTAAAATCATGAAAGTAGCTGTACCTTCACCCCAACATTCTCCCATGTTCGGGCAGCTTCCGCTTTGGCAAATGGTATTTAATTTATATTTATCAACCAAAGTTCTCAGCTCTCTGTAATTCTTTCCGGTAGGAAGTTTTACGCGGATCCATTTTGGTTTTTGAACGGTAGTGTCTTGAACTGAATTTTCCATTTCTAAAATTGAAGCTCAAAGTTAAGGATTTTTTAATGGAAACCATCAACCGGATATATTGATGAAATTGATCATTCAAATTTCATTTGTATATTTATCTGCTCAAAATATTCTTATGAAAAAAATATTCTTTCTTTTATTCGCTGTATGCGGAACATTTTGTCTGGCCCAAAAACAATTTCAGCCTGCAGGTTCTTCAGTTATTGAAACAGTAGATGGTGATCTTGATGGTGATAAAATTCCTGAGAAAGTAATTATTTACAATACAAAGGATACGACTGATATGGGAAACATCCGTGAAATCCAAATTCTGAAAAAAACAGGTGGAGCATGGACAATTCTTGAAAAATCCAGAAACACTGTTATGGAAAGCAATGGCGGAGGGATGATGGGTGATCCTTATGGAGAAACTAAAATAGAAAAAGGAATTCTGATTATTTCCCAAAACGGCGGAAGCAGCTGGAAATGGGATGTTACAGATAAATATAGATTTCAGAACGGGCATTTTGAGCTCATAGGAACCTCCTCCACTTCCGGAAGACCTGGTGATTACTGGAAAGAGATAGATTTTAACCTTTCAACAGGACAGCTTAATTATTCAAAAGAGGTAGAAAATACTGCGGAATATGGTAAGTCTTTAAAAGAAACTTATATTAAAAAAGGGCTGAAGATCAATCTGCAGAACAGAAATCAGGAAAAGCAGCAAAAAATAGTTCTTCCGAAAACAAAAGAAGAGGTTTATTTTTAATCTTTGGCTAAAGCCAATTTTGAATTTGTATTTTTAGTAAACGGGTTAAAATACGTTTCTATTGAATAGTATGTATTGAATTATTGAGCTTAATGATCATCAAATTCATTATTCTTCAACAGTTCGGCTAAGACTTTTTTGGCTCGCATTACTCTTACTTTAGTATTGGCAACGGAGATTCCCAGCTCTTCAGCAATTTCTTTGATGCTTTTTTCTTCAAAAAATCTCAGCTTGATAATGTCCTGATAATTGGCATCCAGCGATTCTATGGTTTTGATGATTTTCTTTTGTTCTTCTTCAGAAATCAGAAGCTCTTCAGGTGATTTTGCATATTGGTTTTTGACTTCATCAAGGTTTTCAACAGCGTCTTCGTTATCCCGATTCTTCTTTCTCCAGAAATCAATAACAGTATTTTGGGCAATGGTCAATATCCAGGTCTTGAACTGAAAATGAGGATCAAACATATCCAGTTTTGACAATACTTTTGAAAAAACATTGACGGTAATTTCATCCGCATCATTTTCATCTCTTACCTTTTTCATGACAAAAGAGAAAACATCTACCCAAAAAATATTGATGAGTTTAGTCTGAGCCTTCTGATCTTTATCTTTGGCCTTCTGGATGAGCAGGAATAGCTGTTCGTCGTTCATTAATAACAAATATAGATTATTTGGGGTAAAAAACAAAGGAGTAAAAGGGCAAAAATGTGAACTTGTTCAATTCTTAAAGTTAACAAAGATTTTCATGATTTGTGACTTTCTTTTCGCGACATTTTTGCTGTTTCGCTTTTACCCTTAATACTTATGAATTTACTATCTTTGCATCTTAAAATTTTAAAGTTAAAAATCAATGAATTCCTTTATAGAAGAACTAAAGTGGCGTGGTTTGTTTGCCGATATGATGCCAGGAACCGATGAACAACTGAATAAAGAGGTAACTACTGCATATATTGGTTTTGATCCTACTGCCGATTCTTTACATATCGGAAGTCTTATCCAGATAAAAATTTTAGCGCACTTCCAGCTTCATGGCCACAAGCCGATTGCATTAGTGGGAGGTGCAACGGGAATGATTGGTGATCCGTCCGGAAAATCTGCTGAAAGAAATCTTTTGGATGAAGAAACTCTTTTACACTATGTTGACTGTTTAAAAAACCAGCTTTCGAAATTCTTAAACTTCGAAGGAAACGAGCCTAACAAAGCTGAGCTGGTAAATAACTACGACTGGATGAAGAATATTTCTTTCCTTGATTTTGCTAAAAATGTAGGAAAAAATATCACAGTCAACTATATGATGGCTAAAGATTCTGTAAAGAAAAGGTTTTCTGGAGAGTCAGGGGCAGACGGAATGAGTTTTACAGAATTTACGTACCAGCTCATCCAGGGATATGATTTCCTCCACTTATACCAAAACAATAATGTAAAGCTGCAGATGGGAGGTTCAGACCAGTGGGGAAATATCACTACAGGTACAGAATTGATCCGTAGAAAAGCTCAGGGTGAAGCATTTGCATTAACGGTTCCTTTGATCACCAAAGCAGACGGCTCCAAATTCGGGAAGTCTGAAAGTGGAGAAAATTACTGGCTGGATAAAAAGAAAACTTCTCCTTACAAATTCTACCAGTTCTGGCTGAATGCTACTGATGAAGATGCTGAGAGATTCATTAAGTTCTACACTTTCTTAGGAAAAGAGGAAATTGAAGCTTTAATTGAAGAGCACAAAACAGCGGCACACGAAAGAAAACTACAAAAGAAACTGGCTGAAGAAGTAACAGTTTGGGTACATGGAAGAGAAGAGTATGAGAAAGCACTAAAAGCTTCTGAAATCCTTTTCGGACGTTCTACTGCTGAAGATCTTGTAAGTCTTGATGAGGAAACATTCCTTGAAGTTTTTGATGGAGTTCCTCAGAAAGAAATTGCAAAAGCTGATGTTTTAGGAGTGAATATTGTTGATCTTCTTTCTGAAAAGTCAGGGTTCTTAAAATCTAAGAGTGAAGCTCAAAGAGAGATTAAAGGAAATGCAATCTCTGTCAACAAGCAAAAAGTAAATGATACTTTTACAGCTAATGAAACGGATCTTATCGATGGTAAGTTCTTATTATTACAAAAAGGTAAAAAAAGCTACTTTATTGTAAGAGCAAATTAGTAAAAGATACATATAAAAACGGGCGCTGAGATTCATCTCAGCGCCCGTTTTATGTCCTAAAATAATTTAATATTAAAATGTATAGCTTGTAGAAGCCGACAGATACTGTCCGCTGGAAGTCCCTTCTTTCTTCAGTTCTCCGTCTACCCAGATCTGAACTTTCAATGTTGCAGAAGCATCCGGTCCGACAGCGTTTACTCCAACGGTGGCATTGTATGCTCCCGGTTCTGATGTTACCTCAGGGCTGCTCCATGTTGTTCCGCTAAGACTTGTTGCAGTGGTAGGATTACCGTCAATTCCATAAACCGCTACCTCAATATTACTACCTGAAGAAGCGATTGCTTTAAAAACCACTTTATGACTTTTTCCTGCTCCATTCTCATTGTCATCGTTATCTTTACTGCATGAAGCCGTAAATCCAATAAGCATTGCTGCTATTACTGCAACAAATGCTCCTCTTAACAGCTGATTCATTCTCATTTTTTTCATAATCTTTTTGTTTAAATTTTAGTTACTATATTGAATATTCTATGATTAATGATTTGATGTTTGCAAAGCTATGAGCATCACGTACGTCTATCAATCCTGAAAAACCAGTAATTTTTTCTACCTAAATTCAGGTATTTTTTATGCTAAAATTTTTAATTAAATTGAACGTTTTAAAAAAACAATTTTACAGAATTGATCCATAATGAAGAGATTACTTGTCCTGTTAAGTCTATTTTTATCTTTTACTTTACAATCCCAACAAATCATTCCGCTTAATGAGAAAGCTTATATAGACAGCTTACAAAACATTACAAAAGGAAATCATTCCGATCCTTCAAAAGCAACGGCCTCTTTTCTTTTATCAAATTATTACAGGAACAGTGATTCGGTTTTGAGTAAAAAATATCTTGCAAAAGGGAAAATACTGGCTCAAAACAATCCTTTTATTTCGGCAAAATATTATTATTACGAAGGACAGTATAATCTGGACAGAAATAAAAACAAAGCTGCTGTTTCTTATCAGCAGGCTATTCAGTCTTTATCAAAATTTAAAAATGAAGAATCCGATTTTCTTCAGGCTCTTGCCTGGTACAGCTACGGAGTCTCTCAAAAGGATAAAGAGGGGTATATTCCGTTGGTTAAAATCATGCTTGAAAAGAGTATTCCATTGGTTGAAAAATATAAGAACAGCAGAAACCTGGGATTCCTGTATACTCAGCTTGCAGTTATTCTTACTTATAATGCCCAGTTTAAAAAAGCTGAAGGTTATAATAACAAAGCCCTTGAAATTCTTGAAAAACAATATCCGAATTCTGCGGAGCTATTTTTTACCTATCTCAATTCTGCCAACAATTTTTGTTATCAGGCCAATGGAGACCAGGCTGAAAAGTATTTGAATAAAGCCGAAAAGCTTGTCAGGACATATCCTGAATCTTCATCCAATGCTTTTTATTATTACAGCAAAACCCTGTTGTATATTACCCGGCAGAAAAATGAGGAAGCTCTTCCTGTGATAGAAAAAGGAATATTGTATACCAGAAAGTACAATCAGAATCTTCTGGCTCAAATGTTTTATTTCAACAAGTTTGACATTTTAAAGAAACTTAAAAGATATAAAGAAGCTAAGACTACCCTGGAAGATGTTTTAACGGAAAAATCTCTGGCTATTGATCTTAATAACAGAAAAACTTTTTATAAGCAGCTTTCCTTGCTTAATGAAGAACTGGGAGATACTAAAGAAGCGCTCCTGTGGGAACAAAGATATTCCAAACTCAACGATAGTTTGAATACAGAAAATGTAAAGCTTGAAATCAACAAACTCGAAACTAAATTCAATACTGCTGAGAAAGAAAGGAAAATAGCAACTTTAAATGCTGAAAAGAATCAAAAAGATCTGGAAGTCAACAAAAAGAATTCTTATTTGTGGGGAATGGGTCTTGTTTTACTGCTGGCGTTAAGTCTTCTGATTTTTCTGTTTATTATTTTCAGAAAAAACAAAAAAATAAATGAACAGAGAATCAATGATATTAAACAAAAGGAAGAATTGTCGTTAACCAAAGCCATTCTTGATGGCGAAGAAAGGGAAAGAGAACGTATTGCAAGAGACCTTCATGATGGTCTGGGAGGAATGCTTGCCGGCGTAAAGATCAACTTTTCTACGTGGTCTTCCAGTCATTTAAACCCTGAAAAAGATCAGGAGTTTTATAAGATACTGGGGCAGCTGGACAGCTCTGTAAGTGAACTCCGTCATGTAGCGAGAAATTTAATGCCAGAATCATTGCTTAATTTTGGTTTGGAAACCGCGATACTCGACCTGTGTGAATTTTACAAGAGAAAAAACCTGGAAATTGATTTTCAGGCTATTGATATTGACAAAGCATTACCTTTAAATATCCAGCTTAATATTTACAGGATTGTACAGGAGTTACTGGCCAATGCTGTAAAACACGCCGAAGCCAGCAGTATTCTGCTTCAATGCTCCCAATCCGGCGAGAATTTTCTGATCACGATTGAAGATAACGGAAAAGGATTTGATAAAAATATAGAAAATACCTCCAAAAGTATGGGACTTCGTAATCTGAAAAACAGAGTCAACTACCTGAAAGGAAAAATGGAAATCAATTCTGATGATCAAGGAACAGCAATTAATATAGAACTTAACATCCATGGAGAATGAAAAAATAAATATTGTCATCGTAGATGATCATCCCATTGTCATTGAAGGATTAAGAATGATGCTGAGAAGCCAGCCTTTCTTCAATGTCGCAGGAAGTTTTGCATCCGGTGCAGAAACACTGAGTTTCATCCGGTCTGAAATGGTAGATATTGTTCTTCTGGACATTACGCTCCCAGATTCCAACGGAACAGAACTCTGCCGAGAAATCAAAAAAATATCGCCAAGCACCTCTGTCATAATGTTCAGTAACCGTTCAGAACGAAGCATTATTATGCAGTCTATACAAAACGGAGCAAGCGGTTACCTTCTCAAAAATACTTCCATTGATGATCTTGTGATAGGTATCAGAGGAGCTCTTTCGGAAGATATTGTTTTCTGCAATGAAACCAAACAGATTATCAGTCTTCCTTCTCAGACTACCCTTCCTATTCCAAGACTGACTAAAAGGGAAAAACAAATTCTACAGATGGTAGCACAGGGAAAAACAAGTAATGTAATTGCTGAAGAACTTTTTTTAAGTCCTCTTACCGTAGACACTCACCGTAAGAATCTGCTACAGAAATTTCAGGCAAAGAACTCAACAGAATTGATTAACCTCGCAGTACAGCAACGTATGATTGAAGAATAAAAAAACCGCTTTAAAAGCGGTTTTTTATATATTGTTAAAGTAATTAAGGTTCTAAGAAGCTATAATCAATAGAAGCAACCAATACCCCTTTACCTTTCTTCTTCACTGTTCTTGCTATCTCGCCATCAATATAAAGATTGATTGTCAATTCAGAATTATCATCCGGCATTGATGCATTCGCATCAAGATTAAGCTGTGCCTGGCTGGAATTCACAAAGAATTCTCCACTTGTCCATGGTGAAGTTACAGGAGACTGCGGAGTATTGTATATGGTATTCTGAGCTGTACCTACCTGTGTTACAACACTTATAATATTTCCTCCGGCAGTGGTCTTCACTTCGAATTGAACCACATGATCCTGAAATTCTTCATCATCATCTTTTTTACAAGAATTAACAACGGTGATTACAGAAAATAATAAAACGAATAAAAAAGAAAGTCTAAGTAAACTTTTTGAATTGTAAAATTGCTTCATTTCTCCAAATAGATTTTTTAATGTTTCAAATATAAGTTTTTTATTAATATAAAAATAACTTTTATGAAAATTTTCCAATAAAGATTTCCAAATAATATCAAATCAATAAAAACAGAAAGACCCGGAAAAATTCAAAAATATACTCCAAATAATTAATCATTACACATAAACCACCATGCAACAGAAGTTCATTGTATGAATAATAAAAGTTAAGATTCTGCAGGTAATTTAATTATCTTTGCTGTATGAATTTAGATTATCTAGTAAGAGAGCCGGAAAATATTACTTCCCAAACTCCCATTCTTTTTATGCTTCATGGCTACGGCAGCAATGAGCAGGATCTTTTCAGTTTTAGAGAAACTCTTCCCAATGACTGGATCATTGTAAGTTTCAGAGCTCCACATGATACTCAATTTGAAGGATATTCATGGTATGATATCAATTTTAATGATCCTGAAAATTTCATTGATGTTCCCCAGGCCAACGAATCTTTACATGCAGTTCTGGAAAGTATACTAAAGATTGTCAACCACTATGGGCTTACGGAAAGCAAAGCTCATCTTTGTGGCTTCAGCCAGGGTGGTATATTATGTTATGCTTTGGCTTTAAAACATCCTGAGCTTTTCAATCGTGTTGCCTGTATGAGCAGTTATCCTGAAGATAAAATTCTGGAGGGTATTGTAAAAGATAAAAAGAAACTGGAGGGGCTGCGTTTCTTCATTTCTCATGGTACGGATGATGCTGTGATCCCTCTGGAATGGGGAAGAAAAGCAGCTGATCTTCTTTATGATCTTAGCTGTTATTTCACGTTCAGGGAATATATGAGCGGACATGGAGTCAACCAGAAGAATTATATGGATTTGATGGACTTCTTTTCAAAATAAACAAAACCTATTTTGGAATAAATTTAATAAAAAACATTACTTCATTGTAACTTATATAAACATTCCAGCTTTTGGAATGTTTTTTTATTATCATATAGATAAATTCAGTAAATTCAGTAAATGAAATTTAAATTGCTTTTACTGGGATTATTTCTAAGCATTTTTGTAAATGCTCAAAATACTTTTGAGTTAATTAATACTAAAAAAACAGTCATTCCTTTTCAGCTTATCAACAACCTTATCTTTATTCCTATTAATATCAACGGTGCTGAACTCACCTTTCTTCTGGATACGGGAGTTTCTGAAACCATCCTTTTCAGTCTGGAAAACAAAGAAGTGAAGCTAAGCAATGTTGAAAAAGTCAAATTTTCCGGGCTTGGGGGTAGTTTAAGTATTGATGGACTGAAGTCTGAGCGCAATATAGGCAAAATAGGTAATGGGATTATCAATACCTCCATGTCTCTTTATATCATTATTGATGAAGAATTTAATATTTCGCCTCACGTAGGAATTCCTGTAAATGGAGTGATTGGCTATCATTTCTTCAAAAATCATCCTATTTATATCGATTATTCATCCAAGAAAATAACTGTATTTGAAAATGCTGCTCTTTTAGAAAAGAAAATCAGAAAATTTGAAGAATTCCCCATTACCATTGAAAGAGATAAGCCCTATATGTATGCAGGTGTAGAAATGACAAATGAAAAGAAAGACTCAAAACTGCTGATTGATATTGGAAACAGTGATGCGATATGGCTCTTCCCTACACTGATTAAAAATTTTGTTTATAACAGGCCTAATATTGATGATTTTCTTGGCCGTGGTTTTAATGGAGATGTTTATGGTAAAAGAAGTCGTATTCATAATTTTTACCTTGGAAATTTTAAGTTTGAAAAGCCTCTCACTTCTATGCCGGATGAATTCTCTATACAACACGTCAACTTAGTAGAAAACAGGAAAGGCTCTATAGGCAGCGAAATTATGCGCAGATTTACAGTCATTTTTAATTATCCTAACAAAAAGTTATATTTGAAAAGAAACAGATATTTTAATGATCCTTTTCACTTTAATATGAGCGGATTGGATTTCAAACAGGACGGGCTGGAATGGCAGCAAGACCGAATAAGTATTGAAACCCAAAAATCTGCTACGGCAGTAAATGAAGTTTATAAGGATGCTTTTCAATATAAATTCAGTCTAAAACCTATATTTTCTATTGCCGGAGTAAGAAAAGATTCGCCGGCCTATGAAGCAGGACTGAAAAAGGAAGACAGAATTCTAAGTATTAATGGAGATCCTACTTCCGAGATGACCCTTGAAAAAATTGTAGAGCTTATGAAATCTAATGAAGGTAGAACTATCAATATGCTCATTCAAAGGAAAAATGAAAAACTCACACTAAGTTTTACCCTTCAAGACCCTATTCCTTATCAAGAATAATAATATGAATACTGAAGAAACCACCTTAGACAGAATAAGAACCAGACCCAGGTTTAAAATGTTTACTCATCTTACTAAAGAAGAGTATGCTGAAAATCTGAAAAAATATATGGAAGAGCATAAAGATGAGTTTTCAGGCAATATCAATAAAGAAGTGGCTACCATCTGGGTAAAAACAGAATATGATAATTACTGGAAACCCAGCCTTGCCTTACGGATAGAAATGGAAGATGAGCATACGACCATACGTGGAGTGTTCGGTCCCAGTTCTGCGGTGTGGACCTTCTTTATGTTCCTGTATTTTTCTTTTTCTATTCTTTGGATGACCTTTTTCACAATGTATTACGTAGAAAAGCAAATAAAAAGCGCAGAATACCCTTGGGCACTGAGCGCTTCTTTTATCATGTTATTTTTTATTCTTCTTACGTATATCGCTGCCAGATTTGGGCAACATAAAGGTAAAGAGGAAATGCTTAAACTTAGAAAGTTTGCTGAAGAATCTACTTTACAATTTGAAAAGAAAATTAATTAGACAGAGGTTCTACGGGCTTTTCATTTTGAATAGGAGCTGCTGCTTTTGCTGCTTTGATAGAATCTGCAACTTTTTCTCTGTTGCTTTGTTCTTTAAGCATCTTCGGAACGTCTGGTTCTAAAAGTTTCGTCAATTCTTCAACGGAAATATTGTTGGCATTAGGATCATCCAAAAGATTTCTCCATGGTTTTCTTCCTCCCCATTTATAATCTCCGAATACCATTACTGCTGTACCTCTGGCTTTAGTAGTAGCTCCACCGGGATTCAAAATCCAGGTATCTGCATAGGAATACAACCATTGGGCATCTTTTCTCAACAATCGTAAACATGAGTGTGAAGCAGGATATCCGGGAAGTGTATATTCATGCCACCCGATTCCGCCTATATTGTGAATATTAAAATTGTAAGGAAGTTTCCATTCGCTGCTTACAGTGGAAATAGCCAGTTTCTTTTTCCAGTTGGCAAAAGTAAGGCCTCTTGTAGTCTGGGCTGCTTTTTTACCCATACTTGTTGGTCCCCATTTTATAAGACTTCCATTAGAGTATACCGCAAAAGCCTGTATAGGATATGAGAAAATGACAAACTTTTTCACTCCGCTTAACACATCCAGTTGCATTGGAAACGGTGAATAGGCCATCAGCGTGGTATCTATTTTTGCAGGAACTACCAAGGTGTCGGCATTCCATTTACTTTTAGAATCCAATCTGTTTAAGGCTAAAATAGCTGTTCTTTCTTCCACACTATATTTCTTGCTGAATTCTGCGTAAACAGAATCACGCATCTTTTTATCTTTGGGAAGAACAAAGGCATTATAAAAGCCATTCTCCTGGATAACAGGCGGAACAGATTCTTTTTTAACGACAGGAACAGAATCTTTCTTTAGAGAATCCTTTTCTACCTCCGCAACTTCCGAAGAAGAAACTGTATCTTTAAAAGTATCACTTATTTTTTCTATTTCCTTTTTACAGGAAACCAGAAAAAAAGCACATAAACAGATATAAAAAAAGGATTTTTTCACAGATATGTTTTTCATAAATAAATCGGCCATTTAGTTTGGCTACCCAGTACAAATATCAGACCTAAATTTGAATCCTAAAAGACATTCTTAAAAATACCGTAAAAAAACGGAGGCTTTATCACTGTAAATGAGGAGTTATTGTTCAAAAGCACAAAGAAACATAATTACTTACTTAATTTTTACTTGACCCATTTGATATCCTCAAGTAGAACAATATAATAGTCAAGCTCACATTTACTTTGAAAAAAAAACAGCATTCCCCGGGAGTTTAAAGAAAGGTTTGTGGAATCGAAAGGCTTTTTACGTGAGATTATTGTAAATGATTATCCATTACGCTATAAAATCGTAAAACTTTATGTTAAAAAAGAAGATGGACTGATACGTCATCAAGAGAAATCCTTCAGAGAGATTGGCATCTTGTAACTGAAGGAACGTTTATGGCTAAATACTTTGCAGGCTTCTTAAAAAAATTATCCGGCACTAAAGCGATCCAGGCTATCAACCGTTTCAATGCTCTGTTTTTTCTATTTTAGAAAATTATTTTATTGGAGTATTATTTATTAAGAAATCTCTTTTCAACCAAGTTGTAAAAAATAGTTGTTACAGGTATGATTAAAATAAAGACCCCAATAAAGATAATCCATTGCCTTGTGTCATTTGTGAGTTCAAAGTTTTTTAATAAATAAAGATTCATAATTGCAAGGAGCGGCCCGTGTATAAGATATAAACTGTAAGATATCTTTCCTAAAAATTCTAATGGTTTATTTTCAAGAATAAGGATTGGTTTTTCTGTTGATTTTGTGTAAGAGACTAAGGAATACAATAAAAAAGAAAAAGTTATCCCTGTTAGTAATATCATTACAAAACCGTTAATATGTAATAATGCGAAAGCCAATAAACCTGCAAGGAAAATAGTTGTAGCTAAGGGAATTAATAATTTATTGACTGTCATTTTTTTAAATGACAAATAACAACATATAACTCCCATGAAAAATAGAATTATAAATTCGGGTTTTGCCATTGGAATCAGCTTTTTTAGTAATAATGCCAATAATACGAATATAATAAAAGATATGTATACATTAGTTCTTCTCCAAAACAGAAGCATGAAAGGAAAAAGCCAATAAATCTGCCATTCTGTAGCAATAGACCAATGCGCTCCATTTATCTTGAAAATCCATGAAGATTTTAAATTATGAAATAATCCAATATGGCTAATGACAGACCAAAAACTTACAGGTAATTTACTGTCCCAGGCCGTATTGTACGGTGTTTGTAATAAAGGAAAAAGTAAAATGAGCAGTCCTGATAATAATAAAGCAACATAATAGGGAGGAATTAATCGTTTAGCTCTTCTGCTAATATATCTTTTAAACCCTCCTTTTATCTCCATATTATTGTTAACCACTGGAAGTGCAAGACAAAATCCGGAAAGAACTATAAATATAGATACTGCTAAGTGACCAATTGATGTAGCTTTTTGTATAAAAAATAAAACAAAATGATTAGACCATTTAATATTGTGACCTGTAGAATAGCCGTTAAATAATAAAGAATGATATAAAACTACCCATAACGCAGAAATTCCTCTTATTCCATCCAAAAACTCAAACCTTACCTTCATCAAGAAATTTTCCACAAAAATAAATAAAATTAATGGATAAGTCTCAAAAGTAGGAGTAATAAATAAAAGAGCCTTCTAAAAATAGAAGGCTCTTTTGCGATCCGGACGGGACTCGAACCCGCGACCTCCGCCGTGACAGGGCGGCATTCTAACCAGCTGAACTACCGGATCAATTTTTTAAGGTAGCATTTGCTTTTTAACTGGTGCAAATATATAGATTTTTTTAACTTTTCCAAAGAAACGTATTTCTTTTCTTTCAAAGTTATTGTTAAGATACAGATTGTCAAATATAAAAAAATTAATATAAAGCTGTACTTAATACTCTTCTGCCCTATTTTACTTAGAAAATTTAAGAAAGTCGATTATAAAAACACACACAAAACCAACATTCTTGTTACTTTAAATTCTAAGATGACCCTTTATCTATAATTTGTACATACAATAAATTCTTTGTCTTGGTCATTTATTCTGTTTGTTCGATGACTTCAACAAATTTTTTACACAAAATGGATTTATCATAAACTGTTTCAGCCAATTTCCTTGCATTCTGTCCCATTTCCGTTACCAATTCAGGATTGTCTTTCAGATAGAGTACTTTTTGTGCAAGTTCTTCCGGACGGTTTGGGTTCACATAAAATCCGCAATGGTATTTTTCGGCTATATCTTTGGTCCAGCCGGCAGAGTTTACAATAATTGGTTTTCCTGCAGACAACGAATCGAAAAGCTTGTTTGGAGAGTTGGTATACAAAATAGGAATATCCAAAAAGGAAATCATCGAAACATCCGAAAAATTGACAATCTCAGATACGTCAGTCATAGGGAACTTTCCGAGAAATTTCACATTTTTAAGATTGCTTTTTTCTACTTCTTCTATCAAATCTTTTTCGGTCGAACCTCCTCCTACAAACAAAAATTCTATATCTTCTCTATTGTTTAATAATTTGGCGGATTCAACAATTGTCTGAGCCCCATTTGCCAATCCCAAAGAACCAAAGTGAACTATTTTGAAGGAATCTTTTTTTAAGCCGAGCTTTTCCATCAGTTGATCATTTTTTCCCCTAGGCCAGAATTCGTCCATTTTAGCCATATTAGGAATCATGGATGTTTTTTCTTTAGGAATATACTTTACAACTCCAGCCTGCATACCCGGAGAAAGAGCTATAACACGGGAAGCATTTTTATAAATCACTTTTTCCAGCAGACGAGTCGTTTTTATTGTCCAACTATTTTTTATGGCTCCCATCTGTATTGGCACCTCCGGCCAGAGGTCTCTTACTTCAAAAACAAAAGGCTTCTTTTTAAACCACTTTAATATAAGTGCCGGAATACCTATTGTAAGAGGAGTAGATGTAGCAATTACCAAATCGATATCTTTCTGTTTCATTCCTACTACAGATGATTTGTACATAAATTTCAAGAAGGCCTTTAACCTTCTGGAAACACTCATATTCTGGTCGTAGTCTTCTTTTATATAAACGACTTCAATACCATCAATTTCTACAATTTTAATATCCTCTGAAAATTTGGATGATGAGGTGAGCATAGTAACTTTATGCCCGTTTTTAATAAGTTCTTGTGCCAGCCAGTACGATCTTGTTCCTCCTGGCTCCTGAGGAGTTACGAAATATTGGTGGATGTATAATATATTCATTATTTTTTTTCTATATATAATTGTTGATATACTTCAGCTATTCTCTTCCAGTCATGATTTTCTAACAATTGTTCCATATCAAAACTATAATGATCTCGTTTTTGGATTAACCGTTCAAGCCCTCGTTCGATTGCAGAAACAGAAGTGTCTTCCACTTTTTCTCCAATAGAATCATCATAAAAACCGTCGATCCCTTCATTTTGCGTGTACATCACCGGTAAACCTTGCAAAAGTGCTTCTATATAGACCAAGCCAAAGGTTTCTGCTTTGGAAGGCATTGTAAAGAAATCGCTTCGTTCGTAATAGGATTTTAGAACAGGCAGACTGTCTACTTTTCCTACAAACTCAAAGGAATGATCATTTTTAATAGAATCCAGGATTCTTTTCTCGTCATTTCCTCCCCCTCCAATCAGTGTTAATTTTATTTTATTCTGAATTTTGTGATTATGATTCTTAACAGCATTAATAAGGTTAAAAACATTTTTGCCCTTATTGAATTTCCCTATATAAAGCAGCTGAATGTTTTTTTCATTCTCAACAATTTTCCTGTTCATAACCTTTGATTCTATCCAGAAAGGGTCTACACCATTTGGTATCACCATTAGTTTTTGCTGTATATCGCTCATGATATGAGACAAGCGGGGATCTTCAAGCATTCTTTTTTTATAGACTGCCGAAATGGTTATGATCTTATTTGCATTCTGAAGTATTTTTTGTCCGTAGCCTCTTTCGTGCAGAAAATACTTCAAAAACACGTTAAGATCTGTATTTCGTACTGCTAATATGTATGGAATATTATATTTTTTATGAAGCTCATAGGCCACCCCACCATCGCTGTACCAGGTGTGAGCATGAATAAATCTGACGGTCTTGAGGTCTATTTTTGCTTCAATGTCCTGTACTATTTTTTTAATTTTTCTTTTATACAAAATCCGATCTGCATATTTTGATAAAATATGGCTATAGATAATTTGAGAGCGGGTATTTTTAAAATCTATTTTATTTTTCCCTATTCTGGAAGATTCTCGAAATGGATTATATACAATCTGCTCTAGCCCGTTATTATCCAGCTCCCTCACCAAATTTTTATAAACTGTAGATCCTGAGTAATCGTTTGTAATGTGAAGTATCATTATGGATAAATTGAATTAAACTGCAGCTCTAAAGAAGAGTTGCTAATTTTATTACTGTAATTCGAAAGGTTTTTTTCGACTAAAGGGTATAAACTTGCATCAAAATAGATAAGTTTCATCCAGCCATCCGATATCTTCCATCCTGTATTCTGCACACTTGGATCTGTAGTACCATCTACATTATCGGCAATACTGTTCCCTTTAAGAATCTTAAGCTTTAAGGTATTGCATAAATAATTGAAATTAAAGTCAGCCCAATTGGCATTTCCCAATTCTCTTGCCTTTATTAAATATAATACGACATGATTTCCATGTGACACATCCTGTACAACCGGTTTATAATTCTTAATTTTCTGTAACGCCTTACAAAAAGTATCAGGATATGTACTGTTCCACGTATAATACAAAACGCTACCTGCGCTCTTGTTTAAAACCAACGCTTTTTTCAGCTGCTGATCAAACTGATTTACAAATAAAGCATATGAATTTTTATCAGATTCGTCATACTTCATCAGATAGAGTGCAACAACAGCCCAGTTTGCTCCTGTATGAAGCCTCTGATGAAACAATAATGAATAATCTCCATATTGACTGAAGCTTCTGGCTTTCCATTTATCGAAGGAGTATTTTAAACCACTTTCTATCACTGGTTGATAATTCGTATACAATTTATTCTTAGCTAGAATATCCAAAAACTCACCGATATATCTGAAAAAATATCCTTCTGAAATTAAATGTTCCTGTCCGTTCGCTACTGCATTCTGATTTCCTTTTGCGACATTCATCACCCAGCCATTCTTTTGGTACGAGGTATTTGAATTCGTATCAATCAGGATTGGTTTTATGACAGAAATATTAGTATCAATATATTTTTTATCTTTTGTTTTAAGATACATATTGTTATTTGCATTGATAAAATATCCTAATGCCATGAAATCATAAGTATTTTTACTCTTCGATGACAGTTCCATTTTCTGCAAACCATAACTTTTGGATGCCTGCATATCTGCATTATACCTGCTTACTCTGTTTTGCTGAGCAAAAGAAAAGCTAAATAATAATAATAACGCACTAAGCTTTATAAAATCACTTAAATATTTCATAATTATTAATATTATAATTTTGAATCAGATTCTGTAACTGCTTATCGTTACCTCCATCTGCAACGTTTTCCTGACTTAACTTGAAGAGTGAATTTTTATTTTCAATGGGAATTAAGTTTGAAAAATAATCGGATTTCACTGTCTTTGTCCTATTCAACTGAGCCATAATATTCAGCCAAACATCATCTGCCATAAAACATAAGCTGACAAATGCATCTTTATTTACAACTTCTTCACTAAAAAAATTACTTTTATATAAAGTTCCTCCCCCACTTGTGTGAAATAGATCAAATGTCGGTCCACAATTTCCGAAGACTTTTTTCCATTTTGAATATTTGCTTATGGTATTATCATCATTTCTAATAACCATATGTGCTCTGTGGCAACAAATTGTATCGGGAAATTTCTTATGTAAATCCATTAAGTCTTTAATGATATTCGACGGATAAAAAATATCATCATCTATGGTTATAATAACGTCGTTTTGATATTCCTTAAAGGCATAGTAATACTTTTTATGAGACCTTAAATCTTCGTCTACAAATATTATTTCTAATTGCTTCTTATTATAGTAACCCAGAAGATTATTCGGTATATCTTTCAACTCATTCGGAAATTGATCTTTTGCCAGATACAATACAATTTTATTTGGCAGCAGACTTTGTCGTAGCATACATTCTACAACCATCCATAATTTGGATATTCTTCCCGGAAATGTTGTGAGTGATACGATAATATTTTCCGGCAATTTTTCGGGTAGTACTACTTCCTTTTTAGTGTTTTTAAGATATATCGGGAAGACAAAATTTGAAAACTTTCTTATAGAAAATCTTGCTAAAGACTGAGCTTTAGAAATTTTTCTTAACGATGAATACGTTCTATCTATATAATCAATTAACATTTTTAGTTGTCGTTTTATAAAATGATGATATACAGTAAAGACTTGCCAGCCAAATCCACATGTAAGGATTATTTAAATAAACACTATTAATTGTAAATGCTAATGGCATTACCAGTAATGATCCTAATAAGATATAGTTTGGAATTTCACGCTTTTTAAAAATCCTTTTGGGATTAAAAATTTTAAATAACAATAAAAGAAATGTAAAGAAAACAACAATCCCATATTGAGAGAGTAATTCTATAAATAAATTATGGGGTACTAGGATAGGATTATTTGTCATTTTATTCGCTGTATCAGAAAAATTTCCAGCTCCCACACCCAAAAATTTTGAGTCAATAAACATGTCTATACCGACATTGATCATTTCTTTTCTAGAATTGTCTTCCAGTCCTTTTTGTTCTATTCTTGTCTTTAAATAAGAAAATGCTGCATTATTCATTACATATATATACCCTGCAACAGATGCTATTATTGAAATGAATGTGTACATAATGGTTTTGCTGATTGACTTGCTGGAATAAAAAATAATATATATTACAGTAGATATTAATAAGCACAGCATAGTACCACGACTTGCATTAGTTAATACAACCCAAACAATTGCAAAAATAAAAAGGATATAAAATGTTTGAAATAATTTGTTTGAAATAAATTTGAGTTTAGCTAAAATAAAAGGAAATGAAATCGCCAAAAGGTGATTATATAAATTATAATTTCCAAAAGTAATAGCTGCATATTTTCTAAGAGTTCCCACACCTCCTAATACCGTATCATCTCCAAACTTTGAATTAGAAAAGTGTAAGTTGAAATTAATTTCTATAATTGCAATTGGAATACTTAGTAATACAAATATAACCCAGCCATTTATCAGTTTATTTAAACTTATATACTTGCTAAAATTTACTATTTCAACGAAAATAATAAAATTTATCAGCGCATATGCAAACTCTTTTAAGGATTGGTCATTATTAAATGTTAAAAATAACATTGACAATACACAATACATAATAAAAGAAAAGAAAAACAATAAATACTCTTTCCCTTTAATAAGCTTTTTATTTAAATCCTGTATCAGTAAAGGTAAAAATAAAATAGCAAGAAGTCTCGGTGCTTGTAGCATACCACCGTATAAACCAAATATCTGTGAAATGATTAATATTAGGGTTATATTTTTCTTTAAGTAATTCATCTATTAATCAAATTATCCAACCTTATCAGAAGGAAAATAAAATTCCAATTCTTATAAATAAAAACCGATTTGGAAGGAAATAGTTTTCTTTTAATATATTTCACAATAAAAGAATCATACTCTCTTGTAAAAACAAAAAAGTTTTTTTTACTGATGCTATTTAAAAGATCCATAATTTCATCTTTTTTCATATTACTCTTATGTAAAAAAATGAATAGCAAACTAAAATAATAGTGGTGTCTATTGATTATAAACTTTTTTGGAAAGAAATCTATTATATCTTTCTTATTATATAATTCTAAAATTTTTAAAACTGATTCTACATTTTTTATAGTCTGCTTTTTCTTCATGATTGACTCTCCCCTTTGTACATAGTTTACGAAGATATTGTCAATAACTTGCAGCGCAGGATTTTTACTATAGACTTGTGTATTAAATAACACATCCTCATAGATGGCTCCTTTTTCAAATATGATCTTATGTTGATCCAAGAAATTTTTTGAATAGATCTGTGTCCATGCTTGAACACCATAGTTATTGTATTTTAACAGCAAATCGTGGCCACTAATCTTTTCTTCATTTTCAAATTTTTCAAATTTGACAATTTTATTTTCATAAATTTCCTGATAATTAAATAAGAAAATATCGGTCTCTTTATTGATTTTTTCAAAAAAGATATCAATACTATCACTTTCAATATAATCATCTCCATCAACAAACCAGATATATTCCCCTTTGGCTATTTTATATCCGGCATTTCTGGCATCAGAAAGCCCCCCGTTTTCTTTTTCCAGGATGACAATTCTTTTATCCGCTTCTTTATATTTTTTACAAATACTGATACTATTATCCGGAGATCCATCAATTACCAGGATCAGTTCAAAATTAGCAGAAGTATTTTGTATTATACTGGCAATACATTTTTCTATATAATTTTCAACATTATATATTGGGACGATAATTGATAAAAAAACATCATTCATTTACATTCTCTATTAATGGTAGGTAAAACTTCCTTATCTCCTGAGGATTATATTTCTCATAGCTATCATTATTCAATAACTCATCTATTGCTGTGTTTGCTTCCTCTACATTTTTAACAAACTTGATATATTTTAAATACTTAATCCAGTTGTAAGTTCCTATAACTTTCTGATTATAATTTGAAAAAACCACGCATGGTGTTCCTGTAATGATGCAAAGAACCATTCCGTGTAATCTGTCAGTGACCACTATCTTTGCCTTAGAAAATTGTAACAGCTTATTAGTTAATATTTTTTTTCTAACAGATTTTATATCTAAATCTGTTATTTTATCACAATGCATATCAGAATTAATTATTTTGTCAAATCTTTCTTTTAAGATTTGGGTAATTTTATCTTTATCATCTGCTGTTAATATTGATTCCTGATCATTTCTGATTACTTCCAATGCATATTCCCGCTCATTTTCAAAACTATATTCAGTGTAAAGAACAATATCGGGAGTCAGAATTATTTTGTTTTTTGGAAAATATTTTTGCATTAATTCAAATGATTTTTCCTCCCTGGCTGTTAAAATCAAATTTTTATGTTTTCCAAAAATATCTTGTGTTCTTTTTAATTCAGATTCACCAATCTGATCATTTGAATAATAGATCGTTTGTGGAAACAGTATAATTTTATTTTCAGGAAAGTTCTGAATTACCATTCTCCTTAAATTTTCTTCCCTCATATATTCATTCCCGAAATTGCCACCTCCATGAACAAATATCAAATCATCAGGCTTAATATTATTTCTGTACTTTTCTATAAAATACTTCATCTGAGACTGATTGATCTCAAAAATGTGATGCCCGGGTAAATTTTCCTGAAAAAATTTTAGCTGCCCCTCGGCAATAGCGTGATCTCCAATATTAGTATGAGTAGGAGTCTGAAATAAAAATAACCGCTTTGACCTGCAATTAGTAATTTCATCAGCAATTTTATCTACTCTGGCATTATTCTGTATATTATTGATAATTGAATTTGCTTTATTTTTTATTTTGTTAAATAAATCCATATTTATTTCTTTATTTTTTTTATGATTGTTTTTTTAAACTGTAAATACTCTTCCCGCTTAATACCAATAAGAATAATTAATACCAACAAAATAATCTCAGCAGCAATGGTTGAAGATATTGCAAAAAAGTAACTGCTAAAATCTATTTTTTTTATGACCCATACCAGAATAAAACAAGAGAAAATAACCAGAAAGGTCTGTTTTAAATAAAGTACTACGTCTGGCCAATCATATTTCAATTTATGATTAACATAAAGAAAACGAAATATGAAGGTGCATAAATTTAAAATAACATTTAAGCTCATAATATATACAGGAGAAAAACCTAATTTTAAGAATATATATGCCAGCGGAAGATTTAATAATAATATCAATGAAACCCCTAATTGATAATTTCTGATATTTCCAATGGCATTGGCAGACATCCAGAATGGTCCAACTATAGCATTAATAATAGAGCCTATTATAACTATTTGAGTGAAGCTTACAAGGTATTGAGGTAAATTAACACCAAGCCATAATTTTAAAATAAATTCTGTATGTAATAAAATCGGTATTGATAAAACTAAAAATAGAAATACTGAATATTTCGAAGTATTTAATACTAATCTTTTATGTGTTTCCAAATCATTTGAAGCATAACTCTGAGTAATTTGTGGATTGAATGCTACCTGCATATTGGAAACAAAACTATATAAAACACTATTTACCTGATTCGCGATACCTAAGGCTGCATTTACAGTTACACCGATGAATATATTCATAATCATATTCAATCCCTGTGTTGAACTTAAAACAGCCACTTGTCCGAATAAGCTCCAACCAGAAAAAGATAATAATTCCCTGAATAGTTTTTTGTCAGAAAAATAATGGTAAGCAGTTTCTTCCTTAAAGTTCCTATAGCAATAAATTTTATAGATTACATTAATTATAAGATTGACCAGTAATAATAAAAATGAATACACTATCAGCTGATCATATTCAACAAAAAGAGATAATAAAAATACAATAGCTAGTTTTAATATAGTCTCTACTATACCCAGATAGGCATAGAAAGACATCCTTTCATTCGCGAGTATGGTAGCATTGAAAGGTATTCTAATGATATTAATTATTGTTGTAATTATAGAAAATTGAAATACAAAATTCGCTGCATTAAGCCGGTTAACTGGAATATTTAATTTGTAATTTAAAAACCACAATCCAATAGTCTCCGACAAAACCAATACCATAATTGAGATAATTATATGAATATTGAGACTCATACAAAAAACTCTATTAACTTTTTCTTTGATTTTTGAAGCTAATTCAATATTTAAAAATCGTTGAGTAGCACTTGTCATTGCATTATTTAAAAAAGAGAATAATACAACTACCCCCGCTACTAAATTATATATCCCAAAATCCTCTACGCCTAACTTCTGTAAAATAATCCTTGAAGTATATAAGGAGATCCCCATATTGATGATCATCCTTATATAGAGTAATATTGTATTTTTTGCGATCTTTTTTGTACTGGACAATTTATTTACTTTTAATCATTACCAAATAGATCCCTTGTGTACACTTTTTCCTGTACATCAGCAAGTTCCGGTGCATTGCGGTTAGAAATAATGACATCGCATTCTTTCTTGAAAAGTTCTAAATCTCTTACTACTCTGGAACCGAAAAAAGACTCTTCATTAAGGGCCGGCTCAAACACTTCCACTTCTACTCCCTTAGCTTTAATCCTTTTCATTACGCCCTGGATGGCAGATGCTCTGAAATTGTCGGAGCCTGCTTTCATGATCAGACGATAAACACCTACCTTTTTTGGTTTTTTGGCAAGCACAGAATCTGCTATAAAGTCCTTACGGGTTCTGTTGGCATCTACAATTGCCTGAATAATATTATTGGGAACAGCGTTATAATTTGCCAAAAGCTGTTTGGTATCTTTAGGCAGGCAGTATCCTCCGTATCCAAAAGACGGATTATTATAATGCGACCCAATTCTCGGATCCAGACCAACACCTTCCACAATCTGGCGGGTATCCAGTTCATGAATCTGCGCATAGCTGTCTAATTCGTTGAAATAAGCCACACGCAATGCTAAGTAGGTATTTGAAAACAATTTAATGGCCTCTGCTTCTGTAGGATTTGTAAATAATACTGGAATATCCTTTTTTACCGCACCTTCTTTCAATAATTCTGCAAAAATCCTTGCTCGCTCACTTTGCTCCCCGACAATAATTCTGGAAGGATATAAATTATCATATAAAGCTTTACCTTCTCTCAAAAATTCAGGAGAAAACACCACATTATCTAAATGCATTTTGCTTTTTAAGTCTACGGTATAACCTACAGGAACCGTAGATTTAATAATGATTACAGCCTCAGAATTATACTCTGCAATTTCCTTAATTACATTCTCAACACTGCTTGTGTCGAAATAATTAGTAGTGGGGTCATAATCTGTTGGAGTGGCGACAATAATATATTCAGCCTTATCGTAAGCTTCCTTTTTATCTAAAGTGGCTTTGAAATTAAGGGGTTTAGTACTTAGAAACGTACTGATTTCTTCATCTTCAATAGGAGATTTTTTAGTATTAAGCAATTCTACTCTCTCCTGAACAATATCTAAAGCTACAACTTCATTATGTTGAGCCAATAAGACGGCATTAGACAAACCTACATACCCTGTTCCTACGACTGCTATTTTCATTCTCTATTTTTTTATAAACGATTATCGTATTTCTCTAAAATTCCTTTAACATCATATAAAACTCCTCCTTCCTTCAGATAGCGGGAAAGATCAATATTCAGGAATTCATCATGAGAAACTGTGAGAACAATTGCATCAAACTGTCCCTTCACATCTTCAAGAGAATTGGTAGATTGTATACCATATTCATGCATTACTTCTTCTGGATTTGCCCACGGATCATACGTTGTCACTTCTACAGAATAGTCTTCCAGCGCATTGATAACATCTGCAGCTTTTGTATTTCTTACATCCGGACAGTTTTCTTTAAAAGTGATTCCAAGATTCAGTACTTTGGCATCCGTAATGTTGATCCTTTTCTTAATCATTGTTTTTACCACCTCCGAAGCTACAAACTGCCCCATGGAATCATTCAGTCTTCTTGCGGTAAGGATAAGCTCAGAATAATATCCTACGTCCTGCGCTTTCTGGGCAAGATAGAAAGGATCTACCCCGATACAATGTCCTCCTACCAATCCGGGCTTGAATTTCAGGAAATTCCATTTCGTTCCTGCTGCCTCCAGAACTGCGTGTGTATCAATATCCAGAAGATTAAATATTTTGGCAAGCTCATTCACAAAAGCAATATTGATATCACGTTGTGAGTTTTCAATAACTTTTGATGCTTCAGCTACTTTAATAGTAGGTGCCAAATGGGTACCTGCTGCAATTACAGATTTATATAATTCGTCTACTTTTTTACCAATTTCTGGTGTAGAACCTGAAGTTACCTTTAAAATCTTCTCTACGGTACGTTCTTTATCTCCCGGATTGATTCTTTCAGGAGAATATCCTGCAAAGAAATCCTCGTTAAACTTTAATCCCGAAACTTTTTCCAGCACAGGGATACATTCTTCTTCTGTAACACCAGGATAAACAGTAGATTCATAAATAACAATATCCCCTTTTTTCAATACTTTTCCTACTGTTTCAGATGCTTTATATAAAGGTGTCAGGTCCGGACGATTATGTCTGTCTACCGGTGTAGGAACAGTTACGATATAGATGTTAGCCTCCTTAATATCTTCCAGATCAGATGAGCAAAGCAATCCTTTTGATGAGTTTGAAAATGGGTTATCTTTCACTAAAACCGGCTGTAGTACTTCATCTTCTACTTCCAACGTGGAATCTTTTCCGCTATTCAGTTCTGCAATTCTGGCCTGGTTGATATCAAAACCTACTACGGCATATTTTGTTGCAAATAAACGGGCCAGTGGTAATCCTACATACCCCAATCCGATTACCCCAATTTTATTCTGTATATTCATATTAAATGTGATGTTCTTACTTTATTTTAATGTTTATTTTGAAGATAATTTGATTTATTTATTAAAAAGCTTTTGCCACCAGTTTTTCTTCTTATCAGCTGTATATCCGTAACCATAGCCATAGTTGTATCCGTAACCGTAACCACCAACATTTTTAGAAACATCATTGATCACGAAAGAAACGTTTGATATCTTTGATTCTTTAACCAGTTTATTGGCAAAATCTATTAATATTTTTCTTGATACTCCTGATCTTACCACGTATAAAGAAGCGTCAGCAGTATCAGAAATACTCAATGTATCCGAAACAAGCATCAGCGGAGCAGAATCGATCACAATATATTCGTAACGGGACGACATCTCACTGATAAGCTTCTGATAACGACCGTTGGAAAGAAGCTCCTGAGGATTTGGAGGAATAGATCCCGCATAAATTACATCACATTCAGGATTGGTATCGGAAATATGTATAAGATCTTCTATATCTGTCGTTTCATCGTATAAATATTCCGTAAGACCTGCATTCTTAACACGCTCATCATCATACCTCTGTATTTGCGGATTTCTAACATCCGAACCAATGAGTAATGATCTTCCGTTTTTGCTTCCCAGTGTCAGAGCAAGATTCACTGAAACCAGTGTTTTTCCTTCTCCTTTCACTGAAGAAGTTACCAATATGACTTTCGCTGAATCTTTTTTAGGAAGCAGAAATTTCAGGTTGGAAACCAATATTCTAAATGATTCCGCCAACTCTGAGAAATCATTCCTCTGTACCAAATGATTCTGATCATCCTTCAGCGATGGTATATCTGCTAACACTCCAAGTGGCGAATTTTCAGTAATATCTGTACGGCTGTAGATTTTATCATCCCACATAAAGAAAAGATAGAATACTCCCAACGGTAACATTAATCCCAATAAAGCCGCTGCCAAAAGAATAATATTTTTCTTAGGTGAAACCGGAATATCATCTGTATAAGCAGGGTTTACAATTTTAGCTTTCGGAACATTCACAGAAAGATTGATTGCGTTTTCTTCTCTTTTCTGTAAAAGAAAAAGGAAAAGCTGCTCCTTAAGATTCTGCTGACGTTCGATACCTCTGTAGATTTTTGATTGTCCGGGAACCTTTTCAATCATATCTGTACTGGCAGAAATTTGGCTGTTTATCTGTGCGATAGATGCCTGAACGGTTGCTTTTTGCTGACGAATGTTATCTCTTACAATTTCTTTTAGTGAAGAAATTTCTTTATTCATTTCTATCACTGCAGGGTTCTCATTGGTTGCCTGCTTCAAAGTTTTATTTCTAGTGATAACAAGATTATTATATTGTAAAATGGCCTGTTCCAAAGAAGGATTAAGCCCTAAATTAGAGGGCATAAGCTGATTATCTCCTTTTGAAGCTTCATTTTGAAGAGAGTTAAGAAGATCCAGCTGGGTCTGCTGTATAAGAATTTGTTTTGTGTTATCATTTGTATTCTGAAGCGCCAACTGAGCCTGCGCCTGTAAGTCTACGATTCGGTTACGATTTTGGAAATCTTCTTTTTGATTCTCCACTCCTGAAAGGTCTCGTGAAATAACCTCTAATCGTTTATCGATAAATTCCTGAGTATTTTGAGCTTGTAAGTTTTTATCTCTTAGCCCATCCAGATTATACTGTTTGGTTACCTCATTAAGAATAGCCTCTGATTTTTCAGGAACAGTTCCTACAATCTTAATGTCCATAAGCATAGCCTTCTGATCCGGAAGATCAACCTGGATCTTTTTTTCCAAAGATTTTACCTTCTCTATAGGATTCCAGAAGACAATTTTATATTTATCTTTAAAGGTAAGACCCGGTACTTTTTGAAGAACTACAGTTCCAAAATCAAGAGCTAGATTTTTATCGAAAGTTCCCTTTACTTTTTTGTTTTCCTTATCTTCCAAAACAAATTCGTTTCCGTTGACTTCTTTTACCATGTATTGGGAAGAAACAAATTTTTTGGTATTCTTATAAGAAATAATTTTTGCAACAATCGGTACTTTGATAAATAATTCTGAATCCCTTATCTCACCCGAATTATAATATTGTATATTAAGATTTAGGTTTTCAACAACTTTCATAAGGATTGGTCTGGAGTTTACCACAGCCACTTCACTTTTAAGTTCATCTGCATTTCCTAAACCAAGTCCTAAGTTATCAAGATCAATTAGTGCTCCTGTTAAATCAGACTGTTTCTTATCAAATTTTAAAGTAGTAGTCGATTCATATTGAGGCACAGCATATCTTAAATATATAAAGGCTATAGTAACAAATAATAAGACAGATGCTATAAACCAAGGCCATTTTACTAAATATTTTCCAATGATCTTTCTTAAATTCAAAGATTCTTCACTTTCCTGAAATTCTATCTGCTGCATATTTTATTTTCGAGTTAAAGCAATAATAAGTGTACCCGCTGTAAGTAAAGCACCAATAATCTGGAATGTAAGAGCTCTGTTCGGATTTGAGTTAGCCTGGACCTGCTTATTTTTGTCCGGCTGTACATATAATATGTCATTTTGTTTCATATAATAGTACGGCGAACTCACAATATCGGATCTTGTAAGGTCAACATTCACCACTTGGTCAGCACCATCTTCTCCTGTGCGTATAAGTTTTACATTGGTACGGTCTCCGAAATCCGTCATATCACCTGCAAGTCCAAGTGCTTGAAAAATATTGATTTTCTGAGAGAGACTTTCTTTCTGCCCTGGTTGTTTTACCTCTCCTAAAACACTCACATTGAAATTTTTAAGGGTAATAGTCACCAATGGATCTGTTAGATATCTCTTAAGGCGTGATTCCAGTTCCTGTTTTAGCTGTACCTGTGTCATCCCTTTAGTATATACATTTCCTAAAACCGGAAAAGAAATATAACCTTCTTCATTGACAAGGTATTGACTTGGTTCTACGTATTGGTTGATGCCTCTTCCACTGTCGCTCCCTACTTTGTTTGCAGTATTAAGATTAAAAGGTTTTACGGCAATTTCATCAAGTGCGGATACCAGAATAAGAAGAACATCTCCTTCCTGAATATGTAATCCCTGAAATTTTGCTTTCGCAACTTCCTCTTCCATATTATGTTTCGACATATATACCATATTCTGCTTCGGTCTGCATGATAACAAAATAACCGATAACAATGTTATATATGTAATAATCTTTTTATTCATATGTTGTTTATTCTAAGTCTACTTGTGTTATTATTTAAAATCTATCTGAACTAAATTTAATTTAAGATACCTAATAGGAAGAAAACTAACCACATAAGTATTCTATATTTATAAGAAGTTTACGAATGTGAGAGGTATTTAATCTTTATATTTAAATCAATTCTTTCTCTAGCAATTTTCATTCCGTTTGGAATTAAAATAGCAAAATTATTATTTTATATCAGTTTTTTATGTATTTTATTCTTTAATTTCATTCATATGCTTCATGTTCAGATATCTTGTCAAGAATTTCAAATTCAGAGTTATTGCTTTTAAATTCCGGCACAATTATTTTTAATATTCTTACAATCTGTAAACTATCTTTATTCATTGCTGAAAGAATAATTTGCGAGCACAAAATATCTATATCTTCAAACTTCATCAATGGATCTCTGGATATCATAATTTTCTCATGATGGGTAGGAATAGTTGTAGAATTATTCGTTAAAAGTTCTTCATATAGTTTTTCACCAGGTCTTAAGCCAATAAAATCAATTTTAATATCGATACCTGGAGTATATCCTGATAATTTGATCATTCTTTCCGCTAAATCCAAAATTTTAACCGGTTTACCCATATCAAAAACATAAATCTCTCCTCCCTGTCCCATTGTTCCTGCCTGAAGTACCAATTCGCAGGCTTCAGGAATCGTCATAAAATAACGAATGATATCGGGATGAGTAATCGTCACCGGACCTCCTTTTTCAATTTGTTTTTTGAAATGTGGTATTACAGAGCCATTGGAACCTAATACATTTCCAAAACGCGTTGTTATAAATTTTGTTGTATTCTCCGAAGAATTTTGTAGAGACTGTACAAAAAGTTCAGCAGCTCTTTTAGAAGCTCCCATTACGTTGGTGGGATTTACAGCTTTATCTGTAGACACCATCACAAAACGATTTACATTATATTTTTTCGATAAGAGTGCCACATTTTTAGTTCCTCCAATATTGACAAAAATAGCTTCATGTGGATTATCTTCTATTAATGGTACATGCTTGTAGGCTGCCGCATGATAAACTATTGAAAACTGATAATCATCAAACAATTTCTCCATTCTGGAATAGTTTGAAATATCAGCCAGTATAAATTTGAACCTTTGATTTGGGAATCTTTCTAATAATTCAAGCTGCAACTCATATAAAGGAGACTCAGCCTGATCTACCACAACAATCAATGATGAATTTAGCTGAGCAACCTGCCTTACAATCTCACTTCCTATAGACCCGGCACCTCCGGTTACCAGAATATTTTTATTAACATGAAAACATTTTACCTCATTGTTTTCTATTTTAATTGTCGGACGATTCAGTAAATCTTCAATCTGAAGAGGACGGATACTTCTCACCTTATCATCCTCTTTTATGATATTGGTTACGGGTACTTTTAATACTTTCAATCCTTTATCCAATGCAAAGCTAGTCCATTCTTCTATCTCTTGCTTTGTCATCACATCTTTGATTAAAACCGCATCAAATTGTTCTTTCAGAGTATCACTCTTAAGAAATTGCTTTTTATTATAAATTTTATGGCCAAGCAACCTTGCTTTTTTAGAATCTGATCTTGCAGTGAGAAATCCTGCCAGCTGATAGGGATGGTCGGGATTGTGAATAATAGCCTTTGCTAATGACACGGAAGTATCCTCTACTCCTAAGATAGCAATTCTAGCTTTGGATAGAGTATCCTTAGAATCTATTAATACACCGAAAAGCTTTTTGATTGCCATTCTGAAAAAAAACATCAGAAAAATGGAGACAAAGAAAAATAAAAAAAGAACAGGATATAAAAATACGGGTTTGCCCAATATCAGTTCTGACATAAAATTCAGTCCAAGCAAGACAATAAGAGCACTCCCTGAAGACCATACAATTTTAAAAAAGTCAAAAAAAGTAGAGTGTCTGATAATTCCTGCATAAGTTTTGAACAGAATTATACACAGAATATTAATAAGCACCACTGAAAATATCTTTTCCTTTTGATACTTAGTAAAGTTAAGTTTTACCTCCAGACTATTCAGAAGAAAATATGAAACTAAAATTGAAAAAAAAATGACTGAAACATCAATAAGAAAAACCGACCACCTGGGTATATATCTTAACTCCCTGATTTTAAAAACATTCCCCATACACAAATAAACCTAAAGTATCTTTTTCATTATTTCAACAATTGGTGGTTTTATTATCAGGCGAAGATAATAATTATTATTAATATTTTTAATAGCACACGTTAATTTTTATTCAAAATATAAATTACTAGTGCCACAAAATATTTTAACCTAAAATTAATACGCATATTCCAAAAAAAAATACTGTAAAATAAGTATTTTACAGTATTTTGACTACTTTGATTGATAGTTGCGATCCGGACGGGACTTGTACTTTTTTAGAAAAAGCCCTATCCATAAGCTTTATGCTGTTCTCTTATATTGTAGGTCACCGAATAGGTCACTTTTTTAATAAGATTAAGAGCGTTTGTTTTTAACTGGTGCAAATATATAGATTTTTTTTTGTTGTACAAAGAAATTACGTTTTTTCTTTGTAAACAATCCTTAGCTATATAAAAGATATAATTTAAAAGCAAGTCTACAACGTCCAGATTTCAAGAAGTACTAGATTTACCAAAGATAAAATAGAAGTTTGTAAGGATTGTGAATCCCACTATATCTGTACATTGTAGGGCTTACATTAAACACATCAACAGTAATGACGATGATTTCATATAAATTTTGGTGATGGTAATTTATCGTCTTGAAATGGTGGAGTAGCATTTCCATATAAGTAATATACTATTGTAGCTATTAATATTAAAGCCAACACTAGAATCCAAAGAGTTGTATACCATTTTCTCTTTTTTGTAATATACAACAAATCAGAATTATGCTCTTCATCGTTATTAAGTATACGCGCAATATCTTCTTCTGTCAATAAATCAGTATATCTCTTCTTAAAATCACTATAACTTTTTTTGAATCTACTTTCTTGCTCACTCAGTTCAAATCTTGAGATTATCATATAAACTAATGTTATACCTAAAAACACCAATGTTATTAGAGTACTGTACATAATAAAATCAGAATTATTCTTAGGAGTGGCTAATATTCTTGTCACTATAAGAGAAGAGAAAAATGTAACAAGCGACAATGCAGACTTTTGAAATCCATTGGCAAAATTGTCTGTAAAACTAGCCACCCGTTTACCGTAATCTGAAATTTGGTCAGACATTTTATTTCTGACTTCGATATATTGTTTTACATTCTGTTTTTCATATACTTTGTAGCTAGATTTTAACGATTCAAAAACATCTCCTTCAAGCTCTAAACTGGAGTCTTTTTTTAGATGTAATGAAATTAAGTTTCTAGCTAATCCAAGCTTATCTAAAATATTCCCGCTGTTGTATATCCATAAATATATATTGTAAAAATCATCTAAATTTTTAATATTAACATTAGCGGTATTTATGGATTCACTTATTGACTTATAGCCGTTTAACTTATAATAAAAACTTTCTTTTGTCAGATCAGTGATATCAAAAATTGATGCTATTAGAAGAATTTTGGCTAACCTTTGAAATTGTTCCAATGCTAACAGTTCAATTTCACCGTTACCGCTGAAAATAAAATCTTCTGGGAGAACCTTTAGTTTTGCAAAAAAAGATGAATGATTATTGGAAATAATATTATTAATTCTCTTTTCACGGTAACCATAATCCTCTTCTTCTGCTTGATATTGCGCGGCAATAAAGAATTTACTACTATTTAATGTACCAACAAAATCATTTATTAATATATAAATCTTTGAAGTATGATCAAAAACACTGCTGGAGAAAAAGTTTGCTAAACTTACACTGTCAAATGATTTTATATAGTTGAAAAAACAGTCTTTTGAATAAAAGTGGAATTGGTTATCGGTTGAAGTCTTATAAATATTGATTTTAATGTTGATTTTTTCTCCCTCTTCATGACTTGACAATAAATTATTTAGATCGTTGAAACTTAATGAAAAATTATTATCATCTTTGATTACAACAGATTCCCCCTGATCAATAGATAAATAGAAGGAACAAATATCAGAATTTTTTACTTCCGCAAAAATATTTTTGATAGTTTCTTCTGTAGGCAGTAAGATTGTAGGATATGAATATTCTATTGTAAATTCATTGAAATCTTCTTCAAAAATTTCAATCTCATTGGGAGTTCCAATACTATTAAAAAAATCATGATACCACATACTTTTATAGATTAACCACCAAATTCGTCGAAGCCCGTTGAGGTCTTGATAAATATACCTTTCTCATTTCGATCGTTACGAGCACTTTCTATTGTACCAGGATTTACTTCTCCTTTGAGAACCAAATCGATACTCTCATGTAAGCTAATAGTTTTCTTAATTTTTGCAGTAATTGCTTTTTTAACTAAGCTAAACTGAGGATCAAAAGCAAACTTTTTAGGAAGCTCTCTAGCCTTCACCACAAATTTTTCAATATCTAAATCTTCTTTCTCTGGAACATAACCATCTAAACATTTTTCAATATAATCCTCTATTTCAAACTCCTCATTGGAACGGAAATAATGAATAGTAGTATTTCTTAAGTTCCAAAAATCAATATTTGATTCCTTTCTAATAATATTGAGTATTTTCGATTCTATAATAGAAAATGCCCTTTTTGTATTTTCCTCATCTTCATACTTTTTCGCAAGTTCTAAGAAAGTATCCCACCAATATTTTGATATTGATTCATTAATATCATTAACATAAATCTCTTCTATATTTTTGTTATTGTCAAAAATAATTTGAACAGATTTAAAAATCTTTTTCTTTAATGGAAATCCATCTTGTTGAGTAAAGGTTTTCCTTTCTATGTAGGAAAGAGTTTCAGCTTTACAAATTATTATTTTTTCAACATTTCTATCAGTGATATGCGAAATGATAAGCAAACCTTCGTGCAATTGTTTACCTAATTTTGATATTTTTTCCTGGGCTTCCACTTCAATTCTTAGTAACCTGTCGGCAATTGCTTCTACTTCACTGAAATCTATATCACCATTAACAATTTGGCTGACAATATTAATAACTTCAGTATGCATGCTATTACATATAAACTGTCTACCCCCTTGTATTGAAATTTCGTGCACAATCCCATGAATAAAACTCAAGTAATCTGATTCATTTTCGGTTGCTTCTAAACTCGTATGTTTATTAGCATTTAAATCAAGGGTATATGAACCGATGCCATGAATCTGGAGATCACGTTGTGGAAAAACTCCTTCGTACTGTAAATCATTATTGTCTGCCATTTAAGTAATCGAATAAAAATACAATTCTACTGTATTATAGTTAATAATTTTTTGTTAATGCAATGATTATAACATTATTGCCAAATATATTAAAAATACATTATTAGAAATTACGTGTTTCCATAATAAAATGAAGTTAAAATAATATAGTGCTATAGCCAGGTTAATCTATGAGACAATTAAAAAAATTCAATGAATCCGAATATTGATCAAAGGATTTTAAAATTCAGATATTTTTTTCTCACTATCATTTAGATAAATAAGATTATTCGGTTCTGACATAAACCATGCAAAACTTCCCCAAGCCAATTCGGGAACGGTTTTACGGAATGGCTGTACTTGTCTATCTTTATAAGCTGTTACGAATGCTATGTGCTTGCGATCAAATCCTGCTCTATCACTTAACTCATAAAGAGCATTTTTTCTTCTTTCAGAAATTGGCCCATCAGACGCAACAACTTCAACGAATATTAAAAGTGGATTAGGTGTACCTAAATCTGCTAAGATAAGATCGGGTAAATTTTTATCTGCTTCTATTTCAAGTCCAATAGCTTTAGCTATAACATTATCTACAAATGTTACTTTTGCATCGCTTGTACTTAACCATAACACTGCAGGCTCTTTTAAAAATTTATTTGCAAAAACCTCTACTACAGCTTTTGATATCACCGAACTGGGTCCTGCAATTAAATTTCGTGCCTCACCATTTGGAAATGTTACCAAAACTCTTCCGTCAGTTGCATTTCCTGTACGACCTGCTACAGATAATCTGGCTCTTGCACTTGCTGATAAATTATTATCCTGCCATGATTTGACTGCTGCTTCTAATTCCCCTTCAGCAATTGCCGGATCAAAGAGGTTAGCGAAATCATTCTGAAGTGCATAGCGTGGTCGACTGGAAGTAGTAGGTAATCCAGTTTTAGTTAATACAGCTCCAACTGGAATCAAGCCTTCTCTTAGCGTTTCATCTCTGATTGGCTCTCTGGTATTATCAGCATACCATCTTTTACCCTCAGGTTGAACCTTTCAACAACGCATTCTTACCATACTCTTTGCGACTTAAATCATCTGAAAGAGCTGATTGCTCCATAGTCATCCTATAAACGTGAACAGGCCCTATATAGGTTTCTCTCCCGTCAATTGCGCCAATATACAACATTGTAAAAATTGTGCTGGCTGCCATCTCCCTGATAAGATAAATTCTGTTTGGAGTACCTTCAGGAAATATTACTGGAAGTCGTTCATGGATTAATTCTCTCGTTACGTAAGTAGGCAATTGACTCATTTAGTTTTTGTATAAATTTTCGTGCATTCTTTTTCTATAAGATCAGAATCTGCATTATTATTGATTAGTGTATTTAGTCGTTTTAATTTTGATGGTGCGGGTAATGGTAATGATTCCAGTTCATACGCAGATACCGCAACACTCCCACTGATTGTTCTAAACGCATCATTCACTACTTTGCTATTTAAGAAAGTTGATAATGTTTTAAGGTTGACAGTAGGATTTGACACTGTTGGAATAATCATATTCAAATGATTTTCAACAACAGCAGATGTATATTCTTTAAATAATTCATCAGGTAGCACTGTGGTAATCAAACGCTTTTCCTGTTCCTTAGAAGTCGTTCGTTGTAATAAAACACAAGATTTAGTAGTCAGCAAAAAGTCATTTCCTTTTTTAAAATGGAACCATTTTTTATGATTAGCTTTCTCTGCCTTCAATTCAAAGTTACCATCTTTAGAAACAGCCTCAGCCCAAATTATAGGAAAAGAACTTTTGCTTTTCTTATCTGACAACTGTTTTTTATGCCTGTTCCAAACCAATTGTCCAGTGCTTACTTTATAACCGTAGGTACTTAGACTATCCTTCATGTTCGACATGGATGCTACAATTTTAGCATGTTTAATGTCCCTTGGTAATATCCATGGAGAGCATGTGTCGATCGATAATTCGTATCTTCCAACTGAAGAAATCTTTAATCTGCCATTAGGCAATGTAGAAATCTCACTAATTTCTAGAACCGGAGCCTCATTTGATAAATGATTTTTCTTTTTATAAACTGCCAATAGTGTTTCTTGAAGCACATCTTCAAATACTCCTTTTCTGCCGGCAACAAAATCAATTGTTAAAGGATTTGTTTCTTTTCTAATGAACATTCTTAATTTTTTAAAATATTCACCGGAAAGAAAACTGGTAGGGGTAAGGTACCCGACAATTCCTTCAGGTTTAACCAGATTAATAGCTAAATGGGTAAACAATCCATAAAGATTCGCATGACCATAAAGGCTTTCCTCATATTCTCCTCTAACTTCCTTATTTAATGTCAATTTTCCGTAAGGCGGATTTCCTATTACAACATCAAACTTCCTTTGGTTATCTTTACTTGAAAAAAAAGAGAGCGTATCACAAATTGTTACTATAGGCTTTATACGACGACCTGCTAAATTCATGACATCTTTTACAGCAATTTGCAAAAATACTTCTGTCAACCATGCTGAGAATGGATCAATTTCATAGCCTTTTAAGTTCTGCTCAAGATGTTTTAATTGTTCTTCAGGTGATAAATAATCAGTTGCAGAGATTATGCGAAGAGCTATAGGTGCTAAAAAAGCACCACCTCCACATGCAGGATCAGCTACAGATGATGATGTCCAGTCAACACCAGCATTTTCAACAGCGTTTAATAATCTATCTGTAAGCGCTGGCGGAGTATAAAATACGCCGTTATCTGATCTCAGCTTTTCTGGAAGGATACTCGTATATAAATTTCCTAACTCAAATGACGCTTTAATAACATCTAATTCCGCCGCAGCTTTGCCAATAACATTTGCAACAGCTTCAATGCTATCATCAAGTTCAACAAAAGGAAACTGGATGCTACTAAGTTGTAGAGGAAAGAACGGTAAAAAATTTTGATTTGAATTCCAATAAGAATTAATAACACGTTGCATGAAATATTGTGCCGTGTGAAGTCTCACCTCTTCATCAAACTGTTTCACCCAAGCTTTAGCCATAATCCTTCCGCTAAGCAAGGTCTTAGAAGGCTCTCTATCTTTGTTACTCAAAACAGCTAAAATTTCCTTTGTAATAGCTGATTTAACTGTAATTCTTTTATGGCTTAATGTAGTACTCATAATATATTTCAAATATAACTAAACTATAATCTTTAAACAAGAAACTTTAGAATTGCCTTTTACAAAGCTACGTTCATAATGCGACAAATTATGACGTATTAAAATAAATGTTGAAATATGTGAAACCATACCTCCATTTTAGATTCTAAAAGCTAACAGACTTGATTTTGACTTTTTAAATTCTGTAATAATAGTATTCCTCTAAATACTTTTTCATTATCTTTTTCCTACCACGGCCGATACTTTTTCCAGATTCCCCTTCTCTTGACATTCATAATTATTTCGTTTATTTAAGGTCATAGTTTATTTTTTACACAAAATATCATTTTCTTCAAATTTAGCTTATTGAGTGGGTTATCAAATATATAGTTTTTTTTCTCTATTATTTAAAGTCAATTGCTTCAAGTCTGTAGACATAAAACTACTTGTCTAAAATTAATTAATATTTCGGTCAAATATATTAGTATTTAGAAAGGCAATTATTCTCTTAAACGGCTCACTAACTCTAATTTCACTTATCTTTTTCTGATAGCAGTGGTTACGTTAGCCAAATTCATATCCTCTTCTTGATTTGATATTAGATCTAAAGAATTTTTACTGTCCAAATTATTCATAGAACTCATTTTCAATAAAGTATTGTATAGAATTTTATTCTCTTCTGCCCTGTCTTTTACATGATCTATATACTTATTAATTTTAAGCTGCTGCTCTTTTTCTGTCTTATATTGAGCAATTAAATTATCTTTTATCTCTGGAAGCTCTTCCAGTTTTTTATCCAATTCAGCTATTTTACCTTCTGTAGCCTTGGTTTGCTTCTCAATTTCTGTAACATTCACTCCTTTTTCAGCTAAATGCTGAATTGCTTTTTGAACTTCTTCTTTTGCAAGATCAATCGTTTTTTGATAAGATGGAAGCTGATTTCTCCAATATTCTGAGTCATCTCCTTCTTCTTTGGAGTACCCTAAAATCCTGTTATAACTATACTCTGCTTTGGTTACGCCTTCCTGAACTTTGATAAAATCTTCATACTTCCTTAATACAAAGGCACTATCCGCAAGGTGTTTGTTTTTCTCACTTTCTATCCGTTTTTTCATCAGTTCAATCTCAATATTAGCCCTTGTTTCCGGATTGGTAATAATTGATGTTTTGAGTTCCTGGGTACTGATATCCGAAACATCCAACACATCTGCTCCTTTTTTCATCGCTTCTAAATATCGTGCCTGTTTAGCCTGCAATTTTTGAAGCATAAAGACATCAATACTGTCATTGGTCAGCATAAAATTGACACGGACATTTTCATTCTTATTTCCCTGTCTCCATATTCGGCCTTCCACCTGCCGCAAAGAAGTAAAATTATAGGGTAAAGAAAGGAGATACAGATCGGTTGTATTTTCCTGAAGATTCATTCCTTCCTGGATAGCTTCGCTGCCAATAATAATTTTAATTTTCCCGGAATTAAAATCATCCTGGATTTTCAACCTACCCGGTTTACTGGTTGCTCCGGTAATAATTCCAATTTCCTCGGGTCTATAAACAACTTCATTAATGAGATATTCTTTCAGCTTTGGAAATTCTGCAACGGCTAATTCTGAATAAATAATCTGTCCTGAATCCGGAATATCTTTTTTATTCTGTCGGATCAGCTCCATCGTCTGCCTTAGCTTCGGGGAATTCTCTATAAATTCCTGCAGAGAAGGCTCTTCTCCATCATAATAAGGTGATAAATACGGAGAAATGGCAATCAACCGGGCATTAAGGATATGGGTAAGGATCGCTCCTTTCTCCGTTTCACTAAAGCTTTCATTGAGTAGATCATATTGCTCTTTTGTCAGATCATTTTGCTCAATTTTATATTCTTTGTTGATTTTGTTGGGACGCTTCAGTTCTGGATTATCTTCTTCCCCTTTAATATCAATAAATTCGGAAAGCAGCTGTTGAAACAAAGAATTATTCTTAAACCTACGGACATTCGCCTTGAATTTCACATCACCTTTGGCATCAATTTCCATATCATTATCTGCCTCCATAAAGGTTTCAAAAAATGTATTGACATTGAAGTAACCGGACTCTTCCAAACGTTTATTGGCGATCAGGGATAAAATGGAATAATATTCTAAAGGCTTATTGGTGAAAGGGGTAGCAGAAAGCAGAGTAACATTTCTTCCATCATTCTTGTCCTGAATGTATTGTGCTGCCATCCAGGTATTGATTCCCAGTTTGGAAGTCTGCTGGTTCTGGCTCCTGAAATCCGAAGCAAATCTACGGTCTTCTACCCTAACCTTTCCGACAATATGATTGGCATTATGGACTTCATCATATGTCAGATGGTCAAAGCCAAAATCTTCCCAATCATAGATTTTACCACGCTTCATTTTTCCCTCCAGTTCTGTTTCTTTCTCCAGTTCTTTCTGAAAATCCCTTTCGCTAATGGAATTAACACTTTTTAGTTCACTTTCTGAAATGTAAGAAAACCTGGAAGCCAGCTCCTGAGTAATATTTTCAGAAAAACCGATATTATTAAAGCCTTCATAGGTAACGATGGTAATCTCTCCGTCCTTGTTATCAAACTTTGAGAGATCATAATCTTTACCCAGGTTTCCCAGTATATTCACTCTCGCATGAGGAATGGTTTCAAAAATTGTTTCCACCCATTGTTTGAGAATACTTTCGTTGGGAACAACAATTAAAGGTCTTTTTGCATTTCCGCGTTCCATCGCTTCATGCATGGATAAGATTCCGGATAAAGTTTTCCCAAAACCGACTTCGTGAGCTAATAAGCCAACCCCTTTTGTCGTTTGTCTTCCGATTCCCGCTTTCTGAACTTCGGTTAGTTTCAGTTCTCTTCCTTTGAAATTGAGATGAATTTTAGAAAAAAGAGGGAATTTCGCATAATCAGGAACATGGATGTTATTATAGTTTCTGTTAAAGTCTTTTACGAAACGTTGCCTTAGTTCACCCGATAATTCTTCTCTTAAAAATTTATAAAACAAATCGTTAGCAGCAGCTTTTCTCCTTTCACGGATGAGAGCATTTCTTTCTTTATCACTTCCCGTAACGGTCTCATTATCGACAAAACTTCGCACCTCCCACGACGACGATCCCGCAAAGGCATCACTGGGTAAACTGTTTACAAAATCTTTAAATTTCTCTGCAAGTGTATAATTTTCCGTGACCGGCTCCGTGCTTTTTGTCACTGAATTATATCTTAACCTTTCAATAGCACCTAAATTAAACTGATGAATGAACTCATGGTTAGGACTGATATAAATTTCATCGAGGGATTTAGGCTTGGGTAAAACACTTTCCAGTAGAGCCTTTTGCTTTTCATATTGATTTTCGGTTCCGCCAATAGCATATTTATCGGCAAAATCTTTTTCTAACTGTTCCAGTTTTTTATAAATATTCCCTTCGGCATAATAAAAATCATGCACCCATTTTTCGTCTATGTAGTTGGCAAATTGATAGTGCTTTCCACGATTATGTAAAGTTCCGTCATATGAGGTATCCCTGAAAGCGTCAACCTGTGCGTTAGAAAGATCAGAACTGTTTTGAACCGAAGCATTTACAATTTCATCAGGTTTAAGGAATTGATACTTTAGAACTCCTTTTTTAATCTCCGGCTTGGTCTGAATTCTATACTCTGTATTTTTTTCATTTTGAGACTGGATAATTTTCTCCGCTTTTTGGAGAATTTCATCAATTTGGCTTTGATCGAATTTCTTTGGCTCGCTGGCAATTTGGGATTGAATTTTAGAGTACTTCTCAATCTCCTTTACTACTGCCGGAGATTTGAATTTTACAGAATTAAGCGATGAAAGTACCTGTTCAACCTTTTCCTGAACTTCAGTAAGATTTATCTCACCAGGCTCAGAATCTGTAATTTTTTCCGGTTGAACCTCCGAAACCTTATTTTGTAAGGTGATTTTAGGTCCCTCTTCAGCTTCCAGGAATAAATCTTCAAAAAGATTCCCGATTCTTTCGGTTTCTTTTTTGCCTCTCAGCTGTTCAATTCTTATTAAAGCCTCCTCTAAATTTCCGTGGACATAGTTTTCCTGACGTCCAAACCGGTTGGTTTTTTCCCGGGTTTCACCCAGAATTTTTTCCGGATTAATTTCAAAATAACTGGAAATATCCGTGGAAATTTTCTGAGGGTCTTTTCTTAGAATAATAATATCCGTACCAATGGCAGTTCCGGCAAAAGCACCGCTGGGCAAGCGGTATCCCTCCATTAATTCGGCATTTTTCAATTGGTCTTGACGGTTGAGCCAACCCGAAGGAAGTACCATCGCCAGAATCCCACCGGGCTTTAAGGAATCTAAAGAACGTTTGACAAAATAATCTTCATATTTTGAGATTTTCGGCTCTTCGCCCAAACCTTTGTACAATCCCCGATGATCACCATAAGGAGGATTACCAATAACCAGTTCATATTTTTCGGAAAATTCTTTTTTGCCACCCTTCTCATCAATAAATTCAGTTTCAAAGGAGCGCAAATGGATATCAGCTTCAGGATGAAAGATTTTGGCAATTTTTGCTGTGGTTTCGTTGATTTCAAAAGCCGTAATACTGATTTTTATACCCAAATCTTTTGCAGCATAGAGAAAGTTTCCTGTTCCTACGCTCGGTTCCAATACTGAAATTTCCTTCCGGTTTTTAAACCGGTCTTTAATTAAATTGCGTACAGCATCTACAATCCTTGAATCGGTGTAGTATTCATCTAAAATCCCTCTGCCTTCCTTCGCTGTTCCACCGCTTTTGAACTGACTGCAAATATCTTTCAGTTCATCTGTAGGGCTAAGATTTTCATTTAAAATAATTTTATTGTCCTTTGAAACAAAGCAAGCTACGGAAACCACTTCCGCAACTTGCTCATTAGTCAGCTTCTGACCTCTATACTTTGAAATGAGAATATCTACATCCTCATTATTTTTATGGGATAAATCTAATCCTGATCTATTGGATAAAGTTCTCCCGGATATGATTCTGCCCACGGAATGTTTTCTTCCTTCATTTTCTTCATCATTTTGCGGTTGTGCTCCGTCAGTGGATCTTCCTCTTGTTCCTTCTCCCAAATCGCTCCGCCTTGTCCCTTCAAATCCATTTCCAGCATGGTTGCTGCCCATAGCTTGTCCTCCCGGGTGATTTCCGTTTTCCCCGGATTGGCTTCTTTGGAGAGGCTTTCCAGAATTTCGTTCAGAAAGTTGGGATCCCACGTGATGAGCGTCGGAAATTCCGTTTCGTTTAATACTAAGGTTTGCATCTTCTGAATTTTTTGGTTCGACTAAAGTAGTATTTTTATTTTGAAGACCTAGTTTGTTTTCTAAATATTCACTTAGGTTTTGATTAGCGCTTTCTGAGATTCCATATAAGGGGCGGATGTCCTTTATATTTTTAACATTCAGCTCAGTAAGGATTTTCAGTGTCATCATATTTCCTGTTCTGTCACCATCCAGACAAAGGAATATTTTACCTTCATAGTTCTGATACCTGTTCATAAACTTTTTGGTATTTGCACCGGAATGAATGGCAACAAGGGTTCTGTTATTATTCTGATTATTTAATTTCAGCAGTTGCAGGAATGAATCCCTGTCCTTACTGCTGTTAAAAACAATCAGTTCATTTTTATTCCCTTCTATTACGGAAATATCATCGATGTTATATGTTAGCTGATTTTCATTCACTTTCCCTTTTTTTTACAAAATGATTAAATTCAAATAGTTCTTTCGCAGTATCATCCCAGTTTTTTCTAGGCAGTAAAGGGGTATGCTATCCGTATCAGTTGATAGGATGATATTTGGTCAATTTTGAAATGTTTATTACGGCTTAAATGGCGGAGTGGTAGATCTTCTGGCCATCGTAATTAGCCACGAGCTGCACGGTGGTTTCCGATAAATTCAGAAGCTCTTTCCAATGGGACTTTTTAGGCTCAGCCTTTTCCCTTTTAGGATATTCTTCTGCTTCGTTGGGCATATCCTGAGGTTGGCTTGTGTTATCGGACGGGCTCTTTTCTACGGGTGCTGCTGTGGTATCGTTCACTGGTGCTGGCAGATCATCAATATCCTGCTCCGCTTCAAATCGCTTTCTCATCTCTTCTAAATCCGGCTGCTGGTCGGTAGAAGATGGTTTTTGAAAATCAAGCTCCTTTTTCAAAAAGGATTTGGGGGTACTGAGATTTTCAACATCTTCAATTCCAATCCGGCTTGGAGGTTCAGCATCATTTTGTGCAAAACTGCCTAGTGAAAATTCTTCGGTCAGATCTACGTGAATGATTTTTTCTTTTTTTAAAAAAAGGTCATACAGGATATTTCCGGCATAATACAGGAAATAAGCTGCTAACAGGATGAGTGAATATTTTATCATATTTTTTATTTTGGTTTTTCTTTGGAATCAGCCTTACATGGTAATTTGTAATGCTTCACTTATTTGTTCAATGATTTCATTGAATGGCTTTTTTATGGCGTATCGCTGCTCGTAGGTAAGCTTCCTCGTATTAATGGTCTGCAAACAGTTCCTTTTGTACACAGGGCTTACAATCAGGGTTCCGTATTTTGCGATCTCGATATCCATCTCCTTTTGGTTGAGATATTTATAGCCTTTATCATATTTGGAACGAATGAAGATCCTTTCTGCTTCACTTTCGAGTAGACCCAGCAGGTTTTTGAATACCAGGGTCGATTTTACCGATACATCGGAGTATTCAAAGGGAATGATAATAAAATCGCTGTAAATGAGTAAGTCACTGTATTTCTGGTCCAGCGTGCCTGCCAGATCAAACAGGTATATTTCCTCACTTTCCTTAAGACCTATAATTTTTTCCAGATCGGCAAAAGGCTGCTCTTCTTCATCGTCTCCAATGAGCTCCACTTCATAAAGCCTGGGCAGCTCAGAATCTTCGTCTTCTTTCCATTTGTTGAAAAAAGATTTCTGAAAATCAAAATCATACGCCTTAATCTTCCTTTGGGAAACCTCGCAAAGGTAATTGGCAAATGCAATGGCAAGAGTGGTTTTCCCGGCTCCTCCCTTTTGGGTAGCAAAGGTGATAATCATAGTTATATCTTTAATTTTTAATGGATGCAGAACTTTGGTACTTAGGGTTATCGGTTTTTCTTTTTACGTCTTTTCTTACGCTCCTCTCCTCCGGGGTCTTTTCCTGATCCTCCAGAAGATTTACTGAATTGAAAAATCAAGTCATTGATACTTTTATTCAGTTCTTTTGCAAGTGTTTCATTTTGGGTTTCTGAAACCTGTTGCCCTTTTTCAGCCGGATTCAGGAATCTTTGATAATCTTTTTCGCCGATCAGCTGTTCCAGCTCTCCTACATAGTGTAGTTTTGAGTGTATCGCATAAAATTTACCGTCTTCGGACTTTATAATGTGAACATCTTTTAAGTTCTGTATTCTGAGATATTGCTTTATCTCACTCCTCACTGAGCCAAATATTTCTTTATTTTTTCTTTTTTTAGTTTCAAAAAGCATAAAATCTTTTGGTATATGGTCTGGATTCAGGCGTTTCAAATGCTCTAGTAGGACTTGTTTAGCAGACTCATCTGCTATATTGTAATCCTTTAAGCTTTCAAAAAGCCTTTTGTCTATGGAATCGGAAGTGAACTCAAATAACTCGTTCATTTTCATAATCTCGCTTCCTTTATATATCGATCCTGTCTTATGGTCAATTAACGTATATCCAAAAGGTTTGAGATCTACAGCAGTTTTTACTTTGTCAGAAGTATGGAATACAACATCAATCCCGAAAACATCCCGCAACTTTTTCTGAAGCTCACTCTCAAATTCAATTTTTGGCTTCCAGTTCTCGTTGTGCTTTTCTTCTGGTAATACACCTTCCTGAGCCCTGTGGTCTTCGATCCTGAATACCTTGCAAGAGTGCAGTTCTTTGTATTTTAAGAGAATCGCCTTTAACTGCCATGCCCTGGAATCTTTTTTTTGACTGCTGAAGTTGAGCTCGGCGGCGTTAATGGTTTTTTCCCAGGCTCCGTTTTTTAGTATATCTAAAGCACCCTCATCATTCCTATTGGGAGAAAGCCTAAAGCCGTTTCTTTCTAAAAGCAGTTCCAGTTGCTTAAGAGAAGCATATCGGTAGCCCAATAATTTTTCTATTTTCTCCTGCACATTTAATCCATACAGCTTTTCCATAACCCGGCTTAATGCCTGCTGTGCCTTAAGCTTTTCATAACTGTCATTAATTTTCTTTCCGGTCTGTTTACTGACACGGGTGGAAACAATGTGTGTATGGTTATTTTCCGTATCATTATGGAACACCACAATAAAGGGCTGTTTTCCGTACCCGAGCTCATCCATAAAATTTTCTGCAATCGTTGTAAGCTCTTCTTTGGTATGTTCCCGGAACTTCGTGGAAACGACGGCGTGGAACTGAGGCTTTTTTACCCTTTCATTATTTGATACGGATTTTAAATATTCCCGCACCTGTTGCTGGCTGCTATCTTCGTTAATAAATGAGGGAAAATTTTTCATCAGCATCAGCTCACCACTCCCTTTCTCTACCTTTTTATCATTATACTGTACTCCGGGAAAGCCGGACCCCGCAGGTTCCATAATTTTTACGATCAATTTTTATGGTAATATTAACCGCCTACTTACGGATTATACTTTAAGGTTTGTTCCTCTTATTTTATATGCCTAAAATTTGTTTGATCTGTATTTTTTGTGCGGGGGTTGCTGTCTCGAGAATGGATATGAAGGCCGCTACATTATCGTTAATTAATCCAAGTTTGCCATCCGGTCTTGCAACGACTTTCAGGGTATGAGAAGTGTCTGATTGCGGTACCATATGATAGGTAGGATTGAGATTCAGTGTCCCATTGATCTTGAGCCATCGCTCAGCAAAGTCACCGATGATCAAACCATTGGTCCAGGAAGCGCTCAGATCAACGACGTTCTCTGTTCCGATAGCTTCGGAAGGAACCAGGCTTGCATTGCTGTGTATGACCAGCCTGTTATTTACTGTTTCTACAGTATTTACCGTATTGCTGTGCCCGGCTCCTGTTCCGATAAATACATTGTTTTCTCCCCGGATATAGCCTCCGGCCTGCGCCCCGAGCATCACATTTTTGCTTTCCGTCGTAATAAACTGCCCCGAAGACTGACCTATAATGGTATTATAGCTGCCGGTATTCAAACTGTTCAGGGCCGACTGGCCTATTGCTATATTCTTATATCCGGAAGTCAGTTTTGCCAGAGTTGCATTTCCAAGTCCTACGTTCACATTTCCCGTAATAATTTTTCCGGCATTGGAAAGATCATATCCTGAAATATGGCCGATAAAGGTATTGTATGCTCCTGTTGTCACTCCATTCAAACTGTAGCTTCCAAAGGCGACATTCCCTGAAGCAGTGGAGAGCTTCTGCAGGGCTCCGTATCCGTAAGAAAGATTATACGTTCCCGTGTGCATCTGGTTCATATTTCCAAAATACATCGAATAGGTCTGCGGATTCATTCCTAAGGCAGCATCTGTTGTACCTTGCTTTGTGATGGAGCTTCCCGTAAACGAAATATATCTCGGGGCAAAGTTTCCTCTTTCGACCACATCATATAAGCTCCCATAAAGCGGCTCCCACGCCGAACCATCGAAGTAATAATAGGTATTAGGGGTTGTGATATGGACAACCTGACCGGAAAGTACCGGTGCTGCTTCGGTTACATAGACCAATGCTCCTTTTTGCAAATTTGTATACGTATAGGTAGCCAACTCGCTTCCTTTCACTCTTGGAGCAATAATGCCATCCAATGCTTTGCTTTTATCCGTATTACCGATAACATCAAGGGTTGCTGCGGGGCTGGTGGTATTGACACCGACCTGACCCTGAATATTTCCGGTCGCTGCAAGAATGAAAGATAATCCTGCGAGATTATATATTAATTTCTGCATATTATTAAATTTGCTGTTTGTTTTATTTTCCGATCATTGAATAAATCTTTTTAAAAATGCTATTCTGTTCTTTTTTTAATTCAATAATCTGATTCAGCTGCCTGTTGAAATAGCCTACTTCCGAAGGGGTTATGGCTTTCATTGTATTGACATGCCGGGCCAGCTGATTGATGTTCGTTTCTATCTTGACAAAAATGTTGTCCTGCACCTCAATGAAATTCAAAACTTTCCGCCTCTCATCATCCAGAATCCTGTTTTCTACCGAATGGATAATTAGGCTGGACAAGGAGATTTGCTTTTCTGAGCAGATTTTCTTCCAGTTGTCTTTTCTGGATTTTTGGATTCGTATGTAAATCCTTACCTCCTTTTCCATTTTTCTATTTTTAATTTTTCCTAAAGTAATAACTCAGTGAAGCTTTCCGATTTAAATAGCTCTGAGCTTCTCGGTAAGTAAGGGTTGATATTGTCTCTTTGATAAATAACAGAAAAATAAATCTGTGTTTTCATTTTGCTTTCCGATTAAAATTTCTTTTGCAAAATTGGGGCATAAAAATCGTGAAAACAATAGTATTCATCTGACGTGGGCTAAATAAGAACATGCTGGAATCATCTGGAATATGTGGAGATTAAAAAAGAATATATTGGGCTAATCTGGAATATTGCTCATAATTCTCCCCGAAATAAAAAAAACAAGTTCCGACGTTTTTTCTCCTTTTTGCAAAAAAAGGCAAGATCGTCTTTGTAGGTACAACTTGAAAAGTTTGTACGTACAAAGACACATCTTGCCTCTGTAAAGTCGCCCACTTTTTCAGAACTTTGAAAAGCTTTTTCACCAAAACATAAAATATTAATAACCAGCACCTTGATTCCATTTGAACATTTTTGCTCTTGAAAGAAAAGATATTGTAAAACATTGAAGTACGGAGAATACACTAACCTGTATCCATTTCACTCAGGGTAATAATATAACCTGATACATTTTTACACAGGTTCTGTAATAGGGGTGGGCAAAATTTACACAGGTTAGAATAAAACATGGGTAATTTTTACGCAGGTTGCAGCTTTGACAATTAATATTCAAGATCAGAATGTACCTGATACTTTTTTATGCAGGTCTTATAATAAGGTGGATAAAAGTTACTCAGGTTAGGAAAAAACATGGGTAATTTTTACGCAGGTTCCAATTTTTGCCTGTAATTATTTAAGATCAGACATATACCTGATACTATTTTGCGCAGGCGATACAATAAGGTGGGTAAAATTCACGCAGGTTAAAAGAAAACATGGGTAATTTTTACGCAGGTTCCAATTTTTGCCTGTAATTATTTATGATCAGACATGTACCTGATACTATTTTGCACAAGCGATACAATAAGGTGGGTAAAATTTACGCAGGGTCAGCTTTAGCCTGTTACTATTTTACTCAGGCAAGGAATGATATCATATGATTTGTGCAAGCAGTGCTTGCACTATTGTAAACTACTTCAAAAAAATATTTTTATAAAATTCAAAAGAATCCATTAATTAATCGGGAACTGAGAAATCAAGTTTTGTATCTTTGGAACATGGCAGAAAGACCTCAAAATTACAATAAGACCTTATACAATTCGATTGCACAAATTATTATTGATGCAAAATCGGCGGTTTACAGAAATACTAATTCAATAGTATTAAAAATGTACTGGGAAATTGGTAAGCTGATTATTGAAGATGAACAAAATGGGCAAAGCCGTGCCCAATATGGAAAATCTATACTTAAAAATCTCGCCGATCAGCTGACTCTGGAATTTGGAAAAGGATTTAATGAAAGGAATCTCAACAATATGAGAGCTTTCTTCAGTTCATTTCCAATTTGGAACGCAGTGCGTACCGAATTGAGCTGGACGCATTACAGGATTATCAGCCGGATTGAAAATCCTGAACACAGATTACAATATATGCTCCATTCCATTGAAGGAAACTGGAATACACGGACGCTGCAACGAAACATCGATAGTCAATACTTGGGAAGATTGCTGAAATTTCCGGAAAGTGACAGTAAAGAAACTTCACACTTTATTAAAGACCCTTATATTTTTGAATTTTTAGGGCTTCCGTCGGATAGCTCTCAGACAGAAACCCAAATAGAATCGGCTCTTATTTCCCATCTCCAGCAATTTTTAATGGAGCTTGGAAAAGGGTTTGCTTTTGTAGCAAGACAGCAGCATATTGTAACGGATACTTCCGACTTTTTTATCGATCTTGTATTTTATAATTATTATCTTAAGTGCTTTATTCTGGTAGATTTGAAAACTCATAAACTTACCCATGAAGCTATTGGCCAGATGGATATGTATGTAAGAATGTACAATGACCTGAAAAAGAATGCTGATGATAATCCTACCATCGGGATCATTCTGTGTACAGAAAAAGATGAAACGGTTGTAAAGTATTCAGTGTTGTCCGAAAATAAAAAGCTTTTTGCAAGTAAATATAGAACATACCTGCCCGATGAAAATGAGCTAAAACAACTGATTGAGGCAGATAGGGTAAAGCTTGAACTGGATAATATTGATTAATACATTAACATTTTGAAAAACATTATAAATTCTGTATCAGCTTCTTCAAAGATTAGCAAAAAAACATTAAATTAAAACCCGCAACCTCTTTTAAAAACACAAGGCAACAGCTCTGATTGTTTTTAAATGGGTTTGCTCCGCTTTTCGCAAAAATGCGTTTCCGACTAAAAGGAGGAAGTGCTTTTTTTGTCATATGATTTTCCTTAATTAAATTTTAGGGATATTTTTAGTTAGTTTTTTCATTATTTTTCACTAAATTGGGATAATCTTCTTTTTAAGAAAAGCTTGACCATGAAAAACTTTCTTACTGATTTCAAAACTTCATCCGAATCTATGAATTATGAAGCCCAAATCCATTGGATCTCCAATGTTATTCCTGCTTTCTTTATAGTAATCGGTTCTGTGGGAGTTCTCTATTTTCTATTGCTTGGATACAAATTTATGTTGGGATTTATCGGCATTATTTCCCTGTTTCTTATTTTTCTTTTTATCAAAGGGATCATCGCTGTAATTCGGAATAAGAATACCAAAATCTACGTTACGGATAATCATCTTTCGTTTACCACGGGGATATTAGGAAAAACACTTTCCGATCTTCCGTTAAATAAGCTTGAAGGAATGCAATTACACCAAAGCTTTTTAGGTAAAACATTAAATTTCGGAACATTGGTTGTTACTACTGGGGGAATGACTCACTCATATTTCATTGCAAATCCGATGGAGCTAAGGAATGTTTTGCTTCATTCTCAAAAACGGTCCGATTAAAAAATAACTTATTAATTTGAAATTAATTGCTATAAATCAATCTCGCAACCTTTTTCAAAAACATACTCTGCTTAAATGCGGCAATGTTTTAGAAATGGGGTTGCACCACTTTCCGCAAAAATGCGTTTCCGACCAACGGGAGGAAATGCATTTTTGCCGCCGAATTTTGATTTGACTGATGAATAAAAAAAGCACCCGGAATAATTCCGATTGCTTCAAAACAGATTTTACAAATATATGTTACAAATCCTGTCTGAGTAATCTCTCAAGGTTTTTTGATTTTCTGAAATGTATATACTTGCTAAATTCGGGTGTTGTGGAAAATTTTTGCAGAGCTTTGATTGTTTCTATATCCTTTTCGGATATACAGGAGATCTTAATACAGGCTGTTCCTATATCTCCAAACAATTTTTAGGTCCGAATAGGAGCGAATAATAAGTTTCCCTCGTAATCGGACGCTGATAATGTGGAAGGTTAGCCCTGCCTTCCTGATCTTCATTCATAAACCTAAGATCTTCATCAAACATTTCCTGCGAGTAGAAAATCCCGTAATCTACTCCGTTGTAACGTTCGTATGTTAGATTATATTTTTCTTTCAGAAGTATATTGACTTCTTCTGCCATTTCAGCCTTTTTCAAATAGATAATTGTGTAGGTTCCCATAGTTGAATATTTTAGATGTTTTATGATGAAAATTAGTTGCTTACTATAAAATCAGAAACTGTTTTTACAGTCTGATCGGCTGTGAATGAAAATTTTTCAAATTCAGGAAAAATCCCCTGTTTTCCGTTAATCCGTTTCTGAATAATCCCCACAATAGAGAGCTTCCCATCTGTGCCAATGTTGAATTGATAAACAAATCCTGCTTTTCCAATGCTTCTGCCAGTGAACAGCTAGGTGTATCATCAGTGTTTTCTGATTGCTTTAGCAAATTCCCGAACTCATCGGTGATAAAAGGTAAATGATCCACTGTTTCATATTTCTCGGAATTGGGTTGTTTGATCGTTCCTATGGTAGCTAACATTGCCTGTGCTGTATGTTGATTATTGCCATAATCTAACCAATACAAAGGACGGTCAGCATAATACCTGCCGTTATTCAGTCTTTTCAATATATCAGCAATTTCAAATCTTGCACTCACACGGTCAACACAGGAAATATAAATATTTGAAAGAATATTTTCAGAAAATTTTTCTGATTCACTCTTTTTAAATTTCTGTGTTTCTGCTTTCCAGTTTGTCCCCATCCAGCGGTTAGCACGATTAATTAAGGCAACGGACTTGTATAACCCTATTTCTGATTCTGCAAAACGCTGTCTCCCTAAATTAGCATCAGTAATGAGATCATCATCCCACAACCGCACTTGTAGTCCTGCATGTCCCAATTGAATCAGGCTGTGATTCATTTCCATTAATGCCGTCAATACTTTTGAGCCTGTTCCTCCTGCACCAATTAGATTAATGGTTACAGGATTGGTAGGATTAATCAGGTAATTGTCTGTAAAATGAACTTTTGTTTTTTCACTTGTCATGGCAGTATATTTTTAAGGATTTTATTGGTCTTTTTTAATATTTCTTTTGGAAAGCTTTTATCTGTATTTATCAGCTCTTTCCACATATTTACACAGTTGCCTTTGGTAGGGTTATGATTGTTTAAATGGCTGAACTTACTGTTAAAAAAATAGTGTTCCCAAGCGCGAATAAATTCTTCAACCGATGCTGAATTTTTAATATCAACATTGACTGTTCCCATGCAGACACTTCCGCTGTCATACACATTAAAAAAGGGAGCATGGTATAAAATTGTTTTTTCTATGGGTCTTTTGTCAGATGTGAGAGCAAATACGGTAAGATTTTGCTTTGATGCCACCCACAGCATAGCAGGAACATTTGCTGTACCATTGGGAATTCCAAGTGATTCTGTGAAAAAGAGTGTTGTTTTTCTGGCTTTGGTGTACCATATTACCGAGCCTTTTTCAGTTGGATTAATATATAGGACATTGGTGGGCAGGATACTTTCAGGTTTCAGAAATGCTTTGCTTTTTTCTTTTCCCGTGTTAAGGGATTTTGCCAATATTTTAGCTTCCCTTTCGCTCAAAGGATGAGCATTAATGGGATTTCCGTTTTTATCCATATCGAAATGCTCCACATAGGTGTCCCCATTATCATCTTCGTTAGCCTGATAAATGACCAGAGCTGCAACCGGATGATACAGTGTTCCGAAGTGATCGGTTATATCTTTCATGATGTTATATTTAAATGCTGTTTAATAGGTCAATTAATCGTTCAATCAGGGGAAAAATGCAGTTTTCAAAATCAAGGTTATTATTGCTGATATTTGTTCCGTCAAATCTTTCTTCGATGGTTCTTCTATTTCTATACTTTCCTGAAATTCGGCATTAACGGAATCAAATAATGTCTGAAATAATCCCCCTTTATCATCTGCACAGAATGAAACATATTTTTCCATTGTGATGGTTCTTTCATGATAATCGTAGTCGTCATTATTTGTATTTCTTTCCTTCCTCTGAATATTTCGGTAAATAGTAGCATCAGGAAACATTTCGTAAAGAGCAAGGGTATCACAGGCTAAAAGGAGACAATCGGTTTCAAATGAATCTCTATTTTCAAAACGGTTGATCCTCTCTTTAAATAAGGTTAAACTCAGTGGATTGTATATTTTTTGTTCCATATAGTCACCAATCCATTCACTTTGTTTTATTTCACGTACATATTCGGGAGTATCTTCGGTTTCATCATTAATGAGCCAGTCCGAAATCATTTCGTACATCCAGCACAGGTAGCTGTCCTGTTGTCTGTAATAAGGGACATCTGCAATGTGATAAAAGTATGAGCAAACGGATTGCAAAAGCTGTGTAGCCTGTTTATAATTGGGATTTTTAGATAATCGGTACGGTGGAACGATTGGAATGTAATATAATGTTGCTCCTGTATTATATCCTTCTTCACTTAACAAGTACGTTTTCTTGTTATCCTGTACCAAACGGATTTTCTCCCAATTCTTAACTTTAATTTTTAACTGCTTTTTGATATTCTCTAAAGCAAAAGCAATATTGTAAGGAAAACCTAAGTGTTTTGAATGTGCAGGTGTGATTCCGTAATGTTCAGCCAATTGGGAAAGGGACTGATAAAAATTCCTTTCCATTTGGTCTGTTTCCTCCCAAGCCTGTACGGATGGTGTGTCTTTTAGTTTGGGCAGGAACGAACAATTTAAAAAAGCATGGGTAGCATGGCTATCGGTACTGCCTTCATTTTGTCTTTCTGTATTTCGTTCGCATCCTTTGGTCTTTGCATCCAATGGGCGAACTCTCCCAACTGTTTGTGCAGTTGCTTTTGTTTTTTCTCTTCGGGAAGCTGTATTTTTCCCGATATGATTTTTCGTTGCATTCATCATAATTTAGTGATTGATATTTCGTAAATAGTGGTCGGATTTAAAGCAGATTACTAAAAATCCAACCATAATAATGTATCAGCCTTTCGTTCCCATTACACTTTCAAAACGGTATTCTACCGTGTCATTCCTGATTTGTGGTGCAGAAACTTTTGCAGTTGTTAGGATGGGATATGTATTGGCGTAAAAATTCATCACGGCTTCTACACTCCATTTGGGTTCAGGGTCTGTTAATCGGATTTCCTGTCCATTATCTTTCAGGATAAAAACTCTTTCTAATTGGGTTGCAAGTAACATAATTGTTGATTTTCTGATTTGACCTATTTTTTTACTATTTTCCTACCCTTCATCTTTAGTCCGATGATTGCTGACAGTGGGCAATTTTCTATTGCCATTATCTGTTGTATGGCTCCCTGTTTTCCACTCATAGAATTTATTTGAAGTCTTATTCTACCTTTATCATGTTGTAAAGTTGCTATATAGGTTTCTCTAATCATGGCTGTGGATTAATGACTGTGGTAGGCGTTTTTTCCTCACTGAAAAGGTTATGTGTAAAGTGCCTTTCATATTCATCCTGCTTTTTGCGGATAATATCTGCATAGTCGGGATATTCCGAAGCCTTTGGAAGTGCTGACCATGCCCCTTTGTAGTTGCCTTCTTTTTCGAGTTCTTCGGCTTTTTGAAAAGCATCTTTGCATTTTTTTTCTTTGGCTTCCTTTTCTTTTTTCTCCTTATCGGATTTTTCTTTTTCCATTGCGGATTGCTTTTTGGCTTCTTCAAGCTGTTTCATAAAGCTTTCCATACCAACCATCAGTCCCGAAGCGGTTTGTAATGGGGCTTTAATGTGTTCAAAAAATCCGGCATCAAGCTCGTCTGCCGTTCCTTTAAGGTTAAGAGGAGGAATCATATTTTTTGCTTTATCTCCACATCCATCATTTTGTACTAATATGGAAGCCACTATTTGACTTTCGTTGGCTTTGGTAATGGTTAGAATCAGCTTACTGTTAATATCCATTTTGGCTATCAAATTGAAAAAATTGGTTTGCATAATTTGTTAATTTGTAAGGTTGGTGTCATTTTTTATAAGTTCTTCTAAGGGAAAATCTTCTGTCCAGAAATCTTCACCTGTATGCTTACCGTAAGTCTGGCACAGGGCATAGCCACTTTTAAATACATGGAGTGTATGGGAAGTCAATCTGTTTTCAGGTACGGATAGCTTTTCCAGTGTTTCTTCGTCCAGTTCCACAAAAGACCATATTCTATCCTCTAATAAATCTGTGGAATCGAGGCATATCTCATTATCATCCTTATAAAATGTAATGGATGCATCACTATACATCATCGAAAGAAGCATGTAATCATCAGAAAAAGGTTTAATATTTTCAATCCGTTTCTGCTGTTCTTTTTTCCAGTCCTCTGAAAGAGAAATGATGGCGAAGTCACAGTAATCCCATTCGCTGTTGGTATTGTCTGTACAGTAAGTGACGCTTCTGGTGTCCATGACCTGTATGAATCCAGTTGCGAAACAGAATTATTCAGAATTCCTTAACTGTTAGCTATTACTAACTACTAAAAGAAGGGTGCACTTTATTGAGCACCCTTTATGTATTTCTGTATCCAGGGGATATTTCTTTCATCCTTTAAATGATAATTAAACCAATCCAGAATTTTCAGGGTCAGGTCTTTCTGTGCTTCTGCCTTACTCAGACTGTGACCTTCTTTATCATAAAACAAGGCAATAACCGGTTTCCGGTATTTTCTTAAGGCAATAAACATCGATTTGGTCCCTTCAGGACTTACGTTTCCATCATCAGTCCCTGTCCACAACAGCATCGGCGCACTGACATTCTGAACAAACATTATCGGATTATTTTTGATATATTTTTCAGGATTTTCTGCCAGTGTAGCTTTAAACCAATATTGGCGTCCTTCATACCTGTAATAGTCGGGAGCATTAAAATGATAATTGTACGCATAATAAGTCCGTACCACATCAGAAACTGCTGATCCTGAGACATAGGCTGCAAAACGGTTTGAATGACCCGCAATAAAGTTAGTTTCATACCCGCCAAAAGATTGCCCCATGAGTCCAATCTTTGTCATATCTACATTCCTAATCTTTTGTAATTCGTCTAAGGTATTATTAATGCTTTCCAGTGATGAAATTCCTGCTCCTTTATCAGATTGCGAGATATCAGCAAGCAGTACGGCGAAGCCCTCCTCCATCAACAGCGGGATATTCAGCCCTGTGGGATTCGAGAAGGAAGGTCGCAGGAATCTTTTGGTCATATAATCCTGCTTCTCATACACATGGATAACAACGGGGTATTTTTTTGAGCGGTCATAATTCATCGGCATATACAAAGCTCCGCTTATGGTTTTTCCATCCGAGCCTTTGTAGGAAATTTTAATAAGCTCTGCCTGTTCAAATTTCTGATTCTTCTGATCTGAAACATAAAGAACTTTTGGATTTTCTTTCTCTTTCTTTACTACAAGCCTTGGCCGTTTATTATAGCTTTCCTCAATCCAGTAATAATTTTCACCCTGATTCAGCTTTTTAAATGCCGTGATCTCATTAGGGGTAGGCTTTTGGATGATTTGCAGTTGCCTGTTTCTTAAACCGGCATAAGTGATATGACTGGTCTTCGGATCAGTGATTTTTAACAGCAAGCTCTTTTTGATATCTACGGTTCTGAAGTCTCTACCGTATCCTAATTCCGTACTGGCTCTTGTAAAATCCACCAGCTCAACTTCAGATTCTTCGCCTGCGATAAATACTTCTTTCATTTTCTGAGTAGCCAGATTATATTCAGTAATCCTGTTTCCTCCTACCCACACAACCTCTTTCTCGGAGGTAAAATAAGGAACCATGGCCGCAGAAACCTTTACATCTTCCATCACCAGGGTTAGCGTATTGCACAGCTGCCAGTTTTTTTCCTTCTGAATTAACAGGTACTGACCGGATGGTGAGATTACCATCCGTTTCTGCAGGTCCGTAATCAGGGTATAGGTATCGGTTACCGCATTCCAGAGATACAGCCTGTCAAAGCTATTTCCTCCTGCTTTATCCATTTTATCCACCTGCTGCTTATCGGTTTCATACATCAGGTAGCGTGAATTCCCGATAGCAGTCTCCCCGAAATATCCGGGACGGGTTATCAGAACCTGTCTCCCGCTTACCGGGTCCCAGTCCAACTGGATGTATTCGGTTACCGCCTTTGCATGTTTCTTAAGTTCGAAGTCCGTTCCGTACCAGATATCAACCATTCCTTTTGCAGGCGGGATTCTCTTTCCTAACTTAAGAACAACACTATTGTCAGAACGCGAAGGATTCAGCATCATCTGATCATAGTCAGCGTACCTGCTTCCGTCAAACACATATTGTTTTTTATCCTGAGAAACATAATAGAGGTTGGTCTTGCCTTTCTTTCGGGTCTGAATCACAAAGCCTTTCTGTTTCATTCCTGAAGGTAAAATATTGCTCAGCTCATCATGGGTCGAAAAGATCGTTTCAAAAACTCCATTCTTTAAAATTAATGCTTCATTCAGATCACCTGTCTTTCTCCTGGCAATGGTCTCATCCCCTTCAGAATAGATATGCTGAATACCGGAAATACTTTGTCGAAAGCTAAGATCAGTATCATAAACTTCCAGCCTGCTTCCATCTTTTTCAGTATACAGCACCATAAAGGTATGCTGCTGTTTATTGTAGATAAACTTTTTTACGTGTTGAAAAAAACGGGATTTTCCGGTTTCGGGATTAAGATACTCCAATGTAACTTTTTCTTGTATCGCGAGATCGTTCCCCACAAACATGATAAAATCAATATTTTTTCTTTCCAATCTATAACCCTTCTCCCCTGTGCTTTGCAGTATCATATTCTTTGTCCTGTCAGCAGAGAATATATACCATGCCAGCCATTTACCGTTATCAGAAGCCTCGGGAAATTTCATTTCTTCGGTATCCTTAACCAGCTTTTCCAGATGCTCATACCGCTGGGCTGAAAGGTTTTGTGGTATAATAAAGAGAAGAAATATCCATAATATCCATACTACTACAGAGAAATTTCGCCTTAGGAAAGATTTGAAAGTGATATAATCAATATGTGACGCCTTAATATCCATCATTTTGTGGTGTTAAGTGACTATTCAAAAGCATTTCTTTCTGCGGCAACGGCAAATATTGATTGGTTGTTTTCCAGTTAGGCTTTACCGTTTGTAAAAGGTCCAATTGTCCCCATCTTTTAAGGTCAATAAACCGGCTTCCGTGTTCTGCAAAAAATTCTTTTCTTCTTTCATTTTTAATTTCTTCCATCGCCTGAGTCTGTGAAATGGCAGTACCAAGCGGTGCTAATCCTGCCCTTTGTCTTGTCTGATTGATCAAAGGAACCGCCTGGGCTGTTTTGCTCTGCATGGTTAAAGCTTCTGCCAGCATCAGGTACACGTCCTCCAGTCTATAAATGACGGAATACTCTGTCATGTTAGTAGTGGTTGTTACTTTGTATTTAGTCTGCTTATAATTGGTCTGCGAACCAAATACGACAGGGGTAAAATAGTTTTGCCTTCGAAGATCGATGGCTGAAAAAGAACCTATAAGATCCGGATTCAAAATAAATGAGGTAGGTGCGCCCACAAAATTATAAAGTACAGCTTCGCTTGTCGGGTCAGTATTGTTCTTAGGTTTCAGCTGCCAGATAATATGCTTTCCTGCTTTCTGAAATACTTTGGAAAGGTCATTTTGAAAAACATAGTCAGTATTCTGGATGACCGTTTGGCATAAAGCTTCTGTTTCCTGCCATTTTCCCAGCATCATTTTCATTTTGGCCTGTAAAACCAAGCCTGCTGCTTTGTTCACATAAATTCTTTCTGCATTTCGGTATGCTGAAGGCAGAAGGTTCACCGCTTCCGAAATATCGGTTTCCAGCCTTGACAGGAATTCAGTCTTAGGCATTCTGCTTAAGGTTGAGTTATACACATAATCTGTCATAGTAGTGTAGGGAATCTCACCATACATCTGGTACAGGTAATGGTAAATAAGACTGCGGATCAGCATGGCTTCGCCTTTTATCCTGTGTTTTGCTGCTAAAGAAAGGCTTTTGGATTTTTCTACGCCTTCTATGATGCTGTTGGCCATATACACCTGCTGATAAGCCGTCGTCCATACCTGGCTCACGGTAGCATTGGTTGCCAGTGGCTGGTTATGGTAGATATCCAGGATTCCGTTTCCGGCAGTGGTGAAAACACAGATAATATCATCGGTATAATTTCCCAGTAAAGCACCGGAACCGTCTGTCGTGCCACTGATCACTGAACCGGTCCATAGTCCTGAGTACAGTCCCGTGAGCGCAGCATCTGCGGTTTTCTCATCTTCAAATACCTGCTCTGTGGCCAGCTGGTTGTTCGGAAAATCTGCTTCTATGAATTTCTCACATGATACTGCGCTTAAAGCGGCATAAAGCATCAAAAGAAGCGCTATGATAGAGTTTATAATATTTTTCATTGTTGTTAGTTGCTAGGAGTTATTGCATATAAAATCATCAATCTTATTGCTAAAAAGTCACCTGGAATCCTAATGAATAGGTTTTCAGTGGCGGCAGGTAACCTACGAGATAAAACTCCGGGTCCATTCCAAAATAATTGGTGATCGTCAGAAGGTTTTGCCCCTGTACATAAATCATGGCTTCTTTGATGCCCATTTTCTGTAGAGGAAGAAGGTAATTCAGCTGTACATTCTTTAGCCTGATATAGGACGCATCACTTACTGCCGCCGTGGAGTTCTGAAAGAAACCATGCAGGGAAAGCTTCTGAGGGTTGTATCCTGCCGAATATTCCATATAGCTGCCTCCCGGATTAGAGGGCGACCATGCGTCCAATACTTCTACAGGCTGATTGCTGAGCGCTCCGGGTAAAAGCATCTGGCGGTTATAATTCCAGTTTCTCTGTTTTACAAACTGCCACAGGAAAGATGCTGACCAGTTTCCCCACGTGAATTGATTCGACCATCCGGCAAAAAACCGGACACCCAGTTTTTCTACTGCCTTATTATCGTCAGGGGAAGTAATCTTACCGTCACCATTGAAATCTGTAAACTTATATAATCCGGTTGCAGGGTCTATGCCTTCATACTGGTAGACTTTGGCAATCGCCGTAGGATAGCCGATCATATACTGATTAGAATAGGTAGAACCTTCGAGGTTCGGAAATTCGACAAGGGTATTCTTAGGGATGCTCAGGTTAAAAGAGGTTTCGTACCTGAATTTCCCTTTTCTTAAGACCTGAACCGAGTTATCGAATTCCCAGCCTGTATTCCTGATCTTTGCCGGAAGGTTGGACTGCACGGAAGGAAAGCCCGTAGTGGCTGGAAGCGGAATTCCCACCAGCTGGTTAGAAGAGGTGTTTTCATAATAAGCCCCTGAAAAATTAAAGCGTCCGTTCCAGAGTCCTAATTCCAGTGCCAATTCTTTTTTTAAGGTCTTCTCCCAGCTGAAATCAGGATTATACAAACGGGCAGGATTTAAACCGGTCTGCCCGTTATAAATACCTGATGAAATGATATAGGTATTGAGATACTGGTAATCCCCTATTTTATCGTTTCCCGTGGTTCCGATGCTTCCCCGAAGCTTACCCAAGCTCAGCCATTTTACCTCTTTGAGAAATGGTTCTTCTGAGAAAAGCCATGCTGCTCCTACCGCTCCGAAGTTCCCGAAATGGTTATTGGCTCCAAAACGGCTGGAACCGTCGCGCCTTCCGGTAAGGTTCACGATATATCTTTTTTTCAGCTGATAATTAAAACGAGCGAAAACTGCTGTGTAATTATACTGGCTCCGTACCTGGTCGGAGATGATCTTTACACTGGCGGCACCGATATTATCGATCAGTGCATTGCTCTCAAAGCCTTTTCCCTGGATAGCTCCCTGCTCCGACTGTGTTTTCTGCAGGGTTGCTCCCAGTAAGAATTCAAACTGGTGATTTCCGGTTTTGTAGGATCCCACCAATTGGGGTTCGAGGATATAGGAAAAATTCACCTGGTTATTCCGGGAAGAGGTGGAATTCATGCTGGTCTGTCCGAAAGAAGGATTATTGATCGTATGAGGCTTTATCGAGCGTTCATCGAAATTCTGATAGCTGATTCCGGCGTTCATTTTTAATGAAAGGAAAGGAAACAACTTATATGACATATTGAGGCCGTTATTAAAAAAGGCGGTCTTATTGGAATACTCGCTCAGAAGCGAAGCCACCGGATTGTTAAAGGTTCCATTCTCCCAGTTGATGCTCCCGTCTGCGGTATAAAGTGCCAGCGCATTAGGGCTCAGCATAATACTCTTTAGCGTAAGGTCATCATTCTGCACATTGTTCTGCTGAAAAGAGAAGGTATTTACCATGCTAAATTCCATTCTCCTGTTGGGAGTAAGATAACTGAAATTGGCATTGATGTTATTGGTTTTATATTTGAAATCAGCCGGCAAAACAGTGGTCTGCTCATTATGGCCATAGCTGATCTGGTAAGAAAAGTTTTCAGAGCCGCCACTCATCGACAGTTGAACGCTGTAGGCATCTGCCATGTTTCCGATCAGTTCTTTCTGCCAGTCGGTGTAGCGGGATTGGTCCCAGGTTCCGTTGATGTCATACATGGTAGCGGGATAGGCTACATTATCATTCTGGAATGCCTGACGACGCATACTGATGTACTGCTCCGTGTTCATCATTTCCATAGGCCTGGTAATCCTGCTTAAGGAATACGAGGTATTAAGCTTGAACTCAGATCGTCCTTTCTTTCCTCTTTTAGTGGTTACAATAATCACCCCGTTGGCTCCTCTTGATCCGTAAATGGCTGTTGCATCGGCATCTTTTAAAATCTCAAAGCTTTCAATGTCATTCGGGTTGATCGCATTCAGTGGATTGATAGAGGACCACGGAAGGATTTTAGTGGAATACAGCGAAGGGGTTTCGGAAGCCTGGGGAATTCCGTCTATAATATATAAGGGTTCATTACCCTCACGTCGGATACTGTTCTTTCCCCTAATCTGGATATCGAATCCACCTCCGGGAGTTCCGGTGTTCTGGGTAATGCTTACCCCGGACATTCTTCCCTGAGCAGCAGCTAATACATTAGTGACAGGCTGGTTCTCGAGGTCTTTCGCAGAAGCTTTGGCAATGCTTCCGGTACGTTCTTTATCTTTGACTTTATAGTACCCTGCATTAAGTACCACTTCTTCAATATGGCTCACTTTTTCTGATGCGGGCTTACCTGACGGGGATATGGTATCGGTCTTTTTCCTAAGCAAAGAAGATTCAGGGGTATTCTTTCGGGAGATCGTATCCGAATTGTTCCGTACCTGCGCCTGAAAATAGCTTCCTGCTACCGTCAGCATAACGACACATGAAATGCTCCCTATGCTGGTATAGGATTTTTTCATAAATTTGTTGGGTTTAATAAACTTATTATAACTAGCTGCTCTTTCCTGCACCAGCTGTCAACTTTTGCGGAAAGGGCTTTTTTATTTCTTACAGTACAAGATATACAGCCTTACGTATCGTTATAGTAAGTGAAATTCGGCTTCATGTTGTTCTTTATATTTTCTTTGTGTTTTATAGTTTTTGCTGTTTTATAATTTGTTGCGGGCGGAAACTATAGCCTCCGGCCCGAGCAAATATTAACATGAATGTAAGATTTAGTCCTCTCTAAGCATTACTGCCGCAATGGTATTGCTCCATTGTGTCTTTCTCAATGCGAACTTATTTTGTAAATTTTTGCTTAGATGTATGAGAATGCCGGAAATAAAACGGCGTGGGAGCTCTACATTATCCGAACAGAGGTACTGCCATACCATGGAACAGATAAGAGGAAGAGACCCACGCCTAGGACATGAGCCGCTTACTTATCATCTCGTTCCTATTTGAAAATTGGCAGTTTTCTGTTCGAGACTCTAAGCAATAGCTTCTATTTTTTCGTTGAAGTATCGCAAAATTACACTATTTTATAGTGTATCACAAATATAGTATTTTTTTTAATACATCCAAATATGGATGTGTTTTTATTTATAATTATTCTGTTATTGCTATAAACAATAATAATGGAAGGTAAAATCGTTGAATTAATCATATCCGAACTTGATTTATTTCTAATTGACAAGGTAAGAGAATTAAGAGGTCGTGCCCAACCTTATATTTCGCAAGTAGAATTATCACAAAGAATGGGCTTTGCAGATGGATATGTCGGAAAGGTGGAAAACTTCAGTTCCAAGACTAAGTATAACTTAAGAAAACTGCATCTTGCTGCAAAAGCATTGCACTTGGATTCATATCAGTCTATCTTACCTGATAAAATTTTAAGTAATGATCTTTTGTATCTTAAAATTGAAGTCAATAGAAAAAGAAATGATACTGTCGATTTCGATAAGAATAATCAGGTTATAAAAAATTATAAAATTGTTGAGATGCGTGCTTTAAACGAAGCAGAAACAAAAGATTTTAATAATAGAAGAAAAACAAAGTAAATCATGACAGGTGGTGTCTTATAAGTTCGTAAGACAGTATCCCGTAAAGTGTCTCGTCCTAAAATAGCGTTACACAATTCAAGTAATGTTATGGAACAAATTAAAAATCAGTATGTAAAACGAAGTCAAAAGGATTATAGCTTATCCTTTAAACTGGGAGTAGTCCAAGAAGTTGAAAATGGTTTGATTAGCAACCGTGCCGCCATGCGCAAGTATGGTATCCAGGGTCACGGGACTATAACCGAATGGCGGAGAAAATATGGTAACTTTGATATAGACAACCATTCACAAAGTAAAGTTATGCAAACCCCAGAACAAAAAATTCAAGAGCTTCAAGAGAAAATAAAGTGTTTGGAACGTCAGAATGAATTCCTTGAAAGCCGTTTAGCAGAGTCGGAAGATAAAGCTTTGATTTTAGATAAGCTGATTGATCTGGCAGAAGAAGAATATTTAATCAAGGTAAGAAAAAACTTCTCTCCCGATCAATCCAATCTATCAGCAAAGAAAGCCAAAAAGCGATAAGCTATCTTTGTGGATTGGTCGGGATCAACCGACAGCGTTACTATCGTAGTTTTTGGCTTGTTAAAGAAAAAAGGACCAGAGCTGACCAGGTTATTAATCTAGTGAATAATTTACGGGTCATGATGCCTCGCCTGGGAACAAGGAAGCTTTATCATATGCTTCAACCCTCCTTGGGCAGGTTGAATGTGGGAAGAGATAAACTTTTCAGGATTCTAAAAGCTAATAATATGCTGATAAAGCCTAAAAGAAATTATCGAATAACCACTGATTCCCATCATCGGTTCAGAAAGCATAAAAATCTGATAGAAAAAATTTCATTAGACCAGCCTGAACAGGTCTGGATCTCAGATATTACTTATATTGGAGGCAGAGACCGTAATTGTTATCTTGCTTTGGTAACCGATGCTTATTCAAAGAAGATAATGGGATATGATGTTTCTGAGAGTCTGGCAGCAGAAGGAGCTCTCAGGGCATTGAATAGAGCCTTAAAGCAAAGAATGTATAGTAATAAAAGTCTGATTCATCATTCTGACAGAGGATTACAGTATTGTAGTACAGAATATCAGAAAGCATTGCAAAAGAAAAATATTAAACCTTCACTGACTGAAAGCTATGATCCATATGCTAATGCTATTGCAGAGAGGGTAAACGGTATACTAAAGCAGGAGTTCTTCTTAGAAGATTATCGTGTCAATATACAAACTATGAGATTACTGGTAAAAGATGCTATTGCTATTTACAATACAAAAAGACCACATTGGTCATGTTATATGAAAACCCCTGAGCAGATGCACAAACAAAATACGGTAAGAATTAGGACATATAAAAACAAATATAGTTGTCGGGATAATCCGACAACTATATCATAAATATTAGTATTTTTATATTATTAATCTGTAACGATTATTTAGGACTAGTCATCGATTAATGCCAAATATTTGTCCAAATCTGCTCTACCTTATCTTTAATAACTTAACAGCTATTGAATCTGCGGTTTGTTGAGCTGTTTGTGGATGGCAGCTACCTAATCCTCTTACTGATAATTTTTGCAATTCTAAATCTTGAGTTCCTACGCTTTTATTAAATTGATCAAGAGTTAATCTTTTTTCCATTGTTTTGAAAATTTGTTGTTAAAAGTTATTATTGAGGTCATCTTGACTTTTTAAATTTCTTGCAGGCGAAAGTAATGAAGGCTAAATAATTGAATCCAATCCAGCTGGATAAAGTAGTATCAAATCGATTAAGCAAAGATCTAAAGCTATCCATCCATGCGTTCGTTCTCTTAATGCTGTATCTTTCTTTGTATAATTCTGGATCAAAATATAATTCATGATCTACCCCTAAATTTCTTTTATTCTGAGCAATGTTGGCAATGATTCCCTTTTGTTCACAGATTCTACGTAAATTTTCGGCATCAAAACCTTCATCTGTATTCATGAAAATACCATCCACAGCTATACTTGCCTTCTGTAAAGTATTTATAATCTCATCAAAATGCAGCTCAATATCATAAAGGTGATGGTGATTTCCGGAAACGGGTTCCGAAATGGCCAGAGGAAGACCCTGCCTATCCGTAAAGTACAGAGCATTCGTTGTTTTATGTTTTTTTCCGTCCCTGGTATCCCATTTCCTCTCCGCCTCTTAAAACTATCGTATGACTATCATCCAAGTCGCTGCTGGATAAATCAACCTTACCTTTGTTCTGGCTTAGAAAGCCCGTCCAGCAAGCTTTCCATACATTTTCTTCACACCACTTTCGGTAATAACCAAATATGGTCTTATAATGTAGAGCGTTATCACTGAACAGATGGAGTATCGGTAACAAATGCCACTGAATACCTGTCTTCAGCTTATACAAAATACAATTAACGACTTCACATAAAGAAACTTTTGTTTTAAATCCTCTTTTTGGGATTGGCAAATAAGGTACTATTTCCGTTTCTATTGTATCTTTCCTTAGTACTTTGTACATGGGGTTGATAAGAAGTTTTTATGTTTTGTAACACAAATTTCTAAAACCCCTTTATATTTTCAAAAAGTCAAGACGGCTTCATTTTATCATCCAAGAAATAAAAAATAAAACTGTAATAAAAATAAAGTTCTAATTGGTTTTTGACTAACTCAAAATATGCACCTTTAATACAAACTAAATATTCGTGATTTCCTTGTTCTACAATTTTACCCCGACTTAAAACTACAATATTATCCGCATTTTTAACTATACTCAATCTATGTTTAAAAGAAGCCAAAGAAAAATGGTCGTTGCCTATACAGAATTGGGGGATTGTTTTCAACCAATTTATTCTTATTTTTGAAGAAAGGCTCAGATTATAAAATCTTAGCCATGACTTTTTAACTTACACACTTTATGGGATAGTGTCCATAATTTATTCAATTTTTTCAATTTTGTTTTCAGCAATATTCAATACTGAATTACTACCGGAATCACTAGATCTTTCAAACTTTAGTTCAGAACCGTTCCAATGTATCGGTTTACCTTTTGAAGAGGTATCAAATTCATTATGAAGTACTGAAGTCATGTTTTCATCATAATCTTTTGCAAGAATTTCTTTTGGTACCGATATTTTTTCAAAATCTTTACGAGTACCTACGGCAATATAGGAGAACTTACCTGTACTGTAATCGTCTGTTTTTACAATGAATCCCGATTTAGTAGGTTCATTTTCAAGATATAGCTTAGAACTTCGTCCTATAGGAGTAATTGTTACAACAATTGAATTGTCCGACACAAGGTCCGAGAAGTTTTTATCAAATGTAACACTTGCTCTCCCACTTTCATCGAGAGTTACAGTTCCCCTGGTATAAATGTCTGCTGTTGTAGAAGTAGGAACATAGGTGGTGATTCGTTCTGTATTTTTATCTACAACACTTACGTTTGCAATTATATTATTAGTATAAGTTGCCCCATCAATATACATTCCGTAACGACTTCCACTTGTATTTATCCCATAAATATTTCCTCTGAAAGCAGCCCCCATAAGATCTCCTATACCCATTACTCCAAATCCAGTTGCATCAGAGCCCAATGCAAACCTACCTGTTCCTGAAGACATTGCCGCACTTCCGTAAACTCCTGCATTAGCTGATGCGGAAGTTCGATATCCTAAAATCCCAAAAGTTCCTGATGCCTGAGAATTTCCTAAAACCCCTCCTGATCTGTCTACTGCTGCTGCACCTCCTACTGATAGAACTTCACCCAATATACCAAAAATATAAGAATCTGTCGTTGCTATGGTTGTTGCATTTCCCATTGAACCATAAACTGAAGTATGGGCCGAAGTTACCGCTGTTGAATTTGGTCCAGCATAACCACTTCCTGCATTATTTCCTGCGGTACTTCCAATTATTCTGTTCCCCCAAATCCCGGCTCTTTTGTTTGAAACTGCCGTTGTAGCATCAGAAGAACCTAGTGATGTTGTCGAATAAATTCCATTTCCGGCACCACTATGTAAAACATAAATCCCAGCATTATTATTTACTAAATTATTATTTTGAATTCTAAACCCTTCACCTGTTCCTGTATGGTTTATAAAACCTCCTAAGCCGGGATTTGTGGAACCCATTGTAATATTTAACCCTCTGGAATTTGTTGCTGTACCATTTTGATTGATCACTAGTGCTCTATCCAAAGTGTTAGAACTCATATCAATAAACAATCCTTTAGAGCCTGTATTATTTAAACTTCCCGTATCTGCCGCACTACTTGCCTGGCTTATAATAGCAGCAGCCTGATTAGTAATTCCTGATTCAGAAACATGAATTTTCGCTGTGGGAGCAGTTGTTCCAAATCCGGAGTTTCCATTATTGAGCAGTGATATTCCACTTCCTGCTATATTGCTCGGCTGCAACCTTGCAAAAATACCTGTTGCAGTCGTTGGTAAAGCATTATTAAAGATTCTTACTAAACCATTTGTTGAATTTAACATAGGATTTGCAGAAGCGATTTCCAATAAAGTTCCAGTTGTTAAAGCATTAGCTTTCAAAGTTAAAGGAGTTTGTATATCGGCTGTGTTCCAGTTCCACGTTTGTTCAAAATTTTTACTATCAATCGAGTTGTTCGCCGTTCCATCAATAAGACCAGAAATTGGTATTTTTGATGCAGTCCCACCATTGTTAACAGCAACCCACTTAGCTAATCCAAAATTGTAGTAATAAAAACCCGGTGATGTAATATCAATAGCACTTCCTGTAAGATTAACACTTGCACTTGTTGCATAGATCATCATAGAATTATGATAAGCACTTAACTGAGACTCCATACTTTTAATCTGATCACCAGTTAATCTCGGAATTAATATACCTTCTGGTTTTGCTCCATTGGTTTTTGCAACAATATCCAAAGTAGTATAGGGATTAGTAGTATTTATACCAACTTGGCAATAAGCTAGCGAAGAAGTAAAAAACATAATTGATAATTTGAATAATTTTTTTTTCATTTTATTTTATTATTATAGATTGAAAATATTTGTATAGTTATATAATTTAGCTTTAAAAAATATTCCTTTCTTAATCTGTTTTAAATTAACTTTTACAAAGTAATTGAACTTAAAATAAATCAAGAACTTCACTCCTGTATGCTTTCTGTGAGTTAAACATTTAGAATTACCATATGATATGTTTTAATCCGCAATATCTAATATCTAATATCTAATATTGACTATATTATGTAAAAATCCTATTTCTAAAGTGCAGATTTTTTTAAAATCTTGCTCGTGTCCTATTAACAATAAATAGTAATTTACTTAGATCATCTTGTTTTATCTTAATCAAAAAACTTTATTATTTTTTATTTCCATACCAAATAAAGCTAAAAATCAATTTATAATAAAGCCCATAAAACCAAATAAAATAAAATTAAAATAGAATTATTTGTATTTTAATTTTATTTTATTTGGTTAAAAATTAATTCCCTATAAAAATTCCTTTAAGCTTATGAAAAATTATCTTTTTAGTAACCTTCCCTGTCTCCATTTTGTATCAAAGTAGATGAGAGAAAAAGGATTGAGAAATTTTATAGCGGAAAGTTTAAATAAATTATTAATTTGGAAATAAATTAGGACTTATAACTGCAGGTTCGACCAAGTTGATCAGCCTCTGATTCTTGATTAAATTTGACCACTAAGAATGAAATAAAAAAAGGTGTCTAAAAGGTGATTTACAAATATAAAATAAATCTTTACTCTGAGCTGATTTTCTAATCAGCTTTTTTCTTATCGATTCTCCTTTAATATCTATTCTCAGAGAATTATGTACCATTATGTCAAGTTTTGCATCGGCAATTGTTTGTTCAGCAATAACTTTATGTCAGGCAGCTACAGGTAGTTGTGACCTAATAATAGTGGAACATTTTCCTTGTATCTCTTCTATAATCACTTACAACCTGCCTTTTGAGATTATCAAGGGATTGTAATCCAAAATTATCAAGGATAATAATATCCTGTTTTTTCTACTCGGTTAATATCTCTAAGATAAGATCAAAATTATATTTGTATAAAAATATTTGGAAAAACAAGTTCGATTCAAACAAGAATCTTTTGGGGTTTTGGTTCAATCTCATCTGTAAAGTAGCAATAGATTCATTACAATTTGTTGCTTTGTTTTCGAAAATCATTAGGAGACAATCCTATATTTTTTTTAAAAAATTTCGTAAACTGAAATTGATCTGAAAATCCTAATTTCACTGCAATAATTTTCATTGCGTCATTTCCAAATACTAGCATTTTTTTTGCCTCTATAATTCTTCTATAAATAATCAAATTTTTTGCTGTTCTGCCAGAATACTTACTAGTAATTGAGGTCAACTTTCTACTACTAATGCCCAAAAGATTACTATAATGTTGTATATCATAAATTTTAGTAAAGTCGTTTTCAAGCAACGTCAAAAATTGATTAAACTTATCATAATCAAAACTATAATTAACATTACGAACATCAAACATACAGTCTCTAATTGATTGAATTTTAATTAAAAGACTCTGTAATAGCACACATAAAACTTCAAATTGAGATGGAAAATAGGATTGTTTAAATTCTTCTGAAATAACAGTCAAACTTCTCCTAATCCCAATTTCATCTTTATCAACAACCAATGTATTAATAAGTAAGCTAGAATTAAACACATTTAGCGTATATGGCGAAAACTTTTTAAGTGAATCAAGCAAGCTTTTATCAAAACCAATAATGTATCCAGAGATTGAGTTGACATTTTTAAAATAGTGTGTTTGATTTTCTGAGATTAGAAATAAATAATTATTTTTTAGAGGAAAGCTACACCCATCGATTATATGATCACCTGTCCCTTCAGTTATAAAAATAATCTGATAAAACTCATGTCGATGAGGTAAATTATTACATGGGAAATCATTCTCCATATATTCTTTTACAAAAAGTAGCTTATGAAAAAGATTTTCGTTACTATCATTGCGATGCGATAATCTTTGGATATTCATCATAAAATATAGATTAAAAAGTGAACAATTTCCCTTTTAAAAATAAATCTAAACTTTTTATTAAAATTATAGACATAACAATAGTGACAACAAGCAAAATTAATAATGCGATAACCTTGCTAATTAGTGTTTGTTCAAACATTGCATACTTTAGAAAAGAATTACTAAAAGCGGCTAAAGGAAAACTAACAGCCCACCAAGTCAGCATAAATTGCAATTTTTGCAATAAGATTATTATTGAGACTATTATACATAAAAATAAACTAAAGCCTAGTAATATTAAAGAAAAAGTATCTAAATTTTTCTCCATAGCAGTATAAGCTAAAAATCCTACAGCAAAAGGCGCTATAAGTATCATTAATGTAGGCTTTAATCTACTAGGGAGGTTATCACAATACATTAATCTTGCAAATATTAATATAAAAAATGTTATTGCAAGAACCACCCCCACTCCAAAGCTTATAATTATTATTTCCCTTAATCCTGTAAAGGTATTATCTGGAATCGTTGCAACTATATCCAAAGTACCAACCCCAGGAATAAGGTAAGCTGGTGTTGCATTACTAAATTTTTGTTTAGTACTCAATATTTTATAAATTGCCGAAACGACCATTATTATCATTAATACTGCACCGACAAACCATATTACAGTTGACGTATATGGTATAAATTGCTTGAGGAACGAAGACAAAAGTAAAATCCCAATAGGTATTGTACCAAAAAAATTTCCAATTATAGGATGGTTAAATTCATCCATAACTTTTCGGGGATATTTTATTGCTTTTAAGATGTATAATATAAATAATATAACAAATGCCATCATAGCAATAAAACCAATGATATTTGCATATATTTGAGGAAAATCGAAGATTTCCGATGCTAATCTATAAGCCAAGGCTAATCCTGTCAAGCCCATCACACAACCAAAAAGATTTACTGGTAAATCAGAGTAATTATTTTTATGTAATTGTAACTTCATCAGTTATCTTTTAGAGTTTTGTTTCTTATATTCAATAACTTCTCTATTGAATATTTACCACCTCCTGTGAAAAATAAAGTTACCCCACCAAGTAAAAACATCACATTAAGTTCAATTATCCATCCTCCATGTTGGGTTAATGTCATAACTTTTTCAAAATAGATGAGCCATATACTAAATAGCATATTTATTGAAAAAATAAAGGAAGAAAATCTTACATAAAATCCAAATAAAATTGCTAGTGGTACTATCAATTCGCCAATATATACACCATTAGCAATTATCAAAGGTAACCCTTTAATTGATAAACTTTCATAAATGAAATCGATACCATTTGTTATTTTATCAACACCATGAAATAACATTAATCCACCTAACGAGATTCTGAGAATAAGTATTCCAATGTCTGGTCTAGTTCTGTATATTTTTAATTTTTTCATGCAACAAATATCATTTTATTGTAATTTAAAAGAAATGTTAGAACAAGCAATTTATTTGTCAAAATTGACATCATTTTGTAATCTTTTCCCAAAATTAGAAAGGTTAAAACTTAGTTTTAAAATCAGTAACAACCTCACCCTAAGTTCTTTGACACCCCTTCGTTAAGGTAAACTTCCCCGTTTTGGTAAGTCTTCTTGTTCTTCAATTTTTCTGTAAATATTCTTCTAAAAGCTATGGCATAAAATTCTTCCTGTATCTTCCTGTGAAAACGTTCGCAAATGCCATTGGGCTGAGAACTTTAACTTTGGTCTTTGTGTGATCAATATGTTTAGTGGTAAAATAAAGCTGGTATTCGTCATGTTCTTTTATTCCACAGTATTCCGTTCCTTTGTCTTTTTGAATTATAAGTAAACGAAGTTCCTGCTGTTCAAAGACAGGGACTACCTGATCATTAAGCATGTCAGCATCAGTAAGAGTATTTTTACGGTCATAAACTTTGCAAATAGTACTTTGGAATATGTATCAATAAAAGTTTTTGATAAACATGTCCAAATTCTTTGATATTTCCGACGTAATAAGTGTCTTGAGCTCCTAAATATCCAAGATGATGAGTTTTTTTCTCTTCCTTAGCCCTTTCTAGTGCTGAAAGTTGAGATTCAGTAAGGACTTGGATTTAGCTTGTAAAGCTTTTAATCTTAATTTAAAAGTATATAAATCGTGTCTTAACCAAATACTTCTAAATCCACCTGGTGATACAATCAAAACTTTCTTTTTAAGTTCATTACTTACTCTAAGTGACACAAAGCAGGGTTTTTAATAGTTATCAACAACAGCCTTTTCAATGACTTTGTCTACACGATTTCTTAATACGGGCTTTCTTCTGTAGATTTCCTGTAATGCTAATTCACCTCCCCCTGTTCATACAATTCTTTAAATCGATAAAAACTGTATTGAGAATAGCCCATTACTTTAAAAACTTTCGATACATTTACGAAATGTTATGCCAATTTAAGTACGCCTAACTTGTTTTTGATGATTTTTTGTTGGGTTGTAATAATACTTAATGTGTTTTAAAGTTATTCAATTTGATTAAACTTTAAAACACATTAAGTACTGACTAATTCAATTCAAAACTTTTAGCAAAAACTATACTTTTAAATGGATAAATTTTCAGGGAAGTTTACAGTAGCTCCAGATATTTTTGATATTCATTTCGGCCGATTTACAAATCATATCCATTTTGTGCTTTTAGACCTTAAAACGAATCTTTGATCTTACTTTATACCAAAATGGGTCATAAAAATAAATATATCCATATAATTTATTCTACAGCAAATAAATATACAAAATCACACATAATTATTTATATTCATTAAAACTTATTATAGTCTTTAAATACGGTAAATAATTCAATAATATTTCTAACTTTTAGCTTTTTAAATATCTTCTTTTTGTACGTGCTTATAGTAGACATTTGGATATTCATAATATTTGAAATTTCTAAGTTTCCGTTACCATCAATTAATAAATATGCAATCTCTTTTTCCTTATCAGTAAGATTTTCAATAGGGTTAATTTCTTTCTTTTTTTGGTTGATAAGAAACATTTCTTTTACTGTTTGCGGAGAATAGTAAAATCCATTTTCGAATATTGATTCGATTGCTTCAATAATTTTATCTGTTGTGCTTAGTTTACTTAAATATCCGTTTGCTCCTTCAGTCAAATATTTAATTACAAAACTGTCCTGGTACGCAGAAAATATAAGAATATTAACTTTAGAATCTATCTGTTTAATTTCACTAATCATAAGTTCATATTTTGTTCCAGGCATATCTATATCTAAAAATAAGAGATCGTAACTAAAAACTGCAATTTTTTTTAACAATTCTTGATAATTTTCGACCTGATCTATTCTAAAATTTGGATACTTTTTTGCAATAATCATACTCGTCCCTGCTCTTACAACAAAATGATCATCTGCTAATAATATACTTTTCATAGCTAAATCTTTATATTAATAATATTTTTATAGAGGTACCTCTGGGTTGATTCAATTCAATTACTATTTTTGCTCCTATCATTTTAGTTAATTGCAACACTAAGTGCAAACCTAATCCATATTTTTGTAATAAAAGTTTTTCATCTTGACTATTAGTTTGGAGAAATGTATAATAATTTATTTTTTCTTTGGACATACCTATTCCTTCATCTTGAATCTCAAGTATATTGGCGGAATTGGTATAATAAAAATTTATGTATATATTTCCATTTTGCGTATATTTAACCGCATTATCAAGAATATTATGAATAATTATTGAAAGAATATTCTTACTAATATTAGTGGTTACATCTTGTGATACGTGGTTAATAATTTTACTATTATTATATCTAGCTATATCATTAAAAAGAGATATCTTATTATCCAAGATTTCATTAAGAGGGTAACTTATATTATCATAAGTTTTATTATCTCTATAGATTTCCGAATATTCTTTAAGTGTCTGAGTAAACTTAAAAAGCTGCAGAGCATATTTATTTAAATTAAATAAATAAGATTTTTTTAATTTAATATCGTCGTCATTTGCTTCATAGAGCATTTCTGCTGTTAGAGCAAGATATTTTATAGGAGTTGTTATATCATGGCTTATGGTTCCGATCAATTTTTTTTGTTGAAGACTTTCATTTTCCAGTTTAGTCTTAGTATTTTGCAAATCTAAAACTATTTTGTTTAAGGCACTTGTTCTTTGCTTAATAACATTTTCAAGGACATCATTCATTTTTTCCAAGTAACTTACACGTAATTTGTATATGATAAAAATAAATAAAGAAAACAAAATAATTATTAAAATTTTAAACATCCATGTTTCATAGAAATAAGGTTTTACAATAATTAAAACTCTCTTGTAAGAATAAACTCCTTCAGAAGATATAAGGATTCTAAATAATAACTCATACTTTCCATGAGGCAAATTAGTAAAAGTAAATTTTCTATTTTGACCAATATTTTCCCATATTGCAGTTTGATTATTAAATTTAGCTTGAACTAATAAATTAGAAATATTACCATAATATGGAACATCTACTACAAGTGTCACTCTTGAAAAATTACGTTCAAGTATAAGTTTATCTGAAAAATATCTTTTATTATTATCAACTATAGCTGTTTCCACAAAGTAATTCCTACTGGGGTAGTATGCATGAATATCTTTTGGATTAAAAATAACCATACCCTCTAATGTAGGTAGAACAATTAATTTATTGTGTAGAGTGATTCCTACAGGATTGGCTCCGCCATTAAACTCATTAGTTATAAAACCATCTGATTTATTAAAAAGATAATAGTGAGGAATATACTTTTTTGAATTTACAAACTTTAACAGTTCAGATTCTTTAATCTGAAAAAGACCATGATTAGTAGTAATCCAAAAAAAACCATGATTATCTTCGATAATTGTATGAACCTCAGATAAGTACTTATAATAATCCAAAGGCAATTTTAATAAACGATTATTATCTAATAAAAAAAAACCATTACCGTAAGTAAGTATCCATACCCTATTGTCTCTACTAATAAAAATATTTCTAATGTTAGGTATATTTTTACTAACAATACTTAGTTTACCTGTTTTTATAGAGGCCCTATATAGAACTCTCCGGTCTGCAATTAATAAACTGTCGTGCGTGTAAAATTTAGCAAATTTAATTTCTTCATTTGTAAAAAAAGTCCTAAAAGGCTTATTAAATTGATTATTTAAATATAAATTCAAAATCCCTTTATCATTTTCGAAACTAATCATACACATATTATTGCCATAACCAAGAAATGAGATATAATATCCAAATTGTATTTCTCTTACAGTTTGATATTGCGAAAAGAAATTGGCAATATAAAGCTTACCATCTTGTTTATATAATAGATTTTTACGATTATCAAAAATAAAAGAGTATTTGTCAGATTTTCCTTTTAATTTTAATTGCTCTCTTTTACCATCAATAGAATAAATATTGCCAGTTGGCGATAAAATAGTGTTTCCTAACGGCAATAATGAATAAAATGAATTTAGATGAGGAGATCTTTTATCTTGTATAACTTTAAACTCATTAAAATTAATAACATATAAGCCTTTAACTAGACTTCCTATATATAATTTGTTATTTAACTTATCATAAAATATGGATGAACTGAAATTTAAATTTATATCTGCTTTATCAAAGTTAACTATTTTATGAACTTTGACCACATTATTATCCAAGTAAATACTATAAAGAGAATTTTTAAGATAAAGAAACGACTGATTATTTATTGAACTCCAAAAAAAATTTGCTTCTTTATCTTTTAAAATTTTATCACATTTTATTTCTGAAAATATTTTATCAGATAATTGGAACATTTTATTATTTTCTTTATTAAGAAAGAATATTTTTCCATCTATTCCAAATAAGTTATTAAGATTTTTGTGGTTTATCCCTGTTCTGTATTTAAAGATTCTTTTTTCACTATTAATATATTCGATACCATCGTTCAATATGTAATAAAATCCATTTTTAGTTTTCAAAAAATGTCCAACTTCTGAATTAACGTTACTACCTAAACTGTTTTTAACATAAAAAAGAAATTTTGTTTGCCTCCTATATCTACTAAAAGAAAAAGTCTTCTTAATTTCTTTCAAATTTCTTTTATTAATCAACAACATATTCTTCTCTCCATCATTTAAAGAAAAAATAAGATCTTTATCTACTTCCCCAAAAAAATCACCAAATCTATTATTTAAACCTTTTACTTCCGGGTTGACGAAATTTTGTCCATCAAATCTTACAATTCCAGATTCTGTTGATATCCATATAAAACCATACTTATCTTTAGTGATATCTTTAACGCTACTCTGAGGAAGACCGTCTTCTACATTGAGATTAGTAATACTATAAGATTGTGCATTTACAATATTTATACCTGCTACATATAGTATCATTAAAGTAATTTTCAACAAAATACAACTATAGGAAATCTTAACCATATACTAATAAAAACTTATTTATAAGTTATAAAAAAAACTCATCTAATTCTAATAAAATTTATTTATAAATATTATCAGAATTATAAATAATCTAACCATTTCATTTCATACAGCATTAATAGAAGTTTTACTTTATTTTTATTTAGTATAAAGCTTAGAATATTAATTTTTAATGTAACAGATAAAAGTAATTTTTGTTTTAAAATTTTTAGTTAAAAATTTAGCTAGCAATTTTTGTCCCTAAAATAATGTGAGGTAAATTGTGATTAGAGCAAATTAAAAAATATTATTTCTTATTTATCATTTGGAGTGATTATTGTAAATTTACTAACATTGAAATATAATTAAACATTTCCTTTAATTACAGCATGTGTTTAAAGGAATTATATAATAATTATTTAGGAAAAATTTGATAAATAAAATTTTTTTTCCATTTACTTATTGTATTACGACTAATATTCATTAGTGAAGATACTTGTGTGTTATTAAGATTATTTTTCCGCTGAAATTCAAGAATTTTTACAATAGCTCTTTCATCATAAGACCGATGTTTCTGATTATCTTCAAATTGTTTCTTAGATAATGAATCTTTAAAAATTGTCTGATTTAATTTAATTACGTCTAATGCTGTTAATTCTTTTTTACAAAGAATTTCTTTACATGCATCTAATTTATTAGGATGTTGCATTAATATAATGTCAGTATATATTTTTTTATAATTGGGTGAGGTTGATTTCATACTTATTTAATAGAAATTCTAATTAGAATAAAGACTGGGCTCTATTTTATTATTATTTTGCTTTTCTCTAAGTTTTACACGTTCTTCTTCTCTTCTAACAATTTCTCTCATGTCTGAAATTATTTTCCCATTTTCATCCTGAGTTATAAATCCTTTCATGTTTCTAATATCCCTTGAAGGATCTGAAAGATATTGTTTCCATTGTTTTTTAAACTGACTTTCATCTATTACAGGAAGTTGACCATCCGCCAAACCCAAACCTTTAATTATAAAATTTCCACCTTGTGGAGTTATAAATTCGCCGCCAGAAGCATCACTTTCAAAATTTGCTTGAATTTTGTTGTTTGCTATCATGGTCATTATATGTGATTTTGATGTATCTTCTATTTTAATAATAAGACCGGGTAGGCCATGAAATTTATAGGGTCCATCTTGAAAAGGAAGTTCAGAAAACCAAGCGATCCAATGTCTTCCTCCGAAATCAACAGTTGCTTTTTGGCAAATAAAATTACCTATTTTATTTTTTTCAGAATGTATTTTCCAATTTAACTTCTCATTCTCAATAATTTTATAAGTATCATTATAAATTTTATCTACTAAAAATGTTTTATAATGTGGATATTCTTTAATAACTTGGTATGATACTATTGCCCTTTTAAGTCGCCTATTCAATGAAAATAGTTCATTAAAATCATTTTTAGCTATTTGTTTTAAAGCAGAATCTCTTTTTACAATTTGTAAGCTTTGATATATTGATTGTTTTGAACTTATATCTAAAACCATGACCTCTTTAAATACATCTACTTTATTGGTAGAATCAGGAATAAATTGGTATTCGTAAATAAACCTGTTGATTTGAGCATTTACAAATGAAAATGCAAGTAAAAAAATTATTATAACTGTTCTCATATATTTTTCATTTTATTAAAACGTAAATTCATAGTTTATAAATTTAATAGTTCATGTTGTTCCAGATTATAATCTCGGGTAATTTTACTAAAATATCAGGAAGATTGCGTATTGCGGCTTGTATAAATTCTGTTTTCCCAATGCTTCGCTTTAGTTTCTTCAATTTCCCAAGTTTCTATTGAGGTAAATTCTGAGTGATGTGAAATATTTCTTAAGTAATAATATACGGTACACTGCTACTCGTTTTTATCAGTGTTATCAGCAAGCGCTTTCATAAATTCTTACTCTTCATTGAGTTTCTGTTTTTAGCTTTAAATTTTTATTTCTTTTCATGATATTATTGTTTTTAAAATTACAAGACATTTTACGTCATAAACGATAAATTCAAAAGCATAAATGCAATAAAAACAATTTTTGAAGATCAAAAATAATAGAGCCATATAAATCATGACTATATCTTTATTTGAATGCCACGTAATACTCAAAAAATTTGCATATTATTTAATATGTAAAAATAATGTGATTTCAAGATTACATCATTTTTCGAATTAATTTTTAACTGAAAGATTTTCTCTCCAGAAAATTTACTACAATCTTCATAACATTTTTATATATTGTTAATAAGATTGTAGATAGTAAAATTAAAAGGAATTTTCCAAAAATTCTCCTATCTAATTTACTGTATTAAACCACAAGAAATCAAAGTTACATAAGCTATTGTGAATTACACTCAATTTTTTCACCAACTTGTTTAAATATTCTGACAAACAAAAGACAAATGAAGAAAATTAGTAAATATACAACTGATAATACTATATTAACTAAATAAATGATATACTTTCATTCATATACAATCTGAAAGGAAATCAATAAGGTCTTAATTTGTCTTATACAAATCACTAAATCCACAGCACATTACTCTTACGATCAATAATGCATGTTACCTAATTTCAAACTAATAAAAGAATGAATGTACTTGTAAATTAAAAATATTACATAAAAATAAACCATTGTTTAAGCCAAGTTTTTTCTAGTGAAAAGCCTTAAATTTTAAATCTTATTTTTTTACTATTTACATTTTTCCTTTATTCTGTTTTTATATTAAAATTACAGTTTTCGATTCATAATAAATTTAATTAAATCATTCTAAAACTCATTTTATCTTAGGCAACTACAGACACTTTATTTAGCATAGCCTTAATATTTTTCTTAACAAACTATCAATAAAAATTAAAACTATTTACTATAAATCAGTAAAGCAACTAAATATATTGTAAAAAAAATCCTTAAAAATCTACTAATAATATCAATTTAAATATACACAAAGCTAATTACAATAATTTAACAATCAAAAACAAAGAGGTTAAAATATTTAAACACTGAATAGAATTATTTAAACAAAGACTTAAAATAATTAAGAATCAATGCTTTATCGTATATCATAAAAACAATTAGTCCACTAAATGCACTTACTAGTGACTTTTCCAAATTGTAATCGGTTTACTATTATTACAACAAATGACCTGATGCTGAAGGTTTTGATTATTTTTTAGTCCAACTATTTGAAAAAAAAAGCATAGACATTCTACAAAACAATGAGTCCACTTTAGGAATTACTGACTACCAAAGCTTTAAGTTGTCAAACAATCGTTCATTAAATGCTTTTGACGGAGATAAAAAAGTAAAAAGAATCAAATGGTATTTAGTGTAAGATCGAAACGGTTTTCTTTTGTCAATTATGGCAATGGTAGTTAATTTTTGTGATCCTACAGTCGTTAAATTGTACAGCACACATTTGCACAGTTTAATAAAATGTCTTTCCCTAAGGATGATGCCGTAATGAAGTAAGTATATCTCGCTTTAAAAGAAGCTACTAAAAATGGACGATGCCAATTCAAAATTGGGATATTGATCTTATCCAGTTAATGCTTATTTTTGAAGAAAGGCTCAGATTATAAAATCCAAACCTTCACTTTACAATTTACACAATTCGTGGGATAGTGCCATCAACAGAAAAATGAGAAAAGTTATTTACTCTTACTTTAGAAAGAAAAATCTAGTTTTAATCCAGTTCGAATTTTTTTTCAAAATTTTTGGTGCATCGAATCTATACCCCAAAAATACGTTAAGATATTGCATACTATTATTTACAGTAAAACCATTATCATTGTAATTCTGAAAACTAATATGATATTGTGATCCGAGGAAAAGATTTTTAAATTGATAGTTAATATTTAAGTTTAGGTTTAAATACAAAATATCCGTTCCGTAATTATTTCTATATCCATTGAAAGTGTTTTGTACATAACTAAAACCATAACCACTTCCAAGTTTCCCAGATAAAAGCAAATCACAATTTAATAAAACCCAATTGTACTGATAAGATATCTCGGGAATTATATTATATCTGTTTTGAGTACTTTTTAAATCTTCTTCCTTATTACTAAAATGGGAATAATTATAATTTGTTGTAACAATTAAGGAACCAGCACTTTTCCTCTGTATCTCTGTTTGATTGTTTACTGCTCTAAAAGATATTCTCTGGGCGTTGACTACATAGGAGGTACTGCCTCCTACATTTGTAACTTTAAAATCAGGAAACTGCATATAGGGTAAATCAAACATCCATTCTGTGGAAAAATCTTTTGTATTTTTTATGTAAAAGCCCTTTGTTTGATTGTAATATAGGGATTGCATCCAATAGTTTCTGAAAATGGTAAACGCAGCATCAAATCTAGTGGTACGACCTTTCTTTTCATTGTCCGGTTCTGTATTGGTCCACCTTTCGGGTAAGTCTATAGAGAAAGCTAAAAAATCATAATCTACAGATAAACTGTATTTCTGAGAATCATTAGGTATTATATTCAGGAAAACATCATTATTCTTTACATTAAAATTATTAGCTCTATTAAATGTAACTATTTTTAATACAATATGTTCATTAAGTCTTTTAACATAAGAAGAATCCTTTTCAAAATTCGTTTTTAATTTTGGGAATTGTGAAAATAGTGTTAAAGGAAATAAAAATATGCATACAGATAAAAATTTCATGTTAATTTTACTAATTAAAAAAATAGTTATATATTACTTTAAATTTATTTAAAACCATATTACTTATACCTGTCAAATTCGTAAAACATTAACTGTAATAAAGGACAAAAGACATAAAATTATTCAATTATTACTAACAACATAAGTAAAGATATATTATTATAAGAAAATGTATATGATGAAGAATTAATTTATTAGATGTGTTTGATATTACTTACAAATCAGAACTATCGTACCTATTTTTGTATGATTAGTAAAATCTTCCCTAAACTGATTTGAAATTGGATTGCCAGCTGCTCAGTATAATAATTTCTACATTAACAGAGTTTTTTCTCCAGAATCAAAAAACAATTACCATAGAAAGTTTGCTCATAAGTTTATATACATATACTTTTTTAAACCAGCACCTAAAAGGATACTAAGCAATGAACAGTAGCCAAAGCTGTAATAGAAATAAACTCTGGACCAATTCCTGATTAAAAAAATCATTTACATACATTTTTTTTATAATGAAACGCAGAGGTTAGAATATAAACTTTGAATATTTCTTTGCACGTTACTTAAAAAAATTCTACCTTTAAAGCGGACTTTGGAATACTAGTTACAGCTCCAAATTTTCTTGTGTGATGAATATTTTCTGTACTATCAGTATCACCGGATATCACTCCAAAAATAAGGCAAAATCTTCCTTTTCTACTTTCTAACAAATATCGTAGGAAAATAATAGAATATTTTACCGAACTAATATTATTCATTTGAAACGATAGCACAGGCTTTTGAAACTTGTAATGTAAACTACGACTGTTTTCTTGATCTATTTAATACATTGCTGTGTTTTACTTATTAAGTTCTATTTTATGTAATGTAGGCAACACTATATTATTCGCTACTAAAGAATATTTACAACTAAAATCTAGTGAATTTTTAGCTATAAGTCTATGATGTTCCATTTATATATTTAACAATATTATATACTGAAAGCGGAATATTGCAATACGATGTGCTTCATTAATTGTTGATGTGCAGCTGGTTGAAAACCGCCAATTATTATAATCAATCCCTTTATTTTGTCCAGCTGTTAGCTGAATTGTTGTTATTAAATTGGTTGAAATAGTATTTCCCGTGGCTTTAATGTACCATTTTCAAACTCCCAGTATAAGCCCTATACACCAATTCTAAATGCATTTACACCTGTAGTTGTTTGACAATCATTTTAAAATACAGATGCGACAATCAAATATGTTCCTGTAATTGGAACTGTATAGATACCAATATCAAAATATCAGGATGTTACATAGTTATTAATTACCATATGACGATAAGCTACAACTTTTTCTGAATTCTAAAATTGCGAATTTGAATCTGGATTTGTTCTATCTCGAATAGCTAACACAATTAATTGGGTAAAAGAAACTTATAGTCGCTATCTTCTATTTAAAATTTTAAAGTTATTTTACAAACTTTAATAGAGAAGCCGACCATATGTATTTCAAATTTTTCTGCTTTGCTCCTAAACATTCACTTGGAATAAATCATTGAAATCTATATATTGCCAAAAAATGAGCTCCTCCATAATTATTTAAACAATAAGCGGTAGATGCAGCGTTGTTATAGTCAATACCTACTTTATCTCCAGCATTCAACTTAACAGTAGCAAATAAATTTTGAACAATTCCACCTGAATTTAATACAGTAGTTTTTGTTTCTGCCAATCCAATACCCTGTCCAGATTTTGCTATTCTTACTGTATTAAAAGAACCAGTATTAACATTAGTACAACCGTTCATAAATAAACTAGTATTAATCTGATAAACACCACTAATAGGAGCTGTATAAATAGACGTCGAAGAATTATATCCTGTGCCAGGTGTATCATAATTGACTTCTACAATAGGAAATGTAGCCATCTTGAATTCTGCCGCAAAAGGACCATCAATATTAGTTTGTATTCCAGGCTCCCCCCCTTTGGCTAGTAAAATTAATTGACTAGTAGGAGCACTCACGATGGAGTTAGTAGATACTAATGATAACCAGTTTGTACCATTATAAACTTGAAATTGGTTTGACGTTGTATTATAAATAATAGACCCCGCAGTTCTTTTTGTATTATCTAAATTGTCCCTTTGGGTTGTAGTCATTCTTGGTATCGTAATTGCTCCATTGGTACCAGAAACATCTAATGCTCCTATAGGCTGCGCAGTCCCTATCCCGACATTACCGGAGTGATAGATATTTTCTGTAACCGTAGCTTCACCGGTGCCTGTAGTAGTGGAATGCCACGGTTGTAAAGTGGTAGTAACCATCTTTTGCCAAGCAGAGCCATCAAAGTAATAATAGCCAACAGAAGTAATATTAGATCTCTGACCTGTTACATTTCCTCCAGAAACATCCGTAATGTAAACCATAGCTCCTTTCTGGTCTGGGCCGTAAAGAGCATCGCCCTTATTCGTAAGCTCAGCTCTTGTAAGACGCGGAGCCTGAAGTCCTGCAATATCTGTAGAAACTGCAATTCCTGAAGTATCTTTTTTACCATTTATGTCAAAGGTACTTTTGGGAGTGGTTGTATTAATGCCCACTCCGGCAGATTGTGAATAAACTATCTGAGAAAATAGAACAATCACTGTAATAGAAATTTTTTTCATTATAATTTAGTTTAAAATTGTTTACGTGTGTCTTTAAAAAATACTAATTTCAATAAGAATACATTTTTTAGTCCTATAGCAGTTTTAATAATAGTATAGATTTAATTTATGATCTAAAACATATAAAACTACTATCTAATTTAATTATCTATAGCATTAAATTTATTTACAACAAAATTACTTGAATAACTAGATATTCCCGGAAGACAACTAGAACCAAATACGGTTAATTTTACTACACCTGATGTTACATTTACTTTGTAATTTACGTTATATTCATTCTGCGTAATATTAACTAGAGGAACTTTAGAAGAATTTGAACTTATAAATTGAAATGTTCCTGTGTTTGAAGAATCAGGGGACAGTACTACATCAAAATACGGAAGTCCCCCACTAACAGACTGCCCCCCAACCACCGACCCGGATATAAAGTTAGCAGAACCTGAATAAAGAATGCCACCGACATAAATGTTCCAAATTCCGACTGGTAAAGATATTGTTGAACCTGTAATCTGAGCGAAACTACACGTCACTAAACGAGACCCTATTGATCCCGTTATAATATTTGGAGTTACTGCATTTTGAGCAACCCATGAAGCATTGCCATTACCGTCAGACATAAGAATCTTGTTAGCGCCCTGCGTACCATCTGCATATCTAAAAGCACCAGAAGTAGAACTTTCTAAATGCAGTTTTGTAGTAGGCGACGTAGTCCCTATCCCCACGTTACCGGAGTGATAGATATTCTCTGTAACTGTAGTTGCACCGGTGCCTGTAGTGGTAGAATACCAAGGCTGTAAAGCAGTAGTGAGGCTCTGGATCGTCTGGCTGTCTGATGAAGACAGTACAGCACTCTCCTTAGCTTTAATGGCATACACCATGGCTACATTTCTTGAGCGGGTTTCCGTACCGCCATTATTTCTAATTGGATTACTTGAAACATATCCAGAATTTGGAATAGTTACTATACTATTATACTGACCTCTAACTCCAGACTCAAGAGGAGCAGTAGTAGCATCATAAACAGGATTTCTATATCCAACTACTTGTCCATTTCCATATTCAGTCTGGATATCATGCTTATGACTTTTAAAATCATCTGTTTGGGAAGTCCCTAAAGCTCTTCCCGTATCTACCCCTCTTCCAAGATCCAATCCCCGGATAAACTCTCCCCTAAGATCAGGAAGGTTGAACGTGGTAGAACCATCTCCCGATCCATACGTGGTTCCTATCTTTGCAAATAGTGCAGAATAGGTTGCCCTGCTTACCGCAGAACCATCACACACCAAATAAGAAGATGGGACAGAAGCATAAGAGAAAGCAGTAATAGAACCAATGTTTTGTTCCACATCTGAAGACATACCTATTTTCTGCCAAGCAGAACCATCAAAGTAATAATAGCCAACAGAAGAAATATTAGATCTTGGACCTGTTACATTTCCTCCAGAAACGTCCGTAATGTAAACTATAGCTCCCTTCTGGTCTGGGCCATAAAGCGTATCACCTTTACTCGTAAGCTCAGCTCTTGTAAGACGCGGAGCCTGAAGTCCTGCAATATCTGTGGAAACTGCTAATCCTGAAGAATCTTTTTTACCATTTATGTCAAAGGTACTTTTGGGAGTGGTTGTATTAATACCTACTCCGGCAGATTGTGAATAAACTATCTGAGAAAATAGAACAATCACTGTAATAGAAAATTTTTTCATTATAATTTAGTTTAAAATTGTTTACGTGTGTCTTTAAAAAATACTAATTTCAATAAGAATACATTTTTTAACTTTTTTATTCTTTTCAAGTGTAATGTCAATAAAAAAATTTATTTCTTTATATCGCTTAACAAATATAAAAATCTTTTGAACTACAACCATCCGTTTTTGACAGAATTTTCAGTCAGCGTTTGCATAAGCTCTAATTGTAAGCTCTCTAATTTTGCATTCTTTCAAGATGATGATTCTTCTTTTAAAACTTTGATTAAATTCGCTGTATTTAATCGTTACATTTGCAAAAGCTATAAATAAGATAAATATTAAATCCGAAATTTTTATAATAATACAAGTAGTGAAAGTATAAGAATAAAATCATCTTAAAAAAACTACTATTTTATTAAAAAATTAAAAGAGCTTTGAAAACTAATTAATCCTATTCATTCACAAACTATCTTATCATTGTCAAAACAAAAGAGTTTTCTCCCTGTGTATTTCTAGTTACATTCGAAGTACACCCTCCACCATACCTTGCCCTAAGTGTATAAACAGCTGGTGTAAGATAAGCCACACCCGAACTATAAATATAATCCGAAGTTACTGGAGAACATGTATTATGAATATCCTGGCCAACGAAAGCCTGAGCCCCAGTAGTTTGGTTAACAATATTTACCGCAACAAAAGCACCACAACCAGCGGGTGATTTATCGGTAATCAATTTAAATTAAATTAAATAGTAGCCTGCCTCCGTAACAGTTGCACTAGCACCTGTATACACTGCTTGCGCCTGTAAAGAAGTATTAGTCCCAGTTGACGATTGAATATATAAAGCAGCTGCAGATCCGCCAATTTTTTGCCAAAAAGAACCATCAAAGTAATAATAGCCAACAGAAGTAATATTAGATCTCTGACCTATTACATTTCCTCCCGAAATATCTGTAATGTAAACTATAGCTCCCCTCTGGTCTGTATTATAAAGCGCATCACCCTTATTTGTAAGCTCAGCTCTTGTAAGACGCGGAGCCTGAAGTCCTGCAATATCCGTGGAAACTGCTAATCCTGAATAATCTTTTTTACCATTTATGTCAAAGGTACTTTTGGGAGTGGTTGTATTAATACCTACTCCGGCAGATTGTGAATAAACTATTTGAGAAAATAGAACAATCACTGTAATAGAATTTTTTTTTTTTAATATCATACACTAAGGTTATTTTAATAAGTTATTTTATTCTATTCTATAAATTGTTAATCTTTGAGAATCCCCAAGGTTAGTAGAGCAATAACCGGCATTATTATAGTTATAATCTATCCATACCTTATCACCAGTATTTAAATAAACCGTTGAAGATAAAGAAGCAGGAACAGTTTGACCACCAGATATATATATTTCTGCTGCACCTGAACCTTGATTACTTAATGCCACTCTAAAAGTTGTCGTTACGGTCGTAACTGAAGGACAACTAGATAAGAATAGATTTGCATTAATCATGTAATAACCTGCTTTAGGCGCTGTATAAATTGAGGTATTAGCATCCCAAGCTGCACCATCACGATTTATAATTGTACTTTTAAAAAAAGCTATTTTTGCTGCTGCCCAATTTAAAGAAGTGCTATTATCATTAACACCGTTTCCTTTTGCTAATAAAACTAATTGTGGTGAAGGATTAGAAGATGTTACTACTTTTCTCCATTCCGTACCATTATTAAAATATTGACCTGGTGTAACATCAGCAGCCGTAGCTGTATTATAAACGATCATTCCCTGTACATGAGATGATAAAGGAGATGCAGATGATGTAGACGATAAAGCTACCCTTGGAATTAATAATCCTTTATTAGTAGAGTTAAGTTCTAATACAGCAGACGCATCAGGCGACGTAGTCCCTATCCCCACGTTACCGGAGTGATAGATATTCTCTGTAACTGTAGTTGCACCGGTGCCTGTAGTGGTAGAATACCAGGGTTCTGAAGCCGTAATAAGGTTCTGTATGGTTTGGCTTTCTGATGAAGAAATAACCGCACTCTCCTTAGCTTTAATGGCATACACCATCGCTATGTTTCTTGGACGGGTTTCTGTACCGCCTGTGTTTCCTATTGTTACAGTTTGTATTAGTCCATATCTGTTAGCACCAGTACTAACATTGTTAAGATTGTCATTAGCTGTTCCAGTACTAACAGATAACTGATTTGAACTCAAAGAATGATTATGACTTTTAAAATCATCTGTTTGGGAAGTCCCTAAAGCTCTTCCCGTATCTACTCCTCTTCCAAGATCCAACCCCCGGATAAACTCTCCCCTAAGATCAGGAAGGTTGAACGTAGTAGAACCGTCCCCTGATCCATACGTGGTTCCTATCTTTGCAAATAGTGCAGAATAGGTTGTCCTGCTTACCGCAGAACCATCACAAACCAAATAAGAAGATGGTATTGCAGAATAAGAGAAAGCTGTTATAGAACCAATGTTTTGTTCCACACTTGAAGACATACCCATTTTCTGTCACACGCTTCCATCAAAATAATAGTAGCCCTCAGCGGTAATATTAGCGGTTTTTGTACTTGATGATGTTACCGCTGCAGTAGCGTATATTATTGTCCCTTTCTGCGCAGTAGTATACTGAGCATCTCCTGCCTTGATCTGATCTCCGGTTAATCTGGGTGCAAGAAGCCCCTCCGGCTTGCTACCGTCGGTAGTTTTTGGGGTGATATCCACGGTCGCATTCGGGGTGGTGGTATTAACACCCACCTGTCCAGACAGCCCAAGAGAAGATAGCGTTAAAGTAAATATAATTTTTTTTATCATTTTGGTTGATTTTAGATGGTTAAATATGGATTTTTATTTAGCAAAAAAGCTGATTTGCAGTTCATCATTTCTAATGCTTATTGGTTATGCTTGGTTGTAAGTTCCTATTGCTGGCGTGGAAATCTTCGTTCGTGACCAAAACTCTGTCTTTTGATTTTTAAACCACCACGAGCGAGACGCTTGCGCCAGCTAGGGAAAGGAATTATAACTAATATCTTTACTAATAAATTATGAGTTTACAAAGAGACATTCAAAGAATTTATTTATTAATTTTGAAATTTTACAAAATCTAAGTAAAAATTTGGATTTCCTATATTAAATTCAGAAGGCACTGTACCGTTAGTTTTCTTGGCTAAAACATTATATGTCCCTGGAGCAGAAAAATATAAAACTCTCGTCTGGTCTCTGGGTACTAAAAAACCGTCTGTTGCTCCGCAATAAGCTTTCCAAACATCCCCAACACCAATTATGTAAAAAGAATAATCATTACAAGTAGAATTTATTGCTATACCCATTCGAATAAAATACCATCCTTTTGAGGGAATAGTTAATGAAAGACCTGTGGAGAAACCTGATCCCCCTATTGAACCTGTATACGGATTTACAAGTGTACCTGTGTACGAAGTCCAATTATCTGCAAATGAAGTTGGACTTGTAGAAGACCACGAAGCATTACCATTAGCATCAGAGACCAGAACTTTATTAGCACCTTGCGTACCATCTGCATATCTAAAAGCACCAGAAGTAGAACTTTCTAAATGCAGTTTTGTAGTAGGCGACGTAGTCCCTATCCCCACGTTACCGGAGTGATAGATATTCTCTGTAACTGTAGTTGCACCGGTGCCTGTAGTGGTAGAATACCAGGGTTCTGAAGCCGTAATAAGGTTCTGTATGGTTTGGCTTTCTGATGAAGAAATAACCGCACTCTCCTTAGCTTTAATGGCATACACCATCGCTATGTTTCTTGGACGGGTTTCTGTACCGCCTGTGTTTCCTATTGTTACAGTTTGTATTAGTCCATATCTGTTAGCACCAGTACTAACATTGTTAAGATTGTCATTAGCTGTTCCAGTACTAACAGATAACTGATTTGAACTCAAAGAATGATTATGACTTTTAAAATCATCTGTTTGGGAAGTCCCTAAAGCTCTTCCCGTATCTACTCCTCTTCCAAGATCCAACCCCCGGATAAACTCTCCCCTAAGATCAGGAAGGTTGAACGTAGTAGAACCGTCCCCTGATCCATACGTGGTTCCTATCTTTGCAAATAATGCAGAATAGGTTGTCCTGCTTACCGCAGAACCATCACAAACCAAATAAGAAGATGGTATTGCAGAATAAGAGAAAGCAGTTATAGAACCAATGTTTTGTTCCACACTTGAAGACATACCCATTTTCTGCCAAGCAGAACCATCAAAGTAATAATAGCCAACAGAAGAAATATTAGATCTTGGACCTGTTACATTTCCTCCAGAAACGTCCGTAATGTAAACTATAGCTCCCTTCTGGTCTGTATCATAAAGCGTATCACCTTTACTCGTAAGCTCAGCTCTTGTAAGACGCGGAGCCTGAAGTCCTGCAATATCTGTGGAAACTGCTAATCCTGAATAATCTTTTTTACCATTTATGTCAAAGGTACTTTTGGGAGTGGTTGTATTAATGCCCACTCCGGAAGATTGTGAATAAACTATCTGAGAAAATAGAAAAATCAATGTAATAGAAATTTTTTTCATTATAATTTAGTTTAAAATTGTTTACGTGTGTCCTTAAAAATACTAATTTCAATAAGAATACATTTTTTAACTTTTTTATTCTTTTCAAGTGTAATGTCAATAAAAAAAATTATTTCTTCATATCGCTTAACAAATGTAAAAATCTTTTGAACTACAACCATCCGTTTTTGACAGAATTTTCAGTCAGCGTTTGCATAAGCTCTAATTGTAAGCTCTCTAATTTTGCATTCTTTCAAGATGATGATTCTTCTTTTAAAACTTTGATTAAATTCGCTGTATTTAATCGTTACATTTGCAAAAGCTATAAATAAGATAAATATTAAATCTGAAATTTTTATAATAATACAAGTAGTGAAAGTATAAGAATAAAATCATCTTAAAAAAACTACTATTTTATTAAAAAATTAAAAGAGCTTTGAAAACTAATTAATCCTATTCATTCACAAACTATCTTATCATTGTCAAAACAAAAGAGTTTTCTCCCTGTGTATTTCTAGTTACATTCGAAGTACACCCTCCACCATACCTTGCCCTAAGTGTATAAACAGCTGGTGTAAGATAAGCCACACCCGAACTATAAATATAATCCGAAGTTACTGGAGAACATGTATTATGAATATCCTGGCCAACGAAAGCCTGAGCCCCAGTAGTTTGGTTAACAATATTTACCGCAACAAAAGCACCACAACCAGCGGGTGATTTATCGGTAATCAATTTAAATTGAATTAAATAGTAGCCTGCCTCCGTAACAGTTGCACTAGCACCTGTATACACTGCTTGCGCCTGTAAAGAAGTATTAGTCCCAGTTGACGATTGAATATATAAAGCAGCTGCAGATCCGCCAATTTTTTGCCAAAAAGAACCATCAAAGTAATAATAGCCAACAGAAGAAATATTAGATCTCTGACCTGTTACATTTCCTCCAGAAACATCCGTAATGTAAACCATAGCTCCTTTCTGGTCTGGGCCGTAAAGAGCATCGCCCTTATTCGTAAGCTCAGCTCTTGTAAGACGCGGAGCCTGAAGTCCTGCAATATCTGTAGAAACTGCAATTCCTGAAGTATCTTTTTTACCATTTATGTCAAAGGTACTTTTGGGAGTGGTTGTATTAATACCTACTCCGGCAGATTGTGAATAAACTATTTGAGAAAATAGAACAATCACTGTAATAGAAAATTTTTTCATTATAATTTAGTTTAAAATTGTTTAATTGTGTCTTAAAAATACTAATCTTACTAACAATAGATTTTTTAATTTTTATACAGAAAAACTACTACTAAATTAAGAAATATAGTAATAGTTACAATATAAAAAGTTAAACTAATTAATATTTGAATTAAGTCAATGTGTAAACTTACATACTAATAAAATGTAATTAGGAATCGAACATATAGGAGATTCTCTAATTTGTTTTTTATTACAAAAGTATAACTTGCTACACAACGGAATATTATTTTATTTAGCTATTTCAGTAATTTTAAACCAGTCAGAGCCTGGGTTTTTCATTTGAATAAAATCATCTCCATCTAATCTTGTAATATAGATATCTATGGTTATTATACTATCAGAATCATTAATATACTGTGTCTGTAAAGGAAAAAGAGTTCCAGATCTTGTACCTCCTCCTCCTGTATCATGATGATCCCATCGTTGATAGCCATAAGCATAAGTACTTCCATTTATCTTAAGCTCAGATTGAAACTCATCTCCATCATAGCCTGCTACAAAATAAGGAGTATTAAACTCAACAATAATTTTAGAGTTTGTAGAAATAGGTTTATATTTCAAAGTACATAGAATTCCATTTGTAATAGGATCTGTTCTTCTAGAATCTGGATTTAACAACTTTGTACTAAGTACAGTACCGGAATTAGAATAAGCAGATTTTTTAAGTTCACCTGTTGAGGCATCTATATATAATAGTAAATCCGACCCGTTAGCCAAATTCATTTCTCTTATACGCACTTTACCATTAACATCTAATGCAGATTCAGGAAAGATGTTTCCTACACCAATATTACCATTACTGTCTATTTTAAGTCTTTCTACATCACCAGTCTTAAAAACTATAGGAGTACTTTTAACGGTACCAATTTCAAGGCCTTTATCCCCGTTATTTTTTATTTGTGAAAATTGATCACTTTTAGTACTAAGTAACAGACGATCATTACTTAAACTTATACTAGAATTATAAGATGTCAATTCTAATCTATTTTCTCTATCAATACCAACCATAGTCATTTTCGTCATATCCTTAGTTAGATCAAACAACAACTGCGACTTATAATCTGGATCACGTAAACCGAATAGGCTATTATTAGTATTTATCCATCTAGCTGAAGTAAGAGTACCATTTGAATTATAGATATTTATATTTTTTTCCGAATTAAATTTTTGCCATATTTCTCCATCAAAGTAATAGTAACCCTTATCTTTAATATTTATTCGTTGCCCCTGTGCATTACCACCTGTAATATCTGTAATATATATAATGGCTCCCGTATGTTCTACCGTATATAGATTCTCACCTTTAACTGTAATTTCTTCACGAGTGAAACGTGGTGCCATAATACCTGCCGCATCTGTTAAAACAAAATTACCACTAGGATCTTTCTTTCCATTAACATCCAGACTGGTTACCGGTTTTTTTGTATTAATACCAACTCTCGAGGCGTCAACCTGTGTAAGCTGAGCAAAAATTGAACTTTGAGCTAGTAACAAAACTAATACAAATATATTTTTCATATTTTCGATTTCTATAATTATTTAATTAATGTTAATATAACAGAATTTTGATTTTCTTCAGCTTTTGTTTTATAATTATCACACTCCCCACCATACCTAATCAATAAATCGTATTTACCCACCTTAAGATACGCCGCAGTAGAAGAAAACATGTAATCATTTGGACCAAATGAACTGGCCATAATAACATCAGATACTGAAAGATAGCCATCTTGATCTCTTAAGTTCATGGCCAAATAAGGGCCACACGAATCAGGACTTTTATCTATAACCACCTTGAACTGAATTAAATAATAACCAGGTTCAGAAACATCTACTTGTGCCCCCGTTGGAAAAAATTTATCTCTGCTACTTTTCAAATCAACTTCCGCTGATCCAGTAGAAGCTATGTACAATGTTTTTCTGTTAACACCCGTACCAACCTTTAACCATACTGCTCCATCAAAATAATAATACCCCGGAGTATCTATATTAATTGCCTGTTCGAGTTCACCAATACCTCCAGATACATCAGAAATGTAAATAATAGCAGCTTTCTGATCCTCTGTATATACACTATTACCCTTAGCTACAAGTTCAGCCAAAGTTAAACGAGGCGCCTGTAACCCAACAGGATCTGTGGAAATAGATTTACCAGAAGAATCCTTAAGCCCGTTCACATCTAATGTAGTTCTAGGATTTGTGGTATTTATACCTACCCTACCTGACTGGGCTTGAAGCGCAAGTACAGCCAAAGCACTAAAAAGTGTAATAATTTTTTTTTTCATTGTTTTTTAGAATTGCCTGAATAATAAATTGATTTTGAAAAATTGAAACCAAAAATCAAACTTAAAAAATTAATTTTTCAATAATTAAATCACATACAAAGATAAAAATGCTTTATATTTTTTTAAGCAAAAGCTTATTAATAAAGGAATTTAATAAAGAATAATTAAAAAATTTAACTTTGCAAAATTAGACATGTTAAAAACAATAGCACATTCATTTTATATAGAATTAATTTCAAATTAAATAGAAAAAATTAATATAACTTTAAAGTTTTTCAGATATAAATATAAAAGGCTTTCGCCTGGATTAATAAGTCGTATTTTTGTAATGAACAAAAGAATATATGAATGTCCGTTTATTTGCCTAATCCTGTAATGTTAGCAATAATGAGCCTATCAAACAATTTTTCTCCAAAATATCTTCGATTCAGCTTATAAACAAACTCATTTAAGTACAATTGAAGGTATTATTTTTTATTTTATGATAATTTTCTACAAGATTTCTTTTGGCATTGCTTATTGCAATATGGACACATTTTAAAGTTTCTTTCGTAGTTTCTTTTGAGCTTTTTTCCATCACATGAAGTTCTACAAAATCCGCAATATCAACATACGATGTGCTTTTATCTGTAAACACGATACTTTGATTATCAATTGATTCTTGAATAATTTCGTTAATTTCTTCTGAATCATGACCTTGCAAAACCTTGGCTTTAAAGAAACGAACGTGCTTTTCCTTTTTGCCTGTTTCAACATCTTCCAAAAGGGTACTTTCTGTCATCATTACAACGTTCTGTTTTCCTACAGCTCCTTTTCCACGAATCCCTTTTTCCTGTTCTATTTCGCTTGATTCTACTGTGTAATAGGCTTCTTCAAATTCAATCATTCCTTCCAATGTGTACATAGAGTCACGGTTTCCCATAGCGGTTCTTAATTTGTGAACCATAGACCAACTGGTTCATATCTTTTTAATCCCAGTTGTTTTTGAATCTCTTTTGCCGAAAATCCTTTCTTAGTAGCACTCATTAAAAACATGGCTTTGTATCAAACTAAAAAGACAATTTTGAAAACTCCATGATCGTTCCTTTTCGCAGAGAAGTTCGGTATTTACAGTTTTTACATTCATAACTCCACTTATCTTTCTTCCAGTAATGATCTTTACTGTAACATTTATTACAAATAACCCCTTGTAAATCTCTCTGTTCTTTAAAATGAGTTCTGCAATCTTCTTCTGTACCAAAATGAGCTGTAAAACTAAATAAATTCATCGTTATTTATTTGACTAACAAAAAGATAGTAAACAGTAGGCAATTACACGGATATTCATAAAAGAATAAGATTTATTAAGTGATTTGATAGCTTTGTTAGGATATAATTTTTATATCAATTAAGAGTAATAGAAAAATGAAAAAAAATTACAGTTTAGAGCTCAAGATTTAGGCCGCATATATAATTGGTAGCGAGGCAATTTAGCCGCGGTAGCTGACGAGTTGAGGATCTTGAAAGAAAATCTTATTAAGTAGCGAAAACTTTACAAAGAATGCAAACTTAGTAAAGAAAAATAAATATCATCTGTTCCGATAAGTGATAAATTATTGGAACTTCGCAAGGAACTAGAAGAAAAAAAGTTTTAACGTTATATCTTAAACCGTTAGGTATCTTATTGGGAAGATTTACAGAGTATTAAAGGTAAGCAGTAGCAATTTTATAACTAGAAGAAATGAAAAGCAAGTCGTCAATCAGAAACAAGAGCTCTTTTAGCAGCAAAAATATTTAGTATTAATAATTGGAGCAGTTGAAAATATGTAAGCCCTCGTAATACCCAAGGACTAGAAACAAAAGTAATGAAAGCTGCTTACTTACTTGCTGCTGGCCAGATTAATTAGAGAACGCAACCTAAGAACTATTGTTAACAAAAAATTTAAGAAAACTACTAATTGACTCCTCCCAACCAGTTAGTTTAGGTTTCTTCTCTTCGATAAATATTTCTGAAAATTATTTGAATCAAAAAATTGAAGTTAAAAGCAGTAATGATCTCTGGGTGTATGATATTAAATATAGGTTAGGTTTGTTTAAGCTTACTACAGTTTGATAGAAAGTCTATAGGCTAGTAATTAAGTGAAACGATGATGGCTCAGGTAACTAGTAGAATATCGCTTCCTCGAATTACTAAAAGTGTTAGTATAAAAGAAAATTGTTATCATAATGCTTAGCAGAAAGCTTTTTTCAAAATTCTTAAAGAAGGCTGCATTCTGCTTTAGTAAATTTAATCCATAAATAATATGTAAAGTATCAATAGATCCGCTACAACAATAACTTAAATTTATAGTATAAAGTTTAAAACCTTTATAGATAAAGAAAAAGCAACAGTAAGTCAAGGCTCGCAAAGATTGGCTTAAAATCTATTTAGAATTAAGGTCTGTAACAAAAACAGCTTTACGCTGTTGAATTGCAAGATCAACACTTTATCATTAGATAAAAAGATATAAAGAAAAAGTATAACAAGGACTGTCAGATAAGTCAAGACGTCCAAAAACCCTTACCAATATTAAAGTTACAAAAGAAACTGAATCTGTTATCCTTGATTTAAGAGAAAAAAAAGATGGAGAGCTGCAAGAATCTCAACCCATCTCCTCCAAAAAGGAATCATACTTTCTGCAATGACTGTTTGGAGGGTACTTTTTAAACACAAAGTTAATCCTGTAGTAAAAGACGTACTGGCAAATCCGAATTCTGGTCGCTAGTGGATTTATCTGATCCTGATCTTAATTTAAATGCTTTAGCTTTTGAATGGCAGGAGTTTTACAATAAGAAAAGACTACACTTTTCTTTGAGTAGAAAAACGCCTTGGGAAAAATTAAAGTCTTCGGAACATCTTATCCCGATTCAGCATGATGTTACTGCTAAATTTTGGGACTCGAATGAAATAATATTGCCCAGAAATTATGCTTACTTAAGTAATATAAAACAAAAAAATATTAATTTCAAAGCCTAAGAGGAAGTAGGCTCTGCTGGGGAACAGAAAAGAAAAGAACGAAGTTCTTGCCGAAGACTGCGAGCGAAGCTTACGCCAGCAATAGGCTTTTAGTTATAGGAAAAGGGAGACACCAAAAGTCTCCTCTTTTTATTCTCTGTATCTTCTATGGCTAAGAAAACCCTCTCTTAATTTGTAGCGAATTTATTGTTATAGCACAAATAATATTCAAATTTAATGTCTAATCACTCTAAAAATTTAGCATGAAGAATATATAAATTTTGCCTTAAATAGTTACAAGTTCAATTCAATGTACTGCTATAAATATAAACCGATTGATTTTCATAAAATATATAATACACTTCATTTAAAGCACTTACTAATATTTAACAAGCTGAAAAATAGAATAAAAAATAATAGGTAAGTTATTATTTAAAATAACTTTTCGTAAATTATAATTTCAGATTAAAGTATTTGTAATCACTTTTTATCGTTTCTATGATGCTTCAAGTTATTCACGTTTTAATTACATTCAATTACTTAAAAAATTCTATTGTAAATCAATTTTTTTTCACTGTTTTTAATAAACAAAAACAAAAATAGAGTGTAAATTTGCAACGTTATTATTTAAAGATTTTATATTACGATTCTAAAACGCAATCTTCAAGCTTAAAGGCTTACATATATTATTACTGTAAGCCTTTTAAGTTTTATGACAAAAATGCAAGATATCCATAAAATCTAATGTTTTAATAAAATACTTGATAGAAGTAGAAATTATATAGTGTTATTTCTGCACGGATAGCTATAATACTTTTGCTGTCCGTGCTTTTTTTGATTCATCTGGGATAATTCAATGAAAAGGATCAAGGATCAAGCGCAAAAGTTGGGAGGGGCTAAGCAAAAAGTTTAGTCAACCTGAATAGAAAGAAAGTTCTGTCTTTTACTCCGCGGAGCTGCATTCTGAAGTTTTTTATTTTTGCATTGAAGGATTCAGCTGCTGCATTGGAGCTTCTTTGATGAAAATAGTTTAAAATATCACTGATTCATTATTGTTTTTTTAAGGTAGAAAAAGATTTAAAATCTGCTTCTTTCACCTCTTTGAACCAATGTGCAAGTTTAGTCATAGCCAAATATTTTGGAATATTCTGATTATAAATCTGTCGCAGTCCATCGGTCAATTGATAAGCTTTCTCCAGATCAGGATACTGAGCAAAGGAATGGCGGCTCTTTGCCTTTGGTAGAGGGTCCATTTTTCGTGGCTCTTATAAAGCAAATACCGACTTCTTGCCAAAAGCTGTTTGCGGGAATCACCGTTTTCAAATATTTCTGTGCGTAGAATTTGTTCTTCTCCCAATCCTTCCATTACCTTATTCTCCATTTCAATAGCATCCCAGCGATGTCGGATACTGATTTCCTGAAGCGCTTCTATAGCCAGCTTCTGAACATGAAATCGGTCAATCACCTGCATGGCATTAGGGAAGCAGCGTTGGGCAATACGCTTCATGGAACCCGCCATATCCAAAGTGATTTCAGTTACCTTTATCCGAAGTTTTCTGCTGATTTTTAAAAGGTGCTCTATGACAAAATCACTCTGGGTACCTTTTATAATGGCAACAAAACTTCCTTTTCTTCCTTTTCCTTTTTTGGGGGTAAGAACAGTATAAAGTTCTCCTTCACATAAGGCCACTTCGTCTAAGGATAAGGATGATGAGAGATTTTCAGGATAAATGATCCAATCCTCTGCGTGCCGTTTTTGTTCCCAGCTATAATATTGGCTAAGATTAATCTTGTATTGTCTCTGGAAAGTCTTGCCTTTGATCCCGAAAAATTCTGCTATAACTTTTAGGGGAAGAGCTTTAGTGTCGGCTAATTTTTTTTAAGAAGCCTGCCAGATCGTTTGTCATGCGTGTTCCTTTCGCTACCAGCTGCCAGTCTCTTGAAGAATTTCACCAGAGGATTTATCAATCCATCTTCTTCTTTTCACATGGAGTTTTACGATTTTACCACTTAATGGATAATCATCTACAATAATTTCAGGTAAAAAGCCCTTCGATTCAAGTAGTCTTTCTTTGAATTCATCTGGGATCATGTTTTTTTATTCAAAATAGATATAAAGTTCTGCATCATGGGGTTCTGCTTTGAGGATATCAAAGTGCTCAACTAAAAATTCCGGAAGTAATAATTTAAGAAGTTCGTGATCGCTTAACATTAGGCACAGATAAAGCTACTTAACATTCCCCCAAACTTTGAGACTGATCCAATGAAAATGGAGCAAGCGCAAAAGTTGGGTTAGTCTGAAGAGAAAAACGTTCTGTCTTTTACTCAGCGGAGCTATAATTTAAAGTTTTTATTTTAGTATTGAAAAGTTCTGCATCAGCATTAGTACTTATTTGATTAAGTAGTTCAATATATCTCTGTAATGATTCATTATTGTTTTTCTTAAGTTAGAAAAAGATGTAAAATTGGCTTCTTCCATATTCCTAAACCAATCTGCCAGCCTGGTCATTGCTGCAGATTTTGAAATATACTGGTATAAATTTTTCTAAGTCCATCGGTCAATTTATACGCTTTTTCAAGGTCCGAATACTGGTAGAAAAGAATAGAAACCCTTTGTCTTTGGAACATATTCCATTTTTCCCGACTCTAAAAAAGCAATTACCGGCTTCTTGCAAAAACTGTTTTCAGGTATGTCTGTTTTCAAAAACTTCTGTTTTTAAAGATTATACTTCAAAAGAATTTTCTATTTCAACAGCCTTCCAATAGTGTTTGATTCTAAGTTCCTGAAGAGCCTCCATAGCCAGATTCTGAACATGAAAACGATCTATCAACTGTATCTGGGAAACAACATTTGGCAATACGCTTCATGGAACCTGCCAGATCCAAAGTAATCTCCTTTACCCTCAGCCGTAGTTTCCTGCTGATCTTTAAAAGATGTTTGATTACAAAATCACTCTGAGTACTTTTTATGATGGCAACAATACTTCTTTTTCTTCCTTTTGCTTTTTTGGAGGTAAGAACAGTATAAAGTTCTCATTACCAAAAAAATTTAAGAGTACATAAAATATCTTTTTTCAGATTAGGAATATTGAGCATTATTATTCCATCGGAATCCTTGGAATTAAGTTTAAGCATTTTCAAGCTAATACTCCAATTAAATTTTTCTCTAAATTTACCATAAGAATTTCCTTTATTTATTGAAAATCTGTTTTATTATAACCAACTTGTTAAGAGAATTTGATCTACAGCTTTCTATTCGGTTTTTAGAAAACAAGGAATAGGTAGGGAGTATTTACGCAAGTATCAGTGCAAAGTCGGTCTGTTTCCTATTCCTTTTTCCAATAAGATTATTCTTAAAATTAAGTCTTTCTGATTTATTACAAACTTACCACAACAAAGAAAGCATCAAAAAGAACATATAGCAATCGTTAAAGTTAAACCTGCGTTTGCATACTTAAAATTGTAATGGATTTAAGAGATTTACCGTGAAAACTTTGAAACTTAACCACTTTTAACTACTCAAAATAAATTATACTTTTTACGATGTAATGACTATAAACTTTGATACAATATCAATATGATAAAAAAAACTGTTAATAGACTATCCCAAAAATTTAGACACTTTTAGGAGCATTTTTTATGTATAAAAAAGAAAAATTTAGTGTTGTTTTCAAATTAGAATACATTAACCTTTACAAAAATTCTAATCGTTCGATTGAATCTATAGCAATGGAGTGACGATTTAATAAAATTACTTAGCGCAAGTGAATCGGTTTTTATAGCAAGTATAGAATCTCGGGCTATATCCGATAAAAAAGAAATTATTATCTGAATTTCAAAGTTAAAGTTATAAAAATATTGAAACAGAAAATATCTCATAATGGGAAGCCTATCTCCGGTTCGATATCGCAGCTCAGTTTAACGTGTTAAATTGGCAAGGGAGAGATTACAAGCGTAAGAAAAGAAAATCTGACAAGTCATTGACACGAAAAGAAGAACTTTTATTAAGGCTCAGAAAAATCAATAATACTAAAAACCTCAATATCAACTCTGATCAAGGCTAGCAATATCAGATGAAAACTTATCAACATCTGTTAAAAGAAAAAGGTATTATCCAAAGTATGTACCGCAAAGGAAACAGTCAGGATAATGCAGTAATAGAAAATTCTTTGGATTTTAAAATCTTAAATATTCTATACCAAAAACTTTAAAACCATTGATGAACCCAAAAAATAATAAAAAGTATATCAATTACCACAGTAATGACAGGAAAAGACTGAATCTAAGTGTAAAGGAGTCCGGTACAGTACCGAACTCTTACATATAATAATATTGTTTAATTTTATTTAAAATTTTAGGTACAGTCTATTGTGTTATAACTATTCCTTGTAAAAACTCACTTTATTTATTAAATCACGTAAATTTCCTATGGTACAATAAAATAGGAATCTGCAAAAGAAATTCTATTTAAATTAGGAAATATTTTTTTTCCTAAAAAAGGATCATCGTAAACATTACTAAAATAAGAATCACCATATATCTTAATATACAATTTTTCTCCTGAATGGAAACCTCTGTTTAACAGATCACTTTTTGTTAATATTAAAGCATTATTATGTTTTTGTATCATAAGCGTAGGAGAGTAATAAGAATAAAAAGAATCGCTCACACTAGGTGAAGACGATAAAAAGTACCTGATATAATAAAATTTATTATTTTCGGCACCAATATAATTAGTAGTAAAAGATAAAGCAATGAAATCACCCTCTACTTTTGCAGTTATATTATTAATCTGGGTAGTAGATTTTTTACCAAGAGAAGGACTATGGGTAATAAAAGTAGAAGATGTATAATGCTTATGCTGATATTTTTTATATGTACCATAGCCTGTTTTCTCATAAATAAGAGTATATGTACCAAAAGGTACATCTTTAAGAGTAAAATAACCATTTTTATCTGTGGTTGCAGAAAAGGAAGATAATTCCTCAATCTTTATTTGCATTCCAGATTTATCTTCCATTGGAAATGTTCCTTCGTCATATAAATTAACATAACCACTTATACTAGATTTAGAAGCCGACTCTATTACATCATTAAAAAATAGCTCTTCGTGAGAACCGGAAGTACAAGATGATAAAAAAGAATTAACCAAAATAATTAAAAAAAAAAATCTCATGATATATTTTATTATGTGTTAAAAAACTTAGAATCTAAAATATTAATACAAACGGGTAATAGAAAATGTTGCGTACAAATTATTATGTCCTTTACCATCATCTACTAACATTAGAGTCCAAAATCCCTGGTAGTAACTTGCATCTCCTGTAGTAGTGTTATGAATTAATATATATGCTGTAGCATATTCTCCACCATTGTTTACTCCAGATCCCCAACCATCATTACCATCTACCATCCAACAAACGGCTCCAGGTTTTATCCAACATCCAGTAGTACTCATATTTGTATTATAAGAAGTGTCCGCTAACAGAGAATAAAACATGTTTTCTGATGAAGTGTTTACAAACTTAGGAGCATAGTAACCTCCAACATATCCTCCCGATGCCATATCCATTCTGAAAGCATTATTTGGCCCAAAAAACAAAAATTTAGAAATCGGAGCCACCTCAGAAAGAAGTTTATAACCAACATTTTGGGTACTTGATAAGCTTCTATTGTTCATCCAAACTTTATCTGTGCTTGTAGAACCCGCTTTAAAAGTCCCATTAGGACCGTTATCTATAACAATAACGGTAGCTCTCGTATCACCTATTTTCATTTCATTAAATAGACTGTTACTTTGACCCTGGCTGGCAGCTCCAGATAACTTCTGCCACGCAGACCCATCAAAATAATAATACCCTGTCTCTTTGATATTGGCAGTTTGCCCAGATCCCGTGGTACCAGAAATATCAGTAACGTACAGGAGAGCTCCTTTTTGGTCCGAACCGTATAGTGCGTTACCTTTATCTACAATTTCTTTAAGAGTAATCCTTGGTGCCTGTAAGCCAGTTGGTTCAGTTTTAGAAGAAATACCATCTATATCTTTCAAACCATTAATATCAAATGTAGATTTTGGATAAAATGTATTTACCCCAACTCTACCAAGTGTACTTGGTGTATTTTGATTTTGATAAATTTGTGCATTAAAATTATTGTATAAAAGATAGATAAATAATATACTGTATAATTTCATAAAAATGTTGTGATTCATATAAATTTTATAATAATCAATTAGCAACAGGTATAGCATATAATTGCGTGTATGGACCATAGGCCCCTGATAAATTATTTTGTGATACTATACCTATAGATGAATTAGATGAAGATGGTAGTGAGCTAAATATATCAGTACTTCCAAAAAGCCATAAATATAATGTAGTTGCAGATGTTAATATAACAGGAATCTCCCCGTTACCATAAAAATCACGAGTATTAGATCCAAACTGATAAAAAGGTGTAGCAAGTACAGATTTTATATTGGTATAATAGGTTGGAGGAGTATTTACAGTTGATGAAGTAGAAAAAAACAAAGAAGCAAATCCTGAAGAAGAAAATGTAGGATTGCCGATAGCAGATAGCCAAGCTGAAAACTTAATAATCCAGGTACCAGCAGGCAATGATATATAGCATCCTGTATAACCTATTTGTGAGGCGCTTGTAAGAGGCACAGTAACAGGAGCAGGAATTATGCCGTTAACAATAGAAACAGAAGATTTTTTCCACGATGCATTACCATTAACATCTGAAGTAAGTACATAGCCATTAGCCTGCGTACCATCTGCATATCTAAAAGCACCAGAAGTAGAACTTTCTACATGCAGCTTTGTAGAAGGTGACGTGGTACCTATACCCACGTTACCGGAGTGATAGATATTCTCTGTAACTGTAGTTGCACCGGTGCCTGTAGTGGTAGAATACCAAGGCTGTAAAGCAGTAGTGAGGCTCTGGATCGTCTGGCTGTCTGATGAAGACAGTACAGCACTCTCCTTAGCTTTAATGGCATACACCATGGCTACATTTCTTGAGCGGGTTTCCGTACCGCCATTATTTCTAATTGGATTACTTGAAACATATCCAGCATTTGGAATAGTTACTATACTATTATACTGACCTCTAACTCCAGACTCAAGAGGAGCAGTAGTAGCATCATAAACAGGATTTCTATATCCAACTACTTGTCCATTTCCATATTCAGTCTGGATATCATGCTTATGACTTTTAAAATCATCTGTTTGGGAAGTCCCTAAAGCTCTTCCCGTATCTACCCCTCTTCCAAGATCCAATCCCCGGATAAACTCTCCCCTAAGATCAGGAAGGTTGAACGTGGTAGAACCATCTCCCGATCCATACGTGGTTCCTATCTTTGCAAATAGTGCAGAATAGGTTGCCCTGCTTACCGCAGAACCATCACACACCAAATAAGAAGATGGGACAGAAGCATAAGAGAAAGCAGTAATAGAACCAATGTTTTGTTCCACATCTGAAGACATACCTATTTTCTGCCAAGCAGAACCATCAAAGTAATAATAGCCAACAGAAGTAATATTAGATCTCTGACCTGTTACATTTCCTCCAGAAACATCCGTAATGTAAACCATAGCTCCTTTCTGGTCTGGGCCATAAAGCGTATCACCTTTACTCGTAAGCTCAGCTCTTGTAAGACGCGGAGCCTGAAGTCCTGCAATATCTGTAGAAACTGCAATTCCTGAAGTATCTTTTTTACCATTTATGTCAAAGGTACTTTTGGGAGTGGTTGTATTAATGCCCACTCCGGAAGATTGTGAATAAACTATTTGAGAAAATAGAACAATCACTAATATACAATTTTTTTTTAATATCATACACTAAGGTTATTTTAATAAGTTATTTTATTGTGATAAAATATAATTTATATTAGGAAAGATATATATGTATATAAAGAATTATTATACACATAAATATTTTGGTAACAAAATAGTTCCACAAGGTTTTAAATTTTTAAATGAACAAAAAATTATTAAAATTGAAAAAATTATAAAAACAATACAACGTTTATTAATTACATATAAAACTACCTACAGAACACGGTAAAACAAACTAATTCGTATAGAAATAATTACAAATCAAATAGAAATAAAACATAGCAAACGCTATTATTTTTATAGCTAGAATATAAGTTCACTACAAGTACACCTAAAAGTAGAATTTTTAGTTAATAATCTTACATTTGTAGTTGAAAAAATTTGTTAAAATGTAGGAAGATTATTTGGTTACTCCTTAAAATGCGTTTAATAGTCTGCTTTAAATTTTAATTTTACAACTACTTTTTTTTTATATTAGGAAAGTCTTGTGTTTTCTTTATAACCTTGTAAATATGTTGGGGCAAAATCCAGAAGACAGTCACAAATACTCCACCTGATATTGGTGAATTTTATTGATAAAAAACATGAATTTATTTTGCTTTTATAAAAAATTCATTAACTATATTTAGGAAAAGAATTTTCTCCATTGTATTAAAATTACGTATCCGACACCATTTTACTCAAAGAAAATAAAAATTTAAACAAGTTTAATTAAAAAATAACGAATCTTCTTTTCTTTTCATTATTATTATAATGAAAATCGACAAAACTATTTCAAATAAACTAGAAAAAATATTGAAAGGCAATGCTTTTGCGGGAAATATTTCTAAATCTAATAATATTACCCACTTAATTAATATAAAAATACAGATCCAAGATAGTAATATTGCATACAAGAATTGGAACTTAATTGTAATTATATATATTGCTAAAGTAAAATAAAAAGATAATATAAACCAAAGCAAAAAACCTACCAGAAATTCGGGAAAAACCCATTCCTTAGTATTATAATGATCCTGCCAGATATCATTTAAAAAATCGCAATTAACTATATATTCTATAATAGTAATAATCATAGATATTAAAATAATCTTAGATAACTTCATATATGCTGTTCATTTTGTACTTTTGTTATTTTCTACTTTACTATTGTTAACAAATGTGTTTTTTAATTAAGCATTAAATAATATGGTTTTTAAAGTACTATTAATCTGAAACTATGTTTTTAAATATAATTAATCATATATATTGCTAGGTGCAGACCATACAATTACTTTTGCTGAGTAATAAATCTACTTTACTTATTGGTAATGTTTAATTTATACATTTAAGCAAAACACGAAAGACAGAACTTCTTAACCTCTTTGTTAATAACGAATTATATGCTAAATATTTGATACTATAACATTTTTACTACTATAGAAAGTCATGGTAGCAAATGGTTTAGTTAAAAAAATGATTTAATAAATCTTAGAAAAAATATCTTATAAATAAATTTTCCAAATAAAAAATATATCAATTAGCAAATTTCGATAAATAGCAATGATAATAAAAAAATTAAGGACATGAAACGTTGCTACAAAGCACACCATTTGTACTTGGATCTCCTTCTACATATGTTCCGCCAATAGAATTACCACTATCTCTACTCATTGGACCATCTAACAAAATTCTTATACCATTTATTCCGAATGGCATTGAAAACATATTATATTTCCATAGTGATTGTCTCCCGCCTATAACTCGATTTCCCTTAGTCATTTTACTACTGCTAAAAAAGCCATAACCAACATTTTCTACATCACCATTTATAAATATATTGGATTCATTCCCAAGTCCATTCCCTGGATCTTGTGGATTATTATCCTGTGCTCCGTCAAAATGTATTCCTACATATGCATTTCCATAAGAATAATTAGTATGTGTAACAAATAAGGATCTTCTTAATTGCACTGCAGTGCCACGGAAATCTGCTGTGCCATTTGAAACTATATTATTAATATACTGAGCAAATGCATTTGCTCTGCAATTATCAAAATGACTATTAACCATAAAATTAACTCTTAATGAAACAGGACTTCCAACAGAACTAGTATTAAAAAAACCGACTTGTCTGGCAGAAAAAACATTCAAAGGATCTGCAAGATCGTTTCTTCCCAGCTGAAATAGAACCCCGCCAAAACTACCTCTTATACTCAAATCTTCGATATTGACGTCAAACCAGTCATAACTTTTCATTTTACCATTTATTATCTGAACATCACCATTATGTGAATGCCACTCCCACAACGCTTTTGTATAAGGAACACCTACACTTTCCAACAACAAAGTTGTGGCACCAATACCCATTCCCCTCAAAGAAAAACCATCTTGGGCAATATCCTCAAAATCCCAAATTTCAGGAGTGTACATCTTTAAATTAATTACGCCAGCAGGAAGCCTTATTCTTTTTTTTGTCATCTTTGCTATGCTGAATAAATTTCTTAACGCTGGTAAATCATCTATGCCATCATTTGGTATTACACCGTAATTAGTCGCGTATAAGTCTCCATTATCCACATTAACTAATTGCCAAGAATTACTACTATCGTTCCAGTAATAAAAACCCTTTGAGATATAACCATCATCTTGCGATAAATAAACTAACATTCCATCTTGATTAGCAGTTGGCATAGTGTTAGGTAATTTATTCATCCTAGGTATGAGAATCCCATCGGTATATTTCGGATCATCTGGATTATTTAACTTTATATCCAATGTAGCTTGTGGATCAGTTGTGTTAATACCAACCTGACTAAAAAGTATATTAAAATTTAATAATTTAAAAAAAATTAGACTTTTTATTTTCATTTAGAGTCTGTTTAAATTTTGTTCAATAAAAGTTTTATAGCAGATAATTTGACCATGCTTCTTGATCTTTCCATTAAGAACTAATAATTTCTACACAGTCTTCTGTCATTATCAAACCTAGCGAATGTGCGCTCTACAATCCATCTCTTATGAACAGGTTAAAGCCTTCTTTTCTTCCCTCCGAACGCATGAACACCTTAATAAGATACCCGATTTTTTCTTTACAACCTTTTATAGTTAGTTATAAATTACAAAAAAACATATTTTAAACTCCTAACTGATGCAGAAATGATTATTATATGTTAAATAATATTGTTAAAAAAATCATAAAGCAAATTATAATATTTCAATTCAATACTATTTCTAATCCTAAAAGATTCGCTGAATTAGTACATATTTGAAAGCCTTAAATTACCAGTATTAAATTCTAATTAATTAATGTTATATATATTAAAGTAATTTTTATTTTATCTTTTGTTGAAGAAGACCAAAGTTAGCATCAGAAACCTTAATTCGAATAGGATAAATACAACTATAGTATGCCTTCTGTATTTGTACCATATATAGTTGTTGCTTCCACCTCTAATATAACTTTGTATTCTTTGTATTTATACCAACTTAGTCAACTTGAGAATTTATCTAAAAAAGATCGTATCTTTAGTGATATTATTTTTTTCATTAGTAACAGTTTAAAAATTAATAGTCATATCAATAAAATTTAAAGTTTAGTATTTTTAATTACACATTATAAAATAGTATTTTAACTATACTTGCCTATAAGTCTTTAATTGAATGAATTACTAGTTAACGTCTGCAAATTTAAATGTAAATTACAAATTATCCATTCATAAATAAATAGAAATAATTATAAATGAAATAAAAAAAATTAACTTAAAATGATTGTTATTTTACAAGCTGAACTATAACTATACTTATGTGAACTTTTTGTTAAATTACCGATCAAAATAGAGAGATTTTAATTTCATTTCGATGAACATATTAAGGAGGACATTGATTTATGAAAGTTTTACCACATTTTCGAATAGCCGTATCATCGCTATGGTGAGAATAATATAATAATCGATGATTTGATATTCAGCAAATCATAACTTTATCTAAATATTTTCTCTTTTCAAACGGTTAAGAAATATAAATTATCCTATAATGGGCAAAGATTCTTAAGTATATGGATAAGGAATAATTCCATTCAATGATTTATGAGGATGATTACCACTATAATCAACTACCACTCGTAAGCATTTACATTTACTTCTATTAGAGTTTTGAACAGATATGCATCCAAAACATTTCCCTAAATGTATAGTTTCATCGTACAATATTTGCATTTCATGTATGTCTTTCAGACTGTATATACTGCAGTTCAACATTATTATCTTTATAGAAATCTGCAAAAAGGAAAAAACTATCACTTGGAATAAGTACAAAATTAAGCAGCTTAGAAGAACGTGAAAAATTGGAGAATAACATCTTTTCAGCAATTATGAGTCTGTTTAAATTTTGTTCAATAAAAGTTTTATAGCAGATAATTTGACCCTGTTTTCCGATGTTTCCATTAATAACTCATAATTTCTAAACAGTCTTCTGTCTTCTGTCATTATCAAACCAAGCAAATATGCGCTCTACAATTCATCTCTTATGAACAGAATTAAAACCTTCTTTTATTTCGTCCGAACGCATGACGACCTTAATAAGATACCGTTTTTTTTCTTTACAGCCTCTATGATGTCCCTTCTGTATCCACCATCAGCGAGAATAACTTTTACAGGACATAGAAAGTAAGACAGGGTTCTCATGAATAATTCCACGGCTTTACCGTCATAAACGTTGGCTACCGTTACCATGATGGATAATAGAAAACCATTTTTGTCTACCACTATGTGCCGTTTGATTCCTTTTACTTTTTTATTGCCGTCAAAACCATTTAATGAACGGTGATTTCCCCATTTTACACTCTGGCTATCTATAATCCCCCAAGCTTGAGTCTGTGTTTTGGCCTTGGTTTAAACGTCCTTTTTCTCGGAGTTGGGCTAAAAAAAAAATCAAAATCTTCAAGCACCTGGCCATTTATTATAATAATACTAAACTAACTGCCATTTAGGAAAATCATTAGGAAGCATACGCAATTGGCATCCTGTTTTTTATGACGTATAATAACACATTCCAAATCGATAAAAGAGAATACTTTCTTTTTCTCTCTTTCAGATTCATCGTTTTCTATATACATTGCCACTGGCTTTCTGTTAATTCGGTTGGGTACATTTTATTTTTTTTCAAATACCCAACCTCGGAAAGCCTTTAACAAAATTTTCCATTAAAACTTAAACAGGCTCTACAAGTAACTATAAATAAATAATAATACATTTTTTTAAGATCCATATATTTCCATTTTCAATGATTATCTATGCGATTTATTGAATTAACACATGAAGGAAGTATATTGGTTGAAGACCTATATAAAATTCAGATAGCTCAGTGGTTAGAGAACGCTGTATTTTTTTTGCGACTTTCTGCTCAAAAAGTCAATGATGGAGATCTCCGGAATTATGAAGGTAGGTAGACTGAGGGTAACCTTATTTTTTAATGCTTGAGAACAGGCAGAAAATTTAGCACAAAAGAAGAAAACATTAAGCATTAAAGGAGGAAGAGGAGCGAAATTGAAATTAGAACCTGTCAAAGATATATTACCTGATTTAGTAAAACAAAACAGCCGTAATCTGAATGTAGTTTTGAGTATTTTAGAAAAAGAACAAGCCATAAAAATAACAAAACCTGCTCTTATATTTTTTTTAAAAATAGCCGTGGTTATAAATGGAAAAGATGCAGGAAATCTTTAAATAAAAAGCGTTGTCTGCTCTCATTTTCACAAGCTCAAAAGAAATTAGAAGAATTATCAAAAATCAATCCTCAGCAGTACGTTGGTATGTATTACAGGTGAAGCAAATTATTTCAGTTTAATTCCCTACGCATGGCAAACCAAAAATGATCCTGTTTTATTACCTTCACTTCGAGGAAAAAGCACCAGTTTTTTTGGGGGTTTGATGAATACTTTAGGATCTTGGTTTATGATTTTTTTGACAAAACAATGAACTCAGAAATGCTGATTGCTTTTTTTATAAATTTATGCAAACAATAGTCAAAAAAACAGTGGTTATTTTGGATAATTCTTATTTACACACAAGCAAAAGATTCAAAGAAAAAATCAAAGAGCGGAAACAATTGTATTTGCTGATTTATTCTATTCCGCCTTATTCACCAAAACTCAATAAAATTGAAATTTTGTGAAGATTTGTAAAATATAAGCGGTTGAAATTTGAAGCATATATTTTTTTTCAAAACCTCAAAGCCAACTTAAAGGACGTGTTAAATAACTTTAGAAAGAAATGTATTATTAATTTTTAGCAAGTACTTATGTATTACCTATTAGCACTTAAAAACAACCAACACGTAAAATAATTCTATATCCTTTAAATTTATTTTATGACTCTATATTTGCTTAATGAAAAATAAGAATATAAATTTACAAAAGTTTTTAGTTTTATAAAGTTATTTTAGTAACATTTTTAAAACAGATTTTTAATATTAAGGCTTGTAAAATTCATTGAATTTTATAAGCCTTTTTCAAAAACAAGATAATCATATGATATTTAGAGTTTATAGTCTACAATATACTGAAAAGTTCGAAGTATATTTCAAATAATATCACCTATCTTGCTTTGGGATCCACTCCATTTACTGCGATTTTATAAAGCAAATAGCAGCTTCGTACCAGAAATTGCTTGAGGGATTCTCCATTTTCAAAAATTCTATAAATTCTATATTTTCCCTTCTGGTGATTCTTTGATGGCTTTATTTTCTCTTTCAATGGTTTTTCCAACGATATCTGATCCAGATTTCCCAAAGGGCTTCTAGGGACAACTTTTGAACACAAAAGCAGTCATCACCTGTACTTCATTAGTCAAGCAGTGTTTAGCAATAAGCCTCATAGAACCTGCCATATCCAAAGTGATTTCATTTACCTTTGTCCGAAGTTTTCTGCTGATTTTTAAAAGGTATTTTGTTGCCACATCACTCTGATTTCCTTTTATAACAGCAACAATATTTCCTTTTTCTTTCATTTCCCTTTTGGAGGTAAGTACAGTTTACAGTTCTTCTTTAGTTAAAGCACTTCTTACGGGACAAGGATTCTGAAATGTTTTCAGGATAAACGATCCAGTACAGTCTTCCGCATGAGATTATTTTTCCAGTTATGGTATTAGTTGAGCTTATTCTGATACTGTCTCTGGGAAAGTCTTGCCTTTAATAATGAAAAACTCTATTACAAATTTCAGAGGAAGAGCTATATTGTAGGCTATTTTTTTAAGAAGCCTACCATATTCTTTGTCCTGCGTGTTCCTTTCGCTGCAAGTGCAACCTCTTTTAAGTATCAAATCAGAGGATTGATAAGTTCAACTTTATATTTTAATATTGATTTTCAGTATTTTACATCTAGAACATAATCTAAAACAATTAAATACAAAACTGAATTTAAATTTATCGGACAACAATGATTTTATTTCCGCATACATTTGACGATCTAATTCCTATTGGTCATCCTTTGCGGCTTGCAAATGAAGTTTTAGACAAAATCAGCATCACCACTTTATTAGACGCATACCGTAAAGAAGGTATCCATAGCTATCATCTCCTGATGATTCTCAAAATGATGTTTTTGCATATATGGAAAATATTCATTCTTCCCGTAAATAGAAAAGGTGATGCGGTAAAATATTTTGTTCATGTGTTTGAAATATGAATATTGCCGATCATAAAACCCACTTTTATTCACAAAATCTATTTAATAAGGATTCAAAAATTTAATAAATTCTATTTCCTCATAAAATATTTTAATCTTATATATTATCATTATACTATCTTTTAAGAATAAATTTGCAAACACTGTTATTATTACAAAATATTTTCACAATAATCATATGTAAAACTAAATTCATTACTTAACAAATCTTATTTAACATTCTCATATCAAATTTCAATACTATTACTGGTAATATACAAAAATAAATCAACTAATAAATTAGAGTTAAAATGACCGTAGATATAAAAAAAATACATATCGGAAATTGCATTCAGCAACAAATCCAATCTTTAGATATAGAAATGGAAAGAATTGTCAGATTTTTAAATATATCAGAATCTGAAGTCACAAGTATTTTATCTTCTGAAAATATTGATACACATTTACTTCTACGCTTCAGTAAGCTTTTAGAATATGACTTCTTTAGATTATATAGTCAGCACTTAATATTATACTCTCCACAAAGAAATATAAACTATAATGTGAAAAAAAATAAAACATCACTTCCTGTTTATAGAAAAAATATCTACACTCGAGAAGTTATTGATTTTATCATTAATTTAATTATCTCAGAAAAAAAAACAAAAACACAGATTATACAAGATTATAATATCCCTAAAAGTACATTAAATAAATGGATCTTTAAATATACTAAGCACGATTAATTTGGACCCATCCATATAAAAACAACAAATTAAATACATTAGATGTCTTTGAAGATTTTTACTATCACATTTCTATCCGTTTTTTTTTCAAGTACAGTTAATGCACAAAAAGTCCTCACACTACAATCTGCACTGGAAACTGCTGTTCATAATTAAGGAACCATTAAAGCCAAAGAATCTTACCGGTTATCATCGCAGGAATCGATAGAGTTGGCAAAACGGCAATATCTGCCTAACCTGAATATCAGCCTGCAGCAGGATTATGGAACCGTCAACGGACAAAACGGTCCACTGTATGGATTCGGAGGCTACGGAGTAGCTTCATCCGGACTTCCCCTCCCTGATCAAAACTGGAATGCTTCTTTCGGAGCTTTGTACCTGGCTAATGTCAACTGGGAATTTTTCGCTTTCGGAAAAGCCAGACAAAGAGTGAAAGTTGCAGAAACTAAAAACCAGAGGGATGCCAAAGATTTATCTGATGAAATCTTTCAGCACAAAATAAAAGTAACCGCCGCTTACCTGAATGTTTTAGCTGCAAAAAAATTAAAACTTTCTTACGCCCGGAATCTCGGAAGAACTGATACCATCAGAAGAATCGTTGAGGTTAAAGAAAAAAAACGGGCTCGTTCCCGGAGTAGATTTATCACTTGCAAAAGCGGATTACGCCAATACAGTGATCACTTACACCAAAGCAAAAGATAACGAACAGGAGCAGGAAAATAAACTTGCCCAGCTATTGGGAGTTCCCGCTCAGGAATTTGTACTGGACAGTACTTTACTGAAAAGAATTCCGGCAAGTTTCCCTACAGAAAAGAGTTCCTCTCTAGACAGTCATCCATTATTGGCTTTATACAAAAGCAGAATTGATGTAAGCGAGCAGGAAAAACAGTTTCTAAAGACACAGTATTATCCGTCATTCTCCATGGTAGGGATCTTTCAGACGAGAGGCTCAGGATTCGGAAGCAACTATGCACAAAACCAGAATGATTATTCCTCTTCCTACTGGGACGGGGTTCACCCTACAAGAAGCAACTACCTCTTTGGAATTGGCGTTTCCTGGAATTTTACACAAACCTACAGGCTCTCAAAGGAAATAAGCGCTCAGGATTATGTAAGCCAGGGTTTGAAACATGAATATGACCTCGCAGAACAACAGTTAAAAGCCCAGCTGGATTTATCCGATAACAAGTGGCAAAATGCCCTTCGAATTTATGATCAGGTTCCGGTTCAGCTCAAATCTGCCAATGACGCCTATATCCAAAGGTCTGTTCTATATAAAAACGGACTGACTGATCTTGTGGATCTGTCCCAGGCTATTTACGCTCTGATAAGAGCAGAAACCGACAGGGATATCGCCATCAGCAATGTATGGAATGCCTTACTGCTAAAAGCAGCAGCTATGGGAGATTTCTCTGTGTTTGAAAATGAACTGTAAGATTTAACATCAATTATAATCAATAGTATCTCAATGAACTTAATAAGATTCGCATTAAGAAAACCCATTACGATTTTAGTGATTGTTGCCGGTCTGTTTTTCTTTGGAATCCGGTCCGTGAACTCTATTACAGTCGATATCTTTCCAAAACTGGATTTACCGGTAATCTATGTTTCCCACCCTTTCAGCGGATATACTCCTCAGCAGATGGAAGCATTTTTTGCCAAACAATATATTAACATTTTCCTATTTGTCAACGGAATCAAAAGTATTGAAACCAAAAATATTCAGGGACTGACGTTAATGAAAATTAATTTCTACCCTGGAACCGATATGGCTCAGGCGGCGGCAGAATTGAATTCATTTTCCACAAGAATTCAGGCCGCTTTTCCTCCCGGATCAAATCCTCCTTTTATCATTCGCTTTGATGCATCCACACTTCCGGTCGGACAGCTTGTTCTAAGCAGTGATAAAAGATCAAACAATGAACTGCTTGATCTCGCCAACGTTTATGTTCGTTCCACATTTACTTCAATTCCGGGAATTGTTTCATCACCTCCTTTCGGGGAAATGTCCGGACAGTAGTGATTAATGCCAATCCGGACTTGCTTCGTCAACATAATATGACGTCAGATCAGCTCGTAGAAGCACTGAGGCTGAACAATCAGACCGCGCCGTCAGGAAACGTTAGAATAGGTGATAAATACTATATCACCCCTACCAATACGATGATTAAAAATGTAAAAGATTTTGAAAATATACCTCTCTATAAAGGTAGTGTTCAGAATCTATACTTAAGAGATGTTGCAACAGTAACCGACGGGGCAGATATGACTTCTGGTTATGCTCTGGTAAACGGACGCCGCTCGGTGTATCTGAGCATTGCTAAAAGTGCCGATGCCTCTACCTGGGATGTAGTTCAGAATCTGAAAAAACAGTTGCCACAAATTCAGTCTAACCTTCCTGATGATGTAAAGGTCAGCTTTGAATTTGACCAGTCTACCTATGTCATCAATTCTGTTAAGAGTTTATTGAGTGAAGGAACCATCGGAGCCATTCTCACCGGATTGATGGTTATATTATTCCTTGGAGATATCAGAGGTGCATTGATCGTAATTCTTACGATTCCGACCTCTATTATTTCAGCCGTTTTATTTTTAAACCTTTTCGGCCAGACTATTAATATCATGACTTTAAGCGGGCTTGCCCTTGCCATTGGAATTCTCGTTGATGAAAGTACTGTTACCATAGAAAATATTCACCAGCATCTGGATATGGGGAAACCTAAATCTCTTGCCGTCTGGGATGCCTGTAAAGAAATTGCTTTTCCTAAACTGTTGATTCTATTCTGCATTCTGGCTGTTTTTGCTCCTGCATTTACAATGGGTGGAATTCCGGGATCATTATTCCTCCCTCTTGCATTGGCCATCGGTTTCAGTATGATTGTTTCTTACTTCCTTGCACAGACTTTTGTTCCTGTAATGGCTAACTGGATCATGAAAGTGAAACACCACAAAGCAAAAGACGGCCATGTTCTGACAGACTCTGAAGAACTGCAGCAAGCAGGATCAAGCGATGAGAATGATACATGGAGCCAGAAAGAAATCTTATTGCAAAACGAAGACAGCAACCGTGACGGGAAAGTAAGTATGTTTGAAAAAATCCGATTCCGTTACCTGAAGTTTTTAGATAGAATGATGCCTTACAGAAAAATATTGGTTTCTGCCTATATTATCCTGATGATGATAATGATAGCCTTATTCTTAAACAGTGTCGGACGGGATGTTTTACCTCAGGTAAACGGAAGTCAGTTTCAGGTAAGAATGCGTATTCCGGACGGAACGAGAATTGAAAAAACTGAGCTGCAGACATTAAAATTATTAGATACTATTAAAGAAATTGTCGGAAAAGACAATGTTTCAATTACATCTGCATATGTAGGTACCCATCCCACTCTTTTTTCCGTAAGCCCTATTTATCTTTGGATGGCAGGCTCACACGAAACCGTTTTACAGGTGGGACTAAATGAAGACTATCATACCAATATGGATGATTTAAAAGATAAAATCAGAGAAAAAGCCAAAAGCATTAATCCTGACATGAAATTATCTTTTGAACCCATTGAACTGACAGAAAAAATTCTTAGCCAGGGATCTCCTACTCCCATTGAAGTAAGGTTATCAGGAAGGGATAAAAGTGTGAACGAGGCTTATGCTAAAAAAATAGAAACCGAACTTAAGAAAATCCACTATTTAAGAGATGTTCAGATAGGGCAGTCTATAAAATATCCTGCACTTGACATCAATGTAGACCGCGTTCGTGCAGCTCAGCTGGGTGTGGATATGTCAGATGTTTCACGTTCATTGGTAGCCTCTACTTCATCATCAAGATTTACAGAAAAGAATATCTGGACGGATGAAAAAGCAGACTACAGTTATAACGTACAGGTTCAGATTCCGGAGAACAAAATGAACAGCAAACAAGAAATTGCAAGAATTCCATTACAGAAAAATTCAAACAGACCGAATCTGGGTGATATAGCAACGATTAAAAACAGTTTCACATACGGGGAAACTAACAACCTGGGAGCAATGCCAACACTTACTGTTACAGCCAACCTTAACCATACCGATTTAGGAACTGCTTCAAAAGATGTTCAAAAAGTGATTGCTAACATGGGAGAGCTTCCAAGAGGACTCAATATACAGCTGATTGGTTTAAGCAAGACGTTAAATGAGACACTGAGCAGCTTACAAAGCAGCCTGGTCATTGCTATTGTTGTGATATTCCTAATGCTGGCGGCTAACTTTCAGTCCTTCAAAGTTTCAGGGGTAGTATTGGTAACTGCACCGGCAGTTCTTGTAGGATCTCTAGCATTATTGATCATCAGCGGATCTACATTAAACCTTCAATCCTATATGGGAATCATTATGTCTGTAGGGGTTTCAATTTCAAATGCCGTGCTGTTAATCACCAACGCAGAACAATTAAGAAAACATAATGGAAATGCTTTACTTTCCGCAAGAGAAGCTGCCGCCCTGAGACTAAGACCTATCGTAATGACCGCTTTGGCAATGGTTGTAGGAATGATTCCTATGGCATTAGGATTGGGAGAGGCCGGAGATCAGGTTTCACCGTTGGGAAGAGCTGTAATCGGTGGTTTGGTTGCGTCTACATTTGCCGTGCTTTTTATCATTCCGCTGGCATTTGCATGGGGACAAGGGAAAGCTACTACTCAAAGTGTTTCTCTTGATCCTGAAGATGAAGAAAGTATTCATTTTATGTCTGAAATTGTAAAATAACTTTAAGCTATTAAAAATAAAAGATGAATAAATTATATAAATATTTAATTCCGGCAATACTTATTTTCAGCCTTCAAAGTTGCACTAATGAGGAAAAGAAGGAAGTAAAAAAAATAATAGAAACTGCTTCACCAGAAACCGAAACTGTACATCCTAAACAGGAAGACTTTGCCTCATCTACTGTTATTCCTGGAGAATTACAGCCTTATCAGAAAGTGGATGTGTATGCCAAGGTAAGCAGTTTTGTTAAAAAGTTATATGTGGATGTTGGAAACGAAGTAAAGGTAGGTCAATTACTAGCTACATTAGAAGCTCCTGAGATCAGCTCCCAGCAGAGCGCAGCAGCATCAACTTTAAAATCAAAAGAAGCCTTATACATTGCCAGTAAAGCGAAATATGACCGTTTAAAAGAAACTAGTAAAACCCCCGGAACCATTTCGGCTCTTGATCTGGAGCAGGCTTTAGCAACGCAAAAATCTGATCTGGCTCAATTGGAAGCGGCCAAAGCATCCTATCGTGAAGTAGCAGATGTTAAAAACTATTTACAGATCAGAGCTCCGTTCAGCGGGAATATTGCCACGAGAAATGTAAGCGCAGGTGCTTATGTAGGACCATCGGGAAAAGGTTCTGACCTTCCGATGTTCAATCTTGTACAGCAGAACAAATTACGTTTGGTTGTTAATGTTCCAGAGTCTTATACCGGACTGTTGAATAAAAACAGTGATATTAAATTCTCTATTCAATCTATTCCAGGAGAGACTTTCACAGCAAAAATCTCAAGATTCGCAACAGCTTTAGACAACAAATTACGCTCTCAATGGGTAGAGATGGATGTTTACAACAAAGATAAAAGACTTTTACCGGGAATGGTTGCCAATGTCATTCTTCCTTTAAGTGCAAACAGTAAGTCATTGTCTGTTCCCACTTCTGCTGTACTCAATTCTACTCTGGGTGTATTTGTAATTAAAGTTGAAAAAAATACGGTTCATTGGGTTCCTGTGACAATAGGGATTGCAAATGGTGAGACTACAACAATTATCGGACATATATCACCAAACGATGTAATTGTTAAGAATGCATCAGAAGAAATCCGTGATGGTGAACATATCAGAGTTAAACTCCAAAGATAATTTTTCTATCACAATAGATTCGCTACAAATTAAGAGAGGGTTTTCCTAGCCATAGAAGATATGTCTTGTCCTAAAATAACCTTACACAATTCAATTAGTGTTACGAAACAAATTAAAAATCAGTATGTAAAACGGAATCAAAAGGATTACAATTTATCCTTTAAGCGGGTAGTATTACAAGAAGTTGAAAATGGCTTGGTTAGTAACCTTACTGCAATGCGGAAGTATGATATCTACGATCACGGGATTATACCCGAATGATGGAGAAAATAATATGGTAATTTAATATAGATAACCATTCGCAAAGTAAATATATGCAAACTCCAGAACAAAAATTCAAAGGCTTAAGGAGATAATACCTAGTCTGAGAACGGGGAAACTTTATCCTGTACTTCAACCCTCATTGAGCAGGTTGAAGTACAGGATAAACTTTTCAGGATTTTAAAAGCTAATAATATACTGATAAAACCTAAAAGAGCTTATCTGATAACCACTGATTCCTATCCTAATTTTCGGCAAACGAATTTATCTCAACTGGCTTTGAAGACTGTCATCGAATTAGAATAATCATTTAATTCGAAATAAGTAACGCTTAACAATATCAAACCAAACTGGAGGATAATCTTTCTGAGAAGTTGATGTTTCATGATCTCAATGGCTCTTTCTTTTTCCTCATTGCAATGTAACAGGTCTCTTTTGCTATTTGCAGCTGATAATCCCCTTTGGTAGAATACCCTATATACTTTACCAAGGTTCCAGCTCATAAAATCGGCGATCGCCCATTTATAATCAGTAAAGAACTGAAATCTATACTAGCCCCTATAGTGAAGATTATCTTCGTTTTTATACTGTTAGAATTTTCCAGTTGAGAAAATCCTCACTTTTTAAATAGACTATAGATTTTTCCTAGTAACCATAAGCAAAATAAGGACAGTCTTCAACAGCCTTATCACAGGCTTCCTGAAATTCACGACTGAACTGATAATATTTTTCTTCAATACCTTTAACCATTTTACAGGCTTTATACTGAAGCACATCCCAATAATATTTAGTCATTCCTCAAAATCCATTTACCGATTTGATTATTAATACATTACAGACTATTTTATTTATTTTTATTTGCAAGATTTTGTATCTTAAGTCTTTAAAACCTTGCACATATATTGGCGGAAAGTCCATAAAAACAGTCAGAACTGTTCCGCCCGATGTTGGTGGATTTTCTTGATAATAAACATGAACTTGTTTTGCTTTCAGAAAAAATTGATCGGAGCTATTTCTAAAAAGAATTTTCGCCATTGTATTAGAAAGTAGGCAATCCGAGCCATCCGATTCGGTTTATGGTGGGGTGTTTGCTTTTGAAGCACCTTTATAATTTAGGCGATGAAACTCTTGCTTCAGCTTAATTTCTCTTTTATAATAGGTTTACTGTCCAAAAAACGATTTTGATCTTTCGACCAAAGATCTGGCAGAGTATTATCGTAAAAGATGGGAGATAGAAGTGTTTTTCAGATTCTTAAAAGAGGAGCTTCGTGTAGGTCATCTGGTTTCAATCAACAAAAAGGTATAGAGGTAGTGATTTATATTACTCTTATTACAGCAATGCTTTTGCTTATCTAGAAAAAAACGAATAATATAGCATATAAAACTGCCAAAAGAAGATTTACAATGGAAATTAGAAATCTTGCTATTTCAATACTTATAGCAGGCGCAGGGGGTGATCCTGATAAAGTTTTTAAAAAACCTGTTTAAACTTTTTTACAGAAAGAGTATCCAGAAAATTAGCAATTTTGGATTGCAACTTAAAAGAACTAAAATCTGGAACTCATAAGCAAAGATAAACTGGAAAAATGGATAATTCCTCATCTGAGCAGGGGGAAACGTGGATTTCAACAAGATTTGATTTAGGAAAAATCTTTCAACTCATTATTAAGCGGTTAAAAACAGACTGCCAATGGCGCGAGCTGAGTATTAAAGTGTACTTTTCAAATCAGGGAATCAGTTGGCAACTGATTTATTATTATTTTAAGAAATGGAGTAAAGATGGTTCTTTCAAACGAATTTGGATTTTCCTTCTTAAATAGAATAGAAGAAATTTAGATCTTTCCTGTGTTCAGATGGACGGAAGTCATATGCGAAGTAAAACTGGTGTCGAATCAGTAGGTTATCAGGGAAGAAAATCATCAAAGACCAGTAATTGTATCTTTTTTTGTGATAATCAGGGACAAATACTTTCAATGGGAAAGCCAGTGAGCGGAAAACATCATGACCTTTACCAGATTGAAGAAACTTTAGAGGAGATTTTTGTTTTTTTGGATGAAGCTGATATAGAGTGTAAGGGATTGTTCCTGAATGCAGATTCAGGTTTCGACGGTAAAAAATGCAGAGATATTCTGGAGAAAAAAGAAATGATTGCCAATATTAAAGAGAATCCACGGAATGGAAATACAGAACATGAAAAATATTTTGATTCCGAACTGTATAAAAGAAGATTCAAAATAGAAAAAGCAAATGCATGGCTGGATAGCTTCAAAGCAGTATTAGTAAGGTTTGAAACTTTAAATATTACATGGGTGAGCTTGCATTATTTGGCCTTTTCTATTTTGTTTCTCAGAAAAATAAAAGTTTAAACAGGTTTAAAACATAAAATGTAAAGTATCAATAGATCCGCTACAAAAATGACTTAAATTTATGGTGTAAAGTTTAATAATTTTATACATGAATAAACAGCAACAGCAAATAAAGGCTCGCAAAGATTGGCTTAAAATCTATTTAGAATCGGGGTCCAGCTTTACGTTGTGGAATTGCAAGATCAACACTTCACCGATGGATAAAAAGGTATAAAGAAGAAGGAGAACAAGGACTGTCAGATAAGTCAAGACGTCCTAAAACCCCTACCAATACTAAGGTTACAAAAGAAACTGAATCTATTATCCTCGATTTAAGAGAAAAAAAAGATGGGGAGCTGCAAGAATCTCAACCCATCTACTCAGAACGGGAACTTCATTATCTGCAATGACTGCTTGGCGGGTAATCTTTAAACACAAAGTTAATCCTCTAGTAAAAAGACGTAAAAAATCTGATTACAAAAGATACAGCAAAGAAGTTCCAGGGGATAGAGTTCAGCTGGATGTTACTAAAATCAGGAGTAAGGCTTATCAATTTACAGCTATTGATGACTGCACAAGAATGAAAGTTATTAGAGTTTACCCTAATAAAAAAGCAGAAAGTACAATACATTTTTTAGGTGAAATTTTGGACTTATTCTATTTTCCTATACAGCATATTCAAACCGATTGGGGTACGGAATTTTTTAATTACTCCTTCCAATATGAGCTGCATGAACATTTTATCAAATACAGACCAATAAAGCCCAGATCCACTCATTTAAATGGTAAAGTAGAAAGAACCCAACAGACTGACAAATCCGAATTCTGGCCAGTAGTGGATTTATCTGATCCAGATCGTAATTTAAATACTTTAGCTATTGAATGGCAGAAGTTTTACAATAAGAAAAGACCACACTCTTCTTTGAATGGAAAAACGCCTTGGGAAAAATTACAGTCTTCGGAACATCTTATCCCGATTCAGCCTGATGTTACTGCTAAATTTTGGGACTCAAATGAAGAAATATTGCCCAGAAATTATACAGGAAGTAGGCTCTGCTGGGGAGCAAAAAATCCTTACTTTTGGAAGTAAGGAAAATATTGGATAACTGACAATTATTTTTAAACCCTAACTGTCAGATAAAGTATTGGCTATTAGAGATATACGGAAAGGGAGACCCAAAAGGTCTCCTCTTTTTATTTCCGGTATCTTTTATGGCTAGGAAAACCCTCTCTTAATTTGTAGCGAATCTATTGTTATAGCACACATAAAATGGTCGGAAATTTTCTTCCGACCATCTTTAGGACCAGACCTGTAACTAGTCCGAATTTCAATAGCTCATTTTCAATACTATATTTGTATAATTCTTAATCAAATAAACACATGTTCTTTTTGCCTTTTTTTGTATTTCCTAAGCCAAATTTTACTAAGAATTTTTCATCACTGCTGCGTATCTTTGCCAATAAAGAATGTACCCGCTACTGGATAATAATATATGGCGAGTTTAATGCTTTCTCATATTGCTTTTTGATGTAAAGACTTTAAGATTAGTCTCCTGTGACAACCAAGAGTAAAATACACTAAAAAATAATATTAATTTTTTTCATCCTTTCATTTAGTTTAACTGGTAAGCTAACAAAAGAGAAGCTAAACAATCTTAAAGGAATTTTTGTTTTAAAGAAATCATATCTTCACTCACTTTACTATCCAGAATCTTGGCATAATGCTGGGTTGTCCTTATATTTTTGTGACCGAGCATTTTACTCACACTCTCTATGGAAACTCCATTTGATAAGGTAACTGTAGTGGCAAATGTATGACGGGCTATATGATAGGTTAATTCTTTGTTAATATCACACAGATCAACAATTTCTTTCAAATAGGCATTCATTTTTTGATTGCTGAGAATAGGAAGTAATCTTCCACTATTTATACAGGTTGGATGGTTCTTATATTTTTCAATGATACATTCGGCCTGAGCAAGCAATGGGATGTTAGAAGTAATTCTCGTTTTTTGTCGTTTAGTAAAAATCCATCGAGTTCCATCTAATCCAATATTGATGTTATTGGTAGTTAATTTTCGAGTATCAATATATCCCAACCCCGTATAGCAACTGAATAAAAAGATATCTCTGACCAATGATAATCTCTCATTTTTGAAGTCCTTGGTTAAAAGCCTTTTCAGCTCCTGCTCATTAAGAAATACTCTTGTTACTTCATCAAATTTTGAATCATAATATATAAAGGGATCTTTTACCAACCAATCATGTTTCAAGCAGATTCTAATGATCTTTCCAAAGTTTATAATATACTTTACTGCTGTATTATTACTACAAAGTTTTTCAGTTCGTAGAAAAAATTCAAAATCATTGAGAAAGGTATAATTAATTTTCCTAATATCAATGTCAGAAATAGCATATTTCCACTGCAAAAATTCTTTGGCATGGCTTAGGCAGGTTTTATAACGGGTTAAGGTTCCCTTAGCGTACTCCTTTCCTACTAACTTCTCCATCCTGTCGTTATGATCCTGAAATATTGGGATCAGCATTCGATTTTTTTGATCCCTGCCCAATAGCCTGTTCTTAAGAATTTCACAACTTATCGGTTTACTTTCTCTTATTAGTGTATGATATGTATCATACACTTTCTGCTCAAATGTTTTAAGATAAAAATTAAGCGATTTACATTCTTCTGAAGACCCTTTTACACTTTGAGCCGGGGAGTTCCATTTTGAGGGCAATACGTTGCGTTTTGTACTAATCTCGGAGATTTTACCATCGATGGTTAATCTCATGTAGATGGGTGCCTCTCCCTGGGTGTTGATTTTAGCTTTTTTGAGATAAAAAAGCAGGTTGAATGTCTTATTCATATATGTCGTTTTTAAAAATTTCAAATTAAAATCATTAAAAACTTCCCACAAGATGTTCAATTTCTGAACAAGCCCATGAACAGGCTTTTTATTACTTTTCAGTGACCTTTTTCAACCTTTTCAACAGGTCACTGAATAGGGCACTTTCAGATTGTGGTTTTTTAGCTTCATTTGGAACAGGCACAAAACAAAAAATACTGTAAAACATCTATTTTACAGCATTTTGTACTATTTTGATTTAATAGTTGCGATCCGGACGGGACTCGAACCCGCGACCTCCGCCGTGACAGGGCGGCATTCTAACCAGCTGAACTACCGGATCAATTTTTTTAAAAAGAAATTGATAAAACTTCTGCGATCCGGACGGGACTCGAACCCGCGACCTCCGCCGTGACAGGGCGGCATTCTAACCAGCTGAACTACCGGATCAATTTTTTAAAAAGAAATTGAGAAAACTTCTGCGATCCGGACGGGACTCGAACCCGCGACCTCCGCCGTGACAGGGCGGCATTCTAACCAGCTGAACTACCGGATCAATTTTTTTAAAGTAAATTGAGAAAACTTCTGCGATCCGGACGGGACTCGAACCCGCGACCTCCGCCGTGACAGGGCGGCATTCTAACCAGCTGAACTACCGGATCATTATTTTAAAGAACGTCGTTTCTTTTTCGTGGTTGCAAAATTACAACTTTTTTTGTTACCTGCAAATTATTTTAAAAAAAATGCCTCCCAATACTGGAAGGCGTTCATTATCAAACTTATTTTTTTTATAAGTGAGCACTTAATTTTTCAGCAATTACCTCTTTTGGAGCTACACCTACTAATTTGTCTACTACTTCTCCATTCTTAAAAATAAGAACAGTAGGAATATTTCTGATACCATACTGCATAGAAATCTCCTGGTTGTTGTCTACATCTACTTTTCCAACTACTGCTTTACCTTCAAAATCTGATGCTACTTCTTCGATGATTGGTCCTAAAGTTCTACAAGGTCCGCACCATACTGCCCAGAAGTCTACTAATACCGGTTTTTTTGATTTTAAAACCGTATCCTGAAATGAGCTGTCTGTAATTTCTAAAGCCATTTTTGTTTCTTTTATTTTAATTAATATTATTTTCTTTTAATCCTTTATTGGATATTCAAAATTACGCTTTTTAGAGCACAAGCCTATCTATGCTCAACATTAGTTTTTTCTATAGTGTAATCGCTTGAAATTTCCTTTAATGCATTGACCAATTTATCAATCTCCGCTTTGGTCGTCATATGGCTGAACGAGATACGTAATGGAGTACAGTGATCCATTTCATCCTCAGAAAGCACCATCATCATGACCATTGAAGGTTTTGAAGCTCCTGATGAGCATGCACTTCCTTGAGAGATGGCAATCCCTTTCATATCTAATTGAAGTCCTATGAGTGGATTTTTATAAGGTAATAAAGCACTTAAAACTGTATAAAGACTGTTGTCCTTTTCAGCACTTCTTCCATTGAATTTAATTCCTTCTATTTCAGCAGAAAGTCTTTCAATTGCATAATCCTTTATACTCTGCATCTGGTTGGTATATTCCTCCATATGATTCAGAGAAAGTTCTAATGCTTTTCCTAATCCTACGATACCACAAACATTTTCAGTTCCCGCCCTAAGGCTTCTTTCCTGAGGTCCTCCGGTAATAATTCCTTTTAAACCTGTTGCTTTTCTGATAAACGCAAATCCAGCTCCTTTTGGCCCATGAAATTTATGGGCACTGCAGGATGCAAAATCCACAGGAATATCAGAGAAGTCAAGGTTCATATGAGCCATTGTCTGTACCGTATCTGAGTGGAAAAGTGCATGATGTTCTTTGCACAGCTGGGCAACCTGTTTAAGGTTGATGATATTCCCAATTTCGTTGTTGGCATGCATTAAGCTTACCAATGTTTTTTTATCTGAAGCTTTTAAAAGTTCTTCCAATTTAGCAAGATCAATATCTCCTTTTTCATTCGGGCGGATATAGTTTACTTCTACTCCTTTTCTGCTTTTCATATCCAGAATACTTTCAGAAACGCATTTATGTTCCAAGGGAGAGCTTATGATTCTTTCTACTCCAAGGTGTTCTACCGAGGATTTAATGATCATATTGTTTGATTCGGTACCACAGGAAGTGAAAATGATTTCAGCAGGAGTTACATGAAGATAGTCTGCAACCTGTCGTCTTACATTTTCAATAAGGATTTTTGCTTCCTGACCAAAACTGTGTGTGGAAGACGGGTTTCCGAAATTCATTTTCATTGTGCCCACCATTGCATCTATAACTTCTTCTGCAAGCGGAGTGGTTGCGGCATTATCTAAATATACTTTATCCATTATTATTTTGAATATTTTAATTCTACAGAGGTAAATTTGTAATCTGTGGGAACAGTAAATATAAACCAAGGGCTTGAGATCACCTGAATTTCCATTCCACCGGAAGGTTCGCCAGCCGGAACTTCTACATACAGAATCTGATTTTTCACAGATATACTTTTAATCTCCTCAATTTTGTGGCTACCAGATCTGAAGGTTCCCAAATTGTATAAAACGACTTTTTTATTTTTTGGAAACTGCGGATATTTGATATAAGATTCTTTTCCTATTTCTGAGATACCAAAACTTCCACTGATAATATTGCGGAAATCCTTTTCTTCCTTAATAATTCTAAAGCCAGGAGTATCTGCCCCTCCCTGGGATTCAGAGATAATAAGTTCAGCATTTCCCTGTCCAGGAGAAGACTTCTGAGATGAAGTGCTTGCACAGCTCATGAAAATTGCTGTACATGCGATTAACAGGCTTTTCATTTTTTACAATTTTATCTCCCAAAATTAGTGAAAAAATTGGTAATGTCCCTCATTTGCCCATTTCAACATTGGCCGATCTCCTGAAGTATCACCAAATGCAATAATTTTATCGTATTTAGAATCGTTGATTTCCTCTTTAATTCTTACCAGTTTTTCTTTCCCGTTACAGTTTTTTCCGACAAAATTTCCTGTGAAAACTCCGTTCTTAAACTCTGCCCGCGTAGAAACAAGCTCCATTTTCAGTTCATCAGCGAAAGGTTTCACCCAGATATCTAATGAAGCGGTTACCAATAAACTCTGTGTATTATTCCTATCGATATTTTTTATAAAGTCTAATGCATTTTCCCTCACTATTTTAGGATAATGCTGTTCAAAAAATTGTTTAGACTTTTGCTCTATTTTATCCTGGGTCTGTCCTTTTAAAATAGAACCGATAAAGCTTTTTTTCACTTTTTCTGTTTCAGCCAGTTTCAGCTTCAGCAGGATAAAAAGAGGTACATGTCTTAAAAATTGTATACGATATTTTGTAGAATCGTAAAATTTAAGATACATAAACATAGTATCTTTATACGTAAGGGTTCCGTCAAAATCAAAACAATACAATTTTTTCATTTTTTAAAGCTTTAATTTCTTGAATATAAACTCAGGGATATTCCTGATAATCATCATAATAATACTCCAAACCGGCAAAACATATGCCACATTCCTCTGCTTTTTGAAGGCTTTGTAAATACAGGAAGCAGCCTGTTTGGGAGTGGCTGTCAGTTTCGGATTTAAAGGCAGACCTTCTGTCATCTTAGTTTCCATAAACCCTGGTTTTATAGTAAGAACGTGTACTTTTTTATCAAAAAGATAGTTTCTCAAACCACTCAGATAAGCAGTAAAAGCTGCTTTTGCACTTCCATAGATAAAATTACTCTGCCTTCCCCGGTCTCCTGCCACAGATGAAAGCCCGATAATCGTTCCTGATCTTCTGCTTTCAAACTTATGGGCAAAATAATTCATCACAGGAACCAGTTTTGAATAATTGATATCAATGATACGTTCTGTATTTCTGTTATCATACAATCCTTCCTCGGTTCCTTCCCCTAAATATCCTACGGCACAAAATAATACATTTGAATTGATATAATCAAATCTATTGTAATCAATTTCTTTTGTAAGATCCAGTTCAATGACTTCCGCCTGCTGCAGAAACTTTACATCAATGTGTCTCGCAAAACGCTCTGTAGTTTCTTTATTTGAGGTGAAAAGATAGATTTTTTCAAACTTTTCTCCTTCCTGAAGTGCTTTTTCCACAAAAGCCTGTGCCACTTCAGATGTACTTCCCAGAACTATCATTATGAATTGTTATTTATGATTCTTTTGTGCTGTAAAGACACAAATTTAGGATTTTGAATATTTTTCAGGTAACTGGTAAGTGATGATCTGCTCATGCTGTCTTTGGTAAGATAGATTCTTCCCCCGAACTCCTGAACAATCGCATCCAGCTGATCTACCAGTTTTTTCAGTTTTGAATTAACTTTAAAATCAAGAGCCAATGTATACCCTTCCACAGGGAATGAGTTGTAAGCCTGCGGATTGTTCTTTCCAAAAAGTTTTAAAACTGCCAGGAATGATCCGTTTCCGCTTTTGGCAATCGTTTCAAGGATTCTTTTCATTCCTTCTTTTCCAGTCTCTTTAGGAATGACCATCTGATACTGTATAAAACCGGACTTTCCATAAATCTTATTCCAATCTGTGATCGCATCCAAAGGATAGAAAAACGTCTCATAGTCGATAAAGTTTTTCACTTCTTTTTTAGACTGTTTTTTATAGTACAACCAGTTGAATATTTTTACGGTAAGGACATTCAGTACAAATCCCGGAAAATAAAAAGGAACTGTAGGCTGCAGTTTTTTCTTTAACCGTAAAGGCGTTTTGGAAAAACTTTGGGGAAGCTCATGCTGAAATGCATGCTCTCCTCTCATGAGAATACTTCTTCCGATATTTTTTCCTTTCTGAAGACAATCAATCCATGCAACAGTGTAGGTCCAGTTTTCACTTTCATCGAACAGCTTAAATATCTCATCAAGATTGTCTGCTTTTATACTTTCCTGACGGATGTATGCGGACTCTATATTTTTAAGTTTAAATTTTGCGGTAAGAATAATTCCTGTAAGTCCCATTCCACCGATGGTAGCCCAGAACTTCTCTGAGTTCTCTTCTCTGGAACAGGTAATAATTTCACCTTTCTCAGTCATTAGCTTAAACTCGATCACATATTCGGAAAAACATCCTTCTGCATGATGGTTTTTTCCATGAACATCGGAAGCGATAGCTCCTCCTACTGATACAAATTTTGTCCCTGGAGTAACGTATAAAAAGTATCCCTGTGGAACTGCTATTTCCAGTACATCTGAAAGCAACACTCCGGATTCACATTCTATGATCCCGTTCAAACGGTCAAAATTGATGAATTTATTTAATTTTTTAGTTGAAAATATAGATTCTCCCAACGAAGCATCGCCATAGCATCTCCCGTTTCCTCTCGCAATAACCTCGTTGTGACTGAGTACAAATTCTTTTATTCTTCCGAAACTGTCCTCAGATCTCATCTCCTTCTCCACTATTGGGAAATTTCCCCAGTTTGTAACTTTCTGTATGAAATTCGGTTTCATTTCTTAAAATAAATTTGAATTAAAAATGCCACTACCCAAAGTAATAAAGTAACCTGTATATAGCGGTCTCTGTAAACAATTTTTGTAGGAGATTCCGTTCTGTTATAAACCAGTGTCTGCTGAAGATATCTTAGCAACGCGAATACCACAAAAATCACAGTATAAAAAACTCTTTCGTGAAACCTTGCCTGAACTTCCGGAGAGAGTGTAAACATCAGATAGCAGACAATAGCCAGAGTAATAGAAATGGATAAAGCAATATCTGCAAACTGCACGTTATAGCCATCCAGTGCTTTTCTTGTTTTTCCTGAAACCTGGGCATTGATAAGCTCACCCCTTCTTTTTCCTATAGCCAGTACCAAAGCCAATACAAACGTCAGGAGAATCGCCCATTGTGATATACTGATTCCGGTGATATAACCTCCAGCCAGTACACGCAGTACAAACCCTATGGCAATAATAAAGATATCAATAATAGGAACATGCTTCAACCTGAAAGTATAGGCAAGATTCATCATCACATAGAATCCTACAATGGTCGCAAATTTCCAAAGATACTCGTGGAAATAGATCTGTGTAAAAAATACAAGAGCAATATCTGTAATGACCAAGCCTATAAGAATTCCTATCGCTTTTGATTTTGAAATAGCTCCACTCGCTAATGGTCTTCTTCTTTTTTCCGGGTGCTTTCTGTCTGCTTCAATATCATTGTAATCATTCAGGATGTAGACAACACTTGCTGCAAGTGAAAATATAACAAATGCAAAAATGCTTTTGAGAAGCAGATCTATATTGGTAATATTACCTGAAAAGAACAGAGGGACAAATACAAAAAGGTTTTTCACCCATTGCTCCACACGGAGCAGTTTTAAATATTTCTTCATTTATGTTATTTCAAATACAAAAATAATAAATTCAAAATTTCTAGCATAAAAATACAAAAAAAACCGCCGGGGCGGTCTTTTACGAAAATATTTATATATTAAATTAACTATTGCCCTTGCTTGGCATCGTTAATCATTTTTTCATTGGCAGTAATAGCAAACTCCACTCTTCTGTTTTTAGCTCTTCCTTCATCGGTATCATTACTTGCTACAGGCATTGCTTCACCTTCACCTTTTGTAAACATTCTGCTTGATGCAATTCCTTTTCCGGATAAATATGCTTTCACAGCGTCTGCTCTTCTTTGAGAAAGTTTAAGGTTATAATCATCAGAACCTTTGCTGTCTGTGTGACCATAGATATTGATATTGGTATCTGGGTTATTAGCCAATACTTCTGCTAATTTATCAAGGTTTGTCTGTGCTACAGAAGTAAGGTTTGAAGAATCAAATGCAAAGTTAACAATACTTTCATTCATGGTTACTTTAATACCATCTCCTACCCTTTCTACCTGAGCTCCTGGTAAAGTTTCTTTAATATCTTTAGCCTGCTTATCCATTTTGTTACCGATAACGTTACCTGCAACACCACCGATAATACCTCCTAATACAGCTCCGATAGCTCCATTTCCACCTTTACCTACATTGTTACCAAGGATACCTCCAAGTACTGCTCCTGAAGCAACACCTACTGCTGTACCTCTTTGTTGATGATTTGAATTCTGAACCGCTTCACAGCTTGTCAATAATAATGCTGATGACAAGAAAAGGGCTCCTACGTATGTTTTTGTAAATTTCATTTTTTTTTGATCTTTTATGTTGATAAATTATTTCATTCCTGTTCTCTGGAAGTTGTAAACTACTTTTACATTACCTCCTTCAAAAGGAACATCCTGCTCCAGTGAAAACTGATCTGTACTCTGATTGATCATGGTAAGGCTGTAACCAGCTGTATTCTGTTTTGCTTTTGTACCTGAAGCAATTTTTTTAAACATAAACGTATTACCGCCTTTTACTTCAAATTTGATAGGCTGTGTAATTGCCGGGCAATCTCCACCACCGTTTAAAGTATACGCTCCTGTCCAGTTATTAGGAATCAATCTCCAGTGACTTCCTACGAAGCACTGTGCGTCTGCACCTTCGTCAAAAGGTTTAATTTTATAACCTTTATCATAATCTATGCTCACAATCTGCCAGTCTCCTTTCATTTTAAGGAAGTCGGCTCTTTGATTTTGAGATGTAGCTGCTTTGTTAACAGAGGAACACGAAACTGCAAAAAGTGATGTTCCCAACATCCCTGCAAGTAGTAACTTTTTCATTTTGTTGTTTATTATTTTGTTACTATAAAGTTACAAAAAACCGTGCCAAAATTTAAAATAAAAAATAAAAAGTCCGAAAAAATTCGGACTCTTTATGGTTTCTCCTTAAACAGAGGGAGATAAATTATTTTTTAACAGCCTTTTTTACGGATTTCGAAGGCTTGGCAGTGCCTGAAGGTTTCCCTTTGTAGAAATTCGTATATGCATATTCTGCTGCTTTTTTAAGGTCGATAACTCCACCAGCCTGAGATTGGTCTCCAAACCCATCTGCTGTACTTGGATTGCTGCTTTTCACAAGGGCTTCGATAATCTGGTAAGGTTTCAGATCAGGCATATAAGCCAGTAAAACAGCTGCTCCTCCTGCAACGACAGGCGATGCCATAGAAGTCCCCTGAAGGTATTTATATTCGTTTTTAGGAACGGTAGAATAGATTTCTTCTCCCGGGGCAAAAACGTTTACCATCTTTTTATTGTAATTAGAAAAATCCGCTCTCAGGGCATTGTTTTTATTAGTACTTGCCCCCACTACAAGAACGTTGCTTACAAACGGTTTTTCGTCTGTAACATTTTTAAAGTTGGTAGGATATGCCAGATGTTCTGCTACATCTTCATTTTCGTTACCTGCAGCCTTTACTAAAAGAACTCCTTTATCTTCAGCATATTTAAAAGCGTCCCAAACTACATTTTTACCAGGAGAAACAGGTTTTCCAAAGCTCATATTTAATACTTTCGCACCGTTATCTACTGCATATCTGATAGCATTCGCAACGTCTTTATCTCTTTCATCACCATTAGGAACTGTTCTTACAGACATGATCTTCGCTACTTTGGAAGCGACTCCGTACTGAACTTCTTTTCCTTGTGGAAGCCCTGCAATAATACCTGCTACATGGGTTCCATGTTCTGCATCCGGTCCTTCATAATGATTATTTCCGTAGATTTTTTCAGAATAGTCATCATAGTTGTCCCCTACAATTTCTTTTCTCGGATCGTATGAAAGGTCATATTGTTTTGCCGCAGGAGCAAAATGATCGATAGCTTCTTTCATTTCGTCCTTCATCTTTTTTTCAAATTCAGCTGCTGATTTTCCTTTGAATTCCGGGCTTTGTGAAATCTGGCCTAAAAAATCCAGGGCAATCGCGTCTCTCTGATCCGTTGGAGCTTTGATTGCAGCAATAGTTTCAGCGGTTACAGGCTTACCTCCTAACAGCTTTACCATATTAGGAATCAGCTCGTTCAACATTGAATAGGTCTGGAAGTTTTGTTTTGCCTCAACACTTTTTTTATTGAACATATCTTTGGCTTTCATGTACATCTCAAACTCATCCTTCATTTTAGCCTGGTTGGCTTTATTTTTTGTGGAATCATCTCCTTCGAAAATAGGCTTATATTTGGCAACAACTCTTGTTACTTCCATATTATCGATATCAATATCACCGTTTTTACCTCCTATGAAATTCCATCCGTGTACATCATCAATATATCCGTTTCCATCATCATCTTTACCATTTCCGGGAACTTCATTAGGGTTTGACCATAGGTTCTTTACCAATCCGGGGTGATCTACCTGTACTCCGCTGTCTAACACTCCCACCACTACGGTTTTCGGCTTCAGCCCTTTAGATTCCAAGTATTTATAAGCATTTGCTGTATTTACTCCATATACTTTCGAAGTTGCAAAATCTTTATGATACCATGTCATCAGATCTTTATCTTCGTTGGGATCAATACTTTTAGCTTTAGATTCCTGTGCAAAAGAGAAACTAAAACCTGCTAAAAAAACTGCAGCTAATAATACCTTTTTCATATGTTGATATTTAATTTTTTAAAGACATATTCCAATCGCCACCTTCATGTTTTCTATCCTGAAAATTTCATCAAAAGCGATTGTATGCTAATATGATTGTTTTATATTTTTTATATACACCAATGATTCCGGGCCTTTATTACAAATAAGGTCAAGAACCGAAAGATCTTCCAAAAATCCTAATTTATCAGAAAATGTCTGGTAATATTCTTCCATCTGAAATTCTGAAGGAAGCTTTGCCGAAAACTTTTCTCTGAAATTAATACTCTCCGGATTTTTGATATATTCTTCATTCAAAGAGTGTGCCTTTTCTGTTTTCAGTATCTGTTGGATCACTTCTATCCCTTTAAGGTTAAAATCCAGAAGGAACTTTTCTTTAAGGTCAAATATTTTTCTGAACTTATCTTCATAATACTCAAAATAAGGAGAGCTTTGATATGCGGTCTTAATGGATTTCCAATGAAGCGTTCTCCAGTCTTCGCGGTAAGAAATTTCAACATCTTTGAATTCTCTTTTCCCGTTATGATTGATGGGAATTATTAATGATAATTTTCCGTTGGCACCATAAATATTGGCTCTGTTTCTATACGTCTGCTTCGGAAAGTTTTCAAACTGTTCAAATACAATTTCATTCTCAGGATTCAAAAACACTGAGAACCATGAGATTGGGGGCATATAAAATGCCGGCAATAAAATATTTTGCATAATAATAAAATCTAGTTTTTAGGATAAAATACTCTTCCAATCGTTTCATTCTCATCAACAAAGCCTAGATAACGTGAGTCTAAGCTTCCATTTCTACTATCTCCTAAGAAAAATAATTTTCCTTTTGGAACAACTATTGGTCCAAAGTTATCGGCACTCCAATCTTTAGAATAAACTTTGTAAATATCCTCGTCTGTATTAGGGTTTATAAATCTTTCGTGAAAAAAGTTATTATTAAGCTCCTTTTCACTTAATTGAGTTATAAAATAATCATCATCAATTTGAATAATCTCATTATCTTCAACTCCTTTATAGATCAAATCGTTTGCATAACCTCTGTCAATTTTATAAGAATGTTTAACATTGAATTGATCTATCAAAGTATCATTAACATATAATTTTCCATTCTTAATCAAAATCTTATCATTTCCCACCCCTATCAATCTTTGTACATAGACTCCAGCAGGGTAATCTAAATTATTTTGATTATAAGCAATCATTTTAAATCTTTCATAAGGTAAGATATTAGTCATGAAAATAAACGACTTTCTTTTAATAGTTGGTTCATTTCCTGCCTCTGGTACAAAAGCATATTGCAAAACCCCGGAGAGTTTTGCAATAATAAAAAGAGTTACAATAAAGCTGCCTGTTAAAAGGACTCTATTAAATATTTTACTTTTAAACACTATTCTTCAGTTTTTTTCTTTCCAAATAATTTCATAAAATACTCCCATCCGAAGAATAAAATCAGGATCATCGCTGCAATCCACCAGTAAGAAGTTTTATTGGCTTCTCCTGTATTGGTAGCTTTGAACATTCTTTCCCAACGGATTTTAAATGGTGCCTGATAAGTAGAGCTGCTGTCCGAGAATGCACCCTGAAGACTCATCCATGTAAACATTGGTTTTCCAACAATATTTTCTTCCGGAACGAAACCAAAGAATCTTGCATCTAATGAAGCATCACGGTTGTCACCAATCATCATATAATAATCCTGCTGAATAGTATACTGATTCGCTTCCTTACCATTAATGAAGATCTTTCCGTTCTTTTTCTCCAAGCTGTTGTGTTCATATTCAGAAATAATCCACTGGTACATTGGCAGTGTTTCCTGATTGATCACTACTACATCTCCTTTTTTAGGAATTCTAACAGGACCATACCAATCAGGATTCCAAGCTTTATTAACTGGAAATATAGATTGTGCAGTATCTATACTTTTTGTATATGCTGTTCTATCTGAATTCAATTTATATTGGACAGCAGCCGTTCCTTTAGGCAAAATGCTTTCTTGCATATCAATTACACTTGGTAATTCTTTAATGTCTTTAGCAATTTTATTAGTTAATCCTTGGAAAGTATATCTAAAACCACTGTTTGTTTGTTCCTCATTTACAGGTAAAAAACCATAACCTTTATATAACGTAGGAATATCTAATTGTTCTTTAGTATTAACAACATATGCATGCTGTACTTCCTGATCTCCCAAAACAGTCTCCGGCTTTCCGTTAACGAAAAGTCTTCCGGCTCTCATTTCAAAAGTATCTCCTGCTGTAGCCACACATCTTTTTACGTAAGGGTCTTTTCTGTCAATAGCAGTATGTACTGAATCCTGAGGATAGTTGAAAACAACTACATCATTTTTCTGTGGTTTATTGAATTGTAAAATTCTTGTATAAGGAAGCTTCACTGCATCTACGTAAGATTTAGGATCATCTTTAGGATTTCCTTTCTGGCCTGTATCCATAATAGTTCCCTGAAGGAAAGGTATTGCTACCGGACGCATTGGAAGCCTGTAACCATAACTCCATTTGTTTACGAAAAGGAAGTCACCTACCAATAAAGTTCTTTCCATAGATCCTGTAGGAATCCCGAAAGGCTGTGTTACAAAAACGTGAATAATGGTAGCAAAGACTACGGCAAAGGTAATAGAACCAATGAATGTATCTTTCTTCTTATCATTTTTCTCTTCATCTGTAAGAAACAGATCGTTTGTATTTTCATCTTCTAACTCTACATCTTTAGAATAGTTGATGACCGCCATATAAATAAACGGCAGAATCACGGTAAGAATCTGATCTTTGAAAAGTGTTTTGCCGAACTTCTTCACTAAGTAAAGGTGGAAAACCGACATCATGATTGGTCCTACTATCGGGAGATAAGAAAGGATTGCCCACCATTTCGGATGTTTTGTTTCTTTAAGAATAATGAAATAGTTGTAGAAAGGGATAAAAGCAAATAAAGGGCTATATCCCATTTTTTTGAACAGTTTCCAAGATGAAATCCCCATCAACACGGATAGTATGATGACATATACTGTATAAGTTAAAAAATAATTCATAAATTTTTGTGCCTATTCTTATGATATAAAGATAAATGATGAGTAATAAATGATAAAAGCAGTCCGCTGTTACAATTCACTATTCATCATTTTCTGCTTATTGGTCTGCAATTTACAGAATTTGTTACAAATTAAAGCCCCAAAACGTCTTTCATTGCGAAGTTTCCTTTTTTATCTTTAATCCACTCGGCAGCGACTACCGCTCCCAGCGCAAAACCGTTTCTGTTGAAAGCGGTATGCTTGATCTCGATTTCGTCTACTTCGCTTCTATAATATACGCTGTGTGTTCCAGGAACTTCGTCTTCGCGTACCGCAAAAATTCCCAGCTGCTTGCCTTCTGTTTCTTCCAGTTTCCATGCATCGAATTTCGGGTTGTTTTGAATGATTCCTTCTGCTATGGAAATGGCTGTTCCACTTGGAGCATCTTTCTTGTGGATGTGGTGAATTTCTTCCAGCTGGCAAGAGTATTCATCTACGTTCTTCATCAGGTCCGCAAGCTTTTCGTTGAGAGCAAAGAATAAATTCACGCCTAAACTAAAGTTAGAACCATATAGGAAAGCAGTATCATTATCTATCGCTAATTTTTCAATTTCAGCTTTTTGATCAAGCCATCCTGTTGTTCCGCAGATCACCGGAATTTTATTTTCAAGACAAGCTTTGATGTTTTCAAATGCTACTTCCGGCAGTGAAAATTCAATCACAACATCCGGATTATTAAGATTCTCAGCAGTTGGGGTTTCCTTCAGACGGGCAACTACTTCATGACCTCTCTTCTGTGCGATCTCATCAATGATCTTACCCATTTTACCGTAACCGACTAATGCTATTTTCATATAATCTTTTTATTTTTTAATCTGCATCTGATCCTCAGAACTTCTGCAGGTGTATTGTCTTTTAAAATCTGTAACTTAAACTGAATCCTGTTTTTGGTGCGCTGTAGCCATACTGATCCTGAATAACCGATGGTTTAAAAACCAAATCCGGATCATGGCGGCTTTCGTAAAGGTGTGCATCTACTACAGCATCTACAATATTCAGGATATAGATCAACCCTGTAATGGCGATGGCATAATCCCTTTGTCTTTTGGCTCTGTCCTGTGCGTTACCTAAAGCTTTTTTGTCCAGCCACGGGTGACTGTCTACAAATTCATTAGGAGTTCCATTCAGTTTTGCCACGTAATACTCACGGTATTTTTTGTATTGATTGTCATTCCATACGGCAATACCAACCCCAGCACCTACGGCTCCCCAGACAATGGGAATTTTCCAGTATTTTTTGTTATAAAACTGTCCTAATCCAGGTAAAACTGCGGAATATAATCCCGCTCTGGTAGGGTTTAGCTTTATGGTTTTTGCTGTGGGACCGTTCGCTTTTTCAAGATCTTCAATAATCTTTGCTTCTGTTTTGCTTGGTTTTACCACACGAGGTTCTTCTTTCGGAAGAGTCTGCATCCGAACGGTATCTATAGGTTTTACTTGTGAGTAAGCCATTGCAGCGATACACAAGAAAAATGTGAAAAATATTTTCTTCATTTATTTAATATGGGATAAAATATATTCCAGCTCTTCTTCATTTTTGAAGTCCAGAACAATTTTACCTTTTTTACCATTTCCAGAAGATTTGATCTCTACTTTTACGTCTAAGATATCTGCTATGGTCTTCTGGGCTTTTTTATAGTTATTGGAAAGCTCGACTTTTGCTTTTTTGGCAGCAGGAGACTTCGGGTTCTTCAATGCAGCAGCAGCCTGTTCAGCCTGACGAACGTTTAATTTTTCTTTGATAATAAGATCAAATAAAACCTGCTGATCTTCTTCACTCTCAAGACTGATGATTGCTCTTCCGTGTCCTGCAGAAATCTCACCGCTTCTGATAGCATTCTGAATATCCGGATTTAATCTTAACAGTCTGATAGAATTGGTAATCGTACTTCTGTCCTTTCCTATTCTCTGGCTCAGGTTTTCCTGAGTAAGACCGATTTCTTCAAGAAGCCTGTGATAAGTCAGGGCAATTTCGATAGCATCCAGGTCTTCTCTCTGGATATTTTCAACAAGAGCCATCTCAAGAAGCTCCTGGTCATTGACTAAACGGATATAGGCAGGAATAGTTGTTAACCCTGCAATTTTAGTTGCCCTGTAACGTCTTTCCCCGGAAATGATTTCAAACTTTTCACCGTCTTTTCTAAGGGTAATCGGCTGGATTACGCCTAAGTTTTTAATGGACTGTGCAAGTTCGTTTAATGCTTTTTCATCAAAATAAGTTCTCGGCTGCGTTGGGTTCGGATAGATATCTTCAAGCGCAACTTCCACAATATTTCCCACAAACTTATCTGCTCCTTCATCAGTAGCGGAATTGATAGTTGCTTTGGATTCTGCACTTAAAATGGCGCCCAAGCCGCGTCCCATAGCTCTTTTTTTGTCCTTCATAGATATAATTGATAAATGATGTTTGAAAAGTGATGTCTAGCACTCACTTGTTGGCCATTTATTATTAATTTAATTCTTTATTAAGTTTTCATTCTTCAAAAGAACTTCTTCAGCTAACTGAATATACTGAACAGCTCCCTTACTTTCTGCATCATAATTCAGGATACTTTCTCCAAAACTTGGTGCTTCACTCAATCTTACGTTTCTACTGATAATGGTTTCAAAAACCATTTCAGGGAAATGTAAATTTACTTCTTCCACAACCTGATTAGATAATCTCAATCGGCTGTCATACATGGTTAAAAGAAGACCTTCTATTCCAAGATCTTTATTGTGAATTTTCTGAACATTTTTAACGGTATTCAACAATTTACCAAGCCCTTCTAATGCAAAATACTCACACTGGATTGGAATGATTACAGAGTCTGCTGCTGTAAGCGCATTGACGGTAATAAGACCTAAACTCGGTGCACAGTCGATGATAATATAATCATAATCATCTCTTACACTTGCCAGCGCTTTTTTCAGCATATACTCACGATCTTCCTTGTCTACCAATTCAATTTCCGCTGCTACCAGATCGATATGTGACGGAATAATATCCAGGTTCGGAGTTGCAGTTCTCTTGATACAAACTCTTGTATCTGCACTGTGCTCCAGAAGATTATAGGTAGAATACTGAACATCCTCAACACCCAGACCGGATGTTGCATTCGCCTGAGGGTCAGCATCAATGATTAATATTCTTTTTTCCAATACTCCTAATGCTGCTGCCAAATTTACAGCGGTGGTAGTTTTACCAACACCTCCTTTTTGATTAGCAATACCTATGATTTTTGCCATTATTAGAACTTTAAGTTTCAAAAATACACTTTTTTCTTTGCTCTCGGTGAGTGGGGAAAATCAAAATTGAGTTAAAATATTGTTAATAAGCAATTTAACGATAAAAAAAATTATCCACAAAAAAAATTCTTTGTGGATAACTATTTGAAATTTACTTTTCCGTATTAATTCTCAAATTTCATGGAGATAGGAAATTTGAAATAACTTCTTACGTATTCTCCTTTTTTGTTTTTGGCAGGGATCCATTTTCCTTTATTGGAAATCATTTTAATTGTTCTCATTGCCTCATTATTAAAATCGGCGTTGGTTCCGTTAGCTTTTACCCCTGAGATCGTTCCGTCCATTTCTACAATAAAGGTAACTGTCGTCTTTACAACATCTTCTGATTCAAATCCTGAACCATCGAAGCTGTTCATTACTTTATTTCTGAAGGAGTCTATTCCTCCTGCAAAACTAGCTTCTACACTAGGGTCCTTATCAATAATTGTAGGATCTGTCTTTTCCACTACCGGATCAGCCTTTACAGCGGGTGGCCCATCTCCTCCGATAACACGTGGAACAATTGGAATATAGGTTGTATTTGGTACTTCTTTGCCTTCCGATGTCTGTGTGCTTGCTACTGCATTAATTTTATCCTCAACTTGCTTTTCATTGGTAACAATCGCTTTAGGCTCTGGCAATCTGTCATCATAAGTTTTTACAGCAGGAGCCGGAGGAGTTGGTTTTACAATTTGTACCGGCTGATCTTTTGGCTTTTCTACCTCCTGAATTTCAACAACTCTCGGAAGTTCATATACCGTTCCTACAGGCTCGTCCACAGGTTTCATTGCAGAAATCACAAACGGCGTAATGGATACTGCAGCCATTAAACTTGCTCCGATAAAAAGCGCTTTGGTTAATATTCTATCTGATTCGTTTCTTAATACATAGGCACCATAGTCTTTATTGCGGTGCTCGAACAGGACCTCGTTGAACCGAAATTCCTGGTTTTGGTTATGTTGTTTCATCACTACTACTATTTAAACTGTTAAAAATTTTGATTATTAGTTTTATTGTTCTTATCGATAAGTAGTGTTTCAATATCAAAACATCTGCCAAAATTTTATCAAAACAACATAATATTAGAAAATTTTATGATAAAGTTTAAATTTTAACATTTACAAGTAAAAAGTTTATAGAAGAAAAAGGAGTTATTTCTTCTCAAGTAAATGAGGAATAAACTTAATGACCTCTTACCCACATCAAGGTTTAAAAACTTGACAAGCCTCATAAAAACAAAAAAAGAGACCATCAATGATGATCTCTTTTTATTGTATGTTCTAAGAAATATTAGAATAATTCTTTTCTGATGATGTTCTGACTTCTTTCAGGACCTACAGAAACTAAGTATACGTTGATTCCTAAGTATTTCTCAATAAACTCGATGTATTTTTGCGCAGTATCAGGAAGTTCATCATAGCTTCTTGCTTTGGTAATATCTTCGCTCCAGCCTGGTAAATCCTGGTAAATTGGCTCGTAGTTGTACAGCTTTTCTGTTGACGAAGTGAAATAATCGATGATTTTTCCGTCTTCAGTTTTGTAATGGGTTACTACTTTCAGGTTCTCAATTCCTGTAAGAACGTCAAGCTTAGTAATCACAAGGTTATTGATTCCGTTGATCATACAAGCATGCTTTAAGGAAACAAGGTCTAACCAACCTGTTCTTCTTGGTCTACCTGTAGTTGCTCCGAATTCACCACCGATCTGTCTGATTTTTTCACCCAGTTCGTTATCCAGTTCAGAAGGGAAAGGTCCGTTTCCTACTCTTGTACAGTAAGCTTTCGCCACCCCGATAAGGTTCTGAAGTGAAGTTGGCGGAACACCTGCTCCTGAACAAACACCTCCTGTAGATGGAGAAGATGAAGTTACGTATGGATAAGTACCGAAGTCAATATCAAGCATTAATGCCTGTGCTCCTTCGAATAAAACGTTTTTACCGTCTCTGATTGCTTCGTTAAGCTCTAATTCAGTATCAACAATTCTGTCCTGAAGCTGTTTTCCGATTGCTAAATATTCGTTGTAGATTTCTTCAACGTCTAACGTTGGTTTTCCGTAATATTTTTCAAAAAGAGAGTTCTTAACTTTTAAGTTTTTCTCAATTTTATCTCTTAAAATCTCAGGATTTAAAAGGTCTACCATTCTGATCCCGACTCTTGCAATTTTATCTTCATAACAAGGTCCGATTCCTTTTTTGGTAGTTCCGATCTGAGTTCCTCCGTGTTCCTCTTCACGGTAAGTATCCAAAAGGATGTGGTAAGGCATGATGACATGCGCTCTTCTGCTGATAAAGATATGATCTGTTCTCAAGCCTTTGCTCTCGATCTGACCAACTTCTTTAATGAAAGACTTAGGGTTTACCACTACTCCGTTCGCAATGATACATTTCCCTTTGCATTGAAGAACTCCTGAAGGAAGAAGGTGTAGAACGAATTTCTCATCACCCACATAAACCGTGTGACCAGCGTTGTCTCCACCCTGGAAACGTACTACATAGTCCGATTTTGCTGATAAAACATCCGTGATTTTTCCTTTGCCTTCATCTCCGTACTGAAGACCTACAACTACATAAGTTGACATATTTTACTTTTGTTTTTAGATTCGTGCAAAATTACTCTGAAAAAAAATGACGACCAAATTATAGAGGATATTTATTTTGAGTTGGGGTGAAAATCATGAGTTTGAATATTACTTCATTTCTACCTTTTTACTTTCACACCTATATAAAATGGATTATATTTACTATAAATTTATACAAATGAAAATTAAAATTCTGATTCTACTTTTAATAATCCCTCTTATTTATGTGAACGCTCAAAATAAAGTAAATGATTATCTAAATATACGTGGTCCCATTAAGCTAAATCAAAAGGAATATAATCTCGTATGGAGTTCGCATCCTAATGAAAATTATTTTAAACAGGAATATGTAAGCTCACATGATAACATCCATAAATACAACAGTATGGTATTGGTCGATTTTATAAAAGGTGATTTTAATATCAAGGATGTTGTGGATCAAAAAGTAGCTGAACTGCAGGAAATGAAAAAGACCAACCCAGTCGTCAATTACCAGATTTTTGAAAATAAGGAAGAATATATTTTAGATTTTCTTATCAGTGAAAATTCAAAGGACGGCAAGGAAATACTTATTGCAGAAAGAAATATTTATCGCTACAAAATCATTAGTAATGGAAAGAATAAAGGCGTTCTTCTTTTTGCACTGAGTGAAAGAGGGTATCCGGAAAATATTGATTCTTTTTTTAATAATTTAAAAACCAATTCTTCAAAATTAATTGAAACGGTTGGAAATTATAAACTTCCAGATATTGAAATAAAATAATATTCCAATTACTATGAACCCATCACAAAAGTCTGCCTATTTACCATCAAAAATAAACAGCAGTTCAGAACTTTTCTACACTCTGTTTTCTCCGGAGACAACAAAAGCCACCCTTCTCATTGTTCACGGTATGCAGGAACACAGCGGAAGATATGCAGAGATTGCAGAATATTTTGCGTCTCATGGAATTGCTGTATTGACCTATGATCACCTGGGACATGGAAAATCGGTAAAGGACAAAAAAGATATTGGTTTCTTCCAGCTTGAAAAACCGGATGAAAGGCTTGTAGCAGACGCAGAAATGATGGCAGATTATCTTGCAGAACAATATCCGGATGTCCCCCATTTTATTCTGGGACATTCTATGGGATCTTTTATTACACGATGTCTTCTTCAAAAAGCAAGCAGTAAATTTTCCGGAGCTATCATTACAGGAACCGGCGGACCTTTACCGGGAATCGATATATTGAGAGGTTATTTGTCATTAGCCACAGCTATCGCTCCTCGTCACCGTACTTTTTTGAATTCTGTTTTTACGAGCGTCAATAACAAACATTTTAAAAAGGATCAAGATTTCAGTGATACCAGCTGGCTCAGTGTAAATCCTAAAAACCGACAAGCTTTTGAAAAGGATGAACTTTGTGGAATTCCGTTTACTCATAATGCTTTTTATACTTTATTTACCATTTATAAAAAAGCGACAGCGAGAAACTGGGCTGCACCTATTTCTAAATCATTTCCTTTTTTATTCGTAAGCGGACAGAAGGATCCGATCGGTGATTTTGGAAAAGGAGTCATGCAAACCGTCAACAACTTAAAAATTGATGGTTTTCAAAATGTGGACGTGAAAATCTATCCGGATATGCGTCATGAGATTTTAAACGAATCCATAAGAGAACAGGTTCTGAAGGAAATCCATAACTGGATCTTAAAATAATAAGAACAAAATAAAAATTCCAGATAGCATTGATCTGGAATTTCTGTATAAGTTTCGGCTAGCCGATGGAGTTGTTTTGATTTTGAAGGCGGGCTAAAGCCCACCCCTATTGAATATCTAAAGGATTTTGTCTGATTTGCAAGAAATATAATAATTACCCCAGCATCAATTCTCTTTCAATTCCAATCTCCTGAAGAAAAACTTCATCATGGGAAATCACCAGTAGAGTTCCATGATAATCTTTTATAGAATTGGTGAGAATTTCCACATTCTGGAGATCTAAATTATTCGTAGGTTCATCAAGGATAATCATATCAGGTGCTTTATTACTAATGGAAAGACCGCAAAGAAGCAACCGTAAACGCTCTCCGCCACTTAGCATTCCACATTTTTTGTCCCAGGTATCTTTCCAAAATAAAAATCTGGACAGTAATGTTTTCACTTCGGATTCCTGCATGGCACAGTCATTGAAAGTCTGTACAAAATCGTAAAGCGTTGAATCATTATCAATAAGGGAATATTCCTGGTCAATATAGATACTGTTGAATTCTGTCTTATTTATTTTTCCTTCCGAAGGTTTAATATTTTCCAACAGAAGCTTTATCAGGGTAGTTTTTCCGGAACCGTTTGAGCCTTTCACTGATATTCGGTCTCCGCTTCGCACCTCCATACTGATGTTTTCTTTCCAGAGTTTTTCTTTTCCGTAAGTGAAATTAATATCTTCAACGGTAACAAGGATCTTTCCTGAATGTAGATTGGAATCATTAAAATTAACTTTCATCTGATCAGAATTCTTTAAGGAGGAACGCAGATCTCTTAAGTCACCGGAAATCCCACTAATTTTCTCTGCGTGTACACTTTTAAGTTTTGAACTGTTTTTTTCAGCATTATTCCGAAGCGTATTCATCATAATTCTGGCGACTCCGGATTTTTCCTGCTTCCCTTTACCTCTTGCATCAAGTTTTTGCTTTCGTTCCAGAGTTTCCCGCTCCTTTTCTTTTGCTTTTTTCAGAGCACGTTCTTTGGAATGGATATCATTTTGCAATGCTTCCTCCTCCACTTCTTTCTGTTTGGCATAAAAGTCATAGTTTCCACCATAAGTTGCAATTCCCTGATTGCTTAATTCGAATATAGTATCCACAAGATTGAGCAAAGTACGGTCGTGGCTTACGATAACCACTGTTGCATCTGTTTTGTCAATAAGATCATACAAGAGTTTTCTTCCTTCCCTGTCCAGGTGATTGGTCGGTTCATCCAATACGATAATATCAGGTTGGTTGATCTGAATTCCAGCGAGAAAAACTTTAGTCTTCTGTCCTCCGCTCAGGTCTTCCAGTTTTTGAGTTAATTCAAAATTTTCGAGCCCCCAATGCTCCAAAGCATTCTGGCATCTTTCTTCAATATCCCAGTCGTCATTGAGCGTTTCAAAATATATTTCGTCCACCTCTCCATTGGTAATTTTTTGAAGAGCATGGAGTTTCTGATCTATCCTCAGGCATTCTGCAATGGTAAGATCATTTAAATTTCCAAACATCTGCGGTACATAAAAGATATTACCCCGGATATTAGTATTGCCGTTTAGAGGCTGTATTTCTCCCGCGATTATTTTCAGCAGGGTTGATTTTCCCACGCCATTACTCCCTACCAGAGCAGATTTGGTATGAGACTGTATTGTTAAATTGATATGATTAAATAGAAGATTTCCTCCCGGAAACCCAAAGGATATATTTTGCAGTAAAATCATGATTTCTTTCTTAATAAAGGTTGAACACCAGCAACATTCTTGTTACCGTTTTATTGAGTCTGAAAGAAATGATATCCTACATGTCTGTTTTTTTGGGTTTTGAAAGAACAAAGATACTCATTTTTCTGAATATTTGTTTTCATCAATAATCAGGACATTTATCATTATCCTTTTCTTCCTTATTTCAAACACCTGCTTTTCAAAAGTATTTTTAAAATCTATTTTTTGAGGCTATACCATTCTATCTCATTAAAAAGCTTGTTGTTATGAATGTTTAAACAGACTTCATCAGGATATTGAATTTTGTGATCCGGAAAACATCAAACTTTCAAACTGATAAAAACAGGAAAGTATTTTAATCAAAAATCCGTAACTTTGCCAACTACTAAAAATTTTATGGAAAGCATTAAAGTTCACGACAAAACTTTCGTTCCTTATTTAAAGGATGCCGAAATTCAGGAAATTGTAAAAGAGACAGCGTTAAGAATTTATGAAGATTACAAGGATGAAGTTCCTGTTTTCATTGGGGTGTTAAATGGAGTGGTGATGTTCTTCTCTGATCTTTTAAAATATTACCCGGGAGAATGCGAAATTGCCTTCATTCAAATGAGTTCTTATGTAGGAACAGAATCTACAGGGATCGTTTATCAGAAAATGGAGCTTACTAAAGACGTAAGAGACCGTCATATTATTCTTGTGGAAGACATTGTAGATACAGGAAATACCGTTGAAAGTCTTTTCAAATATTTCAAAGAAACACAACGTCCAAAATCTGTAAAACTGGCTAGTTTCTTATTGAAACCTGAGATTTACAAGAAAGATTTCAAACTGGATTATATCGGAAAAGAAATCCCGAACAAATTTGTACTTGGATACGGGCTGGATTATGATGAATTAGGAAGAAACCTTCCGAATTTATATCAGTTGGAAGACGGACAAATCAACCATTAAATGCTGTTGGCTATTAGCTGATAGCTTTTAGCTTAAAATTATATAAAGAAATAAATTTAATAATAACTTAAAAAAGCTGAAAGCAAAAAAGCAAGCCGCCAAAAGCCACAAGCCCGAAGCAAAATGCCCATTGCTGGAAGCGTATCAACATTATGATAAACATTGTTCTGTTCGGCCCTCCAGGAAGTGGAAAAGGAACACAAGCTCAGAATCTAATCGAGAAATTCAATTTAAAACAGGTTTCAACAGGTGATCTTTTCAGATACAATATGAAAAATGACACTGAACTTGGAAAACTGGCTAAGTCATACATCGATAAGGGAGAATTGGTTCCGGATCAGGTAACAACAGATATGCTGATCGACGAGATCAAAAAACCTACTGATACCAACGGTTTTATTTTTGACGGATATCCAAGAACAACTGCTCAGACAGAAGCTTTGGAAACCATCGTTAAAGAAGTACTGAATGATGAGATTGACATCTGTCTTTCATTGGTAGTAGAGGACAAAATTTTGGTTGAAAGACTTCTGAAAAGAGGTGAAACCAGCGGAAGATCAGACGACAGCAATGTAGAGATCATCGAAAACAGAATTAAAGAATATTATACCAAAACAGCAGAAGTTGCCGAGCTTTATAAGCAGCAGGGTAAATATGTAGAGGTAAACGGTATTGGAGAAATTGATGAGATTTCCCAAAAACTTTTCGCTGAGGTAGAGAAAATTAAATAATCGGGATATGGCAAGCGATAAGAAGTTTCATCCCTGCAACCCGCAACACAAACTATATGTCTAACTTTGTAGATTACGTAAAGATCCATTGTAAAAGCGGACACGGAGGTGCTGGTTCTGCCCACCTTCGCCGTGAAAAGTATATTCCTAAAGGTGGTCCTGACGGTGGCGACGGAGGTCGTGGCGGACACGTCATCATGAGAGGAAATGCTAATGAATGGACTTTGCTTCCACTCCGATACACTCGTCACATAAAAGCTGAACGAGGTGAAAACGGAGCGAAAAACCAGCTGACAGGAGCTGACGGTTCTGATATTTATATTGATGTTCCAATTGGGACTATCGCTAAAAATGAAGAAGGTGAAATTATCGGAGAAATCCTTGAAGATAAGCAGGAAATCATTTTGATGCAGGGAGGAAAAGGAGGAAAAGGAAACGAACATTTCAAATCCTCTACCAACCAAACTCCAAGATATGCTCAGCCCGGAATGGATGGTGAAGAAGGCTATGTGGTCTTCGAACTTAAAATTTTGGCCGATGTAGGACTTGTTGGATTTCCAAATGCTGGAAAATCTACACTTTTAGCATCTGTTTCTGCGGCAAAACCAAAAATTGCCAATTATGCTTTTACCACTTTAACTCCTAACCTTGGGATTGTAGATTACAGAAATTACAAATCATTTGTAATGGCTGATATTCCCGGGATTATTGAAGGAGCAGCAGAAGGAAAAGGCTTAGGACACAGATTCCTCAGACATATTGAAAGAAACTCTATCCTTTTATTCTTAATTCCGGCTGACTCTGAAAATCATTTCCAGGAGTTTAAAATTCTTGAAAATGAATTGAAAGAATATAACCCAGAATTACTGGATAAAGATTTCATTGTTTCCGTATCAAAATCTGATCTTTTGGATGATGAACTGAAGAAGGAAATTGCAGCAGAGTTCCCGGAAAACAAACAGCCTCTGTTCTTCTCAGGTGTTACCGGAGAAGGTCTTATGGAGCTGAAAGATGCTATCTGGAAACAATTGCACGGATAGAAATACATTGATTTATCAGTTTTATTTTGAAAATAGAACTGCATTATAAAACAACAGCCTTAGGAGAACCTGAGGCTGTTTTCATTTATACAATTTCTTCTATTCAATATTTTAAACCATTAAGAATGGATATAAGAAATGAAGTAAAGTTAAGATGAATCATTCTGATTTCTTAAGCATACGGCAAAGCTTATCTTTATATTCTTAACACCTTAATACAATCTTAATGGTTCAAAAAAGCAAAGGCTTAAACAACTTTCCTTTTCTATATTTAACATAAAAACATAGTAAGATGAATACTTTTGGAACAATTATTGGGAGACCTTTTCAAATTGAAAAAACTATGAAATATTTGTTAGCCATTTATGCATTTGTGTTGTTGACATCGTGTATAACGTCTCAAAAAGTAAATTCAAAATATACTAAAATTGAATATGAGGCTACTCCATGTTTTGGATTCTGCCCTGTTTTTACAATGACAATCAATCCGGACAGAACTGCAGTTTTTGAAGCGGAACATTTTAATTTTAATGATAAGCCTTCAAAAGATGAGTTTTCAAAGCCCCGTGAAGGTACTTTTAAAGGAACCATTAAAGAAGAAGATTACAATAAATTAATCAGTTTACTTGATGACTTACATGTAAAAAGTTTGAATGATAAGTACGGTGAACACAATATTACCGATCTTCCAACGTCTTATTTAAGAATCAAATTTGCTGACGGAACTTCAAAAAATGTGGAAGATTATGGAAAACGTGGAAGTGAAAAGCTTTCGGAAGTGTATCAGTTTTTTGAAAACTTAAGAAAGAATCAACAATGGGATAAAGTGAAATAGCTTCACTAAAATATTTAAATTATCTTTGTAAAAGTAATTCCTTCGTTTGGAGGAATTATTTTTTTATAAAAACTTTTAATCATTTAAAAATAAATATGAAGAAGAACATTTTCTTTATCACAGTATTTGCTTTCTCAGCAATATTTAATGCACAAGAAAACACAAAAGATCAGGCATCTATGAGCTTTGGCGTCAAGGGAGGATATTCATTATCCAATATGAAGTTTTTTGGAACCGGGCTGGATTCAAAATCCTATTTTTATTTAGGTATTGCAGCAGAGCAGCCTTTATCTTCTAAATTTGGCTTACAGGCTGAATTACTATATACTCAATTGGGTGGTAAAGACGCTTATCCCTGGTATGAGTTGGTAGGCAATGAAGTAGTAGACGTGGGTGATATGCACTTTGATTACAAATTCAACCAGATACAGGTTCCCATTTCAGTAAAATATTATATTGTTCCAGAGCTTTCTGCTTCTGTAGGGATGAACTTAGGATTTAATATATCATCCAAAGTAAAAATGAATACTGTTTTTGATGAGGCTGAAACCCACAATTACGAATCTTTAAAAACCTTGAACTTATTTCCTTTTCTGGGTGCAGAATATAAGATTAATCAAAAGTTTTTTGTTGACGCCAGATACAATTTCAATTTTATAGAAATGAATAGAAGCAATGCTGTTCCTACTAAAATTGGATTTCTTCAGGCTGGTGTAGGATATAGATTTAAATAAACTGCGGATATGTAACAGAAAAAAATGGCGGCTCACATTCGGGTTGCCATTTCTATTTTTCAATAAGCAATAAGTCTAAAAAAAGTGGAATAAGATACTTAAAAATATTTAGACTACCTTTGCAGAATGTAATTCTTTCAGACTGAAGGAATTTTTATTTAAATTTTAAAATAATTCATTTGAATTTTACAGACTTAAACTTAATAGAACCTATTGCAAAAGCAATTCAGGAACAGGGATACACGACTCCTACTCCTATCCAGGAAAGATCTATTCCTGATATCCTGGAAGGCAGAGACTTTTTAGGTTGTGCGCAAACAGGAACAGGAAAGACAGCAGCTTTTTCCATCCCTATTTTACAGAATTTATCTAAAAATAAAATTCCCAATAAACATATAAAAGCGTTAATCCTTACTCCCACCAGAGAACTGGCGATTCAGATTGAGGAAAATATTAATGCTTACGGTAAATATCTTCCCTTAAAGCAACTTGTTATTTTCGGAGGAGTAAAACAAGGAAATCAGGAAGCAGCTTTGAGAAAGGGTGTTGATATTCTGGTAGCAACTCCGGGAAGACTTCTGGATTTTATTGCACAAGGAATCATCAGCCTGAAAAATCTTGAGATTTTTGTTCTTGATGAGGCAGACAGAATGCTGGATATGGGTTTTGTACATGATGTAAAAAGAATCATTAAACTTTTACCTCAGAGAAGACAGACTTTATTCTTTTCGGCAACAATGCCGACTGAAATTCAGAAACTGGCTAATTCTATCTTGAATAATCCGGTAAAGGTAGAGGTAACTCCGGTTTCTTCTACTGCCGATACCATCAAACAATCTGTGTATTTCGTAGAAAAAGACAACAAACTGAATTTGCTTTCTCATATTCTTCAAAATGATATTTCAGACTCTGTATTGGTTTTTGCAAGAACAAAACACGGTGCAGATAAGATTTCCAGAAAGCTTCAGAAAGACAATATCTCCGCAGAAGCGATTCATGGTAATAAATCTCAGAATGCGAGACAGAATGCGTTGAACAATTTTAAATCCGGAAAAACAAGAGTTCTTGTAGCGACTGACATTGCTGCCAGAGGGATTGATATTGATGAGCTGAAATTCGTGATCAATTTTGAGCTTTCTGATGTTTCTGAAACCTATGTACACAGAATCGGAAGAACAGGAAGAGCAGGAGCCGAAGGTAATTCTATATCTTTTGTAGACGGACTTGATCTTTTGAACTTAAAGAATACTGAAAAACTAATTGGAAAGAAAATTCCTGTAATCAAGGATCATCCGTTCCATACTGATGACCTGGTAGCACAGAAAAGGGATTCTAATAACAAACCTGTAGCTGCAGGGGGTGGAAAACCTAAAACAGGTAATGGTAACACTTCAAGACCGAATAACAACCGTAAAAAGCCTGCAGCGGGGGCTTCAGTAGGGTTTAAAAAACCTAAGAATAAGAATTTCACCAGAAAAAAATAAAAACGAAACCCTTTTCAAAAACGAAAAGGGTTTCTATTTATCTTAAAGTTCAGAACTTTATAATTTAAAAAGTTTCTTTGCATTTTCTGTCGTGATGCGGTCTATCTCAGAAAAATCTTTTCCATAGATATTTACCAGCTTTCCGGCAACCAGATCCAGATAAGAGCTTTCATTCCTTTTTCCCCTGTGGGGAACCGGTGCCAGGTATGGAGAATCTGTTTCCAAAACAATTTTATCCAACGGAACTTCATTCAGAAACTGGTCTATTTTTCCGTTTTTAAAGGTCACTACTCCACCGATTCCTAAAATGAAGTTAAGGTCAATAGCATGCTGCGCCTGTTCGAGATTCCCTGAAAAACAATGGAAAATTCCTCTTAGTTTCGGGTGCTTTTTTCGTTCTAAAACTTCAAAGGTCTCATCAAAGCTTTCTCTGGTGTGGATCACAATCGGAAGGTCTCTTTCTATTGCCCAGTCAATCTGCTGTTCAAAAGCTTTTACCTGAATATCCAATGTCGTCTTATCCCAGTACAAGTCAATTCCGATCTCTCCAATTGCTGGAAAATGTCTTTGATCAAGATATTTTTTTACAATTTCAAGTTCTTTTTCCCAGGATTCCGGTTTTACATAGCAAGGATGTAATCCCATCATTGAAAAAATCTGTCCCGGATATTCTTTTTCCAGCTGCAGCATTTTTTCATGTGATTCAGAATCAATAGCAGGAAGATAAAATTCTGTAATTCCTTTATCTACTGCTCTTTGAATAGCTTCTTTTCTGTCTTCATCAAATTCTTCTGCGTATAAGTGTGTATGTGTATCAATCATTTTATTTAAAATTTCAATAGATCTTCGTAAGGATTTTCAAGTCCCAGCAATATTCCGAAAGCGGGCTCCGTTTTTATTCCCTGTTTTTTAAGTTCTATTATTCTTTGTTTAAATTCTTCTCCTTTTTCTTTTAATATTTTGTATTCGGCCATCATATGAAGATAAGCGTTCTGCTGTTTTGTAGGCTTATTCTGTCCAAAGATCTCAATGGGAAACCCATCCAGCATAAAATTTAAAGTCATGCATTTTTCCCCGTTTACAATAGGATATTCCACTTCTACATCGTGAGGAATAAGCTGACAAAATAGTAAATCATCCAGAAAATCCTGTTCATATTTTAAATCCACCTCGAAAATAAGATCCAGATCACTTCCTTTGATATCAATCTCTATAGGAACAGTTCCTGCTAAAATAGGAGAATAGTCCTTCAATTTATCAAAAACACGATATTTTGTAAGAATTTCGTAAGCTTTTTTCTGTCTTTCATTTCCATCTTTCAGATAGTCAATTCTGGTGAAATCAAGCATTTAAAATATTTTATGTTTTACTTTTTTACGCTGTACTTCAATTCTCTGATCCAGTTTTTCTCTGAACTCGATAAACTTAGGATCTTTCTTATCACTGGTTTTATGTTCCAGGGCTCTCATAATCTTAAAGTTTTCTTTGATAAAATTCTGAGTTTCTTCTGAAAAATAAGATTTTCCAAACTTCTCAAAAATATAATTTACCGCCTGTGTACTAGGATGAATCATATCTTCTTTATAGAAACGATAGTCCCGGAGGTCATCCATCAAAATCTCATAGACAGGCAGATAATGACAGTCTTCAAAGAGAGAAATAGACTCGTGGATAGCAGTGATTAATTTGGACTTACTTAACTGATTTTCTACCATTCCATCTTTGGTATGCCTTACAGGTGAAACAGTAAATAAGATTTGTACTCCTTCTTTACAAATATCTTTAAGATCCAGAATCGTCTGGTAAATTGAAGTGGTGAGTTCCTGATGAGATAGCAGTCTTTTCTCAAAAAACTTTTGCGGAATTTTATGACAGTTGGCTACCAGCTTTTTCTTGGGAAGGAATTCATAAATAAATGAGGACCCGTAGGTAATAATAATCCAGTCGGCTTCCTGAAGAAAGGCATTTCCTGCTTCAATATCTCCATTAATTTTATCTAGGGTCTGATGAATATAACGGGTATCAAAACTGGTATGATGATCCAGAGAGATATATTCTTCATTGTAAGTGATTAGTTCCTCTTCTGCGTAAAATGCAGAGTCATGTAATCTGTTGACTGCATTATTGATAGAAAAAGGGTTAAAAATAGTCCCAAAAGGATTATTAAGGGTCTGAAGTTGTCCGTCCTGGAGTAAATCCGTCATTTCAGAGGCAAAACATGAGCCTATTGAAAATATTCTATCTTCAATTTCAATCTTCTTTTCTGATGCGGGAATATCAACTTCTGTTCTGAATTTCATTTATAAGGGATTAGGATTTAGGTATCAGGACTCAGGTCAACTAACTCCTAAGCCCTAATTCCTATAACCTTATTTAACTTTCTCTTCTCAACAAATAATTGGCCAGTTCAATAAAAGGTTTTTTCTTTTCTTCCGGCACATCAATTTTCTGAAGATAACTTTGTCCAATCTCATTATGTTTTTCAATCAGACGTAATGCTTTTTCATCTACTTTTGTTCTTCTGAAGATCTTTTCTACTCCATATACTTTATCAACATTTTCAGTCTTCTTAGAATACCAGTAGTCCAATTCTTTTCTTTCTTCGTCTGTAGCGTGTTCTCTTGCTAGCAGATACAGAACAGTTTTCTTGTTTTCGTAGATGTCTCCGGCATGTTTTTTACCAAACTGCGCCTGATCTCCGAATACATCAAGATAATCATCCATAATCTGGAAGGCAATTCCGATATGTTTTCCGAAATTGAAAATAGCTTTGGCATCTTTAAAATCTGCTCTTGCAATCAAAGCTCCGATTTCAAATGAAGAAGCACTTAATACCCCGGTTTTATAAGTAATCATTCTGATATAGTCATCAAAAGTAACATTTTCCTGAGTTTCAAAATTAATATCGTACTGTTGACCTTCGCATAACAGAAGTCCTGTATGGGTAAATATTCTGATACATGCCTTGAATATTTCAGGTTCCAGATCCTCAAAAAACTTATACGCTTTCAACATCAGTCCGTCTCCGGAAAGAATTCCTACATTAAGCCCGTGTAAAGTATGAATAGTAGGCTTGTTCCTTCTTAAAGGAGCCTCATCCATAATATCATCATGGATCAGGGTGAAGTTATGGAAAAACTCGATAGCCAATGCCGGCTTGATTGCCTGCTTAAGATCTCCACCGAACATATCACATGCCATTAACACCATAATAGGACGAAGGCGTTTTCCACCATGGGAAATAATATAGTTCATCGGATCATAGAGCTCCGAAGGTTTATCTTTAAAAGTATATTTAGTGATGGCATCTGCAACAATCTGCTGGTATCTGTCTAAAAATTCCATAAAATCTTATAATTTGAACAAAAATACGATTTTTCAAGGCTTTATAAAACAAAAAAACATCGTTTTGATGAGGATTTTTATGATTATTCGCTATTCTAAAAAATTATTAAATTTCTTCTTATTTTCTTCAATTCTTTTTCTGTACTCTGGAGTATTAATTTTACCCTGGGAAGGGTCATTAATGTATTCTTTACGCTTTTCTATGTATTGAGCTTGAGTAATCAACAATCCTTTTTTATATTCTATAGGTAAATTCGTTTTAGTTATAGAAAGAAACTCAAAATTAAAATATTTTTTTTCATCGCTGACCTCTAAAATCAATCCGGGAAGACCTTTAAACTTATAAGGACCATCATTAACAGGTATTTCATGAGTAAACCATGCTATATATATTCTCTTTCCAACTTTAGCAACAGCTTTTGTACATTTATATCCTTGAATAACTTTAGTTATCAAGTTATCAATCTTCCAATGAATGTTTTCTGTACGAAAGGTATAAAAGTCATTACCTAAGTGATTTGATATGTAGATAGAATCATTATCCTTATAAACACAATGTCTTACTTTCGATTGTAGTAATTTACCTGGTTCTACAATACTGCCAGTCTTTATTGCAGTTTCCAGCTGTTTCTTAAAACCATCAGAAAATGCTTTATAATTCTCACTATAATAAACAGATTTGTTACTATTAGCCAGGAGTATCATTGGTTCTGAAACAACGCTTTCTATATTCAAAGTATCCGTTATATATGAAAAGTTGTATCTGACTTCCAGTATAGAAATATCTCTTTCTAATTTAGGAGATTGACTTTTAATAAAGATTAAAAGAAAATAAAAAAATATACCTAATTTTTTTTTCATAAAAAAATAAATACAAGGTAGGTCAAACAGCTTCAGACAACATTAAACAGGCGGATTCTCATAGCTGGCATGGCCACAATCCTGTTGATTATACATTTCCCATTCATTATTTACACAATCATACGTATCGAAATCAGTATCTAGAACAGTTTGATAAGTAGTTCCACAAACAGTCTTTAGTGTTATTAAATAACGTGTAAATAAAACGGCTTGGGCTGTTTTTTCATTCTTAAAATTAAAATTATTGGCTTTAATAAGTGCTGCCAACATAAATGCTGAAAGAATTAATAGTTGTTTCATTGTAATTTGTATTAATAAACTTTTTTGTTCAGAAGTATTGCAAAGTGTTTATCTAATGTATAAAACAAATAAACTATAAAACAATAGAAATCAACAAAATAAGAAACTTATTTTAAACAAAACACAAAAACATAGATTACAACAATAAATATCTGTTCGTTGATTAATAATTTAAATTTCAACATTGCACAATAAAAAAACTTTGCCCAAATGGACAAAGTTTATATAATTGTATGATTTGTTTTTTTAGAAAAGGAAGGTTACTGCAAGATAAGTAATTGCTGCTACTATTGCAGAGATTGGAATGGTAAGAACCCAAGCCCAAAGTAAGCTTACAGTGATTCCCCATCTTACCGCTGAAATTCTTTTCGTTAATCCTACCCCGATGATAGAACCTGTAATCGTGTGTGTAGTAGATACAGGAATACCGAAGTGGTCTGTGATGAATAAGGTAATAGCACCTGCCGTTTCTGCACTTACTCCTTCTAATGAAGTTACCTTCGTAATCTTTGTTCCCATTGTTTTGATGATCTTCCAACCACCACTCATTGTACCTAAACCAATAGCAAGGAAGGAAACCAAAGGAACCCAGATATAATGCTGTGCAAAATAATCAAAACGTTCTGCAGAAGGAATATTCAAATACTGCGCATCCTGAAGCATATTTACGTGATAATAGATTACTGCTGCACCAATGATCCCCATTACTTTCTGAGCATCATTCAAACCGTGTCCCAAGCTGAATAAAGCTGAAGAAGCCAGCTGTAATCTTTTGAAAGACTGGTCTGCTTTGTGGGGGTTTGATCTTTTATAAAGATGTACAATAATCAGAGTAATAATGATCGAGATAATCATCCCTATGATTGGTGCCATGAAAATGAACAGGAAGATAGGAATTACTTTATCAAACTTTACGACACCCTGTTGTGTTACCTGGCTGAAAGCTTCTTTAATGGTATCCCACATCCCAAGCCCGGGTTGTGCTGCAGCTACATCATGATAATCCATCATGAAGGCATGCATAAGAGCCGCTCCTAAGAAACCTCCGATCAGCGTGTGTGAAGATGATGAAGGGATCCCGAACCACCATGTCAAAAGGTTCCAGGCAATTGCGGCGATAAGGCCGGAAAATATAACCTCAAGAGTGATAAAATTCTCATTAACTGTTTTGGCAATTGTATTACCAATTTTGAATTCTCCAATAATATAAGCAGCAATAAAGAACGCTGCAAAGTTCCAAAGTGCCGCCCAAAGTACAGCCTGGAATGGAGTTAAAACTTTTGTAGAAACTATAGTTGCAATTGAGTTGGCTGCATCATGGAAACCATTGATATAATCGAAGATCAGGGCCAGCGCAATAATAACTACAAGTAAAATCGGAAATTCCATTTTTTGCTATGTATTAGGCGTATTTAATCATGATGTTCTCAATCGTATTGGCAACATCTTCTGCTTTGTCTGTTACAATTTCAAGGTAGTTTAATACAGATGAAACTTTAATAATGTTGATGGCATCATTAGTTTCAAATAATTCTACCATTGAGTTGGAAAGCAAATCGTCAGCAATATTCTCAATAGAGTTCACCTTAATACAAGCTTCTTTCACCTGTTCCATATTTTTGAACCCTTTAAGGTTTTTCATTGCATTCTGAATTTCAAGACATGCTTTGTGGATTAATAAAGAGAAGTCTGAATAAGCCTTCATCTCCGGTGATTTGTAAAGGAAAATATATTTTGTGGATGCGTAGATATAATCAGCGATATCATCAAGTCCTGTTGCCAGTGTGTGAATGTCTTCACGGTCAAAAGGTGTAATGAAGTTCTTCCCTAATTCTACGAAAATTTCGTGAGTAAGTTCATCATTCTTGTGTTCAAAGTCGCTCATTTTCTTCAACATTGAATCGTCATTAAGATCGAAATCCTTGATTCCTGTGTTGAATTCTTCTGACATTGCAACTAGATTTTCAGTTACTTTTTCGAAAAGTACAAAGAAGATTTTATCTTTTGGTTGAAAAGCGTGGAAAATATTACCAATTCCCATTTTTTAGTATTTATAATTCGTGTGCAAATTTCTTAAAAAAGGATTGTACGTGAAACTATATAACATTAAGTTTTGTTAACATTCGCTTAACTACTGATTATCAAACAAAAAAACCGGCATCAATGCCGGTTTTGTATGGTATAAGAAGAGATTAGTTTGCTACTTCAGCTCTCATATCTTTTCCTTTGAACTTCATCGATTGAATATTGCTCAATACATTGTCTTTGAACGATTTTTCAACTTCGAAGAAAGAGAATTTCTCTAAGATTTCAATATCACCGATTTCCGCTCTTTTTTTGGTTTTTCCGCCAGCAGTAGCTTTGTTGATAATATCTAAAACATCAAGTTTCTTCAAATGGTCTTTTTTACCAAGGTTGAAGAAAAATCTTACCATGTTTTCATCTCTTCTTCTTGGCTTTCCACCACGATCTCTGTCTCTTCCACGGTCTCCACGATCTCTGTCGCGACCTCTATCTCTGTCTCTGTCACGTCCGCGATCTCTTCTAGAATAGTCATCGTCTCTGCTGCTTAATTTCTGCTCAACAAGGTCATGCTTGTCTTTGTAGTATAAAGCAAGATCTTTCAACTGAAACTGTAGAAGCTGGTGTACCAGTTCTTCTTTTGTAAAGTTGCTCAGATCCGGGATTAAGCTATCATCAAATTCAAAAAGATCTTCGTGTTCCGTTAATAATTTCTCGAATACACCACCTACCTGAGCTTTGATAATATCTTCACCTGTAGGGATGAATTTTTCGTTAATTTCAATTTTCGTTGCCGATTTGATCTGTTTCAGTTTTCTGCTTTCTTCAGGCTTTATTAAAGCCATAGAAATACCATCTTTTCCAGCTCTACCTGTTCTACCGCTTCTGTGAACGAATACTTCAGGATCATCTGGTAAAGAGAAGTGAATAACGTGAGTTAAAGAGTTTACATCCAATCCTCTTGCTGCAACGTCTGTCGCTACAAGAATATCAATATTTTTCAATCTGAATTTCTTCATTACCGTATCTCTCTGTGCCTGAGAAAGATCACCATGAAGAGCGTCAGCTGCATATCCGTTCTGCATTAAGAAATCAGCAACCTCCTGAGTTTCCATTCTCGTTCTACAGAAGATAATGGAGTACTGGTTAGGGTTAGCATCAATTAATCTTTTTAATGCTTCTTTTTTCTGACGGTATCCTACAACATAGTATTCGTGAGTAATGTTCTTCTTCACTTCGTTGATAGAACCTACTGAAATACGATGCGGCTTTGTAAGATAATTTTTGGAAATTCTTTCCACCTCTTTATTCATCGTTGCAGAGAATAAGAAAGTTTGTTTAGTTTCCGGAGTTTCGCTTAGAATGGTTTCCAATTCGTCTTTGAATCCCATAGAAAGCATTTCATCAGCTTCGTCTAATACTAACCAATGAATCGCAGAAAAGTCTAATGCTTTTCTGTTGATAAGATCAATTACTCTTCCCGGAGTTCCCACAATAATCTGTGGTTTGTCCTTCAAAGATCTCATCTGCTCTACAATACTACTTCCACCATAAACCGCAGTTGTCTTGATGTCTTTCATATACTTAGAGTAATTCTTTATGTCCTTCGAAATCTGAAGACATAATTCCCGTGTCGGACAAAGCACCAATAATTGGATTTTGCGACTCGTATCGTCAATCATATCCAAAATCGGAAGCGAAAACGCTGCTGTTTTGCCTGTCCCTGTCTGCGCAAGTGCGATCAAGTCGCGAATATCTGAAAGAATAAAAGGGATAGTCTGTTTTTGGATTTCTGTTGGGCTTTCGTAACCCAGTTCGCCAATTGCCTTAAGGATATCAGGACTTAAATTGGTTTCCGTAAATAAATTCATTAACTATTTTAAAATTTTTGCAAAGATACAATAAATATTTGATTTGTTTTTGAATAAAGTTTTAAATATACAATCTTAAATTCAGAATCTTTTAATATTTCTTTGATTTTTTAAAAATTAAATGTAAAAAAAACAGCCTTAAACTAAGGACTTGTTAAACATTATTTTTTTTTATTAAATTGGATTGATTTTTTCTGTGATATTAATGAATTTTCAAAAATAAAACCATAGAACATATATTTTTCTCTTTTTATATTATTATGCAAAACATTGAATCTATCACAAAAGACCACTTAAAATAACATAAAAATTTCTTCAAAAGAATAATGAGAGCTTCAGGCATCCGGTACCTGGCAGCACCTTACTTATCAACCTGTTTTGATTCCCAATCTGCCACTGCAAATTCCTTTATCATCTAATATCCGTCTATTATCCCTACTGAAAGTATAAAACCTAAATAGATTTTGTACATTTGAATTGTGGTATGAATTTCCAATTCTAAATTTCGGGATTGAATAGCCTACCCAAATCTGACTTAGCAACAACACTAAAAATACCTCACATAATATGTCTGCAAGCATTTCTTCTAAAACATTTGATTTTTTAAACAAATTAAATAAAAACAATAACCGCGAATGGTTTACTGAAAATAAAAACCTGTACACAGAATCTCAGCAAAATGTTGTGTCATTTCTTGATGAACTGATTAAGGAGATGTCTGGTTTTGATGAAGAACTTGCTAAAATAGACAGTAAAAAGGCCTTATTCAGAATTTACAGAGATACCCGCTTTTCAAAGGACAAATCGCCTTATAAAACCAATTTCGGAGCTTCTCTGGGAATGGGAAAAGGAAATCAGAAAGGAGGTTATTATCTTCACATGGAACCTGGAAAGTCCTTCTTAGCAGGAGGAATCTATATGCCGGAATCTTCTGTCCTGAAAGAAGTCCGCAAAGAGATTTCTTTGTATGGAGACGATTTTCTAAAAATTCTCAATAATAAAGATTTCAAAAAACATTTTCCCGAGCTTGACCAGGACGATAAACTAAAGAAAATACCTCAGGGTTTTGAAAAAGAAGATCCTATGGGAGAATATCTCAAACTTAAAAATTTTATTGTAGTATATTCTCTGAAAGATGAGGAAGTGCTGGACAAAAATGCTGTAAAAAACATGACCAAAGTTTTCAAACTGATGAAACCTTTCAATGATTTTCTAAATACACCTTTTCTCTAGATAGTTTTACTTTTTCAACTACCGCTCACTCGTTTTTCACAGATCATTGGGTGCATTCTGGTTGAAGTTCTATTTCTACAGAATGTCATAATCAGATGTTCAGGGGGATACAGGTGTCTCTGTGACAAATCAAAATTATAGTAAAACTCCCCAGGTTACAAAAACAAATTTCAGAAATCAATCCTGAAAATCAAGCCATTATAATTAACATTTTTTAAGAAAAGTTTTACATTTTTACGTATCTTTGCTGTTCGCCAAAAAGCCAAAGATGTCTTTATACCAAAAAATTGCAGAGAAACTACAATACATAAGCCCGAATTTCTACAAAAAAAGATATTTTAAAGCTCTAAATAATCTTAATAAAAATAACTTTTCGGAACGTAATGTAGAACCGGAATTGGTATGGATCAAAGAATACCTTCCTAAAAATGCTGTGATACTGGATATTGGTGCCAATGTGGGAACTTTCCTTTATCAGCTGGAAAATACATTGAAGCATGAGCATATTTATGGTTTTGAACCTAATAAAAAGCTTTACAGAAGACTGAAAAGACTGTTTTCTGACATGCATATTCTCCCTCTTGCTCTTTCGGATGAAAACAGGATTGCAGAATTCAAAGTACCCATCATTAATGGTAAAACTATTGCTTCCCGTGGTACTTTAAACACTTCTTACAAAGAAAAAGGAGAAGAGAAAAGCTATACGGAACAAGTAAAAGTTATTAAACTTGACGAATGGGCAGCACTGGAACATTTCAACAGACTTGATTTTATCAAAATAGATGTTGAAGGAAACGAAATAAAAACTCTTTCCGGAGCGAGAGAAACTATTAGGCAATTTAAGCCGACCTTAATGGTTGAAATGGAGCAAAGACACCATGAAACTCCTATATGGAATGAAATATCCGAAGTGATGAGCTGGGGATATGATGCCAGATATCTAAACAGAAACAGCTTTACGCTGGAAAATCTTACAGAAGATATTATAACACAAAATACAAACGACGAAAAAAATAAAACTCAGTACATCAACAATATTATTTTTATACCTAAAAACATTTAAAACAACTTATGAGTGTAGTAGCGAGACAAGGCTTCAAATATTCCATTATCGGTTATATTGGTTTTTTGCTGGGCACCGTTTCCGCAATATTTATATTTCCGAATGATTTTGAATTTTACGGAAAGCTACGCTACATTCTTCCCACAGCTGAAATGCTGGTTCCTTTTGTTGTTTTGGGTATTTCTTATTCGAATGTGAAATTTTTTCACAAAGTAGAAAAAGATGGTAAAAAACAGAATATGCTGTCACTGTCACTACTGACGGTTTTTATCAACTTTATTATTTTCACGGCTGTATTTTTTATACTTCCCTATTTTTATCCGAAATTCAGACATTCAGAAGCATGGAAGATCAAGGAAATGATTCTTCCATTGATTTTAATCCTTTCATTCTGTGCTATTTTCAATAAATACACATCCAATTACAAAAGAATTGTAGTTTCCAATATCTTCGACAATCTGTTTCCGAAAATAGCGAACCTGGGAGCATTCTGTCTTTTTTTCTTTGCTTTATCACAGAATGTTACAGCTTCTACGTCACAGATCATTGCATATGCTTTCTTTTTTGGAATTTTCTTTTTAATGCTTTTGGGATATATTTATTACACCAACAAACTGGAAAAAATCCAGCTGGATTTTAATACCGATTATTTCAAAAAGAATAATTTCTGGAAAGAGTTTTTCAATTACAGTTTCTTTGGATTCCTGGGAACTTTTGGAAATTATCTGGCGATCAACAGCTTTATGATCGGAGAATTTATGGGAATGGAAGAGGTTGGAATTTATTCTGTTCTGTATGCTCTGATCTCGTTAATTTCTATTCCCCAGCTTGGATTATTTAATATTTCAGCACCTATCATCAACAAAACTCTGGCAGACGGAGATATGGTGGAACTGGACAGGTTCCATAAGAAGACATCCTTGACCTTATATTTCCTTGGTGCCGTTTTATTCTCCTGTATTATGGTAGGATTTCCTTATCTGACGCAATTTATGCCAAAGAACGGAACCATGCTCAGAGAATATGAACCCGTAGTCTGGATCTGGGGTTCTGCAGTATTAATAGATCTTGCTACCGGATTCAACGGGAATATTATTTCACTCTCAAAATATTACAGATTCAATATTCTGGTGATGCTTTTGCTGGCCGGGCTGACTATCGGCTTGAATTATTATTTCATTAAAAACACGGATCTGAAGCTGATCGGAATTGCTTTATCTACGGCTATTTCACTTACTATTTACAATGTTGTGAAAATTGTTTTCAATTATATTGTATTTAAGGTTTCGCCGTTGAGTATTGAAATGATTTTCGTCTCTATTATCTGTACTTTAGCCATTACAGTAGCCATTGTTCTTCCCAACTTCAACAGCAATCTGCTTAATATGATATACAAACCTGCAGTGGTCTTAATACTGATCTATGTCGGAAATTACTTCACCAGGATTTTCCCTGTTGAGGATTACCTGAATATGAGATTTATTAAGAGTGTATTTAAGATAAAATAATTGCTTTTAAGACAGAAAATAAAATAATCTAAAGCTTTTTATAGCAAGCCTTTGAGAAATTGCTCCAGTTTTTTCTGAACTTTTTTCCTGCTGTATGTTGTATAAAAATCAAATGGATTTTCAGAAACGGTTTTTAACTGTTCGAGAATATTTTCTTTTTCAGGAATAATAAAATTCAGTTTTGAAGGATACTTTCCCGGAAAAACAGCCAGTTTTCCATAAGCTATGGCATCGCCAAGGTTTCCTGTCATTTTAGTGAGTCCATACGTTTCTTTCATACCAAAAAATTCTGTATCCTGTTGAATCGGACACCATAGGACATCTGCTTTTTGCATCCATTGTTCAAATTCTTCTGAAGAAACTCTTTCAGAAAAATAGGTGATTTTAATATTTTCAGGTAATTTTCCACACAGATTTTCAAGTTGTTTTAACTCGTGTCCGGTTGCTTTTCCAAGGAAAACAAATTGGCAATATTTATCCGGATTAAGTTTCCGAATGGTTTCGAAAATAGAATGATAATCTCTTCTTTTCTGTGAAACACCACCGGGAATCACCACCATAAGCTCTTCATTTTTTACTTTATCAAAATCTCTTGTGTAAAATAGTGGCAAATAATGATATCTCCCTGATATCAGAGCTTCATCCAGCACGAAAAGAGTTCTTGAAGTATTATACACTTTGGTTTTGTAGAACAAACCTTCTTTCAACCACAATTTTAGTCTGAAGATAACGTCTCCCTTGAAAACACTTTTCATCAGATCCAACTTGGATGCTTTTATGAAATTAAGATTATGGGAAATAACTGCCGTATTGTACCTTTTTGTGACTGCTAAAAATGTATTAAAATAACGGTGTACAGTACCTATGATCACAAGATCATATCCTTTTCCCTTTAACTGATCCAGAATCATAGAACTATCTGATAAAAACACAGCTTCATGGCGGTGGCTTACCTGATCTTTGATTCTTTTTGAAAAATAATAGTCTACCGTAAAATCCTGAGAACCTTCCATAATATCCATGAAAGCCTGGGCGATTTCTGCGTGGGTATCTATTTCTATGTAAGCTATTTTTTTCACAGTTTAACGGGAGTTATATCTTAAATTTTGGCTAAAGCCAATGGAATCTTTACTTTTTTGATTAAACGATTAAAACCCATTTCTATTGATGGGCATTTACAACGTATAAAAAATCACCTTCTACATTTTCAGCCATTTCTTTTTCAACATTCTCCAACGTTGATCATTAACGGCCTTCTGTTCTTCTTTGGTAATTTTCAGTTCTAATTTCTTTGATCTGCAGTTTTCATAAGATGTAATAATATCAAAGAAAAATGAAACAGATTTACTTTTCATAGCTTCTTTTGAAGAGGCAATATAAGCCAGAAACCTATTCAGTCCCAAGAAATAAAAATATCTTCCGTAATAATCAGCAGGACGTATGGTGTAATCGGCTCCTTTTACTTTAATCAGCTTTACATGGAGCTCCGGAAGTACAACTTCTTTCCATCCATGATTTTCCAACAGTATGGAATCAATATTATCCCAGCCCAATGTTTCCCTTAAACCACCAATCTCTACAAAGCATTCTTTACGATAAGCCTTCATAGGACCCCTCACGTGATGTTTATTGGAATTTCCTTCATACACCCAGTTCCCATCCTTTTCGATATACAAAAGTCCTCCCACAAGCCCATATTCAGGATGATTGATAAAAGCTGTTGCTACTTCCGCCAGATAATTTTCCGGAAGAATAATATCGGCATCAAATTTACAGATGATATCAAATTCATCCATAGCTTGAGTCTGAAGTCCGTTTTTAAAAGCGTGAACGACTTTAGATCCTGGCTCATGTTCAGATTTCTGTAGGTTGGTTGTTTCAAAACGGGAATCAGTTTCTGTATAGTTTCTGATGACCTCAGCTGTTCTGTCTGTAGAACCGTCATTCACTACCACTACTTTAAAATCTTTGCTGCTTTGCTGTTGCAGAGAGTTAAGAGTAAATGGGAGGTTGTCTTCTTCGTTATGGGCAGGAATTATGATTAAAAACCTCACAAATTATAGTATAAATGATGATGAATAAATGATCAATGATGAGAAGCTTTTGAGGGCATCAATTATCATTGATCATTTATCGTTGATAATTTTATTTGTTATGCGGTTTCAGCATGTTTTTCGGATCAAGAATTTCATCCAGTTTTTCCTGAGAAAGAATTCCCTTCTCCAAAACAAGGTTGTATACGCTCTTTCCTGTTTCCAATGCTTCTTTTGCAATCTGTGTTGATTGTTTGTATCCGATGTAAGGGTTCAATGCTGTAACAATACCGATGCTGTGTTTCACCATATTCAGACAAACTTCTTTATTGGCAGTAATTCCAACCACACATTTGTCACGAAGCGTATCCAAAGCATTGCAAAGGAAGTTGATGTTTTCCATGATGGCATGTGAAAGTACAGGTTCCATTACATTCAGCTGTAATTGTCCTGCTTCTGCGGCAAAAGTTACGGTAAGATCATTTCCAAATACTTTGAAACAAACCTGGTTAACTACTTCCGGAATTACAGGATTTACTTTCCCTGGCATTATAGAAGATCCTGGCTGCATTGGCGGAAGATTGATTTCAAAAAGACCAGCTCTTGGACCTGATGAAAGTAATCTTAAGTCGTTACAGATTTTGGATAACTTCACCGCAAGACGCTTTGTAGCTGAAGAATAAATTACATACGATCCCGTGTCAGGGGTAGCTTCTACTAAATCCGGTGCTGAAACAATCGGGAATCCTGTAATCTGAGCTAAGTTTTTAGCACAAAGAGTGGCATATCCTACCGGAGCATTCAAGCCTGTTCCGATAGCTGTAGCTCCCATATTTACTTCTACAAATAGGTTGGCGTTGTTATTCAGTTTGGAAATATCCTCTTCTAAAGTGGCAGCATATGCTTCAAATTCCTGTCCTAAAGTCATTGGAACAGCATCCTGAAGTTGTGTACGTCCCATTTTAATAACATCATGGAACTCCTGTCCTTTTGCACGGAAAGCCGTGATAATTCTTTCCAGTTTTTCTACCAGCCCAATGTTCATCTGAAGCAATCCCATTTTGATTGCTGTAGGATAAGCATCGTTAGTAGACTGAGAAAGGTTGATATGGTCATTGGGTGAACAGAATTCGTATTCTCCTTTATTTTTTCCTAATTTTTCCAACACGATATTGGCGATCACCTCATTCGCATTCATGTTGATGGAAGTTCCTGCACCTCCCTGAATCATATCTACCGGAAACTGCTCATGATATTTCCCTTCTACAATTTCATCACATGCTTCTGCTATTTTAAAATACAGGTTTTCGTCTAGAAGTCCTAGTTCATAATTGGTTTTAGCTGCTGCTTTTTTTACAAAAGCCAATCCTTTTATGAAGTCCGGATATGAAGACAAAAGCTGCCCTGAAATTTTGAAATTGTTAATAGCTCTTTGTGTCTGAACCCCATAATAAGCATCTAAAGGCACATTCAGTTCGCCTAATAAATCACTTTCTTTTCTGAAATTTTCCATTACAGATATTTTACTGTTTTTGATCGTTTAAAGATAGCAAAAACGCATCTAACCGATGCGTTTTAATTTGAATTATTTTGTTGGATATTTTTGATTTAAAGCCTGGAGTATTGCCCATGTTTCTCCATCCATAATTCCGTCATAATTCTGTGGACGGAAATGATATTGGAATGCTTCAATTGTTTTCTTCGTAGCATCATCCCATTTTCCGCTAAGATCAAGTGCATATCCGAATTTCTGCAATGACGTCTGAATAAGGAAAATAAAGCTGGAATCATTATATCTTGCTGTAATATCAGCCTGTGCTGCCTCAAGATAAGTCTGTTTAGCCGCTTCATCATACCACATTCCAATCTGGTACTCATCATAAAGCTTTTTCCATGGAAACATTGGCCCGGGATCCTGTTTTCTTGTAGGTGCAATATCGGCATGTGCCAATACATTCGTAGGCTGGATCTGATATCTCGTCACAATATCTTTAACCAAAGCCGCTACTTTTTTCACCTGGTCATCGCTAAAAGGAGCAAAGGTTCTTTTCCCGGTAGCATCCGTGGTATACCCTGTATTTACAATTTCAATACCGATAGAATTATCGTTGAGATTTTTGTCATTTCTCCACGCGCTTACTCCTGCATGATAGGCTCGCTTATTTTCATCCACCAATTGATAGATCTCGTTATCTCCTGTATTATTTACCAGATAATGGGCACTCACCGCCTGTTGGGTAAGAACGGTAAGAGATTTATCGTCCGGAAGGGCTGTATAATGTAATATAAGATAACGTTGTCTGAAATTCTGGGCTACCGCAGGAAAATAAGTTTTCACCACTTTATATCCGGCTGGTTTCGCAGATACAATAGAACCATAACTTGCCGTATTATCATTTTTTGTTGGGTCTGCTATATTAGTAGTAAAAAAGTCTACTCCATGATCAGATACAACTTTTGGTTTTGAAGCCACCGGAGGAGTTGTTTGAACCGTCGGTTTCGCCTGTGTTATTGGGGTTTTCGGTTTGTAAGTATTTTTTTTCACATTTTGTTGGGAAGTACATGAAAAAACAAAAGTGCTTAATCCGATGATATATAATGTTTTACGCATCAGTTTGGTTTTTGAATGATTTATTACCTCAAAAATACACAAAAATTTCTTGAATTTTATTTGGTAAATAAAGAAATCTGTTCTATATTTGCACTCGCAATAACGGAACAACGATCATTAAAAAATAAACAAAAAGGAGGGTTGCCGGAGTGGTTAACGGAGCAGTTTGCTAAACTGTCGACGCGAAAGTGTCGCAAGGGTTCGAATCCCTTACCCTCCGCTCTTATTATATATTCGGGGCGTAGCGTAGTCCGGTCATCGCGCCTGGTTTGGGACCAGGAGGTCGCAGGTTCGAATCCTGCCGCCCCGACTTTTTAATGTGCTTATTTACTAAGCGAGAATCAACTTCTAAGGGTGCGTAGCTCAGCTGGATAGAGCATCTGCCTTCTAAGCAGACGGTCAAAGGTTCGAATCCTTTCGCGCTCACAAAGACCTCACAATTTTTATTGTGAGGTCTTTTGTTTTTAGAAGGCTACAGATCTTATTTTACAATCAAACAATATCACAGAGAAATCGTACTCTTAATTTAAAACTGAAAAACTTCTATTTAATCCCTGATAAGCTGTTTAATTTCGTCATGATATTTCTTATTCTGCTTTCTGATTTTCATAACAAAATAGAAAAAGATACTCAGTATAAAAAGTCCAAGAATTATCATGCCAGCCATAAAATAATTATATCGGGTGGCTAGCTTTTTACTTTTCTTTTGAGTTTCCATATTGTGGACATCAATAGCGTGATTGATGGAGCTTAGTTCGCTCTGCTCTCTCTTAAATTTTGTTTCAAAGTATTTTCTGCTGTAGACCTGATAAAGATTAGGATTTCCCATCGCCAGATAATTATCCGCCATTTCTTTATAAATCCCTTCATTGAGGGACAGATCACCTGCTTCCTTACCTAAGTTTTCAGCTTTTATTAACAGTTTCAGTGCTTCCTGATTCTGATGTTTTTGCTTGTTCATCTCTGCAAGGCCTTTTAAAGCAAACGCTTCAAGACTTTTTGCCTTGATCATACCTGCAAGATTCATAGATTTCATAAAAGCCGTTCCGGCATTGTCCGGCTGGTTAAGATTGAGATAACAATGACCAATATTGTAATAAATGATACTCTGGTTGAAATAGGTTTTCTCTTTTTTCTCTTTTATTTTTTCAAAGTTTCTGATCGCGATTAAAAACTCCTGAAGAGCGATTTCCGGATTCGACTGGCTTTTATAGATCATTCCGCGCAGGGCAAAGCTTCTGGCTGTTTCAAAATTTTTCAGATAGGAATCTTCAGGCAGTTTTACCAAATATTCGTCAGCTTCGTCCAATGTTTCAAGGCTTTTGCTGAAAAGTTCCATCTGTTGGTACTGCACAGCTGCTGCAATTAAAAAACTGGTTTGGATCTTAGGATCATTGGTTTTCTGAACCAGTTCTCTTGCTTTCAGAATATATTGCAGAGATTCGTCAAAGTTTCTCTTGGCAATTCCTGCAGTAGATAGAATCAGATATATTTTAATGGATTTATTGAGGTCTCTTTCTTTTCGGAGCAGTTTCTTTCCAATGTTTATAGCATTGTCCGGATTATTATAAATTTCCAGATTGGCAATCTTCATCAGGGAATCATCAGAAATTTTCTGTCCGGCAAGAGTTGTCTGAAAAAGCAGAAGACTCATCAAAACAATATGGATCAAGAATTTCATCAGTTTTTATTTTTTATAATTTCCTGGATGTAGGTATTGGGAGACATTCCTGTAATAGATTTGAATACGTTCGTAAATGCACCATGAGATGAAAATCCTGCATATTCTGCCAGATAGCTTACTTTATAATTAAGATAAGCAGGATCTGTTTTCAAAAGACGCGCAATATGATCAATTCTCAGCTCATTAATGTAGCCGTTAAAGTTCTTTCCTTTATTGTTATTGATGACTTCAGATAGATATTTAGTATTTATCCCCGTCTGTGCGGAAAGAATAGCCAGTGACATGTTTTTATTCAGGTAGCCGTCAGATTTTTCCCAGTCTTTAAGCTTCTGTAAAATTTCATCTTCTTTTTCTTTTGAGATTTTAGAAGGATCCTTTTCCTTATTTTTATTTTCTTTTACAGGATCTTCTCTCGGCCCGCCAACCTCTACAGCTGAAGGCTCTTCTTTTATTTTCAGTTTTTCAAAGAAATCAAGCTGTTTTTTGAGGTGTCTACTTCTTGATGATTCGCTCAGGAGATAAGCAATCATTCCCGCAATAAGAATCAAGATAGCAATACCGGCAGTTTTAAGCTGCTTTTCTTTCTTCTGTTCCTGGAATTCAAGGTTTTTGTGATGGTAGGTTTCAAGCAATTTCACAACATATTGTATTCCTTCCTTTTTATTGGAATCCAGTTTTGCTTTTAAACCGGTATATAAATTATTGTAATAATAGTATTTCTCATCATTATTGAGGGCCAGATAGCTCCGTGCAAACAATTCATAAAATATGATTTTCAGATCATTATAAGGAAGATTTTCAATTTGAGCAAATCCTTTTTCCAATTGTTTTACAGCTTCGTTGTAATCTCCTTTTAAAAAATAATATCGGGACATACTTTCATAGGCAAATGCAGAGATAAAGGCATTATTTTCATATTTTTCAACGTCCTGAATAACATCATCAAGTAATTTCTTTGATTCTCCCAGCCTGTTCTGCCGCATCAGAAATGTAGACCGGAAAATGATATTTTCCCATTTGATAATCATGTTTTCTGCGTTATGACTGTTCAGGTAGGAGTTACTTTTATCTATATTCTGTAAAGCAGAATTATAGTTCCTCACAATCCCTGCATTTATAGCCTGAAGCTGGAATAGTTTTGCAAGCACCATCCGTTCTTTGGGATTATTGGTTTTTAACAATTCTGAATCCTTTAAAATATCTGCAATGATTTTCTTCGACTGTCCGTACAATCCTAAATTCTGATACTGATCAGCCAGATTATAATCATCAAACAACTGAATAAAATGGGAAAGACTTCCTTTTTTATCATCATCCTCTTTCTGATTGGAAATACTCACAGACTGCACATAGTTTCCCTGAAGGGCATAAGCCTGGGAAATAATGTTCCGCAGAATGACTTTATGCTCCACATTTTTATCACTGATCAGAAGGCTCTGTGAATAGCTGATACACTCTTCGGGATTCTGATATAATTTCTGAAAAGCTTTGTCGGTTAAAATACTGAAATCCGGAATCGCCTGCCCCTTTATAAAAACCGGGCACCACAGAATGAAAAACAATATTGCTATATTACTTTTCAGTATTTTTTTGAACATAAGGATCATTTCCCCACTGTTTTTATCTGATATTTCTATCATTACTCCTTTTAAAACACTCAAATACAAATTACTGATTTACAGTATTTTACTTTTCAAACTCTTGTAAATTCAACGAATTATGCAAGCGTATTCCTTGACGAAGGGCAAATATAACGCTAATATTGTTCAAACCTTTAAGTTGATTCAAAATATTAGACTTATTCTCAAATTTCAATGAAACCATCACACTTATTAAGCATTATCATTATAAAAAATTAAAGATAATCTTCTAATCATCTAAGATATGATTTTTAAGATATAATTCAATGAATCAATATTTACTGATGTAGAAAAAAGAAGTAAAAAAAATACACTGCACAATTAAGTATACCGCCCAAAATCTGACGATAAAGCCGGTACATCTAACCCTTAAAAATAGAAATAAAATGAGAAAACACTACTTATTATGGATGATTTTCCTCTTTTCAGTTTTTCAACTGAATGCACAGACCTACTGTGTTCCTACAGCCGGTACTTCCAGCCAGTCTAACTATTTAAAGAATGCCATATTTTCTGATCAGGGAGCTTTATACTATACAGCATCTTCATATCAGGCTTATGTTGACAATTCTTCCAGCCAAACAGTATCTTCATATCCTGGAGGGACAGTGAACGTTCATCTGGATTTTGCAGGATCGGGAGTAAAGTCTTATGTCTGGATCGACTGGAATAATGATGGAGATTTTGATGATTTTTATGAAAATCCACTAGGACCTTCAAGCTATTCAGTTGTGGATGATCTGTTTTTTATTCCACCTTCTCAGGCCTCTGGAATATATAGAATCAGGGTACAGAGCGGCACTTCATTCCCGAACCCTGTAACCCCATGCGGGCCTAACAATTATGGAAATTTTGTAGATTTCAGTTTGAAGATCGATGCTTCACCAACCTGTTTTGTTCCTTCAACACTTACTTCTTCCAATATAACCAACAATTCTGCAATGATTTCCTGGACTGCTCCTGCAACAGCACCGGGAAGCTATGAATATTATTATACTTCTTCCACCACTATTCCGGATACCTCTACGCCAATATCAGGGACAAGTAATACAATCTCAGCACCCATCAGCGGACTTTCACCTTTTACAACTTACTATTATTATGTAAGATCAGTTTGCAGTACATCTAATAAAAGTGCATGGTCTTTAAGGGGGATATTTAAAACCAAGTGCGATGCTAAAACTTCAATGTTTGAAGACTTCGAAAGTGCAGTAAACGGGCCTAATAATGCTGACTGCTGGGATAGAATTATTTTAGGATCAGGATACCAGACAATTGGTTCCGGTAGTGGTGTGAACAGTAGCAAAGCGATGTATCAGAGTGCCAATGGTGCAGCTAACACAGTAATTGCTGTACTTCCGATGTTCAGTAATGTAAATGCGGGAACCCACTGGTTAAGATTTAAAGCAAAAGTAAGCAGTACTGCCGGTGTATTAGATATTGGTTACGTAACCAATGATACGGATGCTTCTTCTTTTGTGAATATCCAATCTGTGAATATCAGTAATACTGTTTTCGATGGATTTGAATATAGTGTTGTAATTCCCAATACCGTTCCTGCCAATGCAAGGCTGGCCATAAGACATGGAGGTGTTCCTTCTGTAAATATTTACTGGGATAATGTATATTGGGAGCCTAAACCAACGTGCTTTACTCCAACAAATATCGTTTTATCCAATGTAACCAGCGCAACAGCGAATATAGCATGGACAGTTCCTTCACCAGCACCAGCAATGGGGTACGACATTTATTACAGTACCAACAACACCGCGCCAACCTCATCTACCGTACCTAATATAACAGGGGTAACAGCTAATCCTTATACTATCCAGGGATTAAACTCTGCAACAACCTATTATATATGGATAAGATCAAGATGCAGTGCTTCAGATCAGAGTCTATGGAGCAATATTGCATCGGTACAGACTCTTTGTGCACCAGTTGCAACACTTTCAGAAAATTTTGATTCTTATGCTACGGGATTATTAACCAATGCTCCATGCTGGGGAAGAATTGTGACAGGAATAGCAAGCTTAAATATTAATGGAAATGGTGCTCTATCCGGAACGAAACATATTTTACAACGCAGTATTTCTGCAGGAGATATATCCATTGCTGTATTACCTGAGTTTACCAACATCAATGCAGGAACTCATTCTCTGAAGCTGAATGCTTATTGCAGTGTGAATACAGGAAAATTAGAGGTGGGATATATGACCAATCCTACTGATGCTTCTACTTTTACATTGATCCAGCAATTGAATATTACCAATACCTCGTATACTCCAGCTATAGGAAGTGAGTACACTATTGTCATTCCTAATACTGTTCCGGCAGGGGCAAGACTGGCTATCCGGGATACATATGCAACCTCAGGGAATGCATTGTATTACTGGGATAATGTTTCATGGGCTCCCACACAAACAATGAATGTACAGGACAACGTAGTGAAATCAAAAGCAAGCATTTCCCCTAATCCTTTCACTGATGTAATTATGATGACTGACCATAAAAACATGCAATCCGTTATGATATATGATGCTTCGGGTAAATCCGTCACTGAGATCAGAAATCCTGACCATACAATTTCATTAAAAGATCTGGCGTCAGGCATATATTTAATAAAAATGATCATGAAAGATGGTACTTCCCACACCGTAAAAGCTATAAAGAAATAAATGTTGTCTCTGTCATCAAAAGCGGTGGAAACTTGTTCATCGCTTTTATGACAGTTTTATCCTCCTTAAACTTATTCAATGAAAGATTTTTACTTCGTTTATAAGCCTGCTTCCGAAACAGGAAAGCACTGGCTTTTATTGCTCAGAAAGCTTCTTTTTACAGTGCTCATTTTATCATTTGGAAGCAATATGCTTTTTTCCCAGAGAGATACGGAACATTGGTTTGCCCCGATGATGTCCAGACTTAATGATTCCAATAAACAGGCTTTATTTTTATCGACAGATTCTACAACTCCATTTCCCGTCACGATCTATAACAATAATACAGCCATTGGAAATGTAACAATCAGCAAAGGCAATCCCCAATCTTTTGACATTCCTATGGATAAAATGATTACGGGGTCACAATCAGAAGTTTTTAAGGTAACCGGACGAGGCATTTATGTTAAAGGAGAAAAACCTTTTTTCTGTACTTTCAGATTCTCTACAAAAAATCATGGAGAAATCCTTACGTCCAAAGGAAAAGCTGGTATTGGAAACAAATTTTATGTTGCTTATGGGCCTATTGCTACAGCTTCTTCCAATAACAATTTCACCTGTGGAGTACTTGCTACTGAAGATAATACAATGGTAACAGTATCTAATTATGGAGCTTCCGTTCAATTCTCCAATGGGACTACTGGTACCAATACGCCTTCAATGACTTTTACCTTACAAAAAGGGCAGTCGTATATTATAGAAGGTACAGGAAACCAGACAGGAAATCAAAGCGGTTTTATTGGAGCTAAAATTGAGTCTAATAAACCTGTAACTGTTACTAACGGAAATTTCAACGGTCAGATTGTTAACTCCAATAATGGCGGTGATATTTTAATGGACCAGTCGATACCGGTAGAACGTTTAGGGGATGATTTTGTCCTTGTTAAGGGCATGGCTCCGATCGCATCAAATGTAGAGGGTGCTGTAGTAACCGCTACAGAGAATAATACACAGGTATATCTCAATGATGATGTGAACCCGATTGCCACTCTTAATGAAGGGCAGTTCTATCGGATCGGCTCTTCTTCTTATATGAATCAAAATAGTACCGGACATTATAACATGCACATCCGGACTACCAAAAAAGCCTATGTTTATCAATTGATGGCTGGAACAGCAACATCATTTGTTGAAATTACCATCGGGGCTAATTATATTCCTCCTCTCAACTGTTTTCTTCCTAAGAAGATTGATGAAATAGGTATGATCAATGTATTACCTTATTATACTGCTATCACTCCTGCAGTAAAACTCAATATCATCACTGAGACAGGAGCTACAGTAACTGTTAACGGAATACCTTTACCTCCTGCACAAGGACCGTTCCCCGTAACCGGAAATACTAATTGGGTTACTTATTCTGTACCGAATGTTACAGGTAATATTACCGTAGAATCTACTAAAGCTGTGACGGCTGGTATTGCTGCCGGTGAAGGAAATGTAGGCTACGGTGGTTATTTTGCCGGATTTTCTTCTATCCCTGTTATTGCCAAGAAAAACGGAACCTGTATTCCGGGAATGACACTGGAAGTAGATGATAGCTATACAACTTATCAATGGAATTTTAACGGAAATGCTATTCCGGGAGCGAATACCAACACATATACTCCTACTCAACCGGGAAATTACACCGTTACCGTATCTGTGGGTGGAAGCTGTCCCTCTGTCACAACACCGGTTTATAAGGCATTTTCATGTCTAGCTCATACCACAAAAGCATTAACGGTGTGTTCAACAGGAACCCCGGTAAACATAACGCCTTCATTTACGAATTCATCCCAAACTCCGATTCCGGGAACGGTACAAATCATCAGTCCGCCTGCCAATGGTACACTCACAGTAAACCCTACAACAGGAATACTTACTTATACAGCCAATACCGGAGCTGCAGATACTTTCACCTACAAATTCTGCGGCAATGTTCCTGAATTTACAGATTGCGAAGAAGTAAAAGTCAATATCACCGTCCAAACAGTCACAGTAACGAATACCTCCATTAAAGCATGCAGCAATAACGGAAGCGGACTTTTTGATCTCACTTCTGCCAATGTGGGAGGACCATCGGGAAGTAGTAAGAAATATTATCCCACCGCCGCAGATCTGGCTGCCGGTACTAATGAAATTATTCCAGCCAATGCTTATGTATCATCTGTTCCTAAAGACATTTATGTAAAAGTAACAACGCTTGAAGGGTGTTCTGCCCAGGCAAAGATCAGTCTCCTGTTTAGTCCTTCCCCGCAGGTTCGGAATACATCTTTAACGTCATGTTATATTGCTTCCGCTCCGGATAAAGGAAGCTTTGATCTCACCCAGGCATCTGTTACCAGCGAAACAGGTATTGCAAAAGAATATTATAAAACACTACAGGATGCTGGAGCAGGTATCAATGCTATCCTGAACCCCAGTGTTTACATTTCCTCCGGCGGAACGGTATACATTAAAATCATCAATGCTACAGGATGTTACACTATTGCGACAGTAACTCTTACCGTCACACTGCCTCATCCTTCCCCATTGCTTAAAGATCAATTCATATGTTTTAATGCTACAACAACACTGGATGCAGGATCCGGCTATGAGTCTTATGAATGGAGCACAGGAGATACAACTTCTTCTATTTCTAATGTAAGAGTAGGAAATTACTGGGTGATTTTAGGACATGACAACTGTTTTACAAAGCAGCATGTTTCTGTAAAAAAAGCACCTGACGTTGTTATCAGGCAAATTGATTTCGACAATAATAAGGCAACACTTACTGTAATAGGAGGAAATCCACCCTACTTATATTCCATTGATGGGATTAACTGGCAAAATTCAAATGTGTTTACAGGCCTGCCTAATGGTCAGAATAAGTTTTATGTAAAGGATTCTTACAACTGCGAGCCGATACAGGTAGAACTGACAGTGATGAACATCATCAATGCCATTACACCTAATGGAGATAATGTTAATGATAGCATTTCTTACGCAGAATTTGCTTACAAGAAAGAGTTATCCTTTACGGTACATGACAGATATGGAAACAATGTTTTTACAGGTACACGTTTTAACAATTATACTTGGGACGGCATGTTCAATAATAAAAAACTGTTCACCGGAACTTACTGGTATGTAATCACCTGGAAAGAACCCACCCTGAAAGACACCATCATCAAATACACAGGATGGATCTTACTGAAAAATTAAAGATTAATCTAAACACAATCAATCAACTGTAACAAAGCTGGCTTTCATGAAAAGCTGTCTGCCTCATTTAATCTAATCTTCCTTAAAGCTTATGAAAAGGATCTTATTTATCTTTATATTACTATTTGTATCATCATCTGTTTTTGCACAAAGGGATACAGAGCATTGGTTTGCTCCTATGGTGGCGAGTTCTTCGAATGGTTCACCCAAACAGGCATTGTATCTTTCTACAGACAATACAACACCGTTTCCTGTCAGTATTTATAATAATAACACTGTAATAGGAACAGTGACTATCAGCAAAGGAAATCCGCAGACATTTGATGTCCCGATGAATCTGATGATAGGACAAAATACAACCGATGCAATGAGTGTAAAAACAAGAGGGCTTTATCTTCATGGAGACCTTCCTTTTTTTGCCACCTACAGGTTTTCGGAAGTTAATCATGGAGAAATTCTGACGTCCAAGGGAAAAGCCGGTATTGGTAATAAATTCTATGCAGTATATGCTCCATTGATGAATAACCAGTCTTCACAAAATTTTTCCTGTGGTATCCTGGCAACTGAAGACAATACCCAGATCAAAGTTTCAGGATATGGTATGACAACGTGGTTCTACAATAATTTTAACGGACTTACCCATCCCAGTATTACAATCACTCTGAATAAAGGACAGTCTTATATTTTTGCAGGCTACGCCAATAAGCCCGGAAATAAAGATGGTTTTATCGGAGCTAAAATAGAATCTACAAAACCTGTATCTGTTACCAATGGAAATTATCATGGTCAGTTTGGAATGACACCTCCTTATAACGGGGAGGATATTATCATGGATCAGTCTGTTCCGGTTGAACGTTTAGGACAGGAGTTTGTTCTCATTAAAGGAATGGGAAATCTCCTTCCTGAAATTGAAGGAGCCATTATTGTTGCGACAGAGAACAATACAGAAATTAGGCTTAACAACAACCCTACACCTGTAATAACACTCAATGAAGGGCAATATTACAGAGTAAGTGCAATGAATTATGTACTCAATGGGCCTTCTCATCATAATATGTATATCAAAGCATCAAAGAATGTTTATGTCTATCAATTATTATCAGGTATTGCAGACAATGATGCTACGGAAGGTTTTAATTATATACCGCCTCTTAACTGTTTTCTGCCTACTGTTATTGATGAAATAGGAAAAATAGGAGAACTTCCTTATTATACCACATTCAATCCGCCTCTTTCTGTAAAGCTTAATATTCTTACCCAAACCGGGGCCGGAGTCGCAGTAAACGGCGTAACTCCCACCGCAGCAGAAGGGCCATTTCCTGTCACCGGAACTCCAAACTGGGTTTCATACTCAATTCCCAATATCACTGGAAATATAACAGTAACTTCTACCAAAGCCGTTACAGCCGGGATTATCGGAGGTAGTGGAAATCTTGGCTACGGAGGATATTTTGCAGGTTTCAATTCCATTCCGGTAATCAGCAAATCCGCCGGAGAATGTATTCCGGGAATTGTGTTAGAAGTGGAAAGCGGTTTTGACCATTATCAATGGAATCTTAACGGCACTCCTATTCAGGGTGCGAACAATAATACCTATACTCCTACCCAAGCAGGAAATTATACCGTATCAATTACTAAAAGCACCTGTAATCCTCTCACAACATATCCTTACAAAGTATACACCTGCCTTGTCAATACTGTAAAATCAATGAATGTCTGCAGCGCCGGGACTCCTACCGCCATCACTCCTGCATTCTCCAACTCTACACAGACTCCGGTCCCGGGAACAGTACAGATCATTGCTGCTCCGGTGAACGGGACTTTAACAGTAAATCCTGCAACAGGAATTCTTACTTATACAGCCAATACTGGAACAAGCACCGATACTTTCACTTATAAATTCTGTGGAAACGACCCGAATTTTACAGATTGTGAACAGGTAAAAGTCAATATAACAGTACAGCCTCTGATTTTAACGGATACGACTGTAAAAACCTGCGAGACCAACGGAACAGGTATTTTCAATCTTACTACAGCTGCTGTAGGAGGACCAACCAATGCCATCCGAAAATATTATCCTACCATGGCTGACTTAAATGCAGGAACCAATGAAATTATTCCTGCCAATGCATATCCATCAGTCGCTCCTGCGACAGTATTCGTAAAAGTAACTACAGTGGAAGGCTGTACGGCCAATGCTAAAATTACCCTTCAGTTTTATCCTGCTCCTAATGTGCAGAATGCAACCCTCAACGGATGCTTTGTTCCAGGCAATCCTAATACTGGAACTTTCGATTTAACCACAGCCCTTGTTACAAGCACTGCTCCTGTGACAAAAAAGTATTATCCTACTTTAACGGATGCCACAAACGGGACGAATGAAATAACTACTCCTACCGCTTATATTTCTTCAAATACAACAGTATATGTAAAGGTAATTACTGGCAATGGTTGTTTTGATTTTGCCCAAATTACTTTAACTGTGATTCCTCCCAAGCCTTCTGCTCTTCTGGTGGATCAGTACATATGTCCGGATGCACGCGTTACATTGGATGCCGGGCCGGGCTATACCTCTTATTTATGGAACACAGGAGCAACTACTCCATCTATCACCGCTTCCATAGGTAATTATTGGGTAATCCTGACTTCCAATGGATGTGAAACGAAACAGTTTGTAAAAGTACTATCTGTTCCTGTTCCAAAAATTAAAAAGATAGAAACTACAGGAAATACAGTTACCCTTACTGTGGAAGGCGGTACACCGCCTTATCAATATTCAAGGGATGGAATGATATGGCAGGATTCTAATATATTTACAGGTCTTCCGAGAGGTAAAAATATTTTCTACGTAAAAGATTACAATAATTGCCGTCCTGTGGAGACTCAGATCCTGGTTCCAAATCTCATCAATGCAATTACACCAAACAGTGACGGCATCAATGATAGTCTGGATTATTCAGAGCTTGGATTTTTGAAAGATCTGAAGTTTGGTATTTTCAACCGATACGGACAGCTTATTCATTCATCCGATAAAAATAATAACTTAAAATGGGATGGCACCATCGGTGGTACTCCAGTGAGCAGTGGTACTTATTGGTATGAAATAAATTGGACAGATCCGGATACCCAAAAGCTCATTTCCTATACCGGATGGATCATGGTCAAAAATAGGAATTAATTCAAATACAAAGCCTAATCAGGATTGTAATACTTTTTGTTTAAAGAAACTGTCTCATTTTTTTGAGACAGTTTCTGTTTTTCTTCTATCCTTAGGTATATACTGGCGTTTAATTATTAACGCCCTCTCCTATCTTCAAGCTTCCGTCAGAATATTATGCAACTCCTTTTATTTTTGTACCGTTCTTTGCCGCTTCGATTTTCTTATTATTTCTAAGCTCACGTTTCATTTTACGGTAGTCCCAGGGAGCAAGAGCATTACTATCCTGCCAAAGTCCCATTTTTTTAAGCTTTGCAGTTTCCTGAATTTTGCCCAGAGACGCATCTTTTGAGTAGGAAAAATACCACCATCCTAATCCTGCTTTGATAAGCTCTTTGGAAAGATATTTCCCGTCATCATAATATACTTTCGCAATGGATCTTCCATAACGATCTGTAGTTGTTTCAACAAAGTTTACCGTTTTCCCAAATACCTGAGCAGAAGTAAACTGTTTCGCATTTTTTCCAAATGCCTGCCCGCTTTCCGGACAATCAACTTCGGCAAGTCTAATTTTCTTTTGTTGATTTCCTTTTAAGAGTAATGTAATGGTATCTCCATCTGAAATTTTGATCACTTTTCCGGTAGTCTGTGAGAATAGAAATAAAGGGAAAAGTACGTACAGCAGCATTAGTCGTTTCATGGAGCAAATATAGGGATTAGAAAGTCTTTTTTAATTACAAAAACCTCGCGTTTTGCGAGGTTTTTTATATTGAATTAAGTTATTTCATTTTTTTTGCCTCAAAGTCGGGAGACTTTGCGGAGCGAACTATTCAACATCCAATACTTTATGAACATCGTTAAAATTATACCAGCGTTCTTTTTTACCGGGATAATAGTAGTACAATTCATCCAAGTATGTATCTTCTTTAAGAAAGGTAGTCCCTTTATTTAGCGGTAATATATAATTGTCTAAATTGTTAATGAAACTAATGTATTGACTGTAATTATATTTAGTTTGTGAAGAAATGGTTTCGCATAGTATATCTTTATTATCAATTCTATTACCATCATCGCTGATACGTCCACTACTTGAAACATATTCATCAATCAGTTTATTACTAAAAAAAGAGGCTATTTTTTGAGCATCAATTGCTACGAAGAATAAATATCCTCCATTTTTTAAAACTTGAAATAATTCATTTAAGTCTTTAGTAGAATGATTAGTTTTTTTTACAGCCCTACGCTCATTAAGAGTCAAAAAATTCTCTCTGCAAAAACATTTTTTAGCCATTAAAAACTGTTGAAATGCCAAACTATCTTTTTTTAAAAATGTCTTTAACTTTTCATATTTGGTATTTCCGACAGGAGTTTGTCCCCAAATGATCACATTAAATAGCAAAAAAACTATAACAATGAATATTTTTTTCATCACTTACTTTGTTTATTATTTTTATCTGCAACGTACAAGTAAACTGCTTGAGCATACTTTAGATACACATGGTTGTTTCCCTTATTGTTTTTCTCAAAGAGGGAAAACTACTATAATTGAAGCAATTAATCCTGAAAGACTAAATGATCTATGTAAATATTAAGACCTGTTCTTTTTAAGAGCTCCAAAGATGTTGCAAAATAATTAACTCCTAAGGCATCTTCTATGGCTTGTGCAGAATTGATATATAGATGAAAATCTTTCATATTATTATTCTTACTTACGTCTATAGTATGATCATGAAGTGAATCCAACCCACTTCCCATAAAACCTTTTTTTCCAAAGAACAATTCACCTAAATAACAGAAAAAATCTTTGTTGTCTTTAACAAGATCTCCCTCCATTTTCATGATGTTATTCTCTTTACTCATTGTATAAAGACCGTTATTCCAAATAAAACAAGCCTGGAGATAAGAGTTTTTAAGTTCACTGTTCTCAGTCTTCCGCCAGTTAAATTCTGAATGATTGAACCAATCGTAAAAAATTTTCATGAGATATTGATCATATCCACTTCCCGTAATACTCATTTTATTAATCATAGTTCCATAAAGAACAATTCCATCTGGCTCATTATAGTCTTCTTCAGTTAAAACATAGTCTATGATAAATCGGGTTTTATATAATATTCCTTTTTTACCTGCTTTATTGTAAATTTTTACAGTTAGTTTGATTTCAGGCTTTTCTAATTCATCTAAAATAATGGATTTAGCTTCAGGCTTAACTTTCAGTAATAATTTATCATTAACAATTTTCTCATCTCTAGTAAGATCTAGATAATCTATTTTAATATTATTTAAGAATATCTCCATTTTTATTAAATTATTCTATTCATAAACAGACTTTACTTCTATGATCTTATCCGGCAAAGTCTGTAAGTTTGTATAAGTTTTTTGATATTAGCTAAAACCAAATATATTAAGTTATTGCCCCTCTAAACCAAATTGATTTTCATAATCCAGTTTTTCAATTTTATCAGAATTTTTTATAATCACTTCTAAAGATCCTTTTGGTTTTATTATCGAGTCTCCAACCACAACTTTATCCCACCAATCTCTGTAAACTACAATACTATCTTGATGGCCATACACCAGAAATGGTATATTGTGATTATCATGATTCATATACTTTTTTCTAACTATTGATTTTATATCCTTTTCTCTAATTTCATCAATAAAACTGCCTTCATTTTTTGAAGAAAATATCCGTTTGTATAGGAATACTATAGCAATAATAACCAACAGGATTACAAAACTCTTATTTCTATTCATTTTTCCTAATTAAAAAAACAATTAAAATTCAAAAAAAACAATCATAAGGTTAAAAGCAATATCAAAAATACCATCATCAGCAGAATTGTAGTTTTACCAATTAAATGGCATCGCCACATAGGTGTTTTCAAAAATAGGTAAGGACAATACTTCCTTTGTTTTTAAGCCGGTTTCTCCCTTCTTCACAATGCAAACTTTAAGTAATTCTCCCCGATGATGGTAACCATTTAAGATGAGCGCCTGAATACCATCAGTATCCAGAATCCTGATCAACGCTCGAAATTTATCTGCTGTATCTGTTACTTCCAGAAAACTTAAATCAATATCAGTAAAGGAGATATTTTCATCGGCTACAATCTGAACAAAACGTTGTCCGATATCATATGCAGTCAGGTCTTTAAATTTTCCATCTGCCGTTACAAGACTGGTTTCCAGGCAATCCAGATATACTTTTCGCTCTTGTGACAAATAGTTTCGGATATGCAACTTAGCTTCTTGCACTATCTCAATAGCATTTCTTCTGAAAGCTCTTTTCCACTCATCAATTTTTATTAAAATATCTGTATCCGCATACTCCCACAAAAAAGAATAAACCTTCTGATCAGGAAAAAAAGTTTCCATTTGAATTCCGTCTTCATAGTTATAAAACAACCACAAGCTATCATAGTTCAATTCACTGTGTTTAAAAAAATTGGAAAGGTAATAATGATGGGTATCTCTATATTTCTTCATAAAACACTAATGCTTTTTTGGAGATATTTCAGTTTTCGCCGGAATAATTATAATTTCCAACAGCCAATATTGACAGGTAGAGAAGAATAATTTTCAATAAAAAAATCATGATCAAAACGATAAAAATAAAAATCTTCTATATCAATCTCAATTTTCTGGATCGTAATTTCCAGGTGTAAAAAAAATTCAACAAATTCTTTCACAAAATCATTGATATTAATTATTATATTCTCATCAGTATATAATCCTCCATTGATCTGATTATCAGAACAGCCACCACCCCAATATACTGAACAACCTTCAATAAAAGCAATGAAACGGTCTACCAGATTCTCCGGCATATCTTCATGAATTACAATTTTAAATTCAAATATATCTTTCATTAATTCTTGTTTTAGTCAGTAACTGCCTGCTTTCTACAAATCTCTATCCTGACAAGTATATAGTGTTGAAATATCAACAGGAAGCATAATCGTTCTGATATCTGAATTTCTCACTTTACTAAAAGTAATATCCAAACCCACGGATAATGATAATGTTCTCAATAAAAATACATTATCACTTTTGTTATTCTCTTCAAAAATACGATTTATGGTACTCCAATCCCTTTTAGTAAAAGTCTTTTTCCCTATGATATCCTGCATCTCTTTAGATGATTTTTCGTCTGTTTTTACACCATAATATATTTTCTCTCCATCTGTAAAATCCTTCTGAACACAAGTAAAAATATAGGAATCATTTTCCAATGAAACCCATGATGTTATAATGTCATCATACCAGTCAAGTATATGTAATTGAATAATGGTCACTTCTATTTTATTTATTTTTCGTCAAAATTAATGGTAAACCGGGCTGATCAATTTTCATGATTTTATCAAATCCAACCTTCATGTACTATCTCTGGTGGGTAATATAATTGGTAAAAAAATTCATCACGATAGTAAACTTTGCATATTGGGTATTTACGGATTGAATTTAATAGTTTTAAAAACTTTTAAAAATAATTCTTTATTCTCTTCACTTAAATCATTGATAATTATTGCCATTTTATTTTGATGAATATCTACACTGTCAAAATGAATCCCAATAAGTCCTTTATCCATTTTTTTCGGCATCATAATCTGAGCTCTGTGCTTATTGATTGTATCGTAGTAATAATAATTAACATTATAAATTCCGTTTCTGTAATCTCTATCAGAATTATCAGAAAAATAAGCTTGTAACTCTCTGTTTTTATATTTTCCATATAATTCTTTATCATCTGTAATGAAAAAAGAATTTTCCTCAAAAGGTTTATAATCACCATAGTAAATATAGCCAACATGCCTATTTCCAGCATTAATGCTGTATATCTGAGAATCTTCGGCCCTTTCTTTTTTAATCCTCATTGATTTGGGTAAACTCAGTGATGCATTAGCAATAGTGCAATTAACAAATCCCTGATCCTTACAGCAAGAATACATCATCATCAAAAAACAGAACAGAAGAAAACGAACTTCTGTTTTCAAGGTTATTTTTCTATATTTTGGGGTAAGAATGTTTAATGTGAACAAAAAAAAAGAAAATTCTTTCATCATTTTTAAGCGGGCTAAATCAATGGTTATTAATAGGGTAAAGGTAATAAAAAAGAGTTCATAAAAAATTAATTAAAAATTATACCTCATTTTCTTTTTTTATTCCAAAAAGAATTGCAACTTTGCAGCCCTAAAAACGATGTAAAATTCGTTATCGATGATCCTTCGGGGCGTAGCGTAGTCCGGTCATCGCGCCTGGTTTGGGACCAGGAGGTCGCAGGTTCGAATCCTGCCGCCCCGACTTATAAATTTAGGGTGCGTAGCTCAGCTGGATAGAGCATCTGCCTTCTAAGCAGACGGTCAAAGGTTCGAATCCTTTCGCGCTCACTTAAAGACTTACTGGAAACAGTGAGTCTTTTTTGTTTTTGCTCAGATCCTGATAAAAGTTCTCCATTTTAGTGAGGAATAATAAAAATAATATAAGAATATGATTATTAAACAGGTACAACGAATCAAAGAGCGTTCACGAAAAAATAATTAAAAATTATCTCTAATTTTATTTTTTTATTCCAAAAAGTATTGTACCTTTGCAACCGCAAAAACAAAGTAAAAATCGTTACTGATGACACCTCGGGGCGTAGCGTAGTCCGGTCATCGCGCCTGGTTTGGGACCAGGAGGTCGCAGGTTCGAATCCTGCCGCCCCGACTTATAAATTTAGGGTGCGTAGCTCAGCTGGATAGAGCATCTGCCTTCTAAGCAGACGGTCAAAGGTTCGAATCCTTTCGCGCTCACTTAAAGACTTACTGGAAACAGTGAGTCTTTTTTGTTATATTCAGAATCTTTGGAACTCATACTCGTAGTCACTCATTCTGGCATCCTGCTGAAGAAGTTATTATTCTTAGTATTAAATATCACTAGGAAAACCCGTATCTGCTACTTAGATATTTCTACATCATAATTAAGAAACTCCCATTTAACAGTATAAAATACGATAAGATACTGAAGCTTTTATTTTCATTCGTATGCCGATTTACATCTAATAGATTGGAAAAATATTGGTAAAGAAAAAGACATACCGAACATTAAAATTATTTTTTCTTTTCTTTTTTTAAACTTCATGCAAAGTAAGCATAAACACAACATCCATTACAAAACCACTATACAATGTATGCACGCAATGAACCTACACCATACATACAACCTAATAACAACCCTTACAGATAAAGTAAAACAACATGATGTACCTATGATGTATTCTATAATTTTCTTATTTCCTTTCTTTTCTTGAAATTGCAGCAAATTATCGATTCTAAAACACAAAATTGATCAAAAAACCTTTATGATGCCTAACGGGTGGGGTTAATAATCCCACCTGTTTTTTGTGGATATTAGTCATAATTACAAGAGTTAATAAACAGTAGTTTATATTAATAATGAATTCACTTTTATCTTGCATTATATTTAATTTTTGTATTATTCTCAATATAGTATTTATTCTATGATGATGAAATCTTTGAAAAATTTTAATAGAATAATCTATTGTCTTGTTTTTACATGCGGTTGTTCAAAACTATTTCCACAACACTATAGTATACAGCAAATAGATACTTTACTCATAAAAACAAATGAAGAACTCAGAACCCAAATATCTAACAAGGATCTGATCATTTGGAATCAAAAAATTATAAAAGAAGCGCAGCAAAATAATTACCCTAAAGGAGAAGCCTGGGGGTATGCCAATATTGCGAATCGTCTATGGCTTACAGGAGAATTTAAAAAGGCCATAGAATATCTGAATGATGCTGAGGAAAAATCAAAAGATATCAATGATGATTTTCTTGCCGGTAAAATCAATCAGGAATATTCACAGGTCTACAACAGGATGAATCTCCCTAAAATGGCTTTAGGTTATAATTCAAAGGCCATGAAATTTGCTTTAAGATTGAAAAAAGATAATCAGGACTGCCGATTTTTTTTACGGTATGTTTATTCAACCCGGGCATCGTATTTCGACGGAGTTGAACAGTCTGATTCATCACTCGTCTACCTTCATAAAGCAATGAAAATAGATCTGAATCCTTTAGATATAGCACTTATAGCATATCATTATACAAAGTATGATCGAAATTTAGATTCAGCCAATTATTATTTTAAAAAAAGCCTTGACCTGATAGAAACCAAAAGGTTTAAACATAATAAATACCAGAGAGCGGTTATTTTATATAATTATGGCTTTTTTCTGTATGTTCAGAAAAAAAATAATGAGGCTATTGATATCTATCAACAATCCCTTGAACTGGCAAAGGAAGTAAACAGACCTTATCTGGTCTTAGATAATTACAGATGGCTGGCCACAGTTTATAAAGACCTTAAAGAATCTGAGAAAGAATCTGAATATTTAAGCAAGGCCACTTCACTGAAAGACAGCTTAGACAATGACCAAAGCAAAGCTATCACATTAGCTTTTAATAAAATTTCAAAGAAAGAAGAAGAAAAACAAAAAAACAAATTCCTGTCATTTTTCTGGTATGGAGGGGTTCTGTTTGTACTTATTTTTTTACTATCTCTTTATTTTTATCTACAGTTTAAAAGAAAGAAAAAAAGGCTTATTGAAAGTAAAACAATTATTCTTCGGCAGGAAGAAGAAGCAAAAATTCTAAAAAGAAAGCTCAATGAAAATCATGAGCAGATCATTCAACTGGCCCAAAAAAACGATGTTGGCTTTTTAGCATTATTTCAGGAAACATATCCTGAGGTCTGCCAGCAACTTTTAAAAATCAACGCTAATCTTTCCCCCTCTGACTTATCTTTCTGTGCTATGATATGGCTGGGGTTCTCTTCAAAAGAAATGGCACAGTATTCTTCTATGGAGCACAGATCTGTACAAACGAAGAAATACCGATTACGCAAAAAACTACACCTTGAAGCACAGACTGATCTCTATCAATTTATAAGATCAATATCTGAGGTTAAATAATCTTCACGAACATAAAACATAATGAATATGATGGTTATTATCCTCAAAAGTAATAAGAGTTTACCCCTGACACTATATATAAAATCCCTCATTCTTAAGTGAGGGATTTTTAATTTTCGTCAATACTGATTTTATTTCAGTTTGTAAGTATTTCCATTCCAAAGGTAAGTTCTGAAAGAATGTTTTTTCTTCTCTCTATCTCTTTCATCTACTTCCATATCTTCCACTTTTAAGATAAATGCATTGGGAATTCCTCCTTTATCATTGGGAAAAATAAATTCTTCGCTATGATAAAAAACACCGGCATCCCCTACGTTTGTCAATTGCGGAAGGGCAATTAACTTTTTACCTTTAAAAAGAACATACTGATCATAACTTGCTATTCCACAAGCTTCTCCCGAAACCATTGCTTTTAAGGTGAATTCAACATTTTGCAGTTTATGATTGCTTTCTATATTGAATGCTGCTGAACTCAACTCCTCTGCTCTTCCGGTATCAAAATACACCTCATCAATAAGTGTATTTCCTTCCAGTACTTTTATTCCTGCAATATTCTGCTTTTCAATCTCATTGATTTCTTTATTCTTCCGGTCAATTGTTTTGGAAAGCCCAAAGAGGAAGTCATACCCATTCTTATTACGGTAGCCTACACAAATATTGCCACCCCAGATATATCCTTCCAATGTATTCTCTCCTTTCTGATAAGAGATTTTATACCAGTTAGCATTTCTTTCTCCCAGTTTCAGGACTGCATTTTCTTTTTTAAGAATCATTACCTGTTGGTTCACCTGCAATGAATCTACAATCTGAGCATTCACTCCGGGATCTAATCTCACACGCGTCCAATCTGTAAAGATTTTTTGAGTTTTATTTTCTTCAAAGCTAAAGATACCATCTGCATACACTTCATTTTCCTGTGCTGTAAAAAACTGCAGCATCAGTAAAAATAAAGCTGTCCATAAAGTTTTCATATTCGTATTTTGTTTTTGGTGTGTTATTTTTCAAGCAGAAGGCTTACCCACTCTTCACGCTGTAATTTCTTTTTAAGCTCCAGACCACTTTCTTTGCATACTTCCAGAATATCATCTACATCAAAGAAGCAAAGGCCTGAAAGTAATAATTTTCCACCGTCATTCAATACTGAAACATAGGTTGGGATATCTGAAATCAGGATATTTCTGTTGATATTGGCTAAAATGATATCGTAATTCTCTTTCCCTAAGTTTTCTGCAGTTCCCTGTTCAATATCCAGTTCTACATTATTTCTTACTGCATTTTCTTTTGAATTTTCTACTGACCATTCATCAATATCGATAGCTTTGGTATCTCCTGCGCCCTGCTGTTTTGCATAAATAGCTAATACAGAAGTTCCGCATCCCATATCCAATACTTTTTTACCACTGAAATCAATATCCATCATTTGCTGGATCATTAAATGGGTTGTAGGGTGATGACCTGTTCCAAAAGACATTTTAGGCTGAATGATAATTTCATGCATTCCCGGTACAGATTCATGGAATTCTGCCCTGATCAATACTTTATCATCGATATTGATAGGAGAAAAATTCTTTTCCCATTCTTCGTTCCAGTTGATGTTCGGCATTTCTTCGAAAGAATATTCGATTTTTACGTTTTCGTTTTCAAAGATCGGAAGTCCTTTCAACTGATCTTCGTGAAACAAATCTGTCTGAATATATCCTAAAATTCCGTCAATTTCTTCTGTAAAGCTGTCAAAACCTATTTCTATAAGCTCTGCCATTAATATCTCATTCCAGGGTTGTAATGGAGAAATCTTGAAATTGAATTCTAAATAATTTTGCATGTGAATAATTTCTGCAAAAATACTAATGTTATTACGGTAAAAAAAATGATGGAGTTAATTTTGGCTGAAACCGGGGAGTTTTATGTTTTTTTTAATTGTGGATGTGGTAAAAAAGTTTATTTGTGAATTTTTTCTCCCACAAATTATACGGATGACACAGATGGTTGCGTATCGTATTTTCAATAGAGGCGGGCTTTACCCCGTCTTCAAATTATGACAAATTTCCGTTGGCTTCAGCCAAAACTTATTTTTTCTATCCTAAAGGCTATGTAGATTTTTTAAAATGCGAAAGATTGTAAGTTTGGGCTAAAGCCTAAGAAACATACAAAATAAAGCGGGCTAAAGCCCGCTCCTATTGAATTTTATCATTCAAGTTAGATTAAAATGTCCTTTGCCGAAAGCTTTAAACATTAAACTCTCAACCTTGAACTTTAAATTTTAAAACCTTATTAAGGATTTGTAGAGAATATAGAACCGTTTGCAATCAGCGCTCTTCTGTTCATTTTCAGGATATCTCTTACCCATTCTGCAAAATCTTCCGGCTGTAATACTTTGTCAGGATTTCCGTCTGTAAGACCGCCCTGGATGCTCATATCAGAAGCAATAGTACTTGGAGTCAGCGTAATGACACGGATATTTTGTTTTCTCCATTCTGCCATCATGGATTGAGAAAGAGATACTACTGCTGCTTTTGAAGCGGCGTATGCAGACATATTCGGTCCCCCTTTCAGCCCTGCAGTAGAAGCTACGTTAACAATATCACCTTCTCCTTTAGCTTTCATAAATGGATAAGCTGCCTTAGCTGCATAATACACCCCGAAAAGATTGGTTTTTATAACCTGCTCCCAAGTTTCAGAAGGCATTTCTTCGATAGAACCAAAGTCTCCGATTCCTGCATTATTGATCAGAATATCAATTCCTCCCAATTGTTCTGCTAAAGATTCTATTCCAGCTTTTACCTGAATTTCATTGTCTACAGAAAATACTGCGTAGGCTGAGTGTACTCCTAATTTTTTGATTTCTTCAACCGTCATTTTAAGGTTCTCTTCGTTTCTTCCTGTAATGGCAACGTTTACTCCTTCATTGGCTAAAGCTAACGCTACAGCTTTTCCTAGTCCTCTTCCACCACCTGTTACAATGGCATTTTTTCCGTTTATATTCATAGTAATGATACTTTTCTTGATACAAAGTTACGAAAGAACATTTTTATGAGGCCGCGAAAACACAGATTTAACTTATATTTTATACAACCACAAAAATCACAAAAGATGATTACTACAGATAATATTTAAAAGTTACAATCATCCCGTATAAAAGTTAACATAAGATGAAAACTTAGATTTTTATAAAACTTAAGTGCGCTTCTTATATCCAAAGTATAGCTTAAAAACTTTTGTGACTTTTGTCGTTTATCTAAACCTCGATAACAATTAAAACCGGCTCATAAGAACCGGTTTCAAAATCTAAAAAAGGTATAGTAAAAAAATAAAAGCTTAAGGAATCTGGATGGCGTTCTGAACTTCAAATTCTTCTGAAGCGGAGAATTCATTTCCATACATGTCAACAGCTTTCACCTCAACTTTATGTTTTCCTAATGATAATTTCTTAGGAAAATCCGCTTCCCAGATATGCTTTGACATTTCAGGGTTGGAAGGTCTTCTGCCCGGAAGAATTTTCTCTGTAGAATCCCATTTGAAAACAGAAAGAGCAAAATTCGGGTCGATGGTTTCATCGTACTTCATTTCTTCCCATTTTCCACCGTCTATTCTGTATTCTACCTTGTCTTTTTTGCTTCCCATGAAGAAGTTAGCCAGTACTTTGGCAGAGGTTCTTGACGAAGAAATCACTTTCGGAACATATAATTTGATCTGATAGTCTTCCGGTTTTCCGGCTGTTCTGTACTTAACTTTATACTGATTGTCTGTAAAACTGATGAAAGAGTAACCTTTCGCAGTCCCGTCTCTCATGGTTGAGGTAGGAAGTCCGGCTTCATCCGGTGTTCCTGAATACCAGTCGCCACAAGTAGTTCCTACGTTATATTCGTGTAATTCTTTGATTCCGTTCCAGCCTGCTTTTTTGCCGTAGAAAATCTGCTGCTGGATATGAGTATGTGCTGACAAAAGCAATACATTCTGGAAAGGATTCAGAAAATCAAATAATTTCTGACGGTCCGCATTTCTGAAGTTGTCTTCATTATTATGTTCCAATGGAATATGGAAAGAAATGACGATCAGTTTATTTTTATCAACCAGTTTCAGATCATTTTCGATAAACTGAAGCTGGTCATCACGGAATCCGCCCCAATACCCTTTGCCGTCTCTCGGGTCCGGATAAAGAATATCATCTAAAATGATGAAGTGTACATTACCGTAGTTGAACGAGTAATTGGCAGGACCAAAATTAGATTCAAATGTTTCATCGGAAAGCCTGTCTTCCGTTGCATCATAGTTCATGTCATGATTTCCCATCACATTATACCAGGGTAGTCCGACTTCTTTCATCACATCAGCGTAAGGTTTCTGAAGACTTAGGTTGTCTCCTACCAGATCTCCCAGACTGATACCCAATACTGCATTTTTCTTTGTATTCTTTACTTCGTTTACGATTCCTCTTTTGAAGTAATCCAGTTCTTTTTCTGTGTAAGGCTGTGGATCACCGAAAACAAGGATGTCAAAATTTTTGTTTTCGTTTTGCTTATAAAGCGGGAAGTTCAGTTCTTTGGGAAGGTCTCCTGTGGGAGCTACTCCTTTGTATTTAAAATCTGCAGGAGATCCATTAGGTTTATGATTATAATAGAACTGTGGAAGATTGTTTGCATTTAAAGCAGTCTGATACCCTGAAGGCTTGATCACAAAAATAGTTTGATCTTCCTGAACCGGAAGACTGTATCTACCGTTTTTATCCGTAAGAACTACCTGCACTCCATTAGAGACAGCTACGCCTTCAATTCCTTTTTCACGGTTTTCTTTCTTTTGATTTTTGTTGAGGTCTTCGAATACATATCCTGAGACAGAATTCTGTGCGAGCGCCATCGCTGAAACCAGCATACAAGGCATGATATATTTTATATTGATAGTCATAATTTTTAAAATCTTTAAATTATTTTTTAATCTTTCAATAGACACTTTTATTTATTCCACCACATTTTCACATTGATATTGTCTCCTCCCATCGATTGTACGGCTGCGTTATAATTATCTGTATTCATCACTTTTGTAGCCGTAGGATACATGAATCTTACAGGCATTTGCCCTCCGTTCTGAAGCCCTCCGTTATTAGGGAGTACAGGAAGTTTTGTACGCCTGTATTCATACCATTGCTGATGGTCAATAAAAAACAGGGATATGTATTTCTGAAGCATAATTTTCTCCAGAGAGCCGTCATACGCCACTTTAGGATTACTGAAGTAATTGGCAGGAACTGTTGCTCCCCATTGTTCGATTATAGATTTCACCCCGGTTTCGTAATAGGTCTGCTGATTTCCTGCAATAATTCCTTTATTAACCAATTCTGCCAGGATAAACTGTACTTCAGAATAGGTCATGATTAAAATCTTTAAAGGTGCTTTCGCCAGATTCTGATTAAGGTTGGAAGGCTGATAGTTGAAAGATGTTCCCAAAGCGTATCCTGAAGGAGCTCCTTTATAACCAAGATCTTCTCCTGTTCCTGCTTTCGCTTTTGTGAAAAATAGGCTCAGTCTTGGGTCATTATTATCTTTCATGGCATTCACAAAGAATTCACCTGCAGCCCTGGAAGCGGTAAAATCCTGTGGGCGGGCTATTGGCGGCAGGTAGGGAGATATTCCGGAAAGCGGCAGCACTGCACTGTCTGTATTATTCTGAAAAATGGGATATTGAGCCGGATTATTGATAATTTCCTGAATTCTTTCATAGACATTTACTTCTCCGTTTCGGCTTAGAATTCTGGTTAATAATCTTAATGAAAGAGAATTACAGAATTTTTTCCATCCTAAAATTCCGGTCTGGCTGTTGGTATTGGCATTATAAAACAGATCGGTTTCCGTTAATACCTGATTGGTATTGAATAACGAGTTGGCTGTTTTCAGATCATTTAACAGCTGAATGTAGATATCTTTCTGCTTATCATATTTTGGTCTTAAAATATTTTCTTCAACTTTAAGCGCTTCAGATAAAGGTATATCTCCGAAAGCATCAGTAAGGTTGGAGGCAATCCATGCATTCAGGACCATTGAAATAGCAAGGTAATTATTATTCTGTTCTTTGTCTGCATATTTTCTGAGATCATTTACCTGCTTAAGCCATCTGTAAGAAGTATTCCAGTATCCGTTACCACTTTTTTCATCCATATAATATCTGCTGTAGGAATTTCCTTCATTGGGAAAGTCTAAAGCAATCTGCATCATATCAAAAGTGAAATCATCTGCTCTGTTATAGCCGTAACTCGCCATTTCATACTGAATGGGAGCAAGAAGGCTTCCAACGGAAGGGTCTTTAATCCTGCTGGTATCTGTATTGAACTCCTCGAAAGTTCTGTCACAGGATTGAAGCATGAAAACCGAAACTGCCAATGTCAGATTTATAATTATTTTTTTCATTTTTAAAATTTAGAATTTAAGATTTAACTGAAAACCAACTGTTCTTGCTGCCGGGAGTTGTCCCATTTCCACTCCGGGAGTAATGGTTGCATTATCCAACGTAGCCACTTCGGGGTCAAACATTGGAAATTTGGTCCACATCCACAGGTTCTTTCCGAAAATGGCAATGGTAAGATCATCCAGACCTATTGATTGTATGGTTTCTTTCGGGAATGAATAGGCAATTCTTGCGTCTCTCAGCTTAACAAAGTCTGTGCTGAAGCTGTTGGTTTCCACATTGGCCCTTCTATAATAATCTCCGTAATAAGAAGATACCAGTACTCCTTTTGTATTCGTACTGAACGATCCGTCAGGATTTTGGACAACACCGTCTCCTACAATCATTCCGCCAGGATTATCTCTTCCCGGAAGGGTAGATTTCAGCTTACCCTGTTCAGACATTTTATGATGTGACTGAGAATAAGCAATACCACCGTACTGACCGTCAAATGAGAAACTGATCGTAAAGTTCTTGATTCGGAAATCATTCTGAAGACCGGCTCTCCATTTCGGGAACGCATTTCCTACTTTTTCAATATCTGCTGGTCTTGCAGGAAGTCCGTTATCGCCATAAATTACTTTTCCATCCGGAGTCCTTAGTAGTTTAAAGCCATACATATCGCCCAATGAACCTCCTACTTCCATTTTATAGAACACTACATCTCCTACGTTGGAAACAATACCGTCAAAGCCTTCAGGTAAGGTCATCACTCTGTTTTCGTTGGTAGACCAGTTTCCACTAACTTTCCATGAGAAGTCTTTACCTTTTATGGCTAAGATATCCGCTGAAAGTTCAAGACCTCTGTTTCGGATTTTTCCGGCATTGATGATCCTTTTGGAATATCCGCTTTCTGTAGGCATCGATACAGGAATAATCTGGTTTTCACTGAAATTCTGGTAGGCAGTAAGATTAAGGTTCAATCTGTTTTTGAAAAGGCTGAAATCCATACCGGCTTCAATATTGGTATTTTTTTCAGGTTTAAGAGATGGATTATTAAAAGTGGTAGGCGCCACTACACTCCCTGTAATATTACTTGCTGTATAATAGTTATCCAAAAGATAAGGATCACTGTCTATCCCTACTTTTGCCCATGAAGCTCTCAGTTTCCATAGGTTCAGATTATTGCTTTTCAGATTAAAAATATCTGATAAAATGAAACTGGTACTCACCGAAGGATAAAAGAATGATCTGTTTTGCTTCGGAAGCGTAGAGCTCCAGTCGTTTCTTCCGGTAATATCCACAAATATTTTATTGTCATATCCCAGAGTAAGCAATCCGTACACACTGTCTACATGTTTATCTCTGGGTGCCGGATATTTAACCGGAATAGAAAGTGCGTTGGTAAGGCTGTATTCTCCTGCTGTTTTCAGTCCGATGGCCTGATAATCATTAAGCAGGTATTCATTATAACGAATGCTTCCCCCTGCTGACGCTGAAATGCTGAATTTATTCCAGTCTGCTTTATAAGAAAATAAAAGGTCGTTATTATATTCCTGGTTTTTGATAAACTGTTCTCTGTAGAAACCTTTCAGGTAATTGGCAGAGCTCCAGGGTCTTTTGGTCGTTCTTTTTTCATTCAGGATTTCAATTCCTGACCTCAGCATTACACTGAAATTCTTATTAAACTGATAATCCGCTGTGATATTTCCTGTAATAGTCTTCTTTCTAACTCCATTCAGCATTTCATAAGCAATCATATATGGATTGTCAATATAGGAGCTGAACGGATGGATTTGGTCAACCTGCTCCTGCCCCGGCTTCCAGATAGGCTTATACCACTCCAGATCTACATTGGGATTCTGGAAGATCATGAAATAGGAAATCGACTGGTTGTTGTATCCTGTTGCAGGAAGATTATCACTGGTAGTAGTGTTATAGGCAAATTTTGTTGATATTTTTAATTTTTGGGTAAGCTGATGGGCAAATGACAAAGCAAAATTGAACCTGTCGAAGCCTGTATTTGGCATCATCCACTCATTATTAAGGTAAGTAAGTGAAGATCTGAAGCTGGTTTTCTCGTTGGAGCTTTCTACGAAAATACTGTTCGAGTAAGTAGAACCTGTTCTCCAGAAACCTTTAATGTTATTTTCATAAGGTCTCCACAATTGTCTTTCCTTGCTCTGCCCCATTACGTTAGGATCGTATTGGAAATAATACTGTCCGGCGAATTTAGGACCAAAAGCACTACTGGTTCCTCCGGTATTTGGTCCATCCGGAGAAAGGCCATAAGAATAGTAGAAGTTTCCTGCTGTATTGGTTGCCAGTGTTCCCTGCCCGTATTCGTATTGCCAGTCCGGCCATTTCAATACAGAATCAAAGCTTGAGGAAGAGTTAAAAGTAACCCTCAGTTTTCCGTTTTTAGTTTTTCCGGATTTTGTGGTGATCATTAAAGCTCCGTTGGCAGCGCGTGATCCGTATAATGCGGCTGCAGAAGCTCCTTTCAATACTGTTACGGATTCAATATCATCCGGGTTGATGCTGTTCAATCCATTTCCAAGATCGATGGGAACGTCACCTCCGGAACCTGCTCCATATGCAGCCGTACCGGAACCTGTGGTAGAATTCCCCAATGGCACTCCATCCACTACAATAAGAGCGTAGTTGTGATCCATCATAATGGATTTTTCCCCTCTCAAAGTAATTCTGGAAGTTCCCAACGGCCCTGCTCCGGCCGTCTGGATTTTAAGACCAGCGACTTTTCCTTCCATCGACTGTGCCCAGTTATTATTCTGGGTTTCTTCAAATGTTTTGGCATCTACTTTCTCAGCAACATACCCTAAGGCTCTGTCATGCCTCTTGATTCCCAAAGCAGTCACTACTACTTCATCAAGTCCTTTAATGGTATCTTTTTTAGCTTTCTGCTGAGCTGCCAGATTAACGCTAACCAATCCTAACAGCGACAAAACCAACAGTTTTTGTGTCTCTTTACGCATTTCCTTTTTGTTTGCGCAAAATTAGAACGACATTACAAGGAACGTCTTAACACAATTTTAACGTTTCTTAAAAATTCATTAAACCAAATATTAATCAAGCCTTAATAACATTGAGTAAACACCTCAATAATAAACACTTAGGCAATTAAGTGTTTTTAATACGGTGGTAAGGCTGTATTTATGTATCTTTATTGTCTTTCTTTGAGATAATACCACACGAAACAATCAACACACTGAATAACAATATATTAAAACAAAATCTAAGCACTTGATTCTTTCATTAACTCTTAAAAAGAAGGGCTTAGCTTCTAAAAAAAGCAGCCTGCTTCCATATAAGAGGCAGACTGTATAAATTATTGGTTATTTGTAGAGATGGTTAAAAAATTTCGTTTGACCACCCCGTTAAAAATTCTTTGAATTTTCGCCACCCCTCCGGAGGAGGGAAATATTTTGTCCTTCAGTTGTTATATTTCTGAAGATGTTAAATCTATTTATTCTTCAACTGATCAGGAATATTGGTTGTTACGAATCCTATTCCTTGTTTTTTCAATTCTTCGTAAACAGCAATGTCATTTACGGTCCATGAATTGGTAATTAACCCTAATGCTTTTGCATCAGCAATCCATGTTGGGTTTTTCTGGAAGACGCTGTAGTGGTAATCCATACCATCCAATCCTTCTTTTTTGATCTGCTCAGGTGACAGTTCACCGTTCAGATATTGTACTTTAAAAGACGGAGCCAGTTTTTTGATCTCTTTACAGATATTAAGGCTGAAAGAAATAAACTCACTTTGAGATTCCAGCTTCATATCTTTAATCATTTTGATCGTTTTCTCCGTGATTTCATTTTCTATTTCAGGAGTTTTCGCTGGCTTGATCTCAACGATCAGCTTCAGAGATTTGTCTTTTTTCCCCTGTTTTAAATAATCTTTTAAGGTCGGGAATTTTTCTCCGTTGGATAATTTCAATGCTTCCAGTTCTTTGAAAAGAGTTTCTGAAATTTCCATTTTACCATGGTGTTCATCATGATTGATCACCAATACACCATCTTTTGTCATTCTTACATCAAATTCCGCCCCATATATTTTTAATTTCTGGGCATTTTCCAATGATTGAATTGAATTCTCTGTTGTTGGAGGCTGAGCCTGGAAATATCCTCTATGGGCAATAATCTGGGTTTGTGCTTTCATCATAACTGTACTTAAAACTGCTAACCCTAAGATAAAATTTTTCATAATATAATTTTAAATTATTAAAATAAAGTCGTGAAACTTCCTGATAAAGGTAGTTATTACAAAATAAAAACCAAAAGACATAAAAGATTTACTGATTAAAGCTAGGTGAGATTTACCATAGCCTGCTCAATTTCTTTTATGTCTTCAGTGGTTAAAAAAGGTAAAAGTTAGAAACTGTATTTCGCACCGATCTGGATCTGGTAAGGATTTCCTGTCAGAGGAACCAAACCGCCTCCACTTACGTTTTTGGTGTATTCGTACTGCATCGTATCTTTATTGAACTTGGTTACCTTATACAAAGAAGTATTTGAGTATGATTTGTTTACCCCCCATTCTTTGTTAAGAAGGTTGGCTACGTTGAAAATATCAACAGAAAGTTCAAAAGCTCCCACTTTATCGAATTTAATTTTCTTGGCAACACGTACGTCCCAAACACCGTAGAAACCGTTTTTACCTCCGTTACGCTCTGCGATTCTTCCGTTATATTCATTGATATAATCTTTCAGGGCCTGCCCTACCTGCGGATCATCCAGTATGGATTTGGTAAGATTCGGGAAGATAAAAGCAAGATCGTTGGAATCTACGAAGTCTCCGTTGATGTTTCCTCCTGTGGTTGCTGAGAAACGCGTTCCTCCGATTCCTGAATACCTGATCCCCAATGTAAATCCTGCAATGGTAGGAGAGTTTCCATAGATCACGACTTTGTTTCTGAACTGGTTGTCAGAATAGGTCATTCTCAAATCTCTAGGATCACTCTGAATCATGGTAGACAATGTTGCAGAGTTGGCTACGTTTCCGTTGTATGAAGTATTGTCTTTGATATCAGACCATGTATAACTTGCGGTGATTTCTCCATCTTTCCAGTAGCGGTAACTTGTATCGATTACGAATGAGAACTGGTTTACTTTACCATCGCTCACCAATTCCAGTACTCTTCCGAAATTATTATTGATTCTTCCCTGTTTCCAGTCGAAACTTACACTGTTATTGGCATTATTGGTAATAGCTCCTGTAGGAATAAATACTCCCCTTCCACCTTCGTTAGCCAGTGTAAAGAAAGGATTGGCCACCATGTTTCTGTCGTAATAATAGTAATTGTTTCTACCTAAAGCCATATATCCTGCAATTCCTGCTCTGAACCTTTCATTGAAGAAATGGGTATAAGAGATATTGGCTTTATAAACGATCGGGATCTTTGCATCCTTACCGGTATAGTTGATCGTCGGAATCTGCTTCTGGGAAAGTGACGGAACCGTATTATAATCATCTCTATAGCTGTTGAAATCCGGGAACGGAACATCTTTACCCGTTACATCCACAGTAGCCAGATGTTTTCCATCAAATACAAGGTTATTGATGATCATATAATTGTTGATATCGGAAGAGAAAATTCCGGCACCGAACTTCAGGAAGTCTTTATTTCCTTCATTGATGTTCCAATCAAACTGGAATCTTGGCTGGATGACAAATGATTTGATCTGGTTATCCGTTCTGATTCCCATTTCATCAAACAGTTTCTGGTTGAATTCTGCTTTCGGGTAACCACCGTAATCTAATCTCAAACCAGCCATTAAATCAAGTCCTTTAGCTACTTTGGTCTGGAATTGCCCATAGAGACCGATGTTCCAGATATTTGATCTGACAGACGGATCGGCCACCAAAGGAACTTCTCTATAGAATCTGTAAGGTGTCATGGTCTCAAAATTGCTCATTCCCTGGAAATGGAACCTTCCGTTCACCTCACTTCCGTATACCGATTTTGCTGTTGTATACATAAGGTCTGCCCCAAACGTATATTTTACCTTATCTGTATTGTAATATAAATTATCTACAATCTGGAACACATTATTTCTGAAGCTTTCCTGAGCAAAGCGGTGTCCTCCGATCTGAATATTCGTAGATCCCGTACTGGAAGATACTCCTTCAACAATAGCTCTCGGTACAGGTTTTCCTAATTGATTGTTCTGGTAACTGTCCTGGAAAGTATAGAGATACTGCGCCTTTAATTCGTTGGTTAAGTTAGGTCTCAGATTTGATCTTAAGGTCAATAATAAACTGTTATCAAGGTTTTTATCATTCCCGTAAGATTCAAAAAAGTTGATATTGGTATTGTCACCCAATCCGTTTTTGTTAAGATCGTAAGTAAAGTTATTTCTGAGGGTTAATAAGTTCTTTTCATTGATCTGCCAGTCTAGACGTAAGAAACCGGCATCAGAGTTTCTCACTTTATCAAAAGTTCCGAACTGGGGGCTGCTTCCTACTCCATATTTTGCTCTTGCAATATCCAGGAACTGATTAAGCGTCTGCGTAGTTGTGTTGAATCTCTTCTCATCATCCGGAGATTTGATATCAGCAATTACTAAAGGTCTTGAATCCAGCTGATGATCCCATGCTACGAAGAAGTGTAATTTATTTTTAATGATCGGACCTCCCAATGAAAATCCGAACTGCGAAGTAGAGAAGTCATTATTTCTTTTGTTTCCTCTGATGTCATATGGACTGGAAAGCCAGTTTGTTCTTAAATATTCCCAGGCACTTCCGGAAAATTTATTGGTTCCTGATTTGGTAACAGCACTTACTGTTCCTCCTCCGCTTCTTCCCAATGTAACATCATATTGGTTGGTAGTGATTTTGAATTCACGGACCGCTTCAATGGAGATGGAAAATGGTGCACCGCTTCGGCTCGTTGTTGATCCTGCAGAAGTAGGATTTTTTGCGGTCATCCCGTCAATCGTAAAGTTGGTAGAAGATCCAAGCTGGCCGGAAAGGTTTCCTCCTTTTCCGCTTAACGGAGATAGTTCCGTAAGATTGGTGAAGTTTCGTCCGTTCACCGGAAGCATGCTGATGTTTTTCGCAGAAATTGCGGTAGCTGCTCCCAAGTTTCCGATCTTGTTTTTAAGGTTTCCTGTAATTTTTACTTCCTCAATAGTCTTCTCGTTCCCCAGATCCATATTCACGGTCACCTGATCTCCGAAGTTGACATTATAACCTTCTTTTTTATCATCATTGACAATAACCGTGTAAGGCCCGCCAAGAGGAATTTCTTTAAAAATATATTCTCCTTTTGAGTTGGTTTCCGTTTCCGTTCTGAATCCTGTGGACTCGTTCACGATCGTCACTTTCACTTTTTCCTGAGCCGTACTTCCCGGTCCGGTAACTTTCCCTACAATAGAAGCCTGCGTGGTCTGTGCATAAGCCATTGTCCCAAGCCCTAAAAACAATAATCCCAGTACAATCTTTACTTTTTTCATTTCTTCCGAAGATCTTTATGATTAATTTTTTGATGTTCGCCAGGAAACCTCTTTGGTTTTCATTATGATAGATCATTATGAGGTTTCTTTCAATCAGATGTGCAAAGGTATTTTGACTTTAAGAGCGGGGTGTTTAAGAAAGTTTTAACATTTTTTTAATTAAATCAGAACGTTATGTTAAATTAGTTTAAACATATGTTTTATGTTATACAGAACCAATCTGTTAAAGCATATTAAGCATTTTTAATTTTCCTATCTATTTTATTCTGTTATTTTCTAAATGCAATTACTTTAGTTATTTTTGCTCAAAAGATAGAAAAGCAATGTCTGAAAACATTCAACAAAAGATAGAACAGCTCCGCAAAGAGCTTCACCAGCATAACGAAAATTACTACCAACTGGATACTCCCACCATTACAGATTATGAATTTGATATGCTTCTGGAGGAGCTACAGGATCTGGAAGCCAGGTACCCAGAGTTTTATGATGAAAATTCTCCTACCGTTCGTGTAGGTGGCGGTGTTACCAAAGTTTTCCCTACGATTCAGCATAAATTCAGAATGTATTCTCTGGACAATTCCTATGATTTTGACGATCTTGAAGACTGGGAAAAGAGAATCATCAAAACGATTGACGATCCGGTAGAATTCGTTGCTGAGCTGAAATACGACGGTGCTTCCATTTCTATCCTTTATGAAAACGGAAAACTGTCTCAGGCGGTTACGCGTGGTGATGGTTTCCAGGGGGATGAAATTACCCCAAACGTGAGAACCATTTCAGATATTCCTCTGACTTTAAAAGGTGATTTCCCTGCTCATTTTTTTATGCGTGGTGAAATTTATCTGACCCGAAAAAACTTTGACAAAATTAATAAACTTCGTGAGGAAGATGGTCTTGATCCCTTCATGAATCCAAGAAATACGGCCAGCGGAAGTCTGAAAATGCAGGACAGCGCTGAGGTAAGAAAGCGTGGACTTTCTTCTGTATTATACCAGTTTATTTCTGATGAAGTTCCTGCGGAAACCCATTGGGAACTGCTTCAGAAAGCTCAGAGCTGGGGCTTCAAAACCTCCCAGCAGGCCAAATTATGTAAAACAATGGCTGAGGTACAGGAATTTATTACTTTCTGGGACACAGAACGTCATAATCTGCCATTTGAAATTGATGGTATTGTTTTAAAAGTGAATTCACTACAGCAGCAGAGACAACTTGGCTATACGGCCAAATCTCCGCGTTGGGCTATGGCTTATAAATTTAAAGCGGAAAAAGTAGAAACAGAACTTCAAAGCGTTTCTTATCAGGTGGGAAGAACCGGAGCTATTACTCCTGTTGCTAATCTTAAACCTGTTTTACTGGCCGGAACCATTGTGAAAAGAGCTTCTCTGCACAATGAAGATATCATCAAAAAGCTGGATCTTCATGAACATGATTTCGTGTATGTAGAAAAAGGAGGTGAAATTATTCCGAAAATCGTAGGGGTAAACACAGATAAAAGAACTGAAGAAAGCAAAGAAATTGAATATATCAAACATTGTCCTGAATGTGGTACCGAGCTGGTAAAAATTGAGGATCAGGCCATCCATTTCTGTCCGAACGAGCTTCACTGCCCGCCACAGGTTGTAGGAAGAATGATCCACTATGTTTCCAGAAAAGCTTTGAATATTGATAATCTTGGAAGTGAAACGATTGAACAGCTGTACAGAGAAAGACTGATTGAAAATCCTGCCGACTTCTATGTTTTAACAAAAGAACAGCTTCTTCCACTCGAAAGAATGGCTGAGAAATCGGCTCAGAATATCATCACAGGAATTGAAAAATCCAAAGAAATTCCTTTTGAAAAAGTTTTATACGGAATCGGGATCAAGCATGTAGGGGAAACAGTTGCCAAGAAACTGGTTAAAAACTTCCCGACGATTGAAGAATTAAAGAATGCTACGGTAGAAGAGCTTTGCCAGGTAGAAGACATCGGAGCAAAGATTGCACTAAGCATTGTCGATTTCTTCCAGAATTCTGAAAATGTATTAATGATCGAGCGATTGAAATCTTACGGAGTACAGCTTGAGAAGGGAGAAAGCACCAATGAAGTATTATCGAATGTTCTGGAAAGAAAAACATTCCTTTTCACCGGAAAATTGTCATTATTCACCAGAGAAGCTGCTGAGGAAATGGTAGAAAAGCATGGCGGAAAAAATATTTCTGCGGTTTCAAAAAACCTCAATTATCTTGTAGTAGGTGAAAAAGCAGGAAGCAAGCTGAAAAAAGCACAGGATATCGGAACAATTGAAATCCTGGATGAGCAGCAGTTTCTGGATTTGATTGAGAAACAGTAAGAAAATCAAAATAATATTAAATAAACCATTAAGATATTGTCTTAATGGTTTATTTTTGCCTTTTTAATTAAATAAGCTACTAAACTAATCCATGAAAAAACTCTACTTAATTATCTTTATGATATTTTTTGCCATATTTCAGGCACAAACTGTCAATATTACTGATACCAATTTTATGACAAAATTATTGAGCGCTAACAGTAATACTAATCAGATAGCTAAAAATTTAGCCGGAACATGGACTAAGATTGATCTGAATAATGATGGGCAAATTCAAGTATCTGAAGCTATAAATCTTAGTTATCTTGATTTATCATCTTCTCCGAATACAAATTATATGTCAAATCTTTCAGGAATTGAAAGTTTTATTAATCTAGTTTCTTTAGATCTTAACAGAAACAATCTTACAAACATCAATTTAAGCCTTCCTAATCTAGAAAAATTAGTTGTAAACAACAATGGTGTTGCTTCTCTTGACATTCAAAATTGTCCTAAATTAAAAAATTTAGATATTTCTAACCATGGGTTTACTGCATTGGATATACAAAGTACATCTCTTAAAAATATTGTTGTGGGAGTAAGTTCAAATCCGTTTAGTATGACCTTTCAAAATCTTCCGAATTTGGAAACTGTAATGATGTTTAAAGCTCCTATCGTTTCCTTGGATTTAAGCAATAAACCTACTCTTAAAAACGTACGTCTTGAGGAAATGGATATTTTAACAAGCCTGAACTTACAGGGTTGTAATATGCTGAATGAAGTGCAGCTTACAAAACTTTACGCCTTACCTTCTTTAAATCTTCAGAACTTACCTGAATTAAAAAAAGTATATTGTACGTATGGATCTAATTTGCAAAGTATAAATTTAACTAATAGTTCAAGTATCAATACCTTACAAATCTTTAATAATAAATTATCTAGCATCGATATCAGTACACTTAATAATCTGGTGGATTTTAACATCAATAATAATATGTTAACCTCATTGAATGTAAGCAATCACAATCTATTAGAAAGTCTGGAATGTGGGTTCAATAATATTAACAATCTTAATCTCCAAAATACTCCTGCTCTCAAAGTTCTTAACTGCTCATCAAATATGCTGCAAAATCTCAATTTACAATCCTCTCCTCTATTAATGTCATTAAATTGTACTAATAATAGCCTCACAACCTTAGATCTTTCAATGTTATCAAACTTAAACAGCTTAGGTTGTGGAGGTAATAATTTACAGACTTTGGATATTACTCATAATCCACTTTTAACAAGCATAAACTGCAGCTCCAATAATTTAAAATTTCTTTTTGCAAAAAATGGAGCATTACAAGCCCACATGTGTAACTTTAGCTCTAATAATTTATTAAAGTATATTTGTTGTGATCCGAATCAAATTGATAATTTCGCGTATTACGTTAACTATAACGGAATTAATTCTGCTGTTGTAATTAATTCTTACTGTTCTTTTACTCCGGGTGGTAGTTCTTACACAATTCAAGGAAATACAAAATATGATAGTAATGGGAATGGATGTGACTCCAATGATTTAAATAAAGCATTGCAGCAATTTAATATTACTAATGGATCTGTGTCAGCAACTTTTATTGCCAACAATTCTGGAAATCATTCTATTGCTGTAGGAGCCGGAACCCATACACTAACTCCCGTTTTAGAAAATCCTGCCTATTGGACAATTTCACCAAGTTCTTTGACAGTAAATTTCCCATCCCAAACAAGTCCATTGACTCAAAATTTTTGCTTAACATCGAACGGAACCCATAATGATCTTGAAGTCTTAATTATTCCTACTACGGCTGCCGTTCCGGGATTTGATACAAAATACAAAATTATTTACAAAAATAAGGGAACAGTTGCCCAATCCGGAAATGTTGTTTTCAATTTCAATGATAACCTAATGAATTTCCTGAATGCAACCGTTTCTCCCGATACCCAATCCACAGGAACTTTGATCTGGAATTTCACCAATCTTCTTCCTTTACAGCAGAAAGAGATCACAGTAACATTGAAATTAAATACACCAACACAGGCTCCACCGCTAAATGGAGGTGATATTTTACATTACACAGCACAAATCAATGGAGCTACAGACGAAACACCTGCTGACAATACCTTCACATTGAACCAAACGGTTGTTAATTCTTTTGACCCGAATGATAAGACTTGTCTTGAAGGAACTACTATTGCACAAACCCAGGTGGGAGACTATGTACATTACCTGATCAGATTTGAAAATACAGGAACAGCCAATGCACAGAACATTGTGGTAAAAGATGAAATTGACATTACTAAATTTGATATTTCTTCCCTGGTAGCGTTAAACGGAAGCCACAATTTTGTGACAAGAATTACCAATCCGAATACCGTAGAATTCATCTTTGAAAACATCCAACTCCCTTTTGATGATGCCAATAATGACGGATATGTTTCATTTAAGATTAAAACAAAATCGACCTTAAATATCGGGAACAGCTTCAGTAATACAGCCAAAATCTATTTCGATTACAACCATCCGATTATTACCAATACTTATACGACAAGCGTTCAAAATGTATTGGCAACAGCAGAAATTGATAAAGAAAACCAGAGTATTTCTGTTTATCCTAATCCTGCAAAAGATGTTTTAAATATCAGATCCAAGCAGGAAATCATCAAAGCTGAAATCTATGATGCGACTGGAAGAATTATCAGCTCATTAAGTGTAACAGGAAACTCAATTTCTGTTTCTGAACTTTCTAAAGGAAACTATATTCTAAAAGCTTTCACAAAAGACAAAGTAATTGTACAGAAGTTTATTAAGGATTAAATTTATAAAATGAATAACAAAGAAGGCTGTGATAGATTTCACAGCCTTTTTATTTATTAAGAATCAATATTTTCAGGTATCTTCGGAATATATATAATCTTGTTTACTTAAAAACAATAATAGTATACGGAGCGTTTTCTCCTGATTTTGGCAGGATCAGCCTGATATGTTCCCTATTCTTGTAGTAATCTGTATAAAGCTCTTTGGTGATAATCTTTCCTTTCTCGGTTTCTTTATACCCGGCAGCCAATATCAGTTTAAGATACTGCTCATAGTCTTTTTTGTCATTAAACTCAAACTCAATCCGATCTTCATACTTTTCTTCTTTGTATTCAAACTTTCCGATTTTCGAGCCATAGTCTGGAGCTTCGTATTCGGTTAAAAGGAAGCTTAAGCCCTCAGTTCTGTCATAAAACTTGAACTGAAGCTGTTTCATTTCCTTTTTAAACTCCTCCATTGTCAGTTTGTTGAAGCCTTTAAGCTGTTCTAATGTGAATGTCTGAGCAGACGCCTGAATGCTTAGTAAAACTGAAAATAATAGGAGTCCTAACGTTTTTCTCATTTCTATTTTTATCGCAAATATAAAATAATCCTTATGAAACCGGTAGTCTGAAATAAAATGTACTTCCGTTATTCAGAGAACTCTTCACTCCTATTTCTCCATGTTGCTTTTCAATGAAATTTTTTGAAATAGCCAAGCCCAAACCTGTTCCATTTTGGTGTTCGCCGGGAACCTGAAAATAACGGTCAAAGATCTGGCGGTGGTATTTTTCATCAATTCCGCTTCCGGTATCAATAATACTGAACTGAATAAATGCATTGAGTTTTTCTACCACGATCTTAATATTTTCATCCTGAAAAGAGTGCTTCACCGCATTGGTCAGGAAATTATTCATTACCCAAACGGTTTTATCAAAATCTGCGGTCACCGCATCATTGTCTTCCAGAAGATATTCTGTGCTGATGGAGATATTTTTCTGCTCCGCCAGTTTTTCAACATTCTTTACAGCAGTCTGTACAATTTCTTTTGGGGAACATTTTTCTACGGTCAGTCTGATATTTCCGGATTCTACCTGAGAAAGATTCAGCAATTCTCCAGTGATATCCAATAAACGCTGCCCGTCTTCATTGATACTTTTCAACAATTCCTGCTGCTGCGCATTCAGTTCTCCGAACTTTTGGTTTCCAAGAAGCTGAACACCCATTTTGATCGCTGAAATCGGAGTTTTCAATTCATGGGAAATGGTTGCAATGAAGTTGGTTTTGGCAAAATCAAGCTCTTTAAAAGGCGTAATATTTCTCAACAAGATTACCTTTCCGATATTTTTTTTCTCCTTTTCCCCTGTTTTTACAATATTGATCGGTATAATATCCTGTTCGAAATAATTTTCCTTGTTATCACGGACAATCTTAATCGGATCTTTTACAGGATGGTCGATATTTTTCAGCAGTTCACGCATCAGATCATTATTGATGGCTACTTCATGAGCCGTTTTTCCAATAATATCTTCCTTATGGAGATTCGTGATCTTTAAAGCTTCATCATTGATCATGTAGATAAAATGATTCTCATCCAGACCAATTACCGCATCATGCATATTATTGACCAACGTTTCGATCCGTTTTTTATCCATCAGCTGCTTGGAAAGCGTGCTGCTTTCGTACTCCTGAAGTTTCTCCGCCATGGTATTGAAGGAATCTGCCAGACTGTTGAATTCTTCACTTCCTTTAAAATGAACCCTCTCGCTATAGTTTTTATCGGCAATCTGTTTGATACTGAAGGTCAATTGATTGATAGGCTCTGCAATGGTTTGCGGCAAATTGAAAAGCAGGATAAAAGCAATCAGAAAGCATACAGTACCTAAACTTACGATCCAAAAAGTAGCATTTTCTGCTGTTATAATCGCAATGTCACTTTTCCGTTCTATCCCCTTCATATTCAAGGACATGATCTTCGAAAGATCTTCACGGATAAGCTTTTCTTTATTGATATCGGGAGCTTTAAGGTAGCTGTTGAAATGCAGATTCAGATTCTGAGTGGCTTCTTTTTCTCCAAATTCTGTAAGGTTCTTTTCCTGAAGCTTATTATTTTTTCGAAAATCTGCTATGGCAACGGTACTGTCTGTACTGATATTATCCAACGCCAAAAGCATATTTTTGGAAAATTCCAGGCTGTTGTAATTGGCCGTAAGGATCTTTTCAGTATCGGATTTTAATTTATTGATGTATACAGAACCTATCACTGAAAGCAGAACGATCAGTAAAAATAAAAGGCCCACGCCTAAGGTAAGTTTCGTTTTAAGTTTCATTACTTTTAAGATAAAATAATAATATCTATCTGTCTTTCATTCAGCCTGTTCATAAGGGTATAGATCCAGCTGTATCCCAACATTCGCCGCCAGAAACTGGCGTGAGGTTTTCCAATACAGACCGTTGTGATGTTATGAGCAATCACATATTCCAGAATCCCGTTGTGAACACTGCTTTCTTTGATGCGGACTACTTTGGCACCTAATTCCTGTGCTAAATTAAAATTATTAATTAAATACCGTTGTTTGTCCAATGCAATTTTTTCCGGATTTTCAGAAGGCTTCTGAACGTACAAAACAGTCCATGGACTGTTATAGTAGCTGGCTAATCTGGCAGTTTTACGGATAATTGTTTTGGCAATCTTCTCATTACTGCTGATGCAGGCCAGGAATTTTATGGGCTTAAAATTTTCGGTTTTGATCTCTGTCTCTACCTTTCTCTCCACGTGGGTGGCTACTTCTTTTAAAGCCAGCTCACGAAGCTGAAGAATATGTCCGCTTTGAAAGAAATTGCTCAGAGCGGTCTGAATTTTTTCCTTTTTATAGATTTTTCCTTCTTTTAATCGGGTCAGCAATTCATCTGCGGTAAGGTCAATATTGACTACTTCATCTGCTAGCGCCAGTATTTTATCCGGAACCCGCTCTGTTACTTCGACTCCGGTAATTTTCTTAACCTCTTCATTCAGGCTTTCGATATGCTGGATATTCATGGCACTGATGACATTGATCCCGTTATCAAGAATTTCCAGCACATCCTGCCATCTTTTTTTATTTTTAGAACCTTCTACGTTGGTATGGGCAAGTTCATCTACCAGAACCACTTCAGGATGTTCGTTGATGATAGCCTGAAGATCCATTTCTTCAAGATTTTTTCCTTTATAAAAGACTGATTTCCTTTCAATTTGAGGAATTCCTTCTACAAGATCTTCAGTTTCTTCACGGCCATGCGTTTCAATATAGCCAATCTTTACATCAATGCCATTTCGCAAAAGGGAATGCGCTTCCTGGAGCATACGGAAGGTCTTTCCTACACCTGCACTCATCCCTATATAAATTTTGAATTTTCCTTTACGGGATTTTTGAATCAGTTCTAAAAAATCTTTTGCTGATGACATTGATTTTATTGTTTTTAATTTTACTTTAAGCACTATTCTCTGTGACTAAACCGATATTAAAACCAGACCGCTAAACTTGACGTTATAAAGAAATTTCCTTTTTTAAATTCATCATTTTTAGCAAAAATGGCATCTTTTGAAGTAAAACCTCTCGCTTCTGTACGGAAAACTACATTTTTGAATATGGCATAGTCTACATTGAGAGAATATCCGAAGGTCTGAAATCCATTGGGAGTTTCTGTACTGATAATCACGCCGTTTTTATCATTATAATATTCCAGTCTTCCCGCTAATGCCCATTTGTTGTCCAATTGATATTTCATCTGAACATTCGGACTGTACCAGATATTATACTGCTCGCTTCCTTTTGATTTCTGCTCAGCGCCAATATCAAATCCCAATACAGCCGAAAACTGATCTGTTATCTGAAAGCTTCCGTACAAATCATGGAAGTAACGCATTCTTTTGTCCTCTTTTGCTTTATCATTCCCTATGAATGAACTGCTGTTCAGGGTAATTTTATCAGTTGGTTTATAGGTTACCTGGTGACCAAAAGAAATACTCTGGTTTCCCTCAGGTTTGGCAATACGTTGCCATCCGTTCAATACCAATCCGCTTACAAACCATTTTCCATTATCTGAGGTATAAGAAATTTTGGCTCCTGTTTCGAAATAAGGTGAGTTTTCAGCGGCCAGACTTCTTGTCAGATTAACATTGTCTTTTCCTATGGCACTTTCCCATCCAATATGGGAAGGCATGATCCCTGCATCAATCCATAAGTTTTTATTTTTTGATAATCTGATTCCAACATTGGCTTCGTTTACATAACGTAGTGCATTTTGTTCGGCAGCCATATTATCCTGAGCATAAGTTCCTGCCATTAAAGCAACGTTGGCACGGATATTTTCACTCTGGTAATTGGCTTTAACCAATCCCAGACTAAGATTCATTTCATTATGCCTGTTATAGGAATACAAAAAGTTTTGACGAATATGATTACCTGGTTCATTAAAATCATACGTATAAAAAAGTTCTGCATAAGCGGAAAAGGTCACTTTATTACTTGTTTTTAATGAATCTGATGATTGGGCTTTTGAGAAAAATATTCCCAATACGGCTCCTATAACTAAATATTTTTTCACTTTATTTTTATATTATTTAAGAGGATAAGAAGAATTTAGCTATTAAGAAAAGATAAGGATTTACCAGCGAATTATAAATGAGAAATATTTTAAAATCGTAGATTTTTTTGTGTAGCTCCTTCAATCATCTTAATGACTTCAATTCTTCTTTTTATCATTGTATGATTTGAATTATTTTAATTGATCTAAAGCAATATTAAGCTTCAGAACATTTACTTTTGATGGTCCGAAAAGTCCTAAGAAAGGCTTTTCAGTCTGATTATTAATTAAGCTTTTGATCTCTTCCTCTGAAATACTTCTCACTTTTGCAATTCTTTTTGCCTGGTATAAAGCCCCTTCTTGAGAAATATCCGGATCCAGTCCGCTTCCGCTGGCGGTTACCAATTCTACAGGAACTTTAGCATTACCCATTTCAGGATTGTCCATTTTTAAAGTATCAATTCTTTTCTGTACAATTTCCAGATATTCTTTATTGCTTGGACCTTTGTTGCTTCCTCCACTTCCTGCTGCGTTATAATCGACAGAGGATGGACGACCGTGGAAATATTTTTCAGACTTAAATTCCTGCCCGATATTGGCATAAAACTTCTGCCCTTTATTGTAAACAATTTCTCCGTTTCCTTTGTTAGGAAGTATTTTAGAACCTCCATAAACCACTGCCAGATAAATACCTGTAACTAGCAACATTACAAGAGTTAATCTGAATGCTGAAACAATATGATTTTTCATTTTTTTAATTTTAATAGAATAAACTGATTACCAGATCAATGATTTTGATTCCGATGAACGGAACGATTACTCCGCCTAACCCATAGATCAAAAGGTTTCTTCTTAATAATGCACTGGCACCGATGGGCTTGTAAGCAACTCCTTTCAACGCCAGCGGAATCAAGAACGGAATAATCACCGCATTGAAAATAACCGCTGATAATATGGCTGTTTCAGGACTGTGAAGATTCATAATGTTCAGCTTCTGAAGAGAAGGAATAAAAGTGATAAAGAGCGCCGGAATAATGGCAAAATACTTTGCTACGTCGTTTGCAATACTGAAAGTGGTCAACGTTCCTCTGGTCATCAATAGCTGTTTACCGATTTCTACAATTTCGATCAGCTTTGTAGGGTCATTATCCAGGTCTACCATGTTGCCGGCTTCTTTAGCAGCCTGCGTTCCGCTGTTCATCGCAACACCTACATCTGCCTGGGCTAGTGCCGGAGCATCATTGGTTCCGTCTCCCATCATCGCTACCAGCTTACCTTCCTGCTGTTCCTTTTTGATATAATTCATTTTGTCTTCAGGTTTAGCTTCGGCAATAAAGTCGTCTACCCCTGCTTTTTCAGCAATGAATTTTGCAGTCAGAGGATTATCTCCTGTTACCATTACCGTTTTCACTCCCATTTTTCTCAGTCTCTGGAAACGTTCCTGAATTCCGGTTTTGATGATATCCTGAAGTTCGATCACGCCCCAAACTTTTTCATTAACAGCTACTACTAAAGGAGTTCCTCCGTTTTCAGAAATTTTGGTTACCGCATCCTGGGTTTCCTGCGGGAAGATATTCCCGGCTTTTTCAGTCAGTTTTTTTATTGTATCGTAAGCTCCTTTACGGATTCTTGTTTCATCAAAATCAATTCCTGAAGTTCTTGTTTCTGCAGTAAAATCGATATAAGTAGGGTTAGCAACTAATAAATCTTCAGGTTTTAAAGCACTTAGTTCAATAATAGATTTCCCTTCCGGTGTTTCATCCGCTACAGAACTTAATGCAGAAGCTTTAATAAATTCTTCAAGCTGAATTCCATTCGCAGGGTGAAATTGAGTTGCTTTTCTGTTTCCGATGGTAATTGTTCCGGTTTTATCCAAAAGCAATACATCAATATCTCCTGCAGTTTCCACTGCTTTTCCACTTTTAGTAATCACATTCGCTCTCAGCGCTCTGTCCATCCCCGCTATCCCGATTGCAGAAAGCAGGCCTCCGATGGTTGTCGGAATAAGACAAACGAAAAGAGATATAAATGCCGCTATGGTAATCGGAGTCTGCGCATAGTCTGCAAAAGGTTTTAAAGTGAGGGTAACAATAATAAATGTAAGCGTGAATCCTGCTAAAAGTATGGTTAATGCGATTTCGTTGGGTGTTTTCTGTCTTGACGCTCCTTCTACAAGAGCAATCATTTTATCTAAGAAGGATTCTCCGGGTTTTGTGGTTACTCTTACTTTAATTCTGTCTGACAATACTTTCGTTCCTCCTGTTACAGAACTTTTGTCTCCACCCGCTTCACGGATAACAGGTGCACTTTCTCCGGTAATAGCAGACTCATCAATGGTAGCAAGACCTTCAATAATCTCACCATCCATCGGAATCTGATCTCCGGCTTCACAAAGGAAAATATCACCTAAGGTCATTTCAGCAGACATCTTCAGCCTTGTTTCTACCTGAAATCCCGGCTTGTTATCAAGTACCAGTTTGGCCGGAGTTTCTTCCCTTGTTTTTCTAAGGGTATCAGCCTGCGCTTTTCCCCTTGCCTCTGCAATAGCTTCTGCAAAATTGGCAAACAAAACGGTGAAAAATAAAATTATAAATACTAAAAAGTTGTAGGAAAAGCTTCCCTGGGTTTTATCACCGGTAAGGCTGAACATGCTTACGATAAACATGACGATGGTTCCGATTTCTACCAGGAACATTACCGGATTTTTAAACATAATTTTCGGATTCAGCTTTACGAAGGACTGTTTTATCGCTTCGTTGACCAAATCTCTTTGAAACAATGTTTGTGACTGATTTTTCATTTTTTTGAAAGAATTTATATCATTGTAAATCAATAGTAACCATCAAGGTCTGCCGGATAATAAGGATAGATATGGATAATATTAAGTGAACGTTTCGTAAGTGTCAGACTAGTTTCCTTACACTTTTTCAGCTTCCTTAATGGTTGAATATTGATTTTAATTTTTAATGTTCAAATTTATTTTGAGAAATATTGAATCTGCTCTGCAATAGGGCCTAAAGTTAATGCAGGGAAGAAAGACAATGCCGCAATCAGTAAAATCACTGCCAGAGTCATGAATCCGAAAGTAGCCGTATCTGTTTTCAGTGTTCCTGAACTTTCAGGGATATATTTCTTCTGTGCCAACAGACCTGCAATGGCTACCGGTCCTATGATCGGGATAAATCTTGAGAGTAACAGTACAATTCCCGTTGAGATATTCCACCAGGGTGTATTGTCTCCCAACCCTTCAAATCCGGATCCGTTATTCGCTGCGGAAGAAGTAAACTCATACAGCATTTCACTGAAACCATGGAAGCCGGGATTATTCAATGTCTTTGCTCCAAATTCTGGTAGATAAGCCGTTAAAGCGGTTCCTGCAAGAATCAGGAAAGGATGGAATAAAGCCACAATCATTGCGATTTTCATTTCTTTGGCTTCAATCTTTTTACCCATAAATTCTGGGGTTCGTCCTACCATCAGCCCACTGATAAATACAGCAAGAATGATAAAGATAAAATAGTTCAGAATTCCGACTCCACAGCCTCCGTAGAAGCAGTTGATCATCATCGCAAGCAATTCATTCATTCCCGAAAGCGGCATTGTACTGTCATGCATTGAGTTCACAGATCCTGTTGAAATAACTGTGGTTGCAATACTCCAGTAGCCGGACGCTGCACTTCCGAAACGGATTTCTTTACCTTCCATAGCTCCCAGGCTGTTATCTGTTCCCATTTTTGTGATCAAAGGATTTCCTCCTGTTTCATTCACGATATTCGGAATGGTAAGTGCCAGAAAACCGACCGTCATTACCGTAAAAATCACCCATGAAAGTTTTCTTTTATTCAGATAAAAACCTAGTGCAAATACCAATGCAAACGGAATGATCATCTGAGCGATCATCTCTGTCATATTGGTCATATAATTAGGATTTTCAAGCGGGTGCGCAGAGTTGGCTCCGAAAAACCCACCTCCGTTAGTTCCCAAATGTTTGATCGCAACAAATGCAGATACAGGCCCTCTGGAAACATCAGCTTTCTGGCCTTCCAGTGTTATAATGTGATCTTTTCCTTCGAAAGTCATCGGACTTCCGTTAATAGAAAGTACTAAAGCAACAATTACACTTACCGGAACTAGGATTCTGACCATTGATTTGGTAAAAAAATCGTAGAAGTTCCCAAGTTCGGTACTTGTTTTTTCTTTAAAAGCCTTGAAAAGGACAGCCATTGCCGCCATTCCCGTTGCAGCCGTAACAAACTGTAAAAACATCAGATAAAGCTGGCTCAGATAACTTACTCCTGTTTCTCCTGAATAATGCTGTAAATTACAGTTCACTAAGAATGAAATGGTAGTATTAAAAGCCAGATCGGGTGACATATTTGGATTCCCATCAGGGTTCAAAGGAAGCCATGCCTGATTCAGCAAAAGAAGGAAACCTATGATGAACCAAACCAGATTGATCGCCAGCATGGCATACATATTCTGTTTCCAGTTCATCTGGCGGGCAGGATTAATTCCCGAAACTTTATAAATTAACTTTTCAATGGGTTCAAAAACCGGATCCAGAAAAGTCTTTTTGTATCCGTAGACATTAGCTATATATTTCCCTAAAAATATTCCGATAACTAATGTGATAGCAAACATTGCTATAATGCCTAAAATCTCTGTATTCATGACTAATTAAAATTTTTCAGGTTTCATTAAAACATAACAGATATACACAAAGGCAAGTATTGAGAGGAAAAATAAACTCCACATAATTTATATTCTATCAAAAAATTCAACTGATTTATACAAAAGCCAAAACAATACTGCAAAAAGCAGAATTAAACTTATGAGCATCATATTTTAATCATTAGGGTTAAAAGGGTCAACAATACGTACGATACAATCAGCAGACTAAAAGTCGAGTGCTCCCGTTTTTTAAACGTTTTTCTTGAAATTGTCATTTTTAAATATTTTATTCGAAGACTATATGCCAAAAGAAAGTCCATTTTGAAAAACAAACAGTCAATTAATTGACTAACAACATATTAACACAAAACACAAAACCATATAAAAACAGAAAAGCCTATCAAAATGATAGGCTCTTTATTAAAATGATAAAAGGTTTATTTTAATCCGTATTCTTCAAGTTTACGGTACAATGTGGCAATACCGATTTCCAGTAAACGGGCAGCTTCTGCCTTGTTACCTTTTGTATACTGTAGAACCTTCTGTATGTGTATTTTTTCCAGTGATCTGATACTTAAAGAATCACTTTCAGGAACAGCTTTTTCCGAATAATGGGGAAGACTTTCTGCGTCAAGGATATTGTTATCCATCAAAATCAAGCTGCGTTCCACGGCATTTCTCAGTTCACGGATATTTCCTTTCCAGTCGTTTCGTTCCAGTACTTTATAGTAATCAGGATTTACCTGAACCCCTGTCAGATGAAGTTTATGAGAAAAAATATCTATAAAATGCTTGGCAATAGCTTTCAGGTCTTCTTTTCGTTCTCTTAATGGCGGAAGCGTGATCTCAAAGACATTAAGCCTGAAATAAAGGTCTTCTCTGAAATTTCCCTGCTTTATTTCATCTATCAGGTCTCTGTTGGTAGCAGCAATTAACCTGAAGTCAGATTTAGAAACTTTGGTTTCACCCATTTTGATAAATTCCCTGGTTTCTAAAACTCTGAGCAATTTTGCCTGAAGTTCTATTGGCATCTCACCGATTTCATCCAAAAACAGAGTTCCTCCGTTAGCTTCTTCAATCAATCCTTTCTTATCTTTCAAAGCTCCAGTAAAAGCACCTTGTTTATGACCAAAAAGCTCGCTTTCCAGAATTTCTTTACTGAATGCTGAACAATTGATCGCTACAAAACTGTTTTTCTTCCTGTCACTTCCTTCGTGAATGGCACTCGCAAAAACTTCCTTACCCGTTCCGGTTTCCCCTGTAAGAAGAACAGCAGCATCCGTTAAAGCTACTTTTTCAGCCAGTTTCTTAGCCTGCAAAATAAGTGGTGATTTACCTATTATCTGATTAAACCCTTTCGTCACAGCCTGCTGAACAACCCTCGATTTATTGTCTTTTACCTTATCAAGAGCCTTATACACCAATGGGATTATTTTCTCATTATCATCTCCTTTCACCAGATAATCATAAGCACCATTCTTCATAGCCTGTACAGCATCCGTAATATTACCGAATGCCGTCATCAGGATAATTTCAAGCTGTGGATATTTAGTTTTGATAGCCTTTACCAGCTCTACCCCAAAAGCATCAGGCAGACGAACATCGCTCAGAACAACATCAAATTTATATTGCTCCAGCATGGTCATTGCCGAACGCGCCGTAGAAGCTTCTTTTACATTAAAATTTTCTTGGGAAAGGATCATTCCTAGTAATTTAAGGAGTTTGATCTCATCATCGATGATCAGAATATTTCCTGACATTGTAATTATTTTTGGAAAACTAGTACAAACTTATTGAATTTATTCGAGGAAAACGGGGTAATAGAAGGAAATAGTTTACTTAACACCATTTGAGATATCAGGAGCTGTTTCCCGCTATCCATTCATACTCCTCGAGCCTGCGCTCCCGCCCTGAGTAAAGCCGTAGGTCTTCATGCCTGCTGCGGGGTAACCATTCCTATCGGGGCTAGGATGATGAATGAATTATCAATGATAAATTATAAAATGATGTAACGAAGTTCGGGATAAGGATTCCGTGGTTATCTTTTCCAATGGAGTTATTGGTTGCAATGGCGTCTTTCTTTTTATTTGGCCTGCTTCTTTCCTACTGTGTCATTCCGCAGGAATCCAGCCTGCTTTATTATAGTCTTTAAAGGATTAAAAAGGTAAAAGTAATATTTGAGTTATGTGCTAATACTTTGTTGAGACTCCTACGGAGTGACAATTAGAGTGTATGCTGTCCAGCATACGTAATAAATGATAAGTGATAGTTGATTGATGTATCGTTTATCAATTATTCATTGCTCATTACATATAAGCTTAACTTGGGTATATAACAAAAAAACCTTTATCGTAAAGATAAAGGTTTTTTAAAAATAAAATAAAAACTGGCGGCGGCCTACTCTCCCGCGTTAGCAGTACCATCGGCGCTGGTGGGCTTAACTTCTGTGTTCGGAATGGGAACAGGTGAGCCCCACCGCTAAAACCACCCTAAAGAAGGTATATAAGATATCAGAGGATAGATTTCAGATTTCAGACTTCAAGGTCTGGTATCTGATGTCTTATATCTGACATCTGTTTTAAGCGATAAAAACTTTCACAAAGACAAAACCTTCACTGCGCATAAAGCACCTGGTTTATATTAGTAACCATAGACTATAAATCTACGGGTAATTAGTACTACTTGGCTATGACATTACTGTCTTTACACCTATAGCCTATCAACGTCGTCATCTACAACGACCCTTAAAAGATGTCTCATCTTGAGGCGAGTTTCGCACTTATATGCTTTCAGTGCTTATCTCTTCCAAACGTAGCTACTCAGCGGTGCACCTGGCGGTACAACTGATACACCAGAGGTTTGTTCAATTCGGTCCTCTCGTACTAGAATCAAGCCCTCTCAAACATCTAACGCCCGCAATAGATAGAGACCGAACTGTCTCACGACGTTCTGAACCCAGCTCGCGTGCCACTTTAATGGGCGAACAGCCCAACCCTTGGGACCTTCTCCAGCCCCAGGATGTGACGAGCCGACATCGAGGTGCCGAACCTCCCCGTCGATGTGAGCTCTTGGGGGAGACTAGCCTGTTATCCCCGGAGTACCTTTTATCCTATGAGCGATGGCCCTTCCATACGGAACCACCGGATCACTATGTCCTGCTTTCGCACCTGATCGACTTGTAGGTCTCACAGTCAAGCACCCTTATGCCATTACACTCTACGCACGGTTACCAAGCGTGCTGAGGGTACCTTTGAAAGCCTCCGTTACTCTTTTGGAGGCGACCACCCCAGTCAAACTACCCACCACGCAATGTCCTTCTGAAAGAAGTTAGGCTCCAAGTAAGTAAAGGGTGGTATTTCAACGTCGGCTCCACAAACACTAGCGTGCCTGCTTCAAAGCCTCCCACCTATCCTACACATTACTTACTCAAAGTCAATACGAAGTTATAGTAAAGGTTCACAGGGTCTTTTCGTCCCATTGCGGGTAATCGGCATCTTCACCGATACTACAATTTCACCGAGCTCGTGGCTGAGACAGTGCCCAGATCGTTACACCATTCGTGCAGGTCGGAACTTACCCGACAAGGAATTTCGCTACCTTAGGACCGTTATAGTTACGGCCGCCGTTTACTGGGGCTTCAGTTAATGCCTTCGCTTACGCTAAGCACCTTCCTTAACCTTCCAGCACCGGGCAGGTGTCAGACCCTATACAGCATCTTTCGATTTAGCAGAGTCCTGTGTTTTTGATAAACAGTCGCCTGGGCCTCTTCACTGCGGCCAACATTGCTGTTGGCGTCTCTTCTTCCGAAGTTACGAGACTATTTTGCCTAGTTCCTTAGCCACGACTCACTCGAGCACCTTAGGATTCTCTCCTCGACCACCTGTGTCGGTTTTGGTACGGGTTGCTTCACTTCGGCTTTTCTTGGATCAGATTACACTACAGCAGCTTCGCCCGAAGGCTAGGCCTTGACTATTCCGTCAGTCTCCAGCAGCTACATCCAACCGTCCCCTTTTATTGTGAGCAAGTATGGGAATATTAACCCATTGTCCATCCACTACCCCTTTCGGGTTCGCGTTAGGTCCCGACTAACCCTCAGCTGATTAGCATGGCTGAGGAAGCCTTGGTCTTTCGGTGAGCAGGTTTCTCGCCTGCTTTATCGTTACTTATGCCTACATTTTCTTTTCTATCCGCTCCACAATACCTCACAGTACTGCTTCGGCGCAAATAGAATGCTCTCCTACCAGATATATCTAAAATATAAATCCATAGCTTCGGTAATATGTTTATGCCCGATTATTATCCATGCCGGACCGCTCGACTAGTGAGCTGTTACGCACTCTTTAAATGAATGGCTGCTTCCAAGCCAACATCCTAGCTGTCAATGCAGTCCAACCGCGTTGCTTCAACTTAACATATATTTGGGGACCTTAGCTGTTGGTCTGGGTTCTTTCCCTCTCGGACATGGACCTTAGCACCCATGCCCTCACTGCCGTAGAACATTTATTAGCATTCGGAGTTTGTCAGGAATTGGTAGGCGATGAAACCCCCGCATCCAATCAGTAGCTCTACCTCTAATAAACTTATATACGACGCTGCACCTAAATGCATTTCGGAGAGTACGAGCTATCTCCCAGTTTGATTGGCCTTTCACCCCTACCCACAGGTCATCCGAAGACTTTTCAACGTCAACCGGTTCGGTCCTCCACTCTGTGTTACCAGAGCTTCAACCTGCCCATGGGTAGATCACAAGGTTTCGCGTCTAATCCTACTAACTATGCGCCCTATTCAGACTCGCTTTCGCTCCGGCTCCGGTACTTAATACCTTAACCTCGCTAGTAAAATTAACTCGTAGGCTCATTATGCAAAAGGCACGCCGTCACAGCATTACGCTGCTCCGACCGCTTGTAGGCGTACGGTTTCAGGTTCTATTTCACCCTTCTATTCGAAGTGCTTTTCACCTTTCCTTCACAGTACTTGTTCACTATCGGTCTTTCAGGAGTATTTAGCCTTGGAGGATGGTCCCCCCATATTCAGACAGGATTTCACGTGTCCCGCCCTACTCATTTATCATCTCTATATGCCTTTCGAGTACAGGATTATCACCTTCTATGATTGTTCTTTCCAGAACATTCCTCTAAACATAAAAAGACTTTTGGGCTAATCCGCTTTCGCTCGCCACTACTTACGGAATCTCTTCGATTTCTTTTCCTCCGGGTACTTAGATGTTTCAGTTCTCCGGGTTTGCTCCTCTTGCGAGGTGACATATCTTCAATATGCCGGGTTGCCCCATTCGGATATCTGCGGATCAATTCGTGTGTGCCAATCCCCGCAGCTTTTCGCAGCTTACCACGTCCTTCGTCGCCTCTGAAAGCCTAGGCATCCGCCATACGCCCTTAACGATTTCTTTCCTATTGGTTACTCAAGCGCTTTATGCGCTCGGTTTTCTCTTTGTGATGTCTTTACCGTTAATGTCAATGATCTTAATTTCTTTCTTTCAAACTGATGAACAAATGTTGTTTTTGGCTCCATTCGTAACTTTTAAATCAGTCTTCCAAAACTGTGGAGAATAAGGGAGTCGAACCCTTGACCTCCTGCGTGCAAGGCAGGCGCTCTAGCCAGCTGAGCTAATTCCCCTCTAGTAGACTTTAGATATCAGATTCCAGATCTCAAACCTAAATGTCTGATGTCTAATAGCTGATCTCTTCCTGTCTTTCAATTAGTAGTCTCGGGCAGGCTCGAACTGCCGACCTCTACATTATCAGTGTAGCGCTCTAACCAGCTGAGCTACGAGACTGTCTTTTAGACGTAAAAGATGATAGACTGATAGATAATAGACTAATTTCTTCGTCTTTCTCTCTCTGCTTTTATCTTCTTTGCCTCTCTCAATCCCTTTACTAATTTCTAGTGGGTTTTGTATTTTTATATATCAACCAAACAAAAAACTAAAGCTATGCTTTAAGTAAGTATTTTGTATCTTACGATACTGATTTTGTTTAACGTCCTAAGACGCTCTAAAATGAGATGTTCCAGCCGCACCTTCCGGTACGGCTACCTTGTTACGACTTAGCCCTAGTTACCTGTTTTACCCTAGGCAGCTCCTGTTACGGTCACCGACTTCAGGTACCCCAGACTTCCATGGCTTGACGGGCGGTGTGTACAAGGCCCGGGAACGTATTCACCGCGCCATGGCTGATGCGCGATTACTAGCGATTCCAGCTTCATAGAGTCGAGTTGCAGACTCCAATCCGAACTGAGACCGGCTTTCGAGATTTGCATCACTTCGCAGTGTAGCTGCCCTCTGTACCGGCCATTGTATTACGTGTGTGGCCCAAGGCGTAAGGGCCGTGATGATTTGACGTCATCCCCACCTTCCTCTCTACTTGCGTAGGCAGTCTCACTAGAGTCCCCAACTTAATGATGGCAACTAGTGACAGGGGTTGCGCTCGTTGCAGGACTTAACCTAACACCTCACGGCACGAGCTGACGACAACCATGCAGCACCTTGAAAAATGTCCGAAGAAAAGTCTATTTCTAAACCTGTCATTTCCCATTTAAGCCTTGGTAAGGTTCCTCGCGTATCATCGAATTAAACCACATAATCCACCGCTTGTGCGGGCCCCCGTCAATTCCTTTGAGTTTCAAACTTGCGTTCGTACTCCCCAGGTGGCTAACTTATCACTTTCGCTTAGTCTCTGAAACTTACATTCCAAAAACGAGTTAGCATCGTTTACGGCGTGGACTACCAGGGTATCTAATCCTGTTCGCTCCCCACGCTTTCGTCCATCAGCGTCAGTTGTTGCTTAGTAACCTGCCTTCGCAATTGGTGTTCTAAGTAATATCTATGCATTTCACCGCTACACTACTTATTCCAGCTACTTCAACAACACTCAAGACCTGCAGTATCAATGGCAGTTTCACAGTTAAGCTGTGAGATTTCACCACTGACTTACAGATCCGCCTACGGACCCTTTAAACCCAATAAATCCGGATAACGCTTGCACCCTCCGTATTACCGCGGCTGCTGGCACGGAGTTAGCCGGTGCTTATTCGTATAGTACCTTCAGCTACCCTCACGAGGGTAGGTTTATCCCTATACAAAAGAAGTTTACAACCCATAGGGCCGTCGTCCTTCACGCGGGATGGCTGGATCAGGCTCTCACCCATTGTCCAATATTCCTCACTGCTGCCTCCCGTAGGAGTCTGGTCCGTGTCTCAGTACCAGTGTGGGGGATCACCCTCTCAGGCCCCCTAAAGATCGTAGACTTGGTGAGCCGTTACCTCACCAACTATCTAATCTTGCGCGTGCCCATCTCTATCCACCGGAGTTTTCAATACCGAATGATGCCATCCAGTATATTATGGGGTATTAATCTTCCTTTCGAAAGGCTATCCCCCAGATAAAGGCAGGTTGCACACGTGTTCCGCACCCGTACGCCGCTCTCAAGATCCCGAAGGATCTCTACCGCTCGGCTTGCATGTGTTAGGCCTCCCGCTAGCGTTCATCCTGAGCCAGGATCAAACTCTCCATTGTATGTTTGTCTGACTCACTCAAAGTTTTTAACGCTTTAGTTTTTCCTTACTTGGTTGTTATATTGTATGTCAATGATCTTTATATCTTTCGCTTTTCAACGAAGCAATCTCTCTGTCAGTGTCGCTCCGTATTTGCGAGTGCAAAAGTAAAACTTTATTTTTTAATGACCAAATGTTTTTGAAGAAAATTTTAAAGTTTTTTAAGTAACTTTAACCCTTCTCAAAACCTCAATCTCTCTACTCCTGCGCTCCCTCTAATTGGGACTGCAAAGATACAAACTCTTTTTAAACTGGCAACTTTTTTTTCAAAAAGTTTTAAAGTTTTTTTCGTCCGTCTCTTTTTGGAAGTAATATCGTTTCTGCCCATCTAAAGGCTCTTCTGCGCTACTGAATATCTTTCGTTTTTCAGTGGGGCAAAGATAGTAACTTCATACAACGCAAAACAAGTTTATTTAACATAAATTTTACTGTTTTGTAATATTTGCCGCTAAAGGACTGGGTAGCAGGGTGAAAAATTTTAAACATTTGTTTGGAGGTGTGGTTGGAGAGTAAGTAGGTTGGAGGGTTTGGGGTGACTATGGTCAAATAGGGTATATATTATATAATATAGAGACCAGACTATACAAGAGAGCTTACTTTCTTCGACGAAGACTGAAGAGTATATTTATATATTATATAGAGCAATAAGATTTAACTCCTACACGCGTAATTAATTACAATGCTTCGACTCAGCTCAGCATGACATGGCTAATACTAACTGCTAAAAGACCTCAGATATTATCCTGCCAACTTACAAGCGCTCTTGTAAAGAATTTGGATTCCTGCAGAATGATACAATGGAAATAGGGATTTACACTCAATAATATGTTTACATAGAATTCTGCAATATGAAAATTCAAACCAATATTCCTTTTCTACCTGGAAACCCGAACCTCGAAACTCAATAACCAGAACCTCATCATTCATCATTCATCATTCATCATTCATCATTCATCATTAACCACTTATCATTAACGACTCCTACCCTAGCCCTGATAGAAATGGTTACCCCGCAGCTTGCGTCGGAGGGTGGGAGGGTTGGAGCGTGGGAGAGCGCTGGTGCGAGGAGTAGGAATGGATAGCAGGAAATAGCTCCTTATAAAGTTCGAGAGTTGGAGGGTTGGGAATATGAAATTATAGTGATTGTATATAATGGTATACGGGATTGACAAACAGTTTCTGTAGAATGATTCACCTTCTCAACCGTAATAATAGATGTAATAATGATAAAAAGAGGCTAACATTTTTTTTGATTCCTTACATTTGTAGTGCATTCCGGTTTCTAAGGGATGAAATGAGTTTTATATATGACAGACAGAAAATATAAGGAAACGGTACATACAGATAACAACCAATACGACTATATTACGGTAACCCATGACGAAAATAACGTCAGAATCTATACTTTGAAAAATGGATTAAAGGTTTTTCTTGCTCAGAATTTTGATGCCCCAAGAATACAAACCTTCATTCCGGTAAGAACAGGAAGTAATAATGATCCGGCTGATAATACAGGGCTGGCACATTATCTTGAGCATATGATGTTTAAAGGAACTTCAAAAATCGGAACCCAGAACTGGGAAAAGGAAAAAGAACTTCTTGATCAGATCTCGGCTTTATATGAAGAACATAAAGCAGAACAGAATCCTGAAAAGAAAAGGAAAATCTACAAAAAGATTGATGAAGTTTCCCAGGAAGCCAGCCAATATGCCATTGCCAATGAATATGATAAAGCGATTTCTTCTCTGGGAGCCAGTGGTACCAATGCGCATACCTGGTTTGATGAAACGGTTTACAAAAACAATATTCCGAATAACGAACTTGAAAAATGGCTGAAAATAGAGAAGGAAAGGTTCTCTGAAATTGTACTTCGTCTTTTCCATACTGAGCTGGAATCGGTATACGAGGAGTTCAACAGGGCGCAGGACAATGACACAAGACTTGTGAACTACGAACTGATGGATGCTCTTTTTCCCACTCATCCCAACGGGCAGCAAACGACCCTGGGAAAACCGGAACACCTGAAAAATCCATCGATGAAGGCTATTCACAAGTATTTTGATGAATATTATGTTCCCAATAATTATGCTATGGTATTGGTTGGGGATCTTGATTTCGATGAAACAATCCAGTTAATTGATCAATATTTCGGGACTTTACCTTATAAGGAACTTCCTGCAAAAACACCCATTACTGAACAGCCTATTACAGAAGTTGTAGCCAGAACAGTAAAAAGCCCTACTACTCCACGTACTCAGCTTGCATGGAGAACAGATAGCTATGGAACAAGAGAAGCAATGCTGGCTGATATAGTTGCCAATATTCTCAGCAACAGAGGAGAAGCCGGATTATTGGATTTACACATTAACCAGACTCAGAAGATGCTTTGGGCTCAAGCCTTTTCTGTAGGACTAAGACAGTATGGATATTTCTCCATTGTTGCGGTTCCTAAGGAAACACAGACCCTGGAGGAAGCAAAGAATATGGTATTGGATGAAATTGAGCTGATCAAGAAAGGAGATTTTCCGGACTGGATGCTGCCAGCCATCATCAATGATTTCAAACTTCAGAGAATGAAAGGTCTTGAAACTGCCGAAGGTCTCGCCACCAATCTTTACGATTCTTATATAAAAGGAAGAAGCTGGGAAGAGGAACTGAATGAAATGGATGAGTATGCCTCTTTCACCAAAGATGACGTAGTGAATTTTGCCAATGAGTTTTTCAAAGAAAACTATGTGGTTGTTAATAAAGAAAAAGGGGTAAACGACAAACTGATCAGAGTTGAGAATCCAGGTATCACTCCTGTTAAGATCAACCGTGATAGTCAGTCTGAATTTTTGAAAGAGATTCTGGCGGATAAAACGGAGGATATTAAACCTGAATTTATTGATTATCAAAAAGAAATCATTACGGATCAGCGTAACGGAAAGAAATTAAGTTTCGTAAAGAATAAATACAACGATATTGCTCAGCTGCACTTTATTTTTCCTTTAGGAAGTGATCATGACAGAGATTTAGGGATTTCAACTCAGCTTCTGCAGTATTTGGGAACAGATACTTTTTCACCGGAGGATTTAAAAAAGGAATTTTTCAAAATCGGAATCAGCAATGATTTTAAAACAACGAACAATCAGCTGACCATCTCGCTGAGCGGACTGGAAGAAAATATAGAAAAAGGAATTACCCTTCTGCAGCATTGGATGCGCAATGTGCAGCCTGATCAGGAAATCTATAATCAGTTTGTGGGAACAGTACTGGAAAACCGTCAGGCCATGAAGAAAGATAAAAACCGGATTATAACAGCCCTGAACAATTATACAAAGCTGGGCAGCAACTCACGTTTTACGGATGTTATTTCTAAGGAAGAACTTGAAAACAGCAGTGCTGAAGTTTTTACAGACAGAATGAAAAAGCTTTTCCAATATCCTTATCAGGTATTTTTCTATGGTAAAAATTTTGAAACCTTTAAAGAATACATTGGTGAATACATAGAACCTGAAAGCCTTCAGATACCAGCTGCTAAACTGTATCCGGAACCGGCAACCGGAGGAAACGTGTATTTCATCAACTATGATATGGTTCAGATGGAAATGAGCAAGATTGGTAAAGGAAGCGAGGTGAACCCGCTTCATTTCGGAAAGATCAATGTGTTTAATGAATATTTTGGAAGAGGGTTATCTTCCATTGTTTTCCAGGAAATGCGGGAAAGTAAAAGTCTTGCTTACTCTGCTTATGTTTCTTATGCAGCGAACTCTGAGCTGAACCATCCTGATTATGTAACGACTTATATCGGAACCCAGCCTGACAAGCTGATGATCGCTGTAGATACCCTGAATGAACTGATGAACGAGCTGCCAGAAGTCCCTATTCAGTTTGAGAATGCCAGAAATGCAGCTCTGAAACAGATTGCTTCTACAAGGGTTACCCGAAACAATATATTTTTCAATACCTTAAGATTGCAGAAATTAAATATCTATCATGATTTCAGAAAAGATATTTATGAACAGATCCAGCACTTGGCATTTGAGGATATCAATCATTTTTATCAGACAGAAGTCAAATCAATACATTTTAACACCGCTATTATCGGCAAAAAAGAGAATCTTGATATGAAAGCTGTCAACAAAATGGGAATATTTAAAGAAGTAAGTCTGAAAGATATTTTCGGACATTAAAAAACAAACCGCCAGATAGAATTATCAGGCGGTTTGTTTTTTTTATAAATGATAATTGATAATTGATAATTGATCACGTGTAGCTCATCCTTCATCATTCATCATTTATAATCTATTACGTCATCATACAATCTCCGTCACCATCCTGATATTTTGGATTAAAATGATCGGGAAGTAATTCCAAAAGATTTTTATGAAACAGGTACTCTCTTTTAAAATCACGTTCATAGATAGGGGAAAATACTTTTGACTGTTGTATTTCCCTGTTTAATGCGGTTTGATAAGAAGTAAAGCCTTTTACTTTATGACTCACGATGAAATAATGTAAAACCCGGATAACCTCATCGAAATTACCGTCCGTAAAAAGGTAAGGTATTTTAAGATAGCCATCACGGAGCTGCAGCAGAAAACAGGATGTAATCTTGTTATTTTTATTTAAAATTTTGATCCAGAAATATTTAAAGCTGTCAGCAAAACTTGAAAACAGGTATTTTTCATCTTTTTTGCCTTCTAAAACCCAGGGATAATTGATAAAAGTATTGATTTCATCTGCATTACGCATCCCGGGAAACCTGTTCATAAAACCTGCACTTTCTTTGTCGATGTGATCCAGAACTTCATATTTAAAATCCGGTTTTGATGCTGTAAGATTCTTTATTGAGATCACTCCATTGGCGACAGCATCCAGAATTTGAAAAAGAGGTTTCAACGGTTGTGTGCCAGGTTTCTTTTCAGGAATCATTTTAGCGGCATCGGTTCTGAAGTAGTAGCGTTTCCCTTCTTTGGGAAAAACATAATCAAAAACACCCATAATATTATAGAGGGCTTCTGCTTCTTTAGTAAATTCTGTAATGGCAATCCGGCCTTCGTATTCTTCAAAAACTTTTTTCAGCAATGCTTTCGCCGGTCTTTTTTTTCTATATTCCGGGTTAACATACAGGGTACTGAGCCAGGCATAGCGGATTTCTTTTCCATCTATAGTAAAACAATCCGGAAAACATCCCACATAACCGATCAGTTTTTCTTCATAAAAAGCAAGAATGAGAAGTGTATCATGATCTGATGCTTTTGGGTTCTGAATATGAGACAGCGAGCGATGTCTTGTAATGGGAAGAAAATCATATTGCTGAAAATTTCCTGAGGATATAAAATCTTCCAGTTCTTTTCTATTGAATGTTTTCAGCGCTATCATTTTCTCACAATCGTATTTTTATTCATCAGGCTTTTCAATCTGAAGTAAGCTATTTCTTTTTTCAATATCTGTGCTCCGCTCTCTCCCATTTCCATTGGAATTCTTTGAAAATTTCTCTTCACACTGTCCAGTTTTATACCGGCACACCCAAAGCTGCAGTAGATCTCTTCATTTTTATAAAGTTCATCAAAAAAATCTTTCTTTACTTCAAAATCGGTAAACGGGAATGCAAAACTTTCGTACAAAAAACCATTTTCTTTTAAATAAGCAAAGGTTCTGTCGGTTGTTGTCATCTGTTCTTTCAAAGACAAATCGCCATATTTGGGATGATCCCAGCTGTGCGAAGAAATTCCAAAACCTTTGTTGGTAAGTTCTTTTAATTCTTCTGTTGTTAAATAAGGTTTAAATTCCTTTGAATAAGCCTTAAAATCTATTTCAAGTTTTTCAGCAAGCTGATCCAGAATATTTCTTTTCTGATAATTTATGGATAAAATTTTCTTTTGTAGAGCGCGTCTATCTGTTTTTTTTAGCGATAGAATAAAATAAATTTCAGGATCTATTGTTTTCATTTTTTCAGCAGCATCGCCAAGAAGACTTGCCTTGCACCTGAACATCATCTCTTTATTATCTATGAAAGCCGGATTGATAAAATTACAGGCATATATTCCTTTTCGTTCCAGAATGGGAACTACAATATCGTAAAACTCTCTGAAACCATCATCAAAAGTTAAAAGGGCAATTTTTTTCGAAGGTTTAAAACTTCCGGCCATATAATCTTTGAACTCCTGCCAGTTTACAAACTGAAAATGCTTTGCGATATAATCCAGATCATTCTCAAACTGTTGAGTCGTCTTATAACGGATCACATGTTTTAAATGAGGAAGTTCTTTGTCTGAAACACTGTGATAAAGTGGCAGACAATAGTCCAGCGGAAATGATTTTCCGATATTCCCAGTTTCAAAAGCTGCCAAAACATTGATGATGCTGTCTTTCATCCTATTGTAAATAAAAAGAATCTATTCAAAATTAAATTCAAATAGATTCTTAAAGGTATAACTTTTAAAATTATTTTATGATCTTCATTTCATCAACAAGCCATCTTGAGTCTGCGAACTTATCAATGATGAAAAGGATATATTTTGTATCTACCATGATGTTTCTGCTGAAACGCGGATCATAGTTGATATCACTCATTGTTCCTTCCCACTGTCTGTCGAAATTCAATCCTACAAGGTTTCCGTTGGCATCCAAAGCCGGGCTTCCCGAGTTTCCTCCGGTTGTATGATTGGTAGCAGTGAATCCTACAGGAACATCACCTGTTTTATCTTTATAGATTCCGAAATCTTTTTTGTTGTAAAGGTCAATCAGTTTCTTGGGAACATCAAATTCGTAATCTCCGGGAACATACTTTTCCATTACTCCTGCAAGGTGAGTCTGGTATCCGTAAGAAACGGCATCTCTAGGAGTAGAACCTTTCACTTTACCGTAAGTCACACGAAGCGTTGAGTTGGCATCCGGGAAGAATTTTCTGTCTTTATCCGTCTTCATCTGCTGCGCCATGAATTTTTTCTGCAAAGCATCAATTTTTGCCTGCATTGAAGTGTATTGCGGATCTGCAGTTTTCATATAGGTTTCTTTCATCGAAACATATAATTGATAAATAGGATCTTTCTTTAAAGTCCTGATCAGTTTATCCTGATTAGAAAATGCTTTATCAATATCGGCAGTTAATGTTCCTCCGTTTACAGTTGTTCTTCCTGTGATAACAGAGTTTTTAGACATATCTTCTATAACAGGAATATTAGCATTCTCATCTTTATATTTGCTGAATCCTGCCGGTAAAAACTGAGGTGCCGTTTTATTCACATATAAAGCCAATAGTTTCGCAGTTACTTTTGCATCAAGCTCAGCACTGTAATCTTTATAGAAAGAAGTTAATTTTGTTTTTAACTTTGAAAGTTCCTTTTCATCCATTCTTCCTGCTTCTACAGAAGCTACGAAGTCATAATAATCTCCGGCAAGCTTCAAAGTCTCTGCATTTCTTATCACTTCTGTGTAGTAAGCATTGTTTAATGCATAAGGAGCCTGATCATTGTACAGTTTATTCAGCTGATCCAAAGTAGTCTTGATCTCAGGATTTTTAGCAACCAAAGAACCTTCATACATTACTTTCTTTTCTACAGCATTGGATTTTTTCAATCCTTCTACTTCACCGATCCATTTTTTCCAATAGTTGGCTACTGAAGCATATTTTGAAGCATATTTGATACGCGTTTCATTGTCAACACGCATTTTTTCGTCCAAAGTTTTTAAAGCAACATCACGTACCGCAATTCTCGCAGGGTCAATATCTTTCATGATCTTCTCTACAGCAATTGCAGGAAGGTATTCTGTAGTTCTTCCCGGGAATCCGAAAACAAAAGTAAAATCGTTCTCGTTTTTATCTTTGATAGAAACCGGTAAATAGTGCTTTGGAACGTAAGGTACATTGTCTTTAGAATATTCTGCAGGTTTGTTATTCTTGTCTGCATAAATTCTGAACATAGAGAAATCTCCGGTGTGTCTCGGCCAAACCCAGTTGTCCGTATCGCTTCCGAATTTCCCGATGCTTTGAGGCGGAGCTCCTACAAGACGGATATCTTTATACGTTTCGATGGTATAAGCATAGTATTTGTTTCCATAATACATTGGTTTTACCATGATTGACTGGTAAGATTCAATTTTCTGAGAGTTTTTATACACCTCAATATTGTTGTTGATCTTTTTAGTAAGTTCTGGTTCTGTAAGATTGTCTGTACCTTCTAATATCGGATCAGTAACTTCTTTTATATCTACAATAAAATCTACTTTTACTCCCGGATTAGGAAGCTCACCTTCTGTATTTTTTGCCCAGAATCCGTTTGAAAGAAGATCATTCTGAACGGTAGAATGTGCCTGAATCTGCCCAAAACCACAGTGATGGTTCGTTAAAAGCAATCCTTTAGGCGAAATAATTTCTGCAGTACATCCGCCGTTAAACTGTACAACCGCATCTTTAATGCTTGGTTTCTGAGGATTGAAAATATCTTTTGCAGAAATCTTCATTCCTAAATCCTTCATTTCCTTTTCATTCAGCTCTGTAGGAATCCACATCCCTCCATATTGTTGCGCAAATGCCATTGCAGCTGGCAAAAGAAATACAGATAAAAGTATCTTTTTTGTCATAATCAAAATTTTGCCCCAATTTACAAAGAAAAATAGGAACAGGCTTTATAAAACGGGTGGAAAAGTTACTAAGAGTTCGTTTTTGGAAAATAGTGATGGTCAATGGTGAATTTGCTGCGCAAGTGAATGGTGAATTTTTATAATCAAACAGTAAGTAAATTCATTAAAAATTGACAAGCGAAGCGAATTGGCTATTCACTATTCACAATGCGTTCAAAAATTGGATTGTCAATGGTGAAGCTTGCTTCGCAAGTGAATGGTGAATTTTTATAATCAAACAATAAGTAAATTCATTAAAAATTGACAAGCGAAGCGAATTGACTATTCACTATTCACAATGCATTCAAAAGTTGAATCGTCAATGGTGAATTTGCTTCGCAAGTGAATGGTGAATTTTTATAATCAAACAATAAGTAAATTCATTAAAAATTGACAAGCGAAGCGAATTGACTATTCACTATTCATTCAAACATTCTATCCCTTCCCTCTGGCTCAGTTTTTGTTGATTGGAAGTATATCATTATAAAAAACATCCTTAAATTAATTATTATGATGAAAAGTAAAATGCTCATGTTGGGAATGGCATCTGTTCTATTCCTTGCTTCATGTTCTAAAAAAGAAACCACTGAAACAACAGCTACTACAGATTCTACAACGGCTGTACAACCTACTGCTACGGACAGTATCACTAAAGCAACTCCTACAGCAGCTGGTGACACTTCTGAAAATGCTCTGGACTGGGCAGGTACTTATGAAGCAACAGTTCCTTGTGCAGACTGCCCGGGAATAAAGACTTCTTTGACATTGAATGATGATAAAACATTCAGTATTACAGAGGAATATCTTGAGAGAAATTCAAAGAACCAGGACAAAGGATCTTTCACCTGGGATGCTACTGGAAGCATGATTACTTTAAAAGGGAAATCTGCCAACTATAAATACAAAGTGGGTGAGAATATGCTGATCCAGCTGGATATGGAAGGAAAGGAGATCGATGGTCCCAACAAAGATCTTTATGTATTTAAGAAGAAATAAAAGTAAAGGCTTCGGCCTTTATTTTTTTGCTCTTTCACTGTCTAAAACTGATACGCTTTAATTTTCGGATCATTCACCAGACGTCCGATGACTTCCTCATGATGGCTATTTTTTCCGGTAAGTCTCCATATAATGGTAAAGCTTTCCTGAGAATACTGCTGTTTAAGCATCTGATATCTTAAGTGATTTTCTTTGAATATATTTTCACAATATTTAATATCCTGGGAGTCTGTTACAGCAATTCTGTATTCCCTTACTTTATTATAATTATCAATAAAATTCTGGAGATAAGTCAGGGCACTTAAAATAAGTAATACCAACGTAGTTCCCAACAATGCAATATAAACATAGCCGGAACCTACAGCCATTCCAATAGAAGCAGTTGCCCAGATAGTGGTGGCTGTGGTAATTCCTTCAATTTTATTATCTCCTTTGAAAATAACCCCTGCTCCCAGAAATCCGATTCCTGTAATGATATTAGCTGCCAGACGATCCGGATTGGCCACGCCTATTTTTATAGAAAGTATGGTAAACAGACAGGCACCAAAACACACGAGAATAAAGGTCCTGAGGCCGGCCGACTTATTACGGTATTCACGTTCAGCACCAATAAACAATCCTAGAATAACTGAAATAAGGATCAGCAGCAATTCATTTTTAATAATATAGTGGTCCTGAAGAAAATCCATCTTTTATAATTTAAACAGAGAATAAATTTACAATAAATACTATTAAGGAACTATCTTTGCTGAGGAGATTTTGCGTTGCTGCCTCAAAAAATTTATTGCATGAAAAACTTTTGCAATGTTACATTTTAATTGCGGAAATTTTCTTGTATAAAAGGGATATTCATCAATGCGGAAAAATGTCACTTATTAAAAAATCAAAAAAAATAATACTTATATACAATTATGGATAAAGAAATTTCACACTTCTGGTTAGGATATTTCAAGAATGAAGAAGATTTTTATAGCTTTATAGAAGAGGATGAAAACTACTATATAGAGGAAGAAACTGATGATCAGTATGTTTCCAAGTTTGCAGAATCACAAAACATCAAATGGTTTGATGATGATTTTATAGAATATGGTTTTGAGGATGAAAGCCTTAGCCTTAACGATAAGTTTGCAGAGTATTCTTATGCGGACCAATGGCTTCCGATCCTGGAAAATAAATTAAACGAACTTAGTCTGGATACGCCTGTAAATGCCATTATTTTCGCCACAAGATTTGTGATTCCTAATCCGGTTTCTGTAGAAAATGATGATTTTTCACTGCATTATGTGGGAGAAATAGAATACGATATTTAATACTATCATTAATAACAAGTAACTTCATTAAGAATGGAGTTACTTGTTATTAATAAGATTCTGAAATGGCATAAAAAGTGATGATTTAATCTGTAAACTATCATCATGAACAGAAATCTTATTATCATTAATCTTACGATCATACTGCTGCTGGCAGTGGCCTATATTTCCGGATATTATTTTCTTAATTATCTTTTGGAATTCAATTTCCGGTATTCTCTAAAAGAATCCGGATTTGAATATTTCCCGGCTATATTAGCTGTTACAGCTCTTATAACGTATCTGGTGAGTAATTTATCAATTAAAAATTTAAGCTTCAAGGCTAAGTTTTTAAGGATTTACCCTATTCTCAATTCTATTATTCTTCTTTTCTTCATCATCTCATTTGGAACTGAACTGATAAAAAAACAAAAAGAACTTTCAGAAAAAGAAACTGAATATGGTCTGCAAGCCCAAAAAGACATACAGAATGATCAGGTTACGCTATCTTATGCCGGAGGTTTTTCAATTCCTTCTTATAATAAATCAACGCTAAGCAAAATCCGTGACATCCGAAAGAAATATGGTGTCATTTATACGAATACGGGCTGCATTATTGATCCTATAGATCTAAAAGCGCAAAAGAAATACACAGAAATAGTGAATCCCTATCTTGAAAAAAGAAATGGAAAAGGTTGGGAAGATAAGATGCAAAAGGAGATCGATGGTTTGAAGTAAGTTTACGATTATCCATCAAAAAAATAGAAGTATTTTTGCAGCTGATGAATTTATATTCTGCCCTACAAATCGGAGATTATCATGTTAACCATTGTGAAGATGATCTCCTCATCAAAAAAATCTGTTCTGATAAGATTTTGTGTGCTGTGATGGATGGATGCTCTACAGCTATGGACAGTCATTTTGCGTCAACACTTACTGGAAAGATTTTACGTAAAATCATTATTGAAAACGGTTACAAGGCATTATATGAAAAAGCCAGCCAGCAAAGTCCGGAAGAAGAGCTCAAAGAAATCATAAAAGGTTTATTCAACGAACTTAAATTTGTAAAAAATCATCTGATGCTGGACGAAAAAGAGTTGTTATCTACTCTTATAATCATGGTTTATGACATCACAAAGGACGAAGGATTCATCCTAACCATTGGTGACGGAGTTGTCTGTATCAATGGAAATATCACAGAATTTGACCGTAATAATAAACCGGATTATTTAGCTTATCATCTTTATGAAGACTTTGAAGAATGGTATTCTCATCAGTCTCAGAAATTATTTTTTGATTGTCTAGATGATGTTTCCATTGCTACTGATGGTATTTTGAGCTTTTCAAAAATTAAAAAAACGAATTCTGAACAAATGATCAATTTTGCTGAATATTTAATGATAGACCGTCAGAATATCGACACTGAAGAAATGCTTAACAGGAAACTAAAGCGGTTGGAACATCAGTACGGAGTAAAACCCACAGATGATTTAGCTATTGTAAGAATGATAAAATAATTCAGACATTTGAACATCATGAAAGAATTCAAACTTAATCAGTTCTACTCTTTTCTGAAGAGATGGTTCATTAGTACCACCTTTATTTCAGTGGTTACATTCTTACAATTTTACTGGTCAATGGGAACCTTTTCAGAACGTGTTTCAAGCGGCTGTATAGAATGTTCATTTTTTGAAGATGCGGTGTATATATCCCTTATAGCCGGTGGGTTCTTATCAATTGTCTTTTCTCTGCTTTTCTTTGTTAAAAAGATTTTCTTCAAGGCTTCAGTCGAGTTCCTATTCCTGATCTTTGTCTGGTTATTTTGGAACTACACCCTATTTGTAGACAGGGAATCTTCCTGGAGTACTTACGATTTCAATTCGGAAATCCAATATACAATTTCACTTTCCTTTCTACCTGTTATCGTACTGGGATGTTTGTGTGTTGTAATTTTACATTATCAGGAAATAAAAGCTAGATTTGTATCTTAAAAACAAAAACCATTGAAAAAAATCATTTCTACTTTACTTTTTGCTTCTTTAATTGCTTATTCATGTAACAAAACCAAAACCCAGGCTCCGAAAAATTCTTCGGGCATTATAAAAAAGGATACGGCACCAGTTGAGAAGGAACAGTCGACAGCAGGAAAACAAGTCTCAGATTTTGTATCCAGTCAATATGAAATTCAATACGAAACCGAAGGTGATCTCAACCATGACGGACTTCCTGATAAAGCTTTGGTTCTTAGAAAAAAAGACGACACTTTAGCACAGAGAACTATGATAGTCCTTCTAAAGAATCCTGACAAAACATACCGGTTATTTAAAAGTTCTGAAACCGTTTTTCCCGATGAATACAATGAATCTGGTTATAAAATGCACGATCCTGAAGACATCAGTATTGAAAAAGGAACATTGAATATCAATCTCTATGATATCGGACCTTATGGTAATCAGTTCAGTAAATTCAAATATGTGAATGACAACCTGATTCTTACCTATATTGAAACGTATAATATGGGTGCAGGTTCCCACTCTGCCCTCTATTATGAGCCTATGAAAGGTAAAGTAATACTGGAAACGGTAAATACCATGGAAGAAGAAATGCCATCAGAAACTAAAAAAGTACAGGTAAAAAAAGAAAGATTTTTATTTGAAAATGTTTCTCCTGATGATGTTGTCACCAATGTTTACAATTCTGTAGAACAGGAGTAAGCTGTCCAGTTCTAACAAAATAAAACTTCCGCCTAAAAGACGGAAGTTTTTTATTTAAAGTATGATTTACAGTATTGATTAATGTGCTTCTAACCAGTTATCTCCTACTCCAATTTCTACCAATAGCGGAACCTGTGTTTTTAAGGCACTTTCCATTTCAGTTTTGATTAGTTTTGAGGCTGTATCAATCTCATCTACCGGAGATTCGAACACCAATTCGTCATGTACCTGAAGCAGCATCTTTGTTTTAAGCTGTTGCTCTTCAAGTTCTCTGTCTATTTTAATCATGGCAAGTTTTACAACATCGGCTGCACTTCCCTGAACTGGTGCGTTTACAGCATTTCTTTCTGCATGACCTCTTACCACAAAATTATTAGAATTAATATCTTTCAAATGACGTTTTCTTCCTAAAATAGTTTCAACATATCCTACCTGGCGTGCTTTGTTCACCTGCTCAGCCATGTACTCCTTCAGTTTCGGATAGGTTTCGAAGTAAGCTTCGATCATCTGTTTGGCTTCTGTACGGGATAATCCGGTTTGTTCTGCCAAAGCAAAAGCTCCTTGTCCATAGATAATTCCAAAGTTTACGGTTTTAGCCTGACTTCTCTGGGTTTTGGATACCTCAGCCAAAGGAATTTTAAAGAGTTTTGCGGCGGTAGAAGCGTGGATATCTTCTCCATCCTGAAAAGCTTTGATCATATTATCCTCTCCGGAAATCTCAGCAATCAAACGAAGTTCAATCTGAGAGTAATCGGCAGAAATAATCTTCTTCCCTTCTCCGGAAACAAATGCTCCACGGATCTGCTGGCCCCTTACCGTTCGGATCGGAATATTCTGCAGGTTAGGGTTTACACTCGCCAAACGGCCTGTAGCAGCTGTAGTCTGTGAGAAGTTGGTATGTACTCTGTTATCTTTTTTCTCAATCTGTGAAGGCAATGCATCCACATAAGTTGATTTTAATTTCTGATAGGTTCTGTATTCCAGGATATGCTTGATGATTTCATGTTTTGAACTTAATTTTTGAAGAACATCTTCTGAGGTTGCATATTGTCCTGTCTTTGTTTTTTTGGCTTTGGGATCCAGCTGTAATTTTTCAAAAAGAATTTCTCCCAACTGTTTAGGGGAATTCATATTGAATTCTTCTTCTGAAAGTTCAAAAATCTTTGTTTCCAGCTGTTTCAGATCATTTTCAAGGTCAACACTTTCCTGTGCCAACCATTTTTCATCCAAAGAAATCCCTGAAAGTTCCATTTTTGCAAGTACTTCCATCAGAGGCATTTCAATATTAAAGAAAAGCTCTTCTAGGTTTTCTTTTTTCAGCTGTGGTGCGAAAAGTTCATACAGTTGGAAAGTGATGTCTGCATCTTCCGCCGCGTAGTCTGTCTGCGTTCTCAGATCAGCATCTCTGAAATTCCCCTGTTTTTTCCCTTTTTTTCCGATGATGGTTTCAATGGATACCGGTTTATAGTTCAGATATACTTCTGAAAGGTAATCCATCCCGTGTCTTCCATCCGGATTCAGCAGGTAGTGGGCAATCATGGTATCGAACATAGCCCCTTTAACGGTGATGTCGTATTGTTTTAAAACTTTATAATCGTATTTTAGATTGTGAGCAATTTTAAGCAGGTCTTCTTTTTCGAAAAACGGTCTGAAAATCTCTAGGGTCTGCAACACTTCTTCTCTGTTTTCAGAGAGAGGAATGTAGTAGGCAAGTCCTTTTTTATAAGAGAAGCTCATTCCTACCAGTTCTGCTTCCAGTTCGTTTAATGATGTCGTTTCCGTATCGAAACATACTACTTTCTGCTGCAGCAGGTTGTCTACCAGTTTTTTCTGAGCTTTCGGATTATTGATAAACTGATAAAGGTGATCATTATTCTCAATCGTTGACTTTGTAGAAGTAGCCTGTTCCAATTCTTCAAAATTGGCAAAAAGGTCAAGCTGCATCACCTGCCCTTTTACTTCGGTTCCGGCCGGAGTCTGCTTTACTTCTACTTCACTTACAACCACTGTTTCTACAGCTGCAGGAGCAAAAGCCCTGTATAAGTTTTCGTATAACCTTCTGAATTCTATTTCATCAAAGACTTCTTTTACTTTTTCAAAATCAGGAGTTTCAAGGTCATATTGTTCCTGATGAAATTCTACAGGAGCGTCACAAATAATGGTTGCCAGTTTTTTAGACATAATACCACGTTCTGCGGAAGCTTCTACTTTTTCTTTCAGTTTTCCTTTCAGTTTATCCGTATTGGCTAATAAATTTTCAATGCTGCCGAATTCTTTCAGGAATTTCATAGCCGTTTTTTCTCCTACCCCTTCCAATCCAGGGATATTATCTACTGCATCTCCCATCATAGCAAGGAAATCTATCACCTGCTTAGGATCATCAATCTCATATTTTGCCTTTACTTCTTCAACTCCGAGAATTTCGATATCGCCACCTTTTAAACCTGGCTTATAAATTTTAATTTTATCGGTAACCAGCTGTGCAAAATCTTTATCCGGCGTCACCATGAAAGTGGTATATCCTTCTTTTTCTGCTTTGCATGCGATAGTTCCAATGACATCATCGGCTTCATATCCTTCCACCCCAAGAATCGGGATGTGCATTGCTTCCAGAATTTTGTGAATATATGGAATCGCAATTTTGATTGCTTCGGGAGTTTCGCTTCTGTTGGCTTTATATTCTGAGAAATCATCAGTTCTTACACTGGCCTGTCCAACATCAAAAACTACTGCCAGGTGTGTTGGTTTTTCTCTTCTGATCAATTCGATCAAAGAATTGGTAAAACCGAAGATGGCAGAAGTATCCAGACCTTTGCTGGTAAGTCTCGGATTCCTGATTAATGCGTAATATCCTCTGAAAATCATCGCATAAGCATCGATGAGAAACAGCCTTTTATCTTGTGTTGCGTCCATATTTTGAATAATGAACAAATATAAGAAAATAGGAGTAAAAACTGGCAGCCCGTTGAAGGGTTTCGGGAATGGAAATTCGGGTTCGAGGGTTCGAGATGGGGTTAAAAAAACAAAACAGCATACCCGAAGGCATACTGTTTCTTTTTTTATTTAAGTTTATGGGATTATTTACCTGAAGAAGGCCATAGTCCTGCGTACTGAGAAGTACCGTAGTCAATGGTTTCAGCACTTACTACGAAGCTGATCAGCATACTGTTGCTGTCTACTGCATCGAAATCTACTTCGTGCTGGATTACGTATCCGTTCTCCCATTTCAAAGTGATCAGTGTTCCTTCTTCGTGAGATTTGTTGAAAGTGATCTCTCCTACTGTCGGCTTGTATTTACCGTTTAGTAAGCTTTCAAGGATGTCTGACTTTTCAGTAGCTTCTACTGTCACCTTAATTAATGCATTGGAAGGATCTGATGCTACACGTCCTGATACGTCTGTAGATCTTGATACACTGTAGTTCATTTTTAACAGTTTCTGCCCTTCACCGTTGTTGAATTTTAAGATTCCTCTTGAATTTCTTTCTGCCATGATTGTAAATTTTAATCGTTAGTAATAAATTGTAATTCAATAATTATATAACAAAGATAGCCTCCTTGGGTTTGATAAAAAAGCAATTGAAGGGAAATCTGAAAAAGTGTCGTAATTGTACGATTTGATGTAGTAGTTCTACGATTTCGTGTCGTAATTCTACGATATTAGATTTAAAACAAAGCACAATACACTGTAAATAAATATTTTAAAAAGGATTAAAAATCTTTAACAAATATCAACTTATTACACTATTAAGAGAAATAATATACATAAAATTCACTTATATACATAAAAAAAGACCTTATACAGGTCTGGTTATTTTATCTTTTAAAAATCAAAAATTGGATTGAGTCTAGGCATCATTTGCTATTACATGTATTCCGTTTCCGGCATCTTCCGCCATTGCATTGGCTAATATTCTTCTTGAGTCTTCAGAAAAATACGTAGCGATAAATGGGAAAAAGAAACCGATGAATCCACCACCTTTTACGCCAAGTTTACCAATATTTTTGATATTCTGCATTTTTATGCTGGGAAGTTCTTTGGCTAAATTCGGTAAGTTTCGGGGACGTACTCTTCCTAAGCCGTCTTTTGCTGTGGCAACCAGAGATTCTGAATATTTGCCGTTACGGATATTTTCTACAATAGCCTTTCCTTCAGATGTTTTCCATACTTCACGGGAATCTACACCTTCTAAAGCTGTCAAATCTTTAGATAAAGCTGTCCCTTGTTTTATTTCAATCAGGTTTTTTTGCCAATCCTGGACATACCATTTTCCGTTAAAGAAAATAGGGGTTTTACCGTCTCTGCTTGCCAATCCTCCTTTTTCATTAAGTTCCAGAATATCCGGGCTGGCAAGATCTGAAGGAGTTATGCCCGTCACATTTTTTGGAAAATCCTTTAGGTATCCGGGAACTCTGCTATTTTCATCTGCTTCTTTATTCATATCCTGATAATGGCTATTATCTTCCAATGAGTTGCTTCTGATGATTTCTCTTTCCCAGTAACTTCCTTCGTTCATTACTGCCATGGTTCCACCCATCCACAATAGCGTCTTACCGATTCCCATTTCTACTCCTGCAATAACGATCCCAGCTCCTCCGAAGAAAGAAGCAGCGGCATTGAGAACAATTTCCTTTCCATTATTACTCTCGATCTGCTGTGCGTATTTCTTGGCCACAGAATAGCTGAATATGGGGCTTAATAGTCCTCCGGTATCACAAACCAGTATAGAGTTCTGGGTGATGGCCATAAATTGATCAAATTTTACTTTTTCATGTTCAATTTTCCAGTTTCCTTTTCCTAAAGATTCAGTACATAAGTGGTTTATTTTTGTTGCATGATATGCTGCTGCTGCTCCACATGCCAGAACACCAACTCCCACGGCTAATGCAGCCCAGCCAATAGGTCCGGATAACACAAGCAGTGCACCAACAATAAGGCCTGCTCCAAAGCAAAGAAATCCCCACATGGCATTTTTAGGACTTTTACAGGGAAATTCTTTATTGATATTTCGATCTTCTTTTGTTAATAAGGGCCGGGTTTTATCAGATCCATAGAAAACAGTAATGGGTTCTCTTGTAGGAATTAATTGTCTTGGTTCTGAATCGGTTTGAAATGTACACACTGTGTAAACATCTTTGGGTATATAGGAAGCACTCATAATGTTACATTTTATTGATTAACACATCCTGTAAATAGTGAATTTGTCTTTTAAATTTTCAGAGTTTATATGTCTTAATTATATTGTGAATACCAATAAACATTCTGAAGACTTTTCTTTTCTGTTTTTGAAAAATGGAGTTCTTTCTGAGCTGATATCAGAAATTTTTTAAGTTCGTTTCCTTTCTCTTCTTCGTATTTGTTTTTGTATTCAACATCATTTAAGTAAATGTCTGTCTTATTTTTCAAGCGGAATCTGAAGTATATTTTTGAGCTTTGCAATGACGGTGCTTTGGTTTCATAATCATAAGCATAAAATCCTTCAATATCTGTCTTGGAATATTTTTCAGGAGTCTGGTTTCCTTTCTGTATATAAAAATAGTTTTCATCAAACCAGATTTTCAACTTCACAGAAATTGCTTTCAGGATCAGATAACAGCTTCCAAAATAAAAAAGGAAAAAAAACATAACGAAAGAAAGTCTGAATACTCCTTTGAAGAGAACATAATACAATGCTCCATAGAAAACCAGGCATGGGATAATAACCAGAAGTGTTCTGGCAATATGATAAGGCAAAACGTTATTGAATGTAAACACTTTATTTTCGGCCATACTTAAAAATTACTTTTAATATTCAATTTGTTTTAGATCAAACTGGGTAACAAACTGATAATTATTTTTTACTTCTTCTTTCATTAATGCTGATGCATTGATGATAGTTCCTGTTTTTTTATCGACCATTCTTCTGATTCTATAATCATAATTATATTCACTGAAACCATATTCAATAATAGGTTTGTAGAATTTGTTGTATTGTTCTTCCAGCACAGCATTATCTATTTTATCTTTTAAAAGTGTCCCCACAGTTCTGAATTCTATAAAGTAGTCATCTTCTTTTATAATGGTATGCTGCAATTCCAGTTCAATAGGAACATTGACAAATATCTGTGAAATAAACTTTAAAACATCATTTTGCTTTCTCTTTTTACGGGCATCAAAATCATTAAACAAGACATGATAAAGAAGAGACTTGTCATAGGTTTTTCTCAGATTGGCTTCGTTCTCAAATTCCAGTCCGCCACCTTTGATGATATCTTCAGCAGCTTTGGAGTTAATTTTCTCCACCTGTCTGTAAAATTCTGAAGCTTTTAATTTGGGCTTAAAAAGTTCCCATTTTTCTTTTATCTGGGGAAAATTTTCTACTCCTTTTATGGTATGGTCATCATTTAAATTGAAAATTACATCTTCTTTATCAAATTCCAGTTCTTTGACAGCTTCTATAGCAAGAGCCATATTTTCGGGATTTATTTTATATAAATATTCCTTAAGCTTCACTTTAGCTTTAGTATTGGCTGCATCTTTTTCAACAACATACTCTTTTTTGGTATTGCAATGAAATGTGATTCTATCTTCAACCTTTGTAGTATTGAACTGTTCGCATCTGTATCTTGCTTTTTGGGGAAATTTCCTGTCTTCTATTGCCTTATTGATTTCTTCACCTGTTTTCTTTTCTAAAAAAAGATATTGCAGATGAATAGGCAGTTTTTCTCCAATAATAAAATTTGTGGTTCCACAATAGAGGTTATGAAAATTGATCAATTCTTTAACGGATGTCCCTTGTTTCTCTGCAAGAGATTCCAGGGTATCTCCTTTTTTAATCTCGTATTTTATAAAATCCATTCTGTTAATTGATATCTACCTGTGATCCTGTTATTTTTGTCAAGCCTTTAAAATTAGCTGTTGCACCGCCTCCGTTGATGTCGATTTCATCACTTTTAATAGAAACCTTCGTTCCGGTAATGATAATCTCACTGTTACCTACTTTAATGGTAATTTTCTGGGCTCCGGTTAAATCAATCACTCCGGCATTATCCATTGTAAATACACTCTGGTCTTTACCTACTGAGACTTTATGGGTATTGCCTACGTCTGAAATATGATCGCAGCCTACTTCCAGTTTTTTATTGTTTCCAATCTTATCTGTTTTATCATTACCAACAGTTTTAGTGCTGTTGTTATTGGCATTATGTATAACATTTCCAGATCCGTCAAAAAACATATTTGCACCACCCTGATCTTTAAGATTCATCGATCCGGCTCCGTTATCATACTTTAATTCTGCACCACTTCTACCGCTAAAGCTCATTATATTATTTCCAGCTCCGCCACCGGCTCCTATACTACCATGAAACATTCCTCCCATTACGAAAGGACGGTCAGGATGCTGATGTACAAAATTGACAATTACCTGGTCTCCAACTTCAGGAACTGACATAAAGCCTCTATTTTTATTGACTTTATCACTGCTTCCTGCATCCGGAGACATTACACGGATAAATTCTGTACTGTCCGGCCCGTTTTGCCAGTCAAACTGTACCTGAACTCTTCCCTGATTCATAGGATCTGTATTGGAAATTACTTTTGCAAACTGAGCCTCAGCTCTCGGAGTTTCGAATTCAGGCCGTGGTATAAAACCTGTGTCTGCGGCAATTGCTTCAAATTTACCGTCGTAGTAACCTCTTGCATCTACTTCATGGGTTACTTCGATAATCATCAGCTTGGTAAAATAGGAAGTTTCATTTGTTGAAGATTTCCGCATTTCAATATCTGCTGTACATCCCGGATATAAAAACGGAACAGTAGTTGTCCCCGATGTAATAAATACTTCCGAGGCTTTACTTCCTGCTGTTCCTTTCTGTGAGGCATCAATGTCCATAAAAGAGGTTGCTTTTATTGGCGCTACTCTCAAAGAAGGTGTGGTGAAGATCTTTTCAGATATTTCGTAGGCTCTTCTTGCAATATCTGAAGTATGGCTGATTTTCGAACTTCCAGTGGTCAGTTTTTCATTTTTACTGCTGTTATAGCCATAAAATGTAGGGTTGACATGCTGTGCCTTCATTTTGACAGCAATATCACTTACGCTGCTTCCATAGGTAAGTTTAACAGGTTTTTCCTGAGGTGGAAGTTTTCCAAAATGTAATACTTCACCATCATAATAAAACTGCTCACCATAAGCCTCAGCTATTCTCGCCAGATAATTATAATGAGTTTCTTCGTATTGTGAACTGTAGGCTACATTTCCGTGCTGAGCATCTATTCTGAAGTCGAATTTATTTTGTCCCAGCCCTTCACGGATCACCTGGTCGGCAATACTATTCAGGCTGACAGGCTGTCCACCTCCAAAACTCTGAATATGGGGAGCCGCATCCAAAAGTACTGTCGGGCTAAAACCTTTAAGAACGATATTTCCAAGGCTTCCCTTTTCCTGGCTGAAACCTACTTCTGTAATGACTCCTACAAAATTACGTTCAGCGCCTTTTTCTACATCTTTATATTTAAATACAACAGTAATTCTTTTTCCTAAAAAGCTTTGGGCCTCTTCAAGATTGTGATTTTCTGCATTGCCAAGGGCATCATGAGCCAACATCAGGTTGAATTCATGATGTTTTGCAGCACTCTGGGTAAGTTTGAAATGCTTAAAATGTTTGATAATTTGTCCTTCAATAACCACATCCAGCTTTACCACACGATTGATTCCTGCAATAAAACTTTGAGCAATAGCTTCAGCATTGTGTATTTTTGAAGTTGGCTGTTTCGCCCACACTTTATTATCAACAATAGAAGGATTGTTCGGTACAAAAGTCTGGTTCATAAACATATCAGCACCTTGAGCAACATTTAAACTTTGCTGTCCTGCTTTTGCTACCTTTTTTACTTTTTCATCTGCCTTATTCAATTTTCCTTCTGCTTTTTTGGTAACATTCTCCTGCACTGTATTTTTCAACTGTTGTTTGCCCGCGTTTATCTCGTTTTTCTGGTTTGCTACTTTAATTTTTTTATCATCCTGAAACATAGCGTTTTGTATTTAAGTTAAATCGTAAATAAACTGCTGATACTTACAGCATAGAAAGTGTGAGATTGATAAATCATTTGTGCATCTATCATTTTCCTTTTGAAAAATGATTTTCGAAATTCTTTTAAACGGAAAAACAGAACAGTATACCCGAATGAGCGTACTGTTCTGTACCAATTTTATTTTTACTAAGATGATGAATAGGCTTATTTACCTGCTGAAGGCCATAATCCTGCGTACTGAGAAGTACCGTAGTCAATGGTTTCAGCGCTGATTACGAAGCTGATGAGCATACTGTTGCTGTCTATTGCGTCGAAATCTACTTCGTGCTGGATTACGTATCCGTTTTCCCATTTCAAAGTAATCAGTGTTCCCTCTTCGTGAGATTTGTTGAAAGTGATTTCCCCTACTGTTGGCTTGTATTTACCGTTTAACAAGCTTTCAAGGATGTCTGATTTTTCAGTAGCTTCTACTGTTACTTTGATCAATGCATTAGAAGGATCTGATGCTACACGTCCTGAAACGTCTGTAGATCTGGAAACACTGTAATTCATTTTTAACAGCTTCTGTCCTTCTCCGTTGTTGAATTTTAAGATTCCTCTTGAATTTCTTTCGGCCATGATTAGTAAATTTAATCGTTAGTAATATTTTGTGATTTGGTGATTGTGTTAGCAAATATAGAGGCTCTTTTTCGCTAAAAAAAACTTTTGAATATAAATCTGAAAATTTGTAGTAGTTCTACGATTTCTTGTAGTAATTCTACGACAATTGATTTAAGAACACCAACCAAAATCCTATCAATAAAAGGTTTTAATTGATTGAAAATTAACAACAAAAACAATAATTTTCCACATCAGTGAGAAATATTAAGATTTTCTTAATAAAATATTAGGATGTTTTTAACAGATTATCCAATAAAAAAGCAACCGTTTTATGGGTTGCTTTTTTATTGTTATCGGATATTATTTTACTGTTGAGTTTTTCCACCTTCTTTTATGGAACGAACCAATATTTTGTTTTTTCTCAGCAGAAAATCAGGCATCAGATCCACAGGAAGATAAAATGGACTTTCTCCTTTTTTCTGGAGTTCTTCTACGATTCCCGGATTCCAGGCAAGGATTTTGTCTACTTCTACGTTCAATTCTGCAGCAACAACGTTCAGATTGAATCCGGCATTGATCTCTGTTTCTGAAAGCGCTGCAGCAGTTTCTTTACGATCTCCCTCAAAGAAAATCTTGTTGAGCCTTGCAGAATTATAATTATTCAATACACTCTGAAGTTCTCCTGTTGCATAGCATGCATTAAGATATTTCTTCACATGATTAATGGTTTCTCCCGGAAGGTATTTATAAAACACATGATATTGAGTAGAGCCAGCAGCTTCCATTGCTTTGGCAATATTTCCTTCACCACAGTTATAGGCTGCAACCACGGTCACCCAATTATTGTACTTCTTATAAAGATTACTTAAGGAAATGGTAGCGGTTTTAGTACTTTTATAAATGTCAGTACGTCCTTGCTCTGTAAGCCCGTATTGGTTGGCATGTGCAGTCATAAACTGCCAGATTCCTACTGCTCCGGCACCTGAGGTAATATTTCTGTCAAAATGGGATTCAATCAGGGCCAGATTTCTCAAATGCTTGGGAAGGCCTTTCTGAAGGAGTAATTGTTCAATAAATTCTACAAGATCCTTATTGGCATTAATGATACCTTTATACTTTTTCACACTGCTTTCAGAGGTATCGGAAGCGGCAAGAAACTGTCCGTTGATCATGATAACGGATCCTAATAATAGAAAACCTGTAAAGATATTTCTGACAATTGTTTTCATTTTAATTTTATTTATAAGCTAAAAGGCAAAAGTGGGTAACAAATTGGCCTTTTTACTTTATACTTAATCTACTTTCCAGCTTAATTTTTCTTCGTCTTTATTCCAATCTACATGAATAGTCTGGCCGGATTTCACTTCTTCTCTCACAATCATTTTAGAGATTGGTCTTGCAAGCTGAGCACGGATGACCCCTGAGATCTGTCTTGCACCATACTTACTGCTAAACCCTCCTAATGCAAGGTTTTTCACAGCTTCATCGGTAATTTTCAAAGCAATTCCAAATCTTGTTAATGAAGTATGAAGTGATTTCAGCTGAATATTAAATATTCTTTCTGCAATAGATTCTGTGATCGGTGCAAAAGGAATAATTTCTGTAATTCTTGCCAGGAACTCAGGTCTGAATCGTCCGGAGTTTGACATAATCTGCATGAGTGAAGATGATTCCGGAATTTTTCCTTCTTCAAACTGTTTTACAATTTCTTCACTTCCGATATTGGAGGTAAACAGGATCAATGCATTGCTGAAATCTCCTTCTTTACCTAATTTATCATGAACTTTCCCTTCGTCCATAATCTGAAGGAATACATCAAAAACAGAATGGTGGGCTTTTTCAATCTCATCAAATAACACAACGGTATATGGCTGTTGTCTGATTTTATTAACAAGCATTCCTCCTTCTTCATATCCTACATATCCCGGAGGCGCTCCGTATAGCAACGCTGCGGAATGTTCTTCTTTAAATTCCGACATATCAAAGCGTACCATTGCCTTTTCATCGTTGAAAAGTAATTCTGCCATTGATTTTGCCAGCTCTGTCTTACCGGTTCCGGTAGGTCCAAGAAGGAAGAACGATCCGATAGGCTGTCCCGGTTTGTTCAATCCGCTTCGGTTTTCAACAATAGCATCGGAAAGTATTTTTAGTGCATGATCCTGCCCTACAACCCTGTTCAATAGAAGGGATTCCATATTCAGGAGTTTTTCTTTTTCCTGAGCCTGGATTTTCCCGATTGGAATATTGGTTTTAGCGGCCATTACAGCTGCCAGCTCCAATCTGTCTACTTTTTCTCTTTTCTTAGCTGCATGCTGTAAAAGTTCTGCGTAAGTATCTTCAATGATTTTCTGAATCTGATCTACCGGCATAGAGTTGTCGATGGAAGGCTGCTCGCTGAGTGATCCCCAGAGAATCGGGCTTATTTTATCTCTCAGCAGGTTATACGTCCAGATCAGTTCATCAGCTTTATCTTTACTGTCTGTATATTCTTCCGTTAAAATAGCATCGTAGCTTTCTTTCCAGCTGTCCAGTTCTTTTTCTGATAATTCATCAAGCATTTTGATGGCTGCCATTGTTCTGTCTAATAAGTCAATAGCGGCATCCGGTAATTTTTTACCTTTTGCATATCTTTTTGCCAGACGTACACATTCCGGAAGGGCTGTTTTTTCCACTTCAATACCGTGGTGCTTTTTGTATCCTTCAAGGAGTACATCGATCATTTTGACGCATGTTTTCTCATCCGGTTCATTTACCGTTAACACCTCAAAACGACGGTTGAAAGCCTGTTCCGGCTCTATAATTTTTCTGTATTCTTCCTGCGTAGTAGCTCCGATTACGGTAATTTCGCCTCTGGCAAGCTCAGGTTTCAAGAGATTGGCAACGTTTCCGATGCTTCCTTTCGGATCTAAAAGGGTGTGGATTTCATCAATGAAGAGAATGGCTTTTTCAATTTTCTTACATTCATTGATGACTTTTTTCAGGCGGTCTTCAATTTCCCCTTTATAAGAAGTTCCGGCTAATAATGCTCCGGTGTCCAGTTCTAAAAGGGTACCGTTTTTAAGCATTTCAGGAACATTTCCTTTAATAATTTCTGTAGCAAAGCCTTCTACCAAAGCTGTTTTTCCTACTCCTGGCTCCCCGATGATGATCACATTCGGTTTGCTTCTTCGGCAAAGGATTTCCACCAGCATTCTGAGTTCTTTGTCTCTGCCGATGATATTTTCTATTTCTCCTTTTCTTGCCTGCGCCGTTCTGTCTACACAATAGCTTTTAATGGAAGGAAAGGAAGAGTCTGAATAGTCTGAACCATTTGAAAATAATGATGAGAAGTTCCCATCTTCTGAAACGGTAAACGGAGTATCTTTTCTGTATAGATTAAAGATCTCATGTTCTCTCAACGGAAGTGACTTTAACTGCTGAAGAGAGAATACAACCTGTGGTTTTACAATGGCTGTCAGGATACAGATAGGAGTAATCTCATCCAATCCTAATTTTAAACGGATATCATCAGCTTCTTCAATAAGGGTATCCACTGCATCATCCTGTCCTACTTCATCGGGAAGATGGCTGGTTTTCGGATATTCTTCGATACGGACATCTGCCCATTCATAGAAATAGCCCGGATCTTTATCTATGCTTTTCAGGAATTCATTAAGTCCGATATCTTTATGCATTAAAGCCTGCAGGATGTGCGGGCCACCATAAGTTCCATTATAATTTTCCTTCGCTATCGACTGAGCAATGTGAAATAGTTGCTTTACTGTTTCGTTGGTTACTAGTACTCCCATTTATAATTTTCTTATATTAATATATTGGCGTTCTGTTGTGCTTACGATTTGATGATTTTAAAGTATATTTTTCATCTCTTTTTTCAAAGAATTAAAACTTATTCTTTTTGTGCAGCTAAAATTAGCTATTTTATTCTAAACGATATAAAGATAGTTAATTCTTCAATTAGAGAAGTAACAACGGTGCTTTTTGTTTTTAATCGTAGTTCTGATGGTGACATATTACTTTTCTGGATCTCTTTCCGGCCAAAATAGAAAAAAGATTAACCTATTAACGGCTCACAAACGGAACCACTTTTTTCTCAAGTTCTGTACCTGATTGACCATCTAAAACAACTTTTTGAATATCTCCATCCGGGATAAGGTATTCTATTACCCAAACTTTTTTACCATCAAGAACTTCCTTTCTAACCCGGGTATAAAACCCAGAATCATGATATCCTTTCGGAAGCGCGATTTTATTCTTTTCACAATACTTCACTACCTTTTCAGGAGTAAAACTATATCCTTCATCTGTATATTCTTCCTTAGTAAGCTTACCTGATTTATCAAAATGATATAATATTCCGACGGGTGAGCCCGTGTTAAATGCCAATGATTTATTTTTTATGTACCCATTTTTATAATAGAATTTATCTGATTTATAAAAAGAATTCTCATAGTAAATACTTAATTTATATCCACCTTCAGAAGTAGAAAAGATTTCATTTCGTCCTTCTGGAGTTTCAATACATCTGTCATCATCTTTTTTCTTAGAATTCTGTATAGTAATCTTTTCAAATTCATTAGTAATTTTTGGAATCATTGTCTTTTGTAATTCCTGCGATTGAAATTGAGTAAAGAAAACTAACCCAGCTAATATTATTATTTTATTCATAATATTCTTTTTGCACATTGATTTTTTTTCAATAATACAGTGTATATGTTAATGACATTCAAATGTAATTCCCACTGTTAGTTCATAACTAAAAAATCAATTGTTTATAAATTCTGACTCTCTTCTTGAAATTACTTTACCGGAAATACCATCCAAAATTATATTTTCAACACGATTCGACTTCTTTAACCATTCTATTTCCCAAATAGGTTTTTCATTTTCTATTCTTCTTGAAATTATAGTATGAAAACCTATACTTTGTAATACCGGACCTTTTGTAATGGGAATAGCTTCTTTTTCACAGAATTTTAAAATATCTTCAAATGTATATTTGTAAGGCTTATCATAATCAATCTCTTTAATCAGCTTTCCATTTTCATCAAAACCATACCAAATTCCTTTTTGAAAAGGAGCTCCCCAAGGAACATTAAACATGATACCTTTATCTTTTATATTTCCACTGATGTAATAAGATTTAGATATCATAAAATAGGAATCTTTATATGATTCGGTATAATATTTACCAGAGTTTGCCATACTCATTTCAATATAGTTTCCATTGGGCAGAAACTCTCTTACAACATCAGTTTCTTTTTTTGTTGATTTACTAAATTTATCTATATCAAACTTTTCAAATCTGTTACTAATTTTAGGGATCATTGTCTTTTGTAATTCCTGAGATTGAAATTGAGTAAAAAGACCCAACCCAACTAATATTATTATTTTATTCACAATATTTTTTATAGGTTATTGTTTTTTTACATTGGGAAAAATAAAAGTATAACAGTAAAAAAAACTTTTAATTTCATAATTTAAAAGCTACTTAACTTCATCAAAAAAAAGCTGGTTATACTTTTCTATCGTTTTATCATCTGAAATATTATTAGCTTTATAAAAATCGTTTTTTGGCATCAATGTTTTCATAAATCCATGATGCTTAACCACATCTGATTCTCTTCCGATATAAATAACGTTTATGCTATTATTTTCTTCATTCAAATAAATATGATTAATATGATCATTTGCATTTCTCATTACATTTTCAAATTTCAATATATTAACTATCTTTATAAGAAACATAAAGTTCATAGGTAGCACCTGCTTCCGTTTCTGCATTTATGTCATATTCTTTTCCTAAAAACAATAATGTATTTTCAGTTTTTGCTCCTCTATCATCTATCTTTATGATATTAATTTTAGTATTCTTCAATATATCTTCTTTTCCAAATACTTTAAATGTTTGTTCATTCATTTTTGTACAAGCTACAGTAGTTATTAATAATAATTGTAAGAAAACCTTAACGATGGTTGTTGAAAATCCCTTGATGTGTTGATTTAATAAGTTTTCCATTTTTATAGCAATTCATATTGTTAGCTTTTAAATACCTTACCATACCAGCTGTTCTTTTTTCATCAAGACTTATTACTAAACTAAATGCTCTAGTAATCTGTTCATAAAAGTATTAGTAAAATTCCAACTTGCTTGTTTCTAAGCCCTTATCCTAAGTAATTTCTTTGTGTGATTTTTTTTAAAATATCTAACCCTGAAGGATAGAATTAACAAACAGCTTACATGTATTAATATTTTAAGATTTCATTATTATATAATAACTCTTCTTACCTATCAGAAAAATATTCTTTTTGGAGAGAGTCTTTTATTTTTTCATGAATAGGCAAATTTTTTACATCATCAATAGATAATTTGACTTCATTATGGAAGATACTTTCACCATCGAGTCCCAAATAAATACTTTTACCATTAATTGAATTCATATATTTTTCGGTTTTAAATGAATTTATTTGGACACCCTCCAATTTCTGACAATTTATCCCTCCATAGCTATAAATATTCTTTTTATCTCTAATATAATTACCACTTAATAATTTGACTTCTGGAGACACTAAATCTAATATTATATATGGAGAATTATTATTTCTCGAAGTAGAGTTATAATAAATATTATTTACATCCTTGTATAAAATATTCTTTTCCACTTCCTGATAACTTGCTGTTTTTATAATAGCATCAGTACTCCATAAAGAATTTGTTTTTAAAGAAAAGATAGAATCCTGTAAAATTAATCCTTTATTTTTTGTCATTATCTTTTCATTAGTTCCCGCATATTGTATAGTATAATCTGATGAAATATTCACTTTACCATTATACATATATAGATTTAATTTTAGTTTTCTAATATTATTACTGTTATTAATTTCCTTTAATTGTGTATCATAATAATTGATCTGTTTTTGTCCATCACATGAAAGCATAATTAATAAAAACAAAATACTATATCCTATTTTTTTTGTATTTTCCATATTCCAAATTTTGTTGATGCTGTTTTATCTCTGGTTAAACTTGCTGCTCCAGACCAATTATTAACATTCATCTCTAACAACTTATCATCTATCAAAGAAAAATTTTGATAATCTCCTCTATCTCTTAATTGATCATATATTTTAAATTTCATATCACATGGATTTGAAGCATTTACAACAAGCAGCAATACATGATAACCATTTAAAATTGTAAAATAAAATACGTGATAACCAATTTTACTACCAATTGCATTTTTCAAATAATTTGATATTACATTTTGTTTTCCAGTATTATATTCCTTTGGTTGGTAATTACCTCCACCCTTAAAAGTACTTTGTTCAAAAATTTGAAAATTCTTAACAAAACCATAATCTTTAATTTGATCTATTCTTGTATAAGCATTATAAACATTTGCTTTATTATTTGAAGTTTCAGTTATAAAGTTTTTATTGTCCAATAATAACTTCCCTAATTGTTTGTCAGCAGCGATTATACATGCTGTATGTCGAGAAATAGAAATCTTATTTTCCTCAACTAATCTTTCCACATCTTTTTCAGAAAATACGTCTTTATAATCAACACATTTTATTTTAATCGTATTTAACGTCTTTCCTTCCACTTTTACCGTAATAAGAGTTTCACCAAGCTTTTTGCCCGTCACTTTTGTCTTTATTACCCATTCATTTTCAACACTCCAATAAGAAGTAGATAATGATATATTTGAATTATTAAGTTCAAATTTCAGATCACGCTTCTTATCATCATTTTTCCCACCTACCTTAAATCTAATTTCTCTTGTTTCATTCAAGCTAATGTTATACTCTACTATTCTTGTACATTCAAAATTTACAGAGGTAGGAAATATTTCTCTCGTGACTTTAAACCAAGTATTATAACTAACCCCTGCCATCTGCTTTTATTTTTTTTGCGCTATTGAACTCCAGATTATCTTCGATTGCATCGAATATCATTTTTTTACTGGTACTCATGTGAATTCTCCCAGCTAAAACAGCGTCCTTATTTTGAGTAATAATTTTAATATTCGAAGCTTTTCTTATAATTGCCATAGACGTTAATTTTTAATGATTAGTCCCTTTTTCACCACTATTCATATGTACAGTCTTAGCACTTTGTATAAGAATATCATCTTCTGAACTTATAGCAGTCATTTTTTTTGCAAAAATATCAGACGTTGAAGACTGTCTTGTATAATCATTATCCACCATTTCTGTCCGGTTATCAGACATTTCCATTCTATTGCCCGTAGCAGTTTCTATAATATCATTACCAGCAGATATTGTGATATTATTTCCAACGTTTGTACTTTGGTTATTTCCCACCGTTGTCGTCATATTCTCTCCTACATTGATGTTCATATTCTTACAGTTCAGGGTCATGGTTTCAGGTGCCGTGATATTAATATTACTTCCGGTTGTATCCAGATGGATTTCATTTCCGCTTTTATCTGTAATAATAATGCTTTCGTCTTCTGTAAAAACGATTCTGTGGCCGCTTCGCGTTTGTATAGATTTTACACGATTGTCTGCACCTCCACCAAGGCCTATTCCGCCATGGAACATTCCTCCCATCACAAATGGTCTGTCAGGATGACTGTGCACGAAATTAACCATCACCTGATCGCCTACCTCGGGAATAGCTACATAACCACGATTTTGAGTGATCTGATCGGTTCCTCCTGCATCAGGGCTCATTACTCTTACAAAGTGAGTGTTATCATTCATCTGCCAGTCGAATCTTACCTGAACTCTTCCCTGCCCTTCCGGATCGGTATTGGAAATTACCGTTGCAATTTGTGGCTGTGCAGCCGGTACCGTAAATTCCGGTTTGGGCAGAAAACCCGTGTCTGCGGCAATGGATTCGAAAGTTCCCGTATAATGTCCGATCGTATCAATTTCATGAACGGCTTCTGTCACCATAACCTTCGTAAAATAAGATGTTTCACTGCTGTCCGGTTTTCTCATATGAATATCAGCAATACATCCGGGATGCAAAAAAGGAACGGTTGTAGATCCGGAAACCGAAAATACATTAACCGCTTCACTTCCTGACGCGCTTCTTTGAGAATGCTCCACATCCAGATGCGTTGTTGCTTTGATAGGCGCAACCTGCAGTGCCGGAGTTTTATAGATTTTATCGTTATGAGTATATGCTGTGCGGGCCAAATCACCTAAATGATCAACCGGAGTTTCCCCTGAGGTCAGTTTTTCATGTTTACTGCTGTTATAGCCATAATACTGAGGTTTTGTATGAGCTGCTTTGAGCTCTACCCTGATATTATCAGCATTGCTTCCGTATAATAATTTTATAGGTTTATTCTGCGGAGGAAGTTTTCCAAAATGCAATACTTCACCATCATAATAAAATTGTTCTCCATAAGCTTCTGCCATTCTCGACAGATAATTATAATGGGTTTCGTTATACTGGCTGCTGTAAATGATCTGGGAATAATCATTGGTATCGACTCTTATATCAAACCGTTCTTTATCTATTCCCTGTTGTATTACTTCTTTGGCTATGATTCCCATATTAACAGGCTGGCTGCCGCCAAAGCTCTGGATATGCGGAGCACCGTCCAGCAGGATCGTTGGGCTGTATCCGGAAAGTACAATATTTCCCAGACTCATTTTTTCCTGACTGAATCCTACTTTGGTAATAACCCCGACAAAATTCCTTTCCGGACTCTCCTCAATATCTTTGTAGGAAATAACAGCCGTAAGACGTTTTCCCAGAAATTTGTTGGCTTCTTCAAGGGTATGGCTCTGCCTGTCTCCCAAAGCATCGTGAGCAAGAATAAGATTGAATTCGTGGTGGTGACCTGCTTTTTGTTTAAGAGTGAAATGTTTATAGTACTTAATAATTTTACCTTCTACAACCAGTGATAATTTAACCAGCCGGTTGATCCCTGCGTGATGATTCGCGGATATCCCGTCTGCATTCTGAGATGGGCGGAAAGAAGATCCTTTGGTCTTTGATTCGGTTTTCATATGCTTTGTGTTTGTGTTTGTGTTTGGTATTAAAGATAACAAAATTTATGTAACAGACACTATATAAATATGTTATAAAATAAAATTCTCAGGTATAGTTTTTTTATTCAGGCAAAAAAAGACCGTCTTAAATAGGGACAGTCTTTCTTCTTATGAATGTTGATAATGTGTGTCAGTATTTAGCTGGATGGCCATAGCCCAGCATATTGAGAAGTACCATAATCTATTGTTTCAGCACTGATTACGAAGCTGATCAGCATACTGTTGCTGTCGATAGCATCGAAATCTACCTGATGCTGGATTACATATCCATTCTGCCATTTCAGTGTAATCAATGTTCCTTCTTCGTGAGATTTGTTAAAAGTAATCTCTCCTACAGTCGGCTTATATTTACCGTTCAGCAAGCTTTCAAGGATATCTGATTTTTCAGTAGCTTCTACTGTAACCTTGATTAATGCGTTGGAAGGATCTGATGCTACACGTCCTGAAACATCTGTAGATCTGGAAACGCTGTAATTCATTTTTAACAGCTTCTGCCCTTCTCCATTATTGAATTTTAAGATTCCTCTTGAATTTCTTTCTGCCATGATTAGTAAATTTAATCGTTAGTAATATTTTGTGATGTGGTGATTGTGTTAGCAAATATAGAGGCTCTTTTCCGCTAAAAAAAACTTTTCCCTATAAATCTGAGATTTTGTAGTAGTTCTACGATTTAATGTCGTAATTCTACGACAATGGATTTACACACCACACGATAACATCCATTAATACAGTGTTTTAAATTATCTCTCCATTTTTAGATAAAAAGTATTTTTACACTTAAAAGAGAAATAAACAGAGTTTAGGGTTTAAAAATTTAAAGTTTAAAATTAATTAATATATACTCTCGCACTTTACAGGATAAAAAAAAGCAGAAGTATATACTCCTGCTTTTAATATCATAAAATGAATTTTTTAATGTTTTGTGTATTCCGGTTGTTCTGTTGGAATTCTTGATGGAGTAAAGTACTCATTAAGCCAGTAGAAAGTCTGTCCGTTCTGCTGAATTTTTACAGCCGGATTGTTTCTGTTGGCAAGCATTCTGTCCGCTAAGTTTTTATAATGCTGGAAATAATTCTTTACCGTTTCACTAGGAACAACTTTTGATTTTTTCCAACCTTTCAGCTTATATTTAGCCATCAGTTCTTCTTCAGAAAGATCAAATCCTGTACTCATTCCGATAGCGTAAGACATTGGCAGCTCATAAAGTGCTCCTTTATCTAAGAATTTTATTGTAGGATTATATTTCTTCAACAGCTTTACATATTCTTTCACCGCTCTTGCCTGATTAAAGTCTGCACGGTCCGCCTGAGTGTTTCTGTAAACTTCAGTGTAGAATGCTTTTAAGTTATCATATTCGGATTCAGAAATAAGGATTCCCTTTTCTATTGCCGGAGTATAATCTTTCAGATCTTTTGGAATATATCCTTTCACAAGGAATGGACTTCCGTAGTTGATCAGCTGTGCAGCAATTCCGGCAGAAACAGGATTGGTAAGCCCTGGATACAGATATTTATATTTCAGATCTACATCTGTTCTTCCTGCGCCTACCGATGAATGAAAATATTCATTCAGAGATTTATCAACAGTCTGATTGTCTAAAGTAACCTGCGCAATAAGGCTGTCAACAGATTTTTTCAGGAATCCCGGAGTGGTAATATCTCCTTTTTTAGGGAAAATAACGAATCCCTGAGACATACTCTGCTTAGGATAAGCTAAAGAGAAAAATCCTTCATCACCTTCCACAAGGTTGAAATTATTTTTGGTAAGCACATCATATTGGTTGATGATCTTCTGCTTTTTAAGTTCAGCAATATTTTTAGCTGTATTGGTTACCACATTTTCTGCCATCAATACAAAATCATTATAAGTATCAGATGATCTTGCACTGGTCTGGAACATGATTAACCTTGCCTGAGCCTGCGTCAATGAGCTGATTACACTGTACATATTTCCGCTCTGGTTAGCAGAAGTACCTACAGTCACTACAATATTGGTTTCATCAGGAACATTTGAAAGAAGATTTCCAGCTGCAGTAAGAGCTTCTCCTACCGGCTGATAACCATTGTTGCTTGCGCAGTTCATTTCATTTGTTTTCTGATCGATAAACGAAGAAATCTTGCTGTAATCTGTACTTAAATTGGATACAGAAATATTCTCCCCACAAGGATTATTTTTATATAAAACCACTCCATATTTAACATTACTAAAATAAGATGGTTTTTCAAATCTAAGCTGCAGGTCCTGTAATAATGATTTTACAATAGGTGCATAAGGTGCATTGGCTGCACTTACATCTAGCGCGAAAACAATATTGATATTTTTATCTCTTTCCGTGATTTCTCTGTAACGATCAAAATAGATGGGTTCTCCCAATACATTGGATACAAAGTTTTTGCTGTAATCTAAAATATTGGTGAAATATTTTGTCTTTGAATCAGGAGTTGGTGTTTCTTCTAAAGGGAGATTTACCGGGAAGATATTTTCAAGAGGAGTTCTCTTGTTTACATCAGTAAGAAGAACTGCGGTTTTGTTGTCAGCATCAGAAGCTGATCCACCTGGATGCCCTTCATGAATTCCCAGTGTTGTATCATTAATTCCTGTTGTATTTTTTAGTTTGATTGCAGAACGTTCTCCCCAGCTGGAAATTACATTTGAGCTTACCCATCCGTAAAGTCCTTTGTTGATACTGTCCATATCAACAGATGGTTTTTTACCTACCAGGAAACGTTTGTTATTTTCAGCCATCTTGTATACGTAAACAATTTGTCCGTTAGGAATTTTCACGTTGGCTGTTTCAATAAGGCTTGGTGAGTTGAACACCATAATAGAGTCGTTTTTGTAGTATCTTTCAGCATTTCTGATGACTTCGCTGTTATTAGGGACTACTGCGACTCTTACAGGATAACCTGTTTTTTCGCTTTTTAAGGCATTATTCCAAAGAAGGAGGTCAGATTCCTGAATCCAGCCGTATGTTTTGACTGATTTTGGGGAAACTTTTTTCATTAAAGCATCCGGAACATATTCCGCTACTTTTACCATTCCGTCTCTATGTTTTAAAACCATTAAAGGTTCAAGGAATTTCACTTCTTTGTAAGACTTCTCATCATCTTTATCCAAATAAGCTGTATTTCTGGATCTGTCTGAAATAACAATCCATGGCACTGACTTTTTTGGATATCCGTTAACGACAGGTGAAGCATCCACCTGCCCATATTGTGAAGGCTCCGGGGTTTTCTTTGACGGCAGTTTTACCTGGCAACTCGTCAATAATACTGATAACCCTATATAATATGCTGCTAGAGGAAATTTATTTTTCATCCTATTTAATCTTTTTATGATTGGCACATCCGTAAGACCGGACGAAATTATTTGCTTTGATTAATATCTACTTTAGTTACACAGTTCTGCGTATCATCCAGGTTTACTTTTACCGTCTGGATTACCGTATTTTTATCAAACTGAAGGCCTGCACAATACATGTAGAAGTTATTCACTTTGCTGTCATTTACTTTTACCACTGTATTTTCATTGTTACACAGATAAGTTTTCAGCAGGTAATTGTAATGCATATTGAAACTGTTTCCGTTGGCAATCTGCTGCAGGTGATATTTAAAATCATTGTCTACTTTGGCATAAGAGTCTTCTACTGAAACTTCATCTTCTGCAAGAGCATCATAAGCCGGAAGAATTTTGATACGGTGATAGATAGGATCCTGGCTTTGTTCTGTGTAAAGAGTCACCAGATACTCTCCAGGTTTTTTATAGGAATAGATGGTAAATTTATCCTTCGCATCTGTATTTCCAGACTCACCGAATTTCCATGCAAACTGTTTTGCATCAGAAACAGCGCGGAAAGTCACATTTTCATTTTGCATCGCCTGACTCACGGCTTCGATAGTCGTTTTTGTCGTTGCAGTATCTTTAGGTTTCTGAACGCTTCTTGCGCCTACCATTACAGGGAAAGATTTCGTGTACTTGTTGTCAACGATCAAGCTTACCTGATAGTACCCTGGTTTATTATAGAAGTGAATACCACTGTTTTTATCTGAAGTTGTTCCATCTCCGAAATTCCATCTTTTGGTTTTCGCAAACTGGGTTTTATCTTCGAATAAAAGTGTGTCTCCTACCGCCAATGAAGACGGATAAACCACCCCAACAATATCATCGGCTGAGTGTATTACCTTTTTCTGCAGCCACAGAGCAACCAATGCGGCGATCAGCAAAGTTGCAATAACACCGATAATAATGTTTTTCTTGTTCTTTTGAAAATAATTCATAGTTAGTAATTGTGATGTGTTTTATTTAAAGTTCCTAGTATTTATTGCTTACTGCATTCTTGCTTTCAGATCTTGCTCGCGCTGATAGAGCTTATTCTGCTTATCTTTAAATCCGATTCTGCATTCATCTACCTGTTTCTGGAAAATTTTAATGTCTTCAGAGGTGGTTGAAATGACTTTTTTGTCATCAAAATACATTTTATAAAATTTTGCGATCTGTGGATAAGCATCTTTGCGGATATCCACAACGTCAGTACTATTGAAATAGCTGTTAAGGTCGTTAACACCCAGCTGGATATTGTTTTCGATGAAAGGCTGTGGCCCGTCGTCCGTAAGTTTGGTAATCATGGTATACGTACTGTCCATGATAGGAAGAACAACTTTCTGGTGTTGTTCAAATTCGGCTTTCTGCTCAAGATTCTGAATTCCTCTTACATCTTCATCAGAAAAAGGAGATACAAATCCTTTTAAAAAGATCACTCCCAAAAATAACATTGCAGTTACCAGCATCAGTATTAAATAAAAAAACTGATAATGCCTTTCTTTCTTCGATAATGTGATTTGTCCTTGCATATCTTTTCTTTTTATCTTCTTCTACTTCCTGTGAAATTTCTCGTAGGGTCTTTCCGAAGTTCATTATTGGTCACTTTAATCTTACCCATGCATTCATCAAGATCCCGTAAAACGGTTTTTTTCTGATACTCTACTTCAATGATCTTGGCTTTTAAAGTCATCATCGGTACAATTTGCTTCATCAATAAAGCATAATGTTTAAAGCTCTGCACACTGTCTTTCCCCATAATGTTTTTAGCATCTCTCACATTATCCATAATACTGGTTCTGAGAAACACTTCATTCTCCACCTTATTAATGCTAAGCTGGTTCATTTTGTCGTAAATATCATCAATGTGATCCTTAAGCACGTCACTTCGAAGCATCAGTTCTTTATAAGCTTCAGCTTCACGGCTAATCCCTTCGCGCTGTATATCATAACTCTTAAAGAAGAGAAATAAGCACGTAAAAGATACAACCGACAAAACAACAAATGACAGAATAAACTTCCAAATGCCCGTTCTGACGTCAGATTTGTTTAATTTTTTTTCCCTGTTAGAAGACATAATTTGCGATTTGTTTGGCCTGTGAAAATATAAAAAAAAAATTTTATGCACAATACGTAATTTCCCCAACCCTGTTTCGTGAAAACCCTGATTAAATTAATATTAATTTTCACTTTGATAAGTTTTTCATAAATTAGACCTCTGAATTTTAAATATCATTCGCCAAATCGATATTAAGAATGAGTAAAATATTATCTAATACCGTACGTTTTTCCATTGCAGACAGTGATTTTTATTTTAAAAAAATAATGATCAAAACTCTTATGGAAAATCCTTTCTATATGCTTCTGAATGATTGTAACAATGGGCATGAACTGGTAAACAGAATCTACAGAAGACAGGAAGATGTGTTCATTATTGAACTCTTCATGCCGGTATTAAGTGGAATTGAAGCTATTAAGTATATCAGAAAAAACAATACTGAAACCCCTATTATTACGTATTCCGGCACTTATCAGGAAGATATGGCGGAAATCCTTTCGAAGATTCCCAATATCTATTACTGTCAGAAAAAAAGCACCATTATAAAGGATATTATTAAAGGAAGTATTGCGTCTGACGACTTCGACTATCAAGCTTATTCCAAAGAATGGGAACAGCAACCTCTTGCTGTACAGGAATACATGGACAGGCAGAAAAAAGGACAGGAAGAGCTGTCACCGGCGGAAATACAACTTATGAGATTCTGTTATGAAGGATTCAGTAATAAAGAAATTGCAGAAAAACTTAATCTGAGTACCAGGACTATAGACACTTATATCAACAGGCTAACAGAAAAGCTGGGCTTAAAGACCAAACTTCATCTGATACGCTTCTGTGTAGAAAACGGATATTATAATTCCAGTTTATAAAAAATTTTGATTTCACTAAAAAAATCAATTCCTCGTGATGTATGAGGACAGAGAAGAGGATTTCAAAATATTATAATCAATATTAAAAAGTACTGTAAAGCCTGCTATAACCAGCATTTATTAAATTTTGTTCACCAAATTTCTGTACCTTTATCCGGCTGTATTATTTTATTGTTAAATAATCTTCACCACACCTTAATATAGTGTATACACAAAAAGTCCAACTCTTTGAATAAAAATATTTTGCCACTAATTTGCTAGTATTCAATTTTTTTAACTAAATTTGCACACCTAAAATTTAAAATTAAAATAAGGAAATGACAAAGGCAGAATTGGTAAACACCATCTCAAATAAGTTGGGAACAGAAAAGAATGAAACACAGAAAGTTGTAGAAGCTTTTATGCAGGAGATCAGAACTTCTATGTATAATGGGGATAACGTTTATCTAAGAGGTTTTGGATCTTTTATCATTAAAACAAGAGCTGCTAAAACAGGAAGAAATATTTCTAAAAACACTGCAATTGAGATTCCTGCTCATAACATTCCTGCTTTCAAACCTTCAAAATCTTTTGTTGAGAAAGTAAAAACTAAAGTTGCAGTAAAATAAGAACATTAACTGAATATTAACTAGTTACTAAAAAATTAAAATTATGCCAAGCGGAAAGAAAAGAAAAAGACACAAGGTTGCGACTCACAAAAGAAAGAAAAGAAGAAGAGCAAACAGACATAAGAAAAAATAATCTCTTTTTCTCGAGATTTACAATATAATAATATAGTTGGTGGATTTAAATTTTTAAAGTTCACTAACTATATTTTTGTTTGCAACTATAAGATTCCGCGGAAAACGGAGGGTTTCAAATATTATTTTAATAAACATATAATGGTTTTCATTCAAAATCCTTATATTTAATAGATGAATTAATCGATAAAAAACATCCACTTCCTATAATCTTAACAATTTTATCTTATTAAAAAATGAAGAAAGAACTAATAGTTTCGCATGAAGATGATCTTACAAAGATTGCGCTGCTGGAAGACGGAAGACTATGTGAACTTCATGAGCAAGAAGACAAAAGCGATTTTATAGTTGGAGATCTGTTTATAGGAAAAGTAAAAAAACTGGCACCCAATCTGAATGCAGCATTCGTCAATATCGGATATGACAAAGATGCATTTCTGCATTATCAGGATCTGGGACCTCAGTATCTTACGTACAGAAAGTTTTTAAAAGATACTATTTCTAAAAAACAAAGCACTTCGAGCTTAAAAAATTTCGAGATACAACCCGAAATAGACAAAAACGGAACGGTAGACAAAGTAATTGCCAAGGACGATCTTGTTCTGTTACAAATTACCAAAGAACCTATTTCTACCAAAGGTCCAAGAATTTCTACCCAGATTTCATTAACAGGGCGTTTCCTGGTTTTAATTCCTTTTGACAATAAAGTTTCTATTTCCAAAAAGATCAGAAGTTCTGAGGAAAAAGAAAGACTGAGAACCCTTATCGACAGCATTAAACCTGAAGGATTCGGAGTAATCATCAGAACGGTAGCAGAAGGAAAAAAAGTAGCAGACCTGCATAATGACATGAACCAGCTGGTTCAGAAGTGGGAAAGCACTTTCAAAAACATCCAGAGAAATAAAGTTCCGTCTAAAGTTTTAAGCGAAGAAGACAAAGCTTCAGCTATTCTAAGAGACAATTTTAATCAGGATTTCGTGAATATCATCTGCGACGATGAGCAAATGGTCAACGAAATGAAAAATTACATTGAAGTAATTGCCCCTGAAAAGAAAAACATTGTCCAGTTTTATGATTCTCATATTCCACTTCTGGAATATTACAATGTTGAAAAACAGCTTAAACAGAGCTTCGGAAAACACGTCAACATTCCGAGTTCCAAAGGAGCTTATCTTGTTATTGAACACACAGAAGCACTTCACGTAGTAGACGTCAACTCCGGAAACAATATTACTACCGGAACTGCTGTCAACAAAGAGCATGCACTGAAAGTGAACAAAATGGCTGCTACAGAAATCGCAAGACAACTTCGCCTCCGCGATATGGGAGGTATCATCGTTATCGATTTCATAGATATGCCGAATTCTGATCACAGAAGAGATCTTTACGAGCATCTTAAAGAGGAAATGAAGCGCGACAAAGCACGCCACAAAATCCTTCCTCCAAGTAAATTTGGTCTGATCCAGATTACCAGACAGAGAAACCGTCCGGAAAAACAGATCGACACCAAAGAAGAAAACCCGAACAAAGACGGAGAAATTGTAGCTCCTATTGTTATCGTGGAAAGAATGGGTGAAACCTTAAGAAATATCCTGCAGAAAGAAAAAGGAAAAATCTACCTGCACGTACACCCATTTGTGGAAGCCTACCTTACAAAAGGCATTAAAAGTATCCAGATGAAATGGTTTATCAAATACAAAAAGTGGGTAACCATTGTTCCAAGGGATTCTTTTAAATATTTAGAATACAAAATCTACAATGCCAAAAAAGAAGAATTGATAGAATTCTCTAATTAAAAAATTTAAAACCTTCAGTTGTACTGGAGGTTTTTTCGTTTTTATAATGTATTGCAAATATAGAACATGATTAATAATTTAAGTTTTGCCTCAAGACAATGGACGATTAGATTATTACACTAGGCGGGCTAAAGCCCACCCTATTGATATCCAGATATATAATAGTTGTTTAACAACAATATCTTTTATCTTTTATCTTTTATCTTTTATCTTTTATCTATGAAAAACCATCATTACAAAATTACCGTCCAATGGACAGGAAATAAAGGAACAGGAACCAGCGGCTATAGAGACTACGAAAGAAATCACACCATTTCAGCAGAAAACAAAGTTGTGATTGAAGGTTCATCAGATCCTGCATTCCGTGGTGACAGAACAAAACATAATCCGGAAGACATGCTGTTATCTTCACTTTCCTCCTGTCATATGCTATGGTATCTTCATTTTTGTTCTGAAGCCGGCATTATCGTTACAAATTATACTGATGAAGCGACAGGTACCATGGTAGAAACAGCCAGTGGAAGCGGTCATTTTACAGAAGTAACTCTACACCCAACAGTAACAGTTGCTGAAGAATCTATGATTAAAAAAGCAGAACAACTTCATCATAAGGCCAGCGAATTCTGCTTCATTGCCAACTCCGTTAACTTTCCGGTAAAGCATATCCCTACCACGTTAGTTAAATAGTACCACATTTCAAAATAACGTTTAAAAACAACGATGAATAATAGATTTCAACAATAATAACTCCAAAAAACTCCACAAAAAGAGAATCATTTAGCGAAAAATCAATAAAAATAATATTTTACCATCAATAAAAACATAATAATTTGAAATTATTTGTCAATTTTGTTTAAAATATGAAGTTTTTTTCCTATTTTTATATAAACAAAATAAACCATGATGAAACCAAAATTGACTATTTTTGATGAACCGATGCTCTATACAGAAGGATTATCAAGACTACTTACTCAAAGCAAAATTTTCAGTACAATTGATATTTGCAATTCTCTAGAAAACCTCTCAAAACATTTAAAAGAAGAACCTCCGGAAATGCTTGTGATGAGTTCCAACATGCTTATGCTTTCAGAAATATGCAAGCTTGTGGAGACTATTATTGCAAAGCATAAAAATACCAAGATTACTATCATTGGAAGTTCATATGATGTGATTGACATCCGAAAACTCTTCAATAAAGGTATTAAAGCTTATCTGGATAAAAATTGTTCCTATGACGAATTTCTTAAATCCATCAATGTTTTACTTCTTAATGAGATCTATATCTGTGATCAGGCAAAGGAAAGAATGATCAATTTTATTAGTAATGAACAGGGAAAACCCAACCCTCACATCAAAGAACCTCTCACCCGCCGCGAAATGGAAATTCTCAAACTGATCTGTGACGGATGCAGCAGTAAAGATATATCAGAAAAATTATTTATCAGTATCAATACGGTAGAAACACACAGAAAAAGAATTCTTTTGAAACTCAATGCGAAAAACTCAGTCGGAATTGTAAAATATGCGATCGAGAATCATATCATCGACTGAAAGACTTCCATGAATCACTCAAAAATTCCAGGCTTTAGAAAGTCTGGAATTTTTTTTACTTCTGATTTTAATTAGTTCTTCAGTGAAATTTTTATTGTTACCTATACTCAAAGTCTGTAGAATAAAAAGTGAGGCAGAGAAACTAGAGACAAAACATGAAAAACTTATTTAATTAATTCTAAAAAATTGATCTCTAATGGTACAGATATGATCTCATACCTCACTTTAAAACTAAAACCTTGGACATTAAATATTGTATCTTATTCATAATCCGGCATTTCTCCATTACTAAACAGTGTTGCCCTTGTCATATCGGTCAGCGTACTACTAAGGTCAATGACCATTATATTCCTTTGAGAAATATTGTCGTTGGAGGTATTCATGAATATAATCTGAGCATTATTTGGTGAGAACCTAGGATCGAGGTCATTCGTTCCCAGTACTTTTTCGCTTTCTGCAGAAATATCACTCACAGCATCTGTAACAAGGTTATAGATAAAGATATGTGAATCCAGCTGACGGTAATTTCCACTTCCATCCAAATATCCGGACATATCACGGGTAAAGAGAAGAAGCTGTCCGTCTACAGAGAAGTTTAAGCCTCCGCTGGCACCTGCAGTACCTGACAATACCGTTTTAAGAACAGCACCATTTATATCTATTACATAAATTTTAGTATTGTATCCGTTATAATCATTGGTTTTCAATGCTATTTTACTACCATCATAGCTCCAGTCACATTCGGAGATCAGGCTTCCATCCGGAGTTGTATAGACTAAGCTCAAGCCACTTCCATCTTTATTAATTCTGTACAACTTATTAAAATTGGAGTAAATAAGCTCCTTACCGTTGGTACTCCATGCAAAGTCCATTTCATAGTTATTAAAGCCTGCAACAGCAACCGTTGTTACTTTAAAAGGATTGGAGCCATCCGGATTGGCAGTGTAAAGATGGGTACTTCCTCCTTCCGTACGAAGGAATGCAATGAGACCTGCATTATTGTTTTTACGCGGTCGCCAACTGTTGTAGGAAGAACTGGTAAACTGGAAGTTATTTCCCTGATCATCACTGGAAATAATCACAAAGTTTCCATTTTGTTTCTGAACGTAATGATACCTGTTGGCCGGAACTGTATTGGTAGTAAATTTACTGATAGAGCTTAAAACTGGCTGGTGAATGCCGTCCGAAACAGACACCTGCCAGAAGTAACTTACACCAAACTTCAGATTTGAAAGCGTATAGTGGTTTGCTGTCAAATCATTAACCTGAATCACATTAGTGTCAAGATTATTTTTAATGGTCAGACTGTATCTTAATACATCTGCTGTATCGGGATCTGTTGCGCTCCAGGTTAATTCGACGCTCAAAGGTTGATTTACTGCGTTATCTATCGGACTTAGCAACTGTGGTGTAGCGGGAGGAGAATTCAATGAAGTATCATCATCCATCTCAAAAACTACCGTTACCACCTGATTTTGATTTTGTATATTGACTGACTGAAAGCTTGTGATATATCCTGAAAGTTCTGCTTTTACAGAATAATTCCCTATCGGCATGGCAGCGATTTCAAATGAACCGTCTGTACCACTGAAAACCGTTTGTGTCGTAGGATTTGTAAATATCTTCACATTAGAAAGCGGCACATTGCTACCCCTTTTCACGACTTTTCCTTTTAACATTCCTGTTTGCGCCTGTTCTACAAGGTCTTCATTGCATGAAAACAGACAAAAAGCAAAGATGAATATGCTGAATATTTTAATTATAGTTTTCATAGTTCGTGTTTTTATTTGTTTCCGAAGTAAAAGTTGATTCCTATTCCAAAGCGCAAAGCCTGATCTTTTCTTTTCCCATTAACAAGGTCTTCCCAGTCGTCTTTGAAGCCAAGATCATATTGGGCTGAGGCTCTCAGCGAAAAATTCTTGCTGATCATATATTCCAGCCCGCCACCAAACTGTGCTTTATATTGAGGTTTATATTTTGAATACAACGCTCCTGCTCCACCATACACAAATGGACTGAATCTGTATTTCGGAAAAAGGATGTATTCCAGATTCACTTCAGGACCATAGTAGTTTCTTTTCACAATATTTGAATTTTCAAGCGTAAAGTAGCTTGCGTTCAGTTCCATATTCAGATAAGGAGTAAGGAAATATTTAAGCCCAATTTTTCCACCAACATTCATTTTAGGACCTACATAGTCATCTTTAACTTTCTGTCCTTCAACGTTGGCAAATATGGATACTTTCTGTCTGTAATCCTGCGGATATCTGCCTCCAACAACTCTGTCATTATTTTGCTCCTGCTCTCTGTTATATTCATTAATTAAGCTTTGATATCCTCCATTCTCATCTATTGCCTTCCCCCATATTTTATCTCTGATTCCTTCAACAATCAGGGCTTTTACTGCTTTTTCTATTGCTTCTGTTACAGCGAGCTGAACAGGTTCGTTTTGAGTCAGACCTACCTCAGCTTCCAGTAATCTTTCAGTATCAATATATCTGAAAAAACTTCCGTTAACACTGGTTGAAAGAATGGTTTTAGAAGTATAAACCGTTTTAAGAATTTCTCCGTTAAGTGTAGAGACAGCGCGGAGATAGATGGTAATTCTGTCCTGGCGGTACTGTGTGGAAGCTCCGATTCCGAAATACCTTGCTCCAAGTCCTCCGGTCAGAATATTGCTGTCGTATGAGATAACGCCGCCTTCAAGAAGAATTCCGGCGTATAAAAGAGGTGGAAGTGATTGATTGTTTTTGTCTGCATCCTTGATGTATTCCTGTCTGGTGGAACGGATGATCTGTCTTTCATTGAGAAGATTAGCGATGTTTTCCCTTTCAATAGGGACAAACCATCGGCTGTCTTCTAATGCTTTGATAAGAATGGTTGTAGTTCCCTGAGGGACTGCCGTACTCCAGTTGTTTCCATTTTCGGAAGGTTTATACTGGCCGGTCTGGTCTCTGAATTTGTAGACTCCTATTACAATTTTCTCTTTGGGAAGCGGAAGATTTTTTAATTCTGCGGTGGAAGATGTAACCTCTCCCATTGTTGGTTTTTCGGGATCCGAAGGTAAACCAAATATTGAACTACAGGCCTGCAGAATGCATAGCAGGAAGGTGCAGAAAAAGATTTTGGTATAAGTGTAGGTTGTCATGGTAAGTTTATTTTTAGTGATTACCTATTTTGGAATTACGATCTCGGACTGATCGCCATTGCTGGTATCCAAAATATTGATTAAAAGTCCCTGATTAGTATTGGTAATTTGTAGATAAAGGGAACCGAAAAGATAATTTCCGGGTTTTATGTTTCCATCACCAAACTGTTCTTCAAACAGTTTTCGTGAAAGCTCACTGAGGATCTGCCTGTTAAGACTCTCAGTAAAACTATCAAGAGAGTTCACCCGATCCAGCAAATTGCTGAAATCATTTTTTTCATCAAATGGGTTTTGGGCATTAGCAGAGCTTAAAAGCCACTGGTAATTAAATGTATCTCCTCCAAAGGCTGGATTTACCGGCTTATAGACGAGCTGCTGAGCTTTTCCGTAGAAAATACCCGCAATACATGTCAAAATAATGATAAATGTTTTCATGGCGGACATTTTTAATAGATGAATTCATTTTTAATAAGATTTTTCTTAGCATTAAATTCTTTGATATATTTTAAGCTATAGCTTAATTGTTCTTTTAAATAATCCTCTGCCGGATTGGTCATAAAACTGTAAATAATTTTATCTTCCATCTGAATATTAATCTGACCACTTGTTCCACGGAGAGGAAGTTCTGTAATAGTTATTACGCTACTGCTTTTATCAGGAAGCTGACTGTACTGCATGTAAAACATATCATAAAAGTCTTTTCCTACTTTGGTTTTTGTCTCATCAATAGTAAGTCCTCTGAGTTCGTAAGCAGCATCTTCTTCTATCTTAGCTGTTTTTTTTTTGAAAAGATCGCTGTTCAGTTCAACACTGTCTTTGGCAATCAGCTTCTGGGTTTCTTCATCCCTGATATAAAGGAAAGCTTTGAGAGCATCTTTTGATTCAAGATTCACACTGATTTCCGATAATACCTTTACTTCATTGGGATTGACGGAAAATTTACCGTTCTGCTGGTTGTTTGAAAGATTTCCACTATTGCCTTTTTTAATGGAAATCAAAAGGTAATTCAGTTCTTTATATACAGCAGTGTTATTGATTACGACTGCTTTCAATCTGACCTGGTTTTCAAGGACACTACTCTCTATCCTTGCGTTTACTTTCTTATCTTCCTGCCCATAAACCCATACAGACAGAAAGGTAAAAAATGTACCCAAGCTAAGGGAATATAAAAGTTTCATCATTTGTGTTTTAATAGTTTCTCATGAAAACTGTCTTATTATCTCCCTTTACATTAATCTGAATTCCATCCGAAATACTGTTGCTTCCTGTAACATCAATAATATTATTGTTTCCCTGTGCAGTAATGGCAGCTTTTGTTTCTTTATCTGTAAATGAATTGATAAAATATAGTGTATTGAAATCTCCCAGCTGTCTTACTATAATATTCGTTCGGGTATTTAGGGAAAGTTCGGCATTGTTATAGTCTCCTATCTGGATGATATCGGATCCATAAGAACTCTGATCTGTCTGTTGTCTGGCTATAAGATTAAAGATTGTATTGCTGTTGACCTTATCCCAGTCTATTTCCTGTGCATGTATTGGCAACATTATGAAAAGAGCCAAAACACTCCATTTTAAGTTAAACATAGCCTTAGTATTAAAATTACATGATAACAAAACGGAGAAAACCGAAGGGTTAAAAAAGGAGAAACACTGCAGTTTCTCCTTTACAATTTCTAAGATTTACAGTATGTTGTTATAGGGCTTAATTTGACTGATTTACAATCATTGAGTTTCCATTACCCATCTGAGTTCCTACATGAACATGGCCAAGACCGCTCTGAGCTACCCAGGTAAAGTTACCATTACCCATCTGAAGATCAAGAGCTGTGTTGGAATCTCCTATCTGGAACTGATAAAGCTGGTTAGCATTACCTATCTGTACTCCTGCAGAAGTGTTGTTATCTCCTACCTGTACTGAGGCCGCAATATTACCATTTCCTGCTTGAATATGAGTGGCACTGTTGTCATCACCATCCTGATACTGAACAAGAACATTATTAGCTCCTATCTGAAGTCCGCTGGCATCATTTCTTCTTCCCAGCTGAACCTGATAAGCGTCATTCCCAATACCCACCTGAATAGCAGAAGCATCATTTCTTCTTCCGTCCTGATATTGGAAAACATAGTTTCCTAATCCAATCTGTACTGAAGAAGCATCATTTCTTCTTCCGATCTGAGTTTGTTCTGTAGAGTTAAGTACTCCTAATTGCCAAGTTGAAGCAGAGTTTCTGTTACCCATCTGTAACACTTCATTTGAGTTTCCAATACCCATCTGATCTACATCTACAGAGTTTCTGTTTCCGATACTTTTTGCATTATTGACATTTAAAATTCCTACCTGGTCAATATCTGCAGTATTACGATTCCCTGTCTGTGTAAGAGAATTGATGTTCAAAAGACCTGTCTGGTCTACTGTAGCAACATTTAAGTTTCCTGTTTGAGTAGTCACATCAATATTGAATTGTGCGAATCCGAAACTCATTGCGAATAGTGTAAGTACACCTGTAAGTAAATTTTTCATCTTAGTAAAAATTAATTGGTTAATAGTAAGGCAAAGGTAGCTTCCCCGTCAAAATGAAAAACCACCATCAAAGTGTAAATTTTGAAAATCACTGTTTCCAGTTGGACAAGTCATTATTTACCGTTACGGAAAAACACCATCACAACATATTGATTTACAGTAAAATCCATCAATAGTGAATATTAATATTTATGCAAGGATGATTTCTTCTAAGCAAGCCCGATTTTTTATCTATTCAAAACATCACAATTCAGGGTTTTACGCTATTTCTTACCCAATCCTTTCAAATTTATTTTATCCACCGAAAATCAATTTTATATTAGAAATTCAAGACTGAAAGTGAAATAGATTGCATTTTATCATTCATGATATCTTATTAGGTTTAATAAGTAAATATTTCTGGCTACGATGCGGTCTTTCTCATAGGTTAATTAATGTTAAGGCACTTATTTCTTCAAGATATATTGCTAAATTTGAGCTATGGAAAATTTTGGAAAAGATTTATTAAGAAAAATAAAAAGCGTGGAACTTCCCGGTGAACACGCCCATGGAGTATTCTCGCCTCCCTACCGTCCCGTTTTTACTTATGATGAAGTATTGTCAAAGAATCCCAAATTTGCGGCAGTCAATATTGTTTTATATCTGAAAGACAACGAATGGTATTTTCCATTGATTCAAAGAACGATTAATGAGCACGACAGACACAGCGGGCAGATATCACTGCCTGGAGGAAAGCGTGAAGAAATGGACAGAGATTTTGCAGAAACCGCAGTTCGTGAAACCTCTGAAGAAATCGGAATAGATAAACATTATGTAAGGATCATCAGAGAAATGTCTCCTATCTATATCCCGCCAAGCAATTTTTATGTGTATCCCTATATCTCTTATACCAAAAAGAATCCTGCTTTTGTTCTTCAACAGACTGAAGCTGTGGAAACCATAGAATTTCCCATCACTTCCTTTTTAAACCTGTCGGATACCCCGGAGATTATGGCTCTGCCAAGCGCAGGCGGACATGATGTTCCTGTCATTAATTTCAACGGATATATCATTTGGGGTGCTACAGCCATGATATTAAGTGAATTCAGTCAGTTGCTGAAAAAAATGTAACTTTGCACTACCGTGTTTAATTTAGAGATGGCGAAGAAAAATATTTTCACCGATGCATTCGGAACTCCTTATTTTTTGAAAAGGTTTATTATTTTTATTTTAGGAATTGTTTCTTACAGAAGATTCAATGGCTTTAATAAGTTAAAAATAACCGGTACAGAACACCTTGTGGATCTTCCGGACTCTAACGTACTGTTTGTATCCAACCATCAGACCTATTTTGCAGATGTGGCGGCAATGTATCATGCCTTCTGTGCTGTGAACAACGGATATTTAAATACAATAAAAAACCCGATCTATCTGTTGAATCCGAAGATCGATTTTTACTATGTGGCAGCAGAAGAAACCATGAATAAAGGTATTCTTCCCAAAATTTTCAAAATTGCCGGAGCTGTAACGGTAAAAAGAACATGGAGATCTGAAGGGAAAAATGTCAACAGAATGGTAGACATGAGCGAGGTAGATAATATTATGAAAGCATTGGACAATGGCTGGGTAGCTACTTTCCCTCAAGGAACTACATCGGCTTTTGCACAGGGACGAAGAGGAACTGCCAAACTGGTAAAAAATCAGCGTCCTATTGTAATTCCAATCAAAATAAACGGATTCAGAAGAGCTTTTGATAAAAAAGGACTCCGCGTAAAGGTAACCGGTGTAAAACCTACGATGGAATTTAAAGCTCCTTTGGATATTGATTATGATAATGAAAAAGCACCGGAAATTTTATTGAAAATTATGACTGCTATTGAGCAGACAGAAGATTTCAATCTATTACACAGTTATGATGAAGAACTTAAAGCTAAAAAATTAGAACAAAAGGACTCAAATAATTAAAGTAAATTAAAAATTATGAACAAAATACTTGGAATCCTATTCGCAATCATAGTATTAGTTTCATGCAACAGCCAAAAGGTATATTCGGATTTTGACATCAGCTATTCGAAAAGCGGAGGTGTTGCTCCTATTTATGAAAATCTTCTTATCAAAGGAAATAATGTACACTACTCTTTTGAAGGACAGGGAAAGAAATACAAACAGGATTTTAAAATTTCTGATGAAGATTTAAAGAAACTGGATCAGGTTCTTTCTCAGAATAATTTCAGGAGAATACAGGAAGACCGTAAAAAATTGTACGACAATATTTCAACGTCCATCAACGTCAAGAAAGGTCCCAATGAAGGCAGTAAAACGGATGCCAGTATGATCATTCCGAATTACAAGACCAACTGGAACAATATTCTTGATGCTTTTCAGCAGATCATTAATACTAATGTTAAAAAACAGTAAATACAATTGAAAACCCACTTCATTGCCATTGGCGGAAGCGCCATGCATAATCTCGCCATCGCATTAAAAGACAAAGGATATCAGGTGACAGGTTCTGATGACGCTATTTTTGAGCCTTCAAAGTCCCGATTGGAAAAGAAAGGAATTCTGCCTCAGGAAATGGGCTGGTTCCCGGAAAAGATCACTTCGGATATTGATGCAGTCATTCTTGGGATGCATGCACACCAGGATAATCCTGAGCTGGCAAGAGCAAAAGAACTGGGCTTGAAAATATATTCTTATCCTGAATTCCTCTACGAACAGTCTAAAAATAAGACAAGAGTTGTCATTGCAGGATCACATGGTAAAACAACCATTACTTCAATGATTCTCCATGTTCTGAATTTCCATCAGAAAGATGTGGATTTCATGGTAGGCGCCCAGCTTGAAGGTTTCGACTGTATGGTAAAACTGACTCAGGATAATGATTTCATGGTGTTGGAAGGTGACGAATATCTTTCATCTCCTATTGATCTTCGTTCGAAATTTTTATTGTATCAACCCAATATCGCTTTAATGAGTGGTATTGCATGGGATCATATCAATGTATTCAAAACATTTGATGATTATATCGAGCAGTTCAGAAAGTTTGTGGCAAGCATTACAGCAGGCGGCGTTCTGGTGTACAACGAAGAAGATCCGGAAGTCGTAAAAGTAGTGGAAAATGCAGAAAACTATTTCAGAAAGATCCCTTACAAAACTCCTGAATACGAAATCAATAATGGTAAAGTATATTTAAAAACGGAAATGGGAGATGTTCCTCTTTCTGTTTTTGGAGCACACAACCTGCTGAACCTTGAAGGAGCAAGACATATCTGTCAGCAGTTGGGAATTATGGATGAAGATTTCTATGAGGCAATCATGAGTTTCAAAGGCGCATCCAAGCGTCTTGAAAAAGTGGAAAGAGAAGATAAAGGAATTCTTTACAAAGATTTTGCTCATGCACCAAGTAAGGTGAAAGCAGCTGTAAAAGCCTTCGCAGAGCAATTTAAAAAGGATAAGAAATATGGATTCCTGGAGCTTCATACCTACTCAAGCTTAAATCCTGCTTTCCTTGAACAGTATGACCATGCTATGGATGGTTTGGAGGAAGCCATTGTTTTCTATTCTGAAGACGCATTGAAGATCAAGAGAATGGAAGCTATTTCTCCTGAGTTTATCAAAGAAAAATTCAGGAATGAAAATCTAAGGGTTTTCACCAATGCTGAAGATCTTCATACCTACTGGAATACATTAGATAAAACGGATGGTGTTTATCTGATGATGAGTTCCGGAAATTTTGGCGGATTAGATTTAACAAAATAAATAAAAAGCTTCAGAGTATATCTGAAGCTTTTTTATGGTAGTTTATTTTTAATTGATCAACTTTTTATTATTGGTCAGTTCGATACTTTTTATAGAACCTACCGGTGCTATTTTTATCGTTTTATTTCCTTTGGCCAGATAAATATAATACATGCTGTTGGATCCTATGAGATGTACCTGGTCAAAGCTTTCATCACCATAGTTTAACTTATAGTCATATTTAAGTTTATTCTCCTTTATCTTCCTGGTGAGCCCAAGACCCTCTCCCCATCCTATCCCTACAAAAAAAGACAGTAACATCATGGCAAGAAATCTCACAAACATATTGGTAAAATGATTCTCAATAGCTTCTTTAGTCATAGTTTTATGTTCTTTAAGAGAAGCCATTTTTAAAGCCCATTTTTTATCTCTATTGGCCTGTTTTGACAAAAAAGAGGGAAAAGCAAATGAAAATACAACTATAATAATGAGGGCAATCAGTATTACCGGGTGAGCCGTTAGAGTAGCTATCGGGCTTATCAAAATATCCATTATCGTTGAATATTTCAGAATATTAATCCCTATCTGATAATAGAATACACTCTCTTTTAATATTCCCATTATGACGAGGAAAAGATATCCGAACGGAAGAGATCTCTGAATTCCTTCTGAGTATTTCATGGATGTTTTTATTGGTTTAGTTTTATATTAGTTCAGATCAATACTATTGATGTACGAAAATATAAAATTATCATCAAATTAAAACATACAGATTTATTTTTCACATTCTTTGATCAGATTTCTCAAAACTTCCTCTGTAGATTCTTCACTGTACCGATGAATGGACTGCCCTACCCATATTCCTACAAATTCAGGATTTTGTAGAGCTTTAGCTGCTTTTCTCAGGGCATTCGTAAGTTTGTTCTGATAAGGATAAGGTAAAATATATTCTGAGTTTTCAACTGTTTCTATAAACTGATTTTTCACTCCTCTGGCATACCTTCCGGAGAAACTTTTCGTTAAAACAATTTCGTCTTCTGTTACTTTTTTCAATCGTTCTTTTTCAAAAGGCAAAAGAGCACTTTCCTGAGAAGTTAATAGAAGATTTCCAACCTGAAAACCTTGCGCACCTAAGTCTTTCACAGCCTTTAATGTTCTTGCTCCGTAAATTCCTCCTGCATAGATTAAAGGAACATTTACCTGATCAAAGATCTGCGATAGTAAAGATAAACCTCCGATCTGCGGAATATTTTCTGCTTCAAAACTTCCTCTGTGTCCTCCAGCTTCAATTCCCTGCACACAAATAATATCAATACCGGAATTTTCAAGCAACAATGCTTCCTTTACAGAAGTACAGGTTCCTATAAGGATAATACCTTTTTCCTTTAATCTCCGAATACTCTGATCATCAAGATTTCCAAACGTAAAGCTTACAATTTTACAGTTTTCTTCAATAATCGCATCCACCTGTTCACGATAACCGTTGACACTGATTTCTTCAAGATCCGGAAGGTGCACTTCGATACTATTGTCTTTGGCCAGCTGCTCAATAAATTGCTTGGTTTTACTATACTTTTCTCTTAAAGCATCTGTCACTTCAGGAATGTGATGAACAAATATATTGGCAGCAAACGGTTTATCAGTCAGTTTTCTTGTTTCCCTGATTAATTCCACAGACTGGTCTGCAGAAAGGTCAGCCAGCGCCAAAGATCCGAGACAGCCTGCTTTTGTAGCTGCTAATGCCATCTGTACCGTGCTCACTCCAAACATTGGAGCCTGAATTACAGGATATTCTATACCTAGTTTTTTACTGATTGTATCCGGCCAAAACATAAGAATTATTTTTATTAAAATGTACGAAGAACAAAGCAATAGTTTTTGTTCCAAGATATGATATTGCTCACTATTTATTCAAGGTTCAATGTTTAGAGTTTAAGGTTGTTGATCAACTTCTATTCTATATTAAATGAATAAAGATTTACTTTTTCTTCCTGAGTTCTTTGTAGAACAATTTTAATTCCGGATCCAGTTTTTCTGTTGCGTAAGAAAATGTAACGGCAGACATTGTTTTTACATAAGCAGTGAGAAAACCGTGTAATTTCTTTTTGTCTTTTTTTCCGGCTTCCCGAATCCAGCTTCCTACAGCTTTATTCACAAACTCGTTTGGATCGTGAACAAGAATTTCCGCTATGGCAAAAGTGTCTGCTACCTCATTTTTCCGAATAAATGCATGAGTGCTTACGATGGCTGTTCTTCTTTCCCATGGACTGTCGGAATCAGCAAGTTTGTATAAAATGTCTCTCGGTTTATCAATAAGATATTCTCCAATAATACTTCTGGCAGCTCTGTCTACAAAATCCCAGTTATTCAAACGGTCATGGCGGTTGAGATAGAGATCAAAAAGGGCTTTCTTATGGTCTTCAGACGTTTTTTTACTTCTCGCCTGAAAATCCATGATGCTTACCGCTCCCATTCTTACCTCATAAAAATCACTGTCAAGAAGCTTATTGATTTCCTCCAGAGACATCTCCGAAAATTCTTTAGCCGTAGAAAAAACATCTCCGAATTTCGTCCCGAAACTCTTGGTAATACCATCATTTCCTTTGAAAAACTTCTCAGCTTTATTAAGCTCTTTTTCATTCTTAAATAATGCGAGTGTTTCTATGAATTCTTTTGCAGTCATGGTTATATTGATTTAAAAATCCCGCAGATCTCACAATAGCTCAGATTCGTAGATCTGTAAATTTGTGAAAGCTGCGGGATGTATTTTTTATAAATTCCAGATTAAATATCCGCTACGGAATTTAACATTTTTTGCTCCCATTCAGGATCTTTAGGATCAAAAAATAATCTTTTCCCAGTATCTAAAGAACGGACAACATTCATTTCATCTTCTGTCAGTTCAAAATCAAATACATTAAAGTTTTCTTCAATTCTTGAAGGGGTTACAGATTTTGGAATCACGACAAATCCTTCCTGTAAGTGCCATCTCAAAATTACCTGAGCTACTGTTTTTCCATATTTTTCTGCAATAGCTTTCAGATCAGGATTGCTTAAAAGATTTGCATTACCGTTTCCTAACGGGCTCCAAGGTTGAGTTACGATATTATTTTCTCTGTCATACACCTGCAGTTCTTTCTGCTGAAATACAGGATGCAGTTCAATCTGATTGATAACCGGTAAAACAGTTGAGTTAGCTTTCAATTCCTCCAGTTTTTCTACTGTAAAATTGCATACTCCAATCGCTTTGATTTTTCCTTCGTGGTATAATTCTTCCAAAGCTTTCCATGTAGCCAGAAAATCTCCGTATGGCCAGTGGATAAGATACATATCAAGATAATCCATCTGTAATCTGTCCAATGTTCTCTGAAAAGCACTTTTCGCCTTTTCGTATCCATGATCCTGAACCCATACTTTGGAGGTGATAAACAGTTCTTCCCTGTTTACACCACTATTTTTCACAGCAGCACCTACCGCGGTTTCATTCTGATAAATAGCAGCAGTATCAATCATTCTATATCCCGTCTGAATAGCTTTAATTACCGCATTTTCACACTCCTTCAGATCTTCCATCTGCCATACTCCGAATCCTAAAGCCGGGATATCCACTCCGTTATTTAATGTTACCACAGGTTGTCCTGTATAGGTTTTCTTTTGCATAAATCTTTATTTTAGTTATTAATATAAAGTGATAAACAAATTTGCAATAAAAAATTGAAAATATAGCCTACCAATTTTACTGTTCCTGTTAAAAAATTGTTATTCATAAGGTTCTTAAGATGATGTTTAAACTACCCCGTCTTTTTGCTTTGCAAAAATCCACCCCTTCAAAGAAGGGGAATGAGTGGTCGATAAAACGGCTATGTCTACTTCTAATTTCCAGCCTCAAAATCCACCCTTCTGCTAGCATCTCACCTCCATTTTCCCTATTTTTGTCTAAAATTTAGAAATCATGTCACAACATATCAGATTGGCTACAGCAGAGGATTATCCGGCAATTATGGAAATATGGGAATCAGCAGTAAAAGCAACTCACTATTTTCTTACTGAAGAGGATTTCAATTATTTCAAGGAAGCCATTCCAAGAGACTACCTTCCTCATCTGGAAGTGTATTTAATTACTGAAGATAATGAATCTAAAGGGTTTGCTTCTGTAGCAGACGGTAATCTGGAAATGCTTTTCATCCATAATGACACGCGTGGAAAAGGGTACGGTAAAAAACTTTATCAGTTTATGAAAGAGAAAACCGGACTGACGAAAGTAGATGTCAACGAACAAAATCCCCAAGCCATTGGGTTTTATGAAAAAATGGGATTCAAAAAGGCCGGAAGATCTGAGAAAGATGGTTCAGGAAAGGATTATCCACTTATTCATATGAGTCTGTAAATGGAAAATTTCACTTTCAATCTATTGCATTCTGATTCGGAGATTCCTTATCATCTCCTGTTGTTGGCTGATGAAACCCAGGAAGCAATTAATCAATACATTTTCAATTCTGATATCTATCTTCTGCATGACGGTACTGAAAGCATTGCGGTAATGGCATTGTGCAGAAAAAGCAATACTGAACTGGAAATTAAAAATGTTGCCGTCATTGAAAGCTACCGAAGCAAAGGCATCGGAAGTATTCTGATGAATAAAGCAAAAGAAATTGCGAAAGAAAATCATTATAAAACACTGACTGTTGGAACATCGGATACCGGTGTCCAACAGATCAGATTTTATGAGAAAAACGGTTTTATTAAAAGTGGAATCCTGAAAAATTTTTTTATTGAAAACTATCCGGCTCCTATTTATGAAAACGGTTTACAGATGAAAGATATGGTTTTATTAAGCCATCACCTTGCGGAATAAGCCTTTGATATGCTCTATTTCGGTTTGATAATTGGTTTTCTTACGACAACCGAAATACAGGGTATTTTCAAACTTTTTCTTTCCTTCCCAGATCAGCTGAATATTACCGCTTGCAATATCATTTCTGCATAGAAAGTCAGGAACAACGGCTAACCCAGTTCCTCCTTTGAGGCAACGGATGATTGAGTTCATGTTGGGAACGATATAATTAGGACGAAAATTCGGTTTATGACCAAAATTCAATATCCAGTACTGGAAAAGATGTTCCATATCACCAGTGGTTCCGTACCATTTTTCGTTTTTCAGCCACTCCTCTATCTGTTCTGCATCTTTTGTTTTCAATACTTTATTGAAAGCTGTTTTATCCACATCCTTCCCTCCAACCAGAATGATCTGCTCGGAAGAGAATGCTTCATGTTCGATATTGGGTGAAGATCCTTTTTTGGGAGTGATGATCAGATCGAGGATTCCCTTATCCAGTTGGTCCAGCATTTCTGGGTATTCTCCGAAACTGATAATCAGATTAAAAGGCAATGAAGAAACATATTGCTCCAAAGTGGTCTGAAAAGTCTCAAAGCACATCCCGACACTGATGGTTGGAGTATGCTTCTCTGTAGATTTTTGGAAATTTTTCTCTACATCTTCGAGTTTGGTAATAGGTTCGGCAACTGCATTAAACAATACTTTTCCTCTTTCTGTCGGAATCATTTTTCGACCCGTTCTGTCGAATAGTTTGTATCCAACATAAGCTTCCAATGAGCTTAAGTGAAGGCTCACTCCCGGCTGTGATATAAACAGAGCATCGGCAGCACCTGTCAATGTCCCGGTTTTATAGATCGCCTTAAAAGTACGATACCATTCTAAATTAACCATGACTTAATTATTAATATTATAATACAAAATTACAAAATAATTATAATATTGATACGTTTTCATTTTCCAGGAATGACGCATAATAATCGGGAATCCCGCTTTCCCTTATCTGGCGGGCAGTTTCATCAATCGGGTAAGACAGCTGAATAATTTCAGGAGTAATTTTTTCTTCATCTAATGTAAGAATAAGGTAAGAAGCCAGTCTGTTTTCTTCTTTAGAACGCCCCACGGAACCACAATTGACAGCCCAGGTATTATTTTCAAACTGTTTTTTAAATGATAAATGGGTGTGCCCCATCACAACAAGATCAACGTCCGCATTCTTCAACATAGATGTAAAAACCTCATCACTCTCAGATTCGTATAAATAGGTATCATTACTTTCAAGACTGGAATGCACTAACTGTATATTCCAGTGTTTTTTACCTTTTTTATAATTTAGTTTTAAATGAAAAGGGAGTTCGGAAAGAAATTTTTTGTTGGATTCTGTAATATGCTTTTTTGAATGATCTATCGCAACGAATCTGGCAGTGGTTTCTTCTTCTGAATGCTTAGACAAAGGAACTACAGGAATATCAAAGGCAATTCTTTCATCATGATTTCCCATCAGGCAGGGAATGTTCAGACTTCTTATTTTTTCTATCACTTCATTGCCCCAGGGTGCAAAATCAACCAGATCTCCCAAGCAGAATCTCTGACTGATTCCTCTTTGCTCTATATCCTTCAACACGACTTCCAATGCAGGAAGATTTCCATGCACATCACTAAAAACAGCTATCTGTATCATTGTCCTTCAATTTGTTAGACAAATTTACCTGTCAGAAAATAATTCCGGTTCAGAGATGATATGATATTTTACCATGAAATGGAAAATTGTCAATCGTCAATTTTTGCTTCGCAAAGTCAATAGTGAATGATTAACTGCTGATTAGAAATACCTATATATAAACAAATCAGCTGCACTCAATCCCGAACCTGTAAAAAATTCACAAGTGAAGCGGATTGATTCTTCGCCAGTCACGATCAACAAACCTCACATCTCGTACCCGGACCACGTACCCCAAAACGTGTAAAAAATTCACAAGCGAAGCGTATTGACCATTGACCATTCACATATATAACCTTAAATCTCTCAAACTATAATTTAAATAATACTTTCCTATAATTTATATTATTTTTATTATACAATCATCTGATCTAACTTTGCAGAGTAAAATTCAAACAATCATAAAAAAATGAAAAAAGTACTAATCATCAACGGAGGACAGAATTTCGGACATTCCGGGGGAAAATATAATCAGACTATCGCAGACAATACATTAGCCGTTCTTAAAGAATTTGATAATGTAGAAGTAAAGATAACCAATGTAAGTGAAAATTACGACAAAAATGAAGAAGTGGAGAAATTTGTCTGGGCAGACTACATTATTTATCACACTCCAATCTGGTGGTTCCAATTGCCTAACGGATTGAAAAAATATATTGACGAAGTGTTCACAGCAGGTCACGCTAAAGGAATTTATATGAGCGACGGAAGAAATGCTGAAAATCCGGAAATCAACTATGGTACAGGAGGAATGCTAGGAGGAAGAAAATATATGTTGACTACCAGCTGGAACGCTCCCGCAACTGCTTTCACTCTTCCCGGAGAATTTTTCAGTGAAAAAAATGTGGATGAAGGACCATTATTTGGTTTCCACAGAATGAATGCCTTTGTTTCACTGGAAAAAATGGAAAGCTTCCACTTCCACGATGTGGAGAAAAACGCCAATATAGAACGCGATATGAAGCTTTACAGAGAACATGTGAGAAATGTTTTTGAAAAAGAATTAAGATCTGAACTGGTATCATGAAAAAAATACTGATCACAGGTGTTACCGGCTATATAGGCGGAACTATCGCAAAAAAACTCCTCGACAGGAATTATGAAGTGACAGGACTGGTTCGTAATGAAACCCACGTACAGGAACTGGAATCATTAGGAATCAAAACCATTGTGGGAAATATTCATGATGAAGATCTTATCAGAACAGCAGTTTCCGATGCAGATGCAGTTATTCATAATGCAGATTCAGCAGATGATGCGTATGCAGCAGATAACTTTATCAAAGCTCTGGAAGGAAGTCAGAAAACCTTTATATTCACTTCAGGCTCTGCCATTTTTGGAGGAAAGGAGAATGGTAAAAAAAGTGACTTTATCTTCACAGAAGATTTCCCTTTGCAGCCAAGACTGGAAATGGCATCAAGAGTATTGATCAACAATTACGTCCTGCAATCTGCCAGCAAAGACATACGAAGTATTGTTATTGTTCCTACCATGGTTTACGGAGAAGGCCTTGGAATAAAAAAAGACAGCATTCAGATTCCGGCTCTTATCAACTTTTCTAAAGAGAAAGGGCATGGTGTTTATTTTGGTGAAGGTGAAAATATCTGGTCCAATTTACATATTGAAGATCTCGCAGATCTGTATGTACTCGCATTGGAAAAAGCAAAAGGAGGCTCTATCTATTATGCAGAAAACGGTTCATCTTCTCTGAAAAACATTGCAGAAAATATCAGTAAAAAATATAACTTACAATCAGCTAAATCATTAAGCATACAGGATGCAGTTGACAAATTTGGTCCTGCAGGAGGTTATTTCGGTTTTGCATCCAACAGCAGATGCAGTTCAGATAAAGCCAAAGCAGAACTGGATTGGAAACCTATCTATAACTCTATTGAAAATTTTATTTAATATGAAAATTCATCTTACAGCCATTATAAAATCCAAAGCAGAACATCAGGCAGAAGTACTGGAAGTTCTTCAGAATATGGTAAAAGAAACAAGAAAAGAAGAAGCATGTGAACTTTACAACCTTCATCAGGGAATTGAAAACAAAAATGAATTTGTTTTCTACGAAATCTGGAAAAGCAAGGAAGGGTTGGCACAACACAACCAACAGCCTTACATTCAGGCCTTCGGAGCTTTGGTCGAGGAGAAACTTCAGGAAAAACCACAGATTTATATCACCAATCTTATTTAACAATGAAAAAATTAGCGTTTTTAATGCTTGCGATCTTTACGATAGGATTCATACAGGCACAAACCAAAAAATCAAAGAATATGAAAAAGAAAATTTTATTCGTCGTTACCAGCCATGATAAAAAAGGCAGTACCGGTGAAGATACAGGATATTATCTGGGTGAAGTTTCTCACCCTTGGGAAGTTCTTCACAAAGCAGGATATGAAATCGACTTTGTAAGCCCGAAAGGCGGAACACCTCCGGTAGACGGCTTCGATTTAAAAGATCCTGTCAACAAAGAATTCTGGGAGAACAAGGAATATAAAAATAAGATTGACCATTCCATGACACCATCGCAGGTAAATCCAACAGAATATTCAACCATCTTTTATGCAGGTGGACACGGAGCAATGTGGGATTTTGCAGACAATAAGGAGCTGGCAGATATTGCTTCCAAAATTTATGAAAATGGAGGAATTGTTGCCGGAGTATGTCATGGTCCCGCAGGTTTGGTGAATATCAAGCTTAATAATGGGAAATATCTTGTAGATGGTAAGAAAATCAATGCTTTTACCAATGAAGAGGAATCTGAAGTAAAATTAACGAACGTTGTTCCATTCTTACTGGAAGATAAACTGAAAGAAAGAGGAGCAAAATTTGAAAAATCAGGGCTTTGGCAAAATCATGTGGTAACAGATCAGAGAGTAATCACAGGACAGAATCCACAGTCTGCAAAAAGCGTTGGAGAAGCTATCGTAAAAGAATTAAATAAGTAACAGACAATTTTTAACCACAAAAGTCACAACAGTTTTCAGTCACTTAAGTAAAAAAAGATGCTATTCAGAATACAGAGAAGAACACTTAAGTTCTTTTTAAATCCGAAAAGTTCTTAAAAGGGTCACTACTGAAACGGCGAGAATTCCCCTCCTCCGGAGGGGTGGCGAAAATTCAAAGAATTTTTGACGGGGTGGTATAACACAACAACAATTTTTAAACAAACAAAATGGAATACAGAAAATTAGGAAACACCGATTTAGAATTATCAGCAATCACACACGGAGCTTTTGCCATCGGTGGAAACATGTGGGGCGGTAATGAAAAACAGGATTCCATCAATTCTATTCACGCTTCATTGGATCATGGAGTAACTTCTATTGATACCGCACCATTCTACGGTTTCGGACTGAGTGAAGAAATGATCGGTGAAGCTATCAAAGGAAAAGACCGTTCAAAAATTCAGCTTTTAACAAAATTTGGATTGGTATGGGACGGAAGTAATAATGGCAAAGGAGAATTTTTCTTTGATGCAGAAGATGAAGGAAAGACTCTTCCCGTTTATAAATTGGCTTCTAAAGAAAACATCATCAAAGAAGTTGAAGAGAGCTTAAAAAGATTAGGAACAGATTATATCGATCTTTTACAGCTTCACTGGCCGGATAGCACAACACCAATTTCCGAAACTATGGAAGCTATGGAATTATTGATCCAGCAAGGAAAAATCCGTACTGCAGGAGTAAGCAACTACAGTGTAGCTCAAATGGAAGAAGCCAAGAGAACTTTGCTACTTGCCAGCAACCAGGTTTCTTACAGCATGCTGAACCGTGCTATTGAAAACGATCTTGTCCCTTATTCTTTAGAAAATAATACAGGAATTATTGTGTACAGCCCAATGGAAAGAGGTCTTTTAACAGGTAAATATTTCAAAGAAAACCAATTAAAAGAAAACGACCACAGAAACGGATATTTTTCACAGTTTGATCTGAATAAAGTGAAAATTTTCTTAGAAAAAATAGAACCTATTGCACAGGAAAAAGGAGCAACGCTTTCTCAACTGGTATTAAGATGGACAACGCTTCAGCCAGCAATCACAGTCGTATTGGCAGGAGCAAGAAATGCCCAGCAGGCCATCGAAAACGCAAAAGCAATATCTATTGACCTTTCACAGGAAGAATTGAACTTTATCAATTCTGCTTTGAGCGAAATATAATATAAAGCTGGAAGAAGGAGGCTGGAAGATGGAAGTTATTGATGTCGGATAACCAATAGATTGGTTTACGATTGAACTTCAACTGTCATTCCGACGAAGGAGGAATCTCTTTGTTACATGCAGAAAAGTGCATAGAAACCACCTAATTATCAATACACTAATAGAACTTCCCTCTCCCAGCTTTCTGCTTCCCTCTTTTAACCCCCAAATCTTTTTAAAAATGAAAAATAATCTGATCAAAATGTTCGGGTTAGCCACGCTATTGACTATCAACAACATTAATTTAAAGGCACAGACACTTGTCAACCCGGAGGATAAATCATGGTATCCGTCGGCTTATGGTGAGAAAGATGAAATAGGAGCAGCCAATCTATTAACGCCGGAAGTTGTAAAACAGGCACTAGGATTAGTAAAACAGGGCAAAACATTAGCGCTTGCGGTTCCTATTGATAAAAACCTTCCTGCTTTCAGACACAGAAGTTTCAATTTATACAATATTCAGCCCGGAGAACAGGGCGGAAAAAGCATAGGTCCTAATAAATTCACCTTCAATGACGAACTGGTCAACGGATGGACCGGAGTGGGAACACAGCTGAACGGTATCGGACACATTGGTATTGACAATACTTACTATAACGGAAACAAGGCAACAGATTTCGTAACCGTCGAAGGCGTAAAAAGATTGGGTGTTGAAAAAGTACCCCCTTTCGTTACCCGAGGTGTAGTGCTTGATATGACTGCTCATTATGGAAAATCAATCGTACCCGGAGGAACAGAATTTACAGTAGAAGATATTAAATCTGTTTTGAAGAAACAGGGACTTATTCTACGAAAAGGTGATATCGTTCTTTTTAATACCGGATGGCTTGAATTGATCGGTAAAAATAATCAGCAATTCCTGGAAACAGAACCCGGAATCGGTATGGATGCCGCAAAATGGCTTGCCGATCAGGGAATCGTAGCTTTTGGTGGCGACACCTGGGCTTCTGAAGTCTATCCTAACCCAAAAAGTAAGGAAGAATTTCCCATCAACCAGTTTATGCTGGCTAAAAAAGGAATTTATAACCTGGAACTGATAGACAGCCGTCCTTTGGTAAAACAAAAAGTCTGGGAATTTTTATTCGTGCTGGGACAGCCTTTGTATGTAGGTTCTACTCAGGTGAATGTAAATCCTGTAGCTATTTATTAATTTAATTATTAGAAATATAATCCGAGAAACGGAGAGACAATGTAATTCCGGTTTAAAAAATAAAATGAACCAAAAAATTTATTTTTAGAATTAATACCCGAACCCTGTTACACTGTCACTTTGCATCTTGCATCAAAACGGCCTTTCAAAAATTTGAAAGGCCGTTTTTTTTAATAAAATAAATATCCATAGATAATACAGTCTTCATCAACTTTTATCCTCCATCTTCCTGACTTCCCTATTTTGCAATCGGAAGATGAGTACTTACTGCAATTCTGTTCCAGGCATTGATGGTAATAATCGCCATAATAATCTGAGCGATCTGGTTTTCATCAAAGAAAGACTTTGCTTTCTGATACGTTTCTTCAGTTAAACCTTTATCGCTGATCAGTGTAATTTCTTCCGTCATAGCCAACAGCACCTGCTCTTCTTCAGTGAAAAATTCTTTTGCTTCTGTCCATCCGTTCAGAATAAAAATTCTTTGAGGATTTTCTCCGTATTTGATGGCATCTTTGGTATGCATATCAAGACAGAAAGCACATTTATTGATCTGTGAAGCTCTGATCTTAATCAGTTCCTTCTGAATGTGTGTTAAAGAAATCGTTTGTAAATACCCTTCCAATCCCAGCATAGCTTTATAGGCTGCTGAATCTACTGTTGCAATATTTAATCTTGCGCTCATAATATTATATTTTTTTGGTTAATTGATCTATACTTAAAGAATAATGCTGCTGTACCGCCAGTAAAAGCGCAGCTGCACTTCCCACCCATACGGAATAGTTCAGTGGAGCTTTTGGTCCCGATGCGATGGTCATGGATATCGCAAAAATTAACAGCAGGATACTGCTTCCGTAGGCCGCAATTCTTGTTTTAAATCCAAAAATCAGCATCAAAGGAAAAAGAATTTCTAAAAAGGTTGCGGCATACGCTGAAACCGTACTTAAAGCTTCCGTAAGAAAAAAGGTAAGCTGTCTTGTATATTCTTTAAAACGCTCCATGTTTCCCCATGAAGAATTTTCTTTACTCCACCATCCGAACCTGTCTGCCACCGCAGAAAGCATCGTAACGGCGAGAGCCAGTCTTAAAAAAAGTTGCGGAAATTGATATTTTTGATCTGTCATTGCATTTGCTTTTAATCACATGACAAATTTCCGTCTTCTGATCCGTAAAAAACTTAAACTGGTTTAAGATCGTAATTTTGCTCTGATTTCACTCAGATATTCCGGAGTAAGATTCAAAAATGAGGCAATCAGATATTGAGGAATCCTTTGAATAAACCACGGATACAATGTACTGAAATGCATATAAAGTTCTTCTCTGGACATCTCATACAAATAACGGATTCTGCGTTCCGCAGCAGCATATGCCCGCTGATAGATCATGCGAAAATACCTTTCCATAACAGGATGCTTTTGTAATAATTCTTCCTGTCGCTCCAGATCAATCACCAAAACGGAAGAAGGTTCTACCGCCTGTATAGAAAAGTTAGTTTGTATATGCCTTTCGTAAGCAAATGTATCTGTAATCCACCAGTTTTCAATGGCAAATTCCGTCGTCTGCTCTACTCCTTTTTCATTGATAAAAAACTTTCTCAGACATCCTTTCACTACAAAATACATGGTCCGGCATACTTCACCTTCCAGCACCAGATTTTGCTTCTTTTTAACATCCATTACCTCAAAAAATGATACAATAGAAGTATATTCTTCGTCAGTTACCGTAATAAATTTGTTTAAATGTGATTTGAATGAATCCATTGTAAGATTTAATACTCAAACTTAACTTTATTTTTTTAGTTTTACAATGAGAAAAATATTGAATCATGGAAATCGTTGCTAAAATTCTGATCGCTGTCGTTGCACTGGAACACCTTTATATTCTTTGGATGGAAATGTTCGCATGGGAAACCAAAGGAAAGGAAGTTTTTAAAGCAGCTCTCCCTCCGGAAATGTTTAAACCAACGAAAGGTTTGGCTGCGAATCAGGGACTTTATAATGGATTTCTTGCTGCCGGACTGATCTGGTCATTCCTGATTAAAGATCCGCAATGGCAGACCAATGTGGGATTATTCTTTTTAGGATGTGTAGCTGTGGCCGGAATCTATGGAGCCCTTTCTGCCACTAAAAAAATATTTTTCGTTCAGGCTTTACCAGCTATCCTTGCCATTATTGCTGTTTTATTGAAATAATCTTACAGCTTAACTTTTAAAATAATTACCTTATTTATCTTTTAACTTTAATGATAAGAGAAAATTCGTCATGAATCACCTCTTTTAAATAGTATTGAAAATCAAAAACTTACATACGTAAAAATCCATTTAATATAAAATTCGTAAATTTGCACCGTCATAAAAAATTGATATACAGTTTTTTGATGCTGGCAAGCATTTTGATGAAATGTAGCCATTCAAGTTGTTCAGTACACATATCTGTAATTACCTCATCAGTAATTTAATTGTAGAATCTATGTAAAAGATCAGTTTTTTTTACATAATACACTCTTTTTCTAGAGTATAATCTATTGAAATATTTAAAATAAACATAAGGCCAGCAGGTCTTTATGCTGTTATTTTTTTGTTTAAAGCTTTTATCACTAAAGGCTTAGCAAATTATTTTATCCTATCATCAACAGCAGAACAACAAAAGCTAAATGTATATAATGAATTGGTGTACAATTTTTTATATCAAATTATTAATTGAAAAATTCTGAATATGGAAAAAAATGAAAACACTAGAAAAGTAAAACTTAAAGTGGAAGACCTGACCATCATCTTTGGTAAAAACAAAGAAAAAGCACAGGAACTTCTGGATAAAGGTTTTTCCAAAAAGGAAATTCTTGAAAAAACAGGCTGCACCATAGGAATCAACAAAGCCAGTTTTGAAATTTATGAAGGAGAATTCTTTGTGATCATGGGACTTTCGGGAAGTGGAAAATCAACTTTACTGCGTTGCCTTAACAGACTGAATGAACCCACTTCAGGAAAAGTATTCATCAATGACGATGATATTACCAGTAAAAACAACAAGGAACTTTTACAAGTAAGAAGAACGGAAATGAGTATGGTATTTCAGAAATTTGGATTACTTCCCCATCATACAATTCTCGACAATGCTGGTTTCGGATTAGAAATCAGAGGAGAAGATAAAGCTTCACGCGATAAAAAAGCACAGAAAGCATTGGACATCGTCGGATTAACCGGCTTTGAAAACCAATATCCTTCCCAGCTTTCCGGAGGAATGCAGCAGAGAGTAGGATTGGCAAGAGCACTGGCAAACGACCCTGAAGTTCTGCTTATGGATGAAGCCTTTTCCGCACTGGACCCATTGATAAAATCTGAAATGCAGGATCAGCTGCTTGAACTGCAGAATACGTTGCAAAAAACCATAGTCTTTATTACCCATGATCTGGACGAAGCCATTAAAATCGGAGACCGCATCGTCATCATGAAAGATGGTGTCATAGAACAGATAGGAACTGCTGAAGACATTTTAACCAATCCGGCAAGCGACTATGTGAAAGCATTCGTAGAGAAAGTAGACCGTAAAACCATTATTACCGCAAGATCTTTAATGTTTGACAAAGCGACAGTGGTACGTTTCAGAAAAGACGGCCCTGAGGGAGCTTTAAGAAAAATGAGAGCCACGGGATTAGAAAACTTGCCGGTGGTAGATTTTCAAAATAAATTTCTGGGTTTTGTAACCCTTAATGATGTAGTCCGCATTGCCAGAAAGAAAGAACCTACGGTAGAATCTATTATCAACAGCAATGTTCCTTCAGTTTATCCTGAAGTGACTGTTGAAGAGATGTTACCACTGATCTCTGAAAATAAATCGTCCATTGCTGTTATTGATGAAGACAATAAATTTTTAGGTCTTGTCACTCAGTTATCACTGGTCATAGAAGCGACCAAATTTAACGAAGAAGAGATTATCGAATTAAAAGAAATCGCAAACAACCAATAAGATGAATAAAACTATAGATATAGGTCAATATGTAGAAACTGCAATCAATTGGCTCACAGAAAACGGAAAACCTGTATTTGATGTCATAAAGCATCTGGGAAATTCCTCTATTATGGGGATTGAATGGGTTTTAACAAACACTCCTTTTTATGTAATCATTCTCTTTTTTACCCTGCTGGCACTATGGAAAGCCGGAAAAGGCATTGCTGTAGTAACGGCTGCCGGATTAAGTTTAATATTTTTAATGGGATTATGGAAAGAAACCATGGAAACGCTGGCACTTATTTTTGTTTCCACCATTACAGCCCTTATTCTTTCTATTCCGCTTGGAATTTTAGCAGCGAAAAGCAAAATAGCTGACAAAATCATTCGTCCTTTACTGGATTTGATGCAGACCATGCCCGCATTTGTCTATCTGATCCCGGCTGTACTGTTTTTCAGTATCGGTAAAGTACCGGGTGCTTTTGCAACGATTATTTTCGCCATGCCGCCAGCAGTTCGATTAACGACACTGGGAATTGAAGCCGTTCCGAAAGATATTGTGGAGGCTGCCAGAGCTTTTGGTGCCACCAACCGTCAGATTCTGTTCAAAGTAGAGCTTCCTTTAGCGATGAAAACGATTTTAACAGGGATTAATCAAACCATATTGTTATCATTATCCATGGTCGTTATTGCAGGAATGATTGCTGCAGGCGGTTTAGGGGAGAAAGTACTGGAAGGAATTAATAATCTGGATATCGGATTAGGATTTGAAAGTGGTTTATCCGTAGTGATATTGGCCATTATCCTCGACCGTATTACTCAGGGATTTGTAAAGAAAAAGCAATAAGATGAAACAATTTAAATATCTGTTTTTGCCCGTTTTAATGTTACTATTTACAGCATTAAGTTCGTGTGAAAACATAAAAAATTCTAAATATATTACCATAGGAATGGTAGACGGCTGGGCGGAAGATGTTGCGATGACACACGTTGCTAAAGCTATTCTTGACCAGCAAGGTTATCATGTGATTATTCAAAAAGCCTCTACAGATATGATTCTGGCTTCGATGAATAATGAAGATACAGACCTTTTCATGGGAGTCTGGCTTCCTTACACTCATGCGAAAAAGCTTGCTAAATTTCCTGGGCTGACTCATCTTGGAACCAATTATGACAACGGTCGTATAGGATTAGTTGTACCTGAATACGTTCCTGTTAACTCCATTGAAGAGCTCAATCACAATAAAAACCAGTTCAATCAAAGAATCATTGGAATTGAAAAAGGAGCCGGATTAACCACCGGAACGGATAAAGCAATTATTGACTATAAACTGGATTATCATCAGATTAACTCTTCTACCATTGCCATGATCACCGAATTACAGAACGCTATCAAACGTAAAGAATGGATTGTGGTAACCGGATGGCAGCCCCACTGGATGTTTGGAAAAATGAAGCTTAAATTTCTTGATGATCCTCAAAAGATATATGGTGAAGCAGAACAGATTAAAACTTACTCCAGAAAAAGCTTTGCAAAAGATCATCCTGAGCTGGCCAAATTCTTTTCAAAACTCCATTTTGATGATGAAAACATGTCCGATCTTTTAATGAAAATGGAACAGAGTAAAAACAAAGAAGCCACCGCCAAAGAATGGGTGAAAGATCACGCTGAGCTTGTACAGTCGTGGTTAAATAAAAATTAACAAAAAGATACTTCTTGATAGTATGAAAAATCCTCAACCTTAATCCGGTCTGAGGATTTTTTTTGATCTATTGTTCCGAAGAATTCATTGATTCTTTGATCTTTTCCCGATGAATGATCCCCCAATTCACCAATGTTTCTGTCACCGGAAATACAGATTTTCCATATTCGGTCACCGCATAAGTTACCGTAATCGGCTTTGTATCCTGAATGGTTCTTATGATCAGGAGATTCGTTTCAAGTTCTTTTAATTCTTTACTCAACATTTTCGCAGAGATACCTTCTATACTGCGTTCCAGCTTTTTAAAATGGATCATCTGATCTGGTCTGTTGGTAAGATAACGCAGGATCATCAGTTTCCATTTTCCTCCTAAAACGTCCAGACTGTCCCGCATCGCGAACAATTCCTCTGTGCAGCTGGCTTCTCTTTCAATTCCGTTTTCAATGATTTTTGCCATAATAGTTTCATGAAGGTAACTAGTTACCATTGGTTAACTAGTAGCAAATATAAACTATTCCCGTTTTACATTTGTCTATCAAATTTTAAAGTATGAAAGCAGTTATTTTAAATAAAAACGGAAAGCTGGAAGACGGATTTGCAGAACAGCCAAAACCCAAAAGCAATGAAGTTTTAATTCAGATTAAAGCAAGTGGTTTCAACCCCATCGATTATCAGATGCTGGAAAATGAATTGGAACGGAAACTGATCAGTTCCCCTATATTAGGAAGAGAACTATCCGGAATTGTAGTGGATAAAGGTTCTGATGTTACAGAATTCAATACTGGAGATGAAGTCTATTGTGGCAGCGGCTCCATGGGAAGCAACGGCACTTATGCTGAATATATTGTCGTTCCTGAAGCCATTGTTTCCTTTAAACCAAAAAATATTTCATTTGAACAGGCGGCTGCCATTCCTTCGGCAGGGCTTACTTCTTTACAGATTTTTAACCGTTTGAAATTAAACCCCGAAAATACAGTTTTAGTAACAGGAGCAACAGGAGGAGTCGGTTCATTTCTGATTAAAATTTTATTAGCACATAATATCCAACAGATCACAGCCACGGTTGGCAGCGAGGAAAACAGACAGATTCTTCTCAATCTGGGATTGAAAAATCATCAGATCATCAACTATAAAGAAGAAAATCTAATCGGTAATATTCTAAAAGCCAATAATGATCAACCTTTCGAATATGGAATTGATCTGGTGGGAAACTATATGTCTGAAATCACCGCAGAAGTTTTAAAAATCAACGGAACGTATGTGGATGTGACAGCCTTGGTCACTAGAGATGCTCACGAATCCCTTTTCAACAAAGGAACTATGATTATGAATATCTCCAATTATATGTATGGAATGGTAAAAAAATACGAGTATTATAAAAACAGTTTGCTTACCATCAAAACACTTATTGAAAACGGAACGATTCTCCCTCCACAATATAGAACCGTTGGAAATCTTTCTTTGGATACCGTTCTACAGGCACATTCTATTCTAAAAAATAATCAGACTCAAGGTCATAAACTTATTATGAAACATTAATCTATGAACACAATACCAAGACGAATCGTAACAGGAATAAAAGATGGAAAATCCGTTATTATAGAAGATCAACAAGTAGAAAACGCTGTGGAACACTTCCCTGGGCTTATCATTTCAGATGTATGGAATACCCAGACAACGCCGGCCAGCCTGGATTTTGAAACCCAAATTCCCAATACCGGATTTCCACAAACTCCTAAAAATGGTACTTACTTCCGATATGTAGTAGTTCCTCCTGATAAAGATTTAGGTATAGAATGGAAAAAGAACGAACCTCATCCGATGATGCATCAAACGCCAACACTGGATTATATCATTATTCTTTCCGGCGAACTTTACCTCATCATGGAGGAAGGAGAAACGCTTTTGAAACCTGGCGACATCGTTATCCAGAGAGGAACAAATCATGCATGGAGCAACCGTTCTGATGAACCTTGCATTCAGCTGGCGGTTTTGATTGATGCAGCGATCTAAATTAAAACGACTGTATAAGATTTTACACGATTGTCATTCTTACGAAGGAAGAATCTCATGTAAAGCTTAGATTCTTCATTTCACTGCGTTACATTCAGAATGAGAGTGTCCTAATAATAAGATAGCAGGATTAATGTGGAATTGTGTATAATTGTCTATATTTAATCTTACACCTCACAAAGCAGAAATCTCCAACAGCTTCTGCTTCATTTTTTCAGGCGTCATCTGTCCTTCCTGATAATACACCAGATTCTGATGCTTATCCAGGAATATCCACAAAGGATAAACAGGTTGGTTTTTATTCTTAGACAAAGCCAGCGCCAACTCATGAATTCCGGAATTTCCATTCTGCAGATATTCAAACTCCTGATTCTGGAAATGAATTTTCTCCTTTGTCTTCTCTGACTCAAAGTTGATAAAATAAAAGTGATCATTGATCATACTCACCAGCTCCTTATCTTTATTCATACGGAAAGACTCAATCTTACACACCGCACACCAATCTGTATAAAGATGGATCACAACCGGTTTAGGATTTTCTTTCTGCTGAACCTCAAGATCAGAAAAAGTGCCTGTCTTCATCTGAGACAGATAAAAACAGGGCACTAACATTAAAAATAAAGCTATTTTTTTCACTTTAAAGTATATTTTACACCTAAGAAACCTCTGATTCCCTGCATCGGGGCATAACCGTATGCCGTATCAAAAGTATAATGATTAGGGTTGTTTATAGGATCATCAACATATTTATCAAACGGGTCAAATGGTCTCATCAAAGGATCTTTAGGTCTGAAATTGAATAAATTTTTCATCCCGCAATACACTTCAAATCCGGATTTGAAACTCTTGGACACCTGAATATTGGCCAGAGAATAAAAGGGTGAATATTCAGGGCGGAAATCATTTACTAAGACAGGTAATCGCATTGGACCGTAGAACTGTCCTGTAAAATCGATGGTCAGGTTATTCGCAAATTTATACGTCAGGTTATAAGTTCCACTCCATTTTGGTGCATGCAGCTGCTGTGTTTTTTGATTTTCATTATCAAATTTCTGATAGACATCCAGATAAGTAACACCAAGATTGACACTCAAAGGAAACTGAAAACTAAAATCCACACTCAGGGAAGCACCTCTTGAAATTCCGTATCCGTGGAGATTGTCATAAATAATTTTATCCGGATCAGAATCAAAATCTCCTACAATTTTATTACTGAAATAAGTGTAAAATGCAGATGCATCAAGATTCACCATTCTGTTTCCTACGGGAATTTTCCAGATATAATTCAGGTTTCCATTAATAGATCTTTCCGGTTTCAGGTCAGATTTTACCACAACTTCCCTTGAACCTGTCAAAGCTGCGTGATCTTCTGTAAATAAATTAACCACTCTAAAACCTGTTCCAAAATTGAAACGTAAAGTATGATATGGATTGGGATTAAATTTCCATGCAAACCTCGGTGAGTGAACGGAGTGATGTACTTTATCATAATCATATCTGTATCCAATCAGCAAAGTATTTTTATCGTTGATTTCCCACTGATCCTGAATGAAAGCTCCCCAGATAGGAGATTTCATCGGTGCATTGGTGATGCCATCTGCATCGAGTGTTCCCGGAGTATTATCATCGTAAAAAGTTCTTTTGAAGGTAAGTCCGGCCGTGATATCATGTTTCCCGAAGCTCCTGTCCCAATACGTTTGCACAAAGGCTACCTTTTGTGTTGCATTGAATGGGTTTGATCCATAAAACGAATTCTGATCATGATAATTATAAGAAAACTGTGTCACGATATGCTCTTTCATCGGCCATTCGTACAATCCGAAAACCTCTGCTCTGTTGGTATAGATACTTTCTCCATATACTTCGTCACTGCCGCGGAAAGATTTATTCCATTGCATTTCTCCCCCAAAGCGGTCTTCATACAGATACCTCAAAGCAAAACTTGCCTGTCTGTTTTCTTTTCTCTTAAAATTCCACTTGTTAAATACGGAAATTCTACTTTGTAAAGTGGTATCCGTGAAATTATCTTTATTCTGATCTATTCTTTCCTGAAAACTGAAATAATTTAAACTTAATAATGAAGCAGCATTCTTCCCTACGTTGAATTTAGTAGAAAGATCCAGATTATTTTCAAACCAGCTCGATGTCATCAGGTCAATACTTAATTTAGGAGCGGTCAGTGCATTTTTGGTGATAATATTGATAACCCCTCCCATGGCTTCAGAACCGTAGATGGAAGATGCAGGGCCTTTTACTACTTCAATTCGGTCAACCAAACTATTAGGAATTCCACTTAATCCATAGACGGTAGAAAGTGAACTGACAATGGGCATTCCGTCAATCAGAATCATGGTATAAGGCCCTTCCAGTCCGTTGATGTGAATATCTCCCGTATTGCACACAGAACAGTTCAGCTGAGGTTTTACTCCATTAACCATGGCAATGGCCTCAAAAATACTGGGAGTAGGATTTTTCTGGAAAAATTTCTGACTGTAGATCTCTACGGCAACAGGACTTTTGGACCTGCTCATCGGTTTTATGGTACCGGTAACCACTACATCTTCAATGGTACTGGTCTTAAATTCCCTCTTCATAACCCTGGCAGAATCCTGACTTTTAGTCTGCTGCAAGCTCAAACTGTCCGTCTCCTGCGCAAAGCAATAGGTAGATAAAAAAGTAATAGAAAATAATATTCGCTTCATGAAATTAAAATTGTTAGACAAATCTAACAATTATTTTTCAAATACAAAACTTAATCCAGAAAATATAGGTTGAGCCAATTCATGAAAAATGATTAAATTTGAGAAACTACATATGAAAGTAAAATGAGATATCATCAATTGGGAAATATCCCACAAAAAAGGCATACGATCTTTAAGTCTCCGGAAGATAAATTTTACTATGAACAGCTTTTCGGTACAGAAGGCTTCCATGGTATTTCTTCTCTGTTATATCATATCCACCGCCCTACACAAATCAAATCTATCGGTGAGCCGAAAGATGTTACTCCAAAAATCGCTGTGGAAAAAAATGTGGCTCCAAGAATGTTTAAAGGAATGAACGTCACTCCTGAAGATGATTTTATGGACAGCCGAAAGATCCTTTTGATGAACAATGACCTGAAAATGGGACTGGCCAAGCCAAGAAAATCGATGGATTATTTCTACAAAAATGCAGAATGTGATGAGCTTTTGTATGTTCATAACGGAGCCGGAATCTTAAAAACATTTGTGGGAGATCTTGAATTCGAAACCGGAGATTATCTTATTATTCCGAGAGGAACCATTTATCAGGTAGAACTGAAATCTGATGATACAGTCTTTTTTGTACTGGAAAGCCACTCTCCTATTTATACTCCGAAAAGATACAGAAATGAATTCGGACAGCTTTTGGAACATTCGCCATTCTGCGAAAGAGATATCATTGCTCCTACTTACAGAGAACCCATAGACGAAAAAGGAGAATTCCTTATTAAAGTAAAAAAAGAAAACCAGATTACCGACTTCATCTACGCTACTCACCCGTTCGATGTCGTGGGCTGGGATGGCTATTTTTATCCTTATAAATTCAATATTAAAAACTTCGAACCGATTACCGGAAGAATTCACCAACCGCCACCGGTTCACCAGAATTTTGAAGGACACAATTTCGTAGTGTGCTCATTTTGTGCAAGAATGTATGATTATCATCCACAGGCTATTCCTGCTCCGTACAACCACTCTAATATTGATTCTGATGAGGTATTATTCTATACAGAAGGTGATTTCATGAGCCGTAACCACATTGATTTAATGGACTTTACCCTTCATCCTGGCGGAATTGTACACGGACCTCACCCTGGTGCTATGGAAAGAAGTATCGGCAAAAAATTCACGGAAGAATATGCCGTAATGGTAGACCCTTTCCGTCCGTTAAAAATTACAGAGGAAGCTTTAAAAGTAGAAGATCCTTCTTATAAAACTTCATGGTTAGAATAAATCATTAAAAATTATCAAAAAGTATTACTGAATACATACAAAAGACGCTTTAAATCCTTTATTTAAAGCGTCTTTTTTTGTAAATTTGTGAGGTATGGTTAACATATTGACCATCATTATTTTTCATATCGCATCCTAAGTAATGGTGGTTTAAAACAAAATCAATATTACATGTTAGAAAGAATCAGATTAGAAAGTTTACACCAAAAGGTAACCACAGCCGAAAACGCTGTAAAAATCATTAAAGACGGTATGACCATCGGGTCCAGCGGCTTTACAAAGGCAGGTGACAGCAAAGCCATTTTACCGGCATTGGCTGAAAGAGGAAAAACAGAAGACCTTAAGGTCACTTTGATGACCGGAGCTTCACTGGGGCACGGTACCGATGGAAAACTGGCCGAAGCCAATGTTCTGAAAAAAAGAATGCCATTCCAGGTAGACCCTATCTTAAGAAACAAAATTAACAACGGGGAAATTCTCTTCATCGACCAGCATTTAAGTGAAAGTGCCGAGCTTCTTCACACCAAAAATCTCCAAAGCATTGATGTAGCTATTATCGAAGCTGCTTATATTGAAAGAGACGGAAGCATCGTTCCTACTACTTCTGTAGGAAATTCTGTGACTTTTGCGGCTTTGGCTAAAAAGGTTATTATTGAAATCAATACGGAAGTTCCTGAAGAAGTTTATGGAATCCATGATATCTACCAGGCCGAAGATTATCCTTACAGAAATGTTATTCCGATTGTTGCGCCATGGAACAAAATCGGGAGAAAAAGCATTCCTGTAGATCCTGAAAAAATTGAGGCTATCGTATTTACCAACCGTAAAGACAGTCCGGCTGATATTGCAGAACCGGACGAAAAAACTACAGCTATTGCCAAACATCTTCTTGCCTTTTTTGAAAATGAGGTCCTTCTAGGACGCCTTACAGACCGCTTACTTCCTCTGCAGGCAGGTATCGGTAAAGTAGCCAACGCTGTTCTGACAGGGTTCAAAGACAGTAATTTTTATGATCTGACGATGTTTTCCGAAGTGCTTCAGGACAGTACATTTGATCTGATCGATTCCGGTAAGCTAAGTTTTGCTTCGGCATCATCCATTACCGTTTCTCAGGAATGCTATGAAAGAGTATTAGGAAACCTTTCAAAATATAAAGACAAATTCGTTCTAAGACCTCAGAATATTTCAAATACTCCGGGATTGATCAGAAGGTTAGGAGTAATAGCTATCAATACAGCTATTGAATTCGATATTTATGGAAATGTAAACTCTACTCATATCGGAGGAACCAAAATCATGAACGGAATCGGAGGTTCCGGAGACTTCGCGAGAAATGCTTATTTAAGTATTTTCGTAACTCAGGCTGCTTCAAAAGGCAACAATATTTCTCACGTCCTTCCAATGGTTTCTCATACCGACCATACAGAACATGATGTAGATATTCTGGTAACAGATGTTGGTTTGGCTGACTTAAGAGGACTAGCGCCAAGAGAAAGAGCTCAGAAAATCATCGATAATTGTGTTCACCCGGATTATAAAGAAGAACTACAGTCTTACTTCGACAGAGCTTGTGAAAGAGGAGGTCATACCCCTCATTTATTGGAAGAATCTTTCAGCTGGCATTTACGATTTGCAGAAACCGGAAGTATGAAACAGAAAACTGCAGTAGAAACTGCTAATTAAGATTTTCACCAAAATAACAGATAAAACAAAAGGACTGAATGCCAACACATTCAGTCCTTTCTATTTTAAATCAAAGGTGGTTTATTGGTATGATAAAAGTCTGTTCAATATCCTCAAAATATTTATATGAATATAAAATTATAAAGATTATCTTTGAAAGAAGAGCGGTATTTTTTTGAATTATAAAATTATCTTAACACCCTTTTAAAAAGACAAAATATGAATAATTACATCAGTGCAGAAGAAGCAATATATACAATAAAAAGTGGAAACCGTGTCTTTTTTCACGGTAGTGCCTGTACTCCCAATTATCTTATTGATGAACTGGCAAGACAGTCTAATCGTTTGCAAAATGTGGAGATGGTTTCCATTACCCAGCAGGGAAATGTGGAAATCGCAAAACCACAATACAAAGACAGCTTTTTCATTAACTCTTTATTTGTTTCCACACCTGTGCGTGATGCTGTGAATTCTGACCGCGGAGACTTTGTTCCTGTTTTCTTAAGTGAAATTCCTATTTTATTCAGAAAAAATATCCTGCCTCTTGATGTAGTTATTGTTACGGTTTCTCCACCCGACAAACACGGTTTTTGTACGTTGGGAACTTCAGTGGATATTGCGAGAGCCGCTGTAGATACGGCAAAAATCATTGTGGCCATCGTTAATCCAAGAATGCCGAGAACCCATGGAGACGGGATGATCCACATCAGCAGAATCCACAAGCTGGTTTGGCATGAAGAGGAACTCCCAACAGTAGATTATGGTTCCAAAGTAGGTCCTGAAGAAATGCTCGTAGGAAAAAATGTAGCAGAGCTTATTGAAGACAGATCGACCCTTCAGATGGGAATTGGAACCATTCCTGATGCGGTTCTGAAATGCCTTACCAATCACAAGGATCTGGGAATCCACACAGAAATGCTTAGCGACGGTGTTATTGACCTGATTCAAAATGATGTAATCAACAATAAATACAAGGGTTACAACGATAATAAAACCATCACAAGTTTCTGTTTCGGAACCCGGAAACTCTATGATTATGTGGATGATAACACTGTTTTTGCTTTCAGGGATGTAAGCGAGGTTAATTTTCCTATCAATATCATGAGAAACAAAAAGATGGTAGCCATCAATTCTGCCATTGAAATAGACCTTACAGGCCAGGTGTGTGCCGATTCTATCGGAACACTCCAGTACAGCGGAATTGGAGGTCAAATGGATTTTATGCGCGGTGCAGCTTTAAGTGATGAGGGAAAACCTATCATAGCCATTACCGCAAGAACAAAAAAAGGAATTTCCAGAATCGTTCCCTTTCTTAAGCAAGGCGCTGGTGTAGTTACTACAAGAGGGCATATTCACTATGTTGTAACTGAATACGGAACAGCTTATCTGTACGGAAAAAACCTTCGCCAGAGAGCACAGGAACTTATCAGCATTGCCCATCCGGATGACAGAGAAATGCTGGAAAGAGCTGCTTTTGAAAGATTTAAACACTGATAATCAAACCATAAAGTTTTCAAAACTATTTTTGCTATAAAAATTAAAACAAATTTTGAATTTAACATCATAGAATCATATGAAAATATTAATTTTTTGGCAGTATATTTGATAAAATTCATTCAAAAACAAGGAAATTGAAAACTATATATAATTCGATACGAGACGAAGTGGTAAAACATTCCAAGGTGAGGAATTCTGTTTTGGGGAATGTGAATGAATGGAAAAGAAGCCATTATATTATTCTTTCCGAAATTATTAAAGACGAGCTTTCTGAAGCTGAAGAACTGAAAGGAGGAAAAAAATTTGAAATCGGAAATACCATTTCTCATGTTACTCTTCAGCGTTTTTTTGAAAATGATTATCAGGATAAAACCCATAGTGACCTCAGATTTCTTAAAACACTTGATAAAATCTGCATCTTCTTAGGATACAAAGATCTTAATGATTACATCCTTACGATAAGATATAAGAAAGTTGACGACAAAGAAATTGATGACCAGTCGTATCTAACCCAAATGGTTTATGATTATTGTGCATCGGCTTTTGAGTTTTATAAGCTATTCCCCGTTCACAATACCGAACTTTTAAAAGGTCTGGTATTTGAAGATTCTCCTTTTTTAGAAAGGGCTTCACAATTCAGTAAAGAACTGTGTGACAAGGATTTCCATCTGGTAACAAAAAATAACAGATCCAACTACGAGGTATTTGATATCCATGTGGTTACTGATGAACCTGACAAAAAAATTCTGGAATCACAGGAATTCTGGAATCTTCTGTTTAAAGTAGGAGAAACCGGAGAAGAACATTTTGTCAATCAACTGAGTACACAAATTTATTTTATCAAAAAAATAAATAATACCTGGAAAATCTGGGACAATTATAATCCTGATGCAGGAATGCTCAACAGAAAAATTGAAACAACCTAAAATAAGAAAGCCGTAGAGAGTATCTACGGCTTTCATGTTTCGAAATATTTTTTTTTCACTTGTCTTTTGTATAACAAATGTAGGCAGATGATTTTAGACTTATGAAACTTAAATATACTTAAGTAAACTCTTCTTTAACGTTATGTTAAATATATTCAATGAATCCTTGGGAATATTTTCGCCATATCTAAGAATTTTGTAATTTGCATACCAATAAAATAAAAGTAAAAGAGAAAATATGTCAACACTTACATTTGCCGAGAAAATAGCTCAAGCAGAAAATTTCTTACCGATTAACGGTACAGATTATATTGAGTTTTATGTAGGAAATGCAAAACAGGCTGCCCATTATTACAAAACCGCTTTCGGTTTTCAGTCTGTAGCTTATGCGGGTCCTGAAACAGGAGTAAGAGACCGTGCATCTTATGTGCTTCAACAGGGAAAAATCAGATTGGTATTAACAACAGGACTTAAATCTGACTCTCCTATCAGCGAGCACGTAAAAAAACATGGTGACGGAGTAAAAATTTTGGCACTTTGGGTAGATGACGCTTATGCAGCTTTCGAAGAAACAACTAAAAGAGGTGGAAAACCTTATTTAGAGCCTGTAACGTTAACTGATGAGCATGGTGAGGTAAGAATGTCCGGTATCTATACATACGGAGAAACCGTTCACATGTTTGTAGAAAGAAAAAATTATAACGGAGCTTTCATGCCTGGTTATGAAAAGTGGGAAAGTGATTATAAGCCTGAAGAAGCAGGTTTATTATACGTAGACCACTGTGTGGGAAATGTTGACTGGAACAGAATGATCCCAACTGTAGAATGGTATGAAAAAGTAATGGGATTTGTAAACATCCTTTCTTTTGATGACAAGCAGATCAACACAGAATATTCTGCATTGATGTCTAAAGTAATGTCAAACGGAAACGGATATGCTAAATTCCCGATCAACGAGCCTGCAGAAGGTAAAAAGAAATCTCAGGTAGAAGAATATATTGATTTCTATGAAGGTGAAGGAGTTCAGCACATCGCTGTGGCAACAAAGGATATTATCCACACCGTAACTGAATTGAAGAAACGTGGTGTAGAGTTCCTTTCTGCTCCACCGGAAGCTTATTACGACATGGTTCCTGAAAGAGTTGGTCATATTGATGAAGATCTTAAAAAACTTCAGGAGTTAGGTATACTTATTGATCATGATGAAGAAGGATACTTATTACAGATCTTTACGAAGCCTGTAGAAGACCGTCCTACTCTATTCTTCGAAATTATTGAAAGACACGGCGCACAGAGTTTTGGTGCCGGAAACTTCAAGGCATTGTTCGAAGCATTAGAAAGAGAGCAGGAAAGAAGAGGTAATCTTTAATTTTACATTAGAAAATATAAGTTTTGTCAGAATACAGTATTCTGGCAAAACTTTTTTATAAAACACAGTATATGAGAAAACTTTTAATCGGGATTTTTCTTCTGGGAACCTTAGGGCTTAAAGCCCAATATGGAACTTTGAATGAAATCCTTAACCGACTTGAACAAAGAAAAGGCATCAATCAGCATCTTGAAAATGTAAATATTGACAACAAAAAGTTTGTTTTTATTAAAGATGAAGCCGACCATACGGAGAGGGACTTTATTATTATCAAAGGGAATAATGCCACCTATGTAGAAGTTTTCGATGATAAAGCAACTGGAGAAAGCAGTTCCAATGTTTTCACCGGTGATATCATCAGGAAAAAAAATATTATTTCTTTAAGAGCAGACATGCTTGAAAACAAAAAAATCCCAATGCCTGTCACGAAGACTTTATTGCTGACACAACAGGACAATATTCTGTACCTTATTGATGTCAATACCAGAGACAGATGGATTGATGAAGCCTCTTACTCAAAAAAGACCAAATAAATGTTCCGGGGAATTCTCCGGATGATATTGAATCTAACTAAAATCTAAACTTATGAAATCATTTGTAGACTATTCCTCAAATTCGGATTTTTCTATACACAATATTCCTTTCGGAGTCGCAGTTTTTAACAAAGAATATATCGGATGCTGTACAAGAATCGGAGATCAGGTCATTGACCTTGCTACATTGTACGATCTTGGGTATTTTGAAGATATTGAAGGATTAGACGACAATGTTTTTGAAGCGTATACCATCAACGAATTTATCGAGCTGGGTAAACCTGTTACCAACGCTGTTCGTACTAAAATCCAAACCTTATTACAGGAAGGATCAATTTTATCAAAAGATCAGAAAACTATTGAAGAAGCTTTCTATGACCTGGATAAAGTAAAAATGATGATGCCTGTGCACATCCCGAACTACACGGACTTCTACAGCAGCATCGAACATGCTACCAACGTAGGAAAAATGTTCCGTGACCCTGCCAATGCTTTATTACCCAACTGGAAACATTTACCGGTAGGTTACCACGGAAGAGCATCTTCTATCGTAGTATCCGGAACGGAAATCAACCGTCCTAAAGGTCAGATGAAGCCTGCAGATGCAGACAAACCAGTTTTCGGACCATGTAAACAACTGGATTTCGAACTGGAAATGGCCTTTATCATCAATAAAAATACAGAGATGGGAGAAAGTATCTCTACCAAAGATGCAGAAGATGCCATCTTCGGAATGGTTGTTTTCAATGACTGGTCTGCAAGAGATATTCAATCCTGGGAATATGTTCCGCTAGGGCCATTCCTTGCGAAAAACTTCGGTTCATCCATTTCTCCATGGGTGGTTACACTTGAAGCTTTGGAACCATTCAGAACTGCTTCTCCAGTGCAGGATCCTGAGGTTTTAGACTATTTAAAATTTGAAGGTGATAAAAATTACGATATCAACCTTGAAGTATATATCCAGCCTGAAAACGGAGATCAGAATCTGATCTGTGAAAGCAACTACAAACACATGTACTGGAATATGACCCAGCAACTGGCACACCATACCGTAAACGGATGTAATGTGGAAGTAGGTGATCTATATGCCAGCGGTACTATTTCCGGAAGTGATCCAAAGTCTTTCGGTTCTATGCTTGAGCTGACATGGAGAGGACAAAATCCTTTATCATTAAGCAACGGAGAAGAAAGAAAATTCATTGAAGACAATGATACGGTTACCATGAAGGCCTGGGCTGAAAAAGACGGTGTGAGAGTAGGTTTCGGGGAAGTTTCCGGTAAAATCATTCCAGCACTTTAATTTTTATCTAAATTTTAGCTCTGCACAATACTACTATTAAACCTTATAGGTTTTGAAAACCTATAAGGTTTGGTGGATGACATCGCTAGAAATATACTGCTTAACAGTTAGTATTCGAAATGTCATGCTGAGCGGAGTCGAAGCATCTTTTAAAGTAAAAACATGAAAACAGTAATCCCCTCCGAGATAACCTCCGTACAACTACAGACCATTATGCAGACGGCCGTTTCACCACGACCGATTGCACTGGCATCTACTGTAGATAAAGACGGTAATAATAACTTATCTCCTTTCAGTTTTTTTAATATGTTCAGTACGGTTCCTCCGATTTTGATTTTTTCACCATCGAGAAGGGTTCGTGATAATACCACCAAACATACGCTGGAAAATGTTATTGAAGTACCTGAAGTAGTCATCGGAACAGTCAATTTTCCGATTGTACAGCAGATCTCTTTAGCTTCTACAGAATACGAAACCGGAGTGAATGAATTTATCAAATCCGGCCTTACCATGAAAGATGCAGACCTTGTTCAACCTAAGCTTATTGAAGAATGCCCTGTTAACTTTGAATGTAAGGTTTTAGAGGTAAAATCATTGGGTGATCAGGGCGGAGCAGGAAATCTGGTAATCTGTGAAGTTCAGAAAATCCATATCAGAGAAGAATATTTGAATGAAGCAGGAAATCTGGATCAGAAAAAACTGGATATGGTAGCCCGTTTAGGCAGCAACTGGTATTCCAGAAGCAATGAAAACAGTCTTTTTGAAGTACCCAAACCTTTGGTAACAAAAGGAATCGGTTTCGATCTGCTGCCAGATTCTATTAAATACAGTAAAGTCTTTACAGGAAATGACCTTGGAATGCTTGCCAATACGGAAGTATTACCAGCCGGAGACTTTCATGCCGATGAAAACATCCATCTAGATGCCCAGAAATTACTTCTGGAAAGTAAAATTGAAGAAGCCTGGAAGATTTTAATTAAGTAGTCTGAATTATAGATGAAAAAATATATATTCTTCCTTTTTCTCTTAATCACCTTACAGTCATGTTATTATCCTGTAAGAAAAGATTACGGGATTTACAGCAAATCATTGGTATTTTCGAAGGACAAAAAGTGGCTGATTAACAACATCAAAACGGATGTAGATTCGCACCACCGGGAAATGATGAACAAGGAAGCATTTCAACTATTCCAGGATTTAAGCAATGGCAAAGCCTTTGACTTAAAAACGGCAAAAGCAGAAAATATCATTCAGAATAGTATTCCTTTTGATCCGGAAACTGAAGATCTTGAGGTATTGAAAAGAGATTCTGATTTCAATTTCCTGGTAAACATCTACACCATGAAAGTGCGAAACGGTCTAGACAATTCAATGGGAACGCAATATGAATATAAAAAAAATGAAACTTTTGCAACGATGGATGTCTATGATATCAGCACTATGAAGAAAATATATTCTCTCAAAGCATATTCAGAAGTTTCGGTGGAAAAAGATCAAAAGGTGACTATCTTTGATCCTTCAACAGAAATGATGACTATGAAAAACTTTCGAAGTCTTTTAAAGGCAGTAAAAAAGAACGCTGTTAAAACGAACTAAAGATATCTATCGATCATCAATAAAAAAGGAGTGAAAGTTTCACTCCTTTTCTGTTATTTGGATTTAAGCGATTCTGAAACAGTAATTTTTCCTTTTTCAGCAAATTCTGTTGCTTTACCGTTTTTATCAATAGAAATATTCAGGTTGTCATTTTTAGCATCATAGTAAATGCTTGTGGCATATCCCGGACAGTCGTGTTGTTTGCATCCAGTCAGTTTGTAGATTCCATTTTCTGATGCAATAGGACTTTCCACGTTGAAATTCTTTACCATTTCATCATACTGAGCACCGGTAAGTTTTTTCAGTCTTTCTGAAATACCTTTATCTTCAAAGAATTTAATATCATGAGGATATTTACCCACGTTTTTGGTAATAACATTATCCGGAGCAGGAGCAGAAGGAGCTGCAGTTGCCGCTGAATCTGCTTTTGGAGTTGTTACGGAATCCTTAGGCATTACGGTTGCCAAAGTATCACTGCTTACAGAAGATTCGGTTTTTGTTTCTTTTTTACATGAAACAACACATAGTGAAAGCGCAAATGCGCCTGCAATAATTTTTTTCATAAATATATTTTATGGTGGTTACTATATAATAACGTAGTTTTAAATGTTTTATTTCAATTTTTCTTTGATAAAATCAATGCATTTTTCAGTTACAATATGGAGATCTTTTGGTAAATCATTTCCTTCCCATGGTTCTTTTCCCCCGAAAGTATGGTTGGCATTTTCAATCAGAAAAAGCTCAGAATTAGGGTGAAGAATATGAAGATGTTCTGCCTGCTTCACCTCTACCGCTTCATCTTCTGTTCCATGAATAATCAGCATATGAGCTTTAGCCATTTCTGTAGCTCGTTCTACATCAAAACGGTGAATATCCTTTTCATAGTCTTCATAAAACTGATAATAATGAGGCATTTCCTGTTGTGTACGCCCATTTAAAGCATAGTAAACACCATTATTTTTCCAGTTCTCCAAGGCTTCTCCTTTTGGAAAACGATTTAAAGTATCCACACTAGCCAACGTAATCAACCCTTTAATCCTTTCATCTTCAAAAGTTTTAACAATAGAAATTCCTCCTCCTCTGCTGTGCCCGATCAGCACAATCTTTTCATCATCCACATGGGGATCTTTACTAAAGTGATCAATCACTACGCCAAGATCTGAAAGTTCTTTAGAATAATTATTATTTCCAAAAGCTTCAAGATCGCCGAAGTTGAGCGGATCATCGGTTGTTGTCCCGTTATGCGAAAATTTAAACTTGACAAAGAAAAAGCCTGCTTCCACAAACTTTTCAGCCATCAGGTTCCAGGCTCCCCAATCTTTATACCCTTTATATCCGTGAACAAATATGATCAGGGGAAGTTTTTTTTGACTGTCTTTATAAAAAGCATCAGCAAGAAAACCTTTTGTTTCTTTATTTTCTAAGTATATATTCTTTTCTATAATCAAATTCATAAAACAAATGGGTTTTACTTAATATTATTTATATTTATAGGATGAATTCAAACTGAAATTTATGAAAAAAACTCTACTTTTTTTATCTTTAATTACATTTTCTTTCATCCTGAGCCAGACGACCAAAAGGGTATTCTTTATTGGAAACAGTTATACTTATGTTAACAATTTACCTGGTCTTATTCAAAGCATTGCTGCATCTAATGGTGATGTATTCGAACATCACAGCCAGACTCCGGGAGGTGCTACCCTGCAGGATCATGCCAACAATCCGAATGTCACTTCAGATATTAATCAGGGAAACTGGGATTACGTGGTATTACAGGAACAGAGCCAGCTTCCTTCGTTTCCCGATTCACAGGTACAAAATCAGGTGTATCCTTATGCTCTTCAGCTTTCCAATTTAATTAAAACAGCCAATCCTTGTGGAAATGTTATTTTCTATATGACCTGGGGCCGTAAAAATGGTGATGCAACCAACTGTCCAGGACTTCCCACAGTCTGCACATATCAGGGAATGGACACTCAAATTTATAACCGTTACATGGAAATGGCGATGAACAATGAAGGTATTGTCTCTCCTGTAGGTAAAGTCTGGAGAACGATCAGAGAACAAAACCCAGCAATTGAATTGTATGATCAGGATGAATCGCACCCGAGCTACATTGGTTCTATGGCAGCTGCGTATACATTTTATACGATTATATTCAAGAAAGATCCTACCCAGATTCCTTTTAATGGAAATCTTACTCCGGCACAGGCTCAACTGATCAAAGATATTGTGAAAACAGAAGTGTATAACCAGCCTGATAAATGGTATGTAACCAACAATGATATTCACAGCAGATTCACTTATCAGCTTACCGGAGCAGGCACCGTTCAGTTTACGAATGCAACCCAGAATGCAGCTAATTATTCATGGGATTTTGGCGATGGAACGACTTCTACGCTGGAAAATCCGACACACACCTATACTGTGGGAGGAAGTTATCATGTAAAACTTACTACAGATGCCTGCGGAGCAACTACGACCAAAACAAAACTGGTTGTTGTAAGCACATTACATACAGCAGAAACAACTATAGAAAATGGAATTCAAATCTATCCAAATCCTGTTCAAAACCTTATTTACATTGTTTCTAAAAAGAAATTTGAAGTAATTTCCCTTACAGAAGCTTCAGGAAAAATCATTCCTCATCATTTGAATAAAACAGAGACTGGCTACAGTATTTCACTTCAACATTTGACCAGCGGAGTTTATTTCCTGCAATATAAAACAGGAGAAAAGGAATTCACTAAAAAAATTATTAAAAAATAAGCTTATTTTTGCTGCATGCAGAATTTAAGAACTGTAACCGTGATGCGTTACATTCTGCCCCTTAGAGAAGGAGGATCTCTTCCGGCTCTGGCAGAAGCTGATGATGATTTCAAATATGTTTTAAAATTCCGTGGCGCAGGCCATGGGGTAAAAATGCTGATTTCCGAACTGTTGGGCGGGAAAATTACCGAAGCTTTGGGACTTAAAATTCCTGAACTGGTTTTCGTTAATCTTGATGCTGATTTCGGAAGAACGGAAGCCGATGAGGAAATACAGGATCTTCTGAAGTTTTCTGAAGGTCTGAATCTTGGGTTACATTATCTTTCCGGTTCTATTACATATGATCCGGGAGTAAGTGTGGATCCACTTCTGGCTTCAAAAATAGTATGGCTGGATGCATTTATTACCAACATCGACCGTACTTTTAAAAATACCAATATGCTGATGTGGCACAAAGAACTTTGGATCATCGATAATGGTGCTTCGTTCTACTTTCACCACTCATGGCAGAATTTTGATGCAGCGGCCAAAACGCCTTTCAAATATGTGAAAGATCATGTGCTTCTTCCTAAGGCCAAAATGCTTGGTGAAGCGGATAAATTTGCCCATGAAGTTTTGAATGATACTCTTTTCAGAAATATTGTCAATATGATTCCTGAAGACTGGTTACACTGGAATGATGCTGACGAAACGCCAGAAGAAATCCGTGAGATCTATTTTCAGTTTATGAAAACCAGATTAGAATATTCTCAAATCTTTGTAAACGAAGCGAAAAATGCAAGAGGATAAAATATATGAATATGCGGTAATACGCCTGGTACCTAAAGTTGAAAGAGAAGAATTTTTCAATATCGGACTGGTGATGTTTTCCAAGAAGGAAAAATTCATCAGAGTGGAATTCTATTTGTGTCCGGACAAATTTAAACTGATGCACAGCAAACTGGATTACGATGATATCATCCACAATCTTGAAAGCTTTCAAAAAATTGCTAACGGTGAGAAAGATGGCGGTCCTATTGCTTTTCTTGATATTCCGGAACGTTTCCGATGGCTGACAGCGGTAAGAAGTTCTGTAGTCCAGACCTCAAGACCTCATCCGGGAAAATCAAAGGATCTGAATGTTACTTTTGGTAAGCTTTTTGAGGAGTTAGTAAAGTAACACTTTTCTTAAAAATTTATTATGAATTTATCTACAAACAACATATCAATCTACAGGTTTTTCACAAACCTGTTTTTTGTTTTAATTATAGGATTTTCTAATTTATTTTTTTCACAAGAATTACCGTTAAGACCAAACAAAGCTTCTGCTATAAAAAGTACATTACTTCCTGAAATTGCATCAGTTTCCGAATATATCGTCTACAAAACAAACAAAAAGGGGAAACCTCTCGCTCTTGATCTCTATACTCCCAAGAATGCCACCACTGAAAAGCTTCCGGTATTGATCTACGTTCATGGAGGCGGATGGGTAGAAGGTGACAAAGTGGTAAATGCAGATAATTATCTTGAAACGACTGTAAAAAAACTGATAGACAAACAATATGCGGTGATCAGTATTAATTATACGCTTTTAAGTGACAGCATTCATTTTCCTTTGCCTCTGGAAGACACCAAAGATGCCATAAGGTGGGTAAGAAAAAATGCAGAGAAATATCATTTCGACCCCAATAATATCGGGTTATTCGGGGCTTCTGCCGGAGCTCATCTTTCTCTGATGGCAGCCTATACACCAGACAATACTTATCTGGGTAATCCGGAACTTTCCTCTTATTCGGCTAAGGTGAATTATGTGATTGATCACTATGGCCCTGCAGACCTCAACAAACTTTTCCACACCAAATTAGGCACAATCCCGGTAGCACTCATTGGATTAATGTCCAAAAAAATTGTCGGTTTACAGGAAAATCTTGTCAAAGGAATTTCCGGGTTTGATATCAGAAAAAATCAGGACAGTGCTATTGACTATCTTAAAACGATTTCCCCTGCCTATTTTGTTTCCGGAGGAGTTCCAACTTTGATTGTTCAGGGGAATAATGATAAAATTGTCCCTTTAAGCCAGTCTAAAAAGCTTCACAGAAAATTAAACAGAGCTAAAATACAGAACTCATTGATCGTCGTTGATGGCGGAGTCCATGGCTTTGGCACCACTGATAAAGCTTATCTGGATCAAATTACGGATCAGATGGTGGAATTCATTCTTTCACAGAAGAAGTAATATACATACTCTCATCAAAATACAATTCAAATAACTATAAATCAAAACATTAACACATACAAATATAATAAATTTGCTAGATTGATATACATATTGATATTTTTCATTGAGAATTAATTACCTTGGCTATTGTTTAAATTATTAACAACAAAAGCACCAATAATTTAATTTTTCATCAACAAAAATAAAGAATATGGAATCTTTAAACAATATCAACGCACTTACGCTCATCTTTGTATCTGTTCTTCTTTTTGCGATAGCTTACCGCTTTTATGGTATTTTCATTGCCAATAAAGTTCTCAGGCTCAATGACGGAAATACGACACCTGCTGTAGAATTTGCCGACGGTAAAGATTACGTGGCTACCAATAAAAATGTACTTTTCGGGCATCATTTTGCGGCTATTGCAGCTGCTGGTCCTTTGGTAGGACCTGTTCTTGCTGCGCAGTTCGGATATCTTCCGGGAGCTTTATGGATATTGATAGGATGCGTACTGGGAGGTGGTGTTCATGATATGATTGTGCTCTTTGCTTCAGTGAGACATAAAGGGCAAAGTCTAGCCACGATTGCTTCCAAAGAAATCGGGAAAGCAACGGGTACGGTGGCGGGTTTTGCAATCCTCTTCATTTTGATTCTTACGCTGGCAGGTTTATCTTTGGCTTGTATCAACGCGATGCACGAAGCTTCATGGTCTCTTTTTACAGTAATCATTACGATGCCTATTGCTATCATTATGGGATTGATTATGCGTTATAAAAAGAACAGTGTCCTGTTTGCAAGTATTCTGGGAGGAATTCTTCTGATTGCAGGGATTATTGGTGGACACACTCTGATGCAGAATCCTACAATGAATGGTTTATTTTCCTGGGATATTAAAACGATTTCTATAGCGATTCCTCTCTATGGTTTTATTGCTTCTGTATTGCCGGTATGGCTTCTTTTGGTTCCAAGAGATTATCTTTCAACTTATTTAAAAATCGGAACCATTATCATGCTGGCTATAGGAGTAATCGTTATCCATCCTACGATACAGATGCCTGCTATCACAGCTTTTGTTAATGGAGGTGGGCCTATTATTGGCGGGCCGGTCCTTCCTTTTATTTTCATTGTAATTGCGTGTGGAGCGATTTCCGGATTCCATGCGGTGATTGCTACGGGAACCACTCCAAAAATGTTGAATAAAGAAAGAGAAATCCTTTTTGTAGGATATGGTGCCATGCTGGTAGAAGGTTTTGTCGCATTAATGGCACTTATTGCTGCATGTACGCTGATGCCTGGTGATTATTTTGCGATCAATACTCCCAAAGAGGCTTATGATTCATTTCTGGCAGCGCATCCTTCTTTGCACGGAGTAGATATTGATTATTACTCACAGAAAATAGGTATTGATCTGTACGGCAGAACCGGAGGTGCTGTATCTCTGGCCGTGGGGATGGCCCATATCTTTAATAAAATCCCGTATATGGATCAGCTGACGGCTTATTGGTATAATTTTGCCATTATGTTTGAAGCGGTATTTATTCTTACTGCTATTGATGCAGGAACAAGAGTCGGACGTTTCTTTTTACAGGAAATGCTGGGATCTGTTGTACCAAAATTCAATGATAAAAACTGGATTCCGGGAATTATTATCAGCAGTCTTCTTTTCACCTTTGCCTGGGGATATCTGGTGTACACCGGAAATGTGAACAGTATCTGGCCGTTATTCGGAATCAGTAATCAGCTATTGGCTGCCTGCGGGCTTATTGTCTGTACAACGATGCTGATCAGAATGAACAGAGGAAAATATGCTTTATGCTCGGCTATTCCAGGGGTGTTTATGGCTGGAATTACCTTCTGGGCAGGTTATATTCAGGTAACTGCCATTTATATTCCTAAAGGACAATATTTACTGGCAGCCTTAGCAATAACAGCCATGGTTCTGATGCTTATTGTATTTGCAGGAGCTTTCAGAAAGTGGTATCAGCTTCTTCAAGTCAAAACAACTGAAATTGACCATTATGGTGAACCAGTGAAAGAACTGGTAGAAAGATAAGATTCAAATTTTTTAAAGAAAAACCATTAAGGAGGATTGAAGAAATAAAGTATAGTTAAGATGAATCTTTCTGATTCTTAAGCTTAAAGCGAATCTTATCTTAATACTCGTACACTCTTATTACATCTTAATGGTTCAAAAATAAAAGTTTAATTCATATTACATAAAGAAAAAACAGTTCAGGATTTCTGAACTGTTTTTTTTATGCATTTGTTTTATTTAAAAATTGAAATTCAATCTTGCAAAAACATACCTTCCATTCTGCCCAAACTGTGAAGTAGATCTTGAATAGATGAATTGGTCATTATTGGTAGAAGCAGTAAGGTTTTTCGTCGGATAGATATCAAACAAATTGTTTACTCCCAAAGTCAATCCTACATTTTTGGTAAACTGATAAGCAGCAGATAAATCCGTAATGATCTTATCTCCGATCTGCTGGTGTTCATTAAAATCAATAATTCCGTCTCCGTTTACATCAATAATATCGGCTCCTGTTACTTTTCCGAAATAGGTATTTCTCAGATATAAACTTGCATTCTTCCATGAAAGCGTATGAGAAAGACTGGCTTTCACTCTCGGTACTGCTTCTTCCAGATACACTCTTGATTTCTCAGAGAAATATACCTTCTCCAATTGTGGAGACTGCAGAAGTCCTGCAGAATGGATATCACCAACCTGTTTTGTTTTATTAAGGTTAATGGCAAAATTGTTATCCAACTTAAATCCAGAGAATCTGGCATTATGTGAAATTACAACGTCAACTCCTTTTGTTTCCGTATCAATGGCATTCGTAAAGAACTGCGCTGCATTGATTCCTAACTGATCATAAGCTTCCTGTGCTTTCTGAGGAACATTCGCTTTTAAGAACTGGTCTGTAAGAATAATACGGTTGTCAATTCTCGTGAAATATCCGTCTGCTGTAAAGGTAAGACTCGCTGAAGGAATTCTGTACGTAAATCCTACACTTGCTGATTTGGATGTTTCCTGCTTCAGTTTTGGCATATCCAAAAGCCCTGCAAGCTGAGAATCATTACTGAATGTTCCTACTTCCAAAAGCTGATTATTCGTAAATAATGTAGAGGTTACATTATAATAAATCTGGTGGATTGATGGCGCTCTGAATCCTGTAGATCCTGCAAATCTCACATTGAAATTAGGCGCCACTTTGATTCTTGAAGCTAGTTTGTAATTGAATGTAGACCCGAAATCCGAATAGTTTTCATATCTGGCTGCTGCATCCACTAACAACCAGTTGGTAAAGTTGAATTCCACATCTGCATAGGCTGCTACCGACTGTCTGTTTTTATCCACTGCATTTCCAGGTTTAAACCCGTTGAATACCTGTGATCCTCCCGGCAAGGGTTGTCCGAAAAAGTCTGTGGCTCTCTGACTTGGATCTCCGTTCCAGATATTTCCAAACTGGTCATATGTCTGATAGGAAGCTACTTCTCCCTGAGTAATTTTAAAATTCTCATAACGGTGTTCTCCTCCGAAGGCAACGTTAATCCCTTCCCATACATCATATTTTTTAGAGAAATCTAAATTGATGGTATTTTGAGAAAATCTTAGTCCTCCTGCATTAAACTCTCTTGGTGAAGCAAAACGCAAAGAAGTATTTCCTGTATTCTGAATATTATAGGTAAATGAATTCTGTCCGTATGTATTACTGAAATCAATATTCCAGCCTTCCCATTTTCCTTTAATTCCAGCTGCTAATGAGATATCCTGAATATCTGTTCCGATGTGTGGAAGATAACCATTTGGATATAATCCTGTAAACGTTCTGCTTTCTCTCGGTCTTCTGTAAAATCCTCCGGAAGTTCCATGTCTTAAACTGTATCCTCCAAAAGTATATACTTTCCAGTTGTCACTTACAGGGATTTCAGCATTCACAAAAAGCTGGTGATTGTTAAGTTTAGACTGTCCTACCTGCATATTAAAATCCTTTCTGACCTGCCCTCTGTAAGCCAGTTCCTGATCTGTCACATCAGCACTCAATAAAGACCAAAGTCCTTTCTGAATAACACTTCCTGAAGCATCCGTAATGTCTTTGAATGTATTTGCATTTTGTATATCAGAGAGTTGAGTTGCACTAAAATAGTTTACTCCCTGAGCATACTGATGTACATAATCAATAATCTGCTGTGAATTGGGAGTATTATTTATATTGGTAAAAAGAGAAGAAAGATTGACTCCGTCATTCAACGCACGTTGTTCTATCGCATTATAAGCGTTGTAGATTTTTCCACTTTCAGTACCGGCGCGGTAGGTAGGATTTCTGAATTGTGAAGACCAGGTAATATTAAAGAAACCTCCTTTGGTTCCGATTTTATTCCCATAGTTTAAATCCAGCTGAATATTCTGCCCGTCAAAATCTCCGGTATGATCATTAGCCGTTGGCGTAAGGTTTCCTCCATAACTGATCTGTCCTGCCAGTTTTCCTGTATCTCTTTTCAGATCAAGATTGATAACACCGGCAATGGCATCGGATCCGTATTGTGCGGCAGCTCCGTCTCTTAGTACTTCAATTCTGTTTAAAGCAAAAGAAGGAATGGCATTCAAATCAGTTCCTACCGTACCTCTTCCGGGTGTTCCGTTGACGTTCACCAATGCTGAAGTATGCCTTCTTTTTCCATTCACCAGAACCAAAACCTGATCGGGACCCAACCCTCTCAGCTGTGCAGGATCCAGGTGATCTGTTCCATCTGAATTCGTTTGAATGGTAGAAGTAAATGAAGGAGCAACCGCATTCAGAATTTGTCCGATATTGGTTTGTGGAAGGATAATTGAAGATTCTTTTACATTGAATACATCTACGGGAACCGGACTGTCTACTTTAGACCTGGCACCGGCTCTTGAACCCAGTACGACTACTTCTTCTACAGTATTGGTTTTTATGGTGTCTTTATTTGCTTTTATGCTGTCTTTTTCCTGTCCATAAGTAAATACACCGAGGAAAAATAAAACAGAGGCCGAAAGAATAGTTTTCTTATTATTCATAGTTTAGAATTTGATTAACATTTATGTTTTTACAAGGTGCAAATGTAAAATTTATTTATTAGTCTACAAAATAGATAGACTTTGTTTTTATAAAAAATAGTTATCGTTTCTTTCTATCCCTTATTTAAAGTTATGATAATTTAAGAACATTTCAATAAAAAAACATTGTTTTATAGAAGGTTAACAGTAAAATAAATTTTGAAAAAACGCTATGTGCGCTAAGAAATTCTTACTTAGTGATTATTTTTACGATCGCAACGGCACCTCCGTTCAGCAATAAAAATCATCTTTGCTAAGTGAAACGCCCTTGCGAAAAAAAAAAATAGCAGATCCAGATAATCACATTGCGAACTTTGTATTTAAAAATAAAAACGGATCCAAAAATTGAATCCGTTTCTTTTATATTTTTATTCTGAAATTAAATCTTAGTCAGTTTAGCATATTTCAGGATCAGATTTTTCTCTCCTTCATGCATGAAAACTACTTTTGCTTTGATGTTCTGAGGATCTGTTCCGTCTAAGAAAGTAACTTCTCCTATTCCAAAACGGTCGTGTCTCACTTTATCTCCTACTTCAATATCCTGAGAAGAAGCTCCGCTTGGATTGATAATTTTAGCAGTACTTACCGGTTTTAGTTTTCTGACTTCAGGAGCAGGTTTCGAAGTATCTCCTCTGTCGATGGTCTTTTTCTCAACCTTTTTGAAAGATCTCATTTCAGATGGATGCTCATCAAAGATATTGGATTTCACTCCTGAATTATTGATAAACCTTTTTTCCAAAGCCGGATTAAGGAATTCAATATATTCATCATCAATTTCGCTTAAGAATCTTGAAGGCTCGGCATCTGTAATTTTCCCCCATTGAAAACGGGAAACCGCATACGAGAAGAAAGCTTGCTTTTCTGCTCTTGTCAATGCCACATAAAATAATCTCCTTTCCTCTTCAAGATCTTCTCTGGTTGCTGAGCTCATAAAACTTGGGAACAGATTTTCTTCAAGCCCTACCAGATGAACCACCGGGAATTCCAGTCCTTTTGAAAGGTGGATCGTCATCAAAGAAACCATATCATCTTCCAGTTCTTTATCCTGAGTATCTGCAGAAAGGGCAATATTTTCAAGGAAGTTGGAAAGACTAGGATCTCCGTCTTCAAGCTGCATCTGTTCTTCAATGAATCCCTGCATGGAGTTCATCAATTCCTGTACGTTTTCTACTCTGGAAATTCCTTCCGGAGTCTGATCATCTTTTAAAAACTTGATTAATCCGCTTCGCTTTGCTACTTCCATAGCCACACTGTAAGCTGTTTCTGTTTTCAGCAATACCTGGAAAGCCTTGATCATAGACCAGAAATCGTTCAGTTTGTTTAAAACGCCGTTGTTCAAACCTAGCTGCGGTGCATACATCGGAAGATTCTCCAATACTTTTGAAACTGCAATATTGTGGGCATCAGCAAAAACAATCAGTTTATTCTGTGTCGTTTCTCCAATTCCTCTTGCAGGATAATTGATAATCCTCATCAATGCTTCAGAATCATTTTCATTGATCAGCAGACGAAGGTATCCAATAAGGTCTTTTACTTCTTTTCTTTGGTAGAAAGAAAGTCCTCCATACACTTTGTACGGAATATTTTTACGTCTCAGTGCATCTTCAAAAGCACGCGTCTGAGAGTTGGTTCTGTATAAAATGGCAAAATCGCTGTATTTTCTCTGGTCCCGGTTACGAAGTTCCCAGATATTTCCAGCTACGAAATTGGCTTCATCAGCATCGGAAAGAGATCGGTATATTTTGATCTTATCTCCCTCTTCATTATCACTGAAGACATTTTTCTTAAACTGCTGCAGGTTTTTAGCGATAACAACATTAGCCGCATTTACAATATTCTGTGTGGAACGGTAATTCTGTTCCAATGATACTGTTTTGGCATCCGTATAATCTTTTTTAAAGTTTAAAATGTTATAGATATTCGCTCCACGGAAAGAGTAAATAGACTGTGCATCGTCTCCTACCACACAGATATTTTCGAATTTTGAAGCCAAAGCTTTTACAATAAGATACTGAGAGTGGTTGGTATCCTGGTACTCATCAACCATGATGTATCGGAATCTGTCCTGATATTTTGCCAGTACTTCCGGGAAACGGGTTAATAGTTCATTGGTTTTCAATAGCAGGTCATCAAAATCCATAGATCCGTTTCTGAAGCACTGATCCACATATTTCTGGTAAATCTGCCCAATGAATTTCATATTCGCTTTTTCATCCGCTTCCATCAGTTCAGGATTGTTGAAATAAGCTTTTACCGTGATCAGGTTGTTCTTATAGGTTGAAATTCTTGCCTGAACTTTTTTTGGTTTATAAAGATCTGCATCAATATTCATATCCTTCAGAACTTTTTTAATCACATTCAGAGCATCCTGCTGATCATAGATGGTAAAGTTGGAAGGATATCCAAGGTAATGGGCTTCAATTCTCAGAATTCTTGCAAAAACGGAGTGAAATGTTCCCATCCAAAGGCTTCTTGCATTGCTGTCTCCAACTACTTTTGCAATACGGTCTTTCATCTCGCGTGCTGCTTTATTGGTAAAGGTAAGCGCCAGGATATTGAAAGGGTCTATTCCGTTGTGTATTAAATGGGCAATACGCATAGTCAATACACGCGTTTTCCCGGAACCTGCTCCGGCAAGTACCATCAGAGGTCCTTGTAAAGAGGTAACAGCTTCATATTGTGATTCGTTGAGTCCTTTCAAATAGTCCATACAGCAAAAAAATTTTGGGAACACAAAATTAAGGTATTCGGAGGAGAATTCAAACTTTCATAGAGAAGTTAGGAATTTGAAGTATTCAGATAGTATTTGTCAATGGTCAATTTTGCTCCGCAAGTGAATTGTGAATGATTAGTCTTGGTCTCAAATCCCGCAACCCGAATCCCGTAACAAATTGACAAGCGAAGCGAATTCACCATTCACTATTCACCGTCACCTATATATTTCTACACATTCTGTAACATTTAATTCACTTTTCATACTAATTGATAAACAATTTCTAAATTTTATGAAAAAGCGACTTCTTTCTGCTGCTGCCGTAGCTTTCTTCGGGCTAATGCTGAATGCACAGCAAATCAAATTCGAAGAGTATGACCTTCCCAATGGTCTTCACGTAATTCTTCATCAGGATAACTCGGCACCAGTTGTAACAACAGGTGTAATGTACCATGTAGGTGCAAAAGATGAAGTAAAAGGCAGAACAGGTTTTGCTCACTTCTTTGAACACCTTTTATTCGAAGGAACTCCTAACATCAAGAGAGGAGACTGGTTTAAAATCGTTTCTTCAAACGGAGGGCAGAACAACGCCAACACCACCAATGACAGAACTTATTATTACGAAACATTCCCTTCCAACAACGAACAGCTTGGACTTTGGATGGAAGCGGAAAGAATGCGTCACGCTGTTATCAACCAGATTGGTGTAGATACACAGAGAGAGGTTGTAAAAGAAGAGAAAAGATTAAGAATGGATAACCAGCCTTATGGAAATCTTTTCACGACCATTCAGAAAAATTTATTTACCAATCACCCATATAACTGGCCGACAATTGGTTCTATGGAAGATCTGAATTCTGCTAAATTAGAAGAGTTCCAGGCGTTCTACAAAAAGTATTACGTTCCTAATAATGCTACTTTAGTAGTTGCAGGAGATATCAAACCTGAGCAGACTAAGAAATGGATTGAAACGTACTACGGAGCAATTCCAAAAGGAACCCTTTATCCAAAAGATTTCCCGAAAGAAACGCCTATCACACAGGAAAAAGAAGTGACTGCTACAGATCCTAACATCCAGCTTCCGGCGTATGTATTCGCGTACAGAACTCCGGCTAACAAAGAAAAAGACGCGTATGTTTTAGATATGCTTTCTTCTTATTTAAGCAGCGGTAAGTCTTCAGTTTTATATAAAAAATTAGTAGACCAGGACAAAAAAGCACTTCAGGTAGCGGCTTTCAACCAGGGACTTGAAGACTACAGTATTTTTGCCTTCTTCGCAATTCCGATGGGACAGACTACAAAACAGGCTTTACAGACAGATATTGATGCTGAAATCAAAAAGCTTCAGACTACTTTAATTTCTGAAGAAGATTATCAAAAACTTCAAAACCAATACGAAAACCAGTTTGTAAATGCGAACTCTAGCATTCAGGGAATTGCTGCTTCATTGGCAACCAACCACGTATTGATGGGTGACACGAATTTGATCAACAAAGAAATTGACATTTACAGATCTATCACCAGACAGGATCTTCAAAATGCGGCTAAAAAGTATCTTAATTCCAACCAAAGAATAATCATCAATTACGTACCTGAGAAAAAGTAATCATTCAACTTTTAGGTGATAACATGATTATTAAAAATTAAATTTTTACAAATGAAAAAGCAATTAACATATATAGCTGCAGCATTTTTCTTTACAGGAATGGTTTCAGCACAAAAAATAGATCTTAATGCAATGCCGAAACCGGGACCTACTCCTGCGATTAACATTGCGAAGCCAAAAACTTTCCAGCTAAGCAACGGTCTTACAGTAATGGTGGTTGAAAACAACAAATTACCAAGAGTAAGTGCAAGCCTTTCTATGGACAGACCTCCATACAACGAAGGAGCAGTAACCGGAGTAAGCGAAATTATGGCTGAACAGTTCGAAAACGGAACTACCAATATCAGCAAAGATGATTTCAACAAAAAAGTAGACTACCTTGGAGCGAACCTTAATTTCTCTTCAGGAGGTGCTTCTGCCAATTCACTTTCAAAATATTTCCCTGAAGTTTTAGGTTTGATGGCTGATGCAATCATTAACCCTAAATTCTCTGCTGAAGAAATTCAGAGCTCTAAAGAAAGAGCTATCGAGGGATTAAAGTCTGAAGAAAAAAATGCATCTTCTATTGCTGAAAGAGTTTCTAACGCTTTGATGTATGGAAAGAATACGTCAAGAGGTGAGTTTGAAACCGTTGAGTCTATCAATAAAATTCAGTTAGCTGACGTACAAAATGTTTATAAAAAATACTACGCTCCGGATAATGCTTATTTAGTAATTGTTGGAGACGTAAAGTTTGACCAGGTAAAACCTTTGATTGAAAAAGCTTTCAATGGCTGGAAAAAAGCAAACACTCCTATTGCACAGTTAGAACCAGCTTCTAATGTTGCTAAAACAGAGATCAACGTAGTAGATGTTCCTTCTGCAGTACAGTCTGTTGTTTCTTTAAACAACCTGAACACTCTGAAAATGAAAGATGCCAACTACTTCCCTGCAACAATTGCCAACTATATTCTTGGTGGTGGTGGTGAAGCCAGACTTTTCATGAATCTTCGTGAGAAAAACGGATTTACCTATGGGGCGTATTCAAGTATGGTTGCCAGCAAGTATTCTCCACAATTCTCTGCAAGTGCAAGCGTAAGAAACGAAGTGACAGACAAAGCTGTTAAAGAATTCATGAATGAACTTAACGCTATTTCTACTGTAAAACCAGAAGAATTAGCCAATGCTAAAGCTAAACTGAAAGGATCTTTCATTATGTCTTTAGAGCAGCCGGCGACAATCGCAAGATTCGCTTTGAACCAAAAAGTTCAGGATCTTCCTGCTGATTTCTATACCAATTACTTAAAGTCTATCGATAAAGTAACTGCTGCAGATGTTTCCAATGCTGTAAAAGCTACTATTTTACCTAACCAAAGCAGAATTTTCATCGCTGGTAAGGCATCTGACATTTCTGAAGGATTGGAAAAATTAGGTTATCCTGTAAAATATTTTGATAAAGAAGCGAATCCTGTTGCAAAACCAACTGTACAAAAAGTGGATGCCAGTGTAACGGTAGCTTCTGTAGTTGACAAATACATCAATGCTATCGGAGGAAAAGCTAATCTGGCAAAAATCACTTCTTATACTACCAATGCCTCAATGTCTATGCAAGGACAAAACATCGATTTTAAAATCGTTAAGGCACAAGGCGGAAAGGAACTTACCACTGTAACAGCAATGGGACAGGTTGTTCAGAAGCAGGTTTTCGATGGAAAAACCGGTTATTCGATGCAAATGGGACAAAGAGTGGATATCACACCGGAAGAAATTGCTGAAAAACAAAAGAACCCTGAACTTTTCGAAGAATTAGGTTTTGCAAAATCTGCTGATTATAAATTAGGCGGAATTGAAAAAATCGGAGGGGAAGATTCTTATGCTATTAAAGGTGGAGATACCACCTATTACTATAGTGTTGCAACGGGATTAAAAACCGGAGAAACTAAAAAAGTAAAAGCTAAAGGCCAGGAAATGACCATCCCAACAACATTCTCTAATTACAAAGATGTAAACGGAGTTAAAATGCCTTACACCATCTCTGTAAGTCAGATGGGAATGGACATGACGATGACGGTAAAGTCTTATGAGATCAATAAGGCTACAGATGCGGATTTTAAATAAGAACACCTTATTTTTATACAAAAAACGGCAGCAATTGTTGCCGTTTTTATTTTTATCAACATTTGGCGACATCTTTTTTTGTCATTCAGTAAAAAAAGATTAAATTTGCCCATTCAAAAAGATATAAGAATTAATGGATACTATATTTACACTACTAATGGTTCTTGTTATGGTTGCCAGTGTTTTATTGGTAATTATCGTTATGGCACAAAACCCAAAAGGAGGAGGCCTTTCCAGTACATTCGGAGGTGCATCATCTGCACAGTTCGGTGTACAGAGAACCAATGATTTCATGGAAAAAGCAACATGGACTCTAGGCGGAACTATCATCGTTCTTATCCTTTTAAGCGTTGTTATCACAGGTAAGCCATCTCAGACACTTCCTGCACAACAACCTGCTAAGAAAGAAGCTCCGGCTAAACAGTCAGCTCCTGCTTCTTCTACTACAACTACTCCGGTAGCTCCGGCAAAATAAGAAGAATATGATCTTACATACAACAAAAGCAACTCAAATTGAGTTGCTTTTTTATTTTAATTTGATCTTTTCAATCTGATGCCGAAGCTTTAATCCTGCTTTCAAAAAAGAATACTGTACAGGCTTCGATTCTTTATAATACTTATCAATAAAGATCTGCATGGCTCCATAAAATCTGTTGAGATATACTTCATCCTTAATTGTACTTTCTCCTTTATGGTGAAGGATAGAAACCTTCCCATAATAGAAGTTTTGATATCCGTTTCTTAAAAATGTATAGCAGAGATCAATATCTTCTCCATACATAAAATAAGCCTCATCCAATCCTCCTATTTTTTCATAGCCCTCTTTTTTAGCCAATAAAAATGCTCCGGTGATCACATCTACCTCTGCAATGGCATTTTCCTCTATGTCGTTCCTGTAATAGGATTTCGAATTGTTCTTTTTAAAATTGGTAAACAGTTTTTCAAACGAGTTGAACATATCCGGAACTGAGCGTTTGCTTTCAGGAAGAAAATGACCTTCTGCATCATGCATTCTCACTCCCAGACATCCGAATGAAGGCTGGGCCTTTGCAAATTCCAGCAATTCTTTCATATAAAATCCTTCCAACTCCGTATCAGGGTTTAAAAGCAGAATATACTCTCCTTTTGCCATCTGAACAGCTTTGTTATTCGCCTTTGCAAAACCACCATTTGTTGTAGAAGATATAAAGTATACATTGGGAAACTCAGGGATAAGGTCACCCCATGAATTGTCTGTAGAAGCATTATCAATGACAATCACTTCATAATCTATTTCCTGTATATACTTTTGGAGCGACTGGAGACAGCTTCTGAGCAATTGGGTAACATTGTAATTAACAATAATAACGGACAGCTTCATATTAATCCTTTTCGTTGTAAGGCAGCCTGTTGATAATAGATCTTCCTAAAGAAATTTCATCAGCATATTCCAATTCATCTCCCACAGAAATTCCTCTTGCAATGCTTGAAAAATTCACATTGAAACTTTTAAATTTCTTATAAATATAATAAGCTGTGGTATCCCCTTCCATGGTGGCACTCAATGCGAAAATAAATTCCTTCACCTTTCCGTCATTCAGTTTCTTTTCAATGCTTGGAATATTCAGCTGGCCTGGCCCCACTCCTTCCATTGGAGAAATTTTCCCCCCGAGAATCAGATATTTTCCTGTATACTTTCCTGTATTTTCAATCGCAATCACATCACGTACATCTTCAACGATACAAATCAGTTCACCATTTCTCTTTTCGTTGCTGCATATTTCACAAATGTCAAAATCTGAAAAATTGTGACATTCTTTACAGTATTTTATTTCATTGACAAGATTAATCAGGGAGTTTCCAAGACTTACAGCTCTGGAATTGGGCTGCTTCAACAAATGGAGTGCTAATCTCAAAGCCGTTTTTCTTCCAATCCCAGGCAATCCCGAAATCTCATCTACTGCTTTTGCCAATACTTTACTAGGGTAATCCATAGGTACAAAAATAAGGATTAAAGTTGATAATTGATAGTGAATCGTGCATGGTCAATTCACTTCGTTTGTGAATTTGTATAAAGTGATTATTGACTATTGGCTTTGCGCAGCAAAAATTGACTATTGACCATGAGGTTAATGTCCCATTATGATATTTTATATTTCTCCCATACCTGAGAACACTAAAAAAACCTTTATATTTGCGGCTTAAATTAAATATGAAAAAAATAAACTGACATGGTACTTAACAATCTTAATTATCCTCTGGATTTCAAATTCAAAATCACTACTTTAGCAAGTGACTTCAACATTACTGACAAAAACGGAAATTATGTGGCATATGTTCGTCAGAAAATGTTCAAGTTGAAAGAAGATGTTATCATTTTTAATGATGAAAGCAAGTCTAAGGAACTTTTCAGAATCAGAGCGAATCAATGGATTGATTTTAATGCTTCTTATTCTTTGAATGATCTTATCGATAATAAAAACTTCGGTAGACTGGCAAGAAAAGGAATGCGTTCTATCTGGAAAGCAAGTTATGATATTCTGGATGCGCATGATCAGCCTAAGTTTAAAATTCAGGAAGACAGTGCATGGGTAAGATTCTGGGACAGCTTTGTAGGAGAACTTCCTATTATCGGAATGTTTACAGGGTATTTCCTTAATCCATCTTACACGGTAACAGGAATTGACGGAAAGGCTTATTTTAAACTGAAAAAGATGCCTTCATTCTTTGGAAGAAGATTCCAGCTGGACAGACTGATCGATATTGATGATGAGGAAGAAAGCCTGGTAATCCTTTCTTTATTGATGATGACACTTCTTGAAAGAGCAAGAGGATAAACAAATTATTAAACCACAAAGACATGAAATATGTAATCATTGTATTTTCCGCATTTCTATTGGTAGCCTGTAAAAAGGAAAAAGAAACTGTTTCAGGTTCTGCTCATGCCGATTCTTTACATATTGCTAAAGATACTGCTTCTATTGGGCCTTCTTCAGGAAATATTCTGGTGGGAACCATTCCGTTTCCAAAAGAAATCAAAGAATGTTCCTGCTATTTTGCAGCCAGCAAATCTGATTTTGAAAATGAAAGATATATCTACGCCGATGATGCCGGAAAAACAGCATACATGATGCTTGACGGTAAAAGACTGGCAATGAATCTCATTTCATCAAGTGATATGGAAGTAGATGAATTGCTGACCAAGGAAATAGAAAATGATGATTATAAAATTTCCGTAAAAGGTAAAAAAATAAAGGGCGAAGAAGCTTTACTGTTTGAAGGAACTCTAACTATAGAGAAACCAGACGGAACTACATTTACCACTCCGATCTATGGAGAGTGTGGATGTTAATAAAGCTAAATCCTACAAAAATGCTTCTGTATCTCACGGAAGCATTTTTTATTTCGTAAATTTGAGAAAAATAAATTTCAATGGAATTATCTAATATAGAACCGCAGATTATATGGAAAAATTTCTCCAGATTAAATGCTGTTCCAAGACCTTCAAAAAAGGAGGAAAAAGTAATAGCTTTTATCAAAGGATTTGGTGAAAATTTAGGACTGGAAACTACGGTAGATGAAGTAGGAAACGTTATTATTAAGAAACCGGCCACGGCAGGAATGGAAAACCGTAAATCCATCGTGCTTCAATCACACCTTGATATGGTTTGCCAGAAAAACAATGATGTGAATTTCGATTTTGAAACAGAAGGAATCAAAATGGAAATTGACGGTGACTGGGTAAAGGCAAAAGGAACTACTTTGGGAGCTGATAACGGTTTAGGAGTAGCTACCATCATGTCTATCCTTGAAAGTTCAGATATTCCACACCCTGCATTGGAAGCTCTTTTCACGATTGATGAAGAGACTGGAATGACAGGTGCTTTAGGATTAAAACCAGGACAATTGACAGGACAAATTCTATTGAATCTTGATACGGAAGAGGATGATGAAATCGATATCGGCTGTGCAGGAGGTGTAGACGTGACAATCACTCAAACCTATGCTGCAGAAACTTCAAAAGGACAAATTGTAAGACTTGAAGTAAAAGGTCTTCAGGGTGGACACTCCGGAATGGATATCCATAAAGGGTTTGGAAATGCCAATATTATTTTAGGAAGACTTCTTTATACCGGACTGGAAAATCAGAATATTGAATTGATCTCTATCGACAGCGGAGGATTGAGAAATGCTATCCCAAGAGAAGGAGTTGCTGTAATTTCAGTGAGAAATGCTCAGGAATTTATTGAAAATGTAACAGTTCTTAAAAAAGAGATCTTAGAAGAATTTGCTGCTGTAGAACCGGGAATCCAGATCAATATTGAAAACTCTACGTCTTCCGACAAAGCTATTTCAGAAGCAGATTCTAAAAAAGTGATCCTCACTTTAAAGGCTCTTCACAACGGAGTATACAGAATGAGCCCTGATGTGGCTGATCTTGTAGAAGCGTCCAACAACGTAGCAAGAGTAGAACTGAAAGGCGGAGAACTTAAGATTTTAAACCTTACAAGGTCTTCTGTAGATTCTTCGAAATATTCAGTGGCAGAGCAATTGAAATCGGTAGCAGAGCTGGCTGGAATGAATGTTGAATTCAGCGGTTCATATCCGGGATGGAAGCCAAAACCTGGTTCAGAGATTGTACAGCTGATGGAGAAACTTTATACTGAAAAGTTCAGCGAAAAGCCTCATGTAGTAGCTTGTCATGCTGGTCTTGAATGTGGAATCATCGGTTCCAACTATCCTGAAATGGAAATGGTAAGCTTTGGACCAACCATCAGAGGTGCTCACTCTCCTGATGAGAAGGCAAACATCCCTTCTACTCAGAAATTCTGGAGCTTCCTGAAAGATATTTTAGCCAATATCCCTCAGAAATAGAACATTAAAATAATTATATTAATATCCAAAGTCTTAGATTTTGGATATTTTTAGTTTTAGTCTGAATATATTTATTTAATTATAAAAGTGCTTCGACAGGCTCAGCATGGTATCTCTAATACTAACTGCTTTTTTAGAGATAATTTTTAGCAGCGTCATGCTGAGCTTGTCGAAGCATCTCAACAATAGTATAAAAAACAAATCTAATACAATGAAAAGTATAACCGTATTCTGTGGCTCAAGTTTCGGCACAGATAAAATTTATGAAGAACAGGCATTTCTGCTGGGACAAACTTTAGCAAAAGAAAATATACAACTGGTTTATGGTGGTTCGGAAACCGGTTTAATGGGAACAATTGCTAATGGTGCTTTAAGTGAAAAAGGTAAAGTAACAGGAGTCTTACCCCGGTTTTTACAGTCTAAAGAAATTGCCCATAAAAACCTGACAGAGCTTATTATAGTGGAGACCATGCACGAAAGAAAAACCAAAATGAACGAACTCTGTGACGGGGTTATCGTTCTTCCCGGTGGCTATGGTACGTTGGAAGAGTTTTTCGAGATGATCACATGGGCACAGCTGGGACTTCATCAAAAACCTATCGGAATTCTGAACATTGACGGATTTTATGATGACCTGATTCAACTTATTCAGACCATGGTGGACAAAGGATTTTTAAAACAAATCAACAGTGATATGGTACTCCTCAGTAATTCAATTGATGATCTGCTGGAAAAAATGAGAAATTATCAGGCTCCTACAATCTGGAAAGTGATCAGCAAAGATGAGGTATAAAGAAAAAACCCGTCCGGAAAATCCGAACGGGTTTTTTATTAAGATTAAAAAATATTTTCTAAGGATAAGGAGCAATTTCCACTTCGAGCCCTTCCATGGCATCGGCAATATGTAACTGACATCCTAATCTACTGTTGCCTTTCACGTGGAAAGCTTCAGCCAGCATGGCATCTTCTTCATCTCCCATTGGTTCCAGACCCGGATCATTGATTACATAAACCTGGCATGAAGCACACATCGCCATTCCTCCGCATACCCCAATAGTACCTTCTTCTGCCAATTCATAGGAACGGATAATTTCCATTAAATTCATGGACATATCCGTAGGCGCTACGACATCATGGGTTACCCCTTCTCTGTCGGTGATTTTAATATTAACGTCTGACATAATTCTGCAAAATTAGTCAATTTTTTTCACAACTGCCTTCTCTGCTTCTTTACGGCTTCCGTCAAATCCGTCAACACCACTTACCGTTGTATATTTTAAAACGAATTTTTTACCAGGATTTAGCCTGTTGTAAACACTCTGACACATTAAAGTAGCCTCGTGGAAACCACAAAGGATCAACTTCAGTTTTCCAGGGTATGTATTGATATCCCCGATAGCGTAGATACCATCAATGTTAGTTTGATAATCAAGAGCATTGTTTACAACGATTGCATTTTTCTCGATATTCAGTCCCCAGTTTCCAATCTCACCCAATTTTGGTGTCAATCCGAATAAAGGAATGAAATAATCTGTTTCAATATCATAAGCTTCCTGTCCTTCTACTTCTACAGTAATCGCTTCTACTTTTCCGTCACCTTTAATACCGGTAACTTCTGCAGGTGTAATTAATTTAATTTTCCCCTGATTTTTCAGATCCTGAACTTTCTCTACAGAATCCAAAGCTCCTCTGAATTCATTTCTTCTGTGAATCAAAGTTACTTCACTTGCAACGTTAGAAAGGAAAATACTCCAGTCTAATGCAGAGTCTCCTCCACCAGCAATCACCACTTTTTTATTTCTGAAGTGTTCAGGTTCTTTAACGAAATATTCAAGACCTTTTTCTTCATAATCAGCGATATTTTCAAACGTAGGTTTTCTTGGTTCAAAAGTTCCTAAACCTCCTGCGATGGCAATCGCTTTACATCTGTGAACGGTTCCTTTGTTGGTAATCACCTCAAACCATTCATCGTCTATTTTTGTATAAGAAACAGCTGTCTCCCCTAAAGTAAATCCAGGCTGGAACTGCTTGATCTGCTCCATCAGATTATCTACCAATTCTCCGGCATTCACAGAAGGATAACCAGGGATATCGAAAATAGGTTTTTTAGGATAAAGTTCAGCCAATTGCCCTCCCGGCTGTGGAAGTGCATCAATAATATGGCACTTCATTTTTAATAAACCAGCTTCAAAAACTGCAAAAAGTCCTGTAGGTCCCGCACCTATGATCAATATATCAGTGGTTATCATAATCTTTAAGATAATTTAATTATACATGTAACTGCAAATTTACTAATTTTAATGCGAAGCATATTTAATTGATTCTAAATAAAAACCTGAGATTTGTCAAATATCTATCATTTAAGATTTTAAATTTGGCAATGTTTTTGTAAATGTCTTGTTATGAAGAAAATTTCAATCCTTTTTGCATTATTAATATTCTTTTTTGGCTCAGCCCAGATTGATAATATCGCGGATGGCGAATCCATTACTCTTAGAATTCACTATGGTTTCCTTAATGCAGGAACTGCCAATCTTACTACCAAACAAACCACTTACAAAGGTATACCTCATCTCTATGTAAAAGGAACCGGTCAGACAACAGGTGCTGTAAAAGCATTCTTCAAAGTAGAAGATTTATATGAAAGTTTCATCAATACACAGACTGGATTACCAAGCTTTTATGTCAGAAATGTACGTGAAGGAAGCTACCGCCAGCATTTTGAAACCGTTTTTAATCACGATAATAATACTTTAATATTAACGGATAAAAAAACTCCGGCCAACGGTTCAAAGGTTTTAAAATCAGTGAAAGGTGTTCAGGATATGCTTTCCTGCTTTTATTATTTAAGAAGTAAAAGCCCGGATGAACTGAAAGTGGGAACTGTTATTAATATGAATGTATGGATTGATGATGAAATGTTTCCTTTTCAGCTGAAAGTAACAGGAACAGAAAATTTAAAGACAAAATTTGGTACGATCAATTGTTTGAAGATTATCCCATCCGTAAAAAGCGGAAGAGTATTTAAAGACAAAGAAGGAGTCACCATGTGGGTTAGCAATGATGCCAACCATCTTCCTATGCTATTGAAAGCAGAACTTGCCGTAGGAGCGCTGAAAGCAAGTATTGATGATTACAAGAATGTAAAATATCCTTTAAAATTCAGCAAATAATAATTGTCAGTTTCAAAGATACAGCCTGTAAATTTTACAGGCTTTTTTTAATTTCTTATGTAATATATTCTTAATACAAATTGTCTTTATAATAGAGGCAGGCAAAGAACTGCATCATGTCAATACTTCATTGAAGTACCTAGCGGATTCAAACAGAAGCATGGGCATAAGAAACAGACACGTGTAAATTTTTCAATAAGATCAGTTTTTAATTACGTTTTGTTTCTTAGGTCAGTAATTAAAAACAAAAAACCTCCGGAGCTCCGGAGGTTTGATTTTTTATAGTGTTTTGAACTGTTCAAGTGTTCTGATATCATTTTCGAAGAACATTCTGATGTCACTCATCTGGTAAAGAAGCATCGTGATTCTTTCAATACCCATTCCGAATGCATATCCTGAATATTTCTCAGCATCGATATTCACATTTTTCAGTACGGCAGGGTCTACCATTCCGCATCCCATAATTTCCAGCCATCCTGTACCTTTTGTGATCCTGTAATCTGTTTCTGAGTTTAATCCCCAATACACATCAATTTCAGCACTTGGCTCTGTGAAAGGGAAGAAAGATGGTCTCATTCTGATTTTAGATTTTCCGAAAAGCTCAGTCGTAAAGAACTGGATTGTTTGCTTCAGGTCTGCAAAGCTTACATTCTCATCAATATATAGTCCTTCAATCTGATGGAAAATACAGTGAGAACGTGAAGAAATTGCTTCATTTCTAAATACTCTTCCCGGAGATAAAATTCTGATAGGCGGCTGGTTTTCTTCCATATAACGTGTTTGTACGGAAGAAGTATGCGTTCTTAAAAGAATATCAGGATTCTGCTCAATGAAGAATGTATCCTGCATATCTCTTGCCGGGTGATATTCCGGAAGGTTAAGCGCGGTAAAGTTATGCCAGTCATCTTCAATCTCTGGTCCGTCTGCTACTGCAAAACCGATAGATTTGAAGATTTCAATAATTCTGTTTTTTACCAGGTTGATCGGATGTCTTGAACCCAATTCCAATGGAAAAGCAGGTCTTGTAAGATCTTCTTTTTCAACCACAACAGAAGATGCGGAAGCATTTTTCAAATCCTCCAGTTTTACAGCAACTGCCTGCTTCAAAGTGTTGATCTTCTGTCCGAATTCTTTCTTTTGATCGTTAGGAACTTCTTTAAATTTTTCAAAAAAATCATTCAGAACCCCTTTTTTACCATTGTACTTGATTCGGAAGTTTTCAATCTCTTCCTTAGAGGTAGCAGTGAAGCCGTTTACTTCGACCAGTAGTTCTTCTATCTTTTCTATCATTATTTTACCCTTTCAAAATGTTTTGCAAAAATACGATTTTAAGTTGAATAATAAGTCCGTCAAAAAAAAATCTGCCTCTTTTTCGGGAGGCAGACTTCAATCACTTATTTCACTTAAATAAAAAAATTATTTCTTTTCTAAAGCTTTAACGCTGATCTGAAGAGTTACCTCGTCTTTAATCACACCGTTTTCAGCCGGAGCCTGGAACTTCACTCCAAACTCTTCTCTCTTGATATCTTTTGGCTCAGTAGCTACACTCACCTCTCCTTCTTTCACCGAAACATTAGCTTTAAACTGAACAGGTTTTGTAATTCCTTTAATGGTTAAATTACCATCCAAAAGAGTATTATAATCACCTTCTGCAGCAGGAGTTACCTTTGTAATTTCATAAGAAGCTGTCGGGAATTTTTCAACTTCAAAGAAATCTCCGCTTTTCAGGTGGCCATTTAATTTTCCTAAATCTTCGGGGTTGTCTTTCAGATCCACAGAAGTTAAAGAGTTCATATCAGCAACGAATTTTCCGCTTTCCAGTTTTCCGTCTTTCACCGTCACATCTCCACTTTCAAACCTGATTGTTCCAAAATGGCTTGTATTCTCAGATTTAAATACTTTGTATCCCTTCCATTCAACCTTACTGTTTAGCGTGTCCAAAGTGAACTGGCTACCTTCTTTAGTAGTCGTCACCTCATTACTTTCACTGGTAAGTGGTTTGTCTTTTTTACAAGAAACCATTACAGCAGCAATAAATAATGCAGGAATAGCTAACGAAAACAGTTTTTTTCTCATTTTTGATTTATTTTTATTAGTTCCGCTAATATAATAAAAAAAATTATGTTTTCATAAAAACCTTACATTTGTAATATGCTATTAGAAATAAACAATTTATTTTTCTCTCACAACAAAGAAAATCCCCTGTTTCAGAACCTTAACCTAAGGTTTGAAGAAAACAGAATTATAGCGCTGGCCGGTGAAAGCGGATGTGGAAAATCTACTCTTCTCAACCTGATTTATGGTCTTTTGGATTGGGAAAGCGGCGAGATTATTTTTAACGGAACAAAGCTTTTGGGACCGAAAGGAAATCTTGTTCCGGGAGAACCGGAAATGAAATTCGTAGCGCAGAATTTTGATCTTATGCCCTACGCTACAGTGGCTGAAAACGTAGGAAAATTTATTTCTAATATCAATTTAAAACAAAAAAAAGAAACTGTAACGGAGCTTCTTGAGGTGGTAGGGCTTCAAGAATTTGCGAACGTACTTCCAAAATACTTAAGCGGCGGACAACAGCAAAGAGTGGCTATTGCCAGAGCATTGTCTGTACTTCCCAAGCTTCTTATTTTAGATGAACCCTTCAGTAATCTTGATTTTCCGAGAAAAATTGAACTGAGGGAAAGACTTTTCAGATATGTAAAACAGCATGGCGTTTCTATGATTATTTCCACTCATGAACTTCAGGATATCATGCCATGGCTGGACCAGATTGTTATTCTGCAGGATGGAAGACTGATTCAGAATGACAGTCCGGAAGAAACCTACAGAAATCCTTACAACTCTTATGTTGCTAAGCTATTTGGGGAAGTGAATATTTTCAGGGAAGCAGAAGCTGAAGATTTCCAGCTTACCAAATTCTCTTATTATCCCAAAGAAATCAGAATTACAGAAACTGGTCTCGAAGCCGAAGTTCTTGAAAGCAGATTTGCAGGAAATTATTATTGGAATAAATTAAAGGCAAAAGGAAAGGAACTCATTGTGTATACGGACGAGAAAATTTCAGGAACCATAAATGTTTCGTTTATTTAAGCGAAAAGACTTAACAGAAAAAGAGAAACAGTCCATTCTCTATGAGCCCGTTTTAACTTTCAATATTCGCTGCATAACTCATACATTTACTTACACTTATCAATAAAAAAATACAAACATAAGAATCTGTATATGAAACTTTTTCTTACATTTGTATTTCTAAAGTATAAGGAAATTTTTGGTTAATTCTCTTTCTGCCTTCCAGACGGACATTAGCAATATTGCAATTAAGTCTGTTGAAAGATTACACTGTCCAATTTTTTCCTTTTCTTTATTTTCAGGGCATAGAAAAACGAAGTTCTTATGCTTTCTTTACAAATTCTGACTTAAGAGCCATTGCTCCAAAACCATCAATTTTACAGTCAATATTGTGATCACTTCCCGGTCTCAGACGGATATTTTTCACTTTAGTTCCGGCTTTTACCGGTTTTGGCGCTCCCTTTACAGGTAAATCTTTTATTACCACTACAGAATCACCATCCTGAAGTTCATTTCCGTTGGAATCCAGGATTTTTCCTTCATTTGCGCCTTCAGCAGCGGCTTCAGCCGGATCCCATTCGTAGAAACACTGGGAACATACCATCATATTATCGCTCGGGTATGTAAACTCAGAGCTGCATTTTGGACAAATTACTGTGTCACTCATATTTTTATTTTTTGCAAAGGTAGAACTTTTTAAAGGTTGAAGTCAATAGATAAAGCTCAGTATAGTAGATCATAAGCGCTTATTAATTTTACACACACAAGTGAATTAATGCAAATTAAATAAACTTGCCGCAAAGAAAATAAAGTATAGTAATGAACAGTGTATATTTTATCAGCAAATATTTTTCATTAAGCAAAAAACACTGGTTTATACGTCTTATAGTAAAAGGCTATCGTCAACAAATAAAAAATATAAATAATCGGAAAACCTTTACAAATTGAGCATTAAAATTTATTTCTACCCTGTAAAAATTAATAAACACACAGACCATTCACTACTGAATCTCAGATTGTCAATAGTCAATTTTTTTGCTTTGCAAAGTGAATCGGGAATGCACACCCTTCCATTAGAAAACTGATCTGTACAATATATAATTACTCAAACCTCTCAACCAGAAATCCGAAATTCACAATCGAAGCGAATTGATCATTCACAATTCACACCCCTTCATCAACTCTCCCACTCCAAATTCCAAACTCTCAATTAAAAGTCGTATTTTTGCAGATTCAAACAGCGAAGCAAATTTATGGAACTTATTCACAGAAACTTGGCAATCGGAATTCACGATGCCTTACAGGAGACATTTTTTGAAAAAAACAAATATGCCGATAAAGTTATTGAAAGACTTTTGAAAGCAAACAGAAAATGGGGAAGCCAGGACAGAGCCGTTGTTTCTGAAATTTTTTACAATATTATCCGTTGGAAAAAACGCCTTGAATACTACATGGGTGAAGGCGTGAAACCCAACAATATCTACAAACTGATCATTGCGTATCTACTCTGGAGTAAAACCAATTATAAAAAATTCGAAGAATTTGACGGAATCAAAATCGCCGATATTCTTACCAAACTTAAAAAGAACACTGTTCCTACAAAAGCAATAGAACACTCTATTCCTGAATGGCTTGCTGAAACTCTTGAAAAAGAACTGGGTGCCAGCTGGGAAAGAGAAATGATTGCTTTAAACGAACAGGCTCCTACGGTTTTAAGAGCCAATTCTTTAAGAACAACCACTAAAGAACTTATCTCTGATCTTTCAGATGAGGGTGTTGTTTCTTATCCTGTTAAAGGTTATCCTGACGCTGTTCAGCTGGAAGAAAAGAAAAATGTTTTCCTTACTACCGCTTTCAAAGAAGGATTATTTGAAGTTCAGGATGCTTCTTCTCAGAAAATCGGGTATTTTCTTGATGTAAAAGAAGGACAAAGAGTAGTAGATGCATGTGCTGGTGCTGGTGGAAAAACACTTCACCTGGCAGCATTAATGAAAAATAAAGGTCAGATTGTAGCATTAGATATCTTCGAATGGAAGCTTGCCGAGCTGAAGCGTCGTGCCAAGAGAGCCGGAGCCCACAATATTGAAACCCGTATGATCTCTGACAATAAAGTAATCAAACGTCTTCATGAAAAAGCTGATAGACTTCTGATTGATGCACCATGTTCAGGTCTTGGTGTTTTGAAAAGAAACCCGGACAGCAAGTGGAAAATTGATCAGGACTTTATTGACAGAATTAAAAAGGAACAACAACAAATTCTTCAGGACTATTCTAAAATGCTTAAAAAAGGAGGAAAAATGGTATACGCTACCTGTTCTATTCTTCCATCTGAAAACAATCTTCAGGTAGATGAGTTCATCAAAAACAATCCTGGATTCAAGATGATTAAAGATGAAAAAGTAATGCCTAGCGAAGGGTATGACGGATTCTATATGGCTTTGATTGAGAGAATTTCTTAATTTAAATCCAACAACAATACACTAAACTACTCTATTTTCCGGAGTAGTTTTTTTGTTTTAAAACCTTTCTGAAAAAATGTAACAATTTTTGTAACATTTCAACCCCATTGCCTACTAACTGTATAGATCAAAACCGGTTTGATGCTGTAGAAAGTTTAGAATACCTTTGCAGCAAACTCATTTATTTATGCATACAAGAATTGTTTTCAATTTTCTGGCTGTTTTCGCGTACTGTCTGTTTTCTGCACAGACCTATGAAATTCAGTACACTGGTTCTTATAACGGAAAGGTATCAACGGATCAGCCCTCTACCATCATTTGGGTCAATGAGAAAGAAAATTTTATTCTCAATAGTACGATCAAAGAACAAAAAAGCAGCTATCCTTATGAGATCACTAAGGTAGAAAAGCCATCTAACTCTATTGTTTCTTATGCATTTTTAAAACCAGGATCCATTATTTCAGCATCAGATACAGAGTCTGTTGGAAAACAGAATTTTGAACTCACCAATGAAACAAAAAAGATCTTAGGATACAACTGTAAAAAAGCGGTTACAAAAATCAATTCAAATACCATTGAAATCTGGTACACCAATGACTTAAAACTGAAAGGTGGTCCTTCTGTTTTAGGACAGAATTTAGGATTAGTTCTGGAAATAGAGAGAAATAAAAATTCTTTAACGACAGCCAGCTCAATCAAAAAAATAAAGAACACAGGGATTGAAAACATATTGAAAGGAAACATACAGACAACCGATCAGCTGGGATATAAAGATCTCCTTTGGAAAAGCAGATTTACCACACTGAATGTTTTTGAAAATGAAACCATCAATTTCTCTGATGCCTCAAAATCTGATGACCAGATCAAGAGATACGCTAACGGAACCATCATTCTGAAAAAAATAAAATTCCCCACTATTACAGAAGGAGAAAATATTTTTGTTGAACTGAAGCAGCAATCCAATGGGGATGCCTATGACAGAACCGGAACTGTATTTTTCATTCCACAGGATAAAGAAAAGTCTTTTTTTGACGGTCTGGAAAAGGGAGCAAAAACACTTCCTCTTTACGAAAACGGAAATGGAAAACAATATTACGGAGTAACTGCTGCCGACAATTATAGCCCTGCCATTGAAATGATGAGATTCTTTACCGCTTTTGGTATCCAGAAATTCAATCATATTCAGCTTAAAGGAAAAGACTGGCAGACTATCAGCCCTTACCGACAGGATATCACAGAATTGAAACCTGCTTTATCAGGAAAAGAACTTTGGATAGGTACATTTATTGGCAATTATGATAAAGGAGGACATAAAGTAAGCCTTGATATTACGATTCATAAAAGTGATCAGACCGTAAATAAGAACAATACGGCTATTCCTTTGTTTAATACTTTAAATATTATGGAAATGGCAGGACAGGACTACTCTACCATGTTTAATCAGGACAAAGGTCTTCTTGTTGACTTCACGTTAGATAAAGACCTGAAAAATGCGCAACTTAGGTATACCACAACAGGACACGGCGGTTGGGAAAATGGTGATGAATTCGTTCCTAAAGCCAATTCTATATTGATGGATGGAAATCCTGTATTTTCATTTATCCCATGGAGAACAGATTGTGGCTCGTATCGTTTATACAATCCAGCCTCTGGAAATTTTCAGGACGGACTTTCATCCTCTGACCTCAGCAGATCAAACTGGTGCCCGGGAACCGTTACCAATCCTAATTTCATCCCTCTGGGATATTTGAAAGCAGGAAAACATACCATACAGATAAAAATTCCTCAAGGACCTACAGAAGGAACAAGTTTCAGTTCTTGGAATGTTTCAGGAACTTTACTGGGAGTACAATAAAAACAAAACCTTCTTGCATGAGAATTGCAAGAAGGTAAAAACACAAATGATGAAAAAAAATTATTTCGAGCCACAAAGTAAGGGGTAAAATTCATATAATTAATTACCATAGATTAATAAATATGTCATTTTTATTTCGTATGGAAACCACATCCATTTCGGCTCAACGAAAAAAATTAATCAAAAACATGTTAATTTCAAGAAATAGTTAAAAATTTTAACTTTAAAATATTAATTGATTAAAAATTTTCGTTTTTAAATATTTTTTATTGTTATTTATAAACATCCCTTCTACTTTTGTTCCATAAATAATAAAAATCATGTGTGGAATTGTATGTTTATTCGACGCCAAGCAAAAAACTGAAGTATTAAGACCTCAGGTATTGGAAATGTCAAAAAAAATCCGTCACAGAGGACCGGATTGGAGTGGAGTTTTTCAGGACGAGAAAGTAATTTTTTCTCATGAAAGACTTGCCATTGTAGATCCTACTTCTGGAAAACAGCCTCTATTTACTAAAGATGGAAAAGTAGTATTAGCGGTGAACGGTGAAATCTATAACCATAGAGAACTTAAAGAAGAATTTCCGGATTATGAGTTTCAGACTCAATCCGACTGCGAGGTGATCCTTGCTCTTTACAGAAAATACGGAAAAGATTTCGTAGAGAAACTTAACGGAATTTTTGCATTCGCTTTATACGATACCGAAAATGATACTTATCTTATCGCCCGCGATCATATGGGAATCTGTCCGCTTTATCAGGGTTGGGATAAAAGCGGAAACTACTATGTCGCTTCTGAATTAAAAGCTCTTGAAGGAATCTGCAAAAAAATAGAAACTTTCTTACCCGGCCATTTGATGTTCAGTCCGGACGGAACAGAACTTCAGCAATGGTATACAAGAGACTGGGACAGCTTTGATCATGTAAAAGAAAATGAAACCGATATCTCAAAACTGAGAAAAGGTCTTGAAGATGCCGTTCACAGACAACTGATGAGTGATGTTCCTTATGGTGTACTTCTTTCCGGAGGACTGGATTCGTCTGTTATTTCAGCCATCACTGCAAAATTTGCCCGCCAGAGAATTGAAAGTGGCGATACTCAGGAAGCCTGGTATCCAAGACTCCACAGTTTCGCGGTAGGATTGGTTGGTTCTCCGGATCTTGCAGCTGCACAAAAGGCAGCAGAGCACATTGGATCTGTTCACCATGAGGTTAACTTTACTGTTCAGGAAGGACTGGATGCTGTACGTGACGTCATTTATCATCTTGAAACTTATGATGTAACCACCATCAGAGCATCCACACCGATGTATCTTTTGGCAAGAGTCATCAAATCCATGGGAATTAAAATGGTTCTTTCAGGAGAAGGTTCGGATGAATTGTTCGGAGGTTATTTATACTTCCATAAAGCTCCTAATGCAAAAGAATTCCACGATGAAACTGTGAGAAAATTAGGCAAACTTCACCTCTATGACTGTTTAAGAGCCAACAAAGCGTTGATGAGCTGGGGAATTGAAGGAAGAGTTCCTTTCCTTGACAAAGAATTCATGGATATTGCAATGACGATTAACCCTCAGGATAAAATGATCAGTACTGCTGAAGGAAAAATTGAAAAATGGGTATTGAGAAAAGCTTTTGAAGACCTTCTTCCAGATTCTATTGTCTGGAGACAGAAAGAACAGTTCTCGGATGGTGTGGGATATTCATGGATAGATACCTTAAAAGAGGTAGCTGAAAGAGAAGTGACGGACGAAATGATGACTAACGCAAGATTCAGATTCCCGCTAAACACACCTCAGAACAAAGAAGAATACCGATACCGAACTATTTTTGAAGAACATTTCCCGAGTGAAACTGCAGCTGCTACCGTTCCATCAGTTCCTTCTGTTGCATGCTCCACTCCTATTGCTCTGGAATGGGATGAAGCGTTCAAAAAAATGAATGATCCAAGCGGAAGAGCGGTGAAGGTACATGAGACTTCGTATTAGGAAGGGATGATGAATAGTCAATCGTCAATTCGCTTCGCTTGTCAATTTGTTGCGGGATTCGGGTTACGGATTACAGCTTTATTATTCACTTGCAAAGCAAAAATTGACAGTTAATAATTCACTTGCAAAGCAAAATTCACTAATTACATGTATATTTTTCACATTCAAACCTATAACTCCTTCTGTTATAATTTATCAATCCTGTAGCAATACAGGATTTTTTCTTGAATTAACACTAACAATATGGCATAATTTAACTCACAATCCAAAATAATATCTAATAAATAATTATATTTGGAAAACGAAAATATCAATTATAAAAAAATGAGAAGAAACCTTACTGTTTTATTTGCCTTATTAGCCATAAGTTTTGCTTTTGGACAAGGAAAATATGGCAAATATCTGAATTCAAAGAAGCTTGCTTTGGCTTATAAGAGTGTGAAAGACCAGGATAAAGATGACTACTATCAACAATATTATTGGCTTGTAAAGGCAGAGCAACTGAAAACTTATCCTCACCTTAAAGACATTAAACCTGTTGTTTTATATGAATTTGTAAAATATGTAAACCCTCAGAATCCGACAAAAAAACTGGATGCAAGAGGTAAAGAGCTGAGAGCAACTGCAGAATTATCATTAAATCAATATTTTAAAAATAAAAAATTCGAGAACAATTCTGTTTTAATGTATAACCTTGAAACGTATGTAGACCCTTCAAAAGGTCAATATTATACTAAAGTAGATCCCGAAAAAATCAAGGAACTTGTGCCTAAGGAATTATTTGCTTTCAACTCATTCAATAGAAATATAGGAGAAGAAAAGACATATTATCTTTGGATTGACAAGAAAAAAGACGATCTGAATATTGTAGATATCATCCCTAGCGAAAAAGAAGACAAAGCTTTCTACACAAGATTGAAACAATATCTTCCAAGCTATAAATTCTCAAAATATGTTCCTTCTGTAAAAAAAGGAAACAAATCTGATAAAACTGACATTGAATATTATTATATCATGCCTTTTGAGCAGAATACCGATAACATCGAATATAAAACAAAGGATTTCAAAACTTTCACCTTAAGCCAGTACAGAAAAGCCGGTGATGAATGGAAAGGAGTAGAAAAACCTAGAAAATAAATCAAAAAGTCCTGTGAAATTTCACAGGACTTTTTTAATTTTATATGGATTTCTTTATCTAAGAATCAAAACGCTTAGAGTAAGCGGTTCTTCAAATAAATAAGTCTGGGAGTTTTTCACAACCCAGCCGATACAAAATGACAGAAGCAAATACACAACAGACCTCCGTAAAAAAAATACTTCCCTTAATTCTGGCCACTGCTATTTTCATGCAAATGCTGGATTCCACGATTCTGAATACTTCACTGCCTGCTATTGCAAAAGACCTGAATGAGTCTCCGCTCAATATGCAGAACGCTATCATCAGTTATGTTCTAACCCTTGCTGTTTTTATGCCCGCCAGCGGATTTCTTGCCGACCGGTTTGGAACAAAAAAAATATTTATATTTTCTCTGGTATTATTCAGTCTGGGTTCTTTGTTCTGTTCCATGTCTCAAAATCTCACTCATTTAGTAATTTCAAGAGTTATCCAGGGAGTTGGAGGAAGCTTGATGACGCCTGTTGGAAAGTTGGCACTCATTAAAACATTTGATAAAAACGAACTGCTCAAAGCCATGAACTTTGCCATCATTCCTGCTCTTATCGGACCTGTATTGGGACCATTGGTCGGAGGTTATATGGTAGATTATCTTTCATGGCACTGGATATTCCTGATCAATATTCCGATTGGAGTTCTGGGAATTCTTTTAGGATTAAGATTTATGCCCAATTACAAATCTGATGATGTTGATTTTGATTTAAAGGGCTTCTTGATTTTTGCAGCAGCCTCTCTCCTGCTTTCTGTTTCCCTGGAACTTTTCGGGGACATCCAGAATATCACCCCTGTTTTGCTTGTATTTATAATGGGCTTCCTGTTCCTGTATTATTATTATAAGCATGCTAAAAGAGGAGGAAATCCTATCTTCCCGTTAAACCTTTTTCAGGTGAGAACATTCCGGGTAGGCATTGTGGGAAATCTTGCCACCAGATTAGGAATCAGCTCTGTTCCGCTATTACTGCCACTGATGATCCAGATTGCCTATAAACAGTCTGCAGTCACTTCGGGCTGGATCATTGCTCCTATGGCTTTGACGGCTATCTTCGGAAAATCATATGTTATTAAAATTTTAGATAAATATGGCTACCGCCAGACTTTGATGATTAATACATTCATCATCGGAACGCTGATATGCCTGCTTGCCATACCTGATATACACACATCTTTGTACTGGTTTGTTCCGATCATCGCAATATTAGGTTTTTTCAACTCTATTCAGTTCACTTCCATGAATACTATTTCTATTGCCGATCTTCGTAACTTTCAGACCAGCAGCGGAAACTCTTTACTCTCAGTCAATCAACAGCTGGCGATAGGCTTCGGAATTGCCTTCGGACTGATTGTTTTAAAGTTATTTGAAAATACAGATCTTATTAATGGTGAAATCCATAATGCCTTCCGACTTACATTTCTTACGGTGGGAATACTAACGATTTTATCTGGATTCGTGTTCAGGAGGCTGCATATTTCGGATGGAAAGAATATGAAGTCCAAGGAAGATTAAACAGATCTGATCACAGCTTCATCCTTTTCCACGAACTTAACACAGATCAATGCTTTTCGCATATAACAATGGTAATTTTGTTTACATAAATCAACAATGTGATGGCAACTAAAAAAATAGAAATCGTAGTATCTCCAAAACCTGCGCACTTTGTAGGCGATGGGTTCAGGGTTCACAATTTCATTCCGGGAGTTCCTGGATTGGATATGAAAAGAATGGATCCGTTTATCATGCTGGATTACAATTCAAAATTTCATTTCAATGGTTCAGACAGACCAAGAGGTGTAGGAGTACATCCGCACAGAGGTTTTGAAACAGTAACGATAGCGTATAGCGGAAAAGTAGAACACCATGACAGCGCTGGCGGCGGCGGTGTGATCGGAGAAGGTGATGTTCAGTGGATGACTGCTGCCAAAGGAGTTCTTCACAAGGAATATCATGAAACAGAATGGGCAAAAGAAGGAGGAATTTTTCAGATGGTTCAGCTTTGGGTGAATCTTCCGGCAAAAGATAAAATGAGCTGCCCAAAATACCAGGCTATCGAAAACTCTAAAATGGAAAGAGTGGATCTGGGCGAAAATGGCTACATAGAAGTGATTGCCGGAGAATATGATGGTCATAAAGGACCTGCGAGTACTTTCACTCCGGTTCATATGATGAATGCCAAACTGAAAGCTGGAGGAAAAGCAGAGTTTAATTTCCCTGCTCATTTCAACACTGCAGCTTTGGTAATTGAAGGAAGTATTATTATTAACGAGGAAGAAGCTGTTAAAGCTGATCATTTTGCCCTGTTTAAAAATGAAGGGGAAACATTCACTATCGAAGCCAAACAAGATGCTGTTGTTTTAATCATCAGCGGAGAACCTATTAACGAACCTATTTATCCTCACGGACCTTTTGTGATGAATTCCAGAGAAGAAATCATGCAGGCTTTCGAGGATTTTAATACCGGAAAATTCGGATACCTGGAAGATTAAAGATTTAAATTTATCTTAATCTTCGATTATTCCTTTTTTTATTAACTTTATATAATGGCAAACCTTATAGGTTTTATGAACCTATAAGGTTTAATTGTCTTAACAAGCAATTTCCTGCATTTATAGGAAATGCAGCACCCTTAGTACAAATATTATGAAACCAGAATTTGAAAATATACCTCTTGTAAAAGCCGAAAAAAGATTTGAAATAGAATTCAACGGACATTATGCATTTATTGATTACCGTGAAACCATGCATCAGATTTCTTTAATCCATACTGAAGCAGAACCGGAATTAGCCGGAACTGGCGCGGCTGCTGCAGTAGTAGAGAAAACTTTGAATTTTATTGAAGAAAGCGAAAAAAAACTTCTACCCTTCTGTCCTTATGTTTTCGCTTTTATTAAGAAACACCCTGAATGGAAACGTATCGTGGATGAGAGATTTGAAGGCTACGACAAACTTTAAACCTTCATCAGGACTTATCAATTTATTTAAATAACATTTTAAAAAGTATCACATCATCATGTCAAATATTGGACTTATTATTGAAGAAAAAGCAGCAGATATCGGAAATTTTCTTGTAGGTAGGCTTCTTCCTTTCCGTGAGAAAAGAGCAGTTGGCCCTTTTGTTTTTATTGACCACATGGGACCTTCAGAATTAAAAGATTATCAGAATCTCGATGTTCCGCCACATCCGCATATCGGCTTATCTACATTGACTTATCTGCTGGAAGGCTCTATTTTCCACAGAGACAGTATTGGAAGTGCTATAGAAATAAAACCGGGTGCTGTTAACTGGATGACAGCCGGAAAAGGGGTTGTACATTCAGAAAGAACACCTGAATATTTAAGACACAGTGATAAAAGACTTCACGGATTCCAGATCTGGGTAGGTCTTCCGAAGCATCTTGAGCAGTCTGAGCCTACTTTTCATCATATTGAAGCAGATGAAATTCCGGTGTGGGAGGAAGATGGCATTCAGTATAAATTAATTGCCGGTGAAGCATTTGGAAGAACATCTGCAGTTCCGGTACACAGCAAATTATTTTTCCTTGAAATTAAAACAAAAGAAGCAAAAAAAATCAGCATTGGAAAAGATCTTTATGGAGAAGCAGCCATGTACGTTCTGGATGGAACAGTAACTACCGATGGAAATTCTTATGGTTCCAAACAGCTGATGATTGCTAAAGATACCAAGCTTTGCGAATTTGAGATGAGTGAAAACGGAACGGTTTATCTTTTCGGTGGCGAACCATTCGATGAAGAGCGTTTTATTTTCTGGAATTTCGTTAACTCTGACAAGGAATTAATTGATCAGGCAAAGGTAAACTGGAATGATCAGAATCACGATGCATTTCCTCTGGTTCCTGGTGACGAAAACGAATATGTGCCGCTTCCTAAGGCTATTCTAAACAGAAAATAACTTCAGTTCAGATTATTAACTATGAAAATATTAGCATTTGCCGGAAGTACATCTTCCACTTCTATCAACAGGGAACTGGTAAAATTTGTTCTGAAAGATTTTCAGGATGAGGAAATCAATCTGATTGACCTCAACGATTTTACGATGCCTGTATTCTCTGTAGACCTTGAAAAGAAAGGTTTTCCGGATGAAGCCCACCAGTTTTTAAAAGCGATTGAGGAATGTGATGTAATCATCTGCTCACTTGCTGAGCACAACCGTTCTTACAGTGCAGCTTTTAAAAATGTTTTTGACTGGGCTTCAAGAATTAACGTAAAAGTATTTCAGAATAAACCAATGCTTCTGATGAGTACCTCTCCCGGAGGTTATGGAGGTGGAAATGTGATGAATACAGCAAAAACATTTTTTCCACAGTTTGCAGCAGATATCAAGGACACTTTTTCACTGCCCAAATTTTATGAAAACTTTGATATGGAAAGCGGTGTCATCAATCCCGATATGCTGAATGATCTGAAAGGTAAAATAGAAAACTTTAAAAATCAGATAAAGTAAATGAACAAAGGAAGACTGGAAGCGTTCAGTGATGGTGTCCTTGCTATTATTATCACCATTATGGTACTTGAACTGAAAGTACCTGAAGGAAATAGCTGGGCCAGTGTCAAACCTCTTCTTCCTAAGTTTCTGGCTTATATTTTCAGTTTTATTTATGTAGGAATCTACTGGAACAACCATCATCATTTGTTTCAGACAGTAAAGAAAGTAAATGGCAGCATTCTCTGGGCCAACCTTCACCTTCTGTTCTGGCTTTCTCTGATGCCAATTGCTACAGAATGGATCGGGACGACAAATTTTGCAAAAAACCCCGTTGCAGTCTATGGTATAGGGCTCATTATGTCGGCCATTGCCTACACTATTCTGGAGCATGTGATTATCCGTTGTGAAGGAGAAGATTCAAAACTGAAAGAAGCCATCCATTCGAAATATAAAGAGTATATCTCAATTGTATTTTATGTCCTGGGAATCGCTACTTCATTTTTTTATCCTTATATTGCCATAGGTTTTTATTATATCGTGGCTCTTATATGGCTGATTCCGGACAGAAGAATCGAAAAAACATTAAAAGAAAATTGATATGGAAACACACGAATATCCTAACGGAAACATTACTGTCATCTGGCAGCCTAAAAAATGTATCCATTCTGCCATATGTGTAAAAACACTCCCCAAAGTCTACGATCCTAAAGAAAGACCTTGGATAAAAGCAGAAAACGCAAGTCCCGAAGAACTAAAAAATCAGATCGACCTATGCCCATCAGGTGCATTAAGTTATAAATTCAATACAGCAAAATAATGGCGGTAACAGTAAAGGCAAGTTTAGGAAAAACAAAATATTATACAGAAGTAACAGCCGGCGAGAATACAATTATTACGGACGAACCGATTGATAAAGGCGGACAGAACAAGGGTTTCAATCCGCTGGAAATCCTGGCTACATCACTGGCAAGCTGTACAGCGGCAACCTTGAGAATGTATATTGAAAGAAAGGAATGGGATATAGAAAACATCAATGTAGAAGTAGAGCTTGAAAACTTTCCATTAACAAAAAGAGCGGTCTTCAAAAGAGATATCAGTTTTGAAGGTATTCTGGATGATGAGCAGCGTAAAAGACTGCACACCATTGCGGATGCATGCCCTGTTCACAAAATATTAACCAACGACATAGAAATACTAACTAAATTCTCATAACATGATCGAAGTAAAACAAAACAACGACGAAAAACACGGAAGTTTTGAAGCTTTCATAGATGGAAGACGCGCAGGAATGATGACCTATACCTGGGCCGGAGAAGAAAGATTTATTATAGACCACACCGAGGTGGAAGAAGCTTACAACGGAAAAGGAGTAGGCAAGGAAATGCTTCTGGCAGCCGTAGATTTTGCCAGAAAAAATGATAAGAAGATTATTCCCCTCTGTCCTTTCGCTAAAGCAAGTTTCCAGAAAAGTGAGGAACTTCAGGATGTTTTAGTGAATTAGTCACTGTATTACACCCTTACCATACAAACCTTTCAGATCGATCTCTGGAAGGTTTTTGTTTTTAAAAGTAAATCACTGCTTACAAGTAAATTAACCATCACAATTTGTTTTGACACGAACAGGAATTCAAATTCATGATTCACGACTGATCTTTTTTATATATTTGCTAAAATTTAAAAATCAAGCATGAATCCAGGAACTATCCTTTTGCTATTTGTTTTCGTCTATTTTATCGGCCTTTTGGTGATTTCTTATTTCACCAGCCGGAATTCTGATAACCAGTCTTTTTTTATCGGTAACAAAAAGAGTAAATGGTGGCTCGTAGCATTCGGGATGATAGGAACCAGCTTAAGCGGAGTTACTTTTATTTCCGTTCCGGGAACTGTCGGAAAAATGACCGGTTCAGAATATATCTATGGAGGTTTTGAGTACTATATGATGGTAATCGGGTTCTTTATCGGATATTTCATTGTGGCAGCAATATTACTACCACTCTACTACAAGATGAATCTGACTTCTATTTATACGTATCTGGGAAAAAGATTCAATGTAGAAGCGCATAAAATAGGTTCTATCTTTTTTATTATTTCAAGAGCAATTGGAGCTACTGCAAGATTATACCTGGTAGTGAATGTTTTACAGATATTCTTACTTGAAGGATTGGGAGTTCCGTTCTGGGTGACTTCTCTTGTTCTTCTGCTAATGGTACTTCTGTATACTTTTGAAGGTGGTGTAAAAACTATTGTTATTACAGATACGCTGCAGACTTCTTTTATGATCATCAGTCTTGTAGCTTGTATTGTTTATATTTTATCCAACCTGAATTTATCGTTTGGAGAAGCATATACGATTCTGGAGCAGAAAAATTACACCCATTTCATCAATTTTGATCCGAATTCCAAAACCTTTTTCCTGAAAACCATTCTGGGCGGAATTTTCATTACCATTGCTATGACAGGGCTGGATCAGGAAATGATGCAGAAAAATATCTCTGTGGATAATCTTAAGAATTCAAAGAAAAACATGTTGACTTTTGCAGGAACACTTCTTATTGTGAACCTTGCCTTCTTATTCCTGGGAGGATTATTATACCTCTTTGCTCTACAGCATGGAGCAGAATATGGAACTATAAACGGTGAAACAGTAACGAATATTTTTGGATTTAAAGATCCAGCAGGAAACATTAAAAACGTAATGGGAGATGACCTTTTCCCCGCTTTATCACTTCAGGGATATTTTCCTATGGCTATTTCTGTTATTTTCATCATCGGATTAATTTCAGCCTTATTTCCTTCTGCAGATGGAGCTCTAACAGCTGTAACCAGCTCATATTGCGTAGATTTATTAAACCTTAATGAAGATAAAACAAAAACTGAAAAAGAGAAGAAACGCCTTCGTATGAAGGTGCATTTGATTTTCACCGTAGTGTTCTTCATCCTGATTATGGTTTTCAAAGCATTGAATGACAAATCTATCGTCTATCTGATCATGGAAATTGCAGGATATACTTACGGACCGCTTCTTGGACTTTTTGCTTTTGGAATTTTCACCAAGTTCCAGATTTCAAGAAAATATTCCATCCTTACGGTTACCCTTTTGGCACCTGTATTAACTTATTTAATCAATCTGGCTGTTACTACTTATACCGATTATAAAATCGGAGTAGAACTCATTGTTTTAAACGGATTACTAACCTTCATTGGTCTGTGGCTGGTAAAAAACAAACAACATTTAAGAGTTGTTTAAAATAACATACATTCCAAAAAAAGACTGTCCTCTATTGAAGACAGTCTTTTTTTATTTGAATCAAGGAAATAGATTATTCTTTAATCCATTTGATTGTTTTCTCAAGATTCTTAGATTTAACTTTAATCAGATAATCTCCCTGAACAAGATGTGACAAGTCAAAAGACCCTGTTTTATCATGATTCAATTTGTTATTTGCCTGAGTGAACACTAATTTTCCGCTTACATCATATACTGTAACATCATATACTTCATTTGAATTGGTAAATTTCACATTCAGAAGTCCTTTACTTGGATTAGGATATACCACAAATACATCTTTATTGGCAGAGGTTTCATTCACGCCTAATGTCTGGGTAATGGTAAAGTTGATTGGATTAATATTGTAGAAAACATTTGTTTCTGCAGCAACCATAATTCTTGCCTGTGTCGTATTTACGTTAGGAATAGTAACAGTTTCAGAACCATCGTTCGGAGTGGAAGCCAGGATCAGCGTAGGATAGGTAAGACCGCCGTCTGTTGAAAGATAAATATTGACAGTAGCAGCATTCACAGGAAATGAAGTTGTATTGGCTACGTCCCAGGTTACTGTCTGAGTAGAGTTACCTGCCCAGTTTACCGCTGTAGTAGGTGCAGTTACGTTAAAAGGTCCGGAATTTCCATCAACAGTAATAATAGCATCATCATTGGCTACTCCTGCACAACCCGCGTTATTATCTCTTACAGTCAATCTGAACTCCATTGTTCTTGCATAAGAAGGTCTAACTTCTCCTTTGGAAACAGTTCCATTGATTACATCTGTAAGTTTTGGGAAATATCTGTAAGGAACGGTTACAGGTACGTATGATCGGAACAGAGGTGCATTTAATGTTGGTGCATTCCAGTCACCCGCAGGTCCTACATCATTCTGTTCCCAGCTGTAAGTAAGAGGATTGTTATCTAAATCTGTAGCAGATCCTTCCAATCTAAATGGTGTACCTTTAGGAATGGTATAATCTCCTCCGGCATTGACTGTAGGAGCGAAATTGTTGCTTGGAAGTGTTACCTGACAAGTTGTTGACTGAACTTTTGTGGTGATAGACTGATATGATTTAGTATGGAAAGTCGGAATACTGTTAGGAGCGAGGTTATTGGTACTTCCACAAATTCCGGCGTAAGCCATTATGGTAATTCCGCTTCCAGGTTCTACAGCGTTGGTTGCACTGCGGTTTCCTCCTCCACAGCTTCCTGTTGTTGCATTAAAAGTATGTGGCCCCCCAAACTGATGTCCTACTTCATGGGCTACATAATCAATATCATAAGGATCACCAACCGGATTTGGTGAGCCGGTGATTCCTCTTCCTTTATTAGAGTTGTTACAGATTACTCCTAATCCGGCTAATCCGCCACCTCCTGTACTGAAGGTATGTCCGATATCATAATTGGCATTTCCTATCAGTAAGTCAATTTGGGTCTGGCTTTCGTTAATTAATGTTCCCGCACTATCATTTCCTGTGAAAGGGTCCGTAGCCGCACTGGTAAAGATCACATTGGTTTCAGTACCTACTAATACCAATCTTGAAGCAACTTCCTGTTCATATACTCCATTCACTCTGTTTACAGAGGTTACAATGGCTGAAAGAGTCTGTGCTACTGTAGGAGTTGCAGAACCCGTTGCTGCAATTGCATACTGATGGGTACAAGCCACTGCGAATCTGAAAACTCTAATTTGAGTTCCTACGCTTGGAGCTACGGTTTTTTGTTGGCTTTTTTTTTCTAGTGGAGCATCCTGATCATCTTTCAGCCCACATGTTCTTGGATTTTTATCAATTAAATCACTTTTCTTGTAAATGATATAATTACTGACATCCTGTTTTGCATAAGGATCTATATAAGAATCACCTGCGACTATAGATTTTATCTGCGCATGAAATCCTAACTCTGTAAAATCAAGTTTTAGGGTTGCATACCTGTCATCAATTCCCTGTCCGGTAAAAGTGACAATCTGAGGAAACTTGCTGGCTAATTCCGGAGCCATCACGGAAGATTTCCAGATTCTGAATTTGGCTTTCGTACCATCTGGCATTGGAAGAACAATAATCGGAGCATTTTCTTTGCGGTCACTGTCTTTCAGTTCCGGAACAGAATTGAAATAACTTTTCATTCCGGCCACATCCAAGGTATAGGTAAGTGACTTTTCCGGTTGTACAGTTCTGTTTTTCGGATCTGCTTTGATGGACCTCTCACTGATTACTGTAAAAAAGTCCTGTGCTTTCCCGGAGGAAACGGATATAATGAATATCCCCAGATAAAATAATTGTTTAATTTTCATATATAATGGTATGTAATTTTTATTAATCCAAACATTAAAACCAAAAACAAAAAAAAATAATTAGTTAAAGGTTCATAATTCATGATTATTTGAATTATAAAATTAGTTAAATTAATCTAAATACCACATATTAAAATTCAAAAAAAATCAATGTTTAGTAGCAAAAAACCAATGATCCTGCTACCACAAAGCATTACCGTTAATAAATATTTTTTATTTTTTCGTATTTGTTTAAGTAACTGATTTTATAGACTTTTGCATTTTAATTATCTTTAACACGAATGATATAAATTAATTTTAAAAAACATCGAAATAAAAAAAAACAAAAATTAAAAACTATGAAAAAAATTATCGCAATTTTCACATTTCTATTGACTTTTAGTTTTATGAATGCTCAGGACAACTTTGAAGTCTCAACATTACGAATTGGCCCCTTTAAAGTTTTCATGCCTAAGGTTGATGCTGAAAAAATAGCGGGAATAAAACTGTCCAACTCTGGCGGAGAGAAAAAAAACATCGTAAAATATAATGGAGAAACTATTCAGATTGATCTTTTTGATAATTACATCAATGAAGCCAACCCGAGTGTTCCTTCCATTACCTACATGACAACAACAAGTAAAAAATTCAAAACCAAAAGCGGAATCGGGGTGGGAAGCACCAGAGATGACCTGATCAACACGTATAGAAGTTACGCCAATTTCAGTGTACGCCCGGACTGGGACTCCAATGGTAAGCCGATTAAAGATGCCGGTTATTTTAATCTTGAAGACAGCCAGGCAGGAACTTTATTAAGCTTTAAATTCGTTAATAATATAGTAACTGAAATCTCTGTTTATCTTAACGAAGGCTGTTAAAAGCGGGAAAATATTCAAATCATACTAAATCCGGGTTTTATATCCGGATTTTGCATTTCCATAAGCCGGTAAAAAATTGTAAATTCGCATGCAAATAAATCAGATATAATGAGTAAAAGTATCGAAGAGTTAAAAACTCTTACTACGCAGATCAGAAGAGACATTTTAAGAATGGTTCACGCTGTAAATTCAGGACACCCTGGTGGTAGCTTAGGGTGCACAGAATTCTTTACAGCCCTTTACGGAAAGGTAATGAACTATAAACTTCCTTTTACAATGGAAGGTAAGAATGAGGATCATTTTTATCTATCAAACGGACACATTTCTCCGGTATTCTACTCTACTTTAGCAAGATTTGGTTTCTTCCCTGTAGAAGAACTAAGTACTTTCAGAAAATTAGATTCAAGATTACAGGGACACCCAACAACGCACGAAGGCCTTCCGGGAATCAGAATTGCCTCAGGTTCTCTTGGACAAGGACTTTCCGTAGCATTAGGGGTAGCTGATGGTAAAAAATTAGATGGTGATCAATCTCTTGTTTACTCTCTTCACGGAGACGGTGAGCTTCAGGAAGGTCAGATCTGGGAAGCATTGATGTATGCAGCTGCTAAAAAGGTAGATAATATCATTTCTACAATTGACTATAACGGTCGTCAGATCGATGGTGATACAGATGATGTATTAAGTTTAGGAAATCTTCATGCTAAATTGGAAGCATTCGGATGGATTGTTCTGGAAGAAAAAAATGGTAATGATCTTGAAGCTGTGATTGCAATTCTTGAGAAGGCAAAAACAGAAACCGGAAAAGGAAAGCCGGTAGCAATTCTTCTTCATACAGAAATGGGTTACGGAGTTGATTATATGATGGGATCTCATGCCTGGCATGGTAAAGCTCCTAATGATGAGCAATTAGACACAGCATTTAAGCAATTGTACCTAGAAGCTCCGGCTGATTACTAATATCTTAACATCTCGATTAATAAAATAAAAATGAAATATACATATACAGAAAAAAAGGACACGCGTTCAGGATTCGGAGCAGGATTAGCTGAACTGGCTGACAAAAATCCTAATGTAGTAGCACTTTGCGCAGACCTTATCGGTTCTTTGAAGATGGAGAAATTCATTGAGAAAGCTCCTGAAAGATTCTTTCAGATTGGTATTGCAGAAGCAAACATGATGGGGATTGCAGCTGGTCTTAGCATTACAGGAAAAATTCCTTTTACAGGAACTTTCGCTAACTTCTCTACTTCAAGAGTATATGACCAGATCCGTCAGTCTATCGCTTATTCTAACAAAAATGTAAAAATCTGTGCATCTCACGCAGGTCTTACTTTAGGAGAAGATGGAGCTACTCACCAGGTTCTTGAAGATATCGGTATGATGAAAATGCTTCCTGGAATGACCGTGATCAATACTTGTGACTACAACCAGACTAAAGCTGCTACTTTAGCGATTGCAGATTTTGAAGGTCCTGTATATTTAAGATTCGGAAGACCGGTAGTTCCTGTATTCATTCCGGAAGATATGCCTTTCGAAATCGGAAAAGGAATTATGCTTCAGGAAGGTACTGATGTAACGATTGTTGCAACAGGGCACCTTGTATGGGAATCTCTTGTAGCTGCTGATGAGCTTGAGAAAGAAGGTATTTCTTGTGAGGTTATCAACATTCACACGATTAAGCCTCTTGATGAAGAGATCATTTTAAAATCTGTTGAAAAAACAGGTAAGATTGTAACGGCTGAAGAGCACAACTACCTTGGTGGTTTAGGAGAATCTGTTGCAGGTATGTTGGCAAGAAAAAGACCTACAAAACAGGAATTTGTGGCGGTAAATGATACTTTCGGAGAGTCTGCAACACCAGCAGAATTGATGAAGAAGTATAAAATTGACTCTGCTGCAGTAAAAGAAGCTGTAAAGAGAATTTTAGCTTAATAGTTTAAAATAAGCTATTTTATATAGACAAAACCCGGCGGTTTCTTCGAAACCGCCGGGTTTTTTGTTATTGTGTATCAACCACCCCGTCAAAAATTCTTTGAATTTTTGCCACCCCTCCAAGGGAGGGGAATGGTTATACCTCCATTCTTCATCGTATTAGTTTTTACCCTGCTTTTCGGTACTTGTTTTATTGTTCTTCCTGATTCAGGGGAATTCCTACAGCAATGAGAACAGGACATAAAATTTCTTTTATATACTCCTCCTCTCTTCTGTTAGAAGCTTTAGATCCGGAAAAATAATTACTGATTCTGTAGTTTTTTACAAACTGATTTCTCTTTTTCCCGATGGAATAATAATATCCACCTCTTTCATCGTTCACAAAATAGGTCATTTCATCAAAATTCATGAGCTTTTTGGAAAGTAACAGTTTTCTGTAAATACACTTTTCCGATTTATCAAAAATATATTTCACAGGAATTCTGAAAAAGAGGTCAAACAGAAAGTAGATCATATAAACACTCCATAATCCCATGGCAATTTTGAACTGATCTCCGGATATTTTATCCATAAAATAATAGATGATCACAGGAAGTGCAATGACTCCCAATGCCAGCCATCCAACCAAAGTGCGCAGAAAACTGTAATTGGGCATAAAGCTTATTTCTCGTCCGTTTTCTTCAAACTTATAGCGGTCTCTGATGTCCATTTTCAGGATGATTAATGTTCAAAATATCCTCTGTTTCATTGACCATTTTCTGTATTCCTTTCTGGGTAAGCGCCTGGCCTATTGTAAGCTGTTTTTCTTTTCCATCTATTTCAAAATAAACAGACAGCATTACATTAGTGGTAATAAATCCCATATATTTTGTTGCCACCACATGAAAATTTCTGAAATTCTCAATCGGATATGTTCTTGCCGGAACAAAAATGGTATGTTTTCCCGTAATTGTTTTACGATCCATATCAATGATAAATTTTTTGGTAAAGAAGTTGACTACAATAAGTGCAACTACCGCCATAATAATATAGCTCCCGGTTCTTACACTATTAAAAATGAGTCCTGCAATGACCAGAAAAATAATACAGAGCACTGCAATAAACACCGGCTGGTTTCTAAAAATATATTGATTTCCTTCTTGCTTATAAAATTGATAGTTGTTCATAATGAATGTAATTGTTCTTAATATTTTGGTTGGGAGTTGAGTCTAATGTTATAAAAAGCATGTATAGAGATTGTAATGTATAAGAGGCTTCTGAGACAATTATTTTAGGTAGTGTCTCACTAACTGTGTAAGTTAAAAAGTTATTCTGAAAAATTTTTGAGCCCTCTAAAGCTCAAAAATAATTTTCGGAAATAACTTTTTATTAATTTTAACCTATATAGTTATGATCGACAAAGAAGAATTATTAAACAACAAGGATTTCTATAAGTCCTTTAAAAATGGAGAAGATTTAACCTTTTTCTTCAAACAGATGCACAAACGTGCCGTTGAACATATGCTGGAAGCAGAACTTGATGCTCATCTGGACAATGAAAAACATGAAAAAACCAAAGAAGGGAACTATCGCAATGGACATGGAACCAAGAAAATAAAATCCTCTTTTGGAGAGAGTGAAATCAAAGTTCCCAGAGACAGGGCAAGCAGTTTTGAACCTGCATTAGTTCCAAAAAGGCATAACATCATCGAAGGTTTGGAGAATATTATTATCTCCTTCTACGCCAAAGGGATGAGTGTGAGCGATATCGAAGAGCAGGTTAAAGAACTATACGATTTTGAAATATCTTCCTCTGCCATTTCCAGGATTACCAATGCCGTTGCCACCGAAGTGGTGAGCTGGCAAAACCGCCCCTTAGAAGATTTGTATTTAATTGTCTGGATGGATGGGATCGTATTCAAGGTTCGTGAAAACTCCAAGGTCATTAACAAAACCATCTATTTGGCAGTAGGATTAAATCGTGAAGGGAAAAAAGAAGTTCTTGGAATGTGGCTCGGTAAGAATGAAAGTTCGAGCTTCTGGATGGGTGTTTTAACGGATCTCAAAGCTCGCGGCGTGGAAGATATCCTCATTACGGCAACAGATAATCTGAACGGATTTACTGGGACTATTCGCTCAGTTTTCCCACAATCTCAAACCCAAATCTGTGTCGTTCATCAGATCAGAAATGCCTGCAAATATGTGGTTTGGAAGGATAGAAAAGAATTTTCTGCAGATATGAAACATATTTACACCGCCCCAACAAAACAAGCGGCTGAAGCAGCTCTCAATGATTTTGCAGGAAAATGGGAAAGCAAATATTCTTATGCTATCGCCTCCTGGCGGAATAATTGGGATGAGCTTACTGTATTTTTTGAATTTCCTTTAGAGATCCGTAAGATCATTTATACCACAAATTTAATTGAAAATCTCAACGGAAAAATAAGAAAATACACCAAAAATAAAATGTCTTTCCCTACTGATGAGGCCGTAATGAAATCAGTGTATCTGGCATTAAAAGAAGCCACTAAGAAATGGACAATGCCTATCCAAAATTGGGGCATTGTTCTCAACCAATTTATGCTTATTTTTGAAGAAAGGCTCAGATTATAAAATCCAAGCCATAACTTTTTAACTTACACACTTTATGGGAGAGTGTCTTATTTTATCGGCTTCATATGTATATATTTAAAGTGTTTTTTTAATTCTTCATACTTTTAATTGCCCCAGGTAGCCATCCAGTCCAGATATTCATGTTGGTATTCATTATCATTCAGTCTGATGATAAGGTTTTTCAAGTCTTCTTGCTCAAACTCATAATCTGAAACCGTGAAAATCAGGAAAATATCTTTGCTCGTGACATTTGTGAAAAAGTTCTCGTTTTTAAGTTTTTCCAATACTTCAATACAGATTGAATATAGTTTAAACTGAAAACTCTCAAACCATTGATCATCGTCATCGTGCTTACTAAGCTCTGCTCTCAACTGAGTGCAGATTATATCAAATTCTTTATCGGCACCTTCCATTTCGTAAGTCCATTCTGCCGGTTCATATTTATAATAAAGAGCATCTTCTTCATCTGCATTCTCCATTACTTTCAATGTATTGGCAGCAGGGCAAACTGTCATTGCTCCTTCATCGCTGTACAGTGCAAAGCTGTAAATTCCTTCTGCTCCATGCTTTTCATACACTTCTAAAAAAGCTTTCCTTGCAGCATCTTCAATCTGCTGTTTCAAAATTTCAAAATCCATACTTCTTTTCTTTTCTAAAATGGGCGGTAAAATTACCTTTATCCTGTTAAATCAGTATATTATATTCTTTAAAGGTATAGCCAGTTTCATGATTATAGCTAGCTGTTTTTAGTATATATAATCCAGCCGGGAATTAAAAATCAATCTACAAAAGTGTTATAACGGTCAAGAACATATCCTGCTTCTCTTTCTAGGTTATCAAGATCACGGTTTAGATCCTGACTATTTTCGTTTAGGCTTCGCTGTACGATTCTCATTTTACCCAGGAAATCATTGACAGAACTGTTGAATGCCTGATAACTGTTTTCCTTCTGCTTTTCTGAAGACGGAATTTTCTCATTGATATTCCTTTTATATAATTTTTCCATCTGCTCGTATTGGTGGGAAAATTTGTTTTTATAGGCATTCATATCCGCTACATCATAGGAATCATCAATAATTTTCTGAGCCAGCTCCATAACCTCCTTAGATTGAATGATCTGTGTTTTGAGCGGATGATCTTTAAGCATCTCAATTTCTGCTTTATTTGCCTTTGGGGAAAGCTTAGTGAATAAGTCATTGGCCGCTGTACGGTTTTCTTTAATAAGTTGTATTGCTTTTTCGTTGATTTCGGCGACTTTCTTTCCTTTATCATCTTTCCAGTCCTCTGCCTGTTTGTAAGTGTCCAGTTCTTTTTTTAAAGATTCCAATCGGACCATTGTGTCCTTCATCTTATCCACAAGTGTCTGAAAATTCTTTTCCAATACATCCGGAGCCTTTAATTCCTGACGGGTGTACAACATCACTGAAGGCGTAAATATGGGCATAATACCGGAAGCTTTTGGATTGGCACCGGCATTTTTCACATAGTCTTCCATCTGTATCAATATATTCTGAAAATCTTTGATAAAATCTGACTGCTCATCATCCATTTTTACAACTTTGTTATTAAAAGAAATAATATCTCTGTTTACATCCCCGGAATTAACACTAAAAGTGTTTACCTGCCCTGAATCATTCTGTGACAGCTTTTCTTTAACTTTTTCCAATTTATCGCATGATATAACAGAAAAGCTAAAAAAAAGCATGCCTGCGATGATTAATGGTGTTTTCATAATTTTATATTAAATGTTAAATTGGTGTTTCCAAAAATTTTTGAATCCTATCCGATAAAAGAAAATTTGTCCTCAAATATTTTCCCTATTAATGGCAAAGGCTTTTCAACATTGTTGGCTGCATTAATGATTCCGATAATCATCAACACCAAAGGAATCAAACCCAATATTCCCAGAATTCCGATTTTAGTAACCATCAATACAATATTGAGAATGATAGATAAAAAAATAGAAAAAAGAATTAATCCCAATGATTGTTTCAGATGGTATTTTAAAAGGCTGTTCGACTTTTCTTTTCCGATAAAGAAGGATATCAGCCATCCGAAAAGCGTAATGTAAGAAACAATTGATAAGGTTTTGTTGTCCATAGCTGTAAAATTTTAAATTAATATTCTTTGATTTTTTCTGGCCCTAAATTGCAGAAGAAAAAGATCCCAGTCTTGTTTTATGCGACTACAAAACATATTCAACCCCGATCACAGATGACTACAAAATGTCTACAAAAATATTTAATAAATTAATAATCAACAAGTTAAAAACAATGCATAGCTCTAGTTTTTCAGACAGGAAATTGACAGATGTCTACAAATTTTGTACTTTCACCTTATGAAATTAAAGTACTTACTCTTATACTGTATACTTTTTATCTGCACATTATATCCCGCACAGAATGCATTTATTGATGGCCTTAAAAACCAATTGAGAGGAGATCATATTTCTACTGCAGAAAAATTCAGAATTTACAATGAACTTACCGAATATTACAGAGTTAGCGATCAATATCCTACAGCTGAAAAATATGTTCAGCAGCAACTTGATCTTGCTAAAAAAGAAAATGATTATGCTGAAGAAGTAAAAGCTCTCAGTCAAAAAGGAGTCATTAAGCTTAATCAGTCTGAATATGATAAGATTCCTCCTATTCTGGATGCTGCGAATGCAATTGTTCAAAAGAGTCAAAATAAAACTGCGGAACTATATGCCACTTATCTGAATATCTACTACAGAAATGCACTTGGCGAACTTGAAAATACAATCAGGCTTGTTCAGAAAGTCCTTCCCATCGTTGAAAAACAACCTTCCGAAATCTTATTAAATGCTAAGCTCAATTATCTTCTCTACGGAATCTATACAGAATGGAACGATGCTGAAAATGCCACCAGATATGCCAAAAAATCCATAGAACTTGCCGAAAAGGCAGGAAACAAAAATTTACTCAGCTCTACCTATTCGGCGCTGGCTGTCTGCTACTCCTTTCAATATGAGAAAAGTGGAAACTCAAAAGATCTGAAACCCGTCATAGAGATGTGTAAGAAAGCTGTTGGCCTGTACCATCAATTTCCCGGTCATGTCTCAGCCCATGTACATGCAATGGCCTTACTGAATCTCACCAACTATTATCTGAGCTATCCGGTTATGACTCCTGAAATCCGTGAGGAAATTCACAATAACGCCCACGAAATCCTGACCCTTACGCAGCATACGACCCTTAATCAGAGTATGCAGGCAGGTGCACTTGGTGTTTTGAGCAATCTCGCATCACGGGATCATAATGATACTTTATCAGAGCATTATCTTTTGAAAGCGGAACAGATTCTGCTTACCCAGCAACCGGTTTATTACCATGTTATGATCAATGTGGTGAAAGATCTTGCCCAGCTGTATGCAAAACAAAAGAAATATCAGAAAGCTTATGAATATGAATCAAAGTTAACAGAATACAGCAATCTTCTCTTTGATGAAGGGCAAGCTGAAACCGCAAAAAGATTGGAAGCTCAATACCAGTCTCAGAAAAAAGAATCTGAACTCAGATCTCTCACTGAGAAAACAGCCATTCTGAAAAAAGAGAAACTCCTTTATATTATATTGGGAATCATAGGATTAACTGGAGCCTTTTTTATGTTCCGTTCTTATCATTTTAAACTGCGGTATTCTATAGAAAGAGAAAATAAACTTGATACAGAAAAGCATGAAGCAGAAATGCAGGTAAAACTTCAGGAGCAAGAGCAGGCAAGATTAAGGGCAGAACAGGAACTTCTTACGCTTCAGCAGCAAAAACTTCAAAGTGAGGTACTGGCCAGCCAGCTTCATATTCAGCATAAGAATGAGGTTCTGCAGCAGCTTCAGACCCAGCTTTCCGATACGGATATTAATATTCATCAGGTGGTAAAGGGAGAAAATCGGGTTGACAATGATTTTGAAAAAATCAGATTTACTATTCAGGAACTGCATCCGGATTTCTTTAAAAACATCAGTGAAAAAGCCCAGCAAAAACTTACTGCTCTGGATCTGAAATACTGCGCCTATATTTATCTGGGAATGGATACAAAACAGATTGCCAACCTCCTCAATGTAGAGCCCAAGAGTGTAAGAATGACCAAATACCGCCTGAAAAAGAAGTTCGGGCTGGATGAAAATACTGCTTTAGAATCTTTTTTCCAGGGAGTATTCTCTGAGTAAACGCCCCATATTTTATTTCTATTTCAAATTAAAAGCTTTTTAACCTCATGTTGAAAAGCTTTATTTTTATATCTCAGGTTCCTTTGCACGGATTCAAATTTTAAAAACCCAGGGTTTTCTGCAAAAATTGATAAGATGTTTACCTCGTTTTCGGATTAAAAAATGTGATTTTAAAACAAACAAATCACCAGAAGCATACAAATTGTGGTCAAAATAAGTGACTCAGCATCTTATTATCACGCTAAAATCATCTGTTTTCCGATATTGTACAATAGAAAATATTACCATACAACCTACTGTTAAAGCCTGTAATTTTCTTTTTATGGCTGGCATGCAATTTATACTTTTTCGAATTTCAAATATTTCACCAAAATACAACTACCATTCCGAGTAAAATTTGCATTTGTGTATCAAGTAAAATACAAATCATTTACACATTTTATCCCCATGAAGTGATCTAAATATTTATAGTTTTATCCCATCAACGTTGATGAAATATATTCTTCAAATTTAAAATGTAAGTGTACAGTGCATGATAAATAGGAAGAATTATTCACCCAGGTCAGGGTTTATTTGACACAAATGATTCATATAAAAACAATTAAAAATTACACACATGAAAAAATTAAATGGAATGAAGAGAGACTTCTCTTCTTTGGAAAACAAAAAAATGAAAAATCTACAGACTATTAAAGGTGGAGAAACTGCTATCAACTATGTTGCCACTAACAAAGGAGAATGTTATGACAAAGAAACGTGGATTGACCACACCCTTGATTCAACTTTAGAAATCTGCTAAGATCAATAAAAGTGTTAATATATTGTCTAGGGAGGAAAATAATTCCTCCCTTTTACCAATAAGAGTATCGTTAATCCAATAAATACTGATCACCTAATGAAACGAAATTCAATTTTAATATTCCTTCTCATTATTCTTTTCTTTATTCTTTCCTGCAAAAGCAAGGATTATATTGTTTATTATAACAGAGTGAATGAAATTGATAGTCTTTACCGGATTGCTAACCAACCCGAAAAAGCAATAAAGCAGTATAAGAAATTATTCAAAAAATACACTCCAAAAAATCAGGAGCGTATCAAAGAATATGAGACTTATATTAAACTGGCAGATCAACATCAAAAGAATTTCGGTGGGAAGAAAAGTCTATACAAACTTATCCCTCTGATTGCTCCTTACGAAGGGTCATATGGAAGTTATTTCGGATTATTTAAAAAGTATGGTATAGATAGCACCGAGGTAAAACAGAGAATTGCAGACTGGAAGAAAGGTTTGAATAAGCGACTGGTAGATTCTTTCAGCATTGCTTTTGTCCGTGATCAGGCGGAAGGCAGGAGAAATCCACAGCTCATAGAAAAAAATGACAGAATCAATGCACAACTGTTGAAATGGACCTTTGAAAACTACGGCTATCCTTCAGTACAAAAAATTGGTCTTATAGGAAATGGCGGTGTGTTTATGCCTATGCATCCCTTGTTCAGTCACATGATAGGTGAAAAAGAATATCCTTACTTCAAAGCAAAAATGCTGGAATATATAAAATCCGGAGACTGTATTCCAAAAGACTATGCCAATATGGTAGACCGTCACAATCTACAAATAAGTAAAGAAGGAATCATATATGGTGTTTATCTAAGCTATGATGTTATTATAGATACAATAAAAGCCAATCAGGAAAGAAAAAAAATAGGTATTCCTAGTATTAAGCATTCTTCTAAAATCACCAAAGATTACTTTAAAAAATGATTCTTATTATTTCCAACAACAATGAAAGAACCACTAATAAAATTATAGAATGGCTTCTTGAAATGGAAAAGGAATTCATCCGTATTCATGAAGATGAAATTTTTGAAATTGCAGTGGAGAACAAAAAAATACTGTTAAGGAGTAGCAGAAATTCTTTTTTTCTGGATGAGATCACAAGCGTGTGGTACAGGAGAGGCAGATTAAAAATCAAACGCTTAAGGTATGAAAACCCTTCTGTAAATGCTCATATGAATGAAGTACAGCATTGGCTGGAAGATTATGTAAGAACAATACTGGAGTCCAAAAAACATATCAACAAAGCAAGTAATAGTGATATTAATAAACTCCTGGTATTGGAAGAAGCAAAAAAAATAGGTTTAGAAATTCCTGAATATTATCTGGCAGATAATACGGATCAGGTTTCCCTGGATAAGACTATTGTAAAAACCATTGGTGGAAATCCTATTTTGGATGACATTGATAAAGATTTAAATGGTATTATGTATACCTCAACGGTACACAAAAGAGAGAAAGCAAAGTTCTTCATTACATTCTTTCAGGATAAGATTGATAAAGAATTTGAAATCAGAACATTTTATCTCAACGGAAAATGCTACTCGATGGCTATTTTTTCTCAAAATGATGAACGGACCAAAACTGATTTCAGAAAATATAATCTAGAAAAACCTAATAGAAATGTTCCCTACAATCTTTCCTCTTGCATTGAAGAAAAAATTAAACTTCTGATGCAGGCATTGGATCTTAATTGTGGATCACTTGATTTTTTAAAAGGAAAAGATGGCAAGTTTTACTTTTTAGAAGTTAATACAATTGGCCAGTTTCTGGGATTGTCTCATACCTGTAACTATTCGTTGGACAAAAAAATAGCAGATTACTTATGAAAATTAAAGTTAAAGAAAAAAACAAGCTTCCGCTTACCTTCAAACATATAGAATCCTTCAATGATCAGAAACCTAAAAAAACTAATGATGTCGTCTATGTTTTAGAATGCAAAAAATATCAGACCAATTATTATATAAGAGAAAGACCTATCAAATCATTGAACCGGTTACTATGAAATACTTCAATTTATTCTCAAACATCCTCGTCACCAAAGGATCCATCAGAATTCTCATTTCAGATCTACAGAGAAATGTATCTGAACTATATCCTCTAGAGTTGTTTGAAATTATACAAGAGCTGAAAAACAAATCTATCGAAGATACAATGATAAGTTATGATGAAGAATCCAAAGAAATAGTTGAGAACTATATCAATCTTCTATTGGAAAAAGAATACGGATTTGTTACTGAAAATGGCTGGGACAGAAATTTTCCTCCTCTCTCTTACGACTATCATGAACCCAACGCTATAACAGATCTTTTTATCGAAATGGAAGATCTCGGGATCTTAAAGAAAATATATCCATCCATAGAAAATCTTGGAGTTAAACATTTGGTTATTTACAGTTTGAAATCCTTAACCTTAAAAGAATGTATAGAAATTGATGAAATTTTTAAAACCTCAGTTTTATCAGGAATAGAGATTTTCTCCCCGTTTCATCAGAAAATGAACCTATCTTTTATGCAGGCTCTTCAAAAAAACACGGTCAGAATTTACAGTCTCATTCTTTACAATTGTTCAAAACCTCCTTTCAAAGCTAAAGATGAATACCGTTTCTCGCTGCATTTCCTGAAAGATGATCTGAAAATATCTGCGTGTGGAAAAGTGGAACTGAAGTACTTCAATACTAACATTACTAAAGTGACGGAAGCAGTTAACCACAATTCCTGCCTGCATAAAAAGATAGGCATTGATAGAAAAGGTAATATTAAAAACTGTCCACTGATGAATGAAAGCTTTGGAAACATCCAAAAACAAAGCCTTGAAGAAGCCCTCAATCAACCTGATTTCAGAAAATACTGGGATCTTACCAAAGACCAAATTGAGATATGTAAAGATTGTGAGTTCCGTTATGTCTGCACAGACTGCAGGGCATACACTGAAAACACTCTAAAAAGCAAAGAAGGTCTGAATATATCAAAACCTTTGAAATGTGGCTATAATCCTTATACGGGTGTGTGGGAGGACTGGTCCAAAAATCCTTTAAAACAAGAAATTTTTAATTCCCTGGAATTCAGATAATTTTTTTCATAAACCTTGTTATAATTGAAAACCGCTTCTAAATTAAATTTAAAAGCGGTTTGTTATTTTATTGTATTTGAAACTTTATTTAAAAAACTTCCATTTCGGGATAATGGCAAGCATTCCGAACCCCGTAAACAGGAAAAGATTGGTAACATCCGTATACAAAAATGTAGACAGATAATAATTATGCATAAAGAAATGCAGCACCAGTAACGCCGGAAACATAAAGATTCCTACTTTCCTGTAAAAGAACATCAGTACCAGCCCAATCATCATCAGTACATCAATAGAAAAAATCACATAGAAGTACCACCTCGGAATCTGAAGATATTCATGCTGCAGATATTCATCTACATCGATACCAAGCCCCATTATAGTAAACAACATCAAGGCAGCAAATGCCAGAATGAATCCCCATCCTTTCTTTGGGTCTTCGTCAAAATAGCTGTATTCTTCCATACCTACAAAAATAAAGAACTTATGAGAGATTTCATAAGTTCTTTTATAATTATTCGTTTAAAATTTGACTTACACAGAGATTGCGTTGATCAGTCTGTTTTTGTCACTTAAGAATTCCTCCATAGAGATCATACTTTCAGTTCTCATTACATCCTGAATGTCGTCAATCTGGTAAATAATTCTTTTAGCATCATCAGTATTCTTAGCTCTTACTTTACAGAAAATATTATATTTTCCTGAAATAACGCTAGCCTCGATTACGTTAGGGATTGTTGACAATTCTTTCAATACTTCCTGAGTACGGTTTGATTTTGTCAAAAGGATACCTATGAAAGCTGTAAAGTGATAATCAAGCTTACCATAATCGATGTTAAGAGATGATCCCAAAATAATACCTGCATCTTCCATCTTTTTCACTCTTACGTGAATTGTTCCAGCAGAAACATCCATCTGCTTTGCAATTTCAGTAAAAGGCATTCTTGTGTTTTCTACTAAGAAATCAAGAATCTTCTTGTCTATTTCGTCCAGTTGATAGTTCATATTAGTTAAATTACAATTTATTTAAAAAATCTATGTATTTTTTGCAAATTTACAAAAAATAATTTAACTAAAAAATATATATCAAATATTAACAATAATTAACACAGATGATAAAAATCATTAAAATATTCTAATTATTTACCTTGCGATTTTATAGAATCTGTTTTTATTTCACCTTTTGCATCTGGAGTTTTTTTGTCTTTTTTCTTCTTTTTAAACAAAGAATTGAAGCTTTTACTCCACACTACCCCTCCGCCATAGGCTTGATTAGCAGAACCGTTTGTACTCACCATTCCGATGTTTGTAGGCTTGGAATAAGCACGTATAACCAATGAACCGTCATTCTTCTTAGATAAATCGTACTCTACTGACCCTTCCGTAGAAAGGTAATTGTTTTGGGCTCCATCTGTTTTTGATAACGGAATACCCAAACCAGTCTTGATATTGACTCTCGGGGAAAGGGCTACACTTACTCCCGCATTGGCTCTGTCTCCATAATTCGAATTCTGATCTCCTTTCACATAATTAAGGTCAATCTGAAATTCGTTACTCATTGTATTAAGAACAGATCCCAACTGCTTCAGAAGTATATTATATCCTGAGGATTCCGCTACATTTCCTACATTTACATCGAATCCACCAGTGTTGGATACGTTAAAGGTACTCAATAACAATACAGATCCGAACTGAAGAACCTTCTCTCCTTCCTGGCTCATTTTCGCGGCAAGGGTTTCTCTTACCTGGCTGGATACGTCCATTGCAGTTACATTAAGATCAATCTGAGGGTCTACTAACGACTGGGTAATATGGGCTTGCAGCAAAATACTTATAGGCTGTAGTTTCCCCATACTAAGATATTCTCCTGCATTGGAAACCATTCTTATATAATTGGCATTAATATCCAACGCAGGTTTCATAGCATCCCCATCCCATCTGATACTACTGTTTCTTTCAATCTGGAATGTTTTATTAAGAATGGCTTTAGAGACAAATGTTCCGTTATCTACTTTATAGGTACCGCTCATGGCAATATTCCCCTGTCTGTTCATATGAAACCTCAATGGATCAGCAGATCCTTTTACGGTAATATTTCCCACATCGTCTCCTACGAGTACGTTTACAGTAGTTCCTTTATCTACAGCCAGGTTGAAATCAATATTCATGTTGGCTCCTGTTTTTTTCTTTTCTTCCAGTGTGATCAGACCGTCTTTTCCTTCTTTCAGGAATCTGAGCATTTTAAATTCCTCTACATTGGAAGTGGAGCTGGAATTAAAGGTAAAGGTACTTCCATTAAGTGCCTTCATATTAGGAGTTGTTATGCTTAATCCTGAAACCGGTCCGTCCACGTACAGATCTCCCTGTCCGTAAACTCTTCCCCAGAACAGGTCAAAATCTTTCTGTGTGGTATTCAGCATCAATAGATTATCTGCTCTCATTACGAGAGATACCCCCATTGAAGAAAGGGTTTCAAACTGAATCGCCCCGGAAATATTCCCTTTGGAATTGGTTCTTCCGTCGTGTACTTCAATATTATTGAGGATAGCAAGCCCTTTGGTAAGCTGAATTACGGTATCATCAAATGCATAATCTACTCCGGTAAACAGAAGCTTTAATCCAAAATCTTTTAAAGCAATATCTCCACTATAATCAAGGTTGTTAAGCTTTCCATTGATTTTAAGATCTCCTGTTGCTTTTCCACGAAGGTTTCCAAAAATAGTCTGCACAAACTGCTGCGTAAATGCCAAGTCAAAATCACGCATTTCTGCTGTAAGATCAATAATCGGCGAAGAAGTATTATTATTAACCGTTCCTGTAAGGTTAAGGCTGTTGTTTCCAAGTACTCCGGCAGAGTGAACTTTTACATCAATATCATACACATTCAGTGAGAATCCATTGGTGGCAGAAATAGAGATATCTCCCATATCATTGCCATTCATCTTAATATCATCAATGTTAAGATCAACCAGCGGCTGAAGAGTACTTTTATCCATTTTGATCTTAACACTTCCGTTGGCAAGACCTTTAATATCCATAGTATTCCCTCCGGACTGCATTTCCAGAAGTTTTTCTACTGCAAAGTCATTAATATCTGCATCTACATAAAAATCTTTCGCAGACTTAAACTGGGCTTCCTTAATAAACAAAGCACTTTTATCGGAATAAACTCTCAGATTTCTGATATCAAAATCTCCTGTTTTCTTTCTGTAGGTAATGGAGTGATCCAATTCGGGGCTTGTATCTATTGCCCATGTAACTTCATTGAATTTTACCTCGGTAGGTTCAAACCTGAATACATAATCTCCGGCTGCATCGGTAGACTGATCCACATTGATGGCGTATTCCTTAAGCTTTTCATTAATCTCATCATCAGGACTTCCATGCTTAAATACAGTGGCTAAATGAAGTGTATTTCCGTTTTCATTATTCCCTTTAAGCTCAAAATCTTTGATCACATTTTTATTATAAATGACTCTGTTGATCTTAGCGTACAATTGCTGGTTAAGGTCTCCCGTGTTAATTCTAACTTTAACACTATCCACCATCGCACTATCTCTGCTGAGATTCTTACGGTCATTAATTTTATAATCAGGATTTGAAGATGCCAGCGCCTGATCTGCGTCTGTAATCTCTTCCTCCTTAGTCATAATATATTTTAAAGAGGCTGCATCAAGATTCAGAATCAGATTGTTTGAGTTTCCATCATACTCCCCTTCTACAAGAGCTCCTTGTGGCAATCTCAATTCGGGTAAAAAATAATTGATCAATCCTTGCTGAACATCAAACTTCAGCGCAAAATTCTGTCCCCGGTATAATTTTCTTGGCGGCGGACCCACTAATATTTTTCCAACTCCATTTTCTACCATACCTGCAAGGTCTGCAAGACTGTATTTTCCTGAAATTTTTCCTGTGGCAGCTCCCGGAGCATCTACATCAATAACACGACCACCTGCTTCAATAAACGTTTTTAACTTGGCATTCGGAATATTATATTTTTGAGTAGCTGAAGCAAAGTGAAGGTTATTGGCATTCACATCTAAAGTAAGATCGTTGATAGAAGACATGGCCATTTTTCCGTCAACCTGACCACTTATCACCTGAGTCCCGGGCTTGTTGGTAAAGTAATTCATATTCAGATAAGTGACGTCCGCATTAACATCCATAGCAATCCTCGGAGTACTGAAATCGATCAATCCTTTGACTGTAGCTTTTGCCTGTTCATCATTAACAGTGATGAGTCCGTTATATTTTTTATGATCCAATAAACCATCCAGATACAGATTATTGATCGTTTTATCCATAATTTCAATACTTGCAATCTGAGATTTCGTGGTCAGACGCATGGTATTGACATCAAAACTTTGCCCGTTAAGATCAAATTTACCAGAAATTAAGCCTACCGATTTATTCTTAGTGATGACTGAGGTATTGAGATCTTTTACATCAAGATAACCGGAATATTTTGGCATTGCAGTGCTGTAGCCTGTCAGGGTAAGTTTCGAAATTTTCGCCTGCCCGATTCCTGTCATTAAATTACCATTATCCACATAAATCTGATCAGGATTCACTTTAGCCGTTCCATTGTATTTCAGTTTTCCGAAATCATCTGCAAAGTTCTTCATCTTTTTGGAGATGAATGAAGGCATCATTGCTTTTAAATCCTTATAGGTAAAATCTGTGGAAAGCTCTTTTGTTTCAATAGCAAAATGACCTTTCAGCAGATTGTCTACCTTCATCGTTTTGGTAGCAATATTGACGTCAGGATTTCTGATCAGAAAGTTTTCCAGATGAAATTTATTCAAAGGACCAGTCATAACCCCTGAAAGATTGAAAGGTTTGATATTATCCCAGTTGGTAACAAAATAACTGATGTCATATCCGCTTAGCTGGCTTCCCTGCTGAATATTCATATCCCAGCGTACCTTGTCTGCAAAATCTGCCCAGGATCCGTCGTGAAGATTAAATTTGATATCTCCCTGAAGTAAGGTATGATCTGTATTCAGGGTAAGGTCTTTTAATGACAAAAACTGCTTCGTTAGAGACAGTTCTGTTGAAAAAGTATCTACAAAATGAGATTTCCCCCATCTTGAAGTTACAAATGACATATTATTGATCAACGCCGAAACATTCGGACCGTTAACTTTTACGTTCGGAGCTTTTAAGTTGAATTTTGTTGCAGTAAGCCATTTTCCCTGTTCTCCGGGAGAGTTTTCATTAACAATGGAAACTTTAGAATCAATGATCTGAATTCTGGAATTAAGTTGAAAAGGAGGTTTCTTGGGATCTCTTTTCTTCCCGTTGTCAAAGAGTTCTACAAACCTGACAAAATTGGATATACTGTCGCCTTTATAAGTAATCACCTTTACATCGGCATTCACAAGAGCCAGAGAGTTAAAACTTAGAGAATTGCTGCTTCCTGAGATGGCATTTACTGCCAGAGATATCCAGTCTGAATCTGCGCGAAACTCACGGGCTGTAATAAAATTAAATCCTTTATAGTCTTTTACTTTTAACCCTTTTATGGTGACATCACCGAAGTAATTTACATCTACACTTTCTGTAGAAAAATCCGATTTAAAATCATTATTTACAAGCTTGAGCGCCTGATCAGCTGCCCATTTTTTAGTTACCGGAAGATTGATGGCAATAAGGACTCCGCCTACAAGGAAAATTCCCAGCCAAAAGAGAATCAAGAGAAGTTTTGCCCACCATGTATAGCTGGTAACATCCTTTACAGCTTGTTTCCCAAATTCTTCAGCTGTTTCCACAGGATGGTGTATCGCATCCGAAGCAAGCTCTGATGCTTCCTTCACTGTTTCCCGTACTTTTCCCTCTACATTTTCAACAGTTTTCTGTACCTGATCCCCTAGGTTTTCAGCTACTGATTTTTTATTCTCATTCTCGTTATTATTCTCTAACTTTGCCATTATTATGAGCGACTCTATAATTTTAGGTATTGAATCGTCCTGTGACGACACCTCAGCAGCTATCATCAAGGGAAATTCTATTCTTTCAAACATTGCCGCGAACCAGGCCATCCACAAAGAATATGGCGGCGTTGTCCCTGAATTGGCTTCACGAGCCCATCAGCAAAATATTATCCCCGTTGTTGAAAAATCTTTTTCTAAAGCAAATATACAACAAAATGCTATCTCTGCTATAGGATTTACTCGCGGACCGGGACTTTTAGGATCTCTTCTTGTAGGAACATCATTTGCTAAGTCTTTGGCTATGAGCCTGAATGTACCTTTAATTGAAGTAAATCACCTTCAAGCCCACATTCTGGCCCATTTCATCGAAGATGCAAATCCTGTGCCGCCTACTTTTCCGTTTTTATGCCTTACCGTAAGCGGCGGACATACTATGATTGTATTGGTAAAAGACTATTTTGACATGGAAATCATCGGGAAAACCATTGATGATGCAGCGGGAGAAGCTTTTGATAAAATCGGAAAGATTTTTGACCTTGATTACCCTGCAGGACCCATCATCGACAGATTGGCCAAAGAAGGAAATCCTGATGCTTTTACATTCAACAAACCGAAGCTTGAAAACTACGATTATTCTTTCAGCGGTATTAAAACTTCCGTGCTGTATTTCATTCAGAAAGAAGTCAGAAAAAATCCGGATTTCATTAAGGAAAATCTTAATGACCTTTGTGCTTCCGTACAAAAATCAATTATTGAAATTCTGATGAATAAGCTTGAAAAAGCAGCCAAAGATCTCAATGTAAATCAGGTGGCTATTGCAGGAGGTGTATCTGCTAATTCTGCACTTAGAAAAGCAATGGAAGACAATAAAGAAAGACTGGGATGGAGTATTTATATTCCAAAATTTGAATATACAACAGACAATGCAGCCATGATCGCTATGGTGGCAAAACTGAAGTTTGAGCGAGGAGAATTTACAGATTTAAGAACTTCCGCAACCGCAAAATACGATTTATGAAAATACTCTTAGAAGAAAAAGTACTGGGAACACATTCTAAAAAGAACTCAAAATATTACTGGGTATTGGAAACTATCACAGGAAGACATGAGGGCTCAGAAACTTTTTCAGAGTTTAACGGAGAAAGTTCTGAGACAGGTTATATTCAGGATATCAAAGAAGAAGTTTTAAAATTAATTAATTCTGAACATCTTTTTAGTTTTCCCTATACTCCAAAAGAAGGAGATTATTTATCCATCAAAAATAATTTGAGAAAACAGGAATATTTAAATCTGATTTTCATTAATAATGTATGGATAGAAGAAATATACATGTGTTCTTACCGGGAATGTGATACAGACATATATACAACCATCAAAACAGGAGTAGCATTTATAAATCAGGATATATGAAACTATTCTACGGAGACATCAACGGAAATAAAGTTTTAATCAACGACGAAGAACAGCAGCATATCGTAAAAGTTCTTCGCATGAGAGATGGAGAAGATATTCATGTGACGGATGGAAAAGGAAAACTTGCTTCCGGAAAACTGATTATAGAAGGCAAGAAAGCCGGAATTAAAGTTTCTGAGATCAAAGAAAATCTGCCGGAATTCAATCCAAAACTTCATATTGCGATTGCCCCTACCAAGAATATTGACAGAATCGAATTCTTTGTGGAAAAAGCAGTGGAAATGGGTATCTCAGAAATAAGCATTATTATCACTGAAAAAACAGAGCGTAAAAACATCAACATCGATAAAATCAGGAAACAAGCGATCGCAGCATCCAAGCAAAGCCTGAGATTTCATTTTCCGGTGATCAATGAAGCTCTAAAGCTAGGTGATTTTCTGAAAAATATTGATCCGGAACATACTTTTGTAGCACACTGCCATGAAAATCTGGAAAGAATTGATCTTAAAAACATTCCTCAACTGCAGCAGCTTACATTTTTAATAGGCCCTGAAGGCGATTTTTCCGAAAAGGAGATTGCATTTCTGGCAGAAAATAAGATAAAAGCAGTATCTCTCGGAAATCAGAGACTCAGAACAGAAACAGCTGGCGTTTTTGTTGCAGCCTGGAATTATTACAATATGATATAAATACAAAACGAGAAGGCACTAAACCTTCTCGTTTTTATTTTTGACTCCTTATTTCCAGTCAATATTATTCTCTTTCAGGTATTTTTCAAAAATCTGCTGCCCGCTTCTTATTGAATTCACTGCCCAAAGGATTTGCATCCTTAAAAGTTTTTCTTCATTCAGCTTATAATCAATCCCAGACTTTATCAGCTTTTGTTTCAGTTCGTACATACAAATGGAAGCCGCTACAGAAACATTGAAGCTTCTTGTAAAGCCATACATCGGGATGGCCAGTGTTTCATCGGCAAAATCTAAAATCTCTTGGGAAACTCCCTCCATTTCAGTTCCAAAAACCAAAGCAATGGGTTCTGTTATTTCATACTCAGGTAACATTTTAGCGTTCTTTTCCAGCGAAACAACCACTATTTTATATCCCCGGTCTTTAATATTCTGGAAAGATTCCATATTTCGGGGAAGTTTTTCTACCTCAACCCAGGTATCAGCTCCTTTTGTTACACGAAGATTGGGTTCAAAACTGTATTCTTCCTGCAAAGCCACTACTTTATGGAAACCACAGGCTTCCACAGAACGCACAATGGCTGCTGCATTTCTAAACTGATAGATATCTTCTACCACCGGAAGGACAAAGTCTGAACTTTCCTGAGAAAAATGTTCAATTTTCTCGAGTCTTTCTTCAGTTAAAAACTGTTTTAAATATTCAAAGGTTTGCGCTAAATCTTTCATCCGCATTTAGTTATTTTTTTCAATAGCCCTATGAAACATCAGTCATTTTCATTTTATTTTTATAAAATTTCATGATAAGCGTTTCATTCATTTTCAAATCTTTGCAAATTAACGTAATTTTGACCTATGAACCCTAATCTGGGGCCAATTCTTAATAAATTAGTACATGAAGCGAAAAGTCCTGCTCATCTATACCGGTGGAACCATCGGAATGGAAAAAGATTATGAAACCGGAAGTCTCCGTGCCTTTGATTTTGGAAATATATTCGAAAAGATGCCTGAAATGAGGCTTATGGAATGCGAAGTCTTTGTACATCCTTTCGCCAAACCATTGGATTCCTCGGATATGGGACCTGAAGAATGGAGGGTGATCGCTAATTATATTCAAAAAAATTATGATGAATACGACGGTTTTCTGATCCTTCACGGAACAGACACGATGTCTTATACCGCTTCAGCACTAAGTTTCATGCTAAAAGGATTAAGAAAGCCTGTCATCATGACAGGATCTCAGCTTCCGATTGGTGATCTGAGGACGGATGCCAAGGAAAATCTTCTGACCAGCCTTTATTACGCCAGCCTTTATGAAAATGATGAAGCAGTCATTCAGGAGGTTGCCATTTACTTTGAGTATAAATTATTAAGAGGAAACAGAACGCTGAAATATTCTGCTGAGTATTTTGATGCCTATTCAAGCCCGAATTACCCTATTTTGGGACAGTCTGGAGTTCATTTGAATATTATTAAAGATAACCTGTTCCGTTGTGATCCTGAGGTAGAGTTTCACGTGGATGAACATATTTCCGAAGATATTTTATTCTGGAGAATTTTTCCGGGCATGCATTTGAGCCACTTCAGGGAAATTCCTAAAATGAAGGTTCTTATTCTTCAGGTTTTTGGTTCGGGAACTATTTTCAGCAGTGCAAAAACTCAGGAAACGCTTCAGGAAATCCGGGATAACGGAACTGAAATTGTGGTGGTAAGCCAGTGTATTTCAGGAGGTATCTCATTCGGAAAGTATGAAAACAGTAATATTTTCTCCAGAATCGGAGCAATCAGCGGAAGAGATATGACAGCGGAAACAGCGATTACCAAAGCCATGCACTTAATTGATAATCCAAGTTACTCCGGAAGCTTTGCCGATAACTTCACCAGAAGTCTTTGTGGAGAAATTACAGATTAATTTGTAAGAATAATTTGGATATTCCAGAAAATACACTATTTTTGCAATCTCAAAAAGAGAGGTGTCCGAGTGGTTGAAGGAGCTACCCTGGAAAGGTAGTATACGGGTAACTGTATCGAGGGTTCGAATCCCTTCCTCTCTGCAAGAAACCAAAACCTGTGCTAATGATTAGCACAGGTTTTTTTATGCCTAAAATTTTGGTACCTTTTCTCATAGGTATTTATACTCACTCTAATAATTGGTCATTTATACTCTACTGCAGGTGCCTTGTTCTTCGTTACTTTGAAATACAATCTAATCACCTAAAAAACAAATCAATATGACATCAACAAGTGTAAATGCAAATTCCTCAGGTCAGTTAGTACTTGGAAACGGAGCACAATTCTGGGTGTATCTTTCCCCACAAAATGATACCTCTAAAATGATTTCTACATGGCGTGTAACTTTTTCACAGGGAGACTGGAGCGACTTCATCTCAAGTGAAAATCCTACCAAACAGATTCAGACTCCCAATCTTTCCGGGATCTTTGAAATCAGAGTAGAATTATTAAGCGGATCTACCGGTACCTGGCGCCAGATTCCGCCTCAGGCCGGAAGTCATAATGAAATAGGCTGTAACTCCAACTGTGCTTCAATGGTAGGAATTGTTGCAGACAGTACAAATCCTCCTATCGGAGCTATTAATGCCCATTTCTGGACCACATGGGATGCTATGTGCGGAGTAAGACAGAACTAACAGATAAGTCAACCAGTCCATAAACCAAATTGCCACAATATCTATATATTGTGGCAACTAATTTTTACAACTATACACTACAATATCAAATATTTACGTAATCATTTGATCAATGAGAGAGAGATTTCCTCAAATTACTAACAAGTTATACACATTTTATCCACAATTACAATACAGTTCTAAAAACTTAATCTTTCCTTTAGAAAGTTTTATTCCTAAATCTATCCTAAATCAGGCCTTTACTTTGTCTTGTTTTTAAACAGTATTAAAAGATTTTGAATAAACATTCTATGAACAAAGCCTCTAATTTTGGTATTATAAAGTATTCTCTCTGCGTATCAACAGCATTCTTATCCGTCTCATGGTTTCGCAGTTATTTAAAATTAACAGTAAAACAATTATTCACCCTATTGAGCATGAAGAAATTTTTTGCAGGATTATTTTTATTGGGATGTTTAGGAACATCGATCAAAGCGCAGATCAGTCCACCTGGACTGGGAGATGCCAACAATGCATTCTGGGGAGCCTTCGGAGTGAAGCGACAACTCGACTCTTTGGGTAAAAAACAGGCTTTGAGCTACATAGCCATCGGGAGAAAAAGCAGTCCGGATGATCATAATCTGTTTTCGAAGCAGGCGATCATTGTTTTAAATCATGAAGTTTATCATTCCTTTGCGCCACACCAGCAATATAGTTATGCATTAAGTTACCGACGTCAGCCACAGTATGAAAGTACAGCTCCTTATGATAAAGAAAGTACGGAACAGGAATTCAGAATTTACGGAAGATATGCCTATACTTTTGATCTCGGCAGGAAATGGAAACTTAAAAGTACCATACGCCAGGAATTCAGGAAATTTTTTGATGCAGACTTTTATCAAGTCGAAGAGGATTTTCAGTTGAGAACACGGATCAAGAATCAGCTCACCTATAATTTATCTCCAAAAAACAATCAGAAACTGGCCTTGAGTGCAGAAGCCCTGTTTTCTATAAGCCATCTCAATGAGCCGGATTCTGAATGGAGTTCGTTTGGATATCGTGAAATGCGTATTGCGGCGTACTATATGTTTACAATTCCGAACTCTCCTTTTACTGTAGACATAGGATATATGGACGATCTGATCGGAGACAGCAGAAGTATTCATCATGGAGGCGTTCATTATCTGGCAGCCGACCTGGTATGGAATATTCCTTATAAAAAAACAAGTAATACACATTAGCAAGTATTCATACAATTGCAATACAAAATCCCGATCATTACTGACCGGGATTTTTGGTTGAAAACATAAGTTTTCCGCAATATAATTAAGTATGAATGTTTGGTGTAAAATTTAGTTGCACAAAGTCAGAAACTGACGGCTCAACTGCACATTGAATTTGGCTTCCGCTCTTGAGCGTGCATAAATAGTCTGTTTAAAAGCATGCACAGTTTTTAATTTCTGGTCTATAAACTCTGCAATCTGAACAACAGAAAAAAGAAAATCCCTGTATACCGCCATATTAACGGTCTGTCCATAATAGGGAAGATAAGCTTTTAAAAATGGAATGGCTTTCTGATGGCGGTTGTAGCTGATACAATACCCTACTCCTTCCATTGAAGTAATAATACTGTAATTATTAATATAGTCCTGAATATTTTTACTTCCATCAAGAGCATGCGCATTTTTTGAACAAAACTTATTGATCTTATCCAGAATATGCTGGGCATACTCCATCATGGAGATATTTTTAAATTCAAATACCTGATTCATTCCGCTGGATGGGGAAATTCCGTTTTCACTATCAATACAGAAAGAGATTCCTATTTTTTCATGATAGGGGAAAAAACAGTCTTTCACTTCAATGGAAGCATCGGGCTTTAGCATGTCATCTGCAAAGTTATAATACACATAGGGGCGATAAAGCTCTGCAAGCGCTTTCAGATAATCTGTTTCGCTGGTATTATGATATTCTTCAAACCATTTTTCAAGGTTATCGTAATAATTACTTTCAAAGTCGTTAAAGTTTAAGTAAAATGGCAATTCCATAGCTCTGTAATTTTGATATGACAAAGCTATATGTGTAATGCGACAAAACTTGACGTAATATATTTTTTGTAAAAAGATTTTTGTCAATGGTCAATTTTTGCTTCGCAAAGTCAATCGTCAATCATAATTAACGCTAAAGTTCGCAAGGTTTATTGATAAACAGAATTTATCAGTTCGCAAAGGCACTCCGTTCAGCCAAAGACCTTAGTGTGTACATTGCTGAGTGAAACGCCTTCGAGATCGTTTTTTATAATAAAATATCGTAGTGGACTTTGTGTTAAAATCTATGTAAGTGTATCAAAAACTTGACGCAATATATTTTTTGTAAAAAGATTTTTGTCAATGGTCAATTTTTGCTTCGCAAAGTCAATCGTCAATCATAATTAACGCTAAAGTTCGCAAGGTTTATTGATATACAGAATTTATCAGTTCGCAAAGGCACTCCGTTCAACCAAAGACCTTAGTGTGTACATTGCTGAGTGAAACGCCTTCGAGATCGTTTTTTATAATAAAATATCGTAGTGGACTTTGTGTTAAAATCTATGTAAGTGTATCAAAAACTTGACGTAATATATTTTTTGTAAAAAGATTTTTTGTCAATGGTCAATTTTTGCTTCGCAAAGTCAATGGTCAATCATAATTAACGCTAAAGTTCGCAAGGTTTATTAGTATCCAGAATTTATCAGTTCGCAAAGACATTCCGTTCAGCCAAAGACCTTAGTGTGTACATTGCTGAGTGAAACGCCTCTGCGGTCGAAAAAAAAGTAAACATCATAAAAACTTTGCGAACACCACGTTTAATTATATACGAGCTTATAAAATTCACAAGCGCAGCGAATTGACCATTCACCATTGACACTTATTTATCATAATTCTTCATAATGTACTCAAAGTAGTGGATCATTTTCAGATAGTTTTCAATACTAAGATATTCATTGGTACTGTGAATACTCTGCTGCTCGGCACTGTTGATCTTAATCGGCATGAACCTGTAGACGTTTTTGCTTACAATTTCATATTTACCGGCATCGGTTCCAGCCATAGTAAGATAAGGGGTAACAATGGCTCCTGGATGAATTTCTTTCACTCCGGCTTCTATCATTTTAAAAGCTCTTGTATTGGTTGGGGAAATAGCAGAAGCTTCTCTTGTATTATCAATTTCTTCTACCTCAACATCAAAACCTTCAGTCGATTTAGCAATATGATCTCTTACATCTTTCACCGAATTTCCGGGAAGTAATCTGAAATTAACCACAAATTCCACTTCTGGAGAAAGGACGTTAGTTCCATCACTTCCTTTCATCATCGTTAAAGCTGTTGTGGTTCTAACCAAAGCATTGGTTGTATTATTTTTGGTAAGCTGAGAAATCAGTACCGGTTTTAAAAGCCATTGATTCGCCAGTGCCATTCTTGTGGCAAAAGGCATTTCACCTCCGATATTCGTAAAAAATTCTTTGATTAAAGGGGTAATAACAGGTTTCATCTGGTGATCTTCCAGACGCTGCATGATAACAGCAGCTTTTCCAATTGCGCTTTCCATAGGAGGCATAGAAGAATGTCCACCCAGCCCTTTTACTTTGATTTTTGCAGAAAGAAAACCTTTTTCAGCACATCCTACTACGGCAACGTCTGTATCAATTCCGGCTACATTTCCTTTTCTCATAATCAATCCCCCTTCGTCATAGACCGCATCGAACTTCAATCCCTTTTTCTTAAAATAATCGGCAATCTGAATCGCTCCTTTCTTTCCGCCTACTTCTTCATCAAAACCGAAAGCCAGATAAATATCACGCTGTGGAATCTGTTTGTTTTTAATCATAGAATTCATGGATTCCATCAAGGAAAAAAGCATTCCCTTCATATCTATAGCACCTCTTCCGTAGATTCTTCCGTTGGCAACAGCTCCTGAAAAGGGGGCAAATTCCCAATCTTCTGCTACTTTTGAAACGGGTTCTAAAGGTTTATCATCCGGACGGAATACGTTTGGATCATTATTCTTTATATCAGCATCTCCGGGAGGAACTACGTCCATATGGGAAAGGAATAAAATAGGCTCCAGCGAAGAATTGCTTCCTTTAAGTCTGAACACCAGTCCATATTGGTTGACCTCAACATTTTCTGTATTCTGATAGACTAACGGATAAGATGTTTTTAAATAGGTTTTGAACTGTTCAAACGGTGCATAATCAAATTCACCCAAACTTCCTGTAGAAACGGTGGGTACTTTTATTCCTCCTGAAAGTCTCATCACTGCAGAATCATTTTTTATGGGTTTCCAGCCCTCGCCTGCCCCGATATTATTTTTTTTAAACGGATAGGTGTAGGTTTTGATTAATACGACAGCAGCCAGAATGACAACGATTCCCAAAAGGATTAAAAGAAATTTTTTCATAGTGAATAGTTTGTGAAGTGATTTTATTCTATAAATATAACAAAGTATTTTATGCCCAACAATATAAAGTCTGGCTTTTTCATCAATGGAATATTACTGCAGATTTTTCGGAGTATAGATAACGAAGCGTTTTTTTATTGTAACGCACAGCTTTCTATTCTTACAACTAAATATAAGGGAACAGAGCTGCAATCAACAAGTTAATTGGAGGGAGCTTGGTGATTATAGTAACGCTGTTAGTTTGTTTTTAACGCAAAGGCACAAAGTTTTTACTGCTGATGTATATTTAAGGTGCAAGAAGATCAAAGATTTTCAGCAGGGAATTCCAATAACATTCTTTTCTCTTAAAAATGATGATGATGATTTTCGCACCGTTGCGGTTTCTTTTAATCCAGGATTTCGTTCATTTCGGTTAAAATGATAGGTTTTCCATCAGTAATTACAATGGTATGCTCATGCTGGGCCATGTAACCGCCTTTATTACCTACCATAGTCCATCCGTCTTTTAATTCTACAGCAATATTGGAATCGGTGGAGATAAATGTTTCAATAGCCACGACAGAGTTTTTCTTAAAACGTCTGAAATCATAACGGTTTCTGTAGTTCAGCAATTCGTCAGGCTGTTCGTGTAAGCTTCTCCCTACTCCGTGACCTGCAAGATTCTTAATGACTTTAAGACCTCTTTTCTTCGCTTCGGTTTCCATTAAATGACCTATGTCTGCTATTCTGACACCGCCTTTAATATTGCTGATCGCCTTTCTCAGAATGTCTTTGGATGCCTCCACCAGTTTCTGATGTCCGTGAATATCTTTTCCAATCACAAAGGAACCTCCGTTATCTGCCCAATATCCGTCCAGTTCTGCTGAAACATCAATATTAATCAGATCGCCTTCTTTCAAAATCCTTTGATCTGTTGGAATCCCATGGCAGAACTCGTTATCCACGCTGATGCACGTCCAGCCTGGAAATCCATACGTCAGATAAGGTGCTGATTTTGCTCCGAAACCTTCCAGTATTTGGGCTCCATATTCGTCCAGATCTTTTGTGGTCATGCCGGGTTCAGCATAATCCATCATTTTCTTCAATGTATAGGCAACAGCTTCACTTACTTTTTGCATTCCCAGCATCTGATCTTCGTTGGTGATTGACATAGTTTTGTTTTGATTGTTATTGAATATTACAAAGTTAGGAAATTAAAACGTTCTTAGATAGCCTGTTTCCATAAAGTAGCAGAGAGCGTTTATGGTGTGGCTCGTAATGCTTTAAGAAAAGAGTAACCGCAATGCGAATATTTACCGGACATTTTTTCACCTTTACTTTACAGAATGTATTATCTTTGAATCTTCACAAATTGATTAAAGAATGGACTACAAAATACATCAGGGAAGAAATGTAAAACGTTTCAGAGAAATGCTTGGCATCAAGCAGGAAGCATTGGCGCTGGATCTGGGCGACGACTGGAACCAAAAAAAGATCTCTTTACTTGAACAAAGAGAAACCATTGAAAACCAACTGCTGGAAAAAATATCTGAAGTACTGAAAATTCCTGTAGAAGCTTTTCAGAATTTTGATGAGGAACAGGCTGTGAACCTAATTTCCTGTACATTTTCAGATAATGCAATGTTTAATAATAGAATCGAAGTTCAAAATATTAATCCTATTGATAAAATTGTTCAGCTTCACGAAGAAAAAATTGCTTTATACGAGCGTATGCTGAAGGAAAAGGATGAAATGATGAGCAGACTGGAAAAGCTGCTTCATAAGTAAGGCTTTTTGAGATAAAACTTCCAATAAAATGATAAAAACCACTGCGGATTGCAGTGGTTTTTTCAACTCGGAGACTCTTAGAATAACTTTTATATTCCTAAAATCTGCTTGATTTTTTCTTTTCCTTTCTTTGAAAATCCTACTTTTGTTAATCCGCCTTGAGAATAGAACTCCATTTCTTTAATTTCAGGATTAGAAATTAATTTATTACAGTCGATACTTACATTAATATAACCAATAACTTCATCTTTTTTATTATAGAGTATCACTGAATAATCTGTATTAAAACACGCTACGTCTTCCGATCCGTATGTTTTAGGATTTTTAACAGTTGTAAGAAAATCTACCATCTCTTTTCCCTTAATAATTTTAATATAATCAAAACATACTGAAAGCTGTTTATTATATATTATTGAAACTGCCTTACTTTGTTCACAATCATTTTTCTCATCATACTTGTAAAGTTTCATATAATGTACATCTGCTGGAAAAATATCTTTACTGATATTCAAAATAATGCTATCATTGTTTTTTTTATCTTCTGAAGAATGTCTTTCTGTATTTTTTTCAGTATACATTTCTTTCTTCTGACATTGATATAAAACAACTGAAAACATGAATAATATTAAAATTTGTATGTTTTTCATAATTATCTCCTATAAATATTTGAAAGTTCTACTACATCTACTACCTGTTCTCTAGCTTTAACTGTTTGACCTGTAGGACTCCATCTAGGCCAATAGTTAATCATCAATGTACCACCACGTTCAGGATAAAATTTTGTATTGTAAGGATTATTTGGATTAACTGCATTCATGTGTTCATTTGCAGCACCCCATACAAAAGAACTTCTCGTGGCTTTGGCAAATTCTAAAGCAAATGATTGACCATTTGGAAAATTTGTAGATTTATATGCTGTAGATGCATTACAAGCACCCAAATAAACAGTAGAATAATTTGCAAATCTAATCTTACCTGAATCAACCGCATTTCCTAATTTAGATAAGTCAGAAGTATAAACATTATCTGCTTCTGGATTTGTTCTGGCGTTTGCAAATATCATACCTTCACCGTAAGTACTTCTTTTAGGATTTGTATCTCTATCTCCATGCGAAAATATTCCTAAAAACCCTATTCCATTAGGGCTTTGGTCAGATATACTCTTTAAAGCATTATAAAAATCATTATATCCCCCTTGTCCTTTTCCACCTGGAACATTTGCTAATATAGTTTCGGGAACAGCAAATTTCATTGCCTCTCCCCAAACTTTTTCCTTACCAAATGTAATTGCTCCTATACTTCCTTCTCTCTTTCCTGATTTAGAATCCATAGAAGCCTTTAGTAAGTTAAAAACATCTACAGCATCCTGTTCTGTATATTTATATCCTCCAGTAATTTCGATAACCTCCATTCCATTAGGGTCGATAAACCTAATTGGATTGTTCATCGTATAGTTATATGAAGACCAATTAACATACTTCTCCGCCAACGGATCAATTACGCTCCATCTTCCTACATCTGGCATATAAAATCTGGCACCAAAGTCGTACTGGCCAGTCTCTTGGAGTTCTTTGCCGTTGTACTTGTACTGATAAGCATTCTGCGTTGTAGCGGTATAATTATGCAGTAATCCAAAAGGATAATAGTTATTTACTTCTACAATTTCTCCTGGTTTCCAAATGCTGATACAGTTGGGTGGATTAAAAGGATCCCATGGAATATTTTCACATTGGCTCTGAAAGTATTGCCTTGGTTGTATTACCCCATCTTTATTTGTATCTGTATAGCTTAATCTTACATTTCCTAAATGATCTGTATAATTATAAATATATTGATTCAATAAGGCATCATAATATCCTTCCGAAGTAGGGATAATCCTTAACTTTATTTCGGCAACCTCGTTAGAATCACCAATAACACCTATGCCTGTTCCTCCATCTGATGATTCTGATGGTTTAGTGCTTTTATACTGGAAGCCATCCAGATAATGGGTCTCCAGATCTCCAAAAAGCTTCTTTACTTTTACTCCATCTGCTCTGTAAAGATAACTTGTCACCTTTGAGTTTTGGGTAATCTTATCTGGTAAATTTAGATAATTATATTCAATAGACGAAATACCTTTATCCAAATGTTTGGTCATGTTTCCATTCCCGCTGAGATTGCCATTATCATACTCAATAGGACCAGGTACTGCAAGGGAAGGATAACCCGATGGGTTTTGCTGCTCATCGGTTACTTTTATCAACTTGTTTCCGGAGTAATCATATTTTAGATTATCAATCATTAAAGTGGTGTTTGCTCCGGGAAGCAATCCCTCAGTTCTCACCAAATTCAAAATATTCCCATTGACATCATAGGCCAGGAGCTCATTGTATTCTTTTGCATAAGGATTTGTATCTTTCTGATAAAAACCACCTGTGAGCCTGTTTAAACCATCATATGCGTAGCCATATCTTTTTAACGGTTCATTATCTTCTGTAAGGGTTTTCCAGGATACTTCTGCAATATTTCCGTTGTATCTCGGTTTTACTTTTTGATTGGGATAATCCGCATTAGGAATTTCCAAACCTTCCACTTTATTATAATTGATCTTATACCCAAACAGGTCACTTCCTAAATTGGCTGGATCGTTAATCTGGGTCAGCCACCCACGGATATTGTATTTGTAGTCTATCTGCTGAAGCGGAGAAGAAGCCGTAACTCCTCCCACTTTTTTTGATTCCAACTGGGAAATTTCATTATAGGTATTCTGAGCCAGGATTTCTTCAGCATTATTATCAATCTTATGTTTATGGGTAACCAAGCGGTTCTGACTGTCATAATCAAAGGTTTCTGTGATGACCCTTTCGGTATCCGTACTCAGTCTCTTATGCCTTGTTACAGTCTGTTTCGTGATTCCTGCAAAATCCAGTTTGGATTCTGTGTGGGTATATCCTCCCAGATGATTAATGGAGTGACTTCCAATAGCTCTTCCCTTCGTATCATAATAGGTATAGTTCCTGGTCCAGTTGTCATCCTCAATGTTTTTTACAAAACTCATTACAGGTAGTCCTTTGGTACTTCTTCCGTCAGCTACAGGAGTTTCAGTCAATACAGGTTCTCCCTGAATTGTTGAAGGGAAGGCCGGATTAAAACTGTAAGCAGGATAAGAGTCGTAATAATTAACCGACAAAATACTTTCAGGGATAAAATAGACAGCCGTATAATAAATATTCATTCCATTTCTTACAATACCTGTAGAATGGCGCGCATCATAAATAACCAAATCCTTGATCTGATCCTGTATTGTCGCCCTACTGTCATTTGAACTGAATATTCCTGTATAGGCAACTCTTCCAAACTGGTCATACTTGGTCATCAGCCATTTTCCAGATCCTTTCATATTGGCATCCTGGGTAAGCATCAGCCTGTCGGCTTTATCATATACCATAAACTCCCAGCCTTTTCCGGGAAGCTTTTTTTCCACCAGTCTTCCCCTACCATCATAATGGTACTGATAGCATAAGGTATTGAGAAGATCATCCGTAATAGGCTTATGAACAGCCAGAGGAGGAATGACAAAAGCCAGCTGGTCATATTCATTGTAAACATAATAAGTATCCACATTTTCTGCGGGGCTCATGACTTTCCTTACCAAAACAACCTGACCTTTACCGTTTTTAAATTCTATGGTTTCATTACCATCCTCATCTTTGACAGAGTTTTTATAAAGCTGGTTTGGGGCATAAACCGTGGCAGAGGATAAGCTCAGTGCACTTTTAGTAGCTCCATTTATCCAGCTCGTGGTACTAATGTACTGATAGACTTCATTCAATCCGTTGGTGTCATAGCTGAACTTTACAGATTTTCCGTTCCAGTCATTACCTACCTGTTTCTGTTCCAGAACCCTGTCCAATGGTGAGTTTTCCAGCACTTTTTCAGAATAGATCTTTTCATTCCCGTAGGTGTTGGGATAAACACCCAATGGCCCTGAATAATAGTTTCCATTGTTGGTAGAAAGCTGGGGAACAGGAAGATAATCTTTGACCTGCCTTCCGAACGGGTCATATTCAATATGGGTCACAACGTCACGTCCCAGTGGTGATGCTGCTATGTTAACAATCTGTTTTGGTCTTCCCAGCCCGTCAAAATACTGTACAGATTCTGAGGATTTTGTAGCTGTAGTACCATTATAATCCAGATACGTTTTGGACTGAATATAGTTTTCATTGCTTGAAATCGTGGAAAGCTGCGCATAGGCTATATTGGATAAGAGCAACGCTCCTATTGGTATTATTATCTTTTTCATCAGTTTTAGTTTTTATAGTTGTATTTCATTTCCTTCAACACTTTACCATTCACATCGATCACTTTCTGAAGCCTGTTTGCGGAATCATACACATAGCTTTCTCTGATTCCGGATGGCGGCGTGATGCTTCTTACTCCAATTAATGGGTCATAAGTATAGGTGGTAATCTGATAGTTTGGCAAACTGTTTCTAAAGGTATTTAGTACAGATAAAAATGAAGTTTCATCATTATTAGCTGCAGCAGAAGCATCTGTATTAGAAGCATTAATAATGGAATCAATGAATGACTGCTGGATATCTGATAATTTAGCTCCCTCTATTTTGGCAATAGGCTGGGTTTGGTTATAGCCCCAAATAATTACCGTTGAAATACCATCTTTTGTGGTGTATTGCTGAATATTTCCTTTGTTGTCATATTTATCATAAGTTACTTCGGTTGAAGCAGTTCCCTGAAGTCCAGTAGAAATAACCGATGTCGGAAATAAAGTGGTCGGATCATCATAACGGGTTTCAATCTTAGATATTATTTTTCCAGTAGTGTCATTAACATTCTGTTTTTTAACCGATACGGTTTCTAATGGAATGCTAACCATATTGGCATTAATCAGCTTTTGATTGTTTTTTTCATGGGCATATTTATAAGTTGTTTCTTTTATACTGTTGTCGGGAAAAGTAGTAGTTTCAGAGGTTAGCTGAGCATTTGCCGGATTATCATATTTAAAATCAGTAGTGGTAGTAAGAATATTACCATCTATTGTTTCTTCAACAGTTTCTTTATCTTTAAAATACTGCGCTGAAATTAGTCTTGAAAAGCTAAAATCAAACTGTGCACTCATCGCATTTGCCTGGATTCCGCCCATCCATATTGGGGTAATATTTTGTACATCTGTTTGCAGTCTCCTTATATATATTTTATAAGATGTGTACTGAGATTCGTTTGGCTTAAGCAATGTAGGAAATCCACCTCCAGGACCAGGGTAAATAACATCGGCCAAATCAAAGGCAGTGTCTAAAAACGTATAATGGTTACTTATTTTTTTGTAAGGAGAGGTTTCATTAGCTCTGTAATATGAAACTTTTATTGGAAGATTTCTTTTCCAATCATAAGAAACATTGGTCATATAATAGGATGGAGTATATCCTGTATTTCCGATAATATCTTCATAATAACTATATTCGGTTACAGTTTTACCTAGATTTTGGTTTAACACATTAAGGTTTTCTTCTGTAATCTTTGAATAATAAACAGGATAACCATTAAATCCCAACAAATCATTAATGGAAGTTGAAGAATAAACATTAAAATTATATAAAAATAGATTAGGAAGAAATGGTGCCTGTACGGTATAAGAGTTTACAATCTCATAATTTGCATATTGAGGTTCTGTATACAGGTATCCATGATCATACGTTATCCTTTTTTTTATGATCCCGGTATTATCGTTTTTAATGATGGAAGCAATCCTTAATCCTCCCACATTTGCACTATTTACATTATTTAATTCATATTCATAAGATTCTTTTCCTCCGGTTGGATATATTACATCTTTTAAAACAGTAATTTTTGTTTTGTCCAAATCAGGGTATTTATAAGTATCGCTTATTTCTTCAAGTATTTGGCTTGATGCCATTGAATGGGTATAATGAGCTTGTTTTCCATTATAAAAACCCCAGTGATCTTTACTATCACCAATCGATTTATCTGGTAGTATATCATTATCTGCATTAAAATAATTAAACTGATACTTAGCATCATTATTTTCAAAAGAGTCAAGCTTTAATCTATAATATTTCGAGGTTTCCTGTATAGTACTTTGTGCAGAACTGTTCTGTCCAAAATAGGACTGGTGAAAATTAATAGTATTTACAGTATTACCTGCATCATCTAAGATTTGAATCTTAACAAGAGCTTTTGGTGAAAAATTTGTTTCATAAAAAAGATCTTTACGAGGTACATCTGAATATATAAATCGAGCAACAACTTTGTTATTTACAGAGATACTTTCTATTTTTTTTGTTTTAATTCTTTGATAGGTCATCTCTTTATTGTCAAAATATGCATCTGTTATTGGTTTAGAAGAGACATTTCCAAAACTGGGAAGTGAATTCACATTTTTTCTAAACTTCCATACTGTGGGACCATACTTTGTATATTCCACATCGGAATAGGTAAAATTAATAACGTCATTTGTTTTTGTAACTATTTTGCTTAATAAAAATGAATATGAATAATTCCAATTTTGCAACCCTGCTGGTGCATAATTATTAGCACTAAAATATTTAGTCATATTAGTTTTTGAAACATCAATCACATCTGCTTTATCATTAAAATAGAAAACATTTCCTTCGGTGTCTGTTATAGTATTTTCTGTAATCTTTTCTTTTGTAAATGGAATACTTTTAATTTGAAACTGGTCTCCGTAAAAAAATTTACCACTTCCTTTCGGATATCTATAATAGAAAATATCGGCCTCACTTTCTGCATCTTGAACTATTGTATTGGCATTCATAAACGGCCAGCCACCTTGTGGTGTTTGAGGAAGAGGGATACCCATTCCCATATAATTATAGTAATTACCATCAAACTGATAAGTAATCCTAGGGCTTCCAAAAATCCCGAACATATATTTATAATCTAAATTACAAGCTTCAAATGCATCTAGAAAGTCATAAGTAATATCCGGGCACTCCGGAAATAAAATCTTAGGATCTGACTGCCTCCATGCCCTAAAACCCGATTGATTGTCAACTTGTCCCCTAACTTGTCTGTATATGCGACCTCCTACGTCTAAATCCCAGCCCAAACCAATATTAGAACTTTCTTCATTAACCTGAAAACCAGGATTTTTATAAAATAGATTAATAGGTACATCCAAGCTTTTGGTTTTAATTGTATATAAGGGAATTTTTAAATCAAGACTACCACTTGTCTGGCCAACAGGGAAATCTACATGGGATATTAATTTAGCAACTTCAGGAGTAGGTTTAAAAAGATTCATATATTTATATGCAATGCCGTCCTGTGCCTTTAAAATATTGAAATTCCCTAAAAATGCTGCTAATAGAAAAGCACTTAAGTTTATTTTTTTCATAATCTGTGTTTATTTCTTAATCAATTTAGCATTCGCCATTTTGTTATTATCCGTTTTTATCGTCACCAGATAAGCTCCCTGAACCAAAGCCTGAGTATTAATCTTAGTCACTTTATTCTTAGTTTTAACACTCTGAAGCTGTCTTCCGCTCATATCATACAACAGAATATCTGCATCCTTAAAATCGAAGCCGATTTCTACGTAAGCATAATCAGAAACTGGATTTGGATAGATCTTGATATCGTATTTTTCAATCAGCTGATCAACCTGCTTGTCTCCCAGCTTTACGATCTTCCAGTTTTCTTTGCCCAACTCTTCTGCACTCGTTCCAGCTAAAACAATAGACCCATCTCTATTCAGCTTTAAATCGGAAAGTCTTTCTTCCTTCTTTCTGGATTCTCCTTTTACATGCTTTCTCCACTGCTCGTTTCCATTTGGATCAATATAAAGCATCCAGAAAGTTTCGTCATCCGTTTCTATTCTTCCTTCAGCCTGTGTATAGCCACCTAGCAAAATTCCTTTCGAAGATTTGTCATCTGCTGAATGAAGAACGCTCATACTCATCAGAATATCACGATTTTTGAAATTGTAAGATTTTTGCCATTGCTCTTCGCCTCTTTCATTCAAGGAAATCAGCCATAAGTCTGTTCCTTCTTCCAATCCAACGGTTTTATTTCCTGATCTTTCTGATCTGGGTTCCCCACCAATGATAAAGCCAGTTGAAGTCAATGCCAGCGTTCTCAAATGATCATCACCTTTCCCTCCGAAGTTCTTTTCCCATTCCACTTTTCCGTTTTTATCGAGTTTTACTATCCAATAGTCGCCTTCACCGAAATTATCTGTTGATTTTGCGATTCGGGATATGGGATTGGGGTTTTGAACGTTTGACATAGAACCCGCACCTCGCGTCCCGGAATCTTTTTCAGAACCCGAAACACGCACCTCGGAACTCCTTGAATAAATCCCAAGTAGCGCTCCTCCATCTCTGGTTGGAATCATCTTTTCTACTTCATCCAAACCTTTTCCGCCTAAAATTAACTGTGTAAGTTCTTTTCCGTCTTTGTCAACCCTGGTAATCCATACGTCTTTTGAACCGTATCCTTTTGATGAGTTTTGTACATTACCCGCAACAAAAAATCCCAAATCGGTAGTCTGGATAACAGCTCTGGCTTCTTCATCAGAAGAACTTCCTAAGGTTTTCTGCCACAATTCATCCCCAAATTCATTAATTCTGATCAACCAGATATCTGAACCTCCTTTGGAATCCTCTTTCTTATCCAGACCTTTTCCTGAATAAGAAGTTCCGGCTAGTAAAAAGCCTCCATCCTGCGTGGTAACAGTAGCAGAAAGGTAATCATGGCTTTGTCCTGAGAAATATTTTTTCCAAACTTCTTCGCCCTACTGGTTCAGTTTGATAAGGTGAAAATCGTAACCGTTGTTCTGCTTACTTCCAGCCTCCAGCTTCCCGCTTCCTGTCTGTATAGAGCTTCCTGTGATCAGATATTGTTGATCGATGGTGGTTGTTACCTGGCTTAGAAAATCCTGAGTAGAAGATTGGATGTCTTTTTGCCACATCACTTCCTGGGCAGATACGCCCAGGATTATGCATAAAGTGAATGCACTGAGATAAAGTTTTCTCATCCTTGTATTTTTGTTTTTTAGTTATTAATCAGTTCATTAAAACTGTACGAATGTAATACTTTTTAACACATGAAAATCAACATATTGCAGATTTCCGTAAATAGTACTATTAATAATCAAATTTCCTTTATATTGTATTACAATTAGTATTATTATGATGCAAAAATACCTACCCATAGCGTCAAAACATGTTGCTTAAAAATAAAAAAGGGCCAACTCAAAAGAATTGACCCTTCCAAAAAACATTAACTGTTTATTGATAGAATTATGATGTTTTATTTCCAGCCTCCACCTAAACTTTTATAGATGTCAACTACTGTGCTGAGCTGTTTCTGTTTTGCCTCAATAAGTTCCATTTTAGCATCCAAAGCATCTCTTTGGTTCAAAAGAACCTCAAGATAATCTGCTCTTGAATTTCGGAATAACTGATTGGCAATATCAATAGACTGATCCAGGGCTTTCGTTTCCTGAGATTTCAGTTGATAATACTGATCTATATTTTTAACCTTTGACATCAGATTGGCAACGTCCAGATAAGCATTCAAAATCGTTTTGTCATATTCGTACAATGCCTGAACCTGTTTTGCATCTGCTGTCTGAAAATTCGCTTTTATGGCACTTTTGTTAATTAATGGTCCTGCTAATTCACCCACAAGATTGTAAGCTATTGATTCCGGCATTTTAACAAGGTATGAAGGTTTGAAAGCCTCCAGGCCTAATGTTGCCGAGATTTCCAGGGAAGGATAAAACTCTTTTCTTGCCGCTTCCACATCCAGTTTTGAAGCTTTTAATTCCAGCTCGGCCTGTTTGATATCAGGACGGTTGGCTAATAACTGAGATGGTATTCCGGTATAAACCGTCGGAGGAATGGTAGACATAAAGTTTTCCTTCGTTCTCACAATCGGCTGTGGATATCTTCCCAGCAAAGCATTGATTTCATTTTCTTTCTCAGTAATCTGCTGGCGGATGGTATATTCTGCCGCTTTGGATTTTGCCAGTTCTGCTTCAAATTTCTTCACCGCCAATTCTGTTGCAGCAGCGGCTTCTTTCTGAATTTTAGAAATTTCCAGTGCTTTTTGCTGAAGCTTGATATACTGCTGTATAATATCCAATTGATTATCCAGCGCCAGCAATTCATAATAATTATCGGCAACTTCTTCAATAAGATTAGATAAAACAAAGTTTTTCCCTTCTACTGTAGAAAGATAATGGGCTACGGCAGATTCTTTTTCCGTTCTGAGCTTTTTCCAGATGTCAATCTCCCAGCTGGCATTTAATCCTGCTTCAAAATTTCCAAGCGGATCTGGCATTTCCTTTCCCGGTTCAATTTCTGTGGTAGCATCACCTGCTCCTTCGCTGGTATAGCGTCCGGATTTTTTCAGTCCTGCTCCTACTCCTGCAGACACCGTTGGGGTTAATCTTCCTTTTTTAGCTAAAACACCACTTTTAGCAATCTCAATCTCCTGAAGAGTAATCAGCAGCTCCTGATTATTTTTTAAAGCCGTTTCAATAAGAGTTACCAGGTTTGGATCCGTAAAGAACTGTCTCCAGGGTGTGGTTCCGCTGTTATTGTTGGCATCCTGCTGCTCTTCCTGATTAAAGTTCTGAGGAATATTTTCTTTTACCTCATCTTTTATAACAGTCGCCATCGGCGCCTTACAACTTGCAAGTACAAGTGATAAGGTAATGGCTGTGATTATATTTTTAGTCTTCGAATTTTCCATCATGTTCATAAGGTTCAGTTTGTTCTGTTAAAGGATTCTCTTCTTCATATCTTGCCAATCGTGACTTATCAGCAATGGTTCCGAAGATATAATACAATCCGGGGATAATCATCAATCCGAAAATAGTTCCGATTAGCATTCCTCCTGCTGCTGCTGTACCAATGGTTCTGTTACCAATTGCTCCCGGCCCCGTTGCAATCACCAATGGAATTAATCCGGCAATGAAGGCAAATGAGGTCATCAAAATCGGACGGAAACGGATAGCCGCTCCTTCAATAGCCGCTTTGGCTACGGGGATTCCTTCTTCTGCCTTTTTCTGAACGGCAAATTCTACAATCAACACGGCATTTTTACCCAGAAGTCCGATAAGCATGACCATGGCCACCTGTGCATAGATATTGTTTTCCAATCCTAATAATTTTAAGCATAAAAATGCTCCGAAAATACCTACCGGAAGGGATAAAATAACCGGTAACGGGAGGATGAAACTTTCATACTGTGCAGAAAGAATCAGGTAAACAAATCCTAAACATACCAGGAAGATAAATACGGCTTCATTACCACGGCTTACTTCATCTTTGGAAATACCCGCCCAGTCTATACCAAAACCTCTTGGAAGTGTTTTATCCGCAACTTCCTGAATGGCTTTGATCGCCTGTCCACTACTATATCCAGGTGCCGGAGTTCCGCTCACCTCTGCAGAGTTATACATATTATGTCTGGTAATCTCTGATAATCCGTATACTTTTTCCAATCTCATAAAGTCTGAGTAGGGAACCATCTGATCTTTATCATTTTTAACATACAGTTTCAGCAGGTCAGTTGGTAAGGCACGGTATTGAGGTCCCGCCTGAACAATTACCTTATAGGGTCTGTCAAAACGGATGAAACTCGTTTCATAGTTGGAACCAATCAATGTAGATAGGTTATCCATTGCTTTTTCAATGGTCACTCCTTTTTGTTCTGCAAGATCATTATCAATCTTAAGCATATATTGCGGGAAACTCGCAGAATAGAAAGTAAATGCTGATCCAAGTTCCGGACGTTTCTTAAGCTCCTTCACAAAGTCATTACTTACCTGCTCCATTTTATGATAATCTCCACTTCCCGCTTTATCCAGTAAACGAAGTTCGAAACCTCCTGCTGCTCCATATCCCGGAACGGATGGTGGCTGGAAGAATTCAATATTGGCACCTGGAATATTTTTCGCTTTTTCCTCAAGTTTTTCAATGATTTCAGCGGCGGATTCTTTACGTTCTTCCCAACTTTTAAGGTTGATCAGACAGGTTCCTGAGTTTGACCCGGTACCTTCCGTTAAAATCTCATAACCCGCGAGAGAAGAAACGGATTGTACTCCATCAATGTCTTCAGATTCTCTTAAAAGTTCTCTGGCAATCTGGTTTGTTCTTTCCAATGTAGATCCCGGAGGTGTCTGAATAATGGCATAGATCATCCCCTGATCTTCAGCCGGGATAAATCCTGATGGTAAAGAGTTACTCAGGAAGAATGTACAGGCACAGAATGCTAATAGTAACGGCAATGTTATTGTCTTTTTTGTCACTGTTTTATTCAGTAGCTTCTCATATCTGCCAGCTCCTTTCGTGAACAGGTTGTTGAATTTATCAAGGAAAATAGTAATGGGAGTTTTCTTCTTCGCTTTTCCATGATTATTTCTTAAGATCAGAGCACATAATGCTGGTGTCAGCGTAAGTGCCACTACCCCTGATAAAATAATGGATGAGGCCATTGTAATAGAGAACTGACGGTAGAATACCCCAACCGGTCCGGACATAAATGCAATCGGAATGAACACCGATGCCATTACCAGTGTAATTGCGATAATTGCCCCACTGATCTCATGCATTGCTTCCTCGGTAGCCTTCAATGGAGAAAGATGTTTCTCTTCCATCTTGGCGTGAACGGCTTCAATAACTACAATCGCGTCATCTACCACAACCCCGATCGCCATTACTAAGGCAAAGAGGGAAATCATATTCAGGGTAATTCCAAAGGCTGACATCACTGCAAATGTTCCTACCAATGAAACCGGAACGGCTAATGCCGGAATCAAGGTTGAACGCCAATCTCCAAGGAATAAGAATACCACGATAGCAACCAAAACGAAAGCTTCAAATAAAGTGTGAATTACTTTTTCCATGGATGCGTCCAGGAATCTTGAAACGTCATAACTGATGTCATAATGCATTCCCTTAGGGAAATTATTTTTTTCAAGATCTTTCATCAATGCTTTCACATTTTTGATAACGTCACTTGCATTGGATCCATAGGATTGTTTTACGGTGATCGCAGCTGAAGGTTTTCCGTTCAATGTGGAATAAATATCATACATGGAACTTCCAAACTCAATATCGGCAACATCTTTCAGTCTTACAGATTCTCCGTTCGGTTTTGCTTTTAAAATAATGTTTCCGTAATCTTTTTCATTATTGAAACGACCAGGATATTTTAATACGTACTCGAAAGACTGAGAGCGTTTTCCTGAACTTTCACCTGTTTTCCCAGGGGAAGCTTCCAAACTCTGCTCATTCAGAGATTCCATTACTTCATCTGCTGAAATATTATAAGCTGTTAACCTGTCCGGCTTAAGCCAGATACGCATTGCATATTCACGGGTTCCCAGGATATCGGCAAAACCTACACCACTTACCCTTCTCAATTCAGACATTACATTGATATCTGCATAATTGAAAAGGAATTTCTGATCAGCTTTAGGATCATCACTGTACAGGTTAATATACATCAACATGTTGGGTTCTTCACGTGTGATCTTTACCCCTTCACGCACTACCAAAGGCGGAAGCTTATTAACTACTGAAGATACACGGTTCTGAACGTTTACTGCAGCTACATTGGGATCCGTTCCCAGATCAAATACAATCTGAATGGAAGCTTCCCCGTCATTTCCGGCATCCGAAGTCATATATTTCATACCGGGAACTCCATTTAATCCTCTTTCTAAGGGGATTACTACGGATTTAATCAACAATTCGTTGTTAGCTCCGGGATATTCTGCGGTGATATTCACTTTAGGTGGAGAGATGGATGGGAACTGTGTCACCGGAAGTTTTACCAATGACAGTATTCCCATAAATACAATAATCAATGAGATTACTATAGACAGAACTGGTCTGCGAATGAATTTCTTAAACATACTGCTTCATTTTAAAGACCACTACTCTGCTTTTAATTTCAATGATTGAAGAACTTTCTTAGGATCCTGGAATTTTGTTTTCACCTTTTGATCATCCTTTACTTTCTGAACTCCTTCCAGAAGAATCTGATCTCCTTTTGAAATTCCTGATCCTACCACATACAAATCCTGAAGTTCATAGGCAACTTTAATATTTCTGGATTTTGCTACTCCATTTTTATCAATGACAAATACATATTTCTGATCCTGAATTTCATAGGTTGCTTTCTGTGGAATGATCAATGCATTGTGAACAGGCATTGACATCTGCACTTTTCCGGTTTCTCCGTTTCTCAGAAGTTTGTCCGGATTAGGGAATTTCGCACGGAAAGCAATATTTCCTGTTTCGTTATCGAATTCTCCTTCAATCGTCTGAATTTCTCCTTTTTGTGTATACATTTCTCCATTGGCTGTAATCAAAGAAACCTGATTGCTTCCTCTGTCTGCAGCATGAGTCTGATAGCTCAGATATTCAGGTTCTGAAACGTTGAAATAGGTGTAGATACTTGTGTTATCTGATAACGATGTCAACAAATCGCCTTCATCTACAAGGCTTCCCAATTTCAGTGGAATTCTGTTAATAATCCCTGAAAACGGAGCTTTGATATCAGTAAAAGACAAATGGATCTGAGCCAGTTTCATTTCTGCATTGGCAGCGTCCAATTTAGCTTTTGCCATCGCTCTTTCATTTTTAGAAACGATGTTGTTTCCTGCCAGTGTACTTGCGTTTTTAAGCTCAATAGAAGCTTGCTCTACTTCTGCTTTTGCTTTTAATAATTCTGCCTGATACAATTTAGGCATAATACGGAACAATGTTTGTCCTGCCTGTACGTACTGTCCTTCATCTACAAAGATTTTTTCCAGGAAACCTTTTTCCTGAGCTCTCACTTCAATGTTTTTTACAGATTGAATCTGGGCTACGTATTCTTTGTTGATTACGGTATCCATGACCACAGGGGACGTCACCGGATAAACGGTAACTTCTTCTTTTTCTTCTTTTTTCTTATTGCAGCCAACCGCCAACAAAAGGGCACTCAGTGCAATTCCCGAAGCAACTCTTTTTATCATAATTCTAGAGTTTATATAATCGTTAATGTTTTGATAGAAATAAAAAACGGTAATAAAAGGGGTACGGTGTGATGATTACCGGCATACACAACGCAAGGTATTTCCGCCCGTCATCAGGCAGAAAATAAACGGAACGGAGAAATTTTAGATTCTAATGGAGCGGATAAGAATAAATCTTTTGTTGGCTAAACCAAGAACAAAGCCATGAATATCCGGTTTTGATAGTTTATAGCTTTTTAGTCCAAAAATATAGACAAGACTGAAAACTCCTGCAAAAACAACAATAGCCTGCCATACATCAGACAGTTCGAAATCATTTTCGGTAAGTTCTATAGTGGAATTGTCTACATTATCTGCCATCTGCTGAACGGAGAGTTTTTCAAAAGTCTGATTCAGTCGGTTGGCTCTTTTGGGCATATGATGAGAAACATGACCGTTATAGTCGTTTCGGAGCGTTTTAACATCAAGTCTGCTTTCTACTACAAAGAGTAGAAAAAGACCGGTTAAAAAATATACTACGAAGTTTCTCATTTTGAAGTTGCAAATGTACACCCAGATTATGATATTATCATCATGGATTAACAAAATTTAACTCTTCTTTAAAATAACTGAATATAAAAAAATGATAAATATTAAATATTTCGTTTATTCAAGCGTAATTCGAGCAATCCTGACATCTCATCTGTGCAAGTTTCAATTCTCAAATATCAAGCCATTTTTTTGCATTTAAGGAAATTTTAATTTTAAAGTTGTTGCATTTTTGAACATTTTAGGTGGCATAGTACTCTACTTTGAAAATTTCATTAGTCAAACCTAAACTTTATCATGAATGAGAATTATTAACATTAACTTATTGTTACTCTTTTCTTTTTGAATTATTTTTGCCGAAAATTAACACAACAAATGAAAAATGAAAAAAATCAACATTATACTACTGAAAACAAATTCGTTAAAAAGCCTGAATTAACAACGGTTACCCTTACTTTCGACAATAATTATTAGTTTCCGTTTTGTGAATTTTGTTTCCAAAAACAGTGAGTTAAATCATGTAAAACTTTAACTTTCTGTTAGTTTATGAAAAATTAACATATATTTATTAAAAATATTTGTAAATTTATATAGCATTAACATCATAATTCATGAAACACTTTAAAATCACTTATCACTATGAAAAAATTATTATTACCAGTCCTTTTCGGATTGACCATTATTTCCCTAACAGCGTGTAAACATCCCGGAAAAGAAGCTGAAATCATTACTGCTGTTACTCCAGAAAATACAGATGACATTTCAAAAAATGTGTATGTTGACAGCTATGGAGAAAAAATAGAAGTTACCATCAATAACACCAAAAATACAGCAACAATACATTTAAACGGCAAAACTTTTGACCTTAAAAAAAGTGATGTTTTACCTGAATATACTGCCTCCAATGAAGAATATCAATATTCTGATATTAAAGGGAATATCACTTTCCTGAAAAAGAATGTTGATATGGTCCTGTTTCATCTTAAACAGGCAAAAAAAGAGTCTGGTCCTGCAAAAATGGCATCGTATTAGCATAGGGATTAGCAATTCAAATTAAAAAAATAAACATTATGAAAAGTTTATATTATTATGTATCGGCACTTGTTATCGCAACATTTTTAGTTGTTTCATGTAAAACACAAAATGCTCAAAAAGCAACTACTGATATTACAGGAAAAACATGGAAACTTACAGAACTTAACGGGAAGCCGATTGAACTGAAAAATCCTAAAAACAATCCTTATTTTAAACTTGAAATGGATGGTATGAGATATCAGGGACATGCCGGATGTAATGGTTTGGGAGGAACTTTTGAGATCAAACCTGAGATAATGAGAATTAAGTTCAATCAGGGAATGTCTACGATGATGGCTTGTGAGGATCTTGATATTGAAAATCAATTTACCAAAGCAATTCTTGCAGCAGACAATTACTCTGTAAATGGAAATACGCTTACTTTAAACAAAGCAAGGATGGCTCCTTTAGCTAAATTTGTTCTTCAGTAATTGAATCTCACTTAAATAAAAATAAAATACGCCTCATCATGATGAGGCGTATTTTTTATATTGACATTTCTATTTTTTGTTGTTGTACCTTATGTAGCAGATCAAAAGGCTGATATTCACCAGAACCGCAAATGCATTTGATATAATAATAGGGAGTTCGTCTTTTTCAAAGCCATACCATACCCATAAAGAGAGTCCTGAAATCAGAACCAGGAGCATGAGTAAAGAAATGTCTTCTACATTCTTTTCTCTGATTACCTTTATAAGTTGTGGAATCATTGAAACGGAAGTAAGAACTCCGGCCACTAAACCTAATATATTTTCATTCATAAATTTTCACTTTGAATACCAACTCTAAGATACACTATTGAAATCTCTTCCACGAAACTTCTTCATGCAATGGAATATCTTCTTCCATAAAACGGAACAGATCTCTTGAAAAATAGCACCCATTAAGAATCCCACGGGCTCCAAGTCCATTAAAAACATAAAGATTACTGAAGGTATCATGTCTTCCGATGATTGGTCTTCTGTCTTTCACGGTCGGGCGGAATCCAAAATGCACTTCTTCTACTTCAAAATCATAGGGATAAAATTCTGAAAGTCCTTTTACCAGTTGGGCAACTGCTGATTCGTCAATATGATGATGAAGCTGCTCTCTGTCATAAGTTCCTCCATAAAAATATAATTCGTTTCCGGTTGGAAATAAGAAGTGTTTCTTTTTAATGGTTATATTTTCCGGAATCGGTTGAGAAAGTTTCACTTTTATGTGGTGACCTTTGTTCGGGTTTACTGTAATCTCTGAAAAATACGGATTATCCTTCACCCCCATCCCTTCACAGAAGATCATATTTTTGAAAGTAAAATCTTTATATACCGATTCAAATGGATTCAAATTTGAATAATCGAATTTTTCTTTGACCAGATGATCATTTTTTTCAAAATAATTAAATAAACCACTGAAAAATCCATTAACGTTGAGTCTTGCAGACTGATTCACCTTTCCGGTAAGAAAGTCGTTTTTTACTACATTTAAACGATCAAAATTTTGATCAAGAAAATTTGATAATTCTTCATTTGCTGATTTTTTCAGCCATAAATTCTGTTCATTTTCATCATGAAAAATTCTGTGAATAGGAGCATTGATCAGATAGTTTTCCCCTGTATATGATTCTATTTCTTTAAGACTGTCTTTAAGAAAATCTATTTGCTCCTGTGCTTTCCAGAATGTGGTAAACTTCTTTAGAACAACAGGATTGATAATTCCTGCTGAAACCTGAGAAGCGCTTTTTCTTCCTTCCGTAAAGATCACAAAAGACTTGTTATTTTTGATCAGCTGATGAGCTAAGAAAAGCCCTGCATATCCGTCTCCTACAATAATATAATCTACATTTCTCATAATAAAAAAACCTGAGTAAAAATACTCAGGTTTTCTATAAATATCAAGTGAAATCTAGTAATTCCACATATCATTTTCCATTTCAAGAATCTGCGCTTTGATTCTATCGCTTTCTTCCAGTTGTTCATCGGCATTTTTAGGAATATAATCCTTAATAGTACCGTCTCCTAAACCAGCCGAAGATTTATAAATGATAGAAGAGAATCTTCTTGCATTGATAACATCATCGAAAGATAAGTCAGCAGATGAATTTTTTCTATTGAAAACAAAATTGTTTGCTAAGATATCACGAGCACTTGGGTAGTAGATCCAGAAAAGATCAATAAGCTCATCATTACTTGCAATAGGCTTACCATCCGGACCAATAACTCCCTGCACTGCAGGATCTGGTCCCATTGCAGCAATACCAAGAGGTCTGTATTTCATTTGTCCATCTCTCTTATCAATAAACCACATACCCATGATTTTAAGAACTTTTACTTTATCAGTAGTCGTCTTAAATACATCAGTATACTGTTTCTTTTCTGCTTCTGTAAGCTGTCTTCCAGAGTTTAAGATATCAATAGCAGCATCATTGATGATTACTTTTTCCAATCTCTTCTGAATTCCTTCCGGAGAAAGTTTTACAGTAAAGTTTTCATCGTCATATACCTGCTCAATCTTACCGCTCAAGGCAGCATCCAATAATAGTTGGTATAGAGATCTTGTAGGGGTAGCAAGAAGACCATCCGGATTATCGTAGTAGAATGGTTGGTTGATCTTATCATTCATATCAATGATCTCCCACACAAACATACTCTTAAGGATATCTTTGTCTTCAACAAAACCATATTCAAGAGGTTTTACTGTTTTATCTACAATAGTATCACCAACTTTCTGTTTGTTTTCTGCTCTCATCTGTCTGAACTCTTCCGGAGAAGATGCGTTCAGAATAGTCTGGGAAAAAGCAAATCCCGAAACTAATACTAAAAGGGTGCTAATATATTTTTTCATAATAAATTACAATTTTAGTCCTATTGAACATTAATGATTATAGGAGTAATGTTTTTAATAATCTGACCGTCAAGACCTTGAGCTGTTGCTTTAATATCAAAGATAGAAACCACATCTCCTGTTCTCAGATTCTTCACTAAACCTGCTGCTTCATCCAGAGAGTTACCATGAACAAGAAGCGCTGCTCTACCCGGTACTCTCACCATAAACTGAGTTACTGTAAATGAAACAGGGAAATCAAAGTCAGGAATTGCTGCCTGAACAGACTGGTTAGGAATAGAAGTTGCCGGCATAGACAATACATTCTGTCCTCTCATTTCTCCTCTTGGAGGCGGAACGTTCTTAATTCTGTATTCAAATACCTGAGATACTGATTTTCCATAAGGATCAATTCCTGATAATGTTAATTTAACAACATTACCTGAAGTTGGTTTCACACTCCATTTACCTGGACCTGTACTTCTTACAGATGCACCCGGAGCAGATAATGAAAGTTTAGAATTGTCAGCACCTAAGATTGATCCTGAAACAGGGTTCTCAAGCCCTCTGTACATTACATTCATTTTGTCTGCAGCAAGTAATAAACCTTTTTCAAGTTTTACTTCTCTTGGTCCTGCAATTACATTATAAGTATGAGTCCAAGGGAAAGATTGTGGTTTACCAGAAGCATCCGTTAACGTAATAGTACCTCCCAATTTATGTTCACCAATTCCAGAACCTGAAATTGCGATAGAACCTTTACCATTTTCTACTTTACTTACTCCAGAAATACTGATCTTATTGCTGTTAGAATAAGTACCTAGCATTACTTTTACTTCAGCCTGTTTTCCTGCCTGAATATCAATTGGACCTGAAACGATAGGCTCGTAGCTTGAGAACTTAATACTCGCATCTACTTTTTCCTGAAGTAATAATGCCAATGCATCAGACTGAACGTTTCTGGCATCATTTTGGATAATCTCCAGGTTAGATATTGCAGCAATTAGCGGCTGATGATAAAATTTATTCTGGAACCAAGTCTTTTCATTTGGAGACGTTCCTTTCGGATACTCTGCAATAAGAGACTTGTTAGCTCTTGCGACTAAATCCTGCAACTGAGCATTGTTTCCGAAGGTAGCATTGATGTAGTTTCTTACGTCATCAATTTTAGCTTTCAGGTCTAATGCATTCTTAGATGGAGTATTTTCATCTCCTTCTTTGAAGAAATATTCAGTAGTTGCTTCATTATTGTTCAATGCAGCGAAGTTTTCACTTACATCAATATCTTTTCCTGTTTGAGGATCTTTGTCGTGAAACTCAGATTGCTTTTTCAACAAATCTTTAATATCCTGAGCAGATTTCACCAATGCATCAATTTTGGTTTTCAATACTTTGTACTGAGCCCAAGGCTGTGCATAGGTATCCGGAACTTGCTGGGCTTTAGCTTCCAACGTTCTTTCGAAAATCTTCTCGTTCTTTTTTTCTGTTAAAGTTCTGGTTTCATTCAATGCTCTGGTAGAGTCATAGTATGATCTGATGATTTCTGCATCAATATTTAGGGCCATCATCGCGATGAACACCAAATACATTAGGTTGATCATCTTCTGACGAGGGGTCTGTTTTCCTTGTGCCATTCTCTTTTCTTTGTTTTTTGATTAAGTAGTTAAATTTAGAAATGGTTAGGAATTAAGACTTCATAGCAGTTAGCATACCACCATAAACTCTATTTAAGTTATTAAGATTAGATGTTAAACCTTGTAGCTCTTGGTTGAATTTCTCAGATTGCTCTGCAGATTTCTGCATATCTGCAACATACTTGTTAGCAAATTCAGATTGTCTCTTACCGCTTTCAAGCTGCATTGCATAAAGAGCATTCATGCTTTCCATGTGCTGAGCTGCTTTATTTAATTGGTCGTTATATTTATGAGTAGAAGCAGATACGTCTACAGTTTGATTGATCTGATCAACAGAGTTTGAGAATTTATCAATTCCTGTTCTTAATCTTTCAAATAATTGAACGTCTAATCTGGCATCTTCAAGCATTTTATCCAATTTGTTAGAAAGAGAATTTTCTAATTCAGCAAATTGAGCTCCTGTATTTTTAGTTGTTACATTAGAGTGTAAAGGATTTGGATTAGCATGTTTATCTAATAACTCAGGATAAACATTCTCCCAAGCATAAGACTCTTCAGTTTTTGGAGGGTCAAATGCAAAGATGATAAAGATAATCGCCTCAGTGATAAGTCCAACGGTAAGAGCAATGTTACCGTTAATAGGTCCCAAGGTAATGTGAGTAATTTTAAGCCAAGCTCCAAGAATTACAATTGCAGCACCGAATGAATAAAAGAAATTCATCCAAGCATCTTTAGTCTTAAACATATTGAGTTAGTTTTTTTAATGTTAAATAAAATTGTTATTGAAAAATTGTCTGATTAATTTCTGTTAACTCTTCTTGGTTTAACAGCTGCTTCAGGAATATCCTGTACAGTTCTGAATCCGATATAGCTTCTTGCGGAATCTTTTCTTTCCCAATCTCTAGCACCTGTCATTAGTGCATAACCTATATCTTTCCAAGATCCACCTCTTACAGATTTCTTTGTATCCTTTTTATCTTTAGTAGAAGGATTTAATGTAGAAGAAAATCCGTATGAAGAATTGTTATACGCAGATTCTGTCCACTCAGAAACGTTTCCAGCCATATCAAATAACCCAAACCCATTTTTCTTAAATTTCTTAACTGGAGCTGTATATGTATAAGTACCTTTTTTCTCGTCTTCCATGTAGTTACCTCTCTTCGGCTTAAAGTTAGCCAAGTAGCAACCTCTGTCATCCATTAAATATGGACCACCCCAAGGGTAAGTCGCATTCTGCATTCCACCTCTTGCAGCATATTCCCATTCGATTTCTGTAGGAAGACGGAACTGCAATGGTCTTTGTTTTTTTCTTTTTAAACTTTCGTTGTAATCTGTTTTCAATTTAGATCTGAAGTTACAATAAGCCCTTGCCTGATCCCAGGTAACCCCAACAACAGGATAGTCTTTGTAAGCCTTGTGCCAGAAATACTGTTCAAACAATGGCTCATTATAAGCAAAGTGGAAATCTTTTACCCAAACTGTAGTATCAGGATAGATCGCAATACTTTCGCTTTTCAGGTAGTTAGCTCCTCTTTCGTTATCAGCAAGCGCAGCATCCATATCTCCCCAACGGTAAGTATATTTCAGCTTGCTTACATCTAAAATTCTTTCGTTTCCAATTCTTGAAGAAGAAGGCAGATACATAGATTCTAAAACTTCTGCGTATTCTACATCCGGATATTTTGATGTACTCCAGTGTAAAGGGATTTTCCAATCTAATCTTTTGCTGGCATCATAACTTCCGTCTTCACGGCCGCCCTGGCCTTCCATATATTCTTGATAAGGTGTTAAATTTTCTTCTTTTTTAGCAAGGTACGCATAATCTCCTATGCTTGCTCCTTTACGTCCGCCTTCATCACCACCTTCTCCGGCAGCTTCGGCTAGTAAAGTTCTTGCGATAGAGTCTCTTACATAATTGATAAATACTCTGTACTCTGAGTTGGTAGTTTCTGCTTCATCCATGAAGAAAGAAGAAACAGTAACTGTCTTCAATGCTGCTTTTTCAGGAGTATTTGTCGGATCCTGGTCTGCTAAACCAGCAACAAACGAACCTGCAGGAATTGCAACCATTCCGTATGGTCTTTCCGCAACAAATGATTTAGTTTTTTCTCTTGGTATCAATTCTCCTTTTGTTCCTGGCTTCCCCACAGAAGAGCTGCCACCACCTGAACAAGATACCGATGCTACCGACGCAGACAATAATAAAAGAAATATCCTTTTCATGTTAATTTTTATAATTAAGCCGTAAATATATAATTTTTTTAAGAAACTTTTAAGATTTTTTTTGAAATAACGGAAGAAATCTAAATTTATTTTATTTACAACAACTTTTTATTCCACGGTAACAGATTTTGCAAGGTTTCTCGGTTGATCTACGTTGGCTCCTCTATATACTGCAATATAATAAGCAAGCAGTTGCAGAGGTACAGAAGCAACGATTGGAGAGAAACATTCTGAAGTTTCAGGGATTTCAATAACATAATCTGCCATTTCACTCACCTGACGGTCTCCTTTATTAACTACAGCGATAATTTTTCCTTTTCTCGCTTTAATTTCCTGAACATTACTTACAATTTTATCATAGTGGCCTTTTCTAGGTGCTATAATTACAATTGGCATATTTTCGTCGATCAGGGCAATTGGACCGTGCTTCATTTCTGCAGCCGGGTATCCTTCCGCATGGATATAAGAAATTTCTTTTAATTTTAATGCTCCTTCTAAGGCTGCAGGATAATTGTATCCTCTTCCCAGGTAAAGGAAATTGGTCGCTTTCACAAAATCTTTTGCAATATTCTGCGTAAGCTCATGGGTAGCATTCAACACTTCTTCAATTTTCTTAGGCATAGCATCAAGCTCAGCAATTAAGCTCATAAACTCAGCGTTTCCTAAGTTTCCGTTGTGTTTTCCTAATTTAAGTGCAATTAAACTAAGAATGGTAAGCTGCGCCGTAAATGCTTTAGTAGAAGCAACCCCGATTTCCGGACCAGCATGGGTATATGAACCGGCATCTGTAATTCTTGCAATTGAAGAATCTACAACATTACATATACCATATATAAATGCACCTTTTTCTTTAGCTAATTTTAAAGCAGCCATTGTATCGGCAGTTTCTCCAGACTGAGAAATAGCAATCACCACATCTTTATCTGTAATGATCGGGTTTCTGTATCTGAACTCTGATGCATATTCTACTTCCACAGGAATTCTTGCATACTCTTCTATCAGATATTCTCCGATAAGACCTGCATGCCATGAAGTACCACAAGCAATGATAATAATTCTGTTAGCATTTTTGAATCTCTCAACATGATCCCAGATTCCAGCCATTTTAATTACTCCCTCATCTACAAGAAGCCTACCTCTCATGGTATCATGTACAGATTTAGGCTGTTCAAAGATTTCTTTAAGCATGAAATGCTCGTATCCTCCTTTCTCAATTTGTTCAAGACTTAATTTAAGCTCCTGAATTTCCGGCTTAATCTTAGAGTTTTCATTGATAGTTCTGATATCTACTCCGTTTTCCAGAGAGATTGTTGCCATATGTCCTTCTTCAAGATATATAGCTTCTTTTGTAAATTCTACGAAAGGGGAAGCATCAGATGCAATAAAATATTCTTTATCTCCGATTCCGATTGCTAAAGGAGACCCTAATCTTCCTACTACCAATACTCCAGGATAATCTTCATGAAGTACCGTAATTGCATAGGCACCATATACCTCATTCAATGCATATCGCACTGCAGTGGGGAAGTCTATATCCGGATTAAGATCCATAAAATACTGGATAAGGTTTACCAGTACTTCTGTATCTGTTTCGGATTTGAAAGTAAATCCTTTTTCAGTAAGCATTGTTTTAATGGTATCATAGTTTTCAATAATACCATTATGTACAATTGCAATTTTTCCGTTGTTTGACAAGTGCGGGTGGGAATTTCTGTCACTAGGAACTCCGTGGGTAGCCCAACGGGTATGTCCCATTCCAATTTTAGACGTTCCTTTTAGTTCTTTTGAAATATTCACCAAATCCTCAACTTTACCTTTTGTTTTTTCTACTTCCAGCTTGTTATCTGGTCCTTCTAAAACAATTCCGGCACTGTCATATCCTCTATATTCCAATCTTCTAAGACCATTAATTACAATTTCATAAGCGTCTTGAAAACCCGTATATCCTACTATTCCGCACATATTTTATTTTGTCTAGTGTTGTTTGTTATCGTGTTCTATTTTTTCGTTCCGTAAGTCACCATTAGCTGGATTCTCTTCGGATTCGTATTTGTTTTATCTACTCCTGTAAGAATAATTCTGTTCATATCAAATGCTCTTGTTGTATTACGAACTCCTAAAAGAGTTCCTGTAGCATTGGCAGCAAATGTTCCTGCAGTAATCACTAACGGTTTATTAACAATTGGCTGTTCAGTTCCATCTACTGTTTCTTTCTTCCCTTCCACAAGATCTTTGACTGTTTTTGTTACTACAAAATCATAATAACCTGGTTCAGGTTTATCTTTAAAGTAATACAATCCGAGCCCGTTTGTCAGATCTGAAGTGAATGCCAGTTTTTTGTAATCAATTTTACCATTAGCATCTAATGTATTGGTTAAAAGCGTAAACCTGCGGTCTTCAGTAGAACCTGTATTTTTCCATGTTGAAGCATCAAGATAGATTCTGATTTTAGCACTTACAATACCTGCTTTATTTGTGATTAACTTTTCCTTAAGTTCATTAATAGTCTTATCCTCAACTTTTACTATCACAGAAGGACCACCCATTCCCTGAACAAAAAGTCTGGCATCCCCCTGATCAGAATTACTTTTGTCCACTGCGTCTTTAACAGCAGATCCGGTTCTGTTATATTCATACAGTCCGAGATGTGCATTAGCACCTCCTAAGTTGAAACTAAGTGTTGTCTGCGGTCTTGTTGTTGTTCCGTTATCCGTCTTATCATATTTATAATACATGATAAGCTGTAAATCATTAGGAGAGAACTGGTAAAGATATTTATCCGTTTCATCCACAGAAATTTTTATTCCTTTAAAATATCTGATAAAGTTAGCAGCATCCTGAAGCTCAGGTTTTCCTTTTTTATCAAGAATATGAGTCTGGAAAAAGTCTGTATTACTCAATTTCATTCTGAATCCTAAGTTTCCAGTAAATACAACTGAGTTGTCTGATTTTTTAGTGATAGATGTAGAACTGATGTTACCGTCAAATACCCCTGATCCAAGTAGTTCACCAGTACTTATGGGTTTATTAGAACGTTTGAAACTATCATCGTTTGTATCTAAGAACGTAGTTACTTCGTGTACATTGATTTTCATTGATTTTGAAGCCCCCCCTATTTTACCGTATTTACGAACAGGATAAGTTTTTTTCTCAATGGAAACTTCCGTAGCTACTCCGTCTACTGGGAAATCTGTTTTTGTATATGTATTTGTTCTTAATGAATCACCTTCAAAGAAGTAAGTATTCGAAGCTGTATTTGCAGGAGGTCTTACTACAAGGACTACTGAATCTACTTTTGGATTTGCGCCGTTGAAGTCAAAATTATCCGTTGGCATTCTCAGCTGGGTAACATAAGATGCTCTTTGCATTCCAAACTGGGGTTCAGTAAAGGCTCCAAGAACAGCAACATTTGTAGTAACACCTGATTCACTCAACCCACTGATTAGTCTTGAAGCATCACTTCTGATTGAATCGTTGTTATCATAATTGTATGCAATAACAGGGTAGGCAATTTCATTGCCCTGTGCTGCATCACCATTAAACAGCTGCTCACCAAGAGAATCCGGATCCGGTTCACAATTATAAAGGAATGCACTTCCAAATATCGCCAATACAAGCATGGCGAAGGTCTTTTTAAGATTATGAGTCATTAAAAATGTGTTTTTAATAAAGTTGATTTATAGAATCTACGTCCAGATATTCCGATTTCTGGGTTGCTGTTTCATTGAAAGCCTTATCCAGGTCTTCATCCAGAAACTCGTCACCTTTTACAACGGCATCTACATAGTTCATACTTTCGATAACAAAACTTTTAATAGTTGGGTTATCTAACGCTTTTAATCCCGAAATATTATCAAACTGTAACTTTTCATCGATCTTTTTGTCCAGGTCAGCATCTTTCTCATTGTAAAGAGAAAGTACAATTTTTGCGTCTTTGAAATAAGTATCGGATTCGTAGTAAGTTTTAAGATAAATTGGAACAAAAGAAGACATCCATCCATTTAAATGGATAACGTCCGGCACCCAGTTTAGTTTCTTAATGGTTTCAATAACTCCTCTGGCAAAGAAAATAGCTCTTTCATCATTATCTTCGAAAGGGGTTCCTTCATCGTCGAAATAATATTGTTTTCTTTTGAAGTATTCTTCATTGTCAATAAAGTAAACCTGAAGTCTTTCCCCCGGAAGAGACGCTACTTTAATGATTAGAGGCTGGTCCAGATCATTGATAATAATATTCATCCCTGAAAGACGGATTACTTCATGAAGCTGGAACTTTCTCTCACTTATTTGTCCAAATCTTGGCATAAAAACTCTTACATCATTGCCTTCTTGGTGCATCTTAAGTGCCATTTTGTTTACCACTGCAGCCATATTTGTATCTTCCTGATATGGATACATCTCTGTAGTAATGTACAGTATTTTTTGATTCGGCATAAACTTTCTATCTAATTTTTGTAAAAATGCTTTAATGTGCAAAATTACAAAAAAACATCCAACATTATTTTAATTAACATTTTTTTACGAAAATTCCCTTTTTCAAATTATTAAAAGTACATATTATTATGCGATATTTTTAGTATTTTTGAAATAGTATTAAAATAAACTATGGAAGTTCTAAAAAACAGAAAAGTCCTTCAGGATTTCATTGAAAGACAGAAAGAAATGGGAAAAAGAATTGGCTTTGCCCCTACTATGGGTGCCCTGCACAATGGCCATCTTTCTCTGTATGAAGAGGCAAGAAAAGAAAATGATCTTGTCATTTCTTCAATTTTTGTAAATCCAACTCAGTTCAACAATCCTGAGGATCTTGAAAAATACCCAAGAGATGTTAACAGAGATATCCTTATTCTTCAGAATTCAGGCCTTGTAGACGCTGTCTACATCCCAGAGGTAGCAGATATTTACCCTGAAAAAGCTGAAAGCCAGTCGTATGATTTTGACGGACTGGAAAATGAAATGGAAGGCAAATCCAGACCGGGACATTTCAACGGAGTAGGAACTGTTGTAGAAGAGCTTTTCAGACAGGTACAGCCTGATAATGCTTATTTTGGTGAAAAAGATTTTCAGCAGCTTGCTATTATTAAAAAAATGGTGGAGAAAAAACATCTTCCCGTTAAAATAACCGGAGTTCCTATTTACAGGGCAGAAAACGGACTGGCACTGAGCTCAAGAAACCAGAGACTTCATGAAGACCGAAAAGAAGCTTCTAAAGTAATTTATGAGACTTTAAAAAAAGTAAACGACTGGTTCAGAACTGTCAGTATCCCGGAAATCAAGGAAAGAGTAGCTGATATTTTTGATGATCAGAAGGGTATGAAGCTTGAATACTTTCTGATTGCTGATGAAAATACATTACAGGAGACAGATTTTTTCTATAAAGACAGGAATTTCAGAGCCTTCATCGTAGTTGTAGTAGATGGAGTAAGATTAATTGACAACATACATCTGGATTAATCTTTATCTATTAAAATATAGTATCCCTGGCTATTTCAGCTGGGGATTATTATTAAATACAAAAAAACAAAACGAGATGAAGTTTAGACTTGAGTTCATACAAAAATCAAAGGCCTCCTGAAGGAAGCCTTTGAAACACCAAATCACAAAATATTAATATGAAAAAAATTTACTTTTCAGTAAACTTGTGACCCGGCTGGGATTCGAACCCAGGACCCATACATTAAAAGTGTATTGCTCTACCAGCTGAGCTACCGAGTCGGCCACAATTAAAATGAAATAAATTTCAATATTAATTATAAAATTTTCTTTGCAGTGCCTGCGACTGGACTCGAACCAGCACATCCTTAGGAAACCACCCCCTCAAGATGGCGTGTCTACCAATTTCACCACGCAGGCAATAAAATTACAAATCCAGTAATTTTTATTGCTAGTGACCCGGCTGGGATTCGAACCCAGGACCCATACATTAAAAGTGTATTGCTCTACCAGCTGAGCTACCGAGTCGGCCACTTGTGCAACAAGTTTTTATTTAAGTAATGTCCCTTGTTTTAAGTGGTGCAAAGATATGACTTTTTTCTTTATCTCAAAACTTTTTCGCAAATTTGTTAAAAAAAATTTCATGGTAATTTCATTGATCGGATACATGGGAAGTGGCAAATCTCACATTTCCAAAATATTAAGCGAAAAAATAGATTTTAAATTAATTGATCTTGATAAAGAGATTTCCAGAAGAAATAAATTAACCATCCCTGAAATTTTCGAGAAAAAGGGAGAAATTTACTTTAGAAAACTGGAAAGAGAGGCGCTTGAAGAGATATTGGCTTCTGAAGAAAATGTTGTCTTAAGCCTTGGTGGAGGAACTCCTGTATATTATAATAATATGGAGATTATTAATCATAACTCCAAGAGTATTTTTTTAAGAACAGGAGTTGGGACATTGGTGGAAAGACTTTCAAAACAGAAAGAAAAAAGGCCATTAATTGCCAATATATCCGATGAAGACCTGCCGGAATTCATTGCCAAGCATTTATTTGAAAGAAATCAATTTTACAGCAAAGCACAATTCACTGTAGGGACAGATTCCAGAGAACCGGAAGACATTGTCAACGAAATAATAGAAAAGCTCTAGAGATAGAGCTTTTCTATTTTTATATTAATCTTCATCCTCATCTTCACCGCCGGTCTCTCCGAAGAAATCATCCCAGTCTGTAAAATCAGAGTCGATATCATTGCCTACATATTCATCCATTTCTCTTCTGTCTTTTTTGGTAGGTCTTCCCTCTCCTTTGTTTCTGTAATAGTCTTGTGACATTTTACGGAGCTTCAACAGTTCGTACTGCTCTTTATCTGTCACATCCTGAATATGAAGAGGAACCAGCTTGGCCCCAATTCTGCTTTTAGGAATCTGAATTACCTTTATTTTATAATCAATCTGATTCTTACGGATTTTGATCGTATCTCCTTCTTTTACTTCTTTAGACGACTTTACGGCAGACGTTCCTATAGAAACCCTGTTCTTTTTAATCTCCTCTGCTGCAATACTTCTCGTCTTATAAAAACGAATGCTCCATAAAAATTTATCTATTCTCATAATTTTTTATACTTTTGCCGTTATATTATTTGTAAAGTAATTAAAGTTTTTTGAAATGAAAAAAATATTTTTATATATCCTTGCAGGATCTTTGTGTTTTTCTGCTTGTAAGAAAGATGATGACACATCACCCTATGTAGAACCGGAAGATATTGCTACGCAAAACACCTATGATGATCAGGCAATTAAGAAATTCATGGATGAGAATTATCTGGATGCGCAGGGTAATATAAAAGCTTTCAGCTCTACGGACACGTCAGATGATAATGAAAAAAAATTATCTGAGCTTTCGCCTGTAACGCTTCCTTCAGGAACAATCTATATAATGAGGAGCGGTGCTCAGCCTGTTAATCCTACACCTAATCAAACCATCAAGGATGATGATATTATCAAAATTATGGGAAGAGGATACTCGTATCTGGCCGTTAATTCTGATGGAAACACTACGTTTCAAGCAAAAGCTGCCTTTTTAAATACCATTGACGGAACGGGTGTACCTGTTATTGACCCAATGTATTATTATGTAAAGAGATCAATATTGGAAGCTGGTACAACTGATGCTGCAAAAAAAGCAAAATATTATCAAATCCCTGGGTTCAGAGAAGCTTTACAGAAATTTAAAGCATTTAATAATCTTACCGGTGAAACACCTTATAACTTACAAGGAGTAATTATCGTTCCTTCCAGAGCTGCTTTTGCAAGAAATCCTCATTATCCGTATTTAAATACTTCTTATAGAAATAAATCTTTTGTATTCAACTTTCAGATTTATGGAAGAGAGGACAGACCAAATGATGACAAACAAACACAGGAACAACAGCAATAAAATAAAAAATAATTATATAAAAAAACACCGTTATTCAAACGGTGTTTTTTTATGATGTAAACTGTAATTACGGTCTTGCTTTCTGTTTTACATTTCCTAAGATATCAGGGAAATAAAGGTCTGCAAGGTGATCAAACTCATCTCCTCTCATAAACATGGTGGCGTCTACTTCTTCATAAGAACTTCTTCCTGCAGCGGCAATGAGTTCATTGCATGTGTGCAGTGTATTTTTATGGAAGTGATATACTCTTTCTGCTTTATCTGTCACATCCAATCCTTTGATAAGCATTTTATCCTGTGTAGCAACTCCTGTAGGACAATTGTTGGAGTTACATCTCAAGGCCTGGATGCATCCTAAAGAGAACATAAATCCTCTGGCATTGTTACACATGTCTGCACCCATTGCGACTGCTCTCAGAATATCAAGACTGGTAAGAACTTTACCACTGGCAATCACTCTTAATTTACTTCTCAGGTTATAGTTATTAAGCGTTCTGTTCACAAAAATCAAAGCAGGCTCCAATGGCATCCCTACTCCATCAGAGAATTCTGGTGGCGCAGCTCCTGTTCCTCCTTCTGCACCATCTATGGTAATGAAATCAGGATAAATTTTCAAAACATTCATCTGCACACAGATATCTTCAAATTCTTTGGTATCACCGATACAAAGTTTAAAACCAATTGGCTTTCCTCCTGAAAGTTCTCTTAACTGCTGTACAAACCTCAGCAATCCGGCGGCATCAGAAAAAGCACTGTGTGAGGGTGGTGAAATAACGGTCATTCCCGGTGTGACATGACGAATCGCTGCAATTTCCGGTGTATTTTTTACTCCCGGAAGCACTCCTCCGTGTCCTGGTTTTGCTCCCTGTGATAATTTGATTTCAATCATTTTCACATTAGGAAGAGTGGAATATTTTGTAAACAATTCAGGATTGAATTTTCCTTCCTCGTCGCGACATCCGAAATACCCTGTTCCTATCTGCCAGCAAAGATCTCCTCCTTCCAGGTGATAAGGTGAAATTCCTCCTTCTCCTGTATTATGGTAAAAGTTTCCTTTTTTGGCTCCTCTGTTCAGTGAAATCTGTGCTCTGTCACTCAAGGCCCCGAAACTCATTGCTGAGATGTTAAATAAAGAAGCATGATAAGGCTGTGTACATTGTTCTCCTCCAACCCATACTCTCGGAAGTTCTTCTGATGGTGATTTTGCATAAATAGAATGCTTGATCCCTTCATACTTTCTGTGATTTACTTCCAGCTGCGTACCAAAAGCTACCGTATCACTTAAATTTTTTGCACGTCTGTATACTGCAGAACGCTGGTTTCTTGGAAATGGCTTCCCATCTGTTTCCCTTTCAATAAAGTATTGCTGCATTTCGGGTGAAATACTTTCGAAAAAATACCTGAAGTATCCCAATACAGGAAAGTTCCTCAAAATAGCATGTTTCGATTGGTAAGCATTGTAAACACCCAATGCATAAATTGCGGATAACAGCGTAGGTATCCAATAATGCGCTCTGATCAGTATTGCTATAATCCATGTAGCAACTACTAATACAATTCCCCAAGATAAAAACTTATCTCTCATGAATGTAGTATTTAAAAGTTTAAAAATAAATTTAGTAGAATTTTTGCAAAGAGCCTATGCTTTTGCTAAAAAATTTTGGTAAGAAGATTGCACAGAAACCGTGCCATCTGACAGGATTTTTTCTAAATTTAGAAATTCAATTTGATTGATGGATGCAGGATCAAAGTCTTTCTGGACTCTCACATAGTTTTCTGTGAAGCCAAACATTTTCCCGTCTTTATTTTCGTGCTCCCAAAGAACAGGAAGCGTTTTTCCAAGTTGTGTCTGATAAAATGCCATTTTCTTCTTTTCAGAAAGAATTCTCAGCATTTTATTACGTTTTTTTCTTTCCGCAACAGGAACTACTCCTTCCATTGCTGCAGCTTCCGTATTTTCTCTTTCAGAATAGGTAAATACATGAAGGTAAGTGATAGGAAGCTCATTAAGGAAATTATAAGTTTCCATAAATCTTTCTTCTGTTTCTCCCGGGAATCCTACAATAACATCCACGCCGATAGCCGCATGAGGCATAACCTCGCGGATCTTGTTCACTCTGTCATGATAAAGCTTGGTCAGGTAACGACGTTTCATCTTTTTCAGAAGATCATCGCTTCCGGATTGTAACGGAATATGAAAATGCGGAACAAAGCTTTTGCTTTTAGAAACCAGTTCAATACTTTCATCTTTCAAAAGATTAGGTTCGATCGAAGAGATACGGATTCTTTCTATTCCTTCTACCTTATCCAGTTCTGAAATAAGATCAAGAAAGGTATGTTCGTGTTTTTTATTTCCAAATTCTCCTTTACCATAATCACCGATATTCACCCCTGTAAGAACAATTTCTTTGATATCTTTCGCAGCGATCTCCGTAGCATTTCTAAGAACATTTTCAATGGTATCAGAACGTGAAATTCCTCTGGCTAATGGAATGGTACAGTAAGTACATTTGTAATCACAGCCGTCCTGTACTTTCAGGAAAGCTCTGGTTCTGTCCCCAATAGAATAACTTCCGATAAAGAAATCGGTTTCTTCAATTTCACATGAATGCACTACGCCTTCACTCTCAGATTTCTCCAAATCATCCAGGTAGCTCAGAATATTGAATTTTTCTTTTGCTCCTAAAACCAGGTCCACTCCTTCAATCTGTGAAATTTCTTCAGGCTTTAGCTGTGCATAGCATCCAACAATTACCACCAGTCCTTCCGGATTGGCTTTCATTGCTCTTTTCACGTGAAGTTTACATTCACGGTCAGCATTTTCTGTCACGGAACATGTATTGATAACATACACATTCGCTTTTTCATCAAAGCTTACCTTATCATAACCTGCATCTGTTAATTGACGGGCAATAGTAGATGTTTCTGCAAAGTTTAATTTGCAGCCAAGTGTATGAAACGCGGCAGTTCTGTGAAAAGTAGACATTTGTTACTCCTGAATTTTATGGGTGCAAAGATAGTAATTTTAATAAGAATCCAAGATTGATTCAATCTATTGTTTATATTCGTCTCTTACCTCGGGGCTGTTTTGAAGGCAGACAGGCGATGAATTGGTATCCGGATCCTGATTTGAAAATTTGGTTTTCATTTCTGTATTAAACTGTTGAGATCGGTTTCTGGCAATTGAAAGCGTATTCCAATCTTCATTCTTTATCATTTTCGCAATATAAACAATCTGTCCAATGTGGTAAGGATAGTGAGCCAATTGACGAAGAACGGCATCAATAACCGGATGTGCTTCTCCTCTGATGTACGTCGTGGAATAGAGATTCTCCTCGTTTATTTTATCAAGAGCATCAAAAAAACATTTCCAGCCCTTTTCCCAAAAATCAAGAACCTGTTGTTTAGTGGTAAAAGTATTGACAAATTCTCCATCACGGTTACGCCAGGATTTCTCACCATCTTCAGTCAGGAAATTGGTCCATCTTGAAAGCATATTTCCTGCAAGATGTTTTACAATAATGGCAATAGAATTACTTTCTTCATTATACTGCCAGAACATCTGGTCATCTGTTAACTGTTCAAAGGTTTTATCACCAAGAGATTTATAGTATTCAAAGCGTTTTACAAGCAGGTCTTTCATTCTTTCTATTTTATTTCCTAATTTAATAACTTTTAAAACTAAAAACCACCTCAATTGAAGTGGTTTTTTCTATCTGTTTTATTATTATTCTCTGTTTTTCACCAGAACCCAGCCTGTATATTTAATGGCCGTATTCTTTTTATCATTTTCATTCCATGTGATAGAATACCAGTATGTACCTGTAGGGACTCTTCTTCCACCCTGGGTACCATCCCATTTATAGCCATTGGATTTGTCTGCCTGGAAGATTTTATTTCCATAGCGGTCAAAGACATTCATGATCAGGTTTTGTTTGTTCGCTAAGGCTGAATAATCAATCACATCATTTATTCCATCTGCATTCGGGGTAATCACATTGATCAGATTAGGGACAACAATTCCTATTTCTATCGGATCACAGTCATAGGCATCTTTTACATATACTTTATGATCTCCTCTGGAAAGGTTACTGAAAACATTGGAATCCTGCCAGATGATATTATCAATTGAATATTTATAGGCAGGAGTTCCACCTATTACGGATACTGTGATTGTGTTATTCGAAATATCAATCCCGGAAACAACCGGCTGCTCGGAAGGAAGTACTTTTACAGTTTGTGTGGTAACACATTCTCCTGTTTTAAGTTTTACCCAATATACTCCTATTCCTGCTTTAATGGTTTGTGTAGTAGCTCCTGTACTCCACTCGTAACTTTTAAATCCGGGTCCTGCATCCAGCGTAGTCTGGTCTTCTGCACAAATAGTCACATCTTTGAGCTTATCAGAATATACAGGCGGAATAACGATCAAAGTAACTTTAGCGACATTATAACAACCCTGAGCATTAGAAACCCTTATGTATACAAAACCATTGGGTGCAATGTAATTATTGGGATTCAGGATTTCATTGGTCTGATTAACAGCATCTGTCAATGAAGGATAATATTTTTTTGTCGGATTGGTCTGCCCGGTTACTGAAGCATTGACAAGATTGAAAGAAGCGGTGGCTGGGCTGGCTTCGATGAAACATGATCTCAGGGTTGTTTCATTCACAACCACTACCGGATAAAATTTCAAAGTAATCTGTGCGACTGCAGTACAACCAAATTCTGAGATTACCTTTACATAGATAATTCCTTCTGCAGAAACAAATGCCATTGGGGTGGTAATCTCATTGGTTCCGGCATTGAGATCCGCCATTGTAGGATAGTATTTCTTAGTAACATTTGGGTTTCCAATAACGTCCGCTGTGGTTAAGTCAAATAAAGCAGTCCCTGCATTATTATTGTTACATTGGGTCAAAATCGCATTTTTGGCTGTAATAGAACCATTTTTAAATTTAAATGTTCCAACCTGTTTACATTTATTAAGCGGATTAGATGCATTGGCCGGATCGGTATAATTGATACTGTAATAATAGACAGTTGTTGTATTGACTGTAATAGGAGCTGTAATAGGATTATTCCCTGTTAAGGCATCATTCTGACTCAGATGATAACTTACCCCAAAATTTTGATTTCCGTTGAGAATTCCGGAGGATAAGGTAGAAAAATCAAACAAAGCTGTAGCAGAGCATATTACAACCTCTCTTGGGTCTGCAGGATTTGCCGCCGGAATACCCGGAGGAATAAATGGCTGAGTCTGAATATTTGGATCGGTAAATGGTGAAGCCAGTGTGGCAGTTCCTCCCCACGTTAAAGAAAACGGTGCTGTAGTAGAACTGGTGCTGCTCACCCAGTTATCGATAAATAAATAATAAGTCTGTCCCGGCAAAACATCAAGATATCTGCAATAAGGAGTTAAAGAACCTCCTGCAGCACTTAAAAGCGTACTTGTCATATTTAATCCTGTTGCAGGACCAGGCCCAATAACGGTTGCCGCATTACAACGAATAGGTGATCCCAGACTTCCACAGTTTACATTGGGACCAAAAATTGCCCAGTCATAATCTGCATCCGGATTATTAGGAACCAGATCGAAGGTAAGCGTTCCTCCTGTAGCAATTGTAATTTTATACCAGATTGAATTGTGCTCCCCTGTAAAGTCTATGCAGCTTCCTGAGTTAACCAATTCTTTTATATTACCATACCCAGTAGGGCTATACGTGATATTTGAATTTCCGCAAACGGAAAGAGCGGTAGCACAATCGGCCTGAGCATAGAAAGTATGAGAGAGACATAGAAGTATAAAAAGTAAAAGTTTTCTCATAGATTGAATGTTTTTATGGTTATAGCAGTTATACATTGCATTGATAATCAATGCACATCAAATATAACTTTATTTTAATTAAAAACAATAAAATCTAAACAATTTTAAACTATTACAAATTAAAACATTAAATAATTCAAAATAATCTACATTATATAAAATTATACAACAAATAATCAAATACATGATATTTATTTTATACTTGTAATATTTCCACAGAGATTTTCCAGGTGAAATATTTTATGGAAAGGACTTTTTACTTCTCTTAAATGTTCTTTATCCTGAATGAAGGTATATCGTGAAGCAATAGAATTCATATCGGAAACAATGACCAGCCAGCATTCATCTACTGAGGTGTCATAATATGGGAATTTTTCGTTCTTTTTTTCGATGAGTTCCAGAATCTTTTCTGAGCATAGTTCATCAAACAGATTCATGCTGTATTCATGGGTTATGAATACATTTCTGCGATGGAAAGATTTTCTTACACTTTTTACACATCCCACTCCTTTATTTTTTTTGATGCTCTTATAAATGCTGATGATATTTTCCTGTTGTATTTCCAGATTATCAAATTTGGTTTCCGGGTGGAATTCTAAAAAATAAACACCACGATATTTCGTAGTGTCTTCCTGTTCTAATAATATTTCTGCCTGACGGAACATTTTATTCAAAGTACTTTCTACTTTTTTCATTTCCAGATGATTGATTACTTCAGTCAGTTCTATTCCGATTTTTTTGTCGTTTAATTTGGCGATAAAGTCTGGACTCTCGCAGGTAAGGTTTTCAAATTTCACTTCGGGAAAATGATGCATAAAAGAATTGAGAAGCAGAATCTCGGATTTCTTTCTGTATTTTTCACGGTCATGCAGCGGAGATTCATCTATGGTACGGTGATACTTTTCCATTGGCTTTTTTTTCAAATGCCGATTAAGGTAGTATAAGCTAAGATTCTTTATCAGATCTTCTTCAGAAAACGTCTTTTTCATGTGTGATTTTTTTATTTAATTAAAGAACACATGCAGCCAATGGCTTTCATCATTAAAAGTTTTTGATAATCAAAAATTTACCCTCTTAAAGGTAAGTAAAAAAACAATTCAATACTTAGTTTTTTTATTAATTTATCGATTAATTAATGTAAAGTTTATTTTCATAATTAATACCTTTGCCTTTTTAAACACAAACCCACATTTATGGATTTCAGGAATTTCAGAATACCTTACACGATTAATCCTCAATATTCAAAAAAAGCCGTTTATTTCTCAATGGAATTTGCTCTTGAGCAGGTACTGAAAATATATTCAGGTGGACTTGGCTTTCTGGCAGGATCTCACATGAGAAGTGCTTATAATCTTAAGCAGGATCTTATTGGAATCGGTATCCTATGGAAATTTGGTTATTATGACCAGGCAAGAAACCACGATCAGACTTTACAACCTGTATGGACGAGAAAGATATACAGTTTTCTTGAAGACACCGGAATAAAATTCCAAATTGAAATCCATAGTGCTCCGGTTTGGGTAAAAGTTTGGTACCTTGATCCTGAAATTTTCAATACGGCACCCATGTTTTTCCTTTCTACGGATGTTCCGGAAAATGATCATGTTTCCAAAACAATCTGTCACAAGCTGTATGATGCGAATGAATCTACAAAACTTGCTCAATATATTTTATTGGGGAAAGGAGGAGCCAAGCTACTGGATGAAATGAACATTGAGAGAGAGGTTTACCATCTTAATGAAGCTCATGGACTTCCGGCAGCCTTTTATCTTCTGAGAAAATATAACGGAGATCTTGATAAAGTTAAAGAAAAACTGGTTTTCACCACTCATACTCCTGAAGAAGCTGGTAATGAAAAGCACAGCTTCAGATTATGTTATGACATGTCCTATTTTTCGGGATACAGCATGGAAGAAGTGAAAAAGATTGAAGGATCTGATGATGACCGTTTCAATCACTCTCTCTGTGCATTAAGAATGGCAAGAATGGCCAATGGCGTTTCACAGCTTCATGGAGTCGTTTCCAGAGCCATGTGGAATAAATATCCGGGAATCTGTGAAATCACTTCTATTACTAATGCTCAGGAATTTAAATATTGGTCTGATAAACCTTTATACAATGCAAAAGATGAAAATGATGCCACTGCTTTCGATTTCCGTAAGAAATATTTAAAGAAAAAACTGTTCAGTATTGTTGCCGATCAAACAGGAAATTTATTTAATCCTAATATCTTTACGATTGTATGGGCAAGAAGATTTGCAGGCTACAAAAGAGCAGAGCTTCTTTTGCATGATAAGGAGAGATTCTACAGACTTCTGAACCATCCCAAATATCCGGTACAGATCATCTGGGCAGGAAAACCTTACCCAATGGACTACTCTGCTATTTCCACCTTCAATACACTGGTGGAAGAAAGTAAAAATCATAAAAATATAGCTGTTCTTACAGGCTACGAGCTTTCTTTAAGTAAGTCTCTAAAACAAGGTTCTGATGTATGGCTTAATAACCCAAGAGTTCCAAGGGAAGCTTCCGGAACTTCTGGTATGACGGCTGCTATGAACGGCTCTGTCAATTTATCCACAGACGACGGCTGGATTCCGGAATTTGCCAAACACGGAGAAAATTCTTTCGTTGTTCCTAAAGCAGATTATCAGAATATGAGCATTTATGAACAGGATAATTATGATTTAAATACATTATATGAAATCCTTGAAAACGAAATTCTTCCCACGTATTATGATCGCCCTGATGAATGGAGAAAAATTCAGCATAATGCCATGAATGATGTGAAAGATCATTTCAACAGCGACAGGATGGCGGATGAATACTACCGGATCCTCTATAATAATCAAAAATAGAATTAATGAGTAATGTCTTGAACACACCTGAATCCGGTATGTTCAAGACTTGTATCAGGGCTGCTTTTCATACGCCGGGCCACCCTGTATCCACTGCAATAGCTATCATTGCATAAAAAGCTTCCTCCACGAAGGCTGCGCTTTACACTATAAGGTTCCTGAGGGTCATAAGACTTGTCAGCACCCTTCGGATTTAGAGCCATTGTGCCTTCCAGTTTTTTATAGTAATCATAATTATATAAATCGCTGCACCATTCCCAAACATTTCCCGCCATATCATACAATCCATATCCATTGGCTTTAAATGATTGTACAGGTGCAAGGGTACTATAACCGTCTTTCTTTTCATTGAGGTACGGAAACTTTCCTTCCCAGCTGTTTGCTTTAGGAGTTCCTTCATTGACGGGTTCATTTCCCCATGGATATATATTATTTTTTAATCCGCCCCGTGCTGCAAATTCCCATTCTGCTTCTGTGGGCAAACGTTTACCGGACCATTTACAATAAGCCTGTGCATCATCCCAGCTTATATGTACTACAGGATAGTTGTCTTTTCCTTCAATATTGCTTCCCGGTCCCTCAGGATGTTTCCAGCTAGCACCTTTTACCCATTTCCACCATTGGTTGTAATCATTCAGATCCACAGGTCCGCTGGTAGGTTTAAATACTAATGAAGCAGCTACCAATATACTATCCGGAGGTTTCGGAGTACCCTTAGGAAGGTTTTTTTTTAATTCGTCCCAATCGGGTTTACGTTCTGCCGTTGTGATATAGCCTGTAGCATTTACAAATTTATTGAACTGTGCATTCGTCACTTCTGTTATATCCATATAAAACAGAGAAACCTTCACTCTATGTTTAGGGTATTCATCTGGATCAGCCTGACTATTATCGCCTCCCATATCAAACTCTCCTCCAGGGATTAGCACCATTGCTTCCAGAGAAGTTTTTCCATTAAAACTGATATGAGAAGAATCTGTTGTCCCTAATCTCTTCGGAATAGTCATGCAGGTATGCCCGGGTTTATTTCCCACAGGTTCTACGGCTTTATTTTTACTACAGGAACATACCAAACTTAATACTCCTGTACAAATTATCATCTTTATGGAAAACATCATCTTTATCTGAATATTTACAGTTTTTTATGATTTCGGTTTACTGTATCTCCATCCTTTTTTCAACTGAAGTGAAAGCTGATTGACTAATTTTTTAGAAGAAACTTCTTCAGCAATATTTATATTTTCATCAGGATCATTTTTATGATCATAAAGTTCTCTGGCCAGATAGTCTCCGGGCTTTTCCGTTTCTTTATTCCATTCGAACCATTCTACATATCGGTACCGGTCGGTACGGATCGCATATCCCATTCTTTCTACATTTTGCACACCTCTCGTTTTTACTCCGAATCTGCCTAATAAAAACTGGCTGTAGGCTGCTGCTTTCCAATTACGTTCAGGATCCGAAAGCAAAGGTTTCATACTGATTCCCTGAAGATAATCGGGAATTTTTATTCCGCTCATATCACATAAAGTAGGATAAATATCAACAAACTCTGTAAGTGCATTGCTTGATTTTCCTTTTGCCTTTACTCCTGCCCCGCTGATAATCAGCGGCACTCTGGTATCAATCTCGTAATTGCTCTGTTTACACCAACTGTTATGCTCTCCAAGTTTCCAGCCATGGTCTCCCCACAATACAATAATGGTATTTTCACTCAGTCCTAATTCATCCAAGGCTTTTAAAAGCCTGCCTATCTGAGCATCTGTATAAGAGACAGAGGCATAGTAAGCATGGAGAATTTCCTTTTGCTTTTCCAAATCATATGGCTTTTCCGATGGTAAAGGCAGGTCTGATCTGTCCGTATACCCTCTCAGTTCAGCATCACCATGTACGGCAAATTCCGGAGCATTTTCAGGTATGAATTGATTTTTCGCAAGAGGTATATCATTTCTGTTATACAGATCCCAGTATTTTTTAGGCGCATTAAATGGCAAATGCGGACGATAATAACCTACTGAAAAAAAGAAAGGCTTATCTTTTCTTTTTAATTCTTTCAGCTTTTGAATGGCCATAGTCGTTTGTGCTCCATCATAATAAGCATCATCATCAACATCTGCCATTTCAACGGAATTGGACTTTGTATAGATAAATCCATAAACATCCGGCTTGGCTTTTCCCATTTTCTGCAGAGCAAGCTCCTTTTCTTTCTGAATCATCTTGTTTTTCTCCAGCTGATATACTGCGTCCGGATCAAAAGGGTATCCATTTACATGAAGTTCTTCATTCCAGGATTTATCATCAGGTAAAGTGTTATGAAAGGTTTTTCCAATTCCTACTGTATAATAACCATTATTTTTAAAGATCTGCGGAAGGGTTACTATATCCGGCAGATTTTTCCTGAAATCTGTCTGAAGATCCCATACACGAACGGAATCTGGTCTTAGACCTGTCAGAAGGCTTGCCCGTGAGGGGTTGCATACAGCCTGCTGGCAATAGGCTCTATTAAAAACAACTCCTCTTGCTGCAAGTTTGTCCATATTAGGAGTTTTTATAACTGTATTTCCATAGCAGCCCATTTCAGGTCTTAAATCATCAATAGGAATAAACAGGATATTGGGTCTTGTTTGCTTGATAGCGGATCTTACACTTTTTTTAGGTTTGGGATTATCTTTATTAAAGCTTACACCTCTCACCGCCATGCAATTACAAATCAATATAATAAATACTATTTTTAAAAAGTTGAAATTCTTCATGAGGTATAATTTTCTTTTATTGATAAGACTTATTTGTTATCAGCTTATTTTTCACTTCTTTCCATCCTTTTTTACGTTGTTCAGAAAGCTTTTCCAGAATGTCTTTATTTTCGGGATAAACTGCTATATTGAAATTCTCCTTCGGATCTGAGGTAAGATTATAAAGTTCCCGTGCTACAAGTTCCCCCGGTTTTTGGGTTACTTTATCCCAATAGTACCATTCTATCAGATGATAGCTTTTGGTCACCATTGAATATCCCATGTAATTTTTTTTATTAACATCGATTCCTTCTCCGGCAGGGCGTAAGAATTGACTGAATACTGCTCCTTTCCATTCGACACTATTTTCATTCAGAAGCTTTTTAAAACTTATGCCTTGCAGATAAGCAGGTGTTTCTATTCCTGCGAGATCACAGAGGGTAGGATAAAGATCTACCATCTCTACCAGTTCATTGTTTTTACTTCCCGGATTTTTCATTCCAGGTGCATATACAATAAGAGGAACACGGGTATCATTTAAATAATTAGTCTGCTTGCCCCAGGCGTTATGCTCACCCAGTTTCCAGCCATGGTCGCCCCATAATACAATAATGGTATTGTCCATTAGTTTTTGTTTTTCCAGCTCATCTACAAGCCGCCCAATACAGGCATCAACATAGCTTACAGAAGCATAATACCCATGTTTGAGCATTCTGGCTTCCTTTTCAGGCATCCGGAAGTAGGCAGGATGTTTTACGTATTCCAGATCATAGCAAGCAGTCATCTCTCTTTGGTTATACATAGCCATACTTGGTGCGTTGAACGGAATAAAATTGTTATCCGCCATAGGTATTTGCATAGGATCATAAAGATCCCAGTACTTTTTGGGAGCTACAAAAGGTAAATGCGGCCTGAAATACCCCAATGCAAGGAAGAAGGGTTTCTTTTTATTTTTAATACGGTTGATGGTCTGAATAGCAAGTGATGTCTGAGCTCCGTCATACAGCGAATCATCAGGACAGTCTGCAACTTCTACAGAACGTCCGTATGCCCACCCATTCCCATATCTTTTAGGATCTTTGGCTAATCTTTCCAATCTTTTGGCAGCAAGCTCAGCTTTAAGTTCACCACTGAAATAAAAAGATTCCGGATCTCTGTCTATCATATTTTTAACAGCATATCCTTCAGGACGGAGATCCGGTTCACGAAAAGAGATAGAATCAGGCATATGATTATGAAAAATCTTTCCGATAGATACTGTATGATAATTGAATTTTTCAAATTGCTGGGGAATCGTTACCACATCAGGATGTATTTTACGAAATTCTTCTCCCAGCACCCATACCTTAGTGGAATCCGGCCGTAAACCCGTTAAGGCACTGGCTCTGGAAGGGGCACAAACTGCTACCTGACAATATGCATTTGTAAAAGTTGTACCTCTTCTTGCCAGCTTATCTATATTGGGTGTTTTAATGGTTGAATTACCGTAAACTCCCAGTTCCGGCCTCAGGTCATCAACGACAATAAAAATTACATTGGGCTTAGACTTTTTTTGTGATTGTCCTGCAATTATATTAAATGATAAAATCAATAGAAGAATATAAACTGATTTTAAAGTTGAAACTCTGAACATATCAATTAGTTTTAAAAACCAGCCTTGTAAGAATGTGAGTTGCACCGTAATAGTAAAGAAAAAATCCCCAAGGCTGTTATTGATTAAATATTGAAAAAAGAAAAACTTTAAACATCCACAAAACATTAAGAATTCTTTTTCATCATTTGTGTTTTGAATCGAAATAAGATAATGAGTTATGAATGTGATGCGAATTTGCAACAAAAAACTACAAACTCTAGCAAAGTGAACTACAGCATATATACATCAATAACACAAAACTCACATTTACAAGTATTTAAAACAAAATAAACAACATCAAAATACAGGAAAAATTGCATAAAAAAACAAAACCAGCTAATTTTCTCATTACTTCTTTTGCCTATTTATTGTTCGAAACAGATAAAATATAGGATATGAAATAAAAAAAATCCGGAAAGTTTTTCTTTCCGGATGATGAATTACTTATTTTTCTTTTTCGATGGTACTTTCATACCTTTTTCCCGCGCTTCAGAAATACCAATGGCTACGGCTTGTTTTCTGCTTGTTACTTTCTTTCCGGAAGAAGACTTTAATTTTCCTTCCTTGAATTCGTGCATTACCTTTCCTACTTTGTCCTGAGCTTTTTCTGAATATTTAGTCTTGCTCATGATCAGATTTTTTTTTAAGATTTTGGCAGGGATACCCCTAATTCATAGACACACGCATGTTTCAAATATTTTGAACGCTCTCTCGATGTTACCGATTCAAAATGATCATTTTTGATCACAATAATCGGGTCTTCCGCATTTTCAATCTCAAAATTGGCTAAATACCTTTCATCCGGTGGAGATTGTTGCAGTTTTGCCTTTATTTTCTGCAGCTCATCTGCATATTTTCTAAATCCCGGATCTGAGGAATGGATAAATTTATACTCATCGCCTGCATACACATAGTAATGAATTTTTTTCTCTATCAACCCCGCCTCATCAGTAATTTCGGGATTATCATTTCCGTCTCTAAAAACGACTTCCACCAATGTTCCTCCTTTTTTATGGGCACATTCTTCAGCGTCTTTAAAACTGGAAAAACCTGTATAAACAATCTGATCGTTCAATACATAACGGTTCAGTTTCTGGTTGTATGCATTCGTTTCCATAATTATTATTTCATTTGATTTATACTTGTTATATATTCAATTTTTTTGCCAAATTGCCTTTTTAAAGAAATTTCATTAATGAATATTTTCAATTACTTCAGATTCGAAAACTAAAAAACATTTTCCTGAAAGAGTAAGAAAAAATGATATCAGGTCGCGATTTTTATTTTATATGGTTATGTAAGTAAGAATTATTAAATTTGGAATCATTAAAATTGAAAATGAAAAAACTCCTTTTAACTCTTACTGTTGCTGCTGTATTTCAAAATGTCTCAGCACAGGAAATTACTTTAGATAAAATATATTCAGGATATTACCGTGGAAAAGGGATTGCAGGAATCTCTTCTATGAAAAACGGAGAAAACTATCTTGTAATTGAACCTTCGGGAATTGCAAAATATTCTTACAAAACTTCACAGAAGGAAGGAAATCTTGTGGATGGAAGGTTTGAAAGCTATATTTTTTCTGATGATGAATCTAAAATCCTTTTACAGACAGGAAGCCAGCCTATTTACAGACATTCTTTTCTGGGGAAATTTGATGTAAAAGATTTAAAATCCGGGAAAGTAATCAGCCTTAATGAAGGAAAACCGGTTCAGGAGCCTACATTTTCACCGGATGCTACAAAAGTGGCCTTTATTGCTGACAATAATATTTTCTATCAGGATCTTAGCTCCGGAAAAATCACACAGATTACTACGGATGGTAAAAAGAACTCTATCCTGAATGGTTTGGCAGACTGGGTATATGAAGAAGAATTCGGGCATGCAAGACAATATGAGTGGACAAAAAATTCTGATGCTATCGTATTTGTGAAGTCTGATGAAAGCCAGGTTCCGGAAATCTATATTCCCATTTATGGAAAAAACCTTTATCCGGCTGAAATGCGTTATAAATATCCAAAAGCAGGTGAGAAAAACTCTGTAGTTTCAGCACAGCTATACCGTCTTGATAACGGAAAAACAATGCAGCTGAACTTAGGTTCTTTCAAAAACTATTATATTCCGAATGTATTCCAGACTGCAAAACCGGACGAAATTGTTTTAATTACGTCTGAAAGGATACAAAACGCTTCGGATATCTTAAAGGTAAATACCAAAACAGGAGCAGTTCAGAAGTTATTTACTGAAACGGATGATAAATGGATTGATACAGACAGCCCTACTCTTGAATTCCTTGAAGATGATTCCTTCCTTTGGGCTTCTGAGAGAGACGGAAACCGTCACCTGTACTGGTATGACAAAGATGGTAAGTTGAAAAAACAGATCACAAAAGGAAACTGGGAGGTAACGGATTATTATGGTTTTAATCCAAAATCTAAAGAAATTTACGTTCAGACAACTGAAAAAGGAAGCATTAATAAGGTGATTTCCAAAGTAAATATTGACAACGGAAAAACTCAGCTGATCTCTAATGCAGAAGGAAACAACTCTGCAAACTTCAGTAAAAACTATAATTATTTCATTGAAACATCTTCTACAGCATCTAAACCTTATACCTATGTTTTAAAAGACGGTAACGGAAAAGCGGTAAAAGAACTTCAGAACAACAATGACCAGTTACAGAAACTAAAAGCTGATAATTTTGTTGAAAAAGAATTCATTACGATTCCAAACGCTGTAGGTGATCAGATGAATGCCTGGATCATGAAGCCTAAAAACTTTGATCCGAACAAGAAATATCCTTTATTTATGTTCCAGTATTCCGGACCTGGATCTCAGCAGGTTGCCAACTCATGGGACAACGGAAACGCCATGTGGTTCAATCACCTTGTACAAAAAGGATATATTGTTGCTTGTGTAGACGGCCGTGGAACAGGCTATAAAGGAGCAAAATATAAGAAAGTAACCTATATGAATTTAGGAAAATATGAGATCGAAGATCAGATCACAGCAGCCAAGTGGTTCGGGAATCAATCTTATATTGACAAGAGCCGAATCGGAATGTTCGGATGGAGCTTCGGCGGTTATATGACAAGTTTGGCAATGACTAAAGGAGCTGATGTCTTCAAAGTAGGAATTGCTGTAGCACCGGTAACCAACTGGAGATATTACGACTCTGTATACACAGAAAGATTTATGAGGACACCTCAGGAAAACCCGGATGGATATGATAAAAATTCTCCTACGGAATATGCTAATCTGTTGAAGGGGAAATTCCTTCTGATTCACGGAACGGCTGATGATAACGTTCACTTCCAGAATTCTATGGAGTTCTCTGAAGCTTTGATTCAAAACAAAAAACAGTTTGATTTCATGGCTTATCCTGATAAAAACCACGGAATTTACGGTGGACTGACAAGACCTCAGTTATACCAGAAAATGACGGATTTCATCCTGAATAATCTATAATATTAAATTTATAACTCATAAAAAATCCCTTTCAGAAATTCTGAAAGGGATTTTTATTATTTAGGGTATTTCACCGCTTTATCCAGTTCTATAGGATTATTAAAGGCTTTTAACTTTTTTCTTTCGTTGGCTTCTGCGGGTTTCAGCTGTTCTTTGGAGAGAATTGTACCATCATCAAGCTGTAATTTTTGTCCTTCGCGCATGGTCAGATTTCCATTCAAGACATATTTAAAGGGATTGGAATAGAGGTCCAGCCTTAGTTTATTTAAATCTTTCTGAGTAACGGGAATTGCTCTGGATATAGAGGCATTTAATGAATTACGTTGATATTCATCCGGAATCTTTTCACTCTTAATTACATTAAAATAATAATTCTTTTTTGTATCATACAATTCCATAATCAATCCCGGTAATCCGTTAAACTTATAAGGTCCGTAGGGCATTGGGATATCTTTAGTAAACCATGCGATCCAGTTTCTTCCTCCGAACTGTGTAGTAGCTTTTTGAAGTTGGAAATTACTGGAAATCTTTATACTGTCTGTAATATTCCAATGTTGCTTCGTTTCTTCAGACAGTCTATAAAAATTCACATCTCCAATATATTCATAGTTTTGGTATATATTATCATCCTTCTTTTTTATTAAAAAAGAAGTCAATCTATTACCTTTAAATCCATAGTGCCCGGTAGCGGTAAATACTGAATCATTAATATAATTCAGTCTGTTGTAATACGCTATATCCTCTTTTGTGATATCCAGATAATAATTTTCCCTGGTAATATCTTTTGAGGTTGAATCTTTCTTGTATTTCACCTCATAGATGAACCTGTTGTTCTGGGAAAAAAACATTACAGTTCCCAGCAATATAAATAATAAGCTTTTCATAACAATTTAATTTTCGGATAATAATTCCGGGATAAAGAATTCCAGATCTGCTCTTTCATACTGAACCGGGTATTCCGTGTCATTGATAAAGATATTGGGTGTAAAATGCACCCCATTGCTGCTTACCCATTCTTCATGTCCTTTTAATAATGCAAGTGCATTCTCTGAACTTCCAAAATATTTAGAATACTTATGATACCAGCCACTTTTGTCTTCATTATAGCCCTGAACATCATACCAGCTGCTCAACGCTTCCAGAAATTCTATTTTATTTTCACTATTGATATAAATATTGGTAAGGTTGACATGAAACGTTCTATTATCAAGATCATCCCTGCTAAGATCTATATCAAAGAAAATATTGATTCTCAACTCATTAGAATACTTTTTTACCAGCTTTAGAAAAACAGGATAAAATTCTTTGCAATGTTTACAAAAAGGATTGGTAATAAAGGTTAAAGTTTGATCTGCTTTTTCATTTCCAAACACAAAAGCGTTCGAAAAATCTTTATTCTCAACTTTTTTCTGTAAAGACAAATTATTTTTGAAAAACTGATAGTTTCTCCTGAATTTCAGATTTCTTTTTAGGGTATTTTCATCTTTCTGTCCCTTCTTATTTTTTATCCTAAAATTCATCAAAACAATGAGCGAACCTAAACTTCCTATTAGAAACAGAACAACAGTTATGTCCGGTTTTTTACTGGTAAATGAGATAAGATTGGCAGCCACCAGCTGAATACATACTGAGGTTATGATTACCATGCAGACAGGACAATACTTTTTAACAACAAATACCTGATAGAATAAGGATAAGAAAGCAACGGGTATGAATGCAAATAATCCATATTGATAGATCTCAAAAAAGAATTCAATATTTTTTATCAGACTCAATAAAATAAAACACACGATCTGACTGGTAAAAAACAGCAGTGAAATCTCAGATAAATCTATTTTATTAAAAATCTTCCATTTTTTCGAATTAAAAACCAGGTCACAATCCGTATTCAGATAATTGCTTTTACATACTCCAACCGGTATGAATGTTCCTTTCCCATGCGTTTTTTTGTAGGCTTCACGGGCAAATATGAATCCGATAAGTCCTGTAGCCGCAAAGATCAGTTTCAAAACCAGATTGGAATCATCATAAACGAAAAGGAACAGAAACAGCAGCGTTACAATTCCCCAGTTAATGTATGTATAATCTAGTTTTAATTTTGTATTGAACTGCTCCTCAGGCTTTTCTATAATAAGTATTATATTTTCCCATTCTGAAAAAAAATCTTCCGTTTGAGAACCATTGACTGTTATTTTATCACCTATATTATTCACCACTGCCAATTCTCCTTTTACTAAAGCCAGAAAATCCTCAGGTAAAATATCTTTTTCATCATTATCAATTCTGTAACTGTAATTTTCAATATTGAAAAAATGTAAAGCATCAGAAAATGCCAGAAGGCTTGGAAAATTGGGATGCCCTTCCAATTGAAGTTCAAACTCATCCTTATCAATATGTATTTTATTATCATCCAGGTAATTGATAACAGCAGTATAGCTTTTGCGTGTCATTTTACTATAACTTTTTGTATTTTAAAAAAAATAGCAACAGTTTCCTGTTGCCATTTTAAAAGATTTACTTTAATTACCCACAACAAAAAGTACCGTTGCAATACGAATCACCATTCCCATTATGAGTATTTGCACATGCTGCATTGGTACATGCACATCCTGCATCCGAAATAGGATCTTCCTCTCTTAATCCCCCTTTAATGGTTTTCAACTCATTTCGGGATAAACTTCCTTTCATCTTTTTTAAATTGATCTTTTTCATAATAAATGTTTTTTTAATTACGTGTCACTATTGACATAGGCGAAAATAGAAAACAAATATCACTCACAAAGGAAATACATATGCATATTTTATGTTTATTCAATGTATTTTAATTTGTGAAATATGTACAAGTTTTTAAATAAAGAAAACCTGTCTGCACATTCATTTTTCTTATTTATTTCATTAATCATTTACGCAGCTATTATTTATTTTATCAATTAAAATTAAAAAGCTATTTTTGGGAAATTTGAAAATTGATTATATGAAGACTAAACATCCTAAAGGGCTGCCCTATCTCTTCTTTACAGAAATGTGGGAGCGTTTCGGGTATTACCTGATTCTTGGAATCTTTGTTCTATATGTTATTGAGCCTACGGGCATGAAAGGCGGACTTGGACTTCCGGATAAAACTGCTGATGACATTTTCGGAACTTATATTGCTTTAACTTATCTGACTCCCTTTATTGGAGGATTCCTGGCAGACAGAGTGTTAGGGTATATTAAATCTATTTATCTTGGAGGTTTTTTAATGGCTGCAGGATATATAGGTATGGGAGTTTTTAAAGATTTACCCCTGTTTTATACCTCTCTGGCATTAATTATTATTGGAAATGGTTTCTTTAAACCTACTATTTCAACTCTCTTAGGAAATCTTTACTCTGAAGAACCTTATAAAGCGAATAAAGACTCCGGGTATAATATTTTCTATATGGGAATCAATATCGGGGCATTTATCTGTAATATTATTGCCGCTTTCATGCGTAATAAATTCGGTTGGGGTGAAGCTTTTATCACTGCGGGTGTAGGAATGCTTATCGGAATGGTTATTTTTACCATCGGAAGAAAGCATTACATTCATGCTGCACAGATGAAACCTGTACAGGAAGGTGATACAAAACTTTCAGAGATTCTGATCAAAGTATTTGTTCCTGCTATCGTTGCCGGAGCAATAGGTTGGTTTATTCCTGATAATATTTTCGGAAGTGACAGTACAGATGCCTTTATTTTTGCATGTGTACCGGTTATTTATTTCTATGCATCCCTTTACTTTAAGGCTAAACCTGATGAAAAAGCCTCTATCGGAGCATTACTTTCTGTATTCCTGATCAGTATGTTCTTCTGGGCGGTTTTCAAACAAAACGGTACAGCACTGACAAGATGGGCTAATTATTATACGGACAGAAGTGTTCCTGCTTCTCTTGAAAAGCCATTGGAGGGAATTTATATGGTGGAAGGGAAAAACTATGAAGATAAAGAAGTTCCGGTTTATGACAATCAGTTCCGTTCTCAAAAAGATGATAATGGTGAGACTAAAAAGGAAATGGGGAAAGATGTTTATTTTAAGAACATATCCCCTGAACAACGTGCAGCACTTGAGAAAAACCCAGAAAACAAAGTATATTTATACAATACAGAATTATTCCAATCTATTAATCCATTCTGGGTTATTGCTTTAACCCCGGTTATTGTAGGATTCTGGGCATTATTAAGAAGAAAAGGAAAAGAACCTTTAACTCCTACCAAGATTGTTTTAGGATTATTTATTTCCGGACTTTCTTGTCTTGTAATGGTTCTAGCAGTGATGGCCGGAGACAACGGATCAGTAAAAGTATCTCCGTTATGGCTTGTTGCCAGCTACGGAGTCATTACCATCGGGGAACTATGTTTGTCTCCAATGGGGCTTTCTTTTGTTTCCAAACTTTCTCCTGCAAGGATTACAGCATTGATGATGGGAGGATTTTTCCTGGCCAACTCTGTGGGAAATAAGCTTTCCGGAATCCTGGCAAGTACATGGTATAACTATGAAAACAAGACGAATTATTTCCTTGTAAACTTCGCTTTGTTAATATTTGCTACACTTTTAGGTCTTTCTATGTTAAAAAGGCTAAATAGAATTATGACAGAAAAAGGGCATTAAAATCCTTAATATTATAAAGAAAAGTAAGCTGCGGAAGAGTCCCGCAGCTTTTTTATTTAAAAATAAAATTAAAACCTTGCCAAAAACCCAAAATAAACTATATTTGTCAGTCTTAACAAAAATTAACAATAGAAATGGATAATATTGAAGCATTGAGTCCGAAACCGGATGAATTTGTAGAGAATAAGAATTCCAGGCATCCTAAAGGATTATGGGTTCTTTTCGGAACAGAAATGTGGGAGCGTTTCAACTTTTATGGAATGAGAGCTCTTTTGACGCTCTTCATGGTAAATTCCTTATTAATAAAAGAAGCTGATGCAGCGATCATCTATGGTGGATTTCTAGCTTTATGTTATTTAACACCTCTTTTGGGAGGATTTATTGCTGATAAATATATCGGAAACAGATACGCGATTATCATTGGTGGATCATTAATGGCTATTGGCCAGTTCTTGCTATTTATCAGTGCCTCTACCTTCTCAGCAGATATCGGAAGCGCCAAACTTATCATGTGGCTGGCATTATTCGTGATCATTTTTGGTAACGGATTCTTCAAACCAAATATTTCTTCAATGGTGGGAAGCCTTTATCCAAAGCAGGAAAAATCTAAACTGGATTCCGCTTTCACTATTTTCTACATGGGGATCAACATCGGAGCTTTCCTTGGTCAGTTTATCTGTCCATACGTAGGTGACGTAAAAGATGCTGCAACCGGAGTAAGAGATATCTTCGCATTTAAATGGGGATTCCTTGCAGCTTCTATTGCCATGGTAATCGGAACGGTAACATTCTTTATCCTTAAAAACAAATATGTAGTAACTCCGGAAGGAAGACCTATCGGAGGATTACCAAAAAATAATACAAGTGCTGACTTTGAAGAAGGAGAAACACAGACTGCCAAATTCTCTGGCCAGGCTTTAGGAATCACTGGTGGAATATTTGTAGTTTTATTCTTCCTTTTCAGATATCTTCTTGTAGGTGAGTTTGGATTCAATTCTGTAGAAATGGGGCAATTGATTAAAGGAATCATTTATCCATTCATCTATTCAGCTGGTATTTCTCTTGCCTTCTTAATTATGTCTTCTGCTGAAAATAAGGTTGAAAGACAGAGAATCTGGGTAATTTATATCGTATCATTCTTTATTATTTTCTTCTGGGCTGCGTTCGAACAGGCAGGATCTTCATTAACATTTATTGCAGATAACCAGACTGACAGAAATATTTTCGGATGGAATATGCCTCCTTCAATGGTTCAGATCTTTAATGGAATCTTCGTTGTTATTCTGGCAGTTCCTTTCAGTTTAATCTGGGACAAGTTAAGAGCTAAAGGCAAAGAACCGGTATCTCCGTTCAAACAGGCAATGGGATTAGCATTGATCGCTCTTTCTTATTTCATCATTGCACACAATGTAAAAGATCTTGGAAACTCAGGTTTATTGGCCATCAAATGGTTAATGTTACTCTATTTCATCCAGACATGTGGTGAGCTTTGTCTTTCTCCAATCGGTTTATCATTGGTTGGTAAACTGGCTCCGAAAAGATTTGCTTCATTACTATATGGTGTTTTCTTTATTTCTAACGCTGCTGGTTATGCATTAGCCGGTTCATTGGGAGCACTTATCCCTGCAACAGGTGATAAATTCAAGAAAGCTGAAGAAATGGGTATTAATCTGCAGGATGTTTTAGATAAAAAAGTGACCCTGACAGCGGATCAGGTAGCTGCTTTTGATAAAGCTCAGTTACCATTACACAACCCTACTTTTGTAGGATTCGAAATCCATAACTTATTTGAATTCTTCATGGTATTCGTAGTACTTTGTGGGATTGCTTCTGTAATTTTAGGATTAATTTCACCTATCTTAAAGAAAATGATGCATGGTGTAAACTAATGTATCAACAAAATATCATAAAACCTCTGCCAAGTCAGAGGTTTTTTTTATTTTCGTATGATGGAAATTTCCGAAGATTCTTTATTCCAATCCGTAAAGGAAATCATTAGGCAGTCGCGCGAAAAAGTGTTTCGTATAGCGAATTCTACTCTACTGCTCACTTACTGGCAGATTGGAAAATTGATTGTTGAAGATGAACAACAGGGAAAAGAACGCGCAGAATACGGAAAATATACGCTGAAAAAACTTTCTCAGAAACTTACCTTAGAATTTGGAAAAGGATTTGATGAAAGTAACTTAAGAAACATGCGCTCTTTTTATCATGCATTTCCAATATGTGACGCATTGCGTCACGAATTGAGCTGGACCCATTACAGATTACTGATAAGGCTTGACAATGCTGATAAAATGAATTACTATCTCAATGAATCCGTTCAAAATAACTGGAATTACAGAGATCTTAAAAGACAAATCAATTCGCTTGCTTACGAAAGGGTTTTGGAACATAAAAAATCTTCTCCGGAAACTATTCACAGTGTTTTAAAAGATCCTTATATTTTTGAGTTTCTTGGATTAAAAGCTGATGAACAATTTTCTGAAAAAGAAATTGAAACAGCCATTATTGATCATATTCAAAAGTTTTTACTAGAGTTCGGAAAAGGCTTTGCCTTTGTAGCCAGACAACAACATATTTCTACGGATACATCAGACTTCTATATTGATCTTGTCTTCTATAATTACATCTTAAAATGCTTTGTCATTATTGATTTAAAAACAGGAGAACTTTCTCATCAGGATATAGGACAGATTGATATGTATGTAAGAATGTATGATGATCTGAAACGCGGTGAAGGAGATAACCCAACCATCGGAATTTTATTATGTTCAGAAAAAGATGAGACCATTGTAAAATACTCCGTTTTGAATGATAAAAATAATTTATTTGCCAGCAAATACCTGCTGTACCTCCCAAAAGAAGAAGAATTAAAACAAATTATTGACCAGGACAGAATCCGTTTTGAACTGGATCAGAAAGATAAAAACCCTTAATTAGAACTTAATCATATATCATTATGAGCTTAACTTTAGATGAAATACAAAATTTCAAAGGAAAGTATCCCAGACAAATCTGGAGCCTGTTTTTCTCTGAAATGTGGGAACGTTTCTGTTTCTACGGAATGCGTGGAATGCTGGTTTTCTTTATGATCTCACAGCTTAATTTCCATGAAAAAGAAGCCAACCTTCAATATGGTGCCACCCAGGCTTTTGTTTATGCCTTTACCTTTGTGGGAGGTCTTTTTGCTGATAAAATTTTAGGATTCCGAAAATCTTTGTTCTGGGGCGGTTTGCTGATGATCGTAGGAAGTTTAATCCTGGCTACCGATCCCCACAAATTCTTTTTCTTAGGAATAGCATTCACCGTAGTAGGTACCGGTTTCTTCAAACCTAATATTTCATCTATGGTGGGACAGCTTTACAAGCCTAATGATTCAAGAGCAGATGCAGGTTTCTCACTTTTCTATGCAGGAATTAACCTTGGAGCATTGCTAGGCGGTTATTTATGTATTGCCATTGGTAAAGGAGAATTCTTAAGCAACATTATTGCAGAAGAAATGAGGTGGCATATTGCTTTTGGTCTTGCTTCAATAGTAATGGTAGTAAGCTTAATTAATTTTGTATTTACACAAAGAACATTAGGGACTATCGGTTTACAGCCGGGACATCCTTTAGCAGAAGTAAAAACAGCTCCAATACCCAAATGGAAAGAATACGGAGTATATGTTTTGTCATTGGTTTTTGTACCCATCATCATGACCATGGTAGCCAAGACAGAGTATACAGATTATTTTATGTGGACCATCGGGCCTTTAACTTTAATCTATCTGTTCTATGAAATGTCTAAAGTAACAGCTTCTGAGCGCAAAAAACTTTGGGCAGCTTTGGTTTTCATTATATTCTCCATTATCTTCTGGGGAATCTATGAGCAAAGCGGAGGTTCTTTAAGTATTTTCGCAGCTAAAAATCTGAATAAAGATCTTTTTGGATTAGACCCAAATGGAGTGAATAACTCAGGAGGAGCTTTCTTCATTATTTTCCTTGCCCCATTGATCGGACTTCTATGGATCTGGCTGAACAAAAGAAAAATTGAACCCAACACGATTATCAAATTCGGATTAGGATTTATTTTCTTAGGATTAGGATATTATGTTTTATTTGCAACGCGCCTGTTCGCAGACCTTCAGGGAATCACTTCACTGAACTTCTTCACACTGGCATTGCTTATCATTACCCTTGGGGAATTATGCCTTTCTCCTATCGGTTTATCCATCATGACCAAGCTTTCTACCAAGAATCTTCAGGGAATGATGATGGGAATGTGGTTTCTTGCATCAGCGTATGGGCAGTATGTTGCAGGAATTATTGGGGCCAGTCTTGCCACAGCCAAAGAAGGTTCTACCAACTATGATGAATTGATCACTTATACCGATGGATATAAACAATTAGGATTATATGCGGTAATTGCCGGAGTGGTATTAATTTTGATATCTCCGTACGTGAAAAAATTAATGCAAGATGTAAAATAAAAAATAAGTAATTATGCTTATTTTTATCCAAATATCACAATATGAAGAAAATTTTAAGCATAACACTCTTATTTTTATTAAATTTTAGTTTTGCCCAAGTAAAGTGGATGACCATTGAAGAAGCTTTAAAAGCCCAAAAGGAAAGTCCCAAAAAAATATTAATTGATTTCTACGCAGACTGGTGTGGTCCGTGTAAAATCATGGATAAAAAAACATACGGCCACCCTGTACTGGCTCAGGTTTTAAATGATAATTATTATCCTGTAAAGTTTAATGCGGAAGAAAAAAAGAGTATTGAAATTTTCGGAAGAACATTTTCCAATCCTAATTCTGAACATAAAAAGGGAAAAAATTCTCTTCATGAGTTTACCCAGTATATGAATGTAGGGGCTGTTCCAAGTACGGTATTTCTGGACGAGCATGGCGATCCCATCACCATTCTTCAGGGAGAATTGTCTGCCAAAGAACTGGAACCTTATCTGGAACTGATCTCCAAAGATTTGTTTAAAAAGATTAAAACCAGAGAACAATGGGAGGATTACCAGAAAAAATTCAAATCTAAAATAAAAGATTAATTCAGAACTTTGAAACAGGATTTTGTGTTTCAATGCTAAAAATTCACTATAGAGGCTTCCAATTTTTTGGAAGTCTTTTTTATTTTACCGAAATTCGAACCTTTATTTTTTATCATCCGAAATAAGGATCAAAAAATTCGAAAAACAGTATCCTGAAACCTGAAAATGAATCTCGAAACCTCCATAGAATATGTAAAAGGAATAGGTCCGGAAAGAGCTAAACTCATCAAAAGTGTGTTGGGCTTATCTACTGTAGAAGATATGTTGAATTTCTACCCTATCCGTTATCTGGACAAAAGTAAAATCTATACTGTTTCTCAGCTTAGAGACGAGACCAGTCAGGAAATACAGCTGAAGGGAAGAATTACTCAGGTACAGGAAATTCAGACCGGTAAAACCAAGCGATTATCTGCAAAGTTCAATGATGAAACAGGTAGTATAGATCTGGTTTGGTTTCAATATTCCAAATGGTTGAAAGAACAGCTTCCGATCAACAGGGAAGTTTATATCTTCGGAAAGATCAATGTTTTCAACCGCCAGTTTTCCATGCCGCATCCGGAAATTGAAGCAGAAGAAAAAAAAGAAGGAGATACCCGCCTTAAACCTATTTATCCAAGTTCTGAAAAACTAACCAAAAGAGGGTTAAATCAACGATTTTTCCAGAATGCTTTAAGAAATATCTGCAGAGAGATTCCGAGTCTTATTGAAGAAAATTTTCCGGAATATCTGATGAAAACCTTTAAATTCATGTCTAGGCAGCATGCTTTTCTGAATGTACATTTTCCAAAAGATCAGGAGCATTTTGATAAAGCAGATTACAGACTGAAATTTGAAGAATCGTTTTTCTTTCAGTTAGGATATGGCTTAAAGAAACTTCATCATAAAACACAATCCCAGGGTAATCCTTTCCCTATTATTGGAGATCACTTCAATGATTTTTATGAAAACCATCTTCCTTTTGAGCTTACCAATGCACAGAAAAGGGTTTTAAAGGAAATAAGAATGGACATGAAAAGGCCGATTCAGATGAACAGGCTTTTACAGGGAGATGTAGGATCAGGAAAAACAATGGTTGCCCTTCTTACCATGCTTATCGCAATGGACAATGGGTTTCAGAGCTGCCTGATGGCTCCTACTGAAATTCTGGCCCAACAGCATTACAATGGTATTAAAGAACTGTTGGAAAAAACAGGAATCAATATCCGCCTTCTCACTGGCTCTACCAAAGCAGCAGAAAGAAGAATTATCCATGAAGAACTGGAAAATGGGACTCTTTCTATTTTGGTAGGAACTCATGCCGTTTTAGAAGATAAGGTTAAATTTAAAAATCTGGGATTAGCCATTATTGATGAGCAGCATAGATTCGGGGTTGCTCAAAGGGCTAAACTCTGGGCTAAAAATAAGATTCCGCCACACATTCTGGTAATGACCGCCACACCAATTCCAAGAACTCTGGCCATGAGTTTTTATTCTGATCTGGATGTTTCCGTGATTGACGAGATGCCAGTGGGGAGAAAACCTATTATCACAGCGCACCGCCGGGAAAAAGACAGACTGTATGTCTATAACTTTTGTAAAGATGAAATAAAAAAAGGAAGACAGGTTTATTTCGTATATCCTCTCATCGAAGAATCAGAAACCCTGGATTATAAAAACCTTATGGAAGGTTTGGAGCATGTGATGGATTTTTTCTCCGAATACAATGTGACAATGCTTCATGGGAAAATGAAACCGGATGAAAAAGATGCTGCCATGGCTTATTTTGCTTCAGGAAAAGCTGAAATAATGGTTGCAACCACAGTAATTGAAGTTGGGGTAAACGTTCCGAATGCTTCGGTAATGGTGATTGAAAGTTCTGAAAGGTTCGGACTATCACAGCTTCACCAGCTCAGAGGACGTGTAGGAAGAGGTGCTGAACAAAGTTACTGTATCCTGATGACTTCCGATAAATTATCAAAAGAAAGCCGAACACGTATTAAAACAATGACTGAAACCAATGATGGTTTTAAAATTTCTGAGGTAGATATGCAGCTTCGCGGTCCCGGAGATATACTGGGAACCCAGCAAAGTGGTGTGGTAGATTTTAAGAGACTGGATCTCATTAATGATTCTGCGATCATCAAAACAACAAAAAATATGGTAGAAAGAATACTGGAAGCTGATCCTATGCTATTAAGACCCGACAATCTGATCATCAAAAATTATTATATCAGATACTACAAAGGAAAAAATAAGTGGAGTAAAATATCATAAAAAAACCGCAGAAAAAAACTTCCTGCGGCCCCCTTATAAAACTGTTATTTAGAAGAAATTACTTTTGGTATGTCCAAAAAAAATTTATTTTAATAGTTCAGGCTTAATATTTTGTGATGTGGTGTGAAAATATTTATATAACAATATAATAATGAGCTAAAACCATAACTATTAAAATAAATTATAAAAAACAAAATGAATTATTTTTTCCAACTTGCTTATTATAAAAACTAACTGTGTTTCGGTGGAGATGAGGGAATGAAACGAATAAAAATATCTCCAACTACTTATTGAGTTTTCATGATTGTACCGTTTTGTTTAAAGATCTTCTGTGCTTTATAATTGGAAAATTAGTATAATCCATTTTGTTTAACTAACATCGTGATTTATATAATTTTTTTATTTTTAGAAACAATTACTTCTCATTCATCTGTATCTTGTACTATATAATAAATTTGTGTCTGAGTTTACTTTTACAAATGTCCGTATATTAATTCAGATGCCTTTTATATTATTTTAATGATTAGTTATAAAATTTTCACCTATTTGTGAATAGTATGCAATAAATACGATTTTTAAATTATTAATATTAAATTAATAAATCCTTTATTCATCATACTTTCAGAATTAAATTATCTTTATTCAAACCCGAAGTGTGATACTGCCAGTTGATGGTAATAACTTCCGTAAGTACCTTTCTGAGCTTCTCAAAACAGTCAGGTTTTTTCATAAAAATATGCGCACCTTTCACAAAAATATCTTCTACTTCATTTTCCGGAATAGGGTCAGAAAAAATGGCCGTCACCATATTGTTGAATTTTGAATTCGAACCAATATCTTCCAGGCATTCCATACTCTCTTTTCCGGGAATCATATAATTTATAAAAACAAGTTCCGGAATTACAGCATCATCATTATTCAGGTATTCCATCAGGCTGTTCCCGTTACTGAAACATTGAACTTTTATAGAGATCTTCAACTCCTTCAGAATATTTTTAAAAAAAATCAAAGTGTTTTCATCGTTATCTGCTACTATTACGTTCAGAAATTCTTTATTCATACTGCATTTTATGGTTTATTACAGTGCTTTGTACTCTTCTTCGTTTGCCAATAATTTTTTGAAACTGGGATGGAGTGATTCCTGTTGTATTTTTGAACTGGGTGCTTAAATGCGCCACACTGGAATAGTTCAGCTTATGGGCAATTTCTGTAAGGCTTTGTTTGTTTCTTATGATCAGGGCTTTTGCATGCTCAATCTTTTGCAGAATAATAAAATTCTCAATAGAGGTAAAAGCAACTTCTGAAAAAAGATTGGAAAGATAACCATAGCTGTGATTCAGCTTCTCAGAAATATAGATGGAGGCTTTTACCGGTATAATTTCATCCGAAAATACAAGCTCTACAATAGCATCTTTTATTTTCTGTACCAGTGCACTTTTTTGGCTTTCTATGATCTCGATACCATAATCTTCAAGATTTTTCTTAAAAAGATTGTGCTGTTCTTGTGTAAGGGGCTCATAGAATTCCACTTCACCGAAGTTCAGTAATCTGTACTTCAGCCCGTGTTCTTTAAGTTTCTCGTCCAATACCTTTTTACAAAGAGCATTGAAATCAAATTTAACATACATTTTCATCCTAGTATATATAAGCCAATATTATTTAGTAAATATAATAATTTATTTCAAGTAAATGTGAAATAGGTGTATATTTTTAATATTTTACCATATATACGAAAAAACTCCTGTATTTTAGAATACAGGAATTTAAACACTAAGGATGAAAAAAATATACTGATAAAAAGCTTTTCAGCTCAAAACCAAGCATATGAATGTATTGTATAAGTGATTTGGTTCTGAAGCAAAGATGAATCAAAAAAAGAAATCACTTGTTATAGAATTACAGGATAAAGTTACAAAATTTTAAGTCATTTATCTGTGAATTAGATATTCCATAAGAAAATCATCCATCACAAAACCGTTACCAATATCAAAAACACCTTCGTCATACACTTTATATCCCTGGGATTCGTAGAAGTTTCTGGCTGAATTGTATTTATTGACATTCAGGATAATTCTGTTGTTTCCGTTTTCAGAAACTTTCTCATTCAGAAACTGAAGTGCTCCTTTCCCAAATCCTTTTCCTTTACTCTCAGGAACCAGATAAATTCTGTGCAGTTTGGTGGTTTTCTCTGCATAGTTGTGCTCATATCCGATAAAGCCTTCAAAAGTATTATTATTTTCATCCTGAATAAGATAATAATGATAATACGGATTTTGAAAATGGTGTAAAATTTCATTTTCAGAATACATTTCTGCGAGCATAAACTCCATTTGTTCTTTAGAAAGAATGTCTGCATAGGCATTTTCCCATGATCGTCTTGCAAGATCCTGAATCAACGGGATGTCTGCAGCTGTTGCCTGTTGTAATTTCATGATTGGTTGTATTATGATGATTAAAAAAAGTGAAAAGCCTAAGCTTTTCACCCTTTATATTGTTCAATGATGACTCATGAGTTTTAACATAATTAAAATTCATTTTGCCGGTTCATTATTAAATTGTAGCCATTTCAGCTTTAATTTTTGCATGAAGACCTTCTGAAGCCTTTACCAAAGGAAGTCTCAGATAATTTTTGATGATTCCTTTTTCGGTCAGGATTACTTTAATACCACAAGGATTACCTTCAGCAAAAATCAAACGGGTAATATCTACCAGTTTGTTATGAATTTCATAAGCTTCCTTTACTTTACCCTCAAAAGCCAGCTGTACCATTGTTGAAAACTCTTTAGGATACGCCTGTCCGATTACGGAAATTACACCATCTCCACCAGCTAATGTTACAGGTAATGTATATTCATCATCTCCAGAAACTAAAGAAAATCCTTCAGGTTTCTTTCTCAGAATATCAAAATACTGAAGAATGTTAGGAGAAGCCTCCTTAATCAGGAATAAGTTAGGAAATTCCTTTGCAAGACGAAGCGTAGTCTCTGCTTCTACATTTTGCCCTGTTCTTGACGGAACGTTATAAATAATAATATTTTTTCCTGTGGAAGCTAAAGCTTTATAATGTTGATAAAGACCTTCCTGGTTCGGTTTATTATAATATGGAGATACTGAAAGTACGGCTTCAAACGCAGAAAGATCTGCTTCTTCAATCTGTTTCTTGACCTCAAGAGTATCGTTGCCGCCAATTCCCAAAACTAAAGGAAGACGTTTATTATTCACCTTAATGATGTGCTCAATTACCTGTTTCTTCTCCTCTGCAGAAAGCGTTGCGGCTTCTGCCGTTGTTCCCAATACAACTAAATAATTGGTTCCGTTTTCGATATTGTACTCCACCAGTTTTGTTAAACTGTCGAAGTCAACGGATAAATCTTCATTAAAGGGCGTTACCAATGCAACACCTACTCCTTTTAAAATGCTCATCTGTTAGAATTATTTTTGCCAAATTTAATAATTTACAGTAAGAATTTGTAATAAATAATAATGTTTTATTATACATATAGTTATATTTGCATATACTAAAAGAGATTATGAAAAATAAATTCTTGTTATTAGGAATTGCTCTGGTGTCGCTTACTGCATGCAAAACGGCTTCTGTGCCGCAGCTTGTGAATGTAAAGACCCAGAAAAATATTTCTATTAATAATGAGCTAAAGAATGATGAGGAGTTTGTAAAATTTATCGAACCGTATAAGCAGAAACTGGATAAAGAAATGAACCAGAAGATCTCACACACCAATGTGGATCTTACCAAACAGGGCGATAACAGCAATCTGGGTAATCTTTTAGCTGACTATACGTTTGAAGGAGGTAATGAATGGATCAAAACTCATCTTAAGCAAAACGTAGACGCTGCATTGATCAATATCGGAGGAATCCGAACCACTATCGGAAAAGGAGATATTTTACTTAAAAATGTATTTGAAGTAATGCCTTTCGAAAATGAAGTAGTGATTGTGAAAATGAAGGGAGCAGATTTACAGGGGCTTTTTGAGTATTATGCAAAAACGCAGGTCAACAATCCTGTTTCTCATTTATACATTGAAACAAAAAACGGACAGGTAACCAAAGCCTTAATCAATGGTAATACAGTAGATCCTGCTAAAGATTATTATATTGCGACTTCAGACTATCTTGCATTGGGAGGAGACAATATGAAATTCTTTGCTAAAGGAGAATCCATTGCAACAGGAATTAAAATGAGAGATTTATTTATCGATTATTTTAAAAAATCACCTGAAGTGGTGGTCAATTCGGATGTTCGTTTAAATTTTATCGGGAAGTAATAATGGATAGAAAAAGTTTTTTAAAAGCAATAGGAGGCGGATCTTTAGCAATGGCTTTGGCTCCCAATATGATGATGGCGGAGGAATTAAAAATCCTTAATTTACAATCTGCAAACAAACTGACTATTCTTCATACCAATGACCAACATAGCAGAATAGAACCTTTTGACGCGAGCTATACCAAAAATCCTAATCAGGGAGGTTTTGCAAGAAGGGCAAGCTTAATCCAACAGATCAGAAGTCAGGAAAGTAATGTTCTTCTTCTTGATTCCGGAGATATTTTCCAGGGAACTCCTTATTTTAATTTCTTCGGAGGAGAACTGGAGTTCAAATTAATGTCTATGATGAAATATGACGCCTCTACCATGGGAAATCATGATTTCGATAATGGACTTGATGGATTTTTAAAAGTACTTCCTAATGCGAAGTTTCCTTTTATCTGTTCCAATTATGATTTTACAAACACTGTTCTTGACGGGAAAACTTCTCCCTACCAGATATTCAATAAGAATGGCATCAAAGTAGGAATTTTCGGAGTGGGAATCCAGCTGGATGGCCTTGTAGGCAAAAAACAGTACGGAGAAACCGTTTACTCCAACCCCATTGATGTAGCACAGCATTATTCAAATTTTCTGAAGAAAGAGAAGAAATGTGATCTTGTGATTTGTCTTTCGCACATCGGCTATGATTACAAAGATGAACCTGATAAAATAAGTGATAAAATTTTAGCGGCCAATACAGAAAATATTGATATTATTTTAGGAGGCCATACTCATACATTCTTACCGGAACCTCAGACCTTTACCAACAGACAGGGCAAAAATGTCCTTGTTAATCAGGTGGGATGGGCAGGTCTTCTTTTAGGTAGAATAGATTTTTATTTTGATACAAACAAAAACGTACAGCATATTTCCTGGAACAATCAGGTGATAGATAGCAGCATAACCGCATAATATGAAAAAACTCTCTATAATTTCTCTTGGTATTTTAGCATCCCTGCAGCTGACAAAAGCTCAGGTTATTTCATCCAAAAAGTGGGCAGATCTGTTTTCCTACAATAATGTCTTAGCCATGAAAGAAGACAATGGAAAAATCATTGCAGCCACTCAAAACGGAATATTCTATTATACAATATCAACAGGAGAAATTACGAAGTTATCCAAAGCCAATGGCCTGCACAACATCGGAATTACTGCTTTCGATTACAATCCGCAGACTAAAACAGGGCTTATCGGTTATGAAAACGGATCTATGGATGTTATTACACCACAGGAGATCAAATATATTGTTGATATTCCTATTGCTACAGGATATAATGGAGATAAAAAGATTAACCACATTTCGATAACCGGAAATCAGGCTGTCATTTCTGTTGGGTACGGTGTTTCCATATTCAACCTTCAGAATAAAGAGTTTGGTGACTCTGCATTTTTCCTTTCTGGTGGTGTTTATCAGGCAAGTAATGAAGCTACGATATTCGGGAATAAAGTATATTCTGTAACGGATACAGGATTGAAAAGCCATCAAATGAATACTACGTTTCCCGTATATTCTACATGGACAACGGAAGTTCCGGGAGCTTTCAAACATATAGATTCAGAATCAGAATTGGTTTACTCAACGGCTACAGCTGCTTATATTTATAATAATGGTAACCCGACACAGCTTCCTACAACTTTTGAAAAAATCAGGGATGTTGTCATGACTTCAAATAGTATTGTGGTTACAGATAACAGAGTATACACCTATGGAATCAATGGAGTATCGCAAAATGCGGTAAGTCTTGGTGAAGAATGTAATACTGCATTAACAGCTGGCGGAAAGATTTTAGGAGGAACGGTATTATCGGGAATTAAGGATGAAGGTAACAATACTTTTAAACCTTCCGGCCCTTACTTCAATTTTGCTTACAACATTAATCTTTTTGATAACAACCAGCTTCTGGTGTCTACCGGAGCAAGAGCTAATAATTATAACGAACCGGTTAGCAATCCTAAAAAACCAGGATTTTATTATTTCACCGGTACAGAATGGATTTATCCTTCTTTTTTTATTAATAACCCACAGTCCATCAATGTACTGGATGCTACATTAAGTCCTGTTAGTAATAATGAAGTATTTTTCACCAATTATACGATGTTTGATAATGGTGTATACAGAATGAAGTACAATGCTACCAGCAAAGATTTTGAACTGGTAAAATATTATAATCTTGGAGCACAGCCATATTTCAGACGTCCTGTAGGTTTTGCCACAGATTCTCAGAGTAATCTTTTTGTTTCTTTTGGTTTCAATGATGGGAATCCTTCTATGGGAATTTATGATAAAGCAGCAGATGATTTTGTTATCAAGAAAATAGTTCTGGCCAGTGATGGTACTCAAAAACCGGTTTTCCACGAAAATATGTTGTGGACTCCGCTGCCAAGATCTAACAATTTCTGGGTATATGACTATAAAAATGCCACTAATCTTTCTGATGACAATGATTATATTCTGGGAACGGCTAATGGATTTAACAGTTCAGGAGGTATTTTATCGGTAGCATTTGATAAGTCTGGAGATGCCTGGATCGGTACAGATGGAGGACTAAGAATTATGTCTAACGCAGCAACAGAAATAAAAAGCGCCCAGCCAAAAGTAGAGCCTATAGTTATAGAGCAGAATGGTTTGGGGGAAGAGCTTTTCAGAGAATCCGCAATTCTTCAGATTGCAGTAGATGCAGGTGACTATAAGTGGGTATCTGTTGATGGTGGTGGTGTTTATTACCTCTCCGCCGACGGTCAGAGAACTATAAAGCATTTTACAAAAGAAAATTCCCCTCTTCCTACGAATAGTGTTACCGATATAAAAGTTGATAAAAAAACAGGTAAGGTATATTTTGTAACATATAATGGTATTGTAACGTATCAGGGAGATGTTGCAGATGTAACTTCCAATTTCGGTGATGTGGTAGTATATCCAAACCCTGTTGTTTATTCTAATTTCAAAGGAAAAGTAACCATTAAAGGTCTTGCAGAAAAAACCAATATAAGAATTGTAGATGCCGCAGGTAATGTAGTTCACTCTGCAGTCGCAAGAGGTGGATATTATGAATGGGATCTCAATAATCAGAAAGGAACAAGAGTAGCTTCAGGGATTTATTTTGTCCTGATGACGAATGAAGACGGATCTGATAAAGCTACCGCTAAAATAGGAGTGGTTAATTAATGAATTCACAAAACGGTTTTTTACTTTCATTTATCAAATATGGAGAAAATGATGCTGTATTGCATTGTTTTACAGAAGAAGAAGGTTTTCAGAGCTATTTTCTAAAGGGAATTTATTCCAAAAAGAATAAAAAGAAAGCCTTGCTTCAACCGTTGAGCCAGCTCAATTTTTCTGTAAATCCATCACGTGGCAACGGTATTCCGTCTGTTTCAAAGTTTGAACTGGTAAAAAACAATGATATTTATACAGACATCAAGGTCAATACCGTTATTTTCTTTATCTCAGATTTTCTGAGCCATATTCTTAAACATGAGAATAAAAATATTCCTATCTATTCCTGTATTGATCATTTAATCTGCGAGCTGACTAATAAAAATTATCAGGCGCATCTTCTGTTTTTGCTGGCTTTTTTAAAAATTCAGGGTGTTGCACCCTTATTGAGCGAAGGCAGGTTTTTAGATCCGGAAACCGGAACTTTTTCACTGGGAATAAGTCACCAGCTCTTCAATGAAGAAATTTCAATGCTATGGAAAGAAGCTCTTTGTGCAGAAGATTTTTATGCCACAAAAATCCATTCCTCCTTGAGAAAAGATTTCCTTGACAGTCTTTTAGTATACTATCATTACCACATCACGGATTTCAAAACTCCAGCCTCTTTGGAAATCATACAGCAGATATTTGAATAAATAATATTATTCCTTCCCTGTTGTTTTTCCAATATCTTCCGGCATTTCTGTTTCGGATTCTGCCATTTCTTTTTTGGAAAATCTAGGTTGAAGGATCTTAGCAATAAGTCCTGTCCAGCCAGTCTGATGAGAAGCTCCTACTCCACGGCCGTTGTCTCCGTGAAAATATTCATAGAACAAAATATAATCTTTAAAATCAGGATCGGTCTGAAACCTTTCATACTGCCCATGAACTGGTCGTTTCCCATTTTCATCCATTAAAAATATCTTGGCAAGTCTCTTGTTTAAGGCATCTGCAATCTGATCCAGGCTAGAATAATTACCGCTTCCTGTAGGATATTCCACCAAAAAATCCGGGCTGTAATAGAAGAAAAAACGCTGAAGACTGTCAATAATAAGAAAATTGATAGGAAACCACACGGGGCCGCGCCAGTTGCTGTTTCCTCCAAAAAGGCCGCTATCACTTTCAGCAGGGGTATATTTTACGCTGTAATTCGTATCATTCAACGTTAACGTGTAAGGATTGCTTTCATATTCTTTGGATAAAGCTCTTACTCCGTAATCACTGAGAAATTCCTCAGGATTCAACATTCGGTTTAACAGTCTTTTCAAACGATGTCCCCGAAGCAGAGATAAAAGGTGTTTGGAATCCTGCCCTTTCACTTCCCATCTTGAAACCAGAGAAGCCAGTTCAGGTTTATTATCCAGTACCCATTTCATTCTTTTCTTGAAATTGGGAAGGTTTTCAATCATTTCATCATCGATAACCTCAACGGCAAACATTGGAATTAATCCAACAATAGTCCTTAGCTTCAGATACATATGAGTTCCGTCGCTGGAAGTAATTGCATCATAGAAAAATTCATCCTGTTCATCCCAAAGACTGAATTTCTCATCACCCATATTATCCAGTGAATGGGCAATCGACAGGAAATGTTCAAAGAATTTCATAGCCATCTCTTCATACACCTTATTGTAAAGAGCCAGTTCCAGCGCAATTCTCATCATATTGAGGGCAAACATAGCCATCCAGCTCGTTCCATCGGACTGCTCCAGCTGTTCTCCGTTGGGCAAAACAGAATTCCGGTCAAAAACCCCAATATTATCAAGTCCCAGAAATCCTCCTTCAAAGATATTATTGCCATTAAGGTCTTTTTTATTAACCCACCAGGTAAAATTCATCAATAACTTCTGGAAAGCGCTTTCCAGAAATTCCAGATCGGGTTTATCTTTTAAATATTCATCAATTTTAAATACTCTGAAAACCGCCCAGGCATGTACAGGTGGATTCACATCACTTAAGTTCCATTCGTATGCAGGCAGCTGTCCGTTGGGATGCATATACCATTCAAACAGGAAAAGTTTCAGCTGATGTTTTGCAAAATCCGGATCTATCAGGGAGAAGCTGATAGTATGAAATGCCAGATCCCATGTTGCATACCATGGATATTCCCATTTATCAGGCATTGAAATGATATGCTCATTGTTCAGATGCTTCCAGTCGTAGTTTCTTATCGTTTCGCGGGACTTTGGTGGAGGCATTTCGGAAGGATCACCTTTCAGCCATTTTTCTACATTGTAATGGTAAAACATTTTATTCCAAAGCATTCCTGCAAAAGCCTGTCTCTGAACCAGTTTTTCATCTTCCGAAGCAATTCCTTTCTGGATTTCTGCATAAAACTCGTCGGCTTCTTTTTCTCTTTGTTTAAAAAGAATATCGAAATCTTTAAAAGGTTCTCTTATATCTTTATCTGAAAGCCTGAATTCAAATATTTTTGATTCTCCCGCTTTAAAATCTTCATCAATAAAGAAAGAAGCTTTGGTTCCTGCATTTTTGGGATTCACAGACTGGGAATTTCCCGTCATCACAAAATTATTGATCCCGTCTTTACAGTATTTTGACTCATTAGAAGACTGGTAAAGCCTTTCATTATTGGTTTCGTTATTACAAAATAATGTTTTTAAAGATTGTTTTGCATATACATTTTTAACCTCGATATCCTGATGATTGACTTTAATATGGTCTGCATCTTCAGCAGACAATTGTGGTTTATAATCATCATATCCCCAGTTCCAGGTATTTCTGAACCAAATAGTCGGAAGAATTACGAGAGACGCTTCTTTTTCAGATTTATTGAATATTTTTAGTTTTACAAGAATATCATTCTGACTTTCTTTTGCATATTCAATAAAAATGTCAAAGTATTCATTGTGATCAAAAATCCCTGTATCAATCAACTCATATTCAGCTTCCTCCTTTCCCCTTTCCGCATTTATTTTTACAAGCTGTTCATAAGGAAAAGCATTTTGAGGATATTTATACAGCATTTTCATGTAAGAATGGGTAGGTGTGGAATCCAGATAGTAATAATATTCTTTCACATCTTCACCGTGATTTCCCTGACCATTGGTGAGACCAAAGAATCGTTCTTTGACCATTTTATCTTTCTTATTCCAGAATCCTAAAGAAAATACAAGCTTCTGGAGATCATCACAGATGCCACATATTCCTTCCTCACCCCAACGGTAAGTTTTGGCTTCTGCAGTTTCATGATTGGTATAATTCCATGCATCTCCGTTTTCACTGTAGTCCTCACGAACAAGTCCCCATTCACGGTTACTGACATAAGGCCCCCATTTTTTCCATGAAATATCTGAAATTCTCTGTTTTTCCGACATAAACGATAATTATGAGTAGTGAGTAATATTTAATTCCGTTTCAAGTTCTAAAAACAACCTCAAAAACTTTAAACCTTGAACATTAAACTTTGAACTTCGAATTCCTTTATCCTCCGGTAGAAAAACTCTCAAACGTAGTCATTCCACCATCCACGAAAATGCTTGTTCCTGTGATATAATCTGCAAGGTCACTGGCAAGGAACGCAGCTAAGTTTCCGATATCCTGCGGTTGTCCGATTCTGTTATAAGGAATAAGGTTCAGAAGAGAATTAAGGGCTTCCGGAGTATCCCACGCATTCTTATTAATAGGGGTCTGAATAGCCCCGGGACAAATGGAATTGACACGGATCTTGTTGGCACCATATTCTTGAGCAAGGGTTTGCATCAGCATTCTTACAGCCCCTTTACTGGAAGCATAATTAGCATGTCCTGCCCACGGAATAATCTCATGGACTGAACTGATATGAATAATTTTCCCACAGGCAACAGAGCGGGAAGTATCGATTCCTCTTCTTAGAAATTCTTTAATAGCTTCTCTGGCACAAAGAAATTGTCCGGTCAGGTTGACTCCTATGACCGCATTCCATTGATCCAAAGTCATTTCAGTGAATTTTGAATCCTTTTGAATGCCTGCATTATTGACCAGAATATCTACCGTTTGGAATTCAGAAACAACATCCTGAAACATCCTGATAACCTGATCCTCTTTGGAAACATCACACTGGTAGGTTATTCCTTTACCGCCGGCATCCGTTATTTCTTTTAAAACAGCTTTAGCTTCTTCTGTAGATCTTTCCGAAGAATGATTAACAATGACTGTTGCTCCTGCTGCCGCCAATGATTTTGCAATTCCTGAACCGATTCCACTGGAAGCTCCTGTGACTACAGCCACCTGATTTTGAAGTGATATTTCCATGTTTTGTAATTTGATGTTACTCAAAGTTATGGAAAGATATCAGCAGATAAAAAATTATGATTTTAAAATTTTATTAAAGTTTTTTGTACATCAGGTATTGAGGTCCGCTTCTTCCAATTCTGGTCTTACCGTCGTAAATATATCCTGCCTGAAGATAAATATGGTAAGCAGATTCATTTTTCTGGTTGACAGCCAGTACAATCTCATCGCAGGTCTTGAAATGATTTTGGACAAAAGTACCTACTTCCTGCATAGCAACTTTTCCAATTCCCTTTCCCTGCAGTTGAGGATTCACAGATAGTGAACGCAGTAAAACTGAATTCTCATTATCCGTAAGATCTAATTTATCTTTTCCAAAATCAAGGACAAAAAAACCTACAGGTACATCATTTTCAAATATTGTTATCCTCATCATCCCGTTCGCTGATGCTTTGTAAGGCCTGCTGAGCAGTCGCTGTAAACCTCATCTGATTTTCATCCAAAGTATAACTGACTCCGGAAAGGTCTTCATGTTTAAAGAATTCTAAATGTATCATGGCATTAGTGATGGTAGATATCTTCATACATTACCCCTGCACGGATTTCCACGGGAAGTTTATTTTCCTCAGGAACAATGGGACAATTGTAATCATAAGCGTTGTAAGCACAGAAAGGATGATAGGATTGATTAAAATCAAGTACAATGGTATTTCCTTTCGGAACTTTAAGATCCATATATTTCCCTCCTCCATAGGTTTCCTTTTCATTGGTGGTATCACGGAACGGAAAGAAAAGATAGTCTTTGTATTTTTCCTGTTTGATCAAATCCAGACTTTGGTATAACGTTACAGTATAAGGCTTACCATCCAGTGTAAAGGTTGCTTTTCCGTATTCCTGATACGTTTTTGTTTTTCCCGAAGATGTTGGAAGTTCAAAAGGCTGGGTATCTTTTGACTTAACAAATTCTGCAGTAACTCTGTATTTAGCGTCAAAAGGAAAGAAAGGATGTCCTTTAAAATTTTTAAAGTTATCGCCTCTTAACGGAGTCCTTTTTGGATTGAGATATTCAGCATTCAGTTCTTTCTGAAATTTCTGTACCTCTTGCTCTTCCTTTGACATCTTTTTTTGAGAAAAAAACCATAGTGGAAGCAGTAAAAAGAGTATTATATATTTTTTCATGAATTTAAAATTATAAGTAAAACTATGAATTTCCGAAACAATAAAAGTTAAAATTGTAATAAAAAATATAATCTGTAATAAATAAAATAAGCACCCGCCCATCTAGCATACTTTTTGAAAAACAAAGCTCATGGACAGAAAAAGCTTCATAAAGACCAGTGTTCTGGCAATATCAGGATTTTATTTTCTAAAAGTTAATATTTCATTCAATTTTCTGCTTTTTAAAATAAATTGATTCAATATTGAAGTTTGTTTTCTACCTGAAACTAAATTTAAAATAAACAGAATAAGAAAAACAACTAACAAAGCAAAAATTCCAACCCAAATTGCTAATGTTGCATAAATATTTTTTCCGTAATAGACTAAAACAAGTTTCGCAATATTTCCTATTGATAAAATTAATAGAAACCAGAACTAAAAACTTCTGATGTTAATTGTACTTATTATATTTTAAAGACCTCGAGATAACCAGGTTATTATTAATGTATACTTTATAGATTTTATTAAATAATTGTCATAATTTTGTATAGTGTTTTTGTTTAAGGGGGTTTTTACTCCAATCTTCCCAAATACCAGTATATGGATTGTACCCACATTTTAAAGGCTTTGACGTATCTAAACTATCTTTATTTATATGTGTTTTTTCAGTAAAAGCCCTGCAATCAGTACAGATATACCTGAATTCACAGTCTTTACATATTTCTATCTGATCTTTAGTAATGTTCCAGTATTTTTTAAACCCTGGATTTTTGATAACATTTTCTAAGCTGGTATCATGAATGTTTCCAAAACTTTCGAGCATTAAAGGACAGTTTTTTATATTACCATCACTGTCAATTCCAATTTTTTTATGTAAGCAAGAGTTATGATTGAAAGCTTCCAGAACTTTTGTAATATTGGTGTTAAAATATTGTATATCAATTTTTCCACAGGAAGATATGTCTATGTTGTCTTTTATAAAGTTTAAAATAAACCGAAACTCATCTTTCACCTTGAACGGACTTTTTTTACAATTGTAAAAGGTAAAATGATAAACTCTGATAGTTTTTACATTAAGCTCTTCTATGAAATTTCTGTCAATATTACTATGATAAGGAGAAAAAATTTCAATGCCTGATAAAACAGAATCTGTGAACGTTTGTTCAATTCGGATAATATCTTCAATTGTGAAATAATTTTTACTGTGTATCACTAAATATTTTATTCCTAAATTTTCTACAGATTGTTTCAATTTTTCCAAAATAGAAATATCACTGAGTTCAATAAATAAATCATTGATAAATGATGGATTGTTATACTCGTATGAAATAGGAGGAAAGCTTTTATCCCAATTATTTTCTGTAATAAAGCCGTATTCTTTATCTAATAGTAGATTCAAATATTGGCTAAAAATTTCTTTAGATTCATCATCATAAAGTGTTGAGATTTCTTCTATAGACTTTACTTTTAATTCTTCGATTATATCATAAAACTCCAAAGGATATACTTCAGATGTTTCCCTTTGCAGATCAGAAATTAGTATTCTTTGCGCCCCTCTTGTAATTAGAGTATTGCTGAATAAATTGAAATATCTCATAGTAATCTAGTAAGAGCTTTAAACGGCTTTTCCCGGAAATAAAAATTAGATCTATATTTATTAGATTCTAAAAAATATACAGTATTACTGTTACGTTTTACATTTGTTCTACTTCCAAATTTCGTTATATTTTTAAATGTTAAAGGGAGTTTATGCTTTTCCCCAAATGTGTTTATCATAGATATTCTGCTATTTCTTTTTCTAATGAATAATTACATATTTTAGATAAATACCCAAATTGCCCTATTGGGTTCACTTCCAAAAAATAGTATTTCTCTCCACTTTTCATAAAATCAAGAGAACCACAGTTAAGATCAAGAAGCTGCATCAACTGATGAACTTTTTCTTCAATCTCTTTTGGTAGGTTATATCTTACATTTTTATTACGCTTTTCATAATTATAATTTCTAAAATCGACTTTAGTCTGCTCATCATTTTGTGAAAAGATAGCTATTGACCAACATTTACCATTTAAATAAAATGTTCTTATTTCAAAATCCTTTTCAATTTTTTCCTGAAAAAAAGTGGGAAAGAAGTCTTCATTTTCAAATTCTTCAACTACAGAAGTGAACATCATTCCATTAGAATTTTTATAAAAAGATTCAAGCATTGCGTTTCCTGCAATAGTTTTTACAATCGTTTCTCCTAAAATAACATCATCAGTATTTTCAGCCAGATAATAGGACGGAAAATCTAAACCGACGTTTTCTGCTTCTTCTAATACTAATAGTTTATTTACTAAGCTATTACTCTCTTTATTGATATGTTTTATAGTTTCAAGTTTTTTCTTTACATAATCTTCCAGCCAGTGCTGGGTTTCATTCATGTTGATATTAATGGAATTATTTTTATATCGAATACGCTTAAAATTCAATCCTCCCCTTCTATACCAAACACTGCTTATATCATCTAAAAAAAATCGGTTAGAAGAACTTTCTAAAAAAAATCTTTTTTTGATGATTTTAATTTCAAATATTTCATCCTCATGTATACGTATAAACTTTTTCTCTAGTACTATCAGCCATTTTATTACATCCGTAGTAGAAATATCATTATTATCAGAAATTATTAATATCATTTTTTACTTGAATTATTCTTTAAAAATTCTTTTGTTATTTTTCTTCTAACTTTGAAGCTTTGTAGCCCAATAAGCCTTCTATTACGATTGATATTTGCTGAATCCTTTATGATTTCTTCATCAGTACTTTTCACGCCATATACGGGCCTTAAATGATTAATCTGAATATATCTTTCTACCATTTCTACATAATCTCTTGGTGGGAGATCTCCGGATCTTACATAGTCTACCAACTTCGTTTTGAAATATTCATAATCTTCTATTTGAGACATATGATTTAAATAAACTAACATTGGCATGAAAACACCATCATCTGTTTCAAGTCCAATTTTTTGCAAAGACGGATAACCATAATTATTAAGAGTCCATTTTAGTAGTTCAGCATTTTTCTTGAAATTTTTTAATGATTGTTGTCCTGTTATAGAATCTTTAGCCTGATCCCTGATAAAAGCTATTCTAAAAGAATCAATAAGCTGTTTGTTTAGAGACTTTTTCCATTCTGTAACTTTCTGCTCAACAGTTATACTATCAATACCATACTTTTTATATAGCTTAAAAAAATCTTTGTTCTCTCGTTTGAACTTCCAGTATGGAGCAACTAACGGGATAAGTTTATAAAGACTTTTTTTTCCTCCAAAATTTTTATTGTATTTATCAGAAAACTTAATATAATTTTCATATTCTTCCATTCGTTCATCATTTCTCGGCTGATATTTCCGGAATAGTTTTCTAAATTCTTTTATAGCCGCAAGAGTATCATTCTTTAATCTATAGGTACTATCAATAGAATTTACACTATTGTAATATGCAATATAATCATGTTGATTATTTCGACAGGATGTTAAAAAAGAAAAACTGATTAATAGAATAACTTCGCTTATCTTAATACATATTTTTTTATAATTCATTAAAAAAGATTTTAATTGACACCCTTATAAAACCAAAAAAAGCTAAAGAGAAATCCTCTCCTTAGCTTCTAAATGTTTAAATGTACTGCTTAGGCAGGTTCTGTAATAACAGCAACTAGCTTATTGTCTACATATACTCCTGTATCGCTTCCACTTCCTGTTTCATAAGTCCACTGCTTACTTGTTTCTGCCATTAACCCACCTGTGATTTTTGATAAATCATTTAATTTTTTGTTTTCTAATGAAGAGAAATTCTTCATTCCATTTAGTTTTTTCATAATTGATATTGTTTTAAGGATATAAATATATAAAACATTAATTAAATAACTCTACATAAAAGTGATTTTTTTATTATGTTAAGAACCTAAATTAAAGCCTGTTACAATTAAAATAAAAACCATATTTTTTCACTCATTTTAGACTAATAGAAAGTATAGAATATTTTTATATAAGTTTATAACGTTTTTTCTAAAAAAGTCCTTAATTATTTATCTTTACAGAATGGTAATAGGTACAAGACTTAAGCAAGCAAGAGAAAGTAAGAGAATGAGCTAGGAAGAATTGGCACTTATATCAAAAACAACACAGAAAACTATCTCAAATCGGGAGAATGACAAGAGCATTCCCCTTTTAGATTATTTTTGATTTAATCAGATGGAAGAGTTTTAACTTCAGGATATTTTTTTTACCTAAAGAAGCAGTTAATTGATAAGCTATATTCTTACTCGATAATTCGATATCTAAATCTTCAATTTCAGAATTGTTATGATCTAATAATCATTACAGATTAATGAAACCATTGACAGTTTCAAAATGGCTATACCATTCCGGCAGAAGCTTTTATTTATAATTGATTTTGTGATTCAACTCTAAAGGATTATTTTCTTCGAGAATAGATTTTTGCGCTTCTCTGATCATTTCATTCATATCTTTTTCATTTCCCTGAGGATCTGTAAATATAACTTTTTTGGCGGTTTTGGTATTCCAGGGGTCATTATAATATGATTTTCCTAGCTGCTCATATTGTGTCCAGTCGATTTTAATGGTTTTTGTCCTTACATCAAACCAATTGCTGCCTTTTTTTACCTGTATTAAATTGAATGAGTAATCATGTTCTGTATCTTCAATGGAAATGATTAAACCAGGTAATCCATTGAAAATATAGGGACCATCATTAAAAGGCAATTCCGTCGTAAACCAAGCAATCCAGTTTCTACCACCATAACTAACTTCTGCTTTTTGCGATTTATATTTTCCAATAGTTTTTTGTTCCGGTATGATTTTCCAATTTAGCTGTTCATCAATCGGTAGAACATAATTTGCCTTTAAGTAAGTAATAATTTTCTCTATTTTTTTATTAATGATATCTTTTTTAATATAAAATTGATTTTCAACCCCCATTATATAGCCTCCACTTTTATTAATAAGCTTCAGCGAATCAGCATTTCTGGACATGGAATCTCTAAAAATAGAAATATTATTCTCCAAATCCAAAATCATATTTTCAGTATTAACATTTTCAGGTTTTTCCTTACTTGTTCTATATTTAGCCTCATAAATAAAGCTAAACTTTTGTGAAAAAATAGATGTTGATAGTAGTAAAAAAAATAAAATAAATTTCAATTTGTGTGGTATTTTCATAGAATCTATCGTATTTTGAGATTATTTGGTATTATACTGTTTTTTGATATTATCAAATTGCGTTATGCGTTGATTAACTTCATCCTCATTTCAATTTTTCTTCAATAAAATCATCAAGTAGATTCGATAAAGGATTTATTTGGTGAATTTTTACTGGCTCTGTTAACTCTAAAGTTTTAAGTTATGGTGTATTTAGCTTTAGAGTAAACTTTATTATATTTAGAGTTGCTGAAATTTTAAGCTCAGTAGGTTCTTCCGGATTCTTTAATAAACTATTTACATAAAGTGTTGCACTTTCATTTGAAAATCCATTTTGAAATAAATAATCTATAAGTATTTGCTTTTCTTGCATTTGATCATTTTTTTAGATTTATCTTTTAGCTGTAGTATTAAATTAAAAAATAAAGCTATACTAGTAACCATAGTTGATAAGATAACCGCTGAGTAAATAATATCAATATATAAATTTGTCACTTTTATCTGTATTAAAATAAAACACAAAAGAAACACTATTAAGAATAGAAAAGATGTTATATGGAGTAGCTTTTTATTTTTCATCGAATCGTTTTTTGAGATTATAAATTAAATTTCAATAGGAATTTGTAAAAGAACTGGAGTGTAAATATCCACATTTATATCTGATGTCTCAATTGTTACGATTAAGCTATAGAGAATCTGATTAGTATAGCGAGCAAGTTGCTTTCTATTTTTCCACCATCCTCCTACGGGATAAATTGCAATTTATTTCGCGTCGAAAGATCTATAGCTGTCCCTTTCCAAATATCTTTATGGATAGATCGTTTTTTGAGATTAATGCTTTCTTCTATCATCAATATATTTTATACTCACAATTTTATCTCGAATAAATTCAGTTTTGTTCTTTTTATCAATAAAAACATCATCAGAAATTCTATGAAAAAATTCACTTTCAATTTTTTCTCCTGTAATTAAGGTGATTACTCCATCAAACGTACTTGTTTCAACCTGCCTAATATTTTCCTCCAAACGTTTTTGTAAATCTTTTAGACCTCTAAAGATTTTTTTCTCTCTCTTTTGTAATTGTAATAGCTAACTATTCTTTGAGTTAGAATTCCCATAAAATATGAAATTAAAATTAATCCTAATATTTTCATGTAATCGCTTTTTGAGATTAAATATCAAAATCATCATTATACCTCAGACCATCATATTGAACACCTCTTATCCGAAAATAAGTGGGTATACGGTTAAGATATAAGGAAGCACTATTTATTTGTTTATTCGGACAAAGCTTTTTCCAAATATAATAATGGTTTACTATTGAAAGAGCTGAAAGAGCATTTAGCAGATTCTCTAAATGTGCGAAATGATAGTTTTCGGATCTATTGTGCTTAAAACTGTTGTAATTGGACCACCAATTTGGAGAGTTATCACTTCTCCATCCTTGAAGAGGCAAATAATGTTTATCAAAAAATTGTACATCTACGACATGATCAATAATCATTGGGCAATCTCTAAGAACTACATCAGCTATATTCGATATGTTTGCTCTAGAATATCTATTTTTAAATCCCGGTTCTAGTATTTCACAAAGTTCCTTTGCTACTACTTCAAATTCTGAACACGAAGCTAAAAAGATGAGTGCAATTTCAGTAGAAAATGTATGATAATTCCGTTCGTCAATTTCAACAAATGCGGATATAGTTTGGAATTTGGCTTCAAGAGCAAATAAATAATTATAATAATTCATGGTTACTTTATCGTTTTTTGAGATTATTTTTGAACGTTAGATAACAGTTCGAGGCTATTTGATTGTAAAGCAATCAAGCATAAAATTTCAATCTTGTAAAAGTCGAACCGAAAAAACTGTTGAACTTTGCAGTGTGACCCCACTATTGCCAAACCCTTGTTGTATGCAGGCTTGTCTTAAGAAACTCTGGTTCTGTTACAGATAAGTGCCGTGAAATTGTCTGCAATAGAATTTAATTGTCTGTTAATAGTACTTTCGTCTTCTGTAGTAACATTTTCTATTACCAATCTTTCGTCCCATTCAAGAAGTGAAATTTGAGAATTTACAACTTGATTTGAGTCTATAGAATTACTGAAAAATATTCCCGTCACGTTATAGAAGCGTTGCTTACCATTTCGTATCATTTCAGCTATATGCCCAATATCAAGATGCGAAGAAATTATGCTAATGTCTGCAGGATTAAAATGATTTTGAAAGTATTCATCAACAGTTCCATAGTCGCCAATTTTCTCTTGATAACTTCTATTAGCAAATGAAATATTTAGATACTTACGTTTTATTTCAGGATGTGTTATGTTAAAACTAAGATTAGTCGGCAAACGGTCGTAATTCTGTCCACAAATTTTCTCAATAAGTAATTTCTGAAGAGTTGTTTTACCCGTCATATCGTCTCCGATTAAAATAAAAAGCTGCTTGGACTTTATTGTCATTTTCAAAATGGTTTGATTGTTATTAGTTGTTCTCCAAACTTGCAGACAACATCCAAATTTACACAATACGCGGATATGCACAATACAGAATTGCGCTAATGTTGTATTATTGCTATAGAATTTTACATCTATTCTTGTTTGTTTATTATATAAGTGCTAAAAGATATTAGAAAAGTTCAGGAATGATCGTTTTTTAAGATTTTTTAAAAAGAATCATTGTTAAGTTTGTTCCAATTTCCAATTCATCATTAATTTGTTTTCATGTACAACGAAAATGAACTTAGAAAAGAACAAAATAGCTTTACTAACGAGATATTAATAGATGTACGGGAAACCGACCTCTTAAGGATAAATAAAAATAAATATTCTATAAGTAATCAGTTTATGGAAAACCGTAGAAATGAAAAGAACTCCAATTAAGGAGTTCTTTATAATCGTCTTCTTCAATCATGGAAATAGGTTCACCAAAGAGTCTGATCCATTCATTTCCGGATTCATAAGATGCTCTGTTTTCAAAAACAAGTTCTATATCAAGATCACTGAAATCATCTACCGGAGCGTAAGGGTTTACCAATGAGCTGGTCAGGAGGACAGCCCGAATATCAGGATTGTTTTCAGCCCAGTGAATAATCTGTTCCAGCTTTCCTGCCCTTACTTTCATATTAGTAGGATTCTGATATTTTCACACGATATACGTCGGAAGAATTTCTCTTGATTGATTCTACGAAAAAGCCACCTTCCTCAGGAATAACTTCTTTCAGATCAAAACTTTTGCAGTCTTTTGGCAATCCGGAAAATATCAGGGTAAACCAAAAGTCTTTCATAAAGGGAACCGGTGTCCAGTATGGAGAAATTGAAATGTTTTCCGCATGAATCATTTTGCTTCTATGCTCAGACTGATTATCAAAAAGATAGGTTGAATGCCAGATTCTGATCAGGTTTCCTAAGAATGGAGATGCCGGAAAGCAACAGTGTACAATAACCTGCCTCTCCTCTTCTGTTTTCGCCTGAAGAGATTCAAGGAGTTCCTTGGCAATGACTGGTTTTACAATTACTTCTTCCACCTTTTTATGAGTAATAAGTAATGAGCAATGAGTAATAGCGATTATTACTTATTGCTCATTATTGATGTTAATATTCTAATTCTAATTTTTCTTTGGTGTAATTTCTTACTTCATGAGTCAGCTCAGGGTTTTCAGCTAGTTTTTGTCCGTAAGAAGGAACCATTTCAAGCAGCTTTCCTTTCCATTCTCCATGCAGTTTTTCAGGGAAGCATTTTTCCAGCACGTTCAGCATGGCATATACTGCTGTGGATGCACCTGGTGAAGCTCCCAGCAGAGAAGCAATCGTTCCGCTCTTGTTTACGACCACCTCAGTTCCGAATTCCAGCTTACCTCCTTCTTTTTCATCTTTTTTGATGATCTGAACTCTCTGTCCTGCTACTTTCAGTTCCCAGTCTTCTTCTTTGGCATCTTTTATAAATTCTCTCAAATGCTGCATTCTCTGAGACTTCGTCATGGCAACCTGCTGGATCAGATATTTCGTTAATGGAATGTTGTGCCACCATGCTCCGAAAAGTGATTTTAAGTTTTTGGTATTTACACTTTCAGGAAGGTCCAGATAGCTTCCTTCTCTTAAGAATTTAGTTGAAAATCCTGCAAAGGGTCCAAAAAGAAGGGCTTTTTTCCCATCGATGATTCTAAGATCAAGGTGTGGAACAGACATTGGCGGAGCATCTACCGTAGCCTGAGTATATACTTTAGCATGGTGTTTTTCTACCAGCTCCTGATTATGACTGACCAGCCATTGGCCGGAAACCGGGAAACCTCCGTATCCTTCACTTTCTTTAATATCTGAGCTGTCCAGTAACGGAAGCGCGTATCCTCCCGCACCAATAAATACAAAATCTGCTACCACTTCCTGTTTATGGCTATGGATTCTGTCTTTCACTTTCATTTCCCATGTCCCGTTTTCTCTAGGGCTGATATCTTTTACTTCGTGGTATAAGAAAACCTCAACATTGGAATCTTCCAGAAGATGTCTTCCCATTTTTCTTGTCAATGTTCCGAAGTTCACATCTGTTCCCATATCCATCTTCGTTGCAGCCATTACTTCAGACTGATTTCTTTTGCTCATCACCAAAGGAATCCATTCTTTCAGCTTTTCATGATCTGTAGAAAATTCCATTCCTGAAAAAAAGACAGATTCTGCCATTTTATCGTGGCGTTTTTTAAGGTATTCAGCATCTTTTTCTCCGAATACCAGACTCATGTGTGCACAGGAATTGATAAATTCTTTAGGCTCACGGATATATCCTTTGGTAATCAGATAAGACCAGAATTGTTTTGAAATTTCAAACTGCTCTGCAATGCTTTCTGCCTTGGAAATATCAATAGATCCGTCTGGTTTTTCAGGAGTATAATTTAGCTCACAAAAAGCGGAATGTCCTGTTCCGGCGTTGTTCCATGCAGCTGTACTTTCTTTGGCAAACCTTCCGAGTCTTTCGAAGATAGCGATTTCAAGATTTGGATCAAATTCATGAAGCAGCGTTGCTAAAGTGGCGCTCATGATTCCGCCGCCTATCAGTACAACGTCGTATTTAGGTTTCGGTGTTCTGCTTGTAAGCGATTGTGACATAATTTTAAAATTTTACTTCAAATTTCGGGAAAAGTTTTAAAAACCGGAACGATTTTAACACGTTATTTTTTTGTTCAAAACACTTATTGAGTACACAACAAAAAACCATGGAAAATTTCAATAAAGTACCATTGAAATGATTGATAATGTAAAATATTTCTTTATAAAAATATTAATTTTTTATTTTTTTATTTCACTGAATGGTAACTAATTAATGAATAATTCAAGAGTAAAAATTTTAAAAAATTTAAGTTTATTTAAGTTCATCATATTAAATACTGCAATCATAACTATTTACACTATTTTATTTTATCAACAACAAGTGACAAATAATTATACTAAAATTATAAAATATCACTTTTTATTGATAAATATATAATTTTATTGATACAACTCTATACATACCACATTGAATAACTGTTTTTTTTATGTACCTTTCAATTGATTTAATACCTATTCCAACAAGTATTTAATTAAAATTATTTCATAAACATACTAAAGATGAGAATTATTAACTTCGCGAGTACATTGTTCGCTACAATGGGATTTGCCCAGAGCGGAAGTGTAGGAATCAACACGTCCACACCGGACCCCAGTGCTATTCTGCACATTGAGAACTTCAGTGGAACCCCAGCTACAGCTACAGCCACCATTTCGGGAGGTGCTGTTATCGGGATTACCATCAACAACGGAGGAAGCGGCTATACTTCGGTACCAACAATTAATTTTTATGGAGGAGGATCTGTGGTGAATGGAGGTTCAAAAGCCCGTGCTACAGCAGTCATTTCCAACGGTCAGCTAACAGGTATAACGATTAACAACGGAGGTAGTGGCTATACTACAGCTCCTACAGTAACTGTTTCCGGAGGTAATAAAGGAGTATTATTCCCCAACCTGAATATTGCTAACCTAACCAGTACGACAAGTCCTGTTGTCTCGCCTGCCAATGGACTTATTGGATTCAATGGAGGAACTAACAGTAACAACAAAGCTCTTCATTTTTTTAATAGCACGACCAATTCATGGCAAAGCACAATTGATGCACAAAACACTCCCAAGGTTGCCTATCTTGATTTTACCGGATCACTATCGGCTCTTGACAACGCGATAGCAGGTGCCAGCACTCAGCTTATAGTTAATAATCCTGCCATTTCAGGGGTATCAAATATCAATGGATTTAAAGTTCTTCCAAACACTTCCGGAGGATATTCCCTGATTCTTCCACAGGGAAAATATCTGGTAGAGGTTAACCTGAATTTAAATTCACCTCAGGAAAGTCCATCCGGACAGGGAGGTACAGCACCTCTTTCCGGGAGTACTTATTATCTGATGGGATATTTTATAGATTTCATCAACGATACCTATAATAATACAACGAATACCTTTACCGGAGGAGGTGCTACAAGGAAAGAAGTTCCTATTGTTTCTAAAGTCAACACCAATCATCTTGCCACCTGGTCCTATTATTACACTGTTCCGGCTAATGTGAACGCCAATATTATAGGAGGATTAAGACTCAATCTTGGAAGAATGCAGAACAGTACATTCTACGATCTTGTGAATGTAATTCCTACTGGCTCTTATATTAAAATATCTCAGCTATAAAAAAACAATCAACATATGAAAAAAAGTTATATCCTGCTATTATTGATTATAGCTCATACCATATATGCACAGGTTGCTATTGGAAAAACCTCAGTAAACAGCTCAGCTGTGCTGGAAGTTTCACAGACCACCAATAAAGGAGTACTTCTCCCAAGAGTAGATATTATAGATGTTTTGAATAATACCTCTCCGGTAAATAATCCGGCAGAAGGACTGGTTGTTTATAATAAAGGGAACTCCATTAGCCCCGGTCTTTATATCTGGAAAAGCAATATGTGGACTCAGCTTTCTGATACGTATAACCTGGTAAGTTATATGATGCTTCAACGCACCTCTGATTATTCAATACTTGGAGGTCTTGCCAACGGTACATACAAAAATTTCAACGATGCCGCATTTACTGTTGTATCTAATGATATCGGAGCTTTATACAATACTTCTACAGGAATTATCACACTTCCCGGAAACAGCGGTTATCTGGTGAATGTATGTCTTAACATCAGAACAGCTCTTGAAAGTACGACTGCCGGAATAGGAGGAACTTCTGTTCATCTGCATCAGTATCTTGTAAAACTTATTGATCCGTCCACAGGAAATCAATATGGTAAAACAATTAGTATCAATGCACAATCAATTGCCAGTAATAAGACCCATACTCTGAATATGAGTTTCTCTTTTGTAACTACTTCAGCAGCTCCTATTCTTTTAGTTCCTGCCATTGCTCATGATGCGGGAGGAACTTACCAGAACGGATCCGGAGGAACAACGCCTAATAACGGAGAAATCATCATCACGAATGCTAAAGTTGATATTCAAAGATCAGCACTTAATCAATAATTTATAGCACAATGAAAACATCTATTTACATAATCGGTATGATACTGTTAAGCATTTTTTCAAATGCACAAGTTGGTATTAATACAAACACGCCTAATTCAAGCAGTGTTCTGGACATTAGTTCTTCTAATAAAGGAGTTCTTCTTCCACAATATGATCTGCTTGTTCTGAACAGTACCTCCACTCCCATTGTGAATCCTGCAGACGGGCTTATTATTTACAATAGCGGAGGAGCATCTACTTTTCCGAAAGGATATTATGTTTGGGTAAGAAATCAATGGCAACGTATTATAGTTTCCGGTTCAGAACCTCAGATCATGTCTTTGCTTATCAGTCCGGGAGTACTTATTCCTACCGGAAGCACGAATAATACATTAGGAAACTTTGCGGTTACTTCGAATAAAATTACAGGAGCTTCACTAGGCGCGGATAATTCCACGATTACCTTGCCTGCCGGAACATATATTGTACGGTATTCTGTGGATTCCAGCAATGCGAATAATAATAACGGAACGGCTAACACCCAGTATCTTTCTCAAAATTTTACCTGTACCCGTTCTTATCTGATTAATTCCGCTACCAGTGCAACCATTACGGAAACCAACAGAATGTGCCAGTTATCAAGCTCATTTACATTTTTCCAGGGAAGTTATTTTTTAACACTGGCTTCTCCAACAACGATCCGTCAGAAGTTCGAATTTGATACAGGAAACGGTTTTACCGCCAGTAATCTTAATGTAAGATCATCATTATCACTTGTCATTACCAAGATGAGTCTATAAAAAAACTTAAGCATGAAAAATGCTTAAGTTTCATTATTTATGTTTAACAGGACTTTAATTTTTAAAGTCCTGTTTTTTAATTCAATTTTGCGGTCAATTTTTTAAACTGCTTTTCAGCATTTTTACCTTCATACAAAATAGCATATACGGTATCAATAATCGGAAGTTTAAGATTTTTCTGTTTTGCCGTTTTATAAATGGAATCTGCAGCGTAATATCCTTCTGCTACCATGTTCATAGACTGAATGGCAGATTTTACGGTATATCCTTTCCCAATAAGGTTTCCAAGGTTTCTGTTTCTTGAGAAAAGTGAATATGCCGTTACCAAAAGGTCACCCAGATATGCACTTTCATTCACGTCTCTTGGTGCCTCATAAATCGCTTCCAGGAATGTTTCCATTTCACGGATAGCATTGGAAACAAAGACTGCTGTAAAGTTATCACCATAACCCAATCCACTTGCTATTCCCGCTCCGATGGCAAAAATATTTTTAAGAATGGCGCTGTATTCATTTCCTAAAATATCTTTGCTTGTATGAACTTTAATAAAATCTGAACTGAAGATTCCTTCAAGTTTTTCAGCAGTCTCATCTTCTACGGTGGCAATAGTAAGATAAGAAAGTCTTTCCATAGCCACCTCTTCAGCATGACATGGCCCTGCAATAACGGCCTGATTTCTGAAACCAATTTTAAATTCATCACGCAGATAGTGCGCTACCACGTCATTTACTTTAGGAATAATTCCTTTAATTGCTGAAATAAAGATCTTATCTGAATATTCACAGGTCATTTTATCCAACGTATCAGAGAGATAGATAGACGGTGTTGCCAGAACAATAACATCACAGGCAGTAACCAGTTCGTTAATATCTGTTGTCAGTTTTAAACTTTTAAGATTAAAATGGGCAGCCGTAAGATAAGTTGGGTTATGTCCACGAAGCTCAATCGCTCCTTTTACAAATTCATTTCTTACACACCAGTGTACTACTTTGCAGTTTTCAACAAGCATTTTTACAATAGCGGTTGCAAAACTTCCGCTTCCTACAACTCCTACAGAAATATCCTTTTTATTCTTTTTTGGATTCGAAGATTCTGAAATAATTTTCTTTTTAGCCATAATTGGAATGTGAACTGCAAAGATATTAAAACAAAGACGTAACGCAGGCTTTGAAACTATGATAAAAACCATTTTCTGAAAAAATTAACACTACAACACAATTAAATAGCTAATTAGCCGTTAAATACAGAAAAAACTGAATTTTAATTAAAAATAACTCACAAAGCTTATTTTTAATTAAATTTGCAGCTTCAAAACCGTTTTAACTTACTAAGAGAAGAAATATGAAAAAATTTCTAAACAGCAAGAAGAACGTAAACATTCTCCTGGGAGGACTTTTACTAGTAGTTTTTGCACAAGGTGTATTCATTGCCAAACTCTTTTCTGAAAGAGATGACAAAACCTACGAAGTAAACCTTGTAAAAATAAACACTGAAAAAGACAGTGTAGATTATTTAAAAATGAAAAGTGATCTTACTCTTGTAGATCAAACCGTTGCTCAGCTCAACTCCTTCCTGAAGTCCAAAGACATCACTAATGAAAAACTAATGATGCTCAACCAGGACAGTATTTCAAACTCTATTTATCTTTCCAAACAGGCTAACCGATACAGCCAATATCTGATGGATCTTCAGAAAAAACTGATGCAGGTTCCCTTAGGAATGCCTACTGATGGCTATATTTCCTCTAATTTCGGGATAAGAAAAAATCCTATTCCTTTCAAAACTGTTTTTGCTTCGGTAAGATCTAGTGCAGCAACAGAGGCAAAACCAACAGTAGTGGCAGCAGCTAAGCCTGAAGTAAAAGCTGAACCTGTTGAGAAAATTATAGAACTTACAGACAGCTATGGAAATAAGAGAGAAGTAAAAGTAATGGTAACCCCAAAAACGGCTCCTGTAGCTGCAACTTCTGCTCCTGCAACCACAACAAAAGCTGCTTCCGGAACGCCTGCAACTAAAACTGCTGTCGCTGAAAAAAACAATCCACCTGCTGAAGCTGATCAGATGCAGTTCCATAAAGGACTGGACATTGCTGTTGCCTATGGTTCTGATGTAAGAGCTGCTGCTGCCGGAACAATCATTTTTTCCGGACAAAAAGGAGGCTATGGAAACTGTGTAATTGTTTCTCACGGAAACGGGCTGGCTACTTTATATGGACATTTATCTCAGCTTATTGCAAAAGTAAATGATAAAGTAAAAGTTGGTCAGGTCATTGCAAAATCCGGAAATTCCGGGCGTTCTACAGGACCTCATCTTCATTATGAAGTACACAAAAACAATACTCCGATTAACCCGAAATTGTTTATGAATCTATAAAAGAAAACTGTCTCTCATGAGGCAGTTTTTTAGTTTTACAAAATAGAGTATTCATTTAAAGACCTTTTTTAAACATGAAGAACACGAATAGTTCCACGAATATAACGAATCACTAATATAATTCTCATGATCATAGATCTTCAAAATCTATAAAATCTGCGAGAGATTATTTTAATTCAAAGTTTTTAATTTGCTTTCTTTTGAGGCTAAGGAGGCAAAGTTAGAATCAGCAAGCTGATTTGATGAGTTTTGGTGATATTTTATTGTTAACTATTATGATACAAAAAAGACAGCTGCATTGGCAGCTGTCTTTTTATTTTAAAATTTTAAGCGTTCCTTTCGGGTGGGTAAATGTACCGTCGGGACCTGCAATATTCGAGTAGATGATATTTTTATTATAATCCTGAATATGGGTTACATTGAAACCAAGGTGCGGCTCATGCCAGTAGACCATAAAAACATTTTTTGCTACTTCTACGGCAGTATATTCTACAGTATCTGTACTGTTTTTTGAACTTCCGGCTGTTCCTGTGAATGTCATGGTTTTATTATCTTTAAAATCAAGAACGAATTTAACTTCTCCAAAGTCCACTTCCACTTTTTGTCCTATTGCCGGATAGGGTGATTTAAGATCCCAGTCCATTTCTTTAAGATAAACCTTTACTCCCATTTCCAGCTCTTCTTTTCCTGGCAGATCAGGGTATTTTTTTACCATGAAATCTACAATTGCGGATGTAGTTTTGTTTTCAGTAACTGCCTGTTTATAATTTTCCAGATAGTTTTTCACAAAATCAAGAGATTGTGGTGATGTGGAAAGCTCTGCAAAATGAGAAGGAATAACTTTTTCCGGTTTCAAACCTTTCATAGCATCAATCTGCCCTATCCATTGATCAATGGCTTTGACATTCTGTGTATCTGCCATCCAGAGATGTGAGCCAACAGAAACTGAAATCCCGCCTGCAATGGTTTTGATGGACGGAATCCAAAGAAAGCTATGTGCAGGATCTTCAGGATTTTGTCTGATTTCAATTTTGTTTCCTTCAAGATCAGGAATTGAAGTAACTGCTTCAGGAATTATAATTTCTGATGGGGCATCTGCCTTCAGCTGTGGTTTCCACACTCCCATTTTATCATCTTTTGAAGCTGATATAAGGTAAGCAGTCTGTGCCGTTGAGATAATTTTAGCATTAGGAAAAGCTTTTTTAATCACATCCAATCCAAAATAGAAATCAGGATCGCTGTGAGAAATAAAAACGGTTTTCAGGGTCTTTCCTGTTGCTTTTATTTCTTTTACCAGCTGTTCCGCATATTGTTTCTGAAACTGAGCATCTACCAGTATCGCATCTTTATCTCCGTAAATAATGGTAGAAGTAATGGGAAAAATAGCTTTGGTTCCCGGATTATAAACTTTCACTTTGAGATTCCCTGCAAATATGCTGATGAATCCCAACAATGCTAATAACGACCATAATTTTTTTTGTATCATTTCTGTTCTTTTATCGATTAGTAAGCTGCTGTGAAACGTTCACGGATGTGATTGTTCTGCTCTAATTCGTCTACTAAAACTACGGCTACATCTTCTACAGACAGACGGCTTCTTCCGTTTTCATCAAATACCGGAGTTTCCAGCGAAGTTCTGTATTTTCCTGTTCTTTCTCCTACATTCGCCTGGTTCATTTCTATAGCAGGGCTGAAGAATGTCCAATCCAACGTATTATTTTCCTTGATTTTGTTTAGATAATCTCTTGCTGCTGTTGCACCAGGTTTGTAAGCTTCAGGGAAATCAGGAGTATCTACAATTTGTACGTTATCGGGTGTGTAAAGGCTTCCTGCTCCACCTACTACAATCAGTCTTTTTACTCCCGACTGTTCTACAGCTTTTTCAATGTTCTCAGAACCGTTTAAAAAATCGTTGTAAAGGTTAGGGTTGGTCCATCCTGCATTGAATGTACTGATTACTGCATCACTTCCTTTCAATGCTTCAGCCAGTTCGCTTACATTGTTTACATCAACACTTTTTGCAGTTACATTTTCCTGTGTTTTCACTTTTGATGCATCTCTTACCAATGCTTCCACCGCATATCCTCTTTCTGCTAATTCTGATACTACGTGTGCTCCTACAAATCCTGTTGCACCGATTACTGCTACTTTTTTCATAATGTTTTATTTTTTTTAATTAAACTGTAATAAATTTTGTTACATTTAAGATGAAATTTTTTTATTCGAACTGGTCAGTGAATTCCTGTAATGACTTGTCTCCTAAAAAGTTTACCACCAATTGATCTGTTTCTTCAAATAATGTATTTAAATGATTGTTGATCTCCTTTCCAACACTGCATGCGGGATTGGGATTCTGATTTTTTTTGCCTAATACTTCTGTATTTTTTACTGCTTTATAGATCTCGGAAATTGTGATCATTTCAGCATTTTTTGCAAGCTGACTTCCTCCTTCTTTTCCTTGTCTGCTGATAATCAGACCTGCCTCTCTCAATACGCTGATCTCCTTTCGGATAATCACCGGATTCACATTGATACTACCGGCCATCCAGTCAGAAGTAAGCCACTCCTGAGGGCTTTTCGCCAATAGTGTCATTATATGTACTGCCGTAGCAAATCTTGTATTGTTCATTGTAATTACTTTGCAAAGATACACATTTTTTAAATGTAACAAAATTTATTACAGTTAATTTTTTCTTAAAGAATTAATTTATCCAGATCCAGCAACAAATAATTGATATTTTGATTAATGGTACGTGTGGCCGACTGCATCTGATTGAGCATGGCAGCGCGGTTATGAAGATCGTCTGCTCTGTAAAAACCTCCATCACTGAAGATTACAGACTTATCTGCTGTTTCTTTATTGTCATCAAACTGGTAATGAAGCCATCTTAATTTCATATTTCCGATAATGGAGTGTTCTTCTCTGTTGGAAAACTTTTTCTCTGTGTACATATACCAGATAAAAGGGGGAAAATTCGGAGACTCTAATTTTTCTTTCCAGATATCTCTCAAAAGGTTTCTCTGGTGAATAAACTCTACCTTTTTCCCTTTTGGATTAAGGGTTGCCAGTCCAAAACCTGCTCCCAGAACCCCTCCGCCTATATCAATGGCATTACTCCAGCCTTGATCATGTACAATTCCTCCTGCTATGGAAGCGGCTGCTCCTGCAACGATTGAATATAAAATAAGTTTGTTATTTCTTGATGAGTTGAGATTATCCACATAATTTCCAATCTGGGCTACTCTTTCCCCTTCACAGTCAAATTCTGCAGCTACTGCATCCAGTTCTGTAAGAGCAATCGTTATTTTGCTGTTTATTTTTGTCTTCAACTGTAAAACCTTAACCTGGGAAGCAAGGGATGAATCTTTTTTAAGATCAATAATCTCATGAACCTCATCTAAATTATCCAGTGCGTTTAAGATGAGGATACTCTGATCAGAAAATACTTCTTTTAATTCTTTATTGGCTGCCAGTATAGAATCTGAATTATAAGACGGAAGTTTGTTGCTGTAGTTATATTTGAACGGCGCTTTACAGTAGCTGTCCTTCAGGGTGAGAATATTCTGCTGAATAGCCTGATTCTTCCTGGAAACACAGGAAGTAAGAAGCCCGAAAACAATCAAAAGGTAAAAAAGTTTTTTCATACAGTGATTTTTTGTGTTATCAGGTATATTGCAAAATAAATTTCTCCATTTTCACAATTCTCCTATACGAATATAATACAAATAAAAAAATTTACCTGAAATCAGGTAAATTTTTAATCTATTTTTAAGAAGGATTATTTAATATCCAGTAATTCAACTTCAAAAACAAGAGTACTGTTTGGTCCTATTTCCTTGCTGATCTCCTGATCTCCGTATGCTAAGTGCGGAGGAATAATCAATCTCCACTTACTTCCGACAGGCATCAACTGAAGAGCTTCCGTCCATCCTGAAATCACTCTGTTCAAAGGGAAAGATGCAGGTGTACCTCTTTTTACAGAGCTGTCAAATACTTTCCCGGAAATAGTAGTTCCGTGATAGTGGCATTTTACAGTAGATTTGGGCCCTGGTTTCGGGCCGTCGCCTTCTGTAATGATTTCATACTGTAAGCCGCTTGGTAACTGCACAACGCTTTCTCTTTTACCATACTCTTCCATATATTCTTTACCGTCTTTCAGGTTTTTTTCTGCTAATTCTTTTTTACGTTTAAATAACATATCTGCTACTCCCATATTATAATTTTTTACAAAGATAAGGCTTTTTGGGTTTGGAAGATGGGAGCACGATAAGCGAAGTTTAAAAGCCTGAAGAATTTTCCTCTCAAACAAAGTGACTTTAATTCATTCTCATTAAAAATAAATAAACACTAATAATCAACAAGTTAAAAAGATTATTTTTCAATAATCATTAATCATATAGTCTTACATTTTTGATTTTCAAAGAGCTTTTCCACAAAATTCAAATAATTGTAATACTTATTTAACACAGATTTCGAAACTTGGCGTTATAATTGGATTTTAAAAACTAAATGCCAAATCCACTAAAATATAATAAGAAGTTAGATGAACTGAATGAAGAGGAAAAAAAGCTTCTGGAAATCAATAAAAAAACAATAGCAGATTTTGTTGAACAATCCTCTTCCATCAGCGATGTCAATTATGCTACCAGAAATGCCCATGCCAAAACGTATGCGGCAGCAAAAGGTACATTCAGGATAGAACCTGATATTCCTGAATCACTGCAGCCTTTTTTTGATAAGGAAAAATTTGATCTTATTATACGGTTTTCCAATGCTCAGCTGAAAATTAAGAATACAAGAAAGGATATTCCTGCCTACGGCTTTGCAGTGCAGATCAAGGATGAAAACGGTGGGCTTCTTGCCAATTATCCATTGGTGAATTTTCCCCTGTTTCCTATAAATTCTGTTTCAAATTTTTTGAAACTTTTTACTGCTGTCAATAAGTTTTATATGAAAAAATGGAGCAGTCTGCTGCCATTGCTTTTTCAGGCAGTCAAAATGCTTCCTTACATCAGTACCAGCGATATGATCCGTAATATGATAAAACTCTTCAGAAAAAGAAATGATTTTATTCTTTCCTTCGACTATCATTCTATAGGAGCTTACCGGCTTGGAGATCATATCATCAAAATAAAGCTATCTCCTCAATCTGTGGATAAGAACATTGGAAAAAAACAAAAGGTCAAGGATTCTTTAAAAAACTATATGCAAACCCATGACTTTACTGCAGATGTCCTGATACAGATATGTTATGACCTGAAAGACCAGCCTGTCAACAAACTGAATGTAGAATGGAAAAATGCTCCTTTTATTAAAATCGGCGAAGTAAAAATTGACAAAGATTCTTTGCTGGATTCCCGTAACTGCAACACTGAACTTCTTTCATTCAATCCTTTTGAGAGTAAAATATTTTTTCAGCCTGTAGGAAAAATACAAAAGCTGCGTGATGAAGCTTATAAAGTTTCTTTGCAGACCAGAAGGAAAATTAATAAGTTACTGCATGGGAAAAACAGTTAAAATAATGATGAGTTATGAATGATGAATTTTTGCATGTGATGTGAAAAAGATTGATCCAACTAAAAAATAAAAGACTGTTGTGACAACAGTCTTTACATCTTATTTAAACTTTCGTTCTTCTTCTTTGATCGCCAGATCATTGATACTGGCATATCTTTTTGCCATAAGCCCGTTTTCATCGAATTCCCAGTTTTCGTTTCCGTATGCCCTGAACCAGTTTCCCTCTTTGGTCTGATATTCATATTCAAAACGAACGGCAATACGATTGTCGGTATGCGCCCAGTATTCCTTTTTAAGTTTATAATGAAGTTCTCTTTCCCACTTATTCTGAAGAAATAGTACAATCTCTTCTCTCCCATTCACAAAGGTATCTCTGTTTCTCCATTCGCTATCGATGGTATATGCTTTGGAAACCTTTTCAGGATCCTGACTGTTCCAGGCATCTTCTGCCAATTGAATTTTTTCCAGTGCCGTTTCAAGAGTGAAAGGCGGAAGAGGATGTTTCTGTTCCATAACTCATTGTATTAAATTGCTGACTATCTTTTTTGATTTTTCAATTAATTCATTGGATTTGAAAAGCTGGCTTTCTATGATACTGCTTTCAAAAAGCATGTAGATATGATCGGAAAGTTCATCATCATTCAGCAATTCTAAAAAAAAGTTTCTAAGATCTGCTTTATGAGACTGAATAACGCTCAGTATTTTAGTATTATCCATGGGGATTTCCGACAGAATATTCAGAAAGCTGCAACCTCTGAAGTTTTCCTTTTCATTCATATACACCAGAAAATCAAAAGCACTGATGATTTTAGACTGTAAGCCATTTCCTTTTGCTATAAATTGATTGAGTTCATTGAACCAATACTCATGTCTCACCTTCAGAAATTCTACACACAGATCTTCTTTGGATTTAAAATATTGATAGAAGCTCGCCTTGGCAACTTCAGCTTCGGAAATAATCTGATTGATTCCGGTAGAATTATACCCTTGTTTTGCAAACAATTCAAAGGTCTTTTCTACAATTCTTTCTCTTGGAGATTTCATATGCTTTTCTTTTCTGGAACAAAGGTATGAAAAAAAACTATACACAGACCAGTCTGTCTGTTTTGTTTTTGAAAATATTTCTTTGAAGGTTGGCTTGAGATGTTTGATAAACAAAAGCTTGATAAACAAAAAAGCCTCCAGAAATACATTCCGGAGGCTTTTATATTATTTTAAGTGCGATTATTTTTCGTCCAATTCTTCCTTCTTCTCTTCTTCTTTTTCAGGGAAGATGATGGATAAAAGAACAGAGATTACCAATACTCCTCCAACGATTCCCAATGAAACCGGAGACGGAATATGAATCCATGGGGCAATAAGCATTTTAACTCCAATGAAGGACAGGATAATCGCCAATCCGTATGGAAGTTTGCTGAACATATGAATAAAGTTCGCTAACAGGAAGTATAATGATCTTAATCCTAAAATTGCAAAGATATTTGATGTATAAAGGATAAAAGGGTCATTTGAAATCGCAAAGATTGCCGGAATGGAATCTACTGCAAAAAGAACGTCCGTAAACTCGATAACACCCACTACTACTAAAAGAGGAGTTGCCATTTTGATTCCGTTCTGGATGGTGAAGAACTTATCTCCATCGTAATTGTCTGAAACTTTCCAGAAACTCTTGATCAGTTTTGCTCCTGCCGTATTGCTGTAATCTTCATCATCGTCATCATCACCGTCACCCCATGATTTGATCCCTGCATACACAAGGAATAATCCGAATAAGGTCATGACAACGTTGATTTTCACTGCTTCACCGAAGATATTCATTTCAGGAAGATACGTCAGATTGATTAATCCTACTCCTGCAAAGATGAATATAGCTCTGAAGATCAGCGCTCCGATAATTCCCCAGAAAAGAACTTTATGGTGAAGAAATTTCGGAACTTTAAAGAACCCGAAAACCAGAATAAATACAAATAAGTTATCTACAGACAAGGCTTTTTCAATCCAATAGGCAGCCTGATACTGTGTAAATTTCTCTACTGCCAAAGCATGGCTTTCAGGGCTTCCGTCGGTATTGAATACCCAATAGACCACTCCTGAAAAAACCATAGAAAGCGAGATCCATACAATAGACCAGATGGTAGCTTCTTTGGAAGAGACTTCATGACTTTTTTTATTAAATACCCCTAAGTCCAGGAGCAGCATGATAACGACTGTTACTGCAAATCCCCACACCAGACCAGGGTGCAGTTCTAAAATACTTTGATGTTCCACTTGAGTTATGTTATTATATGATAAAAGCAATAGATGCACAGAGTACAAATATTGCTATTTTATTTATCTTTTGATTGTCAATTGATTATAGATAATTCATCTGTACCGTCTGGATTGTCTGCTCCAACTTTTTATCCGCTGTAGGATCTCCGATCGCATTGAATTTCCATTCTCCGTTTCTCTTATAGAAAACACCCATTACCATGGCAACATGTCCGCTGAAAGATGCGTCATTCGCAATATCATATTTTGCAAAGACCTCTCTTACATTGGTAGGTGATCCTTCATAAATACGGATAGAAGCAAAAGGAATAGTGCCGAAATCCTGGCCTCTGTAGCTGTTCAAAACCATTGCCACATGCTCAACATTCGGTTCCAGCTGGCTGAAATCTACCGTGATTACTTCATTATCCAATCCGTCATCTCCGTTTACGTCACCGGTAAGGTCGTCTCCGCTGTGTCTTACAGATCCGTTTCTTGATTTAAGATTTCCAAAGTAGATTACTTCAGTAACGTTTTTGTTTGAATCATATAAAATACAGCTTCCGTCTAAGTCTACTGCTTCTTTCTTTGTTCCGAAAAATCCTTTCTTTTCGATTGCTCCCCAGTTGATTCCTACACAAGCCTGGGAAAGCTCAGCTCCATTTTCTTTTTTAAGGTTAATTCTCTGACCTTTTTGTAAGTTGATAGCCATCTTTCTATGTTTAGTTGTTATTTACTTTTTTGCAAAAAAGGAAATCTTCTTTGCTGTTCAAATTTCGTTCTAGTTATTATTCAAATTCAAATTAAGCATTGCCCGCAGAATATTCGTTTCTTCGTCGAAGTCAAAGATTTTACTCATAATATCCATATTTTCCAGATTTTTAATATAATCTTTCAGAACGCCTTCCACTTCAGCTGGCAAAGTACGCTTTCTTTCGTTCATATTATGTTCCAGCTGCTCATTTTTACTTCTCAGCTGATCAATAATGGAACTCTGATTAGACTGATTCTCGGAAATATCCAGCTTATCCAGTTCTTTGTCGAAAAGATACAATTTCTTTTCGTCTACACTGAAAATAAAATAATCATCAGACTGAAAGATTTTAAAAAGTTCATAATCGTGGGTTCCGATAAGGTAACCACATACGAAACGGACTTTAAACCCCTGTATATTAAGCCTTCCCAACAGTTTCCTTTGAATGGAATATTCTTTATACTGATAGGAAGGAAAAGAATCAGTTTTCAGCAGTGTTTCATCGGCCTCCGATCTGTAAAATTCCTGGGCATATTTTTTATGAAAGTACAGTACATTTTCCCAATTGGCTGTAAAACGATCTTCCGTCAGGTCTTTATACACTGTTTTCAAGTGCTGGGAAAAGACACCGCTGTACATTTTTCTGTCGGTCTCAAAACTATCTACCCTTCTTTCTTCAAAACCTGAAATATATTTACTGTTGATGTTAATTTCATTGATGACCGCCAGCATGTCATTTTCCTTCTGTTTTTTAATTTTAGTCAGAAGTTCTATGAGGCTGTCGGTGTACTGAAGGTGAAAAAGTTCCAGTTTATTGTAATCTAAAGCCGTATTTTCCTGGAACAGATTGTGAATAATATCCGTTTTGATGTAAATAGATATAATATCAATATGTTCAAAAAAATTAGCGAGAAGCTTAAGCTTTGTTAATCTTCTTTTGCTTTGCGACAATATGGTTGCTGCATCATCCCCCACCTTGGTATCCTATAAATTAACCTCTGACATTTGCTTTTAGTTCATGCTCCAATGTCTGAAGATCCTGATCCAGTTTTCTTCTGTTGTCAGCTCCCTGTTTCTGGATTTGTTTTACTTCATTCAATGTATTGATCAGCATTGATGTTGTTTCTCTCAATGTTTCCACCGATACGATAGTCTGCTCGTTGGCTCTGGCAACATTCACTGAATTCTGGCCAAGACGTTCCGCATTCTTTCTTAAAATCTCTTCTGTAGTAGAAGATACTTTTTGCTGGATTTCGATATTCTGCTGCTGTCTGTACATCGCTACCGCAAGGGAAAGCTGGTTTTTCCAAACCGGAAGTGTAGTGGTAAGAATCGTCTGTGCTTTTTCAGCAATAGAAACATTGTTGTTCTGTACCAATCTGATCTGAGGAAGTGACTGCATCATAATCACACGAACCACTTTAAGATCAGCCATTCTCCTGTCTAGCCTTGCAATGAAATCTCTTTTATCTGCAATCTGATAATCCTGATAAATCTGCGGATTCGCTTCCATCTGAGCAAGCTCGCCTGCAGCTCTTTCCATTCTGATATTACCTGCAATGACAAGCTCTTCAATCTGCTTGATAGAATTCACATTGCTTTCAAAAATAGTCTGAAGTACAGCGTTATCTTTTGTAGAGGTGATAATTCCCGCATTTACTTTATAAGAAATCTGCTCGATATTGTTGATGATCTTATCGTATTTTGCAAAAAGATTTTCCACCTGAGTCATTACCTTTTTCATGAATGGCAATTTGCTCAGGAAACTTTTCACTTTATTTCCGTTAAGTTCTTCAACATCTACATAGTTAAGCTCTACCAAAAGATCGTTGATAAGCCCACCAACTTCTCCTGAGTTTGATCTTCTTACATTTCCTAAGAAGCTGTCACTCTGGTTGGTTAATGTTTTCTGAAGCTCTGCCCCGAAATTCACGATGGAACCTGGGTTGGTCTCGTCAATAGAGTTCGCAAGAACTTCATATTTCTGACGTTCTTCTGACTGCAGCTGTGTCAGATTTACATTTCCCTCTCTGTCCACAAGAACTGCCGGCGCCGCATTCTGAGCGGGCTGAGCTGGAGTTGGGGGAACCATTGGAGTCGGTTCAAAGGTTTTAAGGGGTTCTATTGATCCTAGCGGATCTATGGGTTGATTTTCCTGATTGTCCATGATTACTTCTGATAAATTGATACAAATTTCTCAAGGCCGTCTCTCTGTCCTGCACCTACAGCCTCAAATTTCCATTCTCCGTTTCTGTTGTAAATTCTTCCGAATTCTACAGCGGTTTCGATTGAGAAATCTTCGTCTAATTCATATTTTAAGATCTCTTCATTCGTATCTGAATTAAAAATTCTGATGAAAGAATTTCTTACCTGTCCAAAGTTTTGTTTTCTTGAATCTGCTTCGTGAATTGTTACTACTACTGTAATTTCTTTGATAGCGCTGTCAATTTTAGTAAGATCAATTTTGATCTGCTCATCGTCACCCGATCCTTCTCCTGTAAGGTTATCACCCGTGTGGATTACAGATTTGTCCGGAGACTCAAGATTGTTATAGAAAATAAAGTGATTATCTGAAACTAATTTTTTGTCGTCCCCAAGCAAAAACAAGGACGCATCAAGGTCAAAAGCGGTTCCTGTAGAAGTATTATTGATATCCCATCCTAAACCTACAGTAAATTTAGGTGCGTTAATGTTTTCTCTTTGTCCTTTTTGTAAGTTAATAGCCATAATATAATTCCGTTTGTGTTAAAGTATTGATGTTATTTTCGTATTCTTTTATTAAATGATAATTGTTACTGATCGCCAGCTCCAAAAGCAGGTCCATCTGTTCCTTTTTTACTTGAGACGTAAGATAATCAAAATTACTTGAATCCAGGCCTAAAATATATTTGACAATCCTTGTATTGAACTGAAAACTTTCTTTATTCATCACTTCTGCAACATGATTTACATTTTTTACAGCATAGTAGTTGAAAAAGTTTTCAATTTTCGGGTCAAGGTCAAAATTCATCAGTTCTGCATAATACAGGAACATAAAGTCAGCCTCCACGTTATATTCATTCAGGATTCTGTTGACAGTATATTCATGACTTCCCGTGATTTTTATATCGTCTATAAAAATACAAAGTTTTCCTCTCAAAAAGTCCTTATCAATATAATAAGTGTCATTGGCGATTAGATTTTTGCGGTCTTCAAAATTGAGATTCCCGTAATCTGTGATGTATGTATGGTTTCTGTTGATTTTAGATAAAATACTTGACTTTTTTCCTTTTTGAAACAGATAAAAATCCAGGTGTTTTTTAAAGTAAAAACATAAAAAGTTGGATGCAGTAGGAATCGCCATATAGGGGCTTGGAAGCACTACAATCTCTTTATCTGTAATTAAAAGCTCTTCATTTTCGGAAATAAATCCGTCGAATAATTCTCTTGCGAATTTTTCAGCATACGACTTATCGCCATACTTGAAAAAGCTGTATTCTGCAGGTGAGAAAGTAAACTCATCCGCCGAATGAATGTGGTGTAAGCTGTATCTTTTGTTCATGTTTATTTTTAGTGTTTAAGTAAATGAGCACTGAAACCAAATTTCTTTGCTCCCTGATAATCTGCCACCGGATTATCTCCGATATGCAGAATCTGGTGCATGGGCAAATCCTGATCTTTGATCTTATTCTTCACTTCCTGAAAAATAAGCGGGTTAGGTTTGGAACAGTTGATTTCATCAGAATAGATATGGAAATCTATGTACTGATCCAGGTTTTCATGAATCAGGAATTTCCGCATTGTTTTCCCTTTGATAAATCCAGTGTTGCTTAGAATATTTATGGTCTTTCCCTGATTTTTAATATCCTCAAAAAAATCATGAATATTTTCAAAAATTACAACTGGTTTATATTCCAGAAACAATTCTTCACTTTTGTTATAAAACTCATTAAGTTTTTCCTTATTAATAAGTTTTACGTCTACATCCAAAGCCCCCAAAATCATCAGATAAATTTCAAAAGTATCAATATTCCCCCCTGTCACCTCATTGATGGTATTACAAAGATCATCGTAATATTTTACGGTTTTCGCAACCTCATCTATCGGCTTATCTACGTTAAAAAATAAGGAGAACAGCTCAACTCTTTTTGCTTTAAATTCAGGATGAGATTTGATTAAAGTGAGCCACAGATCAAAGGAAAAATGACAGTGGTTATGGATGTCGATATCTGTTTTCAATAGGTTTTAAGTTAAAAGTTTTTATTTAGCTTCTTGAAAAAGATTTAAAATTTTTTAATCATCAAAAAGTGTTTACAATACTATTCTTCCCAAAGATAAAATATTTATCATAAAAGCATTACGTTCAAGTTCTGTTTTAAGATATTTTTATGAAAATCCAAGGTTTTGAAAGGTTCACAGAAGATGACTGATGAAGCGTTTAAAAAAAATATTTTCAAAAATTCTTTGGAAATCAAAAAAAAATTATAATTTCGCAACCGATTAAAAATCAACAATGTCAACAAAAATGATAAATATTATAACGTTAAGCAATCCTGTCAGAGCTGTGTTCTTTGGCAGCACTGAATATTTATCTGAATAGTTCTATAGATCTTTTATACCCAAAAATATATTGAAGACCTGTCTATTCGGATAGGTCTTTTTTGCTGCCCTGATTTCAGACTTTAACAATTCAAACAACTTCTGCTGTTTGTTAAGATCTCTGAAAATTTTCCTTTGATACGAAATACGAAAATGTTTTACCGGCTTTATAAGACCGGAGTGTATTTTGTGCTTATTTTTTTCAGAACCTTTTCCGAACACAGATCTAAAAATCAACAATTTAAATTAAAAAAAATGAAATACAACACACGAAATATAGGGATTATAGCACACGTAGATGCAGGAAAAACTACTTTATCCGAAAGACTTCTGTATTACACAGGACTTATTCACAAAATCGGCAATGTAGATGACGGAAATACCACCATGGATAAAGACATACAGGAAAGAAACAGAGGAATTACCATTTCATCCGCTGCAGTTTCTACCCAATGGAAAAAAGACGATAAAGTTTATAACATCAACATTATTGATACGCCTGGACACATTGATTTCGCAGTGGAAGTGGAACGTTCTCTAAGAGTTCTTGACAGCGTTGTCGCAGTTTTCTGTGCTTCTTCAGGAGTTCAGCCACAGACTGAAAACGTTTGGTTCCAGGCTGAAAAACATGGAACATCCAAAATCTGTTTCATCAATAAAATGGACAGAATGGGTGCAGACTTCTTTGCTGTTCTTAATGAAATAAAAACCAAGCTGAATTCTGTTCCATTGGCCATTCAGATTCCGATTGGAGCTGAAAACGATTTTGAAGGCGTTATTGATCTTATTAAAATGAAAGCCTTATACTGGACAGATGAAAATGGAGAAACCATCATGGAAAAGGAAATTCCTGCTGCTTCTATGACAGAAGCCCATGAATACAGAATTAAATTAATGGAAACTCTTGCAGAGAATGATGAGATGTTCTTTGAAATTTTTATGGATACTGAACAAACAGTAACTGTTGAAATACTCTCAGAAGCTATACAAAGAGTCTGCAGATCCGGATCAGCTGTTCCTGTTTTATGTGGTTCAGCCTTTAAAAATAAGGGAATCCAGCCTCTTCTTGATGCTGTGGTTACTTATCTGCCTGCTCCAGATCAGCTTGCTGACCTGCAGGGAAGAGATCCACATACAGATGAAACGGTAACACTGGAAAGAAATGAGGAAGCTGCTTTTTCAGGACTTGTTTTCAAAGTGGTGATTGATAAACATATGGGAAGACTGGCTATGCTTCGTGTCTATTCCGGAAAAATCAAATCCGGAGATACGATAGTGAATGTAAGAACGGGTGAAAGCTTCAGGATTTCGAGAGTTTTACAGATGCAGTCTGATAAAACATTATCAATGAACGAAGCTAAAGCAGGAGATATTGTTGCTTTAACAGGAATAAAAGATGCCAAGACCGGTGATTCTCTATCTTCTCTAGAAAAGCCGATATTACTGGAAGCCATTACAATTCCGACTCCTGTGATCAGAATTGCTATCGAGCCGAAAACGAATGGTGATGAGAAATCTTTCGGTTTGGTATTGGCCAAAATACAGGAAGAAGATCCTTCTTTGGTGGTTGAAAGAGATCCGCAGACCGGAGAGACTTTATTGAGTGGATTGGGAGAACTTCATTTGGAGGTTACATTGGAAAAAATCCGTCTGAATCATGGTATTGAAATCAATCAGGGGAAACCTAAAGTTTCTTATCGTGAGATCTTAACGGAAACCAAAGTTCACCGAGAAAAGCTTTCCAAACAAAACGGAGGAAGCGGCCAGTTCGCTGATATCACGTTTGAGATTGGCCCGGGAAATGACAATAGATTGGAATTTATCAATATGATCAAAGGTGGAGTTATTCCGACTGAATTTATTCCTTCTATTGAAAAAGGTTTCAGAGAAGCTATGGAACATGGCCCATTAAAAGGATATCCTCTGGAAAACATGAAGGTGACTCTTCTGGATGGTTCTTTCCACGCTCAGGATTCTGCAGCATTTGATTTCGAAATTGCAGCAAGAGAAGGATTCAAAGCAGCGGCAAAAGGATGTCATCCTAAATTGATGGAACCTGTTATGCAGGTAGAAATCCAAAGTATTGAGGAGTACACGGGAGCTGTCACTGCGGATATCAACAGAAGAAGAGGGATTATCACTTCTATTGACGAAAAATCAGGAAGAAAGATTTTTGCAGCGGAAGTTCCGTTAGCTTCAACTTTCGGATATATTTCTGACCTGAGAACGCTGACAAGCGGAAGAGCTTCTATCAGCATGAAATTATCACACTATGCTTTAGTGCCTGATTTTATTGCAAACACATTAATAACCTAAACAAGCAAGGACTGTAGATTTTTTCTTACAGTCCTTGTCTTGTTTGTGAATGGTCAATCGTCAATTCACTGTGTTGTCAATTTTTCTATTCTGAAAAAATTCACCATCCACTTGCGAAGCAAAATTCACTCATTGACTATGAAATTGTGAATAGTCAATCGTCAATCCGCTGCGCTTGTCAATTTTTTTTTACTATAAAAATTCACCATTCACTTGCGAAGCAAAATTCACTCATTGACTATGAAATTGTGAATAGTCAATCGTCAATCCGCTGCGCTTGTCAATTTTTTTTACTATAAAAATTCACCATTCACTTGCGAAGCAAAATTCACTTATTGACTATGAAATTGTGAATGATCAATTGTCAATTCGATGTGCTTTCAATTTTTTTTTACTATAAAAATTCACCATTCACTTGCGAAGCAAAATTCACTCATTGACTATGAAATTGTGAATGATCAATTGTTAATTCGATGTGCTTTCAATTTTTCTATTCTGAAAAAATTCACTTTTCACTTGCGAAGCAAAATTCACTCATTGACTCCTCTCCTATTTTTCCGGTATCACCTTATATGTAGGATCATCCTGAATATTAACTTCCACTACAGCCTCTGCATTTTTAAGTATTTTTCTGCAGTCTTCGCTGAGATGGCGCAGATGCAAGGTTTTGTGATATTGTTTATAACGTTTGGATAATTTGTCCAGCGCATCAATAGCACTCATATCTACAATACGGCTTTCTTTAAAATCAATAACCACCTGATCCGGATCATTCACAGGATCAAATTTATCCGTAAACGCTATTACTGAACCAAAAAACAAAGGTCCATATATTTCATAGTACTTCACCCCATTTTCATCTACATATTTTCTTGCTCTGATTCGTTTAGCATTATCCCAGGCAAAAACCAATGCTGAAATGATCACTCCAATCAAAACCGCCAAAGCCAGATTGTGTAAAACCACAGTGATTAGAGCTACAGTTACTCCAACAAAAATATCGGATTTCGGCATTTTATTCACAATCCTGATGGATACCCACTGGAAGGTACTGATCGCAACCATCATCATCACTCCTACCAGAGCCGCCATGGGAATTTTCTCTATTACAGGTGCTCCACACAGAATAATAATTAAAATTAACAATGATGCAATAATCCCGGATAATCTGGCTCTGGAACCAGCGTTGAGATTCACCAGCGTTTGTGCTACCATTGCACAACCTCCCATTCCGCCAAAGAAGCCATTGGTAATATTAGCCAATCCCTGAGCTACGGATTCTTTATTGGCACTTCCTTTTGTATTTGTAATTTCATCCACCATAGATAATGTCAGAAGAGATTCTATAAGACCTACTCCAGCCATAATTAAGGCATAAGGAAAAATAATCTGTAACGTTTCCAGAGAAAAAGGAATCTGTGGGATATGGAAACTCGGAAGATTTCCACTGATATGGGCGATATCTGCTACCGTTTTTGTTGGAATATTAAATCCGAGAACCACAGCAAAGACAATGATAATAGCCACAAGAGAGGCAGGAACAACTTTTGTGATTTTTGGAAAAAAATAAACAATGGCAATTGTAAGAGCTGTTAAGCCAGCCATAATGTATAAAGGCATTCCCTGCAGCCAATTTACCGCACCACTACTATCTGTTATTTTAAACTGCTCTACCTGGGCCATGAATATAATAATAGCCAACCCGTTCAGGAATCCGTACATAACGGGTTGCGGAATCAGTCTTACAAATTTGCCCAGTTTAAAAATACCTACCATCATCTGAAGGATTCCGGCAAGTGCTACAGTGGCAAAAAGATATTCAATCCCATGGGATTGAATAAGAGCAATCAACACAACAATCGTTGCTCCTGCTCCACCAGAAACCATTCCCGGACGACCTCCCAAAACAGCTGTTACAAGTCCCATCATAAAAGCTGCATAAAGACCGATAAGCGGAGAAAGACCGGCCAGAATAGCAAATGAAAGAGATTCGGGAATCATTGTCATCGCTACCGTAAAGCCAGCCAGCAGTTCATTTTTATAATTGATTTTTTTCGAAAAATCGAATAATCTTATAGTATTTTTCATTCATTGACAAAGGTATGGACTGTCAGGATGGTATACAATTTTTTCTTTTTATCATTTTTTCATGAACCCATCTGTTAATTTGAATAATTCACACATCAGTTCTTATAATATGTTAATTTTAATTAAAATAAACACATAAGGTATAATTTTTATATTTATGATTGTTTTTACTTCTTATTTTTGTCTACATTTGAAAGCGAATAAGCAATTATTTGGTACTAATTAAAAATTCAACGAGTAAAAAGCTGTTTATCAATCTATCGCAGCTTTAACTCATAGAATTGTATAAAACCTTAATAGGTTATATATTATTTCACACAAATGGCAGGAAAAGAAGTTTGAAAGAGAAGAAGAGAAGACCATTGAAAATAAAGAATATAATCCAAGTACATTAAGGTGATCCCTACCCACCTGTTTTTAAGATATTTGGCAAAATTCAAATCTATTTTATAAGATTCATCGTCTTATGAAAGCTATTTTAATATTCTTAATCATAATTTCTATTCTTTATCAATTTCAAATTTTTGTGAATTATTCCCTGCCAAGTAAGATAATATATATCACCTATTCTCGTTTTTTTATATATAAGTTTAAACAAAAGAACAATATTTAGTAAAAATGTTATATAAAGAAATCCATATTGGGAAATTTATTAAGGAAAGAGTTGATGAAAATGAAATTACAGTAGAGAGGATATGTAAATTTTTAAGCAAAGATGAAGAGGCTGTCGAAATGATGTATGACAGCAGATCAATGGATACGGATCTTCTTTTAAGATGGAGCAAATTGCTGGAATATGATTTTTTCAGACTTTACAGCTCGCATTTGATTTTATACGCACCTCCGTCGGCAGTTAACAAAAACCAGCAGAAGTCCGAAAAAACACCTTATTTCAGGAAAAATATTTATACACAAGAAATTAAAGATTTTATAATGAAAAGAATTCTTTCCGGTGAAATGACGCAAAGTGAAGTCATTAAAGAATATTCTATTCCGAAAAGCACTCTCCACAGATGGCTTCAGAAGAGTGATAATGCAAACGGATAAACAGATAAAAATGCGCCCTAATTACAAAAAAATTTACCAGGATATGCTGAGGATGGAATATCCCGAAAAGCTTAAAGATCCAAAAGTTAAAGACCTTCTTGAAAAGCTTCATACGAGCGAAGATGTTCTTAAATTCAACGAAAAACTGTTCAAGCAATCCAGAGAAAATCAAAAACTCAAAACCTATGACAAACAGACTATGCTAAAACTGCTTCAGTATCAAAAAAAACATGGTCATTCTACAAGTTATATGTCACGAAAATATAAAATAAGCCGAACAACGCTTTCAAAATGGAAAGGAATGTTTGAAGAAGAGCTTGAAAATACAATGAAAAATGCCGGTAAGTAATCTACCGGCATTTTTTTAAGGTAATAATAAGGAAAAAACCGGGCTAAACGTTTGCCGGAGTCGAACCGGATAACCTTGCCGGAGTGATCGGCTTCGCTATTCCTCCCATAGTTGTGTTACGATGAATTTTTTCCTAACGACACTTCAAAATAGTAATATAAAGAAGCTGGAAGTGGGCAGAAGAAAGGGGTAAAGTCTGAAAAAATCATCTGACTTTATAGAAAATTATATACAAAGATATCTTTCAACGTCCCACTTCCGGCTTCTTATATATTTAAAAAACAAGGCAACAGGTGAATAATGCAGTCGTGCTCTAACCAGCTGAGCTACTCTTCCTATTTAGACTGTGTTTTTTATTGTGGAAGAGACGGGATTCGAACCCGTGACCCCGTCGTGATGAGCGAAGTAACATTTTTCTACGGCACTTGTTTGTTTTTAAAATAAAAAAGAGGCAAGATTCGAAAAGACTTGTACAAGATCACTTTCATGATCTTCTGGAGTCGAACCAAATTAAACCGAAGTAGGTCTTTTCTACGGCACTCTTTTACAAATCAAGGTAATATTTTTCAGAATCTTCCGTGCATTTGCTCTACCTGCTGAGCTACCTCTCCTTTTCGAGGGAGAAGGCAGGATTCGAACCTGCGACCCAATGTTTACTCAATCTCGAAGTATGATTCTAAGACGACACTTGATTTTAATTATTTATAGTTATTAGTTTTCTTTCTACAAAATTATATTCTTATTGCGCATTCTATTTACGTAGTATAATTTTTATTTACCTATTTGTTCGTTTTGCCTTGAAGCAAAAGAACCAAAAATTCAAGACCTGAAACTACGGCTAAAAATAACCTACACGCTCTAAAAATTCTAAAACTTGCGCGAATGTAATGTAACTTCTTCGTTTCAATTTCTGTGTCGCGCTTCAAACAATAGAATTTTCTTAACGTTCGCATAGCTTATTTTCTTAACGCCTCCGTTTCCTATGTCACATTTCCATAGTTATCATTGGTGGAAATTTCAACCTTTTATTATTATTTTTTCATTGATGTGATTTAAATAAAAGAGGCAAGATTCAAAAAGACTTTTACAAGATCATTTTCATGATCTGTTATGGAGTCGAACCAATATTATACCGAAGTAAGCCTTCTCTACGGCACTCTTTTATATCATCAGGGTAAAAGCGGCTGAATCTTTTCTATACCATCTACTCTGCCATTTGAGCTACATTCCGTTTACAACAGGAATGACAGGAATTGAACCTGCATCTGACGGGGGACTCGAAGTATGATTCCAAAACGACACCTGATTTTAATTTTTCCATTGGGTTTTTCTGTATTTCTTCCAGTTTCGCTGGAACTTTGTATACCTTGCATTCACCACTTCAAAACCATGTGGAAAACAATATGAACAACCCATATCATTTCCGTACATCAATCTTGAGATCTGTACGCCTGAAACTTTCTTTGGAAAGTCAATTAATCCATATTCATTAAATCCGAATTTCTGTCTTAACGTTTTAGCTTTTTTCATAAGTATTGAGTATTAACCTCAATACACCGCTTCTTTTAGATCTGGTTTATAATTATTCATAGTTATTAGTTTTCTTTCTACAAAATTATATTCTTACTGCGAATTCTACTTACGCAGTTTTTTTATTAAAAACCAAGCAATGAATGATAAGAGTAGTTGATGTTCAATTGGAAGTTGACGATGAAACTCTTATTAACGGCATTGGTTAGCTACCGGGCAATCTGATGAAAGACTCTGTCAGTTTGGAATCGAAGGAGGTCTTTCTAACGGCACCAGTATTATTAACACTGCAAAATTACATTGCAGGTACGCAATCTTTTTACGTAGTTGATTTTTATTGAGAAAATAATAATGAAATAATTTCAAAAAGTTTAAAAATCCCTAAAATCGGAAGTAAAATAATGAACCCGATCAATAAAAAGATTCCTATTTTACTTAAAAAATCTGTTTTGTTTTCTGAATAACTGCCTTTCTCTCTTGTTTTGATTTTGAAAACAGGAATCTGTTTTGTGATTTTAAGACTATGTTGTTCAAGTTCAGTGATTACTTTCAATGCATATTCATCAAGCAGTTTTTTATCTCCTCTGAAAACAATATCTTTTAAAATGGCATTTCCAGAATTGCTTAAAGACTTTCTGTAAATCTCTACTGCATTTTCCATTTTATTATTCTCTGGTTTAGAAAGAATCCAAAATTTACCTGCTTCATCAAGAAATCCTGCTTCAAAATAAATCTGTCCTAATCTTCTTCTTAGGGAAAGGTCATTAGGAAACTGATTAATCATATTTCTTAATCTGTCGCATGCTTTTTTCTTTCTGCCATCTTTAAGATCCTGCTTAATTCTATGCATTAAATTTCCCATACTTTTATTTTTCATGTAAATATTTGTTCGTTTTGCCTTGAAGCAAAAGAACCAAAAGTTCAATACCTGGAAACTTTGGCTAAAAATAACCAACACTCTCTAAAAATTCTAAAACTTGCGCGAATGTAATGTAACTTCTTCGTTTCAATTTCTGTGTCGCGCTTCAAACAATAGAATTTTCTTAACGTTCGCATAGCTTATTTTCTTAACGCCTCCGTTTCCTATGTCGCATTTCCATAGGTTTTATTTTTAAAAGCAGTGCCTGTTACAGCACTACTTTCTGAATCATTTTTACTGCAGACTTTTTGTCTTCCAACGCGTTCAGTACATCGAAAATTTTGTCTGACCAACCAGCAATAAGATGTACATCATCCTTCCTGATATCAAGCGGCTGTGTACCATAACCTGCAAGGTCAAAAATATACAGCTTTGCATGAGGCGCGATGGCTTTGTACTTTTTCCACACGTCTTCGAAAGAGTTTCTGTTTCCTGTGCTATCCCACATCTGGGTATCAGTGAAAAGCATTACTTTATCCACCTGCTCTTTTCTTTTGATAAGGTCTTCCATCACCAGATAACCGTTGGTGGAATATCCTACTTCACCTTCACGTTTGTAGAAGGCATCTACATTCCTTAAAATACCATTTTTCGGCATTGGAACTCTTAGCCAACGGTCACCGAAGATACCCGTTACCACGTTTTTACACTGTGACTGGAGGATCATAGACATCAGCAAACCGATATCATACAGCAAAATTTTACTTTTGCTGGAAACTGCTTTCTGCATAGAACCTGACACGTCGGCAGCGATCACCACTGATGTCTCAAAACCAAAACCTTTGATGTTTGTGGCACTTACCAAAACAGCATTTTCCAGAGCTTCCAGTACGGAGGACAGATAAGCAGAATCAAAGTTTTTTAATTCTCTGTAAGCCGCCAGGAATCGGAATGGGAGCTGTTTTGAATTGGTTACGGCTCTTTCATCGGAAAGATATCTGCACACTTTGTTCATCGCATCAGACGATACGTTAGCTTCCAGAATATTCCTCAGGTTTCTCATGGTTGCCATATAGCCCAGTTTGTTGCTGAAAATTAATTCTTCCCATTTATTTTTGAAAGCCAGTTTTCTTTCTGCATCATTTGCAAATTTTGTCTGACCCAAAACTGAAAGCTCCACTTCCCACGTATAAGGAGTTTGCAGTGTATTGTTAGCAATTTTATTGAAAACTGCCTGCTGATTTTCATCTTTAGCTTTCGGGTGAACCAGAAATAACGCATCTTTCAGGGTTACTTCTGCTTTTCTGTTATATTTTGCGAACTGGTATTCATCAAACTTATTGAATGATTTTACCAGACCTTTCTGAATCTGTTTGGACAGTTTATTCAGTTTCTTGGTATCTGTTCTTTTATTGGCAAACTGATAGTAAGCCAGCAATTCTGTAATTTCATCTGCTCTCTGAATGACTCCGTCTACTGTTTTGCTTACAAGGTCTGTACCTGAAGTCTGCTTTGCCAATTCAGTTGTCAAAACCAATGGGATAGATCTCAGATACATTTCTTTTCTTGCATATACGGCCAGCTTCGCCACAAATTCGGGATCATTTTTTTTGATCAGAGACTGGATTCTTCCTAATCTGTCATTTCCTTTTTCGTAGTTGGCATCTGACAGTCCTGTTGTAACAACAGCACTATACAGTTCTTCTGCAGGTGTCATGGCATATGCTTTTGTACCTTCGTAGTTCTGTACTACTTTATTTTCTTTTTTTAAAAAATTAAATTTCATGGTTACTGTTTTTATTGTTAAACATGGGAAGGATTGATACTTCCTTTCTGATTTCTGATGCAAAGTAAAAACAGTATTACGCAATCTTTTTGCGCAGAAAATTTTTCTTTGATTTTTTTATTTTTAATCTGATTCTCGCAGATTTTAAGTTTTGGTTAAAGCCGACTGAAAGGTGCTATATTTGAAAGGCGGGCTAAGACCAACTCTATTGTGTACTATATTGAAATTATTATAACACAGAATACACAGATGCTGTAGGAATAAAATTGAATTCTTCATTCATCATTTATAATTCATCATTATAAAATCCTTCTATTATTCATTTTAATTAAAGAAATCGTCTATGCGGAATTTTCAGATAAGAGTTTTCTAGCTTTGTTTTATTAAAATTAAGCTATGATTAAAGGAATATACGAGACTCATATTCAGGTGAGCAATCTGGAAAATGCAATACAGTTTTACACGGAAGTATTAGGATTAAAACTGGCTCACAAAGATGAAAACAGACCTATTGCTTTTCTATGGGCGGGAGAAGGAAAACAATTTATGCTGGGGCTTTGGGAGCAAAAGGAGAATCTTCAGACCAGACATTTTGCTTTTTCCAGCAGTAAAGAAGATATTTTGAATTATTCTGTAGAATTTCTTGAAAAAAAGGATTTAAAACCTTACAATTTTCTAAAAAACGGAACTGTAGAGCCTATGGTATTTGCATGGATGCCTGCATTGGCTATTTATTTTAATGATCCAGATGGAAATCAGCTTGAATTTATTTCTATTCTGGAGGGTGAAGGCAGACCGGAACTGGGAGTACTGAGCTATGAGGAATGGATGAAGCAGACTGGTAATTAATAAGACACTACTACAACACAGTGGCGCAAGATGTTGCGCCTTTGTGCTGCTCAACAAAATGATAAGATGAGCATCAGCAGTATTTAAACATTAACCAGTTTTTTCACTGCCAATACATGTTTACAGGGACCTCTTTCCCCCTGATATTTACTGAACCACTCACAGGTACAGCGTTCTTTTTCTTCCTGAATGATTACTGTATGATGTACACCGGTTCCTCTTACTCTGGCTTCTGTTCTTTCTTTATTATTATTCAAGATTTCTACTTTTCCGTCTTCAATCAATTTTTCCGCATTTTTTATGCGGGGATTAAGCCCGATAATCCGGCTTAATTTAAATGGAAGTCTACGATAGAAAAATTCTCTGTCATTAAGATCATAACCAAGCAATCCCATTGCAGCAAGCCTGCCTGTACTATTTTTAACATTGTCAAAACTGATGTTCTCTTCCAAGGTAAGTCTGCCAGGATTAAAAGACTGATTGGCATAGGCATATTTATCCAGCGCATCAATCCACTCATCAGGAACATCTGAAATCAGGCTATCCAACACCGCACCTTCACCTGAAAAACCTCTCCAGCATTCTCTCGATAAAGAAAAACTTAACCGGATATTTCCCATATTGAGTTGCCATGTTGTAGACTGCATATTAGCATGTGCAAAAACCTGCAAACCATCAATATAAGGAAGAAGAGGTTCTAATAGGCGTAGTCTGTGAAGTCCTCCTATACAAACAGAATCTGCAGATTTTACCGGAGAAAAAACAGGTTTATTTCCTCTCACAATTAAATAATAATCTGATTTCACCACTCCTTTGGGCATTCCTCTGAACAATTGCTGTGTCTGAATCTTATTGAATGTATGACGCTTTTCGGATTCTGATAAATACACCTGAACAGTTCCCAGTCCTTTGATCCATTTAGCAGGCAATGGTACTTTCTTTTCTATTATTTTGCTTTCCCCCTTGTATAGTCCTACTTCTTTTTGCCCTACAGAAAGCATAATTTCTTCATTCGGACGTATACTTCCCAGCTCTGTTATCATAGGTTGATTGAAATCCACATTTGTTGTTCCGTTTTCAAGAAACTCTCCATACAAGCCTTCAGGAAGTACATCTATTCTTGCATACACTCCTGCACAATGAGAAAAACCTTCAAACCTTAATCTTTCATTTCCTGCTGTCACTATAGGATCTTTAAGAAGTGCCATCTGAAAAGGTGACAGGTTAAAACTGGATTTCACGATGTTTGAAAGTGTGATCAGACATCGGGCCAAAATAAAAGGCTGCTTTACATTTCCCCAGAAAAAACAGGGAATATCAGTATTTTTATCAATCTCACTGTATTTGGCAAGAAATAACTCTTCAAGTGTACCTCTCCTGACTAAAGAGGATACTCCTGAATAGCTGTAAATAAGCGTATCTTCCATGTTCTATTTTTTCAGAAGAAGATTACATATTTTTTTAAGACTCGAGTTTTCCTTCCAACTGTTTAATTTTTCAACGACTTCCTGATGTACTGAGGAATGGTTCAAAGCCAATACTTCATGGTAGATCTCCAGAATTCTTTTCAGATTGGTAACCGGCTTCTCCATTTGAAGTAAAATACTGAAAATCAATTCTTCAAGAGCTATATTGTGATTTTTACTTATATTAAGCATGTGGTGCTGTATAAGATCGGTCAATCTTTTCACTGGTGCCCATTCTAATTTTTCGTGCAGACCAATCACTCTTCCAAGTCTTGCATTATCCATCATCTGACCAGAAACATGTTCAAGCCAGATCTCAGCAGCTGTTCCACGAATGGTTTTATCACTATCCAGGAAAATAGTCCCAAGAAACAGATATCCAATTTCATCCAGAGGTTTTTTGATCTGATACAGCGTATTGGCAGTATTCAGAACAAGGCTTCTTTCAAAAACTTCTGCAATTCCTGAATAGAAAAGACAGTACTTAATTACCTTCGCCAGGGCATTTGCAGGTGTATTGGGGAAGCAAAGCATCAGCGCAGGAATTTCATTAAGTTCTTTCTGCTCAGCAACAAAATATTCCATGAATAAAGGTTCTTTTCTTTTTTCAAGATGGTATTTTGGAATCGTAATATTCAGTTCTACCGGATAGTATGAGTTTTTCTTATTGTCAATGGTTTTCCATTGATAATCTCCCGAAAAGAATTCTGCAGGAATATTATCATATCCGAAATTTTTAAATTCCTCAAAAGCCGTTTCCGGTGAGCGGGTAATTCCAGCGGTCATCCACCATGAAGGGTGTATAAACTTACCTTCCGGCTTTGCATTTCCTCCAAAGAAGAAAAGTAGTAAGTCTTTATATTCACCTTTTAATCTTTTCTCTGTTTCTTCAATAGCTTTAGAAGTATCGTCTAAAGCACAACGTTGAAGGGCCAGCTGAATATCCAGATGATGAGGCTCTGCATTGTTATTCTGGTAATTCTCCAATCTCTCAACCAGCGTTACGGGAGAAATCCAGCATGGCGCATGGGTGATAGGAAACAACAAAGGAAGTTTATCACCGGATTTTATTTTTTCAACAGCATAGATAGCGATTTCCTTAAATGCCTGTCTTGCCGGGCAATCTGCCCCTACATCTTCTATAGGTCCCAATTTTTTCTGATAATTGGAGTAAGACTCTCTCGTAGCTTCGTCCTCTTTGGTTTTCTGGTATATTTTTTCCAGATTCTTTAACTGAATCGGATATTTTTCCATTAAAGCCAGCCCATAATTGATGATTGCATTGCATAATAAAACGTTCAGATAAGGAACTTCCCATTTTGCAATGGTTTTACAGGCTTTCAAAAACACAGGTTCCATCAGTTTTACAGATTCTTCATCTACATCTCCTGCAAATCTGATAAATCCAGTCAAAGCAATATCACAATGGTAGCTATAAGGATTGTCCATTGCTAAAGGCAAATAGAACATGAGATCTTCAAAGTTCTGAAGTACCTGCACTGCATTTTCATCTGAAGTCAGCAATAGTTTTTCTGATGCTATCGCCTCAAGTTCCGGCTGTTTTTCTTCAATGTACTTTACCAAAAGAGGACGTACATTGGTTAATATATTATCTGAATAATGAGAAAGCGCCACCATCATATTTTCTGAAGCCGGAATGTATTTAAGGATGATCTTCGCTGCTTTTGATTGTATTCCATCATCTTTACTGACAAATGCTGTACTTAAAGCCATCCCAAGCATATCCGGATCCATTTTCTTTCTCTGGAATATTTTTTCAGTAAGGCCCAGACTGGAAACCACTACTGTTTTTACCTCAGAGCTTAATAGATTCGGAAGATAATTTGAAAATTCTTCATTCTTAAATTCTGAAGTTCCCACAATTTTTTTCAAGTGAGATAATATTGTATTCACGGCTTTTGACTGTGAAGAAACAAGCCCTGCAAGTAGTTCATCCTGTAGATCAGATAATTCTTCTTCCGTTGGTTTTAATGAGGTAAACGCATCCATAAACCAACCCGTGACATTTTTATTAAAATTCCTGTTGGCAGCCAAAAGGCATTCTTTCAGAAATCTTTTTCTTTCAATTTTCTTATCTGCAATCAGTTTTTGAACAATAGGAAACCATTCTTTACGGAAAGGTAAAGATTTGGAAGGAAATTCACACAAATACCAAAAATGAGTATTGAGTGTTTCAGGGTGGCGGTCAAGATCTGCGGGATAATTGCTCAGATGATGTCCCAACAATTCTGGTTTGGGCTGTACATATCCTTTCTCCGTCCATCCTAAAATATCTTTATAATTAAATGCTGTAAATTCAGCTTCAACAGATTCATTGATAAAGTCTGAAAACCAATCCGGGCATCCCCATTCCAGTATCTGATCAGTCTGTTCTACATTACGGAAAAGACTCCAATAGTTTTTACCAAAATTCTTTTTGTCCATGCAGACAAATGAAGCAATATCTATGATGGAATGCTGATTCACAGATCCTGCCGTATGGTAGGAGTTTTTAGTCATTACAATTTTACTGATCTCACGGTCCATTTTCTTTATAGACGGTACCAGTGTTTTCCTTTCTTCAATACTAAGCTCTTTTAGAAAGGGAATAATCTCATGTATCTTTTCCTCATTAAGGATCTCATAAAGTCTTTCTTTCATGGTGCTTTAATTTGATGTATAAATTTGTTTCAGGTTATTCATTTTTTCCATTCTTTAGGTTGTCTGACAAGATTTTTTTCATCCCAGACTGATTTTGTTTTAACAGTTCATGATAAAGCCTAAGGAAATTTTCAGCATTCAAAACTGTCTTTTCAACTGTTGAAAGAATGGGCATCAGCAGTTTTCCGGAAGCAGCATTCCAACTGGTAATCACACGGATAAGTTTGGGAATTTTGTAGATAAATCCTTTTATCTGATTCCATTCAAAACTTAACTTTTTACCGATTATTATCCCCCACTTCATTTCTTTAAAATTATTCAAAAACACCCTGTTTATAGGGCTTCAAAAGCCGTACCACAGAGCGTTTCATAGTATTAAACAGTCCCAAAAGCATGAATAAACAAAGCCTCTTCAGGGAAGCGCATTCTGTTTCATCCAAACATTCGGAAACACAATATCTATTTACATAAAAACACTGATATACAACACTTAATAAGTTTTACTATTTTTTTCCTGTAAAAGCAGAGTCTGAAAAACAGGATACCAGATATAAAATTCTCATCAGATTATTATCATAAACACCTTGATAAAATTGAATGAAGTATTTAAAAAAGAAGTATTATCAGGAATATAACGATCAAAGAATTCACTGACAATATCAACAGGTATCTTGCCATATCCGGAATTCTGCTATTTGTAATCGTTTCCTGTTTTACAATACGTCAACAGTTTAAATTTTTCACCTGAAAACCTTTATCAATAAGCATAAACTCATTCTTATCGGCTAAAATAAAAAAAAATGACTGACAGACAGTAAATTATCCCATAAAAGTGATTTTTTTAACAAATATTAAGTTAATTAAAACAATGGCTATCAAAGCCGTTGATAACATAAAAACAATTCCCTGTTTAAAGATATATTAATAAAAAAGTGGTTAAAAGCGTTATATAATGATATTTACACAACATTTGGTGTCTTAATTCCAGAATTTAAGATACCTTATAACCAATTATGTTAGCTTACTAATACGTTAATTTTTTTTAAAATAATAAAAACAGGATTGTAATTCGCTAAATTTTATATATTTGCAAAATAAAATACTTGACAACTCAAATACTTTTCAATGATAAGCACAGAATTATTATTCTTAATAAACATCAATAAGCTACAGTCTGTAATTGCCAGAAAATTTGATTCTCTGAGCGTTCATGGCCTGGGATTCAATGACTTTGTTATTCTTTATGTGCTCTTTTCTTCCTCTGAGAACAAAATGAGAAGAATAGATCTTGCCGAAAAAATAGGTCTTACCGCATCAGGAGTTACCCGATTATTGAATCCATTGGAAAAAATCGGACTTGTATCCAGAGAAAGCAACGAAAGAGATGCCCGTGTAAGTTATGTGGTCATCACTCCTAACGGTAAAAAGGTATTTGAAGAAGCTAAACTAAGCGCAGAAAATATTACCAAAGAAATTCTTTCTTCCAAAAAAGGTAAATCTCTACGCATGGTCAATGAGCTTTTATTTGATTTAGGAGGAAATATACAATAGTGAAAAGATGAAAAATGCATTAAAAAAACAACTAAGAGAAAGGGCAAAAGACCATACAACAACAATGGGAGTACTTGCTGTTACCAACATTTCAAACGGGAAAAAATACGTTCAGGGTTCTTTAAACCTGGAAGCACTGGTGAACAAGATGAAATTTCTGCTAAACGGAGGCATGTTTACAAATCCTCAGTTACAGAAGGAATGGACAGAATCGGGAAGTGATTCTTTTACCTTTGAGTTTGCAGTTGTTGTTCCGGATGAGAACAATGAATTTATCAACTATCGTAAAGAGATTCAAAAGGCTGAACAGTCTTATATTTCCGGACTCATTACAGAATTATATTAAAGTGATGTCAAAAAAATATCTATCTCCAACTTTTGAGGCAGGTAAACATCTGTTTACTAAAAATATAAAAGGAGCCATCATTAATCTTAACCTCATCAAATTAAAGAAAGAAGCAGATTATTCTGAATATCCGGATCTGAAACCCAATGAGCAAACAAGTGGTTGGGATGCCTATCTTACTTATATCAGGGAAACGGAACCTTATTTAAAGGAAAGCGGTGGAGAAATTTTATTTATTGGAAAGGGAGACCAGTTTCTGATAGGTCCTGAAAGTGAATATTGGGATCTGTGTCTCTTAATCAAACAAAAAAGTGTTAATGATTTTTTCGGTTTCGAAAAAAATGAAGCTTATATGAAAATTATGGGACATAGAATGGCTGCGGTAGAAGATTCCAGACTTTTACCATTGGAAGAAGTATTATTAAATACACAAAGGGATTAAATGAAAACAGTCAAAATGAATGATGTGGAATTATGCTATGAGGTATTTGGCGAAAAAAATTCTGATGTCATTGTATTAATTCCCGGATTAGGAAGTCAGATGATCCGTTGGGATACCACATTCTGTGATCTGTTGGTTGAAAAAGGGTTCAGGGTGATTCGGTTTGATAACAGAGATTCGGGGAGTTCTGTTTTTAATTCAAAAAGGGAAATACCTTCTGATAAAAGGATTGAAGATATTTTTGCAATGCTCAGTAAAGAAGGGATTTCTTATTCTTTAATGGATATGGCGAATGATGTTATTGATCTTCTTAATCATTTAAATATTGAAAAAGCTCATATTGCAGGACGTTCCATGGGAGGAATCATTGCACAACTTTTAGGTTCCTATTATCCTGAAAGAGTTTTATCATTGACGATCATCATGTCTACTTCTATGAATCCTTCCCTTCCCAAACCTGATCCGGAAGTGATGGCTATGATGACACAGGTGACTGCTGATCCTGTTCTTCAGAAAGAAGAGTATCTAAGAGAAAAGATCCGTTTTGCAAAAAAAATATCGGGTTCGGGATATATTTTTGATTCGAATCAGGAAAAAGCTTTGCTTGAAGAGGAACTTATACGCTCCAGAACCAAAAACGGAATTATCCGGCAGCTTTTAGCAATGGCTTCCTTTCAGTATAATCCTGAAGTGCCAAAGAAAATAACTGCTCCAACTTTAATCATTCACGGAACAGACGATCTGATCTTTCATCCTGATTGCGGAAAAGATATTGCGGATTCTATTCCCAATGCCGAATGGCTTCTCATTGAAGGGATGGGACATTCTATTCCGGTGGAATTATTTGATACAATCAGTGAAAGTATGGTCAGTATTATCAACAAAAAGCTCCCATATTAAAGGGAGCCTTTTACTATTCATGCTGTAAAGTTTGTATAATATGAATTGTCTTATCTTCATTATTGGCAAAATAAAGTTTCAGTTCTTCATACATAAAGTTCTTAATTTCCGTCTGCACTTTCGGAGTTCCAAGCTTCCATCTGGTTGAACCCAAAAAAGTAAGTTCTCCTTGTACAGAAGCATAAAGCAACAGGTATTTTTTAAGTCTTGCTGTACTTATATTTAATTCTATATTTCTCTTTACGGCTTCCTCTTTCAAAAACATCTTGAATCCTTGTATAATTCCATCCAGTAAAGATCCTCCCAAAATAGTTTCTTTATAATTGGCGTACATCTTGATTTTAGGTATAAAGATCTGGTAATCTGCAAAGGCAAATGCTACCGAATATGAAAACTCTGTTTTTTTCCGAAAATTCAATGTAAAAAAATAGGAATTATATGGCAATCTCTTTTGCACTTCATCATCTATGATTTCAGCTAAACCAGCTGGGTAATGAAAAATATTAATCTGCTGTTCATCTCCAGATTCATCAATACTTTTTATTTTCATATTTGAATCCAAAAATGAAAACCTTCTGAACAAATTGTTCAAAACGCGGTAACTCAATATCAAGTCCTTAAAAATATCTTTATCAGGAATGAAATCAATTGTCCATCTGCAGGTTTCTTCATTATCAATATGCTGTATGTTGTCCAAAATCTTAAAGTTCCCTTTTTCGGATTGCAAAACAGGTAAGCTATTAATCTCAATCGTAGAATACTCTGTCAATGCAATAATACCTGCCAATGATAAATAAAACTGTCCCTGTTTGTACTGATCAATAGTTTTTATGATTTCTGTATTAAAAAGCGTTCTTTCAGGACTGATCCATTTCATAACCAATCTATTATCTTTTTTCAGGATGAAAGTGATATCATAGATTTCTGCTTGAATAAAATCTTCAATAAAATAGCTTATTAATTCATTGTAGCCTAAGTGGTTCAGAAAACCTATATACATTGCAGGCCGCATTCTGATATGCTCCAGCACATTATATTCTTTAATCATATATTAAGAATCAAGATATTTAAATATATGAATTTTAAAAGTTTTATCGGGACTTTTGGAGACACCAATGCAGAATCTTTGCAATGTTTTTAGCGTCATCTACTCCTCTGTGGTGGGTACCTTCTAAAGTCATACCCAGTTCACCCAAAGCTCTGTTCATTCCGACACTTTTCCTGATTGTAGGATGAATTTCACCAAATAATGTCTTCACATTGATATGGTCATCACTCATTGGATAATCTGTGTAGAATCTTCTTGCCTGATTCTGAAGCATATTCAGATCGTAGTTTCCGTAGCTCGCCCAAGTCAGTTCCTCCGAATCATACTCTGCCCTTAGAATATCGAAAGCATCATCCAGCATAATGCCTTCATGATCCAGCATATTTTGGGTAATAGTAGTCAATTCCGTACAGAACGGACTTACTTTTGAATACTGGGGTTTTACTAAAATTCCTTCATTTTTAGAGATCTTACCTGTTTTTGCATTCATGATGCATACCCCGATTTCAATGATCTCACTTTCCTGACCTCTTGGCGGGCGGTTATCCCAACACGTTGCTTCAAGGTCTACTATTAATATATTTTCTGTTGTTTTCACTTGTCTAAAATTTAATTGTTAAAGATTGGAAGAGGATGCAGAAAGAAGAAATTTTTACTATTGTCTCATTTACTTCCAGCCTCCAGCATCTGTCCTCCAGTATTTGAAATTGACTATTTACAGAATCTTACTTAAAATTCTGGCTGTATTATAAGCATCGTCTGCTCCGCTGTGGTGGGTGCCTTCAAAATCCATATTCAAATAATGTAAAGCTCTTTTAAGCCCTATTTGTTTATGCAATTTGAAATGTCTTTTAAATTCATGCATCACATTCATATAATTTTCTGAAAAAGGATTGGTTATCCCGAGCCAGTCACATTGTTCTATGATCTGCTCTCCGTCGAAGTTTCCATATCCTGCCCAGGTAAGTGGTGCGGAATGGTATTGATCTCTGATTAATTCACAGGCTTCTTCGAAATAGATTCCTTTTTCTTCTATCAGTTGCGGCGTAATTCCGGTCAATTGTGTACAGAATCTGTTGATTTCTGACCGTTCCGGAATAACATAGATGCTTTGTTTCTGGGAAATTGCTTTTGATGTTAAGTTTAATTTACAAATTCCTATTTCTATAATATCGACCTGCTGCCCAATGGGAATTCTGTCGTTTTCCCAACATGTAGCTTCCAGATCGATGATTATCATCTCATTGGTTGTTTTCATGATTTTATTAGAAATTAGAAGCTAGAAGTTAGTTAGGTTTATACTTCTCATATCCTCAAGCTTCATTTTCATTGTTAATTGTTAATTTCTGGGAGCAAATGGAGGCGTCCATTTTTTCCTCTTCATTATTTCCTTGACTTCCTCGTAGGAAACCGGATAAAAATTGTGGCAATCTACCCCAACGTCAAAACTGAGTGCCATCTCATCATCCGGTAGAGTTCCGTGTGAATGGCCGTATAATTGCCAGACCCCGCGGTGTGAACCATTCCAGGTACGCATGGCGTAATGGAAAAGAATGATTTTCTGTTTACCATTACTTTGATCTGCTTCATCAATTCTCAGTTCGTGGTAATCTCTGATGGAAGCAAATCGTTTGGGATAAGTGAGAGCCGCTCCTTCATGATTGCCCTTGATCAGATGAATATTGCCATGTAACCGGTCTAAAACCTCTTTTGTAAAATCCGGTTTGCCTAAACTCATGTCTCCTAAGTGGTAGACTGTATCACCGGGCTCAACTTTCTCGTTCCATCTTTTAATGAGTTCTTCATTCATATGGTCCAGTGATTCAAAAGGTCTTTCTGAAAACTTTATAATATTCTCGTGACCAAAATGATGGTCTGCTGTAAAAAATATATTGGGTTTCATTTTTTTAATTGTTTTTTTCTTTTTAAAACCACCCCGTCAAAAATTCTTTGAATTTTCGCCACCCCTCCAAAGGATGGGAATTGTCACACTTTCATGAGTCCTATTTCTCTTTAATACAATGAAGTGTTTTCGTTCTTCTGACTTTGATGGTTACTTGTTATACATAAAAAAGTTTCGGTAAAAAATTACCGAAACTATACTTTAAGAGTCATCAACTCTTCTTTTATAAAATCAATGACTAAAGAATTCAACTTTTTGTTGATCCTTTTCTGCTCTTCTTTTTCAATAGTGGCAAAAGCTGCCGGGAAGTCTTTCTGGAAATCCTCTAAAATATCCTGTGAAAAAAGACCAATTACCTTACCTATCATTTTAGGTTCGAATTCGCCAATTTTGCTTATCACATTATTCAATCTGTTGGCTGTAGCATATTTTTGGATTTCCTCCCAGATCTCCTGAGCTTTTTCGCTGAAGTGAATCTGTTTCTGAACAGTTTTACCCTCTTTTTTAACCATTTTTGATTTTTCTACCCATTTTTCATTCTTATTTTTAAGAATAATTCTGGCTCCGTTTCCAAAGTATCTGGTTTTCAAAGTTTTTACAATGGTTCCTTCACACCTATTGTCTTCCAATTCGGGTAATCCCAGCCAAGCAGGAATTTTTGAATTGAAAACATTAGGGAATTTCAAAGCTTCTTCAAGACTTCCCTGAAACAAAATTTTAGCATAGAAAAATCCTGTCTCTTCAAAAATCTGATTGACCACTTCTGTATCCAAATAGGTAATTCCATTCAGTTTAATATCGAAAGCGTAAAATTCGTTGTAAGGTGCATATTCAATACCTTTCTGTACTTTTACAGCATCTTTTACGGGTTCTACTTCTTTATGTTGGTAACCACCACCGAACAATTCACCGTAGATCACTACAGTTTCTACATTCGGGTAAATGGCTTTCACTTTTTGAAACACTTCTATTACATTTTTTCTGTAGCGTTCCAACATCTGATGGGCATTGAAAAATTTCTCATCTTTTTCGATGAAAGCAGTTCTCTTTGCGATTTTAATTTCCTTTCCGTCGGTAAAGAAAGAGAAATTAGCTCCGTGAACTTTTTCCTGTACGATGAAAACCTCATCTCTAAAACCCTGCATTCTGATCTGATCGATCACACGGGCCTGGTAAGCATTTTCTATAGCGTTATATGTTTTGAAAATCATTTTGTTTAGTTTTTAATCATTTCTGATTCGTTTTGCTGCATCTGGGTAATATGTCTTCGAGCATGGAGTGACAGAAAATAAATATATTCATATACATTAATTTTCCCCAGGTCATTCACTGTCATTGTCGTTTTATACAAGAGTCCTTCGCCATTTTTCATTACTTCAAGATAGTGTACGCATTGAAGATATTGTTGGTTTATTAAGCTTCTTATTTCATCTAAGCTTAATTCTCCTTTCGGCTCCATATGTTCTGGTCTTATCCATTCAAAGGCACCGTGCTCCCCTACTTTGTCAAAATTTTCTTTATTGAAACTGTAGTTTTTTATTTCAGATTCCAGATCAAGATCTAAAGAATTCTTCATTGCTTTTTTGGACCCTTTTTCGATAAGGATGAGCAGATAAAAATTCGTAAGATAAATGTGTTCTAAAATCTGCTGAATCGTCCAGCCTCCGTTTGAAGGCTGATGATTCAACGTTTTTTTATCTTTTTGAAACCATCCGTCTACATTATCAAATGTGAGCTTCAGATGTGCTTTTATATCTTCAATAAATCTTAAAATGTCCATTACAATTCTTTAAAGTTTTGCAGCAGGTTTAGGATATTTTCCTTTCCTACCGGATTCATGGAGTGGCAATAGAATTTCGGAAGGTCCAGATAATGATCCATACAATATTCTACCAGCCATTTGGCGCAGTCGTATCCTGTTTTCTCAACAAATTCCTGAGAATTCTGTTTCAAATAGTGTTCGTCTGCAAGATCATGGTCAAAAGATATCATTTCCGGGAGTCCTTTTTCCAAGATCCTGTTGACAAACTGTTCGTAATTCCGAACAATGTGCCAGTCACTTCTGAGGAAAATATCCTGTTGGGTATAATGATAAGCCTCGATCGGGTATCTTATATCATCCAGAAATAATAATCTTTTTGTTTTTTCCATGAGTTAATTTTTATAGTTTTTAAGCTTCCAGCTTTATTACACCATCATATCAGCACAGTTGGAACTTGCGAAAGCGTAAGGTTTTGCTTTAAACACATATCCCATTCCCAGAATATAACCCATGGCATCTTTTAATGCTACATTGGATTTAAAATCCGGGTCGGTATTAATGTCTGCGTGTACCTCCATTTCCACACCATAAGCATCCAGCACAGAACAGATCGCGTATGCAATTTCAACGGATTTGTTGACTTCATTCAGCATTCGCTCCTTGATACTGATACTCTGTATTTCTCTTTCTTTTCTAATAAAGGTAAACGCTCCTTTTCCCTCACGAATAAATACTACTGCCGTAGCATAGTTGATGGCATCTCCGTATACATGAGAGTCTGATCCCACACATACTTTCAGACGGTGTCCGTTGGCCTGTTCGCGAATGATGGCTTCTTCTACCAGCTGTGTGATAGAGTGCTGGAAAATTTTTCCACTCATATTCTGCCATGTTTGTTGTTGCGTTTCCATTTTTTCTACATGTTTTAAATTTTGTTTTAAATTAATTTCTGAATTGTGAATCGTCAATATTTTTAAATTCATTTGCAAAGCAAAATTCACTATTGACTATTCACTTTGCACTCCGAACCGGACTCGAACCGATACCATCAGTTTTGGAGACTGAGATGCTGCCATTACACTATCAGAGTAAAATTGTTGATTCATTAGGACTCGAACCTAAACTCCAAGAATCAAAATCTTGTGTGCTGCCAATTACACTATGAATCAATTTTATAATTGATAAATGTTGATTGATAATTGATGAAGTGCTCAGCAATCATTGATCATTAATCTCTTATCATTTATGTTTTTGTACGGGAAGAGGGATTCGAACCCTCAAAAGCTTGATCCTAAATCAAGAGTGTCTGCCATTCCACCATTCCCGCAGGTTTTTTATAAGTAATGAGTAATTGGTAATGAGTAATATTTTTATTTTCATTATTACTCACTGTTATTCAATCACTTATATCCTGTACCTCTCCCCAGATTCGAACTGGGACTTTACGGGGTTTAAAGCCGTTTTCTCTGCCAATTGGAATAGAGAGGTGTATCTTATTAGTAATGAGTAATCGGTAATTCTTAATGAAAATCCATGGGTATTTACTTATTGCTCATTACTTATTACTCATAGTATATCTAGGTTTGAGAAAGCTCTGTCTGATAATAAACTATGCCTGTTAGTGTTTGTAAAGATCTTCTGCGCTTGACAAACCTTTCTCATTTCCTAATGTATTTTGTTTAAAAAAGTAAAAGGCTGTCTGTTTTTATTGACTAAAGATCTTCTGCTCTCGACAGTCCTTTTTCTCTTTTCTTCATTTTTTTGCGTGAATGGTAACTGGCCAATTTTTTCAATAAAATCTGAACTTTCATGGTATTAAATCAATTCAATATTGACCAGCTATTCACATCCAGTACTCTATAAGGGAATCGAACCCTTGTTTTCTGCTCGAAAGGCAGGCGTCCTCACCGTTAGACGAATAGAACGTTAATCCACAAACCAGGAATCGAACCTGGACAACAAGAGTACATTTCCTGCATGCTGCCATTACATTATTTGTGGTTGGTGGAAGTAGTAGGATTCGAACCTACTCAGCAATGAAGCAACAGATTTACAGTCTGCCCCGACTCTCCAACTTCGGCGTACTTCCGGATTTTTTTGAGCAATTAATCATATTCATAAGTAATTCCTCATTTTACCATTAAAAAGAAAAGGTCTGTCTTTATATTGAATGTTTGGTTAAAGATCTTCTGCGCTCGACAGCCTTTTTCTTTTATTAATAAAGGATATTCTTTGCTATAGATGATAAAAGATCAATGATAAAAGATTCTTATATTTCCTATAGTTTTTACTTTGAGATGGCTATGGGATTCAAACCCACTCAGTTTACACAACGGTTTTGCAGACCGTCCCGACTCTTCCACTTCGGCGAACCATCAGATTAAAAATAAAGTCTGTCTAAAATTGTTTGATATAAGAACTTCTGCGCCTGACAAACTTTATTTTACCTAAAAATTTATAAATGATATTCTTTAACTTTTAATTAATCTGGAGAGAAGAAAAGCCTGTCTCTATTTTTCGTGTTTGGCGTAAAGATCTTCTGCTCTCGACAAACTTTTACTTTTTCTCCTGAAACAATTAACAATTAGTTACTGTAATTCCGGAAGGACTCGAACCTTCAACCTTCGGTGTATCAGACCGACACTCTAACCACTTGAGCTACGAAATCATTTGTATTCCATAAGGGGATCGAACCCTTGTCGTCCGGTAGAAAGCCGGATGCACTTGCCACTATGCTAATGGAACAAATTGTCTGGAAAGCAAGATTCGAACTTGCGACCTCCCGCGTCCAAGACGGGTAAACAACCACCGTTATCTTTCCAGCTTTGGGGTTCACTTCTGTTTCTTTTCCGGGAGACAGCCGGATGGGAAATCTTCCATGAACCTTTGGTGATTCCGAGAGGACTCGAACCTCTAACCCTGGGTTTAGAAAACCCATGCTCTGTCCAGTTGAGCTACGGAACCGTTTTTGTAATCCCAGAAAGATTTGAACTTTCAACCCCCGGTTTAAAAGACCGGTGCTCTAACCATTTGAGCTATGGGATTATTTTAAAGTCGTGAATAGTCAATAATCAATTCGCTTCGCTTGTCAATTTTAAAATTCACATTCTTTGTAATCTCAGAAGGACTCGAACCTTCAACCTTCGGTGCCGTAAACCGACGCTCTATCCAATTGAGCCATGAGATTTTCTCCTTTGGGTATCTCCGGGGATCGAACCCTGTTCTCCGGTTCCACAGACCGGCGCTTTACCAAATAAGCTAAAGAAACCATAAAAAAAGCGCCTCTTTTCGGGAGGCGCTTCATATATTTAAACGTAAGAGATCATTAGCTGACCCACGTATATAAGCACCTTTTATCCACAATTTCACTTTCAAGAATACATGCAACACCTGTCGGCTTCTGTCCGAATAGTCTTGAATATTGATTGAATATGTTGTGTAACTGTTTCATTTTATTTTTGTTTGTTTCTAAATTATTTTTAACTGAATCCTGAAAACCTGTTGCTTTCAATTTTCGGTTGCAAAGTAAATATGAATTTTTGGAATCCGCAAATAAATTTTCAAATTAAAATACTGATAATCAATTTATTATGCGTTATTTTTAGCATAGAGAATTTCTGTCCGCAATATTTTGCAGATATCTTAATTACCTAAATGACTGTCTCTCACCGGGTTGCTTATCACTCTATTTTATCGTATTAAAATTTCATTGTTTATTAAAAATTTTTCATGTTTATGGTTATTTTTTTTCATTCTAAATAATTTCTGACCTAAAAAACAAAAAACGCCTCGGTTTTCCGAGGCGTTTCTGTTGTATTTTGATTAATTTTTTACAAGTTTACAGTAAATAATTTCCAAAGTCAGCACATTTCGCCTCATTCCATATCACCTCATCATACCCGAATAATCCTTTATTAGAAGGACTTTCGCATAGTTCTGCATTGATATGTGCTCTTTGTATTGTCATAATTTTCTGGCGCAAAGATAAATCTTTTTTGATATTATTTTATAATATTCACAATTTTGGGAAAGTTTTAGATAAGCAAAGGGACATAAAGGAATCAATTAAATTTTGATTTGATAAAGCTGAATTTTCTTTAATTTTTAAATTCTTGAATCTTTAAAATTTAATTCCTGAACATTTTATTTCTTGCTGTTTTGAACCTTGAAATATCTTTCAGAATCACTTCATCATTGGGATTAAAAAATTTCAGTTCATTGACAATTTCAGAACGGGTATTTACTTTTTCAGCAATGATTTCGTAAGCTATATTTCTTGTTACGGCATGCAGTTCCTGAGATTTTTTAAATTCATATTTCATAGCATCAAGATAAGTAATCTTTTTATTGTCTGGAGTTTTTTCGTATAAATTCATAATTTCTGATTCCAGCTTTTTAATATCAAAGATATTGGCGAAGTAGTTATTCAAACAATTGAAAGCATCTTTATCTTCTTCCCATCCTTTCAACAGCACTTTCTGTGCTTCTTCTGTTTTTTCCATTTTTTTACGGTAGACTAAAGAGGCTTTCACCATCTGATTATTTCCTGTATAATCATCTGCTACCAGCTGGTAATAGTGATGGGCATTCTTAAGATCATTGATTTCTTTATAAAGATCTCCCACTTTTTCTTTCTGCTCCATTTCTTTATAAAGCTCAATAGCTTTTTTATGCTGTTTTGCCTTTTCATAGCAAACCGCAGCATCGGATTTATTATTCAGTTTTTTAAGATATACTACCGCTGCTTCATTATAAAGCCCTCCATTTTCAAGTGTTTTTGCACCTCTGTAATTATCCTGCAGCAGGTTCATATAGACTCTTGCTGCTTTTTTATAATCTTTTTCGGCTATGTATTTTTCGGCAAGTTCTTCATATTTGCTCCTGATCTTGTCAAAGAGTGAATTTTCCAGATAGAAATTACTGCTTCCGCTGCTTTTTCTTCCAACTGAGTTTCTGTTATTTTGCTCCTTATCTTTTAAAAAAGTGATCACAATAAGGATAATAAAGGCTACAATTAAGAAAATACCCAATGTTCCCACTACGCTCCAGAAACTTTCATGGAACAGCTGGGCTACAATTCCGATAATCTTAAACATGGCCAGCAGCACAAATGCCGCCATAAATTTGTCTATAAATTTCTGTCTATTCATCATCATCGGAATTTAAAATGGTTTTATCTTCTCTGAAAAGACGGTAAAGAAGTAACAGCACACCAATTACAAGAATCCACACAAACCAGTTGTACCCAAACATTTTAACCAGCGGATAAAATAAATATACAAGCATGGCTACAAGAATGGCAATTAAAACAAACTTTACCCAGCCTGGTACATTGTCTCCGCCAAGGTTTAACGATTTATTTTTAAACAGGAATGAGTATAATCCCACTCCAGCAATCATCAGGATTACCATATACAGAATATCTGAAACGGGAGTTTCTTTTTTTAAAGGAGTTCCTTCTGAACCCACTCCTTTTACTTTAGACTTGTCAATTGACACAGAAGAAGGATCTACGATATCCAGTGTACCGTAAAGTTTCCCTAGTGAATCAGCCATCAATGCCTTCCTTTTTTTGAGAAGGTATTTTACAACATCATCATTCACCGGTTTTCCTTTAGTATATTGCTTTAGAGAATCTGAAATTTTACGTTTCAGATTTTCAGTTTTTTGTTCAAGATGTTTTGTGATTTTTTGGGTGTAAATGGTTTTGAGTGAATCTCTGCTCTGTTTTTCTTTATTAACAAGCTTTTCGATATCTCTTCCTATTTCGCTTACATCTCTTCCGCCACCTTTTTTATAGTTTTCTTTGTCTTCTTTTGTTTTGGATTCAATGATTCCTGCATGAATAAGCTCTTTGGATAATCCTTTTCTCTGCTGGTGATACATTGAATCTATTTTAAGATCAATTTCCGACGTCCCGGACTGGAAAGCAATTATATCAGAAGGTGCTTTTGCTGCATTATTTGCTATCTTTCCTGAAGAAGGAGTATTTTCATCCTGTTCCGAACTATTTTTATCTGAAGGTAATGCAATCTTTAAAACGATAGCGGCAATAATGACTGCCCAGAATACTCTGCGAAAATTTCTGGTTCCTGCACTTTCCTTTTTGCCTCCTGCACCGCCACCAAATAATCCTTCCAGCCAGGTAAACTTACCAAATCCATCACCTCTGGAAGTTCCCATTACGTCCAGGGAAACACCTAAATCTACTGCTCTTTCAGGGTATTTTTCAATATATTTTAAGTATTTTTCTATTTCTTTTTTATTTCCGGCCATTACTTTTTTAAGATCAAACGGCAGGTTGTTCATCCATTCTTCTTCGGTTTGTTTTGGTTGTAATGCTTCCATTACTTTTTCATCATCCATTTCCACCGTGTAGCTTTCTATTTTCTGAGGGATTGAAACTCCGTTCAGAGGCTTTCTGATGGTTTCATTTATGGTTTCAGGCTGTTGAATTAATGAAATCCAGTCGATTTCTTCAGACAGCTTCACCAATCCGAATTCGGGATGCATAATCAGAAAACGTGAATCAAGCTGTGCCCAGTCTTCAGGATTTATTTTGGGATAAAAGGTTGTATTTTCAGGGATAAAAAGCCTGTCATCCACACTTTGAAAATAAGCATTCCTGCCTATTTCATGCGGAGCATAATCATTAAAAATGAGAAAACAACCGTACAGCACATTGGGACTGTCTGCCGGAATGGCAAAAGATTTTACCTGACTTAAATTAATCCCAAGGATTTCCATTTCCTGAAGCCATACCACAGGTGAAGAACCTTTGATTAAAAGTCCTTTTTTGGGATAATTATTTTTCGGGAAAGGTTTTATTCTAAGCTCCATAATCCAAAATCTGTTCTATAAACGGTTTTAAAAACCTGTCACACATATCATCCATTGTTTTTACTTTCAACAGGGCATGTTCCGGAAGATAATATTCTGATCCTCCGAATTCCGTATAGGTAGCTAACGAGAGAAAACCACCCAATGTAGATGGAATAAAGAATTCTTCGATACTCTTATTACTGCTTCGGAACGTCAGCATTCCCCGAGAGTCGGTGATGATTTCACTTCCGTCAGGAAATGTAAATTTATTTTTATTCTGCTCTGCGAAAATTTTGATATCAAATTTATTTTTGGAAAAATCAAGTGTATTTTCCGAAGCACTGTATAGTTCATTTCCAGAAACAACGAGGTTATTATACTTGTTGATTCCTATTTTATTGAAATTATTGATGACCTTCAGTCCACTTCCTTTCAACCTGGCAACTTCTGCTTCTGCTTTTATATTATTTTTTTCAAATTCTTTATCCTTTCCGGTAATAGGCTCTACAGCAATGTTCCCATCAATATTGATTTTGTAATGGGTAGGGTTGTCCGGATGATGAAGATAAAAATTCCGTCCAAAATAAATCAACCTGTAAAATTCCGGAATGTTCATCCCTGTAAGATTCTGGTCAGAATATTCTCCGTTATTAAGATTAAGTTTTAAAATAAGTTTCTGTTCAGGATGATACTGACACAGAATAAAGTGTTGCTGTCTGTTTTTTGCCAAGGCAAACTGTCCTTTGGGTTTTATGGAAATTTTATCAAACAAAACTTCACATCCATGAAATGTTTTATAATAATCGTAAGAATGTCTGTCGTAATAATTATCAGAAAGGTAAGTTTTCAGTAATTGCTTTTTTGAACTCAAAATGAAAAATTCTCCTTCATATAAGAACTTAGCAATCTTATTAACCGGCGTTGGAAATAAAATCGGATAGTTTTGCGGAAGATCTGTTTTCTTTCCATTGAAGTTCTGAACAGATTGTTTTTGTTGCGGCGGATTGGCCCACAGCTCCTGCAATGAAAGTTTTATTTTCTGGATATGCTTTCTTGCTCCTTTATGATGTTTGTAAAAATTGATTTCACCATCTGAAGCCGTTGTTACCAAAAACTTCAATTTATCCCTATTCTGATGTACAACCCGCTGAATTTCCTCATCAGCCATATTATCCTGATGGGTAATGAAGAACACTTCAATATCTTTTTGTGAATGATGTTCGTTAAAAAACTTCTCCAGTGCTTCCGAAACTTCCAGAACCGGACTTACCTGGTTAAGATTTTCCACCACTTCTTCCACTTTGTTCAGTGAAATCGGAATTGCTGCCTGCCCTAAAGCAAGAACTTTACATTCAGAATGAGCTTTGGGATGTTTAATAATGGCTATTGCAGAGGCATAAGCCAATACTTTTGGTGTTCCCCAGTTTCTAAGGGAAGTATCAATCAGGATAATTCTTTCAAAAATATTTTCTTCAGGCGGAATCTCTCTTTGAATATAAAGTGCTTCGTTATTGGCAACACGATTTATAAAGACATCATCTTCATTGGCAAATTCGGAAAGAAGCATTCTGTGAAAATCTCCTTTATTGGTCATATCGGAAATTCCTCCAATGGGTTGCTCTCCGGGAGAAAGATGACGCATTGGAATTTTAAGGCCGCTCCAGATTCTTTTGATCAGGCTTCCTATCTGAAAAGTCTTGGGTTCATCAATTAATTCTTTGATAAAATCTTTATGGCTATCTGCAGTTGTCTCTTCTTCTACCACCTCATCCTCCAATTCCGGCTCATGAACCAATCCTTTCATGGCATCAATGACAGACTGCACTGAAGGAAATTTTTCATTGAGATTCAAAGCGCTCAGATCTTTGTTTAAAGCTATTGAACCTTCGTCTTGTTTTTCTGCACTGATCGCTAGTTCCTGCGGTCGTTTATAATAGATCTTTAAATAAATATCCGCATGAAGAGAGGCCACCCTGTTATGACTATTGCTGAACAAAGTCTGGAGCAATACAATTCTGTTCTGTTTCTCCTTATAAACTTTGGGTAGTGATTTTATTTTTTCAAGGAATTCAATTTGCTTTTCCGCGTTGAACTCAAAATCTTCACCGCTATAAAACTCAGCTGTACGTCTTAGCGGGCCTGCAAAGTCCGTATATCCATCCTGCATCGCATACAAAACCATAAGCAATGCCCCGAACGGAGGCCATCCCTGCGGCTGAAGCTCTTTCAGTATCTCCATTAGATAAGGCCTGTAAGCTATGGCTCCTACTCCGGGAATAGAGAGGAGATTGTTTTCATGATAACCGGAATCACCGGGAACATCTTCATCAGTTTTCCATTCCCAAAAATAATTTTCATAGGACTGGAAATAAGCCTTTAATTCCATTCTCTTGATTTTTCTGTCAGGCGGAATGAGCTTACGGATAATGGACGGAAGTCTGTTTCTTTTATTGAAAGATAATTCCCATTTCCATCCCACAGCAGCCATCCTTCCTCTTGATTATATTTTTGCTGCAACAGTGTGCTTAGGTTTTTAAATTCAAAATCCAGACCTGCAGGCAATAAATGTCTGTCCTTTGTCCAGTAGGTCTTTCCGGGAAAGCTCAATAATGGAGTTCCCATAAACAGGGCTTTATCGCCCAGAACTGTCCATTTTATTTTTTCAAGCTTAAACTTCGGTAGTGCAGCGATACTTTCTTTAATATCGGCAATGTTGCTCAGCAAAGCGATAACCGGATGTTCTTCATTGCTTTCTTTTAGTTCTATCCGAACCTGTTCATGAATCCCAAAATAGTTTTGGTTTGAAGGGGGAAGACTAAGCTGCAATGCTTTGTCTATAGGAATCCAGAGCAAAGCTGTCCGCATTTTTTTACTCGGAACCAAAGCCTCTTTTCTGAATAAAAGTCCATCACGAAGTTCATACAGAATAAAGTCCGGCAATTGTTGTATTTCCGGAGCTGCCGCCTGTTCCTCGATAAAGCCTTTCAGCCAGATCGTTTCATCCTCTACAGCAATCTGAATATTCTTCCAGTCTCTGATGGAACCCAGAAAATCTTCATCAGCACGGGGAATTTCCGCCCAGAATTCTTTTAAACGCTTTGAAGAATCTTCTGCCATAAGCTTTCAATTTCTTGCTGGATATATTGTTTTTGCTCCGGATTTCTGATCCAGTCGCAACGGGTCTGCAGGTATCTCAATTTATCTTTTATTACATTCTGCTCTTCAAAACTTAATATTCCTTCATTCCATTTTTCTACAAGAATTTTTACGTCTTTCATAACTTCTTCAGGATTGGGAGTTTTGTTCTGCATGGCCTGTGGATGGGAATCCGGATGATCATCCTTCTCAATCGTCCTGTTGATAATTCCTTCCAGAATCTCAATCTGTTCTTCGGTATCCCAGATATGTTTCAACACCCACAAATCAGAAATTACGGCTTCTTTTCTTCCGCAGATCAGGGCGCTTGCTGCAATCAGATTCTGAAGTTTCACCGCTCTACGGTCTGAAATAGCAATCCCTGTATTTCTGAGGCTCATAATTGTGTTCAGATAGACTTCATAAATGGGTTTAAGATCTATGGTTCTACACAAACTCTGAAGCTGTCTGATTTCGTCAGCATGGATTTCCGGAATTTCCGTTTTTTCTTCGTTTTCCAGTTTTCTTCCGGCCAAAAGTACCTGTTGTAAGAGTTCGGGATTGACATAGTCTACATTAATTCTTACCAGAAAACGGTCAAATAATGCATTGAGTGCTTCATCTTCCGGAAGAACGTTACTTGCTCCTACAAACATCAGTGCAGGAAGATGCTTGGTTTCTTTTCCTCTTTTAAATATTTTTTCGTTGAGTGCTGTCAGAAGGGAATTCAAAATAGCCGAGTTCGCATTGAAGATCTCATCAAGAAAAACCAAGGAAGCTTCGGGCATCATTCCTTCCGTATTGGTCAAAAGTTCACCTTCTTTCAGTTTTCTGATATCAAAAGGTCCGAAAATCTCGTTCGGTTCTGTAAAACGGGTTAACAAATATTCGAAATTCTTTCCGTCTTTCACTGTTTTGGCAAGTGTTCTGACAATCGCAGATTTTGCCGTACCCGGAGGTCCGTATAAAAATGCATTTTCTCTTGCCAACAGGCATATTCCTAAAAGGTCTACGACATCATTTTTACCTACAAAAGTATCTTTTACGTAGTTAAGGACTGTATTAAGCTGATTTATATTCTGGTTCATTGATTTTAAAAATTAAAATTTCCACCACTTTTTCTTCGGTTTTTTCTCTTCTTTATTTTCTGCCTGTTCATTTCTTTTATTGAATGAAAAAGCCAGTCTCTGATAAGGCACTTTGATATCGAAATACAGCTGTGTTCCGTCATCCAGTGTAAGTACATCCATTATTTTATCTCCATCTTTGACCAGAATTTGTGAAACATCCTGTTTATTGAAGTGATGTCTGATCAGATCTCTTTCGTCGGAAATTCTTGTGATCATATAAGGAGAATCTTTGGTTCCGTCTCCGGTTTTTTCAAGGCAATCAAAGATAAGCTGTGCTATGGTCATTTCAATATTCCGTCCTTTTTCGTCCCCCAGTTCTTTGTAAGCAAAATATTTACAGATATGCGCTCTGGGACTCAGTAAAATATTGACATTGACATATTGTATAACCTCTTCAAATTTCCCTTCATTCAGTAAATCCTGTAAGTTTTCAATATCTTCGGAATAGGGATCATATTCCGTATTACTGATCACCAGTTCACGGCATTTCAGGAATGTTTCTTTTGTAGGGTCGGTTAAAAATTCAAATACTTTCTCATACGTTTTCATTATGGTGTTCGGTTATAGTTTTTAGTTCTCGCCAGAATGCATCTTTGTACATTCCGAATTCGGCTATTAGTAGTTTATTAATGAACGGAATTTCCGCAAGTTTATAATCTCTTTTTTCAACAATTCTTTCCAGATAAAGTTTCCTGTAGGTATTGTCTTGCAGTTCTTCTGTCCAGTTCACGTTCTTCAGATCAAGATCATACCCTACTCCGGAATAGTGAAACTGTGTCAGAATATTTTCCAGCATGACAATCAGTGGATCTTCAGGATCAACTGTATGTAAAGCAACCATAACCTGTGGTAAAAATCTCAGTGATAAGTCTGCAGATAAGATAGAAGGAATATCCCGTGTTCCTTTGAACTGAGGAATAAGATTGTCAATATTTTTTTCTGTATTTTCTCTGATCAGATAAAGCTGTGCGCTATGGTAGAGCACCTTGGCAGCCCAAACAGCGGTTTCTTTGCTGTAGGTCAATTGATCAGATAAAAATTCAAGTCTTTCTTTTTCGAATTCAGTTTCAAAATAATCTCCTGCTTCCGCCTCTTCCTGAGGGGAAATTTGCTGTAAGTTTGAAAAAAGAGTAATACATTCTTCCTTACGAAGCAAAAATATCGTGTCTAAAAACGGTGACTTGGTTTCCATGATCTAACAAAAATAAAATTATTTCGTTGAGAATAAAATTTTTGTGGAGAAGATTCTTTTTAAATATGGATTCTTTGAAGTTATCCTAAGGTTGGAAAGCGCAAAGGCGCTAGTGAGTAAGCATTGTAATACTTTTTAAGGCGTGAGAACATTTCGACTTCACTAAATGTGAGGTTTTCAGCAAGGTAAGTCTTACAATCTAAACCTTATAGGTTGTAAAAACCTACAAGGTTTGAAATTACAGATTTATTACTATACTAAAGATTGCTTCGACGCTAAAGCTCCTCGTAATGACTTACTGTGATACAATTTCAATAATATTATTTTCCGGATCAAGGATGACGCTTTCGTAATATCCGTCTCCTGTGGTACGCGGTTCTCCAGCCACTTTATATCCATCTTTTCTCAGTATTTCTGTAAGTTCGTCTACTTTTTGTTTATTGTCTACAGAAAATGCAAGATGAATAATTCCGTACTGCTGGGATTCATAAGAGTTTTCGCTTTCTTTGATATCCGGTCTGGTCATGATTTCAAGACGGCAGCCATTTTCAAAACTTAAAAAATAGGATTGAAAGTTTTTAACCGGATTATGGTATTTTTCATTGGAAACTGCTCCAAAATATTTCTGATAAAATGCTCTGGATTGTTCAAGATCTTTCACCCAAATGGCAATATGCTCTATTTTCACTTTTAAAATGTTAAATGTTTTACTTCTGCAAAAGTAGCCGGTCTGCTTTCACGATACCTGCTCTTCGTTATTCTTTTATTGTTCTCTGTTTACAAGGTTAGGTTTTGGATTATACAAAGGACTTTATTTAAAATATTATTTAAAGCATTTATTAATAATATCTTATATATTCTATTAATAAGAAGAGGTTTCATTGTTTCCATTTTCGTAATTATATAAACAAACTAAAAGTTATTATCTTTGTCCCATTCAAAAAAACATTATGAGTATTCACATCAGTGCAAAAAAAGGAGAAATTGCTAAAGTAGTATTGCAGCCGGGGGATCCGCTTCGTGCACAGTATATTGCTGAAAATTATTTAGAAAATGCTAAACTGGTAAGCAAAACCAGAGGTATTTTTTATTATACAGGGCTTTATAAAGGTAAAGAAATCACTGTAGGAGCGAGTGGAATGGGTTTCCCAAGTATAGGAATCTATTCTTTTGAGTTATTTACAGAATATGAAGTAGATACGATCATCAGAATCGGAACTTGTGGTGCTTACAATACAGATCTTCAACTTTTTGATATCTTAAATATTGACAAAGCTGCCAGTGAAAGTACGTATGCCAAATATGCATGGGGAATTGAAGACGAAATCCTTTCTCACCAGGGGAATATCTTTAATACCATCAACGAAACGGCTAAAGATTTATCTTTAAATGCTAAAGCCATCAATATCCATAGTAGCGATATTTTCTACAGAAAAGATCCTAACACTCCTGAAATTGCTACCAAATACAACTGTCCTGCAGTAGAAATGGAAGCTTTTGGTTTATTTGCCAATGCTCAGCATTTAGGAAAAAATGCAGCGACTATTCTTACGGTAACGGATATTATTCCTACCCACGAAAAAATCTCTGCAGATGAAAGAGAAACAGCTTTGAATCCAATGATGGAACTAGCTTTGGAATCAGCTATAAAGAGTTTGTAAGAACTAAATTCATTATAAAAAAAGAGCTTTACTTCATCAGTAGAGCTCTTTTTTATAGTCTGAAAAAATTTCTGGCAGTTTCTGTAGTATCATCTGCCACTTCGGAAATGCTGATCTTCTTCAGATGGGCAATGGTTTGTGCTACATAAGGTAAAAATGAAGGTTCATTTCTTCTGTTCTGCATTCTCGGCATATTCTTCGGAAGCATAAATGGGGCATCTGTTTCAATCATCATCCTGTCAAGAGGGACATATTTTATAACGTCTTCAAGGTGTTTAAATCTTTTCTCATCACTGATGGCTCCTGTAAATCCTAAATAAAATCCTTTATCCAGATAAGTTTTTGCTTCATTCAATGTTCCGGTAAAGCAGTGTACAACGGCTTCAGGTAACTTTGAAAGATAGTCATCTGTGATTTCATTAAATCTTTTAAATGCGGATCTTTCATGAAGAAAAAGGGGTTTGTTTACTTCAATGGCGAGTTCAAGCTGTGCCTGATAACATTTTTCCTGCAAAGGTCTGGGAGAGAAATCACGGTCAAAATCCAATCCGCACTCTCCTACTGAAATCACATGATCCTGCTTTAATAGTTTTCTGAGCTCATCAATACTTTGTCCATTAAAAGATTTGGCATCGTGGGGATGAATTCCGGCTGTTGAAAATAAAATTTCGGGATATTCTTGTGCAATTTCCGCAGATTCTTTGCTTCCACGTATGCTGGTTCCGGTGAGAATCATATGTTCAACCCCCTCGTCCAAAGCACGGTTAATAATTTCTTCGTGTTCATTATAGAATTGTTTATTGGTCAGATTAATGCCAATATCAATATAAGTATTCATTCTTTTACTTTTTATTATTGGTTACTTTTAGTTAAAAAAATAGAAACAGACCGGATTCGAACCGATGACCTTCCTTTGAATGGAATATTTTTCCAGTTAAACTACTGTTTCTTGTTTATGTTTCTGCTCTCAGAAGATTAAAGTATTCTGAAGCTGTAAGAGGTCGTATTTCTCCGGTAGGAGTTACTTTTTCTTTCAATTCGCAGATGAGCAGATCTCCCTGTCTCTTCAAGCATTTTATATAAGGAATCAGATTACTGTGTATTCTGAAGGTAGATGCAATGGCCGCTAAAGCATCGGATTTATAATCGGATTCTATCCACAGCCAGTGTTCTTTTTCCGTAGATGGGCACCAACATTTCACTGCATAAGAATATTCTGCTCTGCTCCCCCAGATGAACACTCCCAATTTACGGTTTTCAATTTCATGTACTTCATAACGGTTAACTTTTTGGGTTAGTTTTTCGTTTCCGTTTTCATCATACTCCTCGTAGGCAATTTCAATTTCTTTTTCATTGATCTTTCTGGATTCAAGTTTTTTCATCAGATTTCCTACGCCATAATAACTGAAACAAAACAGTTTAAAGTTCCGGTCTTCTGCTTTAAAGAATTCCTCATATTTCATCGGCTCCACTTCTGTCCAGAGACTTTCAATTTTTCCTAAAACCTTCGTAAAAAATGGAGTATTAAAAGACTCCCATTGTCTTTCATACTCACGGGTTTTGAAATTCTGAAAGCTGCTGTGTCTTAATTTTAAGATCGCAACCAGTTTTCTCATAGGATAGCGCTTTTCCTGGAAAATATAAGGGAAAGATGTCCGTGAAATAATGAAATAATCTTTCGTAAGATGCAGATTATTATTTATTTTAAAATAAATATTCTTTGCGATATGTTCAAAGCCATCATAGGTACCGTACAAATAATTGTTGATACATTCCAGCGCAGGAAACTTCAGGTCTTTCATTCTGGAATCTCCCCATTCCCCAAGATACTCCAACGATTTAAAATCTGTTGCAGGGTTCACATTATACAAAAACTGAATTTTCCCGTTCACTTTTTGAAGGTGTTCAAAACGATAGGTTTCATGGATAATCAGATCTCCCACTTCAGCAATGTTAGGAGCGAACGTATTATAGGTATTGAAAAAGCCTTTCACGTATCGAAGAGCATTCAGCTCGCACTTTTCAGAACCATTATACATGAAATTTCCAATAATATCAGTCAAAACCGGAAATGCCCCTCTACTTCCTCCATTGAGCATTATATTACCGGATTTTTCAAGTGCCGGAAAAGTGACATAAGAACCGTTTTCCATATGAATACTTCCGCTGGTTTCCTGAAGTACCGGAAATGAGACACCGGTATTTTCAAATTTCAGGTTACCAATCAACTTCTTCAGCATGGGAAAATGATGGGTAAATTTATGCCCGATATGATATTCACTCCTTATTCTAAGCGTACCATGAACAAATTCCAGATTCGGGAATGAAACATTTTTCCCTACAATGGTAATTTTACCACGTATTTCCCGGTGAGGAATTATAATATTATCTCCAAGAATATTGATATCAAAAATACCATCTTTCAGAAGCTCATCTGCCTGAAACTGGTACTGAACAGGAATAACATCTCTTGTTTTCAATAACTTTCCATTTCGGGTATGTACTGCGACATTCTTTACAGCAATACATCCTCCGATCGTTTCCAGGTTTTTAAAAGTGGCATCCACAATACACTTAAAATTACCTCTGACTTTTCTAAGCTCATTCATCATGGTATGGCAATGCATGGTAAAATGACGTTCTACTGTTTCAAGTACCGGAAGTTCACAATATTTTGCATCAATAGAAAGATTTCCAGCGATATATTTCAACTCCGGAAAGCGGCAGCCTTCACCACGCAAATACAAGCTTCCTTCTATTTCTGTACAATGAAAGGTGATGTTTTTAGCATAAACTTCTATCAAAGCATATTTATCAAAAACAATATCCGCCCAGTCTTCTTCGGAGAATATTTTATATTTTCTTATGGTATCAGTCGTATGCATTTTCTATGATTTGAGTTATCGGGTTATATTCCTGCTGGATATACTTTACAAAGTAATCGCTTTCTATCCGGAGCATCTTATGTTCATTATGGGTGATAAAGGAATCTTCAGAAATCTGAAATGCTTCTGTAGTTCCGCTTTTAGCATAAATATGATATTGTTCTGTTTTCAACATATGCTGGTTGCTTGTTTTCTCAAGACAATATTCTTTATAATCCTTTGTATATTCTGCCAGATTATTAATTCTGTTCAGATAGTTTCTGTTGGTTTTCCTTTCTCTTACGGGCAGAATAGATTCTGTCACTTTCTTTCCTTTCACTAAACTTTCTGAGGCTTCTCTTTTTTGTTCCTGCACAATCCTGCTTCTTTCTTTCAGCATTTCAGTTCTCGAACGCTCCAACGCTTTTTCCATTGGAGTTCTATCCCTCCTCTGTATAGGTACCGGAACCTGAATTTCATCAATAATGTTCAGATAAATCAATAGTTTTTTAAGCATGGTTTTATATTTTAAAATGAAAGCCAAAGAGACCGGGATCGAACCGGCAACCTATCCTCCATGGATATGCTTTTCCAGATTAAGCTACTGCTCTGACTTTCTGATTGGGGAGATAAGCACGATTCGAACGTGCATCAATTCCGGGCAGGGAATCATTTTTCCGTTAAACTATTATCTCCATTGTTTGCATTGGAAGTACCGCAGGATTTGAACCTGCAGCTCGTCCCTGCTGAGGACGTATTCTTCTCCTTTTGAACTATGTACTCCTGTGAAACGGACGGGAATCGAACCCGCAGCCGTTGACGTGGATGGTCAAAGCTCTTCCGTTGAACTACCGTTTCAATAGTTGGGAGATAAGCAGGAATCGAACCTGCAACTCATTTTAGCAAAATGTATTTTTCCATTATTACTATTATCTCCGTATGGATTTTACCAGGTATGAACTTTATAGTTTTTCAATAAAACTCCACTGAAGTAATTTCCTTGTATTCCTTCTATCACAGGGTGCAGAATTCTGGCCGCCCCATCCACAGAATCCAGCGGGGGAATATATCCCATCTCAAACTGTTTCTTTCTAAGACTTTCTTTGGCTCCTGTAGAAATCCACCCCACATCTACGGCACTCATATAAATCTGATCATTTTCAAATTCTTTTGCAGAAGTGAGGGTCATCATATTCAGAGCTGCTTTTGTCATATTGGTGTGCGGATGAAAAATCGTCTTATTTTCGTAGCTGAAAATTCCTTCTGATGAAGTGACATTGATGATAAATTTTTCTTTAAAAGCAGAGTTTTTCATCAATGGTTTCAACTCTTTGATCAGAAAATAAGGGGCAATATGATTGATGAGGTTCACCTCTACCAATTCAAACATAGAAACTTCTTCCAGCGTAGAATTCCAACTTGTTTTTTCTCTGTTATCTACCGGCTGTCCAAAACGGGTAAGTGCAACCTGCGTTTCTTCATTTTGAGCATATTCCAGTTTTGCTGTTTCATTTGAAATTTCCGTGTGGTTTGGAATCAGGGTATGAATATCTTTAAATGCTATCCGTTTTTCTTTTTCGCGTTTTATAATTGGCAGATAGTATTCGTCGGGATATTTAATAGTCTGGGCTGCATTATTAATGAGAATATCCAGCGTATCAAAATTCAACTTATAAAAATCAATAAAATCCTGGATTGCCTTCAGATTTCTAAGATCCAAGCCATAGATCCAAAGTCTGTTTTTCCAGTTTTCATAATCTGCCTCCTGCTGCATAAGCTCCATTGCCAATGCCGGAAAACGGGTTGTCAAAACCAAATTGGCCCCGCTTCTCAACACCTTCAATGCAGTAGCAAAACCCACCTTCACTCTTCCTCCTGTCAGGATTAAATTTCTTCCCGTAAGATCAGCTGTTTCAAAACGTTTCTCATAGTTTTCTCCGGCGCATACGGGACACAATCTGGAATAGAAAGAATGGGCATACTGATAACTTTGGTTACAGCAGTAGCAGTTTTTGGGAATCTGAAGCTTTGTAAGTTTCACTTCTTCCTTTTCATCATCATAAAAAGCAGAAATACCAGCCAATGCTTTCTGCATCAGTACCGCATTGGAATTTATCGCCAGATCATGAGACCTCATCTCAGAATAGTTTTCATGACGGCTTTGTCTTTTGGCATTTTTATGAATTTTGGTAATCAGTCCTGAAAATGTTTTATTATCAGGATTCAGGAAAGGGGTTTCTTTCAAGGAATTAAGCACCTTGAGACATATTTCCCATTCTTCGGCTGAAAATTTTTGTTCTGATTGATTCATAGCTTCTGTTTTATGTCTGCAAAACTAGAAGCATGGTACGCAATGTTTTTACGCAGTTAAAAATTAAGATAAAAAAGACGAAAAACGAAAAGAGAAAATAGTTTTAAGGTTAAAAAAATCTGATTAATCTGTCTTATTTGTAAGCTTATCTATTTTCCCACAGATTTCACAAATGACACAGATGTTTGTATTTATTTATTCGTTGATAAATTTTTCGAGAAAACCGATCAGCTTTGTTCCTCCGTGACTCCAACGAATTCCATGGCCTTCTTTTTCCCGGACTTCAAAAACCAGCTCATGCTTGTAATGGAAGAAAACATTCCACCAGGTTTTATGATCAAGGATGTCATTGATTTTTGCCATTACTTTTTCCTGCTTCTGTTGGTTATTTCCTTTTATCTCTCCCCAGAAATCATCATCCATTCTTCCAATATGCTTTTCCCAGGCTCTTTGTGCAATGGTAATTTCATTGTTGAATGGTTCTTTGCAGGCATTGATCAACGTTCCTTTCAAAGGAGGAATAGCATTTTCATCACGGATGCTGGCAGAGGTAAGCCTTTGTCCTAAAACATTCAGCCAATGTTCAAAAGGAATTTCTTCCAGAAGTTGAGCTTTTACATCATCTGAATCATTATTATCAAGAATCTTCATCAATTTTTCAAAGCTTTCTTTCCTGTCAATAATTATTTCTTCATTAAAATAAGGAAGGTGCAATTCTAAAGTATTGTCCTTAAACTTCTGGATATTTTTTTCCAGATATTTCAGATGTTCTTGTGCTAAAATGGCTTTGTATTGGCTTTTCCATGTTTCGGATAACAGGGCAATATAAGGTTCGAACGGATTCATATTTTACTTCATTTTGATCAGATTAACAGGAATACTTTCTTCTGTAATCAAATATCCGATCAGATTAAACCATTCTTTACAGTGGTCCAGAATCCAGGCATCTGAGGAAATAACGATGGCTGAACTTTCTGCCAGGAATTTATCGGGATTGTATTGCAGATCTGCATCCCAATTGAGCTGATCCTCTTCGGCAAATTCCAGAATAATCTGTTTGATTCTTCCACTGTTGGAAACCGGCTTATCAAAGATCCATACCAATTGATCAATCTGACTTTTCCGGTAAAAAGAAGCTACCAATTCTACTGCTCTTAAGGTTTGATTCACTCTTTTATAAGTTCCATGCACACCTGAAAGATCACGGATACAGCCATCCAATCCTTCAAAAACATAAGCTTCGGAAAGCAGACTTTCCAGTAAAATAAGAACATTGAACCCATCAAGATATACCGTTTTATCTTTCAAATCTGAAGTACCAACATGCTTCAACTGTCTGTTATCAAGCTGTTGAATGGATGCTGACGCTCCCCTCAATGCTTGTATCTGACTGGTTTTCAGTCGATACCTGTTACCCACAAGATCAGAAGCCGCTTTTTCCGGATACTCTCTGCTCAACAGATACTGCATGTCTTCAACAGCCAGTCTCAGTTTGGAGATCTGTTTTTCTGAGCCAAATAAGGTATCATCACCAGTATTTTTTCCGCGGTTTCTGTTATTCATATTCAAAAATAGAGTTTTTGGTGAATTTTTATGGTAAGAAATTGATTTTAATAAATAATGCTAAAAACCACCCCGTCAAAAATTCTTTGAATTTTCGCCACCCCTCCAAAGGATGGGAATTGGGTACTTTTGATGCAAATTTTGGACATAATACCATTTTTCTCATTCTGAACTGGGATCTGTTATGTTTTTTACAACAAAAGAGATATTTTATACAACATATTAACATTGATTAGGGATAAGTTTGCAAAGACTTAAAAATACCCTTATGAATACACTGAAAAAATTATGTTATCTGTCTGCTGCTATACTGTTATCAGCATCTTTTGTTTCATGCTCAAGTGATGACAATGAAATAAGTATTGAACAACAGACTCCCTCACAGGTATTGTCTTCCACTCCATGGGAAACTACAGCAGCCAAAGATAAAAATGGAAATAATGTAGCCCTTACCGATGCCAGCGTAGCCGGATATGTAGGTTTTGCTTACTTCAAAGCAGATGGAAAGTTTGCAATTTATAATCTGACTGACATATTAAGATCTATGGGAACATGGTCTGTAGATGCTCAGGGTAAAACAAGAACTATTGCAGCATTAAACCCGGATGGGACTACTATTTTCACCCGTGATGTTGAAATTCTTGTTTTGAACAGAAATGAGTTCACCTACAGAATTCGTCCTAACTCCAGCGATCAGTCAGTTTACTATGATATCATCCATACAAGAACCTCTCATGCGGAGCCAACGAACGGGCAGCTTACCCTGGCTTCTACTCCATGGGAAACTACTGGAGCTAAGGATAAAAGCGGAAATAATGTTGCATTAAATGATGCCAGTGTAGCCGGATTTGTGGGATATTCTTACTTCAAGGCCAACGGAACTTTTAAAATTTTTGGGTTAAATGATGTGTTAAGATCCGAAGGAACATGGTCTATCTCTCCGGATGGAAAGAAAAGAACACTTATCACTCCTACTTTTACCCGTGTTGTAGATATTCTGGTACTGAACGAAACAACATTTACTTACAGAATTACACCTGATGCTGCAAATCCATCTGTATTTTACGATATTATTCATTCCAAGGTCAATCATAAAGAACCTTTGTAGTGATTATTTTTTTGATAAGAAGGAAGAAACCGGGCCAATAATGGACCGGTTTTTATTTTTCCAGTTCTATCGGATTATCATATGCAAGGTTTTGTTGTTGCTCTCTTTGCTTTTGTCGTATAATTTCCTGCCCTTTTAAAATTGTCGTTCCATAGCTTGCCAGTACAGCAGTGGCATTTTCTCTGGCAGTCTTTAATGCCTGTTCCAGTTTTGGCTGTGTAGTTTCTATGGCTTCTGTATATCTTCTTTTATTAATCTTAACAGGCTTACCTTTTAGTTCAGCAGTGGGTACGGATTTTACAAGTTCAAAATCAAAATCTCCTGTTTCATCGGCTATTTTGATGATCAGTCCCGGCAATCCACCAAATTTATAGGGACCATAGGGAAATGGAATTTCAGTGGAATACCATGCCACCCAGATTCTTCCTCTATAGCTGAGTTCGGCTTTTTTGCAGTGTAGTGTATTAATTATTTTTGATTCATTAATAAGTTTCCAGCCGTTCATAACGGGTTGCTTATACGTAAGCAATGACATTCCGGCTAACTGGAAATATTGTATATTTTCATTGGTCTGTAATATGGTGGAGAGAAATCTTGTTTTGGGTACTGATACTCCTGCAAGGCTAAGACTAATGCTTCCATCCGGATTCTTTGTTGTCTGCAGAGAGTTTTCTATCACCGAATCTCTTTTAAGAGATTGAACACTTGTAAAAAATGCCCGGTTATTACTTACCTGTAATGAGAACAGCTCCTCATGAATGTAATCTGTTTGTGTATTTAACCTGCCTTTTAAGCGGTATGTAAAATCTCCCTGCAAAGTATCTTTTTCATAGGATTGAGCGTATGACAAAATACTGTAAAGCAGAATTAACAATGTTATTAGTTTTTTATAGTAGTACATCAAAGGTTTTAATTATATATAGTCTTCCCACCATTTTTTCCAGACTGCAGATCCCAACTGATCCAGATCTACTTTTTCTCCAATCATCGGAAGGGTTATAGGTATATTATTTTCTTCTGCATGTTTCGAAGCGAGCTCCAAAGGTTCATACCAGATGTGCTGGGCAAGTTTGAATTTAGAATTGTGTACCGGGATAAAATTTTTGGCTTTCAGTTCTTTTATTTCTGTGATCAACTGATCTGGCAGCGTATGAATATAGGGCCATTTTTCATTATACTGCCCATTTTCCATTACGGCTAAATCAAATGGTCCATATTTTTCCCCTATTTCTGTAAAATGATTTCCATAACCGCTATCACCGCCTAAAAACAGATTTTTCGCAGGTGTTTTTAAAACAAAGGAAGTCCAGAGTGAGATATTACGGTTCAGTAATCTGCCGGAAAAATGTCTTGCCGGAGTGAGTGTAATTCTGAAGCCTTCTGCAATGTCTATACTTTCCCACCAGTTTTTTTCGATAATTCTATCAAAGCTCCAGCCCCAATATTCGAAATGCTGTCCGGTTCCCAAACCACAAATAACTTTACCTACTTTATCTTTTAATTCATGAACGGTTTTATAATCAAGATGATCCCAATGGTCGTGGGAAATAAGCAGAAAGTCTATCTCCGGCATATGTTCCGGTTTGTAATAATCTGCCCCATGAAAAGCTTTTATAGAACCGGGCATTGGAGAAGCATTTCCACTGAAAACAGGATCTATAAGAAATTTCTTTCCATCCAGCTGTATAAAATAGGAGCTGTGCCCAAACCATACCAACACATTTTCATCCGGACGAAGATTCTTAAGGTCAGTCACTATAAACGGGAGAGCGGTTTTTGGTGATGTATTTTCTACTTTGCACAAGCTTTGAAGGAGCAATTTAGTCATGCTTTCTCCTTCTAACAGCGCCGGGGTTGTTAATATATTCTGAAATCGCCCGTTGAGATAATTCGGTAGTGTACTGAAATATTCTTTCCTTTTTTCATCCGGAAACTGTCCGAGCTGCTTTTTTAAACTTTTCATTCATTTAATTTTAAATCCAGTCATACTTTCCAGAGAATACACCCTGTTTTATTAACCGGAAAACCTTAATATAAAATAAATATAAGCATAAGATTTTGAGATATAAAAATAAAATTAAAGGATATGAAATTTAAATTCTTCGTTAATCAATGAAAGATTCTTAAAAAAGCCATTTAACCAATCCGAGCATGATAATTCCTAATATTAAACAGAATAGGATCATTACCGCAAAAATCTCCCCAAATTCTGTCCAAAACTTTTTATGATCGAAAGTAAAATCCGCAGGATTAATATAATAGACCTCATAAACCAAAGGGTTTATGCGCAAATCTGGTCGAAAATACACAATTCCCTGGATGTATCTTCTTCGTAAAGCTCTCAAATTTCCAATATAAGTAGTGTAGCCTGCATCCATTCCATTAAAATCAACGTCTGCTACCGAGCCATTGTTATTTACTGTCAATATATAAGTTTTATGCCTTGGACTGATACTCACATCATATTCATCAGAAAAGGAATATTTTTTCAGGCTATTGTACAAAATTTTATCTATTGTTCCATCGGCTCTCTCATAGTGAACTCCTTTATCATCAACCTCTATCTTTCTGACAATTCTTTTTCTGATTCTCCTTTGGTAAAGAAAAAAACGATATAAACCGAAAGCAAGTGCCGGATAGTATAGTATGGCTACAATAACAAATATAACCGGTTTTTCACTCATCACAACAGGCAATCCTATTATGATCAGAAACGCTGCCAACAATAAAAGCCCCCCAAAAGTCCTGGTCAGCCAGGTCATGAACCACCATGTTTTAGAAACTAATGGCAAAAAATCTTTTCTTACATCCTCTTGCATCTGTTCAAGATACAAAAAAAGTAAATAACCTTCAGTAAGCAGTTATGATCTTAATAGCTTCCCTCCTCCTGCTTCCAGCTTCCAAACTATAATACAAAAGAGCCACCGCAGTACACCGTGACTCTTTTTACTTAATTGAAAATAAGATATGATTATCGAAACTATAATATCGTATAGGTCTTTTCTGTACTTACATTATAAGTATCAGAGATGACATTGTCTACAAACCTCCATTCTGCAGTAGAACTTCCAGTGGTAAATTTCACATGCAGATATCCTCTTTTATAAAGATTGGCATAATCCAGATCATCAATCAGTAATGAAAATGCCTGAGCCAGTTCTATCGCTTTTGCAGGATCTGAAGTTATTCCCAGATATCCTTCCAAGCCAGGAGAAGAAACGGAGCTGCAAGCCAATTCTGTTCCGATAAACTTTCCTTGTGCATCGTTCAGTTTTCCTAACCATGCATTGTGGGTATCTCCCGCTAATACCACTACATTTTTCCCTGCAAGAACAGAATAAAGTTGTTCCCTCTCCATAAAATATCCATCCCATGCATCCAGATTGTAGGGTAAAGTAGTTGTGATTCTTGCAATTTCCTGAGGTGTCAAAGTAGGATCCTGCTGTTGGTATCTTGTTTTAAGAATAATCAACTGAGTGATGGTATTCTGAAGGGCCTGCATGGTAGCCGGCTGTGCACTTCCGTGTTGTTTAATTTCTGCAAGAATCTGATTCAGCATCATCAATAACTCTGCTGGAACCATCATTTTAGTCATTAAAATCTGCTGGCCCAGCACTTTCCATTTCGCAGTATCGCTATTGATCTGAGAGCCCAGCCATGCCATCTGCTCATTTCCGATTAGTTTTCTGTTTGTGCTTAAAAAATCTGTTTTAAACTGTATTTGATTAAAATTCCCAGTGCTATCAAGATAATCGGAATATTCCATTTGCTTATCTCTTGCAATCACCCTGGTATCCATCATGTATAGTGAAAGGATATTCCCGAAATTGAAACTTCTGTAAATTCTCATATCTTTTCCCGTTTTAAGAGGAATATATTCGCTATATGCCTGGAAAGCCGCCATTTTTCTTGCCTGGAAATCGCCTTCGTTGGGCTGATGATTTTCTGCTCCGGATTTATAGGTATCATTAGCAAATTCATGATCATCCCAAACACAGATGAACGGTTTTTTCTGATGAAGAAGCTGAAGATTTTTATCTCCTCTGTACTGCCTGTATCTTTCTCTGTAATCAATGAGGTTAAGAATTTCCTTCGCCGGCTGATGAGCTCTTCCTAACTGATTGGTGTAAGGATTTGTTCCGTATTGTCCCGGAGCATATTCATAAATATAGTCTCCAAGGTGTACTACAACATCAGCTTCAGATTTTGCAATCGCACCGTATACATTAAAAAGTCCTGCAGGAAAGTTGGAACAAGACACCACTGCCATTTTCACTTCACTTACAGCATCCGATTTTGAAGGTAAAGTAAGGGTTTCTCCTGTCACACTCACTTCTTTGGTCTTACTGTTATAGAATCTATAATAATATTTTGTGTTAGAAGAGATATTCTGTACATCTACAGCTATAGTAAAATCATTTACTGCCATAGCATTGGCCTGCCCTCTTCTTACCACCTCCGAAAAAGTATTGTTTTTGCTAATTTCCCATGTAATTTCTGCATCCGTTCCCTTTGAATATCGGGTCCAGATAATAATTCCTGTTGCACTCGGATCAAAACTTGCGACCCCGGATTCAAAACCTCCGTTTTGGAGATTATCGGGAGCATTTCCATTTTCAGTAAAATCGTCACTGCAACTTTCGATAAGAGGAGCAAGAAAAATTCCTCCGGCTGCCAATAGTGAATTTTTAAGAAATCTTCTTCTGTTGAATTGGTGGTTGTTTTCCATCATTACTTTTTTTGCAAAGCAACGGTATATGAAGAAGAAAATTGTTAACTAAATTTTAAATGTATTTTATGGTTTTTTAAACAAATGTTTAATGTTATGCATAGTAAGTTTTATGCTAAAATCCTATTTGTTTTATTTTAATTCGAAATTGATTTTTCAATCTCTTTAATATAAATAGACGGAGTAGTTCCTGTCTTTTTCTTAAAAGCAATCGAAAATGCCTGAACGTTATTATAACCTATTTCTTCTGCAATAGCAGGTAATTTATAAGAACGAAATTTCTTATCTTTTACAAGCTGATCTAAAGCATAATCAATACGTAAATCATTAAGATAAGTTGTGAAATTTTTACCTTTATGATTATTAATAATCTCCGATAAGTAAGCAGTATTGGTTTTAATATTTTTTGCAAGACTTGTTAATGTAATCCCGTTTTTCAAAAAATGAAGTTTGTTTTCGAAATTGTCCAGATCCCTTAAGATAGATTGAGCAACATCTTCGGGAACCGTTTTAATTGTTTTGGTTTCACTTTCAACCTTTACCGGTTCGTATATTTCTACTGGTTTATCATTTTTATTTTGAGCTGCTTCAAGATTTCTTTTTTCAATCAAATGAATTAAGTCCTGAGCAATTTTTCGATGTTCTTTCTCAGCTTTCTTAGTTTTATAATAAAAATAGGTAAGTAAAAGTAATATTAAAGTTAAAATACTAACAGAAACATACAAAAATGTTTTTTTATTTTTTAATTCATTTATTATAACTTCTTTTTCCTGTAAAAGATTGGGCGTATCATATTTTTGGTGCAACTCCGTTGATAAGTATCGAAATTGTTCATCAAGCTTTTTATCAACTTTTAGAAAACGGTCAATATAATAGAGTTGCTTTTCTTTATCGCCGTTAACCTGTAGAAATAAAAAAGCCTGATTAATTTCATTCTTAATCAGACTTAGTGAAGTATTAATAAATGTATTTTCTTTATTAGGGGGCTTAATTAGCTGTTGTTTACTATCCCATTGTTTAGAAATAATAAATAATCCTGTAGAAAAAACCTTTCTTTTTCCTGAATAGGTTAATCTACACCTTAATGGAGCTTTACCTTTTGTATTCACATTGGTTTTATCTATCACAAATAGTATATGTAATTTACTGTGATTCATTTGATTAATAAATTTTAAAGGGTGTGCCTTTTTAATGATTAAGATGTGCCTTTTTATATGCCTTTTCTCCATCAGAAGGAACTATAGAAACTAGAATTATTGATAAAATGCAAGTATAAAAGACTGAACTACAGTATAGAAATAGAAAAAGCACTCAAATAGAGTGCTTTTCTGTGGTCCCACCTGGGCTCGAACCAGGGACCACCTGATTATGAGTCAGGTGCTCTAACCAACTGAGCTATAGGACCTCAAAACTTGGTTAAATTTTGTGTTTGCAAAAATAGTAAAATTTCTTTCACTACAAAATTTTTTATTGCTTTTCTTGGCAAAGTTCTACCAGCACTCCGTTTGTAGACTTGGGATGAAGGAATACAACTAATTTGTTATCAGCACCTTCTTTCGGTTCTTCGGAGATAAACTGAAACCCCTCTTTTTTCAGTCTTTTCACTTCTTCCAGTATATTTTCAACGCCAAATGCCAGATGATGGATGCCTTCTCCCTTTTTATCTATAAATTTTGAGATCGGGCTCTCAGAATTGCTGGCTTCCAAAAGCTCAATTTTACTTTCTCCCGTTTCATAGAAAGAAGTTACTACCCCTTCCCTTTCCACTGTTTCTTTTTTATAGGATTCTTTTCCTAATAATTTGGCAAAAAGTTCATCAGAAACTCCTAAAGATTTTACGGCAATGCCAATATGTTCTAGTTTCATAAATACTAATCAATATAATTAAATCGTAAATTTGATACTGTAGTTGAATTTCAAAGTATCAATTCAAACAAAAGTACTAAATTTGCAGAAATTATGGAAAGTAACAGACAAAGAAAAGTAGCACAGATCATTCAGGAAGACTTCGCAGAGCTTTTCCGCAAACAGGCTTCAGAAAGCAAACAGAGCATATTGGTATCTGTTTCAGATGTAAAAGTAACTGCTGACTTAGGAATTGCTAAGATTTATTTAAGCATTTTCCCACAGGAATTCCGTACCGCTGTGATGAAGGAGATTGAAGAAAACAAACCTCAATACAGAAACTTCATTGGCCAGAAAATGGCAAAACAGGTGCGTATTATTCCACAACTTAACTTTTACCTGGATACCGCTCTTGATGATGTTGAAAGACTGGAAAGAGAATTAAGAGGTGAAGGCGACAATCCTGTTTTATAGATCTTGAAGAATATTGCATTTTACATAGCATCCAGATACCTTTTGGCTAAAAAGGGAAGTACTGCCGTTACGTTCATTACGTGGCTGGCTGTAGGTGCCATGACGGTTGCTGTGGCTGCAATGTTCGTCATTATTTCTGTTTTTTCAGGACTTGAAGACCTGAACAAAGACCTTATTTCCAATCTTCACGCTGATCTTACGTTAAAAAGCACCTCCGGAAAAACCATCAAAAATCTGGATAACGTCAGTAAAGTTTTGAGCAACAATAAGGAAATCAGCAGTTTTTCCCGCGTTATAGAAGAAAAAGTATATATCAGTTTCAACGGAAAGGGTGATATTGCTTACCTAAGAGGGGTAGATTCTGCCTATGTTAAGGTAAATCCTATTAATAAAGAAGTGTTTTACGGAACTTATCCAAGTTTCAAATACTCGAATGAGGTGTTGATGGAAAACAGTCTGGATAACAGACTTTCAATTCCTGTGGATTCTTCCAATCATTATGCAACCGTCTTTATGCCCAAACCGGGAACAGGGATTATCAGTAAGGAAGAAGACATTTATAATAAAAGAGATATTTTGGTAACAGGTGTTTTCCCGGGAAAAGACCAGCTGGACAATTATATCGTTTCTCCTATTGAGCTTACAGAAGAATTACTCACTCTTCCTAAAAAGTCTGCTTACCAGATTGTTATTAAACTGAAAAATCCGGAAAATGCCGATGCTGTAAAACAAAGCCTGCTTTCTTCTCTCGGAAAAAATATTGAGATCAAAACCAAAGAAGAGGAAAATGCTGCTTTCTGGAAAATGATTAATACAGAAAAGCTATTCATTTACCTGATCTTTGCCTTGGTGATCTTTATTACGACTTTTAACCTTGCCGGAGCCATTATTATCCTTCAGCTTGACAAAAAAGAACAGGCAAAATCATTGATATCTTTAGGCTTTCCTTTAAGCCATTTAAGAATGACCTATTTCTACACTGGCCTCCTGATTGTGATTTCAGGTGTGATTACCGGATTAATTCTTGGAACAGCACTTTGCTACTTCCAGCTTTATACAGAGTTCTTCAGAGCTAATGAGGTTTTGCCATTCCCGGTAAAAATTGTCGGAAAAAATTATCTTATTGTAGCCCTTACAGCTTCCTTGTTTGGAATCACTATTTCATGGTTCTTTTCAAAAATCAGTAAAGAATATATTACTAAAGGCTAACATTTCAACTTTATATATTACATACAATTAATATACTTCGGTTTCATTTTTTCGTACCTTTACACCCCAATTTTAAAAAATGAAACAAATTTTATCTTTTTTTCTTTTAAGCGTTACATTTATAAGCACTTTGGCACAGGCTCCGGCTGGATATTATAACCAATCGCCGACCTTAACAGGTGCAGCTCTTAAAACAGCTCTTAAAACCATTATTAGTAATGGACATATAGACAATGGTTACGGTGGCCTGTGGACAGGTTATGCTACCACAGACCGCGATTATTTCTATGAAAATGACGGAACTATTCTGGATATTTATTCTGAAAACCCCAATGGACCGGATCAATACAGCTACACACTAGGAACCAACCAATGTGGTACATACTCTACAGAAGGACAATGCTACAACAGAGAGCATGTTATTCCTCAAAGTTTGTTTAATAGTGCATCTCCAATGGTAGCCGATATCCAATTTATTCGTCCTACAGATGGAAAGGTAAATGGAATGAGATCCAACTATCCTTATGGACTCGTAGGAAATGCTTCTTTTACTTCTAAAAACGGGTCAAAATTAGGAAATTCTGTATCAGCAGGATATGCAGGTACTGTATTTGAACCCATTGATGCTTTCAAAGGAGACATTGCCAGAATGATCCTTTATTTCGTAACAAGATATGAAGACAAACTTCCTAATTTTACTACTGGTGACATGCTTGGTAACACAGCATTCCCGGGACTACAGCCTTGGGCACTTAATCAATATTTAGCATGGAATGCAATGGATCCCGTATCTCCAGAAGAAATTGCAAGAAACAATGCTTCTTATACTTACCAGGGAAACAGAAACCCTTTCATTGATCACCCCGAATATGTTACTCAGATCTGGGGAGCTCCGGTTGTTGATAACCAAGCCCCTACAGCTGCAACCAACCTTGTTGCCAGCAACCCAACTTCAAACTCTATTGCTTTAAGCTGGACAGCTGCTACAGATAATGTGGGAGTAACTTCGTATGATATTTATGCCAACGGAACCTTAAAAGCTACTGTTTCAGGTACAACAACATCTACTATTGTTTCTGGATTATCACCATTGACTCAATACACATTCTACATTATTGCTAAAGATGCTTTCGCAAACTCTTCCCCACAAAGTACAACAGCTACAGAAACAACTCTTGATGTACCTGCCGGAGGAGGAAACTGTGGAACTGAAAATTTCGAAATGATCACCGGTCCTGTAAATACATACATGACAGTAAACTGGACCAACAACGGAATTTCATGGACTGCTACAGACGCAAGAGTTGACCAGACCATCAATAATAAAGCCATTACCATAAAAAATGGAACTTTAACAAGTTCAACTTTCTCAGGTGGAGTTCAAAGCTTAACTTTAACAACTCAATTGAAATTCTCCGGAAGCGCAGGATACTTCAATGTTCTTGTAAACGACGTCAATGTAGGAACCATTCCTTACAGTAATGTTGTTACTACAACTACCATCAGCAATATAAATGTAAGCGGAAATGCGGTGATTAAACTGACAAATTCTTCTACCTCCAACAGAGTTGCTCTGGATGACCTAAGCTGGACATGTTTCGGTACTACGTTAGCTACCGCTGAAAACCAAAAGGACAAATCAGACTTCACTATCTACCCTAACCCGGTAAGAAATAATGAATTATTTGTAAAAGGAGAAAACCTTAGCAAAATTTCAAAAGCTGAGATCTATGATCTTTCAGGAAAACGAATTGAAACAATTGCAAATCCTTTCAAACATTCAAACAAAATTAATCTTAAAGGTATAGTAAAAGGAACTTATCTCCTTAAAACAGATAATTTCTCTACTAAATTTATCGTAGATTAATTATTAAAAAATATTTCAAACCAAGGCCGGATTTATCCGGTCTTTTTTTTATTTTTGATGTATGGATTCCAATAAAAAATTAGGATTGATAGGACGAAATATTTCTTATTCTTTTTCTAAAAAATTCTTCGAAAACAAGTTCCAAAAGCTCATGCTGAAGAATTTCTCCTACGATATTTTTGATCTGAACGAAATCAATGAAGTAGAAAACCTTTTTGCTTCTCCGGACTTGTTAGGATTCAATGTGACCATCCCTTATAAGGAAAAAATAATCGATTATCTCGATGAACTAAGTGATGAAGCCGAGAAAATAGGTGCTGTCAATTGCGTTCTTATTCAGGATGGCAAAAAAACAGGGTATAATACAGATGCGTTCGGTTTTGAAAAGACGCTTCTTTTGCACAAAAAACCTTCTCAGGATAAAGCATTGATCTTAGGAAACGGAGGGGCAGCAAAAGCCGTCAAATATGCATTGGACAAGAACAATATTCCCTCTGTAACTATTTCAAGGAGTACAGAAATCAATTATGAAAATCTTGATCAGGAAACTGTTGCAGAGCATAAAATTATTATCCAATGTACACCGGTAGGCACTTTCCCGAATGTGAAAGACTGTCTGAACTTTCCTTTTGACGGGCTTTCTTCAGATCATCTCGTTATTGATCTGATTTACAATCCAAACTATACCCAATTCATCATCAATGCCTCAGAAAAAGGAGCAAAAACAGTGAATGGGTACTATATGCTTGAACAGCAAGCAGAAAAAGCTTGGGAAATTTGGAATTTTCAAAAAAAATAACATAAATTAGTACTTTAATTGGCCTTAAAGCTATATTTAAAGGATATTAACGCCACTCACATAAAAGATTTGCTATGACTACAGAAAACAATCTTTCTGAAAACGAAGAAAAGAAAAATCCTAACGAAGTATCTCAGGACCCATCAGAAAACACAGTTTCTCATGATGCAAACCAACATGACGATGATGCAGAGCACCTGGATGAACATGAGGAAGAAATTTCCCTTGCCGATGCTTTAAAGGAAATGGAAAAAATCATCAACACTCCCAATGCCGGTGAGAACTTCAAAAGATTCAACCATCTGAAAGAGAAAGCAAGTCATTATATCCATGATGAAGTGGAAGATAAAAAGCATGAATATGTAGAAGCGGGAAATCCAGCTGAAAATTTCAGCTACGAACACCCTTCTCAGGCTAAGTATTCTGCGTTGGTTAATATTTTCAAGGAAAAACATGACGACTTCCAGAAAGGACAGGAAGAAGAGCAAAAGAAAAACCTTGACCACCGTCAAAGCATAATCGAAAGACTTAAAAATCTATACACCAGCTCAGAACCAGGAATCAATCTTTTCAGATCTATTCGTGAGATTAAAGAAGACTGGTCAAAAGCAGGACAGGTTGCAAAGTCTGAATTCAAAATTCTTAACAATAATTATTTCCACCACCTGAATCAGTTTTATCAGATGCTGGATCTTAATAAAGAATTTCTGGAGCAGGAATACAGCCACAATCTGGAAAAGAGAGAACATATTATTGCCCGCGCTAAAGAGCTGGAAAATGAACCCGTTATCCAGAAAGCTCTAAACGAACTTCAGTATCTTCATAAACTTTGGAAAGAAGAAGCAGAACCTGTTGCTGAAGAGTTCCGTGAGAAAACATGGGAAGAGTTTAAAGAAATTTCGAATAAAATTCACGAAAGAAAATCTGAACTTTCAGCTTCTATTGAAAAAGAACAGAGTGAAAATCTTGAAAAGAAAAATCAGATTATTGCAGAAATCAAGAAACTGTCTGAACCTTCGGAAACGCCAAACCACAACTACTGGCAGAATGCCATTAAAAGAGTGGAAGATCTGCGTTCTGAATTCTTAAAAACAGGAAGTGTTCCAAGAAAACTTTCCAATCAAAACTGGAATGATTTCAAAACGACACTTAGAGGCTTTAATACAACGAAAAATAATTACTACAAATCGTTGAAAGGTTCTCAACAGGCAAATCTTGAAGAAAAACTTAAACTGATCCAGACTGCACAGGACAATATGAATAACGAGGAATGGGATATTGCTGTTCCGTTATTCAAAAAACTCCAGGAAGACTGGAAAAAAATCGGCCACGTTCCAAAGAGCATGACCAATAAAATCTGGGATGAATTCCGTGACGCATGTAATGCATTCTTCAACAATTACAGAGAGAAGAGCAATACTTCTACCGACAACTGGAAAGAAAATTATAAGAACAAAAAAGCTCTTCTTGATGAACTGAAAGAAGTTTCCAATGAAGAAGGAAGCATTGAAAGAATCGAGCAGATCAAAACTTCATGGAATAATATCGGAAAAGTTCCGAGAGATAAAATTTCAATCAACTCTGAATTCAACAAAACATTGAGAGAGAAATTGAAAATAAATAAGATCAACGAACTTGAACTGAAAGAAGAAGGTCTATCTGAAAACCAGCTTACCGACAAAGCAAGAAAGATCAAAAATCAAATCTCTGATCTTGAGGCAGAAATTGTTAAACTGGAAAACAACCTTTCTTTCTTCAACAAACCGTCCAGAGAAAACCCTCTTTTAAAAGATACCTATAACACGATTGATGAGAAAAAAGCTCATCTTGAAACGTTAAAACAAAATCTTCACAGCATTATCAGCGGAGATTAATACATAACAAAATAAATAAAGGCGGAGCAAAGCAATTTGTCTTCGCTTTTTCTTTTTATACATATGAACAACGACGAATTTTATATCAAAAGATGTATCGAGCTGGCTCAAAAAGCTCTTGGCAACACCTACCCTAACCCTCTTGTTGGAAGTGTGATCGTACACAACGGAAAAATCATTGGTGAGGGGTATCATCACAAAGCAGGAGAACCTCATGCAGAAATCAATGCCATCAATTCCGTTAAAAATAAAGATCTGATTCCGGAATCTACAATCTATGTATCTCTGGAGCCCTGCGCACATTATGGAAAAACTCCGCCATGCGCTTTGAAGATTAAAGAATTAGGATTTAAAAAAGTAGTGATTGGCGCAATGGACTCCCATGATAAAGTGAATGGAAAAGGAAAGAAAATCATTCAGGATGCTGGAATTGAAGCCGTATCAGGAATACTTGAAAAAGAATGCATTGAACTGAACAAAAGATTTTTCACCTATCACGAAAAGAAAAGACCATATATCATTTTAAAATGGGCAGAATCCGGTGATGGCTTTTTGGATAAGGATTTTACACCGACAGCCGTTTCCAATACATTAGTAAACCAGTTTGTTCATCAGTTAAGAGCTGACGAGCATGCCATTTTAGTAGGAACTCAAACTGCATTAAATGACAATCCAAGCCTTACCGTAAGAAATGCAGAAGGAGTAAACCCTGTCCGGATTTTAATTGATTTTGATCTAAAAGTTCCTGCCAGCTTCAATATTTATAACAATGAAGCAAGAACGTTGGTTTTAAATTCTGTGAAAGAAGGTACTGAAGGACATATTCAATTCATTCAAATCAACAAGGCTCATTTTCTGATTGAGCTCATGGAGGCATTGTATAAAGAACAAATACAATCTGTGATTATCGAAGGGGGCCGCTTTACTCTGCAGGAATTTATTAATGCTAATCTTTGGGACGAAGCCATTGTAATTAAAAACGAGAATTTGACATTAGAAAATGGGACAAAAGCCCCGGAATTCAGTCAAGTTCCTGATACGATTGAAAATTTCAGAGATAATACCATTTCATTTTTTAAAGCAAAATAATACTTTTGTATCACCATCAAATGAAATAATTTCTTTACATTAGTCTTACAAATTAAAATTACTATGAAAAATTTAAAGAAAGTTTCGAGACAGAGTTTAAAAAAAGTAAACGGAGGAATTGCTCCTGAATGTTGCTCATTCTATCCTCCTTCATTACAACATTGCTGCGCAACACCTTCCAGTATGAGTTGCCCACCACCTTGGGCAGATGGAACATTCCCTTGTTAAATTTTGATATAAAAACAAAAACTAATATCATGAAAAATTTGAAAAAAGTATCAAGAATCGGTTTAAAATCTATTCAAGGCGGAGCTTTTGTAAACTGTACTTTGCCTAATGGAGACCTTACAAGATGTAGAGATTTCTGTCCTACAGACTTTTGTGGTCCTACAAACTATATTTGTTTACTTCCGCTGGATTATTGCGGATAGAAATAACAAAAGTTGTAATACATAAAAATTGGGAAGCTGTCAGAAATCTGGCGGCTTCTTTCATTAAGTACTAGGATTTATTTAATATTTTTGCATAACAAAGCAGCAATTCCGATGACGTTCGAATACAAAACCATAGAAAGCCCCATAGAAAATACTCTTTTAAAAGAAAAAGGAAGCAAGTTTATCGGATTTGCTTATCCTGTGACTAATGAAAAAGAATTAAAGAGTGCACTGGAGAAAATAAGAGAAGAACATCCGAAAGCAACTCACCACTGTTATGCTTTCAGAATGGGATTGAATGGGGAAAACTATCGCGCCAATGATGATGGCGAACCTTCCGGAAGTGCAGGATTGCCTATTTACAATCAATTATTAGCGAATGAAATCACCAATGTCCTTGTCATTGTTGTCCGTTATTACGGAGGAACCAAACTGGGAGTTTCCGGCCTTGTAAAAACTTATAAAGAATCTGCGAAGATTACATTAGAGGCAGCCAGTATTATCACCAGAGAATTAGAAACAGAAGTAGAGATTCAATTTAACTTCAATCAGCAGAATACAATTTTTACCTTGCTTTCTAAATTTGATGCTAAAGTTTTGAACTTCGATGCGAATGAAAACTGTATTCTCACCGCGTCATTGAAACTGGCACAAAAAGAAAGCATCTCAGAAAAGCTTTCTGAGATGCAATATGTTTCATTTGAATTTAATAATTAATCCCTTCTCCCACCAAGAAGCAAAGATCCCCAGTAAAGAAGTTGTGCCAGAGAACCTAATGCGGCTACCACATAAGTTCTTGCCGCCCATTTCAAGCTATCCTGTACTCCAACAAATTCTTCTGCAGTTACAGTTCCAGTATCTTTAAGCCACTTCATCGCTCTGTTACTTGCATCGTATTCCACAGGAAGTGTTACAAAAGCAAAAAGTGTTGTCATGGCAAACATCGCAACGCCGATTGCCAGCACAGTAGTGTTCCCATTAGGGTTTTCAATTGTTCTGGACGCAGCCATTACTGCGATACCTGCAATAAGGACAAATTGCATCAGATTGGAACTTATATTCACAATAGGAACCAGTTTTGAACGTAAATTCAGCATAGAATACCCTACTGCATGCTGCACTGCATGCCCACACTCGTGAGCTGCCACTGCTGCGGCCGCTGCGTTTCTCTGCATATAAACACCCTCAGAAAGGTTCACTGTTTTATCTGCCGGATTATAGTGGTCCGTCAACTGCCCGGGTACTGATATGACCTGAACATCATTTATCCCGTTATCTCTCAACATCTTTTCCGCTACTTCTTTCCCCGAAAGGCCATTTCGAAGGTGCACATTGGAATAATATTCAAATTTCGATTTCAATCTGGACGAAACCCACCAGCTCACCAACATTGAAATACCAATAATGATATAATAACCCACCATTTTATATAAATTTTGTGTTTAATTTTACCCATAATCATATAAAAACTGTGCCAAAGTATACGATATTATTATTTATATTTGTCCTTTAATTCCTCTCAAAAAACATGTCTACAGTTTCAATTATTGAAGTAAAAACAGCGGGTCAGCTCAAGCAATTCGTAAGGTTTCCAATGGATTTGTATAAAAACAATCCCTACTATGTTCCGTCCTTTATCAATGACGAAATCAACATTTGGAATGCAAATGAAAATCCTGCGCTTCAATATTCAGAAGCCAAACAGTTTCTGGCTTATAAGAATGATAAGATTGTAGGAAGAATTGCTGTTTTGATCAATCACAAAGAAGAGAGAGAGTTAGGCATTAAAAAAGTACGCTTTGGATGGATCGACTTTATTGATGATGCTGAAGTTTCAAAAGCATTGATTCAAAAAGCGGTTGATTATGCCAAAGAAAAAAATATTGACAAAATTGAAGGCCCAATGGGCTTCACCAATCTTGATAAAGCAGGAATGCTGATCAAAGGTTTTGACCAGCTGGCGACGATGATCGGAATTTATAATAACGAGTACTATCCAAGGCATCTTGAGAACCTGGGATTGACTAAAGAAAAGGAATGGGTAGAGTTTGAAATAATCTTCCCCGAAACATTACCGGACAAAATTCATAAATTCAATCAGCTTATTTCTGAAAAATACAAGCTAAAAGTTTTAAAATTCAAAACAAAAGAAGAGATTATTCAGTATGTAGATCCTATGTTTGATCTTCTGGATGAGACTTACAAACATCTTTCTACATACACTCCGATTTCTGATGAACAGCGTAAAACCTATAAAGAGAAATATTTCAAACTTATTGATAAAGATTTCATTGTTTGTATTGCTGATGAACACAATAATCTGATCTCCTTTGCTATTACAATGCCTTCTTATTCCAAAGCTCTGCAGAAGTCCGGTGGAAAACTACTTCCTTTTGGCTGGTGGCATTTCTTACAAGCAGGAAAGAAAAATGACAGAGCGAACTTCTACCTGATCGGAATTCATCCGGATTATCAGAGAAGAGGAGTAACTTCTATTATTTTTAAAGAAATCTGGGATATTTTCAGAAAAAAAGGAGTAAAGTACCTTGAAACCAACCCGGAACTCGAAGAAAACAAAAGTATTCAGCTGTTGTGGCAGGATTACAATCCGGTGAATCACAAAAGAAGGAGAACATATTCAATGGAACTCAACTAATTGATACTGCATTTTGTAAAACGTAAACTCACTACCCAAACTTTGAACTTTATGAAACCACAGCTTATCATATTTGCTATTTTAATTGCCGGATTTATTGGTTATAACATTTTTTTTCAGTCGCCCGATGACAAAACCAATACGGTAATCAATATTCTTTTTGCCAGTATTCTTTTTGGATATATTTCCTTTATGGCCTATACTCTTTTGAAAAAAATGAAAAAATAAGCCATAACCATAGCCCAATAGGTAATTTAATCACTTGTTTTTATTCCTCAATAAATAAATTCAAAATATCCACGATATACATGATGGGATGCAATTTTTCCAGAGTTACTACAAAAAAAGGGGAAAAACACCACAAAAAAATAATCACAAAAAGCTAATTTTTATTGATTCTAAATTACCGGTTTAGCTCATTTTAATCCGACTTTTAAGCTGATAAATTTCATGCTTTCTTGTTTATTCGCTAAATTTGCAAATTGAGATAATAATGCAAAAATGAATTTACCTGAAAGTTATATTCCAATCCTTATCCAGGCTGGTGTAGCAGTAGGATTTGTAGCGGTTTCTTTGCTTGGAGCACATTTCTTAGGTCCACAGCAGAAAAAAGGAAACTCTGTAAAAAACCAAAGCTGGGAATGTGGAGTTCCTGTAGAAGGAAATGCAAGAACACCGTTTTCTATCAAGTACTTCCTGACTGCGGTATTGTTCGTACTATTCGATATTGAAATCGTATTCTTTTATCCTTACGCTGTAAACTTCAGAGAATTCGGTATGGAAGGTTTCCTTGCCGTGCTTACATTCGTTGCGATCTTCTTCGTAGCGTTTTTCTATGTCTGGAAACGAGGCGCACTGGATTGGGATAAATAAATTTTAACATTAAAAGATTGAATAATTTAATCGTTTAAAAACAGAGATGATTAAATTTATAAACGTTTTAATCTTTAAATATCAACAAAAGAAAATGTCAGATAAAAAACCAGTAATAAGAACAGATGCACCTGCTCCCGAAGGCTATGAAGGAGAAGGGTTTTTCGCAACAAAACTGAGCAGTGTAATCGGGATGGCAAGAAAGTTTTCACTTTGGCCGTTACCCTTTGCAACCTCTTGTTGTGGTATCGAGTTTATGGCTACCCTGAACCCGACATATGATGCTTCAAGATTTGGTATGGAAAGAAACTCTTTCTCTCCAAGACAGGCAGATATGCTGATGGTTTGCGGAACTATATCAAAGAAATTAGGACCTGTCCTGAAAGAAGTGTACACTCAGATGGCTGAGCCGAAATGGGTGGTAGCAGTTGGAGCTTGTGCTTCCAGCGGTGGTATTTTTGATACGTATTCTGTACTTCAGGGAATTGACAAGATTATTCCGGTAGACGTTTACGTTCCCGGATGTCCTCCAAGACCTGAACAGATCATTGAAGGTGTAATGCAGGTACAGGCTCTTGCAGAAAGCGAAAGCATCAGAAGAAGAGACATGCCTGAATATCAGAAATTATTAGATTCTTACAACATAAGCAACTAAACGGAAATGACAAACGAATTTGTATTAGAAGCAATCACAAGAGAATTTCCGGAATCTGTCATTTCAAGCTCAGAACCTTATGGAATGTTGACTATTGAAGTGAAGAAAGAAGATATTAAGAAAATCATTCACTATCTGAAAGATTCATCACTGGAATTTAATTTCCTTACGGATATCTGTGGTATTCATTATCCTGAATTCCCTGAAAAGGAAATTGGTGTTATATACCATTTGCACAATATGATGGCCAATTTCAGATTACGTCTGAAAATCTTTATGTCCAGAGAAAATATTGAAGTAGACTCTCTTGTAGAGCTATTTGCAGGAGCTAACTGGATGGAAAGAGAAACGTATGATTTCTATGGGATTAAATTTAAAGGACACCCGGATCTCAGACCTATTTTAAATATGGAAGATCTTGGATACCACCCAATGTTGAAGGAATATCGCCTTGAAGACCGTACAAGAACCGACAAGAACGATAGCATGTTCGGAAGATAAAAAATAATGCAATAAGCAGTAAGCAGCAAGCAATAAGCTTAAAGCCTAGAGCCTATAGCCTAAAGCATTTAAATTATGAAAGATAACTCATTATCTAATATACTAAACCAGTACGAAAGTAAGGAACAGATTGACGGACAATTATATACCCTGAATCTGGGACCTACCCACCCTGCTACGCACGGGATTTTCCAGAATATCTTAACGATGGACGGAGAAAGAATCCTTCACGCAGAGCAAACCGTAGGATATATCCACAGAGCATTTGAGAAAATTTCTGAAAGAAGAAACTATTCTCAGATCACTACCCTTACGGACCGTATGAATTACTGTTCTGCACCCATCAATAACTTAGGCTGGCACATGACAGTAGAAAAACTGATTGGCGTAGAAGTTCCAAAACGCGTAGACTATATGCGCGTTATCCTGATGGAGCTTGCCAGAATCGGTGACCACCTGATCTGTAACGGGGTAACCGGAATGGACTCAGGAGCTATTACAGGTCTTACTTATATGTTCATCGAAAGAGAACGTATTTATGATATGTATGAGCAAATCTGCGGAGCCAGAATGACAACCAATATGGGAAGAATCGGAGGTTTTGAAAGAGATTTCACTCCTAAATTCCATGAGCTGATCAAGGATTTCTTAAAAACTTTCCCACCAAGATTCAAAGAATTCTGTACTTTATTAGAAAGAAACAGAATCTTTATGGACAGAACCATCGGTACAGGAGCTATTTCTGCCGAAAGAGCTTTAAGCTACGGTTTCACAGGTCCTAACTTACGTGCAGCAGGGGTAGATTACGATGTACGAGTTGCGCAGCCTTATTCTTCATATCAGGATTTCGACTTCATTATCCCGGTAGGAACTTCAGGAGACACTTACGACCGTTTCATGGTTCGTCAACAGGAAGTCTGGGAATCAATCAAAATTATCAAACAAGCATACGAAAATCTTCCGGAAGGGCCATTCCATGCGGATGTCCCTGATTTCTATCTTCCTGAAAAGGCAGATGTATACCAGAAAATGGAAGCATTGATCTACCATTTCAAAATCGTAATGGGAGAAACCGATGTACCGAAAGGAGAAGTTTATCATGCTGTAGAAGGTGGAAACGGAGAATTAGGTTTCTATCTTGTGAGTGACGGAGGAAGAAGCCCTTACAGACTTCACTTCAGAAGACCATGCTTCATCTACTATCAGGCATACCCTGAAATGATTACAGGTTCTGTAATTTCAGATGCCATTGTAACGATGTGTAGTATGAATATTATTGCGGGAGAATTAGACGCATAAAAAGAAGATGTCAGACATCAGATTTCAGATGTTAGACTCTTCGCTTTATATATAAATTTAAAATCTGATGTCTGAAATCTGGCATCTGAAATCTTAGATAAAAAATGAGCGAAACAATAGCTTTTAAACCGGAAAGTTTAGCACAGGTACACAAAATTATCGCAAGATATCCTGAAGGAAGACAAAAATCTGCTCTTCTTCCTGTACTTCACTTGGCACAGAAAGAATTCGGAGGATGGTTAGATGTTCCTGTGATGGATTATGTTGCCGGACTATTAAGTATCCAACCGATCGAAGTATATGAAGTGGCTACTTTCTATACCATGTTTAATATGAAGCCGGTAGGTAAATATGTATTGGAAGTTTGCAGAACAGGGCCTTGTATGGTTTGTGGAAGCGAAAAAATTCTGGATCATATCAGAACCAAACTGAACATTAAGGATGGAGAAACTACTGAAGATGGTATGTTTACTTTAAAACCAGCTGAATGTCTTGGAGCATGCGGATACGCACCCATGATGCAGCTAGGGAAATTCTTTCATGAAAATTTAACGATAGAAAAAGTAGATGAAATCCTTGATCTTTGCAGACAGGGACAAGTTGCTTTAGACTAATAGAAATTTTAAATTCTACATTTTAGATTTTAAATTATTCAGTTATTTTCTTTAATAATTATAAAAAGCTAGAAGCCAATGGCCAATAGCGAAAAGCATAATAAACAATGAGTAAAAAACTTTTACTTAAAGACGCACATATAGAAGGTATCCGCTACTTTGAGACTTACCGTAAACAGGGAGGTTATACAGCAGCTGAAAAAGCCTTGAAGATGACTCCGGACGAAATTCTTGAAGAAGTAAAAGCTTCAGGACTGAGAGGTCGTGGTGGAGCTGGATTCCCAACAGGAATGAAATGGAGCTTTCTGGCCAAGCCTGAAGGTGTTCCAAGACACCTTGTTGTGAATGCGGATGAATCTGAACCTGGAACATTCAAGGACAGATATCTGATGGAGTTCCTTCCTCATTTATTGATTGAGGGAATGCTAATTTCTTCTTACTGTTTAGGATCCAATACTTCTTATATCTACATCCGTGGAGAATATTCGTGGATTCCCGATATCCTTGAAGAAGCTATTGAAGAAGCTAAAGCAGCAGGATTTTTAGGTAAAAATATTTTAGGAACCGGTTTCGATCTTGAAATCTATGTACAGAGAGGTGGTGGAGCATACATCTGCGGTGAAGAAACGGCATTGCTTGAGTCCCTTGAAGGAAAAAGAGGTAACCCGAGATTAAAACCACCATTCCCGGCTGTAAAAGGTCTTTGGGAAAGACCAACAGTGGTAAACAACGTTGAATCCATTGCGGCAGTAGTTCCGATCATTGATATTACAGGTGCTGAGTATGCTAAAATCGGAGTGGGAAGATCTACAGGTACGAAACTGATTTCTGCTTGTGGAAACATCAACAAACCGGGTGTATACGAAATCGATATGACGATCACAGTAGAGGAATTCATCTATTCTGATGAATATTGCGGTGGTATTAAAGATGGTAAAAAATTAAAGGCTTGTATTCCTGGAGGAAGTTCTGTTCCGATTGTTCCTGCAAACCTATTGCTGAGAACCGTGAATGGAGAGCCAAGATATATGAACTATGAATCATTGGCAGATGGTGGTTTCGCTACCGGAACCATGATGGGTTCAGGAGGTTTCATCGTTTTGGATGAAGACCAGTGTATTGTAGAACACACCATGACATTGGCGAGATTCTACAATCACGAAAGCTGTGGACAATGTACGCCTTGCCGTGAAGGAACGGGATGGATGTACAAGATTTTAAAGAAAATCGAGAAAGGAGAAGGAAAAATGGAAGATATCGATCTGCTTTGGGATATCCAGAGAAAAATCGAAGGAAATACGATTTGTCCGTTGGGTGATGCCGCAGCTTGGCCGGTTGCAGCAGCGATCCGTCACTTCAGAGATGAATTTGAGTGGCACGTAAAAAACCCAGAGTTGTCTCAGACACAAAATTATGGATTGGCACATTATGCTGACCCTATCCCGGCTGTTGAAAAGAACGCATAAGTAAAAGATGAAAAAATTATTGGTGGTCGGCTTAATGATGTCGAATTTTGTATTTGCACAAAATAAGAAAACTGATACTGCAAATTATAACAGATCTGTTGAAGAGGATTTGTCATATTTAGTGAGTGAGAAAGAGCAGATTAAAGCTGAGAGAAAGGAAAAACCTTTACCATTGAGCAAAAAAGGTCAGGTTTTCGTATTTTATGGTTGGAACAGAGCAGCTTACAGCAATTCTGACATCCACTTTACCGGAAACGGATACGATTTTCAACTGAATAATGTAAAAGCACAGGACAGACCTACAAAATTTGGAATTGTCTATTTTGATCCGAGCTGGTTTACTGTAACACAGTATAATTTCAGAATAGGATACTTTATTAAAGATAATTTAGCATTGGTATTAGGGATAGACCATATGAAATATGTAATGGATCAGAACCAGACTGTAGGTTTCAAAGGTCATATTTCAGATCCTGAATATGCAGCAATGGTTCAGAACGGGCAGGTTAATCTTGCAGATGAGAAGTTCCTTACTTTCGAACATACAGACGGGCTTAACTATGAAAACTTAGGTCTAGAGAAATACAAAAATCTTGTTCATAAGAAAAATATAGATTTAGTATGGTCTTATGGAGCCGGAATCGGATTTATGTTTCCGAAAAGTAATGTAAAACTTTTTGGTAACGAAAGAAGTGACCGTTTCCACGTTGCAGGGATGGGAACCGATATCAGATCCAGTCTTAACCTTGTATTCTGGAAAAACTGGATGCTGAGATTAGAAGGAAAAGCCGGTTATATCAACATGTGGGATATTAAAACTACATTAAATAACAAACCGGACAAAGCACGCCAGGATTTTGTTTTCGGACAGGTCCTTGGAGGAATTGGATATACATTTAATACAAAGAAATATAAATAACAAAGCCTATTGCTTAACGCATAAAGCTTAAAGCATATCATATGAGCGAAGAAGTTAAAAAATTCAAAATAACTATAGACGGACAGACTACCGAAGTTTTGCCTGGTACTTCTATTCTGGAAGCTGCAAGACAAATTGGTGGTAAATCTGTACCTCCTGCAATGTGCTACTACAGCAAGTTGGAAACCAGTGGAGGGAGATGTAGAACTTGTCTCGTAGAAGTTTCTAAAGGATCTGAAGCAGACCCACGTCCTATGCCAAAATTAGTAGCAAGCTGCAGAACTAATGTAATGGACGGTATGGAAGTAAAAAATCTTACTTCTGAGAAAGCTCAGGAAGGAAGAAAAGCGGTTACCGAATTCCTATTGGTAAACCACCCGCTGGACTGCCCTATCTGCGATCAGGCAGGAGAATGTCATCTTCAGGACTTAGGATATGAGCATGGTGTGGAAAACACAAGAACAGAATTCGAAAGAAATACTTACGAAGCTGATGATCTTGGACCAAACATCAAACTAAATATGAACCGTTGTATTCTTTGCGCAAGATGTGTACTGACTGCTAACCAGCTTACAGAAACAAGAGAACACGGTATCCTTTTCAGAGGAGATCACGCTGAGATTTCAACGTATTTAAATAAAGCTTTAGACAATGACTTCATCGGAAACGTTATCGATGTTTGTCCTGTAGGGGCATTAACAGACAGAACAGCCCGTTTTGCCAGCAGAGTTTGGTTTACAAAACCAATGAACGCTTCCTGCAAATGTGATAAGTGTTCAGGAAAAGCTGTAGTATGGATGAAAGGTGACGAAATTGTAAGAGTTACTGCCAGAAAAGACCAGTGGGGAGAAGTGGAAGAATTCATCTGCGATACATGCCGTTTCGAAAGAAAATCTTTATCAGACTGGAATATCGAAGGTCCTAGACACATCGACAGACATTCTGTAATTTCATTGAACCACTACGAAAAGCCAAAAGACGAACTAAGAGTTTTAGACAATCCGATGGCTAAAGAAATCAGTGAAAAAGACGAAAAATAATTAATAAGACATCAGATTTCAGATACCAGACTTCAGACAGCAAATTAAATCTGACATCTAGCATCTGACATCTTAATATCTAAATAAAAATGGATTTACTTACATTTAAACTTATACTTGTACTAGCACTTTTCCTGCTATCGCTGACGATTGCAGCCTACTCTACCTGGGCAGAAAGAAAAGTAGCCTCTATCATGCAGGATAGAATTGGTCCTAACAGAGCCGGACCATTTGGATTGCTGCAGCCTCTTGCTGACGGTGGAAAGTTTTTCTTCAAAGAAGACTTTACGCCTGCCAATGCAGAAAAATTCCTTTTCGTATTAGGACCAGCGCTGGTAATGTTTATTTCATTGATTACAGGAGCTGTGATTCCTTGGGGTAAAAGTTTAAATATTGCAGGTACTTCTTTTGATCTTCAGGTAGCAAACATCGATGTTGGTGTACTTTTCATCATCGGTATGGCTTCCATCGGGGTTTACGGAATTATGATCGGAGGTTGGGCTTCGAACAACAAATATTCATTACTAGGTGCTATCCGTGCTTCTTCTCAGATGATTTCTTATGAATTGGCGATGGGATTAGCACTTCTTTCTATCATTATGATGTCTGGAAGTTTGGATTTAAAAGAAATCACTGAAAGTCAGACAACCGGAAAATTATGGGGCGTTATTCCTTGGGTTTCTGGATTGAACTGGAACATTTTCTACCAGCCGATTGCATTCCTTGTTTTCTTTGTAGCTGCTCTGGCAGAAACCAACAGACACCCGTTCGATTTACCTGAGTGTGAATCTGAATTGGTAACAGGATACTCTACAGAGTACTCTTCCATGAAGTTAGGTTTATATATGTTCGGAGAATATGTGAACATGTTTATCTCTAATGCTTTTATGGTTGTCCTTTTCTTCGGAGGTTATAACTATCCTGGTATTGAATGGGTAACTCAGAACTGGGGTGAAAACACTGCAGGGATTTTAAGTATCGTAGCATTCCTTACGAAAACAGTAATTGGAATTCTGATCTTCATGTGGATCAGATGGACACTTCCAAGATTCAGACATGACCAGCTAATGCACTTAGGATGGAAAACACTAATCCCTATGGCATTGGTAAACCTATTAATTACAGGAGCTGTAATTTTAGCGTTTGGAAATTAAATTATCTAAACCTAACAGGTTTTTGAAACTTGTTAAGTGTGTGAATATTGAATATTAAAAATTAAGATAACAGACAAGATTAGTCTAAAATCTGGTGTCTAACATCTAATATCTATAATTAAATGAAACTTACAAACAGATCAAAAGTTGTTTCCAATAAAGAAATGACCCTTGCTGAAAAAATCTACCTTCCTGCGATCTTTACAGGGATGGGGATTACATTTAAGCATGCTGTAAGAACCGTGATAAAGGGTGCTCCCGCAGTATATTCATATCCGGAAGTACAGAAACCAAGAACGACTATCTGGAGAGGTCAGCACGTTTTGAAAAGAGACGAAGAAGGCAGAGAAAGATGTACAGCTTGCGGACTTTGTGCGGTAGCTTGTCCTGCAGAAGCCATTACGATGACTGCTGCTGAAAGAACTAAAGAGGAAAAAGGTCTTTACAGAGAAGAGAAATACGCTTCAGTATATGAAATCAATATGCTAAGATGTATTTTCTGCGGTATGTGTGAAGAAGCTTGTCCTAAATCTGCCATCTATCTTACTGACAGATTGGTAGACGTGGAAACAAACAGAGGTTCTTTCATTTACGGAAAAGATAAATTAGTTGAAAAAATAAATGAAAGGATTGATATCACGACAAGACAATCCGAGAAACAAAAAAATGCGGTAAAATAATGGATCAGTTTTTATTTTTCTTGGTGGCGTTTTTAGCAGTGGCAAGTGCTGTTTACTTTGTATTTGCAAGAAATCCTCTTTATGCTATTTTGTCATTAATTGTTACGATGTTTTCAATTGCCGGAATGTACATTCTTCTCAATGCACAGTTCCTGGCAATCGTCCAGATTATTGTTTACGCAGGTGCCATCATGGTACTTTTCCTTTACATCTTAATGATGCTTAACCTTAATAAACAAGACGAAAGTAAGAAGAACAATACTTTAAAATTTGTTGGAGTTTTTACGGCAGGTCTTCTTTTGGTAGGTGTATTAGGAGTTTTCAGAGGAGTAAAAGACAATCACATTGTTGTTGAAAATGTAGACAGAGGGGTAGGTCTTACGAAAAATCTGGGTAGACTTTTGTTTAATGAATATGTTTTACCGTTTGAGCTTGCTTCCATCCTAATTCTGGCAGGTATTGTAGGCGCGGTATTAATCGGTAAAAAAGATTTATAAAATTATGGGAGAAGTAAATACATTTATACAAAGCATCCCTTTGGACTACTTCATCATTCTTTCATCAGTATTGTTCTGTCTGGGAGTAATGGGAGTATTGCTTAGAAAAAATGCTATTGTGATTCTGGGCTGTGTAGAGCTTATGCTGAATTCTGTAAACCTTTTATTGGCAGCTTTTTCAGCGTATAAAGGCAACGGCGACGGACAACTTTTAGTTTTCTTCATTATGGTGGTAGCAGCGGCTGAAGTAGCAGTAGGTCTGGCAATTATTGCGATGCTATATAGAAACACCCGTTCTGTAGATGTGAGTATATTTAATAAATTAAGAGGATAAGAATGGAGAATCTAGTATATGCAATAGTACTTTTACCACTTTTAGGGTTTCTTATTAACGGGCTGTTCGGGAAAAATCTTCCAAAAATATTGGTAGGATCTCTGGCTACTGCTGTAGTTTTTGGATCTTTCTGTATTGCAGTAAGCCTTTTCATGAATTTCAATTCTGAAAGCCAGCCTGTTATTGTAAAAGCTTTTGAATGGTTTAGAGTCAATGGAGTTCAGATTAATTTTGGATTCCAGATTGATCAGCTTTCTTTAATGATGGTTATGATCATTACGGGTATCGGTTCACTGATCCACTTATACTCTATCGGATATATGAGTCATGATAAAGGATTCTACAAGTTTTTTACTTACCTGAATCTTTTCATCTTCTCGATGTTACTTTTAGTAATGGGAAGCAACTACCTTATCTTATTCATCGGATGGGAAGGTGTAGGTCTTTGTTCTTACCTGTTGATCGGATTCTGGTATACCAACGAAGAATATGGTAAAGCAGCAAGAAAAGCTTTCATCATGAACAGAATTGGTGACCTTGCGTTATTGATCGGTATCTTCATGATCGCTTCTCAAACCAATGCTGTAGATTATCTTTCTGTAGCAGAAAACGCTTCAAAATTTGAATTAGACGGAACAGTGATTATCTTTATCACAGCGAGTTTATTCATCGGTGCTACCGGTAAATCTGCTCAGGTTCCATTATATACATGGTTACCGGATGCGATGGCGGGACCAACTCCTGTATCAGCGTTGATCCACGCGGCAACGATGGTAACAGCAGGTATCTATTTGGTAGTAAGATCCAATTTCTTATTTACTTTAGCACCAACTGTACAGGGAGGAATTTTATTCATCGGGTTCTTAACTGCTGCTTTGGCAGGGTTCTATGCACTACGTCAAAACGATATCAAAAAAGTGTTGGCTTATTCTACAGTTTCACAGCTTGGATTTATGTTCATCGCTTTAGGTCTTGGAGCCTATACAACAGCAATGTTCCACGTAATGACGCATGCATTCTTTAAAGCATTATTATTCTTAGGTGCTGGTTCTGTAATCCACGCAATGAGCAACGAACAGGATATGCGTTTCATGGGAGGTCTTAAAAAATATATTCCTCTTACGCACGCTACATTCCTTATCGGAACATTAGCCATCTCAGGTTTCCCTTTATTATCAGGGATGATCTCCAAAGACGAAATTTTAGTAGCAGCTTTCGCTAAAAACCCTGTTTACTGGGTAATCTTATTTGTTTTAGCGGCAATGACTGCAACGTATATGTTCAGACTATACTACCTGACATTCCACGGAGAATTCAGAGGTACTGAAGAACAGAAACACCACTTACATGAAAGCCCGTCAAATATGACATTACCATTGATCGTATTGGCTATTCTTTCTGTAATCGGAGGTTTTATCAACCTGCCACACTTTATCGGTCATGGGCATTATGCCAAACTGATGGAATGGTTAAAGCCGGTTCTTACGGAACAAAGCTACAGCCAGATGGAAGCTACTCTTTCAGGAGTACCTTTCAATACTGAAATGATCTTATTAGCAGCTACAGTCTTGATGTTTTTCACTGTATGGTTCATCGTTAGAAATACTTATGTAAGTAAGAAAAAGATGGCTGTTGCAGAGGAAAACTATACTGGATGGGAAAAGCTTTCTGCTAAGAAATTATACGTTGACGAACTTTACAACGCATTGATTGTAAAAACTGTTGAAGGATTAGGACGCGGAGGAAAAATGTTTGATAAGGGTATCTTAGACCGTTTTGTAAACTTTGTAGGTGATGGTGCTGAAGACAGCGGAAAAGCTATGAAGCGTGTACAGAACGGAAATGTAGAGACATATATCCTTATCATGTCTTTAGCGGTGGGAATTATATTAATTGTTAACTTTTTATTACAATAATAATGTCTTGTTTGTTATTAACATTATTACTATTACCTCTAGTAGGTTCGGGATTAGTTTTTGCCTGGAAGAATAATTCCAGCAAATATTTGGCGCTTGGAATTGCATTGGTACAAATGCTCCTTACGTTCTACGTACTTTCGGATTTTGATTTTACTCCGACAGTAGACAGCGTATTGCAGCATGAGATCAATTATCCATGGTCACAATTTATGAAGAGCTCTCTTCACTTCGGTATCGATGGAATGAGCATGCTTCTTTTATTACTGACCAATATTCTGGCTCCAATCATTATTTTATCATCTTTCAACGAAAATGTAAACTATAGAAATACATTCTACGGACTGATTCTATTGATGCAGTTTGGTCTAGTAGGGGTATTCACTTCTTTAGACGGATTGTTATTCTACATTTTCTGGGAAGTAACTTTGATTCCAATTTGGTTCATTGCCGGACTTTGGGGACAAGAGAATAAAAGGTTTGAATTCACTACGAAATTCTTCGTATATACTTTCGTGGGATCATTATTTATGTTAGCCGGATTGATCTATGTGTACAACCACTCTGCATCATTCGCTTTAACAGATTTATATAATGCTCAGCTGAATGAAGTACAGCAGACTGTGGTATTCTGGTTTATTTTCTTTGCTTTTGCAGTGAAATTACCGGTATTCCCTTTCCATACATGGCAGCCTGACACGTATACCTACTCTCCTACTCAGGGATCTATGTTATTATCAGGGATCATGCTGAAGATGGCAGTATATGGTGTAATGCGATACTTACTTCCAATCACTCCGCTTCCGATTGCCGGAATTTCCGGACAGATCGTAATTATTCTTGCTATTGTGGGAATTGTTCATGGTGCATTGATTGCGATCATCCAAACGGATATGAAGAGAATCATTGCGTATTCATCTTTCTCTCACGTAGGATTAATGGTAGCAGGGATCTTCGCTTCAGCAGTAGTTACTTTAAGAGGAACTTTCAATGTAGAAGGAGCTGAAGGAGCTTTGGTACAGACATTTGCTCACGGTATCAACGTAGTAGGTTTATTCTACTGTTGTGATATTTTATACAAGAGATTTAAATCAAGAGACATCAGACAAATGGGAGGTTTAGCTAAAGTAGCACCTAAGTTTGCTGTATTGTTCCTGATCATTATATTAGGTTCAATGGGAGTTCCATTAACCAATGGATTCATCGGGGAATTTATTTTGTTGAAATCGGTTTATGATTTTAACGGAACAGCAGCAGTAATTGCTGGTCTTACGGTAATTCTTTGTGCGGTGTATTTATTAAGATTCTACGGAAAAGCAATGTTTGGAGAAGGCGATGAAGCCGTTTTAAGTACAGCAAAAGATTTATCAGGCGTAGAATTTTCTGTATTGGCAAGTTTAGCGGTTTTTGTGATTTTACTAGGTATTTTCCCACAACCGGTAATCGACATGGTGAGTAGTTCGGTGAAGTTTATCTACCAATCAATGGTAAGTTAATTTGATATTTTAAGAAATGAGTGTTTTAATTATTGTTTTCCTAACGGCAGTTATTGCGTTATTTTCAGGAGTTTTTGAACAAGGAAAATTCGCAAGATACATTGGGATTTTGGGATTAATCATCGCATTGTACGTAAGTTTTATGCCGGAATGTTCGTTTTTCGACCATTACAAGCATATGTATGAGTACAGTGACAATACCGCATTATTCACTAAAATATCAATCGTAACAACATTATTGTTATTCTTCCTGGGCGGTTTTGCTTTCAGCAACCACAGAAGCCACCAGTCAGAATTATATGCATTGATGCTATTCGCATTATGTGGAGGGATCATCCTTTTCGGATACCAGAACCTGGTGACGATGTTCTTAGGAGTTGAGATCCTTTCTATTCCATTATATGTAATGGCTGGAGCTAACAAAACGGATTTAAGATCCAACGAAGCTTCTATTAAATATTTCCTTATGGGTGCATTCGCAACAGGTTTCTTACTGTTCGGGATTGCGTTTATCTATGGAAGTGCAGGAAGTTTTGATCTGTACAAAATCCACGACTTTGGAGTAGCAAATGCTGGAAATGTAATGTTCATCTTAGGAGTATTACTAATTCTTTGCGCATTGGCATTCAAGGTAGCTTTAGCACCTTTCCATATGTGGAGCCCTGATGTATATGCAGGTTCTCCTTCATTAATCACAGCTTTCATGGCGAGTGTGGTAAAAATCTCAGGATTCTTTGCCCTGTTCAGATTGATGACGCTTGGTTTCGCTGGGGTTACTCACGAATGGATTAATGTTTTAGGGGTATTCTTAATCATTACATTACTTTTGGCAAACGTTATGGGTCTTGCTCAGACGAATGCAAAAAGAATGCTGGCATACTCTTCAGTATCTCACGCAGGATATATCGGATTGGTATTCTTCGGAATGACAAGTCTTTCTACTTATAACCTTGCCTTCTATCTGTTTGCTTACTCTTTATCTACAGTAGGAGTTTTCATGTGTCTGATCTGGGTAGAGAAATTAAAGAGAGAAACGTCTTTCGGAGCTTTCAAAGGATTGGCAAAAACAGAACCTTTATTAGCAACAGCAGCAACGATCTCAATGCTTTCAATGGCAGGAGTTCCGTTAACAGCTGGTTTCATGGGGAAATTTGCTTTATTCTCCCAGGCGATGAACGGTGCTGCATTCTTAGTACTGGTAGCTGTGTTAGGTTCTGCCCTATCCATTGCCTACTATCTAAGACTGATCATTGCGATGTTCTTCTTTAAAGAATCAACATTCAAATCATCAGAAAAAGTAACCCTTACTTACAACATTATTGCAGTAGTGGTTATTGCCCTGATTATCATCCTAGGAGTTTTCCCGGATATGTTTGCAAGAATTTTCGGGTTGTAAAACGACCTTATTATAAATGATATTAAAACCTTCCATTTAATGGGAGGTTTTTTTGTTGATATAATTACTTTAAAATTTATTTATCACTTATCGTAGAATTACTACAGTTTATCTTTTTGAAATTTTATAGATTTACATTATTTGAAAAAAATTGATGATGAAAAAAGATTTTATCAAATATAAAGTGAAGCCAGATGATAGCCTCAACTCTATTGCATTTCGTATGAATATGAACAAACACGACCTAAAAGAGTTTCATAATCAAAACTGCGGGAAGATGGATAAGTTGTGGTTTGAAAGCCTGAGGGGAGTCGATTTTATTTTGATACCTATAGCCTATGTTTCTAAAGAAGAATATGAAGACCTATTACAAAAAAGACTTCCTTCAGCCCAGGATTTAGCTTCGCTTCACGCTGATGAATATAATATCACAGAAAATATACAGCAATTCAATAAAAATGAATTAACATTTAATTATAAAGTTAATATTGAAATAGATCAGAAGGCAACCCAGATTATTGCAAAAAAGAGACAAAAAAATTTCAAAAAAAACAACTGCACACCAGATGACAAAGTAAGTTCCCTTGCGCTAGCTTGTATGGAAACAGTCTCTCCCATTCCATTTATTATATCACCTGATGGAAAAATTTCTTCATTTGCCAATCATAAAACTTTAGTACAAAAATTTAAAGATAATCAAACAGCTATCAGAGATTTTTTTACAGGTGCGCCTTCAAAAGCCTATATTGATTTATTCTATGAAAATATCTCAAATGAAAAATATTTTCTAAAAAAGATAAGCTCTACCTTATTAAATAAAGTATTATTTCCTGATATAAATTGGTTTAGCAGAAAATCAAGCTGGGTAGAACGTTTCAAAATATACCCCAATTCTTTTCCCTTGAAATTTGATTTTAATGCCGAATATTTCCATGAAAATATAGAATATGTTGAAACAGTTATTAAAGGAATAATTGCAGAGAATTGCAGTCTTCAGGAATTAATAAAAGGATCTCGTTTTGAAAACGAAAAACAGGAAGATAGTATAAACGCCAGCATAGAAATACATTATTTCACAAATAAATTTACTAAACAATTAGCGGAAGCAAGTGCCACAATATGTATTTGTCATAGGAATGAACTATTTTATAAACACCACTTAAATCTAAAAACACAAAAATGAAAATTTATATCACAAAGAACAATGATACTTTTGCCGATATTGTCCAAAAGTTCAATATAAAAGATGAGAACTACTTAAAAACTTTTCATAATCTTTCATGCCCCCAAAATGATATTATACATGGAGAGTTAAAGGCAGGGAAACAAATTTGTATTCCTGAAGACCAAGAGTTTTTAGCTAATGATAAAAGCATCAGACCGAACGAAGATAAAAATTCTGATATGCAGAAAAGCAATACTAAAACTCATCCTGATAATAATGAAAGTTCAAACGAAGATTCATCTGCGGGAGAGTTAGGCAATACTTCTTCAAAAAATCAAAAAGAGACTAAGAAGACTGAAGAGGAAAATAAGGACTCCAACGAACATGATGGAAAATATTTCGTTATTCAAAAAGGTATATGCCAATGTAATCAGGGGTTCAAATTTCCAAGATTTAAAGTGACAAGTCATCAAAAACATTACTGGAATAATGCAGAAGGTCAAGATGATTATTTGGCTGTAACAGAAGATGATTTACAATTTGATCCATCTGTGCAACCTTTCGGTCAATGTAAACTAAAGCCGAGTTCTGGAGGATATCTACCTTGTACCTATGCTCCCGCAGGAAAATGGCAGAAAACCTATGAAAAAGTGAAGGTAATGGGGAAAAGTTGTCTAACAGAAATTTCTGAATTGATGTGCACTACCGGCGGAAAAATTACGGTCCTGAAGCATGGGCAACAAAACGGAATCAGCAAAACACAGATTGCCAATGCTGATTCTCAGGAACAGAATATTTATAATCCCATAGTGAACATTGATGAGCTGAAAGAAGAGATTGATAATGAAAATAGTTATGCACATTAAAATTATAAGGCAATGTCAAAAAAAGGTGTAGCAAAAATAACAGGTCCCACAAATCCACAAATTGGTGCTTCGGCATCCTATTCAGTTACAGAATGGTATAAGGAAACTCCTGCCAGCCAAAGAAATGGGAATAATGTCACTTGGGAACTCTTCAGAAAAAGAAATAATGGAAGTTATACTTCTACCAATATTAAAAAGAAAGGGGCAACGGGGACATTTACTTTTGAAGAAAAAGCTCTTGGACAGGAATTCTTTGTAGAGGGGTATCTGAATTCTCCTGAAAAAAAAGGCAATACCATTATTTACATAAGACCCACGAAAGGAGCACCTAAAATTATATCATTAACGCTCCTTGACAGCAATAAAAAAAAGATTACAATAAAACCTAAATATGGTCAGACCATAGTTGCGGAAATAAAAACGCAGAATATGTTTAAAGAAAAGCTGATTTTACAGGTTTGGGAACGAGACACAACAGCAGACACCGGACACAACAAAGACGAAAATACACTACTTTATGAAAAAGAAATTGCAGTTAATGCTAATGGAGTAAATGATGAAAATATAGTCCTTACTGAATTGATGATGAAAAAAGCTCAGGGAAGTGGAATATCTTTTATGATAGATGGAGGAGAACATGAATACTATTTGGTAGTTAAACATAATAATATTTCCACCTTCAGCCCACAAACAGTTCAGGTTCTGAATCAGATCATTGCGGTAAAAGGAAATGGCATCAATCCTCCACCGGAAAACCCCGAGACCGCCAGCAATGTGGGACAGGATCCTAATCAGCAAGGTTCTGAAGGGAAATGCCCGAGGTGTGAAAAAGATTTCACTTGGGATGAGATAAAAGAAATATTTGGGGAAAGTGACAAAACTTTCAGAATGGATTGTGTCAATTGGATTAATAAATATAAATTAGATTTTGGAATAAATACATGTGCAAAAAAAGCTCATTTTCTAGCTCAAATTGCAGCAGAAACCCATTTTAGAGAAAAAGAAATGGCAGAAGGAAATGTAAAATATATTCCAAGAAATATTCGCAGTGGTACTTTTGGGGATCGCGGTAAACTATTGGATAAAAGAGGACAGATTGAAGAATTCTGTAATGAAAGACCCGATCAAAAAAAGTTATTCAGTTTTTTATATGCGGCTGAAAACGGGTTTGGTAACGGCAATGGAAATGAAGCCAGCGGAGATGGCTTTAACTTCCGGGGAAAAGGCTTGATTCAATTAACGGGCAAAGGTAATTACAAATCTGCAATGGGTTTGATTAAAGAATATGTTCCCGCAAAAATCTACAGCGAATTAATATCTTCGGAAAAAAGGATAAAGCATTTTGATAAATTTGAATTTGAAGAAAACAGAAAACAAAAAACTATAAAAGATGTAGATCTATTTGATTTTATTACTTACTATGACATGCCCACAGAGCCAAAATATGCTGTTCTCAGTGCATTGGCAGACTGGAAAGGTAAAGGGCTGAGTAATTCTACATTAATGGTTAATGATGTAAAAAATGTAAGACCTGTTAGAAAAAAAATAAATGTAGGCTTAAAAAATCTGGATGTAGCAACTGATTTCTTTAAAAAAAGTGTGTCTCATTTAAAAGTAAATGAATGTACATTAGGAAAGAACAAATCAACTTCCACTGAAAAAGGGACAGTAATTTTAGTGTCTGGAACCGATAAGAGAAGTGAAAAAGATCCAGCGCAAAATATATATTGGATCATGTACCAGACAACAGTCTACAAAGATATTACGTTGGCAACATTCAAAAAACTTAAAGGAGAAAATAAACTACCTAACCCTGACTATACAACATACTTAAGTAGAGATACACATCAAACTTATTCCAAATCTTCTAATGAAACCTTTAAACATTCTGATAAAAGATTTGGAAAATATAATGAAATTCCCCCTGGTGAATACTTCCTAGTCCCAGGTTTAGATAGTCAAAAATATTTAGTTTATGTAATTGATTCTGAATCAAAATCTGCAGGTGATGAAAATGGAATAAATGGACCTGATGGGGCAAGAGGAGGGGTTGCACTGCATCATTATTGCCCACGCTTTTCAGTAGGTTGTTTCACATTCAATTCTGGAAAAGACACAACACCTGTTAAAAACTTTGTTAAAGAAATACCTGATTTAAGTTTAGGAGATAATAGACCTGTACATTTTATTGTTGAGCCGCGTCAAGTAAAAGAATCACAATGGGATAACCCAGCATATGGAACTACAAAATGGACAGGAATTTAAAATAAATTAGTAATGAATAAGAATCTGCCACAAATAGTATTATTAATATTCACATTATCATGTGGACAAAATAAAACGAACAAACAAATGAATTCACAAAATAAAGCTCCCTATAACCTGATTGAAGAAGGTGATAACACTAAGTTCAATTATGATAATCTTTCACCAGATATTATCAATTACGGAGCTAAATCTTTAGAAAACTTCAATTATAAATTTCCTGATTCTGAATTGTTTTCCAAAAGAATATCAGAAGTTTACGGGGTAAATATTGATGAATATACCAATAGGATTGTCTCCCTGAGAATATCAGATTTTCCGGAAGTTGCTATAAAAAGTAAAGCATATATATTAGTACAGGATAGCGATTCTGATGCTAAATATTCTATCACGCCAGATATTTTATATCAGTATAATAAATTTATTATTTATAAAGATAAAACGGCGTTAAAAATCCTGAAAATGAGAGATCCTTATCTTACAAAAGATCTGGTTTTATATTATGGATATAATGAAGATAAAGATCTTGTAAGTTTTGCTTTCAAAGATTTCGATTTTTCAAACACAACATCTTTTCATGAATTAATCTTCGGAAGAAAAAATAAAAATCAACAATTTGTGCTTAGAAGCGGTATAGTGAATGACATTGAACAGATTGTTTATAAAGGCAAAACAAAAGAGATACTTTCTGAAGCAAAGGAAGGAAACGGATATGATTCATTGGGAGAAATTCTCAATATGATGTATAAAAATCAACTCGACTATGCAGAATGTGATAAAAGTATTGCTTTTTTATGTGAAAAGTCATTAAATGTAGGTGATATTGGAGATGTTCAGAGTTTTATCAATAAAAACAAAGGCTTTATTAAAAAGTTAGAACACAACAGTTATTATGGTAATGAAAGATTAAAAGTCTTTTGTGAAAACTTAGAAATATTCAATGGTCCGGACGACAATAAAATAATTAATGACCCTGACGGGTATACCAATTTAAGAAAAGATAAAAATACCACTTCAGAAGTTTTACAAAAAATAAAATCTGGTGAACAGGTAAAAGTTTTAGATGACAGTGGAGATTGGTGGCTTGTGGAAACAAAAGATGGCAAAAAAGGTTATATTCATAAAAGTAGAATAAAGAATGAGTAATACGTAATAAAATATATTTCGGTTAGTAACATTTAGACGATTTTCCCTTCTTTTTCGCCATTGTCAACATTTTAACTATAAAGCTTTTCTATAGTCAATGGAAGCTTTTATTTTATTAAAAATGTATTACCATATAAAAAAGCTCAGATATTTTTATAAAAAGAAACAGAGATTCACTAAATTTAATATTCTTGTTAATAATTTCACTATAAAACAAAAATAAAGTGATAGAAAAGGCTATTTTCAACAATTAATAACAAATTTATAAATAGTGATTTTTTCATAACTTTACTCTAAATTTTTCAGCTCTTGGCTAATCTCTATAAAAAAGACTCTCCCTTTCAGGTTTATATATCATTCAAAAAATATTTGGATGTTCTGGAACATATCCGCTATAATGACAGACTGGAATACAGAGTGAACTACGCAGAGTCTTTGATTGAAAGCACAAGAAACTTTAAAGAGCTCAGAGAAGGCTTCCAGGATACTGCCCTTCTTGAAAAATACGAAGACCTGATCAGACTGCTTCTTGCGGATCTTTTCCCAACAGGCCTTACCAAGAACGAAATAAAGGCGGCAAGCATTCCGCTTTCCAATATCACCTTCAACTATACCGAAAGGTTTAAGGATATTCTGAAAGATGCCGGAAAAGACTTTGAAATAGAACTCAGAAATATTTCAGATAATGAATTTTATGTGTTCTGCTGTTGTCTGATTCTTCAAAGCTACTTTAAAAAAGATATTAAAAGTACGCTTCCGTTTTATTATGATATTCCCAATAAGCAGGGAATCATGAAACATTATAAAATTACGGTCAATTCTGACTTTACGGAAATTACTCCTACAGAAGATGCCAAAATTCCATCTGATGATATTCTGGATATGCTTTTGGAAAATCTGGATGATTTTAAACTCTGGAAAAAGTATTTCCCTTCTCAATCGTGGATATTAAAAGGATTTACGATTATTTCACTGGTAGACTGTACCTCTGAAGTCGCCCTTTCCGATCTGAAATCAAGCATGATTGAAATTGATCCGGAAAATATGAATCCCAACGAAAATCTTACGGAAATTTTCAAATCTTACTTTGATGTTCCGGAATTGAGCTTCGGACTGATGACTTTCAATAAAAAGGAACAGAAGCTGGATAAACTCCCGATTTATGAGAGTCTTCTTACGAATCATATCCTGGATTTCTGGATCAATGCATTTGATGAAGAAACCCGTAAGAGTACCTTCAATAATTTAAATCATAATTCAAAACCTGTAGTTGTCTCCAATGTAAACAACCTGGACGAAAATGTCAAGCTGCTTCCTTCCTTCAGTATTTTAAAGGATAATAATGTGAACAGCTTCATGGTAATTCCTATCATGAAAGATGGTGAGCTTCTTGCAATCATGGAATTCACCTCTCCTATTGCCGGAAGTTTCAATGGCTTAAAGCTTAAAAAACTGGAGTTTTTCACTGATATGGTTCTCTTCTCTCTGAACAGATTTTATTTTGAGAAAAATTACCAGATTGAAGCCATTATCCAGCGTGAATATACAACCATCCATGACAGTGTGGTATGGAAGTTCAGAAATGAAGCTGAGAAATATTTTACAGCATCGCTTGGAAAGAAAATTTATACTTTAAAACAGATTGCATTCAAAAATCTGACACCTTTGTTTGGGGTTTCAGATATCCGTTCTTCTTCTGAAAAACGTTTTAATCTGATGCTGCAGGATCTTAATCAACAAATTGAATGGCTGAATGAAGTTTTGACACTCACCAATTCCGATTCGGAAAAATTTGTACTGGCACTGGATGTTTTTGAGAATGAGATCAACAATGAGATCAAAGCTGATACGGAACAACGTTTTCAGAGATTATTAAGGGAAGAAATTCATCCTTTTTTACAGGGAAAACTGGAAGTAAGAACCTCCAGAGAAATAAAAACAAAAATCAAAGACTATTTTTCACACATCTTTACTTCTACGGATCTGTTTTATCACCACAGGAAAAACCTTGATGACTCTATCACGCTGGTCAACCGAAAACTGGCAGATATGCTGGACGAAAGCCAGGTAAAAGCACAGGAAATTTTCCCGCATTATTATGAAAGATTTAAGTCTGATGGCGTAGAGCATAATCTATATATTGGTTCTACCATCGCTCCTGAGCTGCACTATACTTCGAAAGTAGTTCACAAACTGAGATACTGGCAGCTGAAAACCATCTGTAAAATGGAGCTTGAATTTCAGTCGTTCAAAAAGTATCTTCCGGTACCACTTGATATTGCTTCACTGATTTTCGTCTATAATGAAAAAATAGACATCCGTTTCAGAATGGATGAAAAACGCTTTGATGTAGATGGAGCTTACAACTCCTATTATGAGATTATCAAAAAACGTCTGGACAAAGCCCATGTGAAAGATTCTTCAGAACGCATCACTGCTCCCGGAAAGATCACCATCGTTTATTTCGGCATGGAAAACCAGAAAGAATACCTTGACTACATTTCCAAACTGCAGAAAAAAGGAGTTTTACAAAATGATATAGAATTTTTAAGAGTAGAAGACCTTCAGGGAATTACAGGATTGCTGGCATTGAGAGTATCATTTACACTTCCGCAGGAATAAAAATAATGCTTATTTAATCCACAAAATAAGTATCCGGCTTCTTCAATTCCCCTTGAGGAATTCCTGCCTGCTCAAAAATAGAAAACTCAATCGTACGGCAGATGCTGTTTAAAGCAAGATCATTTTCCTCTTCACCAAAAGGTTCTCCAATCTCCTGAATAATAGCATCAAGAGCAATAAAGGTGTAGCTGATCAATAAAACGATTAAAGGCATCATCCATCCCAAAGTATCTACCAGCCCAAAAGGAAGCCAGAAACAATATAGATAAACGGTACGATGCAGCAAAACACTGTAAGCAAAAGGTAATGGTGTATTGTAAATCCTCTCACATCCGCCGGAAATATTAGAAAACTGGTTCAGCTGATGATCCATGGAAGTCATGACAATGGTATCAATATTTCCTTTTTTATTCTGTTCGCTAAGCCAATCTGCAATAAAGCCTAAAATAATATTGGGAATGAATTTTTTATTCTTCACCAGTTCCAGTTGTTCGGGCGAAAGCAGTCTCTCAAGATGTTCTGTACCAGATTTATCTCTCAGCTGAAAGTTCAGTGACCATGCAAATGCAGAGATCAGCTTGATGATTTTCTCTTTTTCCTCTTTAGCTTCAGGCGAAGAATCGTTTACCAGCGATAGGATCTGTCTTGTAAGGGATCTGGTTTCAATGACCAGTAATCCCCAGAGTTTCCGGACTTCCCAGAAACGGTCATAGCTTGCAGAATTACAGAATCCCATAAAAATGGCAAGAGCAAGTCCTATTAATGTAAAAATAGTAGGATTGAGATGTACTTTATAATCAAAAATTTTTCCTTTGAAAAAATAGATAGCCAATGAAAACAGCGTGATAATGGTAAGCTGAATAACAATTTTCTTCAATACGGAGCCTCTCCATATAAATAACATTTTCAGCCAGTTCGTACGCTGTCGGACTATCATTTGTATATGTTTATTAATTAAAGACTAAGAAAAGCCGCCCCGAAAGATAAAACGGAAATAATAATTCCTGCCATAAAGATCTTATAGGTAATGGATAAAAGCTTGTATTTCCTGTTAAGAACTTTCCCCAGGTAATACAGATCTTTCACCATAGAATCATAGATATAATCCCTATCCTTAATGAGGTCTTTCATGGCATTGTTATAATCGTCAAACAACATCTGCTGAAAGTTCCCAAAGAACAGCAGGTTTACTTTTCTGTTGGCGATATCCTCAGACGTAAAAGTTGATTTTGTGACATTCGGTTTTGTGGACAGAATCGCAAATATGATCGTCAATACGCTTGATAACAATAATATGAAACTTGGAAGAATCAGATGTGAATTTTTAGGAGCATCCAGCTTCGGTACTAATACAGAAAGACAAACTGAAATAATAATGGCATTTACCGATAAAAGAATATTGGCTTTACTGTCTGCAATATCACTTAATCTTGTATGATTGTTCAGTGTAACTCTGAATAGGGTATCTACACTTCTGTCTGATTTTTCCTTTTCTTTTTTACCTTCCGAAACCTCCTTTTTATTTTCTTTTTTCTCCTCTTCTTTTTCCAGCTTCTTCTCGATTTTTTTAATATTTTTCTTTTTCAGCGGTTCCCAGTTTTCTTTAGCATAATCCGTATAAAAAGTATGCTTATTTTTCAGCATGTCCAGATTTCCGGCATTCCATTCTTCATTGGAAAAACATCTTACATTGGTAAGTTCCCATTCTTTTCTCAAAGCATCAGAAATATCACTGTAATCATGGCCTGCAAAATGACTGAAATCGGCATCCTTTACGATTTTTTCCAGTAAGTTCTGAGGTTCATAATGAATTTTGGTAGCTAGAATCAGTTTTTCAACATCTGTAATATAGTTTTCAGGATAGTTTTGCTCGTGTAAAAAGGCTTTCATGACCTCTACACTTCTTTCCTCGTGGTTCAGCGCACATTCTATATACCCTGTATCATGAAACCATAATGCAACGAGTACCTTCTCCTGATCCTCTTCAGAAACAGGAGTGTTTTTCATGATTTCCTCAGCCTTATTAACTGTATAGGCAGTATGGATAAAATTATGATAAAAATATACTGAAGATAACTTATCTTTGAATAAGATTTCAACATAATTTTTAGCTTTTTGTAAAATGCTCATCCCTGAAATTTTGTTAATGTAAATTTATGAATTTATCCTTTAAAACTCATCTAAAAAATACTTCTATTGTTCTTCGAACGGTAATGTCCGCAGGAGCCCTTTATTCCTGTGCTACCTATAACGTGCAAAAGGGCAAAAACTTATTTGAAGTAAAAGATTCCGAAATAAAATCTGAAAATGATTTTAAACTCTTTCTGATTGGAGATGCAGGAAACTCAGATGAACCTCAGGCACAAAAAACACTTAATTTACTGAAAAGTAAGCTGGATTCTGCCAACAGTAACTCTATGCTGATCTTTCTGGGCGATAATATCTACCCCAATGGGATGCCTAAAGAAACAGATAAAGATTACGCCACAGCGAAACAAAAACTGGAAAACCAACTCTCCATTACCAAAGATTTTAAAGGGAAAACCCTTGTGATTCCGGGAAATCATGACTGGTACAGTGGATTGGAAGGATTGAATACCCAGGAAGGGCTGGTTAAAAAATATCTTGATGATAAAAAAGCATTCCTTCCTAAAAATGGCTGTCCTATTGATGACATCAACATTTCTAAAGATATCAAACTTATTGCTATTGATTCGGAATGGGTGATCGCCAACTGGGACAATTATCCTGGAATCAACAAAAACTGTAATATCAAAACCCGTGAAGATTTTTTCACAGAGTTTAAAGATCTGATCATTAAAAATCAGGGGAAAAAAATCATTGTTGCCCTACACCATCCCATTATCAGCAGCGGAACACATGCAGGATTTAACTCTGCAAAATCTCATCTCTTTCCTTTAAAGAGTAAAGTTCCTGTTCCTGTAGTGGCAAGTGTCATCAATATATTAAGGAGTTCCTCAGGCGCAAGTCCTGAAGACATTAATAATCAACATTATGCAGATCTGGCCAACCGATTGAAAAGTATTGTTCAGGATAAGGAAAACATTATTTTCGTATCCGGTCATGACCATAATCTGCAATATCACGAAGATGGAAATTTAAGACAGATCATTAGTGGAGCAGGTTCTAAAACAGATCCTTCTACCATTGTAGAAAAAACAGACTTTTCCTACGGGGGCAGTGGCTTTGCGGTTTTAAATTTCAGAAAAGATGAAAGCACAGATGTGGAGTATTTTTCTACTAAAGATGCTCAGCTTCAAAAATTGACTCATATTTCCGTGATTTCCAAACCGGATGTGTTTGTCAATAATTTCCCAAATTCTTTTCCTGCAACATTCTCTTCAACTATTTACCCGGTACCGCTTACCGAAAAAAGAAAGTTTTACCGTTGGCTTTGGGGGGATCATTACAGAAGATATTACGGAATTCCCATTGAAGCTCCGACGGCTAATCTTTCAGAATTGAACGGAGGATACATTCCTTTTAGAGAAGGTGGAGGAAACCAGTCCAACAGTTTGCGATTGAAGTCTGCAGACGGACAGGAATTCGTGATGCGCGGCGTGAAAAAAAGTGCGATCCGTTTCTTAAATAATATGGCTTTCCAGAAAAGTACACTGGGAGAAGAACTTGCAGATACGTATCCTGAAAAATTCTTACTTGACTTTTATACCACCAATCATCCATTTACACCGTTTACCATTGGGAATATGTCTGAAAAACTGGGCATTTTCCACAGTAATCCAAAACTGTACTACATTCCTAAACAACGCGCTTTGGATAGATATAACGAAAATTACGGGGATGAAATGTATATGATTGAAGAACGTTTTTCTTCAGATCCTAAAACATTGGCTTATCTTGATAATGCAAAAGATATTGTTTCTACCGATGATGTATTAAAAAACCTCAGCAAGAGTAATAAATATTCTGTTGACAGAGAATCTTATATCAGAGCAAGGTTATTTGATATGCTTATCGGAGACTGGGACAGACATTCAGACCAATGGAAATGGGCGCAATATGAAGAGGGTGATAAAGTGATTTATAAACCCATTCCAAAAGACAGAGATCAGGCATTCAGTAAATATGATGGAGCAGCCTTTAAAATCATTATGAATGTTCCTGCTATCCGTCATATGAAAACCTTTACAGAAGACATCAGCAGTGTAAAGTGGCTTGCTATGGAACCTTATCCGATGGATCTTGTATTCTTAAAAGGTTCAGATCAGAATGAGTGGGAAACCCAGGCAAAATATATTCAGGAACATCTTACGGATGCGGATATCGATGATGCTTTCCATAACCTCCCGAAAGAAGTGCAGGATGACACCATTGCTGAAATCCAGAGAAAACTGAAAATAAGAAAAACAAAGCTACAAAGCTATGCAGCTCAATACTATGATGTATTGCTGAAAAAAGTTCCTTTGGCAGGAACGGTAAACCCTGATAAGTTTGTCATCACCAAAAACGGACATTCTGTGATGGTACAGCAATACAAGCTTGGTAAAAATAAAGACCAGAATGAACTTGTTTTTGAAAAGACGTATCATGATTCGAAAACAAAAGAATTATGGATCTACGGACTTGAAGATGATGATACTTATGTAGTAACAGGAAGCGGAAGTCCTAAAATGAATATCAGACTGATTGGCGGATATAACCATGATACCTATAACGTTGCGGATGGAAGAAAAGTGAAAATCTATGATTTCAAATCTCAGAAAAACACTTACAATTCCGGAAATGCAACCAAAAACATTACGGATGATTATGACATCAACAGCTATAATTATAAGCACCCCAAATATAATTCCGTTGCAGGATATCCAAACCTGGATTACAACCCGGATGATGGTGTCATTGTAGGAGTTTTAGCTAATTATACGGTGAATAATTTTATCCGTGATCCATTTACTCAAAGACACAGTTTAAAAGCTAATTTTTATACAGCAACTGCAGGATTTAGCCTGACTTACAAAGGGGTATTTAAAAAGGCAATCTCAGGTTGGGATATCAATCTTGATGCATTTTATACAACTCCGAGGTTCTCTCAAAACTTCTTTGGACTTTCCAATGAAAGCGAGTATGATAAGGAGGATACAGAACGAGAATACAACAGAGCCAGAATATCTAAGTTTAACTTCGCTCCCTCTATTTCTCAAAAGAGCTGGATGAACCTCAGCCATCAGTTTCAACTGACTTTTGAAGATAATAAAGTACAGAGAAAAGCTGACCGTTTCATCAATCAGTCACCGGATGTCAGACCTGGTGTATTTAACAGCCAGCAGTTTGTGGGAGCCAATTATACCTTTGGCTATAAAAATGCAGATAATGCAGCCTTCCCTACTCTTGGACTGGAATTTATGCTGAATGCAGACTGGAAAGCAACACTTTCTGATTTTAATAAGAATTTCGTAACCGTAAAAGGAAAGCTTGCCATTGACCACAGGATTGATAAAAAGGGAACATTTGTGTTCGCTAATTCCAGCAATGTGATGTGGATTAATAATAATAATTTTGAATTTTATCAGGCTGCAGCTATCGGAGGTAATAATGGAATGAGAGCCTTCAGAAATGAAAGATTCTCAGGAAGATCCTATTTTACCAATAACTCAGAAATCCGATGGGATTTTGGACGGGTAAGAAATAATATTGTTCCTGCAAACATGGGAATTCTTATCGGATATGATATCGGCCGTGTATGGAATGACAATGAAAACTCTAGAAAATGGCATCAGTCTGCCGGTGCCGGAGTATGGCTGAGTATTGTGGAAATGATGTCTGCAAGGTTGAATTATTTCTATGGCTCAGATGGTGGAAGAATTTCTGCCGGAGTGGGAATGAAATTTTAATCTGATAAATTAAAAAAAAACAATTCTCATTTTCGAACAGGTAGTGCAATCCAACACTCAACATAAAACACTGTTTAACAACATATTAAACTATTTAAAATAAAAAATTTGAAAAAATTTCAATTTTAATAAAATTTAATAATTCAAATTTTCAACTCACATTTTTTACTGATAAAATAAATATGGCCTTTAATTAAAGGCCATATTTTCAGCTATATAAGTCAAAACCAGACATAGTTCAATATGATTATCAATTCCTTAAAAAATAGACATTTTAAAAACATTTTATATTTGTGGCAACAAAAAATCAACAAATGATGAAAAAAAAACTATTGTATATGGCTTTATTTGTCATGTTCATTCAGTTAAATGCACAGATAGGGATTAAGACACCGACTCCCCAACATACATTGCATGTCAACGGTTCACTGCAGGTGGTTAAAGATCTTAATGTGGGTGGAGATGACAGAACAAAGGGAAATTCCGGAAACAAAGGTGAAGTTTTAATGTCAAATGGAGCAGGTAATGCACCTGTTTGGAAAACAATTGAGTCAGAAAACTTTCTAAAGGTGGTTTATGTTGGAAACAAAACAGACATCAGCCCAGCCAGTGGAAGTTATACAGGTACGCATTCTACACCAGTCAATACCCATGAAAGTTATTCACAGACCTATGTTTTTAATGTGAGTAATAAGATCGATACGGCTTATTTAACTTATAATTCTACAACAGGGCTTTTCACAGTAGTAAAACCTGGATTTTACAATATTGTTCCTTATGCTACTTATGATCTTAATTTAAACCCATCAGGACAAACTGCAGGAACAGCTAACTCATACATACAAAAAGTTTCTCCTGCACTCACAACGTTAGCAGGCATATCTACGGGCCATGGAGAGCGTACAACGGGATTGAATCATAATCTTTCCTCCATTAACTTTTTCAATGCAGGAGAAACATTCAGAATACGCTGCCGTTATACTCAGAACTTCAGATTATCCAGCGGAAATATTCATATCTCTTACCTTACTCCCTAAGCACTACAAACGTCAATCACTTCATTAACATTTCATATATTTAAAAACCCCACATAATTTCTCTTGTGGGGTTTTATTTTATCTTTTATGGAAATGGAAAGTATAATAATACCTGGCCACTCTGATCATAATTATAAGTCCATTTTGATTTGGATATTCCTGGCTGCGGAGGTATTCCTGTATTAGGGTATTCAGCATATTCAATCACTGATTCTTTAGCCCTGAAATTATTTTTTGATAAACTCTTTTCATAAAAATCATCATTAATCAGAAACAATTTCCTAAATGGATTTTTAGCATTGTCAAAATCTGAATACACAGTAGTTGTAAGCTGCTTATTCTTACCTCCCGCCTTTTCTAATGTTTCACTTTTAGAAAGATTACTATTTCCATCGAAATAATACGTTGTAAAAAGTTCCTGATAACCACGTTTAGTATATACACTTATTGTATTGGATCCATAGGTATAAGTCCTTGACATTTCCAGTTCGGCAATAGTTCCATTCTTATAATACTGTTCAGCCTTAACAGGTCTGTTATTTTCCATAAGATAAGACGTTGTTCTATACCCGGAAGTCGTTTCTGATTCAAGATAATCTACCTGTACCTTATTGTTTGTATAAGTTAACTGGGTAATTACATCAGGATCAAAAAACTGGAAATTTGCTGTTACAAAATAGTTCCTTCCAAGCATTTTCTGTAAACGTCCGTTTTCATAGAAAAACTGATAGTATTTTTCCGGACTGCGTAGTGTTGTGCGCTGATCCATCTCGAAAATATATCCTTTATCAGGTTGTAAATCTTCAGTTTGATTTTCATTTACAGTTATAGATTCATCATTAGTACTGCTACAAGAGGAAAAACTTAATACCAAAAAGATATAAAATATTTTTTTCATAGTTATTTAATCGCCTGTAAAGGTAAAGAATATAAAATTTAGTTTAATGAAAAACTGTATACATTTCCTCCTTCATCCTTCCCTTTCTCATCTGCAATCATTACTGTTTTATCATTAAAGAAAACAACAGCTTCTTTCTGGGAATTATGGTTCAAAGGAATTTTCTGAATTTTAGCAGAATTAAAATCGTTAGCAGTAAATCCGGTAAGAACATGTACATTTTTATGCGTCAGCAATACAATTTTATCTTTCGTACTGTTGATGGTGGCCGATGTAATAGCTGCATCATTATACCCTCCATCAAGTTTTAATGTTCCTATTAACTTCGCTTCAAAATCACCTTCTTTATTGGGTACCTGAAATACAAGGAAAGTTCCATCAAAACCTTTGCTTCTGTTTTTGGTGAATAAGTAAAAATTTCCGTCCATTTCCACAAAACCTTCACAATCGTACAAAAGATTTGATTTTTTGGGAGGAAACTCCGTCTGTCCCTGATAATGGAATTTTGTAGTCTGAACAACCTTGGCCGCAATTTGTTTGGTATCTTTCAAATCTGTTTTTAAGATGGCCAGATCCTGTCGGTTATTGTCATTATTCCCAAAATCTCCTATATAAATATTTCCCTGGGGATCAGATATGATATCTTCCCAGTCTGTATTTTCAGCATTTTCTACCGGTATTTTTGCCAGCATATCGCCTTTATCACTTAGCCCGTATATTGCATTTTTATTTCCTCTGTCTTCTATCGCCCAGATTGTTTTCTTGTCCTTTGACAAAGTAATTCCGGAAACTTCCTTCAACTTCTTGGGTAAGGAAAACTGTACTTTCAATTCGTCTTCCTTAGCAGGAGAATTCTGGGCTTTTGGATTGCAGCTAAACAAAAGCAAGGCGGGTAAAATAAGAAAGCGTAACATATTTATATTTTATTTTTTTAACTGAATATAAGAAGCATTAATTGTTCCAATCGGCAACTATGAAAGTTTTTTTGCCTTTTCCCAAAGAACATCCATTTCTTCCAGAGACATATCTGCCAGTTTTAAATCCTGTTCCCCGGCAAGGTCTTCCATCTTTTGAAATCTTGAAATAAACTTCAGATTGGTTCTTTCCAATGCAGAATCGGGATTGATTCCTGAAATTCTTGCATAATTGATAAGTGAGAAGAAAACATCCCCCAACTCTTGTTCTTTTTTATCCAAATCCCTTTCAGCATGGAACTCCTGAATTTCTTCATCTACCTTTTTCCAGGCATCTTCTGCATCATGAAATTCAAAACCGATTCCTTTTACCTTATCCTGAATCCTGTAGGCTTTTACCAAACTTGGCAGACTTTTCGGAACTCCACCTAAAATAGATTTGTTTCCTTCTTTCAATTTTAATTTTTCCCAGTTCTGTTTCACTTCTTCCTCATCTTTCACTTCAGTATCTCCATAGATATGAGGATGACGGAAAATCAGCTTTTCATTAAGGGAATTAATAACATCTGCAATGTCAAAACTTCCTTTTTCAGAACCGATTTTAGCATAAAAAACCAAATGAAGCAAAACATCACCCAATTCTTTTTTTATTTCCTGTAAATCTTCCTGTAAAATAGCATCTGAAAGTTCGTAGGTTTCTTCAAGGGTAAGATGGCGAAGTGATTGGAATGTCTGTTTCTGATCCCATGGACATTTTTCACGCAAATCATCCATAATATCCAGTAATCTTCCGAAGGCCTCCAGTTTCTCTTGTTTCGTATTCATAAATAATGGGAAATTCAATCTTATACAAATGTAAGGGATATTCGGACATCATTACAAACGTTGGAAGTAAAAGTTGCGAAGTGCAGAATCCGGATAGATTCAATATGTAAACCTAACAGGTTCTCAAAACCTGCTAGGTTTGGAATATTAGCATCAATTATTTTTTGTCTTGAAAAAAACAAAAAACCTTGTCCGGAAATTCCAGACAAGGTTTTGTATTTTTAATTCAAAAATGAATTATCCTTGTTTTCTGTGTGTACTTTTCGGAGCTGATTTTGCAGCTGAAGTAGCTTTTACTTTTGGAGCAGCAGGCTTTTCTGCTTTTGGAGCCGCTTTTTTAGCATCTTTTTCAATGCTTACTTCTTCAGCAGCTTCACCTTCTAAAGTTTCAGGCTCTGCCTTTACAAAGCTTTCAGGAGTGATATATCCTGCCTTTTGAAGAATATTGTACCATTGAGCCAATTTCTTGATATCAGAAGAATATACTCTTTCTGTATCATAGTTGGGAAGAGATGCCAACATGAAATCTTTCAATTCCGCATCAGAAGATTTGTGAGAAATCGTTTCCTTATAATCGTTGTTTTTAGCAATATTTTCAAATACTTCAAACAAAGGAACTTCTTTCTCAAATGTAAACATGGCGATATTGTCCAATAAACTTACCTGGCTTGAGTTTCCAATGCTTACTTTTTTCTTGTTGGTAACATCTTCAATGATGAATCCGTTTCTTAATTGAGAAACTAATTTGAAAAGTCCTGGTTTTCCAGAAATTGAAATTATTTTTTCTAACAGCATAATTTTATTTTTTGTAAATTCTGCAATCAGCACTAGCTTTTTGCTTTTTATTATTCGTTTTAATCCTTATTTAATTATTTTGGAAATCTCATTTTGTAACCGATGTTCACGTCACCCTGAGAGATTTTGGTCAGCTTACCTTTTACGAGTTTCTTCTTCAGAGCGCTCAGGTGGTCGGTAAACAGAACTCCTTCAATGTGGTCATATTCATGCTGAATTACGCGGGCTCTAATATCGGAAAAAGTTTCTGTATGTTTCACAAAATTTTCGTCATAATATTCAATAACGATTGTTCCTTTTCTTTTCACATCTTCTCTTACATCCGGAATAGAAAGACAGCCCTCATTAAACTTCCATTCTTCCCCTGACTCTTCAAGAATCTGTGCATTAATAAATACTTTTTTGAACTCCGCCAACTCATCTTTAATATCTTCATAATCCTCATCTTCTGCAAGAGGCGTCACATCTATTACAAACAGACGGATATCCAAACCAATCTGTGGCGCTGCAAGACCTATGCCATTTGCACTGTACATGGTTTCGAACATGTTATCTATCAGTTCCTGTAATTCGGGATAATCTTTGTCTATATCTTTTCCCACTTTTCTCAAAACAGGATCCCCAAAAGCTCTTATCGGTAATATCATCTTAATCTTTGTTCTAAAAAATTCTGCAATATAATTGTTGCACTTACTTTATCTATTAATCCTTTTTCCTGCCTCTTTTTCTTGTTTTTTCCACTTTGGGAAATAAAAAACGAAGCCATTTTGGAGGTAAATCTTTCATCAAAACGGTGAACTGCAATATCCGAAAATTCTTTTTTAAATTCTTCTATGAATTTTAAAATATCGGTTTCAACTTCTGAAACATTTCCTTTCAAATCTATGGGAAGCCCAACTACTACTTCATCCACCTTATTTTCATTGAAATATTTTTTCAAAAATTCCATTAAAAAACGGTTCTCCACAGTCTCCAGCCCACTGGCTATAATCTGCATATCATCAGTTGCAGCGATACCACAACGAGCCTTTCCGTAGTCTATTGCAAGGATTTGTCCCATAAGTTTGCAAATTTAGTAAAATTTACTGATTTTATTCATAACGCAGTTTTTTTATATAAATCATGTTTTATTCCATTATTTTTTTTATAATTTTAATCTTCCAAAAAACAATTATATGAAGAAACTCATCCTCGTTAGACATGCAAAAAGCGATTGGCCGGAGGAAACGGAGGACTTTGACAGACCTTTGGCAGACAAAGGTTTGGAGGATGCTATGCACATGTCCAGATTCCTGAAAAACAATAATATTTCCATTGATCATTTTGTGTCCAGCCCCGCGGTTCGTGCACTGAATACCTGTAAAATCTTTAATCAGGCCTATCAGCTGAACTGTTCAACTGATGAAAAACTATATAACCCTTCGGAAAGAAGCTTTGAATCTGTAATTTATGATCTGGATGACAACCTGAATTCAGTTGCGTTCTTCTCTCACAATAATGGAATTTCCAATTTTGCCAATTCCATTTCTGAAGATATTTTCCATTTCCCCACTTGCGGAGTTGCAGGTTTTGAAGTAGACTGTGAATCCTGGTCAGAATTCGATGGTGCTAAAAAGAAACTTCTTTTCTTTTATGAACCAGGGAAAATATAATTTCACTTTTCTATTTTTTTATGTCACAATAATTACCCTTCTTTTCTCTTGTCAGAAACAGAAGAAAAATTACTATGAATCTATTGCATTCAATGACATCAAACTTTCCTCTTCTCCCAAACCCGGAAGCTGGCGGTATAATCATGATGAACATTTCCAGACATTTGAAGATTTTCAAAAATTAAAAAAGATAAAACCACAGCCCGGAAAAAATATCATTTATCTTCAGCCTATAGGAACATTCGATGAACTTCAGAAAAAAGAAATAATCCTCACAAAGGAATATTTAAAAACATATTACCAACTGGAGACCAAAATACTACCAGCACTGCCTAACACGATATTTCCTGAAAATGTAAGAAGAATTTCGAAGGAAGGAAATGAACAGATTCTTGCAGAATATGTACTGGATAGCATTCTGATCAAAAGAAAACCTAAAGATGCTGTAGTACTGATGGGAATTACAGAAAAAGATCTTTTTCCAAAACCGGAATGGAACTATGTTTTCGGACTGGCATCTTATGAAAAAGGTGTAGGGGTAACGTCAATGTATAGATTTGCAAACGGTCATTTAAGCGATTCCAACTTTAATGAGAGTTTTCTGAGATTAATAAAGATCAGTTCTCATGAAATCGGGCATATGTTTGGAATAAGCCATTGTCTGAATGCCAACTGCGTGATGAATGGAACCAATACGCTTACTGAAACAGATTATCACCTCGCAAGAGCATGTTCACTCTGCCAGAGAAAACTCAATTCAAGTATCCATTATGATCCTAAGAAAAGACTTCGTGAATTGAAAAATTTCTTTGAAAAGCAACATCTTAACACAGAACTTTCCCTATCACAGCAAGACCTGAATCTTGTACAATAAACCAACATCCTTTTACCGACTGCCTATTCCCCTCCTCCAGAGGTGGCAAAAAATTTATTTTTTGAAGGGGTGATTAGCTTCGCCTAAAGCCATTATCGTTGTAAACATGAAAAAACGGTGTTCATTCTTGAACTGGTATTCGTAACCTTTCAGCTTATGCTCAGGATGATAGCCCGTTTCTATTGAATTATTTCAGTTCTCATTTTCAATGATCATTAAAATGAGTGTTATCTGTGAATAAATTTGTGGCATTCGTGGTTAACAAACAAAAAAAGAACGGATCAAAGCCCGTTCTCTATAAAATATCTTATGTAATTTCGATTTTATTTCTTCTTCAAATCCAGATCATCAAAATCAAAACTAAAATCCGTCACATCAGAGATCGCTTTCAATTTTGCAGATTCTGCTTTTCCGTTTTCGTCATAGCTGAAGATAATATAGGCATCTGCATCATAGCTTCTGTCGTCCCATTTAATAATAAAAGAATTATTAGAGTATGGAAGTAATTCTCCTTTTAATCTTGGAGAGTTTTTGCACGAAATTCTGTAGCTATTTCCCTGCTGAGCAATGTCTACATCACCAAACCAAATATCATTATATGTCCCTGTGAACTGTTCTGCTTTTGGCTGCAGCGCTTTTTCTTTTTTGAAGGCTTCGGATTTTGCAAAAGCATCTTTCTTTTGTTTGCTGAATTCTGCTTCCATTTTAGCCATTCTTTCGCCATAGGTTTTCAGCCAGTTTCTGTCGGCTACCCCAAGATAAGAATCTTTCACGGTATTCGTAATAGTATTGAAAGCGGCTCCTGACTGTTGGTTCGTCAAGACTACAATTCCCAGTTTCATATCCGGAATTAATGTAAACTGTGTTACCGTTCCGATCAATCCACCGGTATGCTGTACCTGCTTGTGTCCTTTAACATCACTTAAAAACCATCCTAAACCGTATCCATAGAAACTTGTATCATAAGGATTTTTTGCAGCCACTCTATCCGGAATCTGCAGACTCCAAAGTTGTTGAACATTCTTATCCGAAACCAGTTTTTTACCATCTTTTGTGGTGAAATTATTCAACAGACATTCCGCCCACGTGGTCATGTCTTTAATGTTACTCATAATTCCTCCTGCTGCATTGCCCGTCTCATTCCAGTCGTGAGGAACAGCAATTGCTTTTCCGTCTACAGGAGCGTGTGCATCAATTTTATTAGCTATAGCTTTTGCTCTGTTATAGCTTCCGAAACTTGAAGTCATGCCTACAGGCTTCATAATTCTTTGCTCAATAAATTCTGCCCAGCTTAATCCCGAAACTCTGTGAATGACCTCTCCGGCTACAATAAACATGATATTGTTATAATCCAATTTTGTTCTGAAAGGATTTTCCGGTTTCAGGTATCTCACATTATGAACAATATCATTAACAGTCAAATTTCCTCCTTCAGGAAAGAACATAAGATCTCCCTGGCCAAGTCCTAATCCCGCTCTGTGAGTAATAAGATCTTTGATTGTTACATTTTGAGAAACGTAGGGATCGTACATTTGAAACTCTGGAATATATTTTGAAACTTTATCATCCCAGTTCAGTTTTCCTTCATCTGCTAAGATGGCTAATGCTGTACAGGTAAAGCCTTTTGAGTTGGAAGCAATCCCTACCAGCGTATTGTCATCCATTGGCTGCTTTGTGGTAAGAGAACGCATCCCAAACCCTTTGGAGTAAATCATTTTGCCATCTTTCACAATTCCTACCGACATTCCCGGTACATCAAAGGTTTTCAGGGTATTTTGGATCAGTTCGTCCAGCTTTTTTTCTTCAACCTGTGCATTGGCCAATCCTACGGTCAAAAGAAAAATGAAAAAAGAAAGTTTCTGTTTCATTGTTTATTTTAATTTTCCCAAATTTACTAAATATTAAACGATGCTCATTTTAGCCCATGCTAAAACTTTACGATAAATCAGTTGTATTCATGAAAAAGCCTATTTGTATCTGTATTTTCTCTCTTTTCGCAGTCAGCGGTATCAAAGCCCAGGACAGAACTTCAAACCCTTTACTTTTGCAGACCTGGAATCTAAGTAAAATGGACACTTATATCTATACTTACGAAAAACAGGATGGTTTTGAGGCAAGAAGAGAAGGAATCAGATTTCAGAAAAATGGAAAAATCACAGGAAATCTAATTAAATCTACCTTAAGATATGATACCCTGGAAGAACCTGTAAATAAAAAAAACGAAAAGCCAGACCGTTATATCGGGAGCTGGAAAAAAGCTTCAGATTCTACAGTAACGTTGGTTTTCCCTTCTAATACCAATATGACCGGTACTTTTGTCATTTCAAAGCTTACAGAGAATCAACTGAAACTTAAAAAGGTCTTCAGTGCAGATATTGAAAAGAAACTTGATTCTATAAGGAAAACAAAAAATATTACTGATTAGCTTCTCCTGTGAATTGATAAAAGCTTCTTTATATTTGCAGTCTTAAAAAAATTAAAATGGCAGTAAACAAAATATTGGCTTTCCTCTTATTGATGATAAGCTGTAATTTATATTTTTGTCAGGATGTAACCATCAAAGACAATAAAGTTTTACTGGATGGGAAACAGATCCTGAAGGCTGAAAAAATTAATGTGGCACAATATTCTTTTTTCTCTATGAAAAACGATGAGGAAGTTCTTCATTACCGATATATGGATAATGAAACGCCAAGCTATGTAAGTGATGATTATTTTATCCTGAATTTTCTGACAGAAAAGGTAAAGATAGAATCTACTGATATCGGTAAAATTGCCAATTTTATGAACTCTAAAAAAGGAATGGAAAAGTTGGTAAAATGGTTATTGAAAGAAAGAGTGATCAATCATGACGGAGAGCTTAATGCGGATCGCGTAGCCATTTTCAAAGATAAATACAACGAAAATATTACTGAAATAATCCTTAGATAATGACACAAGTTCTTCTCCTCTCCGACTCTCATTCTTATATTGATGACAGAATTCTGGAATATGCTTCTCAGGCTGATGAAGTATGGCACTGCGGGGATTTCGGAAGTATGGATGTGATTGAACAACTGGAAAAAATAAAACCATTGAGGGGTGTTTACGGAAATATTGATAATGCTAAAATTCAGGCAGAATTTCCGGAAGTGAACCGTTTCTTTTGTGAAAAACTGGAAGTTCTCATGATCCATATCGGAGGTTATCCAGGAAAATATACTCCACTTACAAAAAAAGAAATTGCAGAAAAAACTCCGAAATTATTTATTTCAGGTCATTCCCATATTTTAAAAGCAATGTATGACCAGAAAAACAGTCTTCTTCATCTCAACCCGGGAGCTTGCGGAAAACAGGGTTGGCATAAAGTGAGAACAATGATGCGCTTTGTGGTGGATGGTGAGGAAATCAAAGATCTGGAGGTCATAGAACTGGGACCAAGAGTGTGATGAGGAAGAATGTGTGAAAGTTGGAGGGTTTGAGTGTTGAAGAGTTCGAATGTAGAGGAGTTTGTGTTCATCCGTTTTACTTTTTACCTTTGCACAAATAATGGCTCACAGAAGTCTTGAAAAATATGAAAATTGGCGATAAGGTTTCGGTAGTAGATGAAGATTTAAGCGGAGTAGTTACTTCCGTGAAGGGTAATATTGTCGTTTTTAAAGACGAATATGGTTTTACTCATCAGTATCCCAAAGAAAAACTGGTTCCTAAAGATGCTGATCTTTATGAAAATATCAGAGTCGTAAGAAAAGCGGAGCCTAGAAAAATCATTTCTAAAAAACATCAGAAAAATCATTTGGTTTTAGACCTGCATTTTCATAATTTGGTAAAGAATCCCAATGATTATGACAGTTTTGAAAGATTGTTTATTCAAAAGGAAAAACTGATTGAAGTGATTGAGTTTTGCAGAAAAAACAATCTGAAGAGACTTGAAATTGTTCACGGCATTGGCGACGGGACTTTACAGAGGATGGTTCGGGATGTATTGGAAAGCCAGGTTAATATTGATTTTTATAATAAGGAAATACTTCACCATCAATCGGGTGCGGTAATGGTAGAATTTCACTAAATTTGCAGGAATTGAAATATGAACGTACTTAATTTACTTTTTACCAAAGACGGATTAATCTATCAGATTGTTAAAAACAAAAACATTCTGGAAGAAAAGTCTTATTTCGTTACTGAAGAGACACCAGCCAGTCTTATTGACCAAAAGCTGGATGAAGTTCTTATAAAGCAGCGCTATGACGAAATCCATGTGATTTCAGCATTGAACCACTTTACCCTGATGCCGGAAGGTTTTTCTGAGCATGATGCAGGATTTGATTTAATTGCCTTCAATGCTCCTACCGACAGAGAGAAAGAAGAGCTGATGCTTTCTATCAACAAAAAATTCAATATTCAGTTTTATTATACGTTCCCGAAAAACTACTATAAGAAAATAAAAGAACTGGCAATACCGGTTCATTTTAATTTCTCCGGGGAAAAGTTTTTAAGTTCAATCAATAATAAAACGAATAAGGAAATTCATATCAATCTGTATCACAATCAATGTGAGTTTTTTGCGATTGATAATAAGAAAATCATTCTTTATAATAATCTGGATGTCAATTCTGAAGTAGATTTCCTTTACTTCATTATGTTTACATTGAGCAAGATCGGTTTTGGAATCAATGAAACCAGCTTTTATGCTTATGGAGAAACGACGGAAAATGAAACGTTTATTTCCGAACTTCAGAAATTTGTTAAAAATCTGAAAATTGTCTTTGACAATATTCCCAATAAGAATTTTATACTTAACTAGGTTTCAGGCCGCAGGTAATAGGGATAAAAATCCAAACATATTACCCAATACCTAAAATCTATTACCCAAACCCTAACAAAAATATGTTCAGAATAATATCAGGCAAATGGAAAGCCAAAAAAATTGCAGCTCCTAAAAACTTTGAAGTAAGACCTACCACCGATTTTGCGAAAGAGGCTTTATTCAGCATTCTGGAAAATAAATACGATATGCAGTCGATTTCCGTGCTTGATCTTTTTGCAGGAATTGGCTCTATCACCTTTGAATTTGCTTCCAGAGGATGTCAAAATGTAACGTCTGTAGAATTGAATCCGAAGCATACCGCCTTTATAAATACCACTGCATCTGAGCTTGACATGGCACTTCAGATCAATGTACAGCGAGGAGATGTTTTCGACTGGCTAAAAAAATTCAGAAATAAAAAATCTTTTGAGATTGTTTTTTCTGATGCTCCTTTTGAAATGGAAGAGAAAAAATACCACGAGCTGATTTCTCTTGTTTTAAACAATAAATACCTGAAGGAAAACGGAGTTCTTATTGTAGAGCACCAAAGTCGTATGAAACTTGACCATCCCAATTTAATAGATACCCGAAAATACGGAAACGTAAGTTTCAGTTTTTTTGAACCCAATAAAGAAGATAATCAGGAACTTTAATTCCTGATTATTTTTTTTGAGATGACCGGAGATTCTTCGCCCCATTTTGTTATAGCTTCTAAAACAGGTAAAAGCGTCTTTCCAAAGTCCGTTAATTCATATTCTACCACTAAAGGAGGTTTTTCTGTAAAAACTTTTCTGTCAACAATTCCATCTTCCTCCAATTGCTTTAGCTGCAAACTCAATGTTCTTTCCGTAATAGTAGGAATGGATTTTCTTATTTCATTATAACGCTTCGCTCCTCCAATAAGGTGGTGTAAAATTACTGCTTTCCATTTCCCACCGATAAATTTCATCGTAACGCTGGTACAGCAGGGATAGGATTTATTATCTATTGTATACATTTTTATACTATCATTTTTTACCGTTATTGCAAAGTTAGGAAACTTAAATTAATTTTTTAACTATAAAAATGATAGTATAAAATTATGAACTTTTTAGACCAAATGAAAAACAGGTATACTGTAAAAAAGTATAATCCACAGGGAAAAATCAGTGAAGAACAAATTGCAACGCTTCAGGAGATTTTAAACTTAAGTCCTTCCTCCATTAACAGCCAGCCATGGAATTTTATTTTCGTTAATGATCCGGAACTGAAAAAGCAATTGGGTGACAAGTCTTATTTTAATAAAGAAAAAGTACTGGATAGTAGTCATGTAATTGTTTTTCAAGTGATCAGAAACATAGAAAACTTTGAAAAGCAAATTGAAGAAAACCTTCCTGAAGGTTCTGTTAATTATTACCGAACGATGGTAAAACCTAAGGGAGAAGAAGCAATAAAATCATGGCTTGGTCATCAGGTATATTTATCATTAGGAGTTCTTTTGTCTGCATGCGCAGCAATGGGAATAGATTCTACTCCAATGGAAGGAATTGAACCGGAGGGTTATGATGCTGTTCTGAATAATGAAAAATATGAAACCTTATTTGCCGTAGCCATCGGACAGAGAGATGAAGCAGATGCTAATCAGCCGAAATTCAATCCGAAGAAAAGGCTGAATGCTGAAAAAGTAATTATAGAGGCGTAACATAAACACAAATTTCACAATCTCTTTCACAAAGGCCTAATAAAAAAGTCTGCTTCAATATGAGGCAGACTTTTTATTTATAATACTTTCAATTCTAAATCGATGGTTTTTCCAAAGAACTTCTTGGAGATCTTTTCAAAATTCTTGGTAAGATCGGAAAGGTAGAAGTGATAATTCGGCTGGTGATTGTTATCATTTAAAAGACTATACTTATCCAGAATAATCTTCAAATGGTTAGCCACAATATTCGGAGAATCTATTACACGGACTCTGTTTCCATAATACTGCTTGATTTCATCTATTAAAAGAGGATAATGGGTACAGCCCAGAATCAAGGTCTCAATATTCTTCAGTTTACTGTTACTCAAGTAATTGTAGATTATAGCATGGGTGATCGGATGGTTTTTAAATCCTTCTTCAATGGCAGGAACCAGTAATGGTGTTGCCAGTTCATCCACTTTGATCCATTTATTATGTTTTCTGATGCTCTTTTTATATAATCCTGAATTCACGGTTGCTTTGGTAGCAATGACGCCTACATTATTATGGATTTCGTATGATACTTTTTCAGCAACAGGGTTAATAACGTCTATTACAGGTACTTTTCCCGCAACAGACTGCATCACTTCATTTAAAGCATTAGCCGTTGCCGTATTACAGGCAATGACAATGGCTTTACAGTTCTGCTCCAGCAGAAAATTGGTGATCTTTGTAGAATATTCAATAATCGCTTCCTTGGATTTTTCTCCGTAAGGAAGGTGCTTTGTATCTCCAAAGTAAATAAGGTCTTCGTGAGGCAGAAGTCTTTTAATTTCTTTGGCAACGGTAAGACCTCCTACTCCACTATCAAAAATTCCGATAGGCTGGTTGGGTGAAAGATGTGAATAATCTTGTTTTTTCGTTTTCAAATGAGTTGAAATTTTATACAAAAATAGTGAATTTTATGGCATGCTGTATACATACAAACATTATACAATAAACAAATCCGACGCAATTCCGTCTGCCATAAACCAATGTTTTTCAGGAATTTTTAAATGTTCATTCTCAATGATTAAAATACCTTCCTCAATTTTGAACTTGCTCTCTCTCTGAAAATGTTCCAGCATTCTGTCTGAAAATTTATTTTTTAAACTTTCCAGATCTACACCCCAAATGGTACGTAAACCAATCATAATCATTTCGTTAAACTGATCTTCATGGGAAAGAATTTCTTCTTCTTTAGCCAGAAGTTTATCATTCAGTTTTTTGATGTATTGCTGATTATTGGCTACATTCCAGCTTCTTACATCAAATCCGTTATAGGAATGTGCTGAGGGGCCTATTCCAAGATATTCATTGTATTTCCAGTAAGCAGAATTGTGTCGTGAGTAAAAACCAGGTTTTGCAAAATTAGACACTTCATAATGTTCAAAACCATTGTCTTTTAAAAAGTCTGATAGATAATAGAATTCACTGTTTTGCTCTTCTTCTTTGGGACTTTTTATTTTCCCTTTTGAAATCCAGCTTTCTAAAGCTGTTTTGGGCTCAACAGTTAATGCATAAGATGAAATATGAGGAACTTCTAAAGCAATTGTCTTATTCAGATTTTCTTTCCAGATTTCAAGATTGGATGTGGGTGAACCATAGATCAGGTCAATACTCAGGTTTTCAAAGCCGAAATCCTGTGCCCGTTTGATGGAACTTTCTGCTTCGGAAGCATTGTGAGCTCTGTTCATCAGTTTAAGATCTTCTTCAAAAAAACTTTGAGTACCAATAGACAGTCTGTTCACCGGTGTTCCCGCCAGCTGTTTTAAAAAGTCTTTGTCCAGATCATCGGGATTGGCTTCCAGAGTGACTTCTATATCGTTTTCAAAACTGAAGTACTTCAGAACATCATCTATTAAAGAACTGATCTCATCCACAGAAAGAATAGAAGGAGTTCCCCCACCAAAATACAGGGATTTCAGATTTTTATTCTGTAGCTCATCTTTTCTCAATAGTATTTCAGTTTTCATAGCACGAAGCATATCATCCTTGAAATTCAGGGATGTTGAAAAATGAAAGTTACAGTAACTGCATTTTTGTTTACAGAACGGAATGTGAATATAAATCATAAAAAAAGCTCTGAAAAATTTCAGAGCTCAAATTTATTTAAATTAAATTAATTAATATCTAAATCCTCTAGCATTAATGAAGTTGTCGAAGTTATACCCCAGACCAATCATGAAGCTGTTTCCTCCATAACTCTGGATGTCAGACAATCCAAGGTTATAAGTAGCTCCGATCATGAATTTGTTGAATCTTACTTTTACAATTGGAGAGATACTTAGGTTCTGATTATCAAATCTGTTCTGAACCGTTCTGTAACTTACCCCGAAAGAGAATGCGTTAATATCATTAGAGAATGTAGCCATTAGGTTCCAGTCTATCATTCTCGTTGAATTTGTATTAAGATTGATTAACGCTGAAGGTGCTAATGTAATATTATCAGCAATATTCCAGTTGTATCCTAAGTTTAAGAAGAATTTAATTGGAGAAGGCTCGTAGTTGTTTACAATAGAAGCATCATTACTTAATGCGATATCATTTACGGAAACACCCCCGAATAAACCTCTGTAGGTAGCTGCCAAACCGAAGTTTGCATATACCATAAAGATGTTACTTTCTTCACCTCTCAATAGTGGGTCACCACCTTCTTCAGTATTGATTTTTGAATAATCAAAATTCATGTTATAGAAGTTAACACTTGTACCGAAAGAGAATTGGTCTTTTCTGTCTCCTTCACTACTTAGCGGAATAAAATATGAAGCACCAGCCGTGATACCACCAGCAGAGATCGGTCCGTTACTGTCTCTAAACACGGAAATACCAGCACCCACTCTATCAAATATATTCGCATTAATCCCGATTGACTGAACATTCGGAGAATTACTGAATTTTGAAAATTGTTGTTGATAATTGGCGTTGAGCTGTACGTAATCTGTTTTTCCGTATTGAGCTGGGTTGAACAGGAACTCACCATCCAAAAGATATTGCTGATAGTATGGTAGTGATTCTTGTGCTTTGTATGCATTTGACAAAAGAGCTAAACATACGATAGCATATAGTTTTCTCATAACAAATCTTGATTTCAATTCAACAAATATAAAAAAATTCTCAATATATTTTTAGTTTTCTAAATAATTTCTCCATTTTTTTACGGCATCCGCCATATCTTTGGGCATTGGGCTCTCAAAATATAATTCCTTTTTTGTTGTTGGGTGTATAAATCCTAGGGTATGGGCATGAAGGGCATGTCTTGGCAAAATTTCAAAAACATTTTTAATAAATTGCTTGTATTTTGGAAGATTTACCCCTCTTAAAGGTGTATGTCCTTCATATCTTTCATCATTAAATAAAGTATGCCCGATATGTCTGAAATGTGCCCTGATCTGATGCGTTCTTCCGGTCTCCAGTTTACATTCCACCCAGGTCATATATTTGAATCTTTCCAGCACTTTATAATGGGTCACCGCGTGTTTTCCCTGGCTGCCATCTTCATAAACAGACATCTGCATTCTGTTTTTAGGATGCCTTCCGATATGACCTCTGATGGTACCTTCTTCATCCTGCATATTTCCCCATACAAAAGCCCAATACAGCCTTTTGGTGGTTCGGTTAAAGAATTGTTTTGCCAGGAAACTTAATGCATATTCATTCTTGGCAATCACCAATAGTCCTGAGGTATCTTTATCAATTCTGTGAACAAGCCCTACCCTGTCAAGATCTGATTTTTCACCATTCTTTTCAAAGTGGAAGGCCAATGCGTTCACCAATGTTCCGTCCCAGTTTCCAAATCCTGGGTGTACCACCATTCCCGCTTCCTTATCCACAACAACCAAGTCATCATCTTCATAAACGATGTTCACAGGAATATCCTGGGGAATAATGACATTTTCTCTTGGAGGATGGGTAAGCAAAACTGAGATCTGATCTCCCGGTTTTACACGGTAATTCTGTTTCACCGCTGTTCCGTTCACTATAACATTTCCGGCTCTGCAGGTCTGTGAAATTTTATTCCTTGAAGAATTCTGTCTGTATATTAAAAGGAACTTATCTATTCTTAATGGTTCCTGTTTGCTGTCGACAGTGATATTAAGATGTTCATACAATCCTTTATTTTCCTCATCAATATCGATGTTTTCGATACTGTTGGAATCTAATAATTCTTCATCTAAAAAATCGTCGTTATCTTCTGACATTGTTTTATATTTTTTACACAAAAGGCTTCAACATTTTATAGTTGAAGCCTGTATTTTTGATATTAATCTGATCTTATTCTACGACAACCTTCTTAGCTTTTGGCTTTTGAGCAGGCTGTTGTGTTGTTGTTGCTGCAGGTTTTGTTGTACCTCCAGCAGTGTGAGTACTGTTCCCTGCAGGTGTTTTAGGTTTTTCAACAGTTGCAGCAGCTGGTTTAGCTGCTGTAGTCTGATTTTTAGAGGCCTCTGTCTTCGGAGCTTCCGGCTTTGGAGTTTCTCTTTTTGGAGCAGGAGCGGGTACAACCGGAGCATCATAACTTGGCTCACTATGCACTTCTTCATATCGTACCGGAGGAAGTGAAGTATCCACTTTCATACGATAGATAGAATTCAACTGCTCTACTTTCGCTCTTAATTCTGCCGGAGTCTTTTTACTTGCCCAAAGATCGATCTGCATTCCCTGATCACGAACATCTCCGGAGGCAGGATCCTGATAATAAATAATATCAGATTCATCTTTACTTCCATCTTCATGCTCTACCAGCCCTACTTCAAACATACTCTTGGTAATAACAGCTCTTGCTTCTTTTACCGTAAGTCCTACAACATTAGGAATAGAAATATTTCTCATTGGCCCCGATCCTACCACAACATCAATCGTAGAGAATCTTGGTAAACGCGTACCTGGGTTTACAGCATTTCCTTTATATAATATTCTTAGAAGGGCATCTTTCTGAATACTAGGCTCATAAATCGTATCACCGATTTTAAGACCTACCTGATCCAATCTCTGAAAGGCCAGTCCGGAATATTTATTAATAACATTCGGCACCGCAATAGGAGCCCATGTTCTCGGATTTACTTTAAGCGTTACAGTTCTTCCGTCTTTTACACGGGAACCTGGTGCAGGATATACCTGCAATACCTGGAATGGTCTGTATTTCGGGTCGTAATTGGCACTGTCTACTTCATATTCCAGCCCTGTATCATCTAATATTTTTACGGCATCATGTACCGATTTATTTACAATATTGGGAACAGGAATTTCCTGACCGTGGTTAGTATGGTACTCCAACCAGCGAAATGTGAGCCATACCAGCCCAACGAAAACACCGATGGCTACTACTAAATTCAGTAAAACTTTCCAATTGAAAAGTGATTTAAGCATACTTAAAAATACTTTAATTATAACCGCAAATATAGCTAATAATTTTAGAATGGACTTTTTATTTAACACAATTCATTTTTGATTTTAAAATTTGCCGATTTCCCATATTGCATTGCATAAAATGATTAAATTTGCCTTAATTGATACTATATGGTTATGAATAAAAAAAGTGTTGCCGTAGTAATGGGAGGCTATTCCGATGAATATGTTGTTTCCTTAAAAAGCGGACAATTGATTTATGATTCTTTAGACAGAAATCTCTATGACGTATATAAAGTAGTAGTCCTTAAAGATGAATGGTATTTTTTAGGTGAAAATGATAAAAAATATGCCATCAACAGAGGAGATTTTTCTGTGACTTTAGATAATGGGGAAACTTTAAAATTTGATGTTTGTTTCAATATCATCCACGGGACTCCGGGAGAAAACGGAATTCTTCAGGCCTACTGGGATGCCATCGGTCAAAAATATACAGGTTGTGATTTTTACCAGAGTGCCCTTACTTTCAATAAAAAAGACACTCTTGCCGTGTTATCAAAATACGGAATTCCTTCTGCAAAAAGTATTTATTTAAGAAAAGGGGAAGACATCAATGTGGATGAAATTGTATCAGAACTTAACCTTCCTTTATTTGTAAAACCTAACCAATCAGGATCTTCTTTGGGAATTTCTAAGGTAAAAGAAAAATCGGAACTGATTGCCGCTACTGAAATTGCTTTCAAGGAAGATGACGAAATCCTGATTGAAAGTTTCCTGGATGGAATGGAAGTTTCCGTAGGAGTTATTGATTTTAAAGGAGAAACTATTGTTTTAGGAATTACAGAAATTGTTCCTACCAATGAGTTCTTTGATTATGAAGCAAAATATGAAGGTGCTTCTGAAGAAATTACCCCTGCAAGAATTGACGAAGAGACCACTAAAAGAGTGGAAGAAATCGCCAAAAGAGCTTACGATTCATTAGGCATGAGTGGTTTTTCAAGAAGTGAATACATTCTGATGAACGGAATTCCTTATATGCTTGAAATGAATACCAACCCAGGATTCTCTCCTGCAAGTATTCTCCCTCAGCAGGCAAGACATTATGGAATTTCCATTATGGATCTTTGTGGAAATGAAGTAGAAAAAGCACTTAATAAGTAAATATAGAAATTAGAGGTTAGAAATAATAAATACATAGCTTTTAACTGATAATTTACCATTCAACGTCATAACTCATACAACATGAAAATTGCTGTTTTTCCAGGGTCTTTTGACCCTATTACACTAGGACATTACGACATTATAGAAAGAGCGGCACCGCTATTTGATAAATTAATCATCGCTATCGGACAGAACTCTCAGAAAAAATATATGTTCCCTCTTGAAAAAAGAATGGAATTTATTCAAAACTCTGTAGCAGAATTTCCCAATGTGGAAGTAGATTCATTTGAAGGTCTAACAGTAGATTACTGTTTTGAAAAAAATGCTCAGTACATCATCAGAGGATTAAGAAACCCGGCAGATTTTGAATTTGAAAAAGCGATTGCTCATACCAACAGAACATTAGCTCATAAAAAACTGGAAACCGTATTCTTACTGACTTCCTCAGGAAAATCATTCATCAGTAGCAGCATTGTAAGGGAAGTTATTAACCACGGCGGCGAATATGAACTGATGGTTCCGGACTCTGTGAGAGTGGAGAGATAAAAAATATAATTGATGAGCGATAAATGATAATTGATATAATGGCCAAGAATTTGCTTAAGCAGAAATCATTCATCAATTATCATTTATCAACAATCATTTATAATTATATATGCACGAACAGTTCAATTTTGCAATAGAAGTCCTGGGGACCATTGCCTTTTCCATGTCCGGAAGTTTTGCAGCGATGCAGAAACGGCTTGATCCGTTCGGAGTGCTTATTATTGCATTTGTAACTTCTGTAGGAGGAGGAACTGTAAGAGACCTGTTACTGGATATTCCTGTATTCTGGATGCATGATATTCTGATGTGTACCCTGATTCTGGTGACCAGTATTTTTTCAATGATTTTCAAATCTCTTGAGAAAAACTTTAAAGTAACTTTATTTATCTTCGACAGCTTCGGACTTGGATTATTTACCATAATCGGTGTACAAAAAGGTTTAAATGCAGGTATTCATCCTATGATTTGTATTGCATTAGGAACTATTACAGGTTGTTTTGGAGGGATTATCCGGGATATATTACTCAATAGAATTCCATTAATTTTCAGAAAGGAAATTTATGCCACAGCATGTATAGTGGGCGGAGCAGCATTTCTATTGATGACCAGGTATACAGTGCTTTCCTATACTTTTATACAAATCTTCACTATTTTACTGATCGTTGCGATTCGAACATTTGCTGTAAAATACCATTGGCAGATGCCTAAATTTTATGGCTATGATCAAAACTCAGAAATGTAAATTTGATATTTAACACATAAAAAAGCACCTCAAAAAGGTGCTTTTTATTTTTATTTTTTTGATTAGAAGAATTTCCCTCTGTTTCTCATATTCGGGTTATGCATATGCTTCTGCATGGTTGGCATTTTCAACTGATCTTTCATCATTTTGATCTGATCGGTCATCATTCCGGCACTGTCCAGTCTTTTTGCTTCTTCCAGCAACTTCTGACCTTCCTGCTTTCTTCCTTTAGAAATAGCTGCTGCAGCAAGATTTAAAGTAGCCATTGCTCTGTCGTGTTTCATATTCAAACCGTACTCCAACGCTTTCTTCATGAAAGGCTCTACTTTCGCAGGATGATCCTGAGCTTGCGTCAGTCCTGATAAATAGTGAAAATATCCGTATTGAGTCTTATGAAGCTGTCCTTTATAATCTGTTATTTTGGATAGCCATTCTCCGGCTTTCTCCATATTTTGTTTTCTCAATTGCCAGAATGCCAATAGGATATATTCGTTTTTAAAGAATAGCAAGATGGGAAATGCAGCCAAAAGAAAAACAACAATACCCCAACCAAGATTTCTTGTGAAAATCATCATATAAAGTCCTAACAGGATAAGAACTGCTGCTACTGCAATTTTTATGTATTTATTCATTATTAAATTTTAGAAGTGCAAAGATAATAAATTTAGAGCTTAAAGTTCAAAAAGTCAATGGTGAATGGTCAATTCGCTGCGTTTGTTAATTTTTTAACTGCGGAAAATTCACGATTCACTTTGCGAAGCAAAATTAACTATTGATATCTAATCTTCTTTTTTGATTTTTTCAAATGTCTGGAAACAGAAATCATAGCCGTTCTTTTCATCTTTCTCATGGCAGATTTCGTTAGTCATTTTCCAGATTTTAGGATCTATTTCCGGAAAGTATGTATCAGCCTGAAGATCTGCTTTCACCAAAGTAACTTCAAGTTTGTCAACTACATCCATAGTCTGCTCATAGATATTTCCGCCACCGATAACGAAAACTTCCTCATCAATCTTCTTAGCAAATTTCAATGCTTCCTTGATGCTTCCTACAATAAGAATTCCTTCCTCAAACCAGTCTTTTTTTCTTGACACAACAATATTGGTACGGTTAGGAAGAGCTTTTCCAATACTTTCATAGGTCTTTCTCCCCATAATAACCGGATGTCCGGAAGTAATATCTTTAAAATGTTTCAAATCTTTAGGAAGATGCCAAAGCAACTGGTTTTCAAAACCAATTTCATTTTTCTCTCCCATTGCCACCACTATTGTTGTCATTCAAATAATTTTTTACAAAATTAGCACATAATTTGTATATTTGGTTAGCACAAAAAATTTAAAAAAATAAACTATGAAAAATAAAGGATGTCTGGGTGCAGGAACCATTGGTATTGCCCTTCTTATTATTGTTGCAATTCTATTCTTCTGGGGGAAAAGCGGATATAACAGCTTTGTCAACAAAGAACAGACTGTGAACGCAAAATGGTCTAATGTCGAGACTGTGTATCAGAAAAGAGCGAACCTTATTCCTAACCTGGAAAGAACCGTAAAATCGTATTCAAAATTTGAGCAGGAAACTTTAACACAAGTTGTGGAAGCCCGTTCCAAAGCTACTTCCATCAATATTGATCCTACGAATATGACCGAAGCTGATCTGGCTAAATTCCAGGCAGCACAAGGAGAATTATCGGGTGCATTAAGCAGATTGATGGCCGTGGTGGAATCTTATCCTAACCTAAAAGCAGACCAGCAGTATATCAACTTCCAGAGAGAATACACTGCTATTGAAAATAGTATCAGAACTGAAACGGTTTACTATAATGATGCTGCAAAGGATTATAATACTTCCATCAAGACTTTCCCGAATAATATTCTGGCGAATTTCACCAACTTCAAAGAAAAACCTTATTTCAAAGCTGACGCAGGCGCTCAAAAAGCTCCTGAAGTATTCAAATAATAATGGGTAATTTCCTAACAAATCAACAGATCGCTTCCCTTGTGGAAGCGATTCAATCTGCGGAAGATCATTCTACGGGAGAGATCAGAGTGCATATTGATTCCAATACGGAAAACCGGGATGCCAAGACTGCATTTGAAGTTTTCAAAAAACTAGCTATGGATAAAACAGCAGACAGAAATGCGGTACTCTTCCATGTCAATTTTGAACAGAAATATCTTACCATCATCGGAGATACCGGCATTCATGAAAAAGTAAAACAATCTTACTGGGATCATCTTCACGATTATATCACCGCTGAATTTGCCAAAGGAAATTATTATCAGGCCCTAAAAAGTGCCATCCTGGAAACAGGACTTGAACTCAAAAAACATTTTCCTGTAGAAGGAGAAAACCCAAACCAACTTCCAAATGAAATTACGTTCTCTTAAAATAGTATTTTCATTTTTACTACTCTGCTTTTACACTTTTGTATCAGCACAATATACCATTCCTGAAAAACCTGCGGTGCTGTATCCTGTTTTTGATGAAGCCGGATTGCTTTCCCAGCAGGAAAAAGATGCACTTAATCATAAACTGATCAAGTTTGCAGATTCTACCTCAACGGAAATTGAAGTAGTCATCATCCGCTCTACCAAAGGAGAAGATGTAAATTTTCTGGCCACCATGTTTGGTGAAAAATGGAAAATCGGAAAAAAGGGAGTAGATAATGGAGTTGTCTTTCTTATTGCTACAGAAGACAGAACGATGTCTATCCAACAGGGGCGTGCCGTAGAGCAATACCTTACCGCTTCTGTAGCTGGACAGATCTTAGATTACATCGTTACCCCAAATTTCAAGAAAGGACTTTGGTATGAAGGGATCAATGGTGGAACCTCAGCGATTATGGAGGCTGTTGAGGGAAAATTCAAACCTGTAGCCACAACAGCTCCTTCCGGCAATGGAAGTGCATTTAAAGTTCTTATTATTGCTTTTATTATTTTCATCATCATTGCTATCCTTTTTGGAAACAGAGGTGGCGGACGTGGCGGAAATAATGACGACGATGATGATGTGATTATCACCAGAAGAGGACGCAGAAATTATCCCGGTGGATTCTTCCCGTTCCCGGGCAGCTTCGGAGGCGGCGGCTTTGGCGGAGGAAGTTCTGGTGGCGGAGGCTTTGGAGGTTTCGGTGGCGGTGGAAGCTTTGGAGGAGGCGGTGCATCCGGAGGATGGTAATCAAGCAATATTCAAAAATGATATAGAATCAGATCATCACGATCTGATTTTTTTTATCTAAAAACCAAAATAATACTGATTTATTAACTTTTATTAATGTTAAATTGACATTTAGCTATTAAAAAGTTAATAAAACATCATAAAAACCACCTTTTATTCAATATTTTTTCACTATATTTACGGAAAACAGGATTATGAAGAAGACGCTGGTAGTATTTGCACACCCTTATCTGGAGCACTCCAATTCGAATGTAGAGCTCATCAATTTCTACGTTCGCCACCAGCATTATACCCTGAGAGATCTTTACGAAGAATATCCTGACTTTCATATCGCAGCTTTCCGGGAAAGAAAACGCCTTAAAAACTATGAGCGTTTTATCTTTCAGTTTCCCCTGATATGGTTCGGAATGCCTCCTCTTCTCAGATTATGGATTGATGAAGTTTTCGACAGAGACTGGCTGAAAGAAGGTGAACATAATCCCCTGGAAGGAAAAGAAGTCTATATTCTGGTAACCACCGGCGGAAAAGAAAGGTCTTTCAGCAAAACCGGCACTTACCAATATACCATAGATGAACTCATCAGCGGGCTTATTGTTTCATTAAAAGTTTTTAAAGCAGATATCAAACATATCAAAATCGTATACGAAGCCAACAAGCTCTCTAAAAAAGAAATTATTTTACATAAAAAAGAATTTACAGAACTACTCAATCAATAGCATATGGAATCCAGCTTAGCGATGAACACATTAATTTTCCTGGGTGTAGCCATTATTATGGTTCCATTGGCAAGGAAATTAGGGTTAAGTTCTGTCATCGGTTATATTTTAGGAGGAATTATCATAGGCCCTTATGTCCTTAAACTTACAGGAAACAATGTCAATGACATTATGCATGCCAGCGAGTTTGGAGTGATCATGCTTTTGTTTTTGGTAGGTCTGGAACTAGAGCCCCGGAAGTTCTGGGAAATGCGAAAGAAAATAATGGGTCTTGGACTATCTCAGATGGCTCTTACCATTCTTCTGCTTTTTCTTGTATTCACAAGCGTAGGCTGGAGAGTAGACAAAGCGATTGCTATTGCCATGTGCTTTGCCCTATCTTCTACAGCTATTGTTCTGCAGACTTTACAGGAAAAAAACAACCTCAAGACTACCGCCGGAGAAGCTTCATTTTCTACTCTGCTGTTTCAGGATATTTCGGTAATTCCTATTCTGGCCATATTGCCTATTCTGGCCAATTATAAAGCCAAGCATCATGACAATGAAATTCAGATTCTGATTCAAAAACTACCCGAATGGCTTCAGGCCGGAACCGTAATTTTCGGGGTAGCATTATTGATTTTACTCGGCAGATATGTATTTGTTCCTTTTCTGCGCTATGTTTCAAAATCGGGAATGTCAGAGCTACTGACCGCGTCTTCGTTATTTCTGGTTATTGGAGTTTCGGAGCTGATGGTGGTGATCGGCCTTTCACCTGCTTTAGGTGCTTTCCTGGCAGGAGTAATGCTTGCCAACAGTGAATTCCGTCATGAGCTGGAAGCACAGATCGATCCTTTCAAAGGGCTGCTTTTAGCTGTTTTCTTCGTGAGTGTAGGATCAACCATTAATTTTAATATCATTCAGAAAGATCCCTTATTTATCTTCAGTACTGTTTTTGCGGTACTGGGTGTAAAGTTTGTGGTTTTATATACTATTGGAAAATTTTTCAGGATAGATACTCCCCAAAGTCTTTTTTATGCCTTTGCCCTTTCTCAGGTAGGAGAGTTTGCATTTGTACTGCTGAATTACGCATCAGATCTTTATCTTTTAGGTCCCGAAATGAATGCACAGATGATGGCTGTTACGGCAATTACCATGTGTATCACTCCTATTCTTCTCATCATCAATGACAAATTTATTACTCCGAAATTTATCAAAGAAATTCCTGAAGAGGAACATGACTATAATATTCTTGACAGCAATGTTACTCAAAAGAAAATCATCATTGTAGGTTTCGGGCATTTTGGAAGTACGGTGGGACGTCTTTTAAAAGCCAATAAAATACCAGCTACCGTTCTGGATCGTGATTCTGACCGTGTGAAACTGCTTAGAAGCTATGGTTTTAAAGTGTATTATGGTGACGCAACGAGGATTCCTATTTTAAGAGCGGCAGGAATTGAAGATGCTGAAATTCTGGTTTTATGTCTGGATGATCCTGACGATAACAAGTTCATTGCAGAACTTGTCCGTGAACATTATCCTAACGTCAAAATTTTTGTAAGAGCCAAAAACAGGATTGATGCTTATGATTATCTGAACAATGGCGTCAATCATATTTACCGTGAAACACTGGGAACAGCCGTGGATATGGCTGTAGATGTACTTCATGAAACGGGAATGAGAAAATATGCTGCAAGACGTCTTGGCCAAAGGTTTATGGCCATTGATAAAGCATCAGTCAGAAAGCTGGCAAAAATGAAGGAAAATGATGAAGATATTACTCTGTTTACCACAAAAGAAATCCTCCAGCGTGAGGAGGATTTATTGGCTTATGATAATCTTAATTTCGATAATAAAAACTGGGAAGGATCCTCATCAGCTGATGAAGAAGATGAGGAAGAGTCTCCAGATTAATTTACTGGATGTTTACGCTTCCACCGCTGCTTTCGTCTTTTATCACACTCTTAAGCTCTCCCTTTTTCGAGATATCCACACTTCCACCGGATGAAGCACCTGCTTTCACACTGGAAACAGCACTTATGTGTACACTTGCGCCACTGGAAGCATCTGCTTCTACATCATCAGCAATAACTCCTTTTGCAGAAACGCTGCTCCCTGAAGAAGCACTCACGTCTACCTTTTTTGCTTTACCGGAGAGGTCCAGAGTTGATCCTGATGAAGATTCAATATCAAGGTTTACTGCCCATATTTTACCATCGAAACTACTGCTGCTGCTTATATTGATATCCATGTCATTCGCTTCAAGATCTCCGGAAATACTTCCTGCGCTTGATGCTTCGATGTCTGTTTTTTCCTGAGTAAATTTATCTTTTACAATAATTCTCGCAGCCGAATCCGCAATAAGCTTACTAAAATCTTTTGTATAAATTTTAGCTGTCACTTTGCTGATGTTCATCACTCTGATCCCCGGCTTATAATGAATATGCAGTTTTCCGCCATCATTTTCCACCAGAATTTCATCAATGATACTTTGTGGCGCTGAGATTTCAACTTTCTCAGTTTCAGATTTTATAACTTCTGCTTCAATGGCTTGTGAAACCTGAATTTCGTCAAAATCTCCATTAAATTCCTTATGCTGTATCGGACCGCTTTCTTTGCTCACTACCTTCTCTACCCAATTACTTCGGTCTCCGTCTCTGTCTCTATTTCGGTTCTCATGTTTATCGTTACATGAGGCTAAAGCCACAAAGGCTGAAAAAATAAATAAAGTACTTGTTTTCATGCTTATTCCTTTTGTTAATTTTTTTATTGATTTCTTTATTTAAATAACAACTAATTTATAAAAAATATTACATTACATTTGAAAATACTGTAAATACAACAAAGGGCTTAAAGAAATACATTCGCCGAAATATGTTCTATGATACAAGTTTTTAATATCTTTATGCTTTAATAACAACTATATTTATGAAGAATATTTCATCGGTATTATTAATTTCTGCCTTGGCGTTCAATCAATCTTGTACTACAATGAAACAGACCGATATTCAACAGGAGCTTCCTGCACCTGATCCCTCTTTATCTTCAAATCCTTTTATGAAGAAGAGCAAGCTTCAATACGAAGCACCGGAGTTTGACAAAATCAAAAACGAACACTTCAAACCTGCTTTTAACTACGGTTTAAAGCAACATGAAGCTGAAATTATAAAAATTGCCAACAATCCGGCTGCCCCTACTTTTGAAAATACCATCGTTGCCTTGGAAAAAAGTGGTGAAGTGCTAAGAAGAGCACAAATTGTATTTTCAAATCTTACCAGTGCTAATACGAATCCTACATTACAGGCTTTAGATGAAGAATATGCTCCTATTTTTGCAGCACATTCTGACAAACTGTACCTGAATGAAAATCTTTATAAAAGAATACAATCCATCAAAGAAGATGGTCTGGATTCTGAAAGTAAAAGACTGGTACAATATTATAAGCAGAATTTTGAAATTGCAGGTGCTAACCTTTCTGCTGCTGATAAAGAAAAACTAAAGCAGCTCAATCAGGAGCTGGCTTCTCTTTCTACCCAATATGCCAACAAATTATTGGAAGCTAGAAAACAAGGAGGTGTATTTTTCTCCGATGCGAAAGAACTGGACGGACTTTCTGCCGATGAAATTGCAGCTGCAGCCTCTGATGCTAAAACGGCAGGACAACCTGGAAAATATCTTCTGGCGTTACAAAACACTACACAACAACCTCTTCTTCAAAATTTAAAAAACAGAACGACCAGAGAAAAGCTATTTAAAGCTTCTTGGACCAGAGCTGAGAAAGGAGATGCCAACGATACGAGATCAACCATCGAACAGCTTGCTAAATTAAGATTAAAGAAAGCACAGATTTTAGGTAAGAAAAACTTTGCTGAATGGAAACTTCAGGATCAGATGGCAAAAACCCCTGAAGCAGCTACTAAGCTGATGAACCAGATTGCTACTCCGGCAGTGGAAACAGCAAGACTTGAAGCAAAAGATATCCAGGATCTTATTGATCAGCAAAAAGGAGGCTTTAAAGTAGAACCCTGGGACTGGAATTTCTATGCTGAACAGGTAAGAAAAGCCAAATTTGATCTTGATGAAAGTGAAATTAAACCTTATTTTGAAATTACAACCGTTCTTGAAAAAGGAGTTTTCTTTGCTGCTGAAAAATTCTACGGACTGACTTTCAAAAAGAGAACAGATCTTCCAGTTTATCACCCGGATGTAGTAACGTATGAAGTCTTCGATCATGATGGAAAATCTATTGCCATTTACTATCTGGATTTCTATACAAGGGATTCTAAAAACGGTGGTGCATGGATGAGTAATTTTGTTGAGCAGTCTTATTTATTAGGAACAAAACCTGTCATTGTTAATTGCTATAATTATCAGAAACCAGCTCCGGGAAAACCTTCATTAATCAGTTATGATGATGTTTCTACTATCTTCCATGAATTTGGTCACTCTATTCACGGAATGTTTGCCAGCCAGAAATATCCTTCACTTTCAGGAACGAATGTACCGAGAGACTTCGTAGAATTCCCATCTCAGATCAATGAGCACTGGGCTTTAGATCCTGTTGTTCTGAAGAATTACGCTGTACATTATGAAACAAAACAACCTATTCCACAGGCTTTGGTAGATAAGATCAAAAAGGCATCTACTTTCAACCAAGGGTATATGACTACTGAGTTGGTTTCTGCTGCTGAACTCGATATGGATTGGCATACGGTAAGCAATGAAAATCAGTTTATTCCTGTTTTAGACTTTGAAAAGCAGTCTTTAGCCAGCCATGGATTCAATTTGGCAACCGTTCCGCCTAGATATCACACGCCTTATTTTGCCCACATCTGGGGAGGCGGATATTCTGCAGGATACTATGCTTATTTATGGTCTGAAACATTGGACAATGATGCATGGGAGTGGATCAGTAAGAATGGTGGTTTAACCAGAGAAAATGGTGACCGTTTCAGAAAATATATTCTTTCTGTAGGAAATTCTGTAGATCTTAACCAGGCATTCAGAGACTTCACAGGACACGATCCGGATATCAAACCTTTATTGAGAAACAGAGGGTTTATTAAATAAATCAATGGAAGCATTCTTTAATTAGAGTGCTTCTTTTTTATACCTATCTGTGATAAATAAATTTTCTATGTTTCGGCTAAAGCCGGTGGATTTTTGTTTATTTATTTTGAACGGGCTAAAGCCCGTTTCTATTGAATATATAACAATTCAACATATTAATTCCATTATAAAATTCAAATAGGCAGAACTCCTTTCTAACGAGATTCATTACTTTTGCATTCAAAATTTAAAATACAATATATGAACTGTCCATGCTGTTCAGGAAAATCATACGAAGAATGCTGCAAGCCTTATCATACCGGAGAAAAACATGCTCCTACCGCTGAAGCTCTGATGCGCTCAAGATTTTCTGCTTTTGCCATTCCGAATGGTGAATACCTGATGGAAACTACTCTTCCGGGAAAAAGAAAATACCACAATAAAAAAGATCTGCAGGAATGGGGAGAGATCAACCAATGGACAAAATTGGAAATCATCAGAACTCCGGCTTTAAACCATGTAGAATTTAAGGCTTATTATACCGATCAGGACGGGCATCCGCAAGTTCATCATGAGTTTTCTGTTTTTCAGAAGATGCACGAACGCTGGTATTATGTTTCCGGGGAATTTTTGGATTAGAGAACGGATTGAGAAAATATAATGTAGTGATGCTTTGCGTATAAAACCACCCCGTTAAAAATTCTTTGAATTTTCGCCGCCCCTCCGGTGGAGTGTAATGCTAAGCAACCAATAACTATTATAATCTTATCAATAAAAATGAGCCACAGGATTATCTGTGGCTCATTTTCTTATCTAAACATGTCCGAAAAAATCGGGCATTTATATTTTTAGTGAGCTTCGTTTCCGTCAATTCCGTGAGCATGACCATGCGCCAGCTCTTCTTCAGTTGCCGGACGAGTGCTTAAAACTTCCACGTCGAAATCTAATACTTTTCCAGCCATCGGGTGGTTAAGGTCTGCTACCACAACTTCCGGAGTAATTTCTACTACAAAAGCCTGGAAGTTATTCCCCTGATTGTCTGATAAAGGAAGAATAGCTCCTACAGGCGGAAGTCCTGATTCTTTAAACATTTCCACTGGTAACTGTGCAATAGCATCCGGCTGTCTTTCACCGTAAGCTTCTTCAGGCTGAATCACAAAAGCCGCTTTGTCGCCAGCTTTTAAACCTAAGATATTCTGTTCAAATTTTGGAATCATCATTCCCACACCATACAAAAATGTAAGTGGATTTTCTGTTGTTGTTTCTTCTACAAGAATCTTACTTCCATCTGGTTCGATCGTGTGAAGTATATACTTTACAGCTACAACGTGATTGTTTTCGATTGTCATATTTTTTCTTTTTTTCGTGATTTTGCCTCACGATTAATCATACAAATATACTCTTTTTGAAATGATTCAATGAGCTTGAAAGATAGGAGATGGAAGATGAAGCTATGAAATGCATAAGGAAATATAATTTTCCTTTTTACTTTACATTACTTACATAATAACTCCCCTGCTTTATTTTTTTCTGTTCTCCTCCCTCTTTTTCTGTCTCAGGACAAAAAGATACAGGCTCTCTACTTTTGTTCTGGCCCACGGTGTTTTCCGCAGAAATTTAAGGGAAGAACTTATGCTTGGGTTATCTGTAAAACATTTAATATTGATCTGCTCGCCCAGCCTTTCAAAACCTTGATAATATTCTACAAGTTCTTCCAGGATAGCATCAAGTCTTTTTCCGTGTAAAGGATCTTTGGACTGTTCCATCTTTTTTTTACAAAATTAATTGATTATAAGTTTATATGGAAATCCACACCACTCTTCCTTTTTTGTTTCTTATTTTTGAAGAAGTTATTCCTTACCAATAAAAATTATCCGTTACAAAACATGAGCAAAAACAACGAAGCGAACAGGAAGAAAAATAAAAAGAAAATTGATCAGAAAAAACGTAAAATACAAAATGCAGAAGCTGAAAGAAAAGCAAGGTTAAAACAAATCCGGGAAGATTTCAAAGCAAGAGAAGCTGACAATAAGCCATAATTATCTTGATCCGAAGTAAGGAAACCTTAATTTTTTAAATGAAGTATTCTCTATCTTTACATTGTAATAGCTGCAAAATAATTCTTTGCGAAACAACTTGAAAATTACGCTGCATATAGTCTTTTTAATTCTCAAATTTAAATTATGAAAATCCTCCACACTGCCGACTGGCATTTGGGTAAGCGCCTCGACCGTTTTTCAAGACTTGAAGAACAGGTTTTGGTTATGAATGAAATTGTTCAGATTGCTGATGAACAAAACGTTGATATGGTTTTAATTGCCGGTGATCTTTTCGATAATTTCAATCCAGGTGTAGAGGCTGCTGAACTTTTTTATAAAACATTAAAACGTTTATCCCTGAACGGAAAACGTCCTGTAATTGCTATTTCCGGTAATCATGATTCTCCCAGCTTAATCAATGCTCCTGATCCTTTGGCAAGAGAATGCGGAATTATTTTAATCGGCCATCCCAAAGCGGAGATTGTGCCTTTCGGTACAGAATATTTCAACATTACCAACTCGAAAGAAGGTTTTATAGAGCTGAAAATTGATAGCATACCGTTTCCGATAAGAATTCTTCATACTCCTTTTGCGAATGAGGTTCGTTTAAAGGAATATTTTGGTGAAAATAAAGAAGAAGAAATCAACAGAGTACTTGCACAGGAATGGAAAAATCTTGCAGATCAGTTCTGCGATGATACCGGAGTGAATCTTCTGACTGCTCATTTATACATGAATAAAAGAGGGGCAGAAATTCTGGAAGAACCGGAAGGAGAAAAGCCGATTAAGATAGGAAACGCAGATTTGATTTTTTCGGACAGTATTCCCGAGCAGATTCAATATACGGCATTAGGCCACCTTCATGGTTTTCAGAATATCGGAAAGAAGGAAAAACCTGTGATTTATTCATCCTCTCCTCTGTGCTACAGTTTCAGTGAAGCCGGACAGACGAAGTTTGTTTCCATCATTGACGCAGAGCCGGGAAAAATAGTTTCCTATGAAAAGAAAATCTTGAAAAGCGGCAGAGCTTTAGTCCGAAAAACATTTAGTTCCATCGAAGATACTGTTCAATGGCTAAGTGAAAATCCCAATACATTTATTGAGCTTACGCTGGAAAGCGAGAGTTTTTTAACAGCTGATGAAAGAAGATTAATTTATCAGTCCCATAACGGAATTGTTCACCTTATTCCAAAAGTCAGAAATCTGGAATTGGGAGAAAGTCAAACCCATGAAATCAATTTGAGTCAGGATATTGATATTTTATTCAAAGATTATTTTAAATCTAAAAACGGCGGGCAGGAAGCCAATGAAGAACTGATGAATTTGTTTAACGAAATTTTAAATGCATAAGCCATGATCCCTGTTCAATTAACTATCGAAGGACTTTACTCGTATCAGGAACGCCAGACCATTGATTTCAGAAATCTTACTGAGGCGGGGCTGTTTGGGATTTTCGGGGCTGTGGGTTCAGGAAAATCATCCGTTCTTGAGGCTATTTCGTTTGCTTTATACGGTGAAACGGAACGTCTGAATATGCGCGATAAAAGGGCTTATAATATGATGAATTTAAAATCAAACAGTTCTTATATAGAATTTGATTTTGTAAATTATGAGAATAAATTGTTCCGTGCCACCCGTGATTTTAAACGAAATTCCAAAAAATTTGAAGAAGTAAAACCTAATGCTGTTACTTTTTATGAGAACATCAATGGAAAATGGATTCCTTTAAATCATTCCAATGCGGAAGCTATTATCGGATTAAGCTATTCCAACTTCAAAAGGACCATCATTATTCCGCAGGGACAGTTCAATGAATTCCTTGAATTAGGTGCTGCAGAGAGAACGAATATGATGAAGGAGATCTTTAATCTTCAAAAATTTGACCTTCAGAACAATGTTTCAGCACTTAATGTAAAAAACAGATCTGAACTGGATCAGCTGGAAGGGCAATTGAAAGGTTTTGAAGAAATCAACGAAGAGAAAATCAACATTCAGAAGGAGCAGCTGACAGAACAACAGAAGCTGCTTTCTGAATCCAATGAAAAACTGGAAAAGATTTCCCAGACCTATCAACAGCTGAAAAACTTAAAAAGTGACTTTGACAGTTTACAACAGAATAAAGAAAAATTCAATAAACTCTCAGAAGAAAAACCCCAGATGGATGCTCTGGAAGCACAGGCAGAATTATACGACCGTATTTTCAGGCTTTTCAATCCGTTGATTATTGAAAAAAATAAGCTTTCAAAAGAGATTTCGGACAAGCGAAATGAGAAAGAACAGCAGATCAAAAGCCAGCAGGAAACAGAAAAGGCTTTTATTATCATCAAAGAACAACTTTCTGCTCTTGAACCACAATTTAAAGCTTTGGAGCAATCCAGAATTAAGGAAAATGATTTGAATCTTATCATTCAGATTCTTACGTTTTCTGAGGAAATCAAAGTTCTTAATGAAAGAACTCAAAAAGGCTCTGAAAAAGTAAAAGAAGTAGATCTTAATAAAGAGAAAATTCAAAAGACCATTGATGAGCTTTCCGCACAGATTAAAACTTTAAAAGAACAGAAACTGGATTCTTCCCTGCTTTCTGAAGTGGGCAGCTGGTTTATTCAGCAAAAGAATTTTAAAAAATCGCTTCAGGAACAAGCTGAAAAGATCGGGAAACATCAAAAGCAGATTGGAGAAATTAAAGAAGAATTAAAGCCTTTTGCTTATACCGAAAATTATAAAGAAGATTTCACAATCAGAAAAGAAACCTTAGAGACTCAAAAAAAGGAACTTTCCCAGAAACTGGATCATCTCAAAATACAAAAAGAGCTTTCCCGTTTTGCCAGTGAGCTTCATGAGGGAGAAAACTGCCCGCTCTGTGGTTCTAAAGAGCATCCGCATATTGTGGAATTTCATGATGTGAATGCTGAGCTGAAGGAAATTCAGGAGAAAATAACTTCCGTGGAACAGGAAACTATTGGTCTTCAAAAACAGGAGGCTGAAATTGACAAGATTCTGGACCGTAAAAAGATCTTTGAGGAACAGCTTCTTTCGGAACAAAAAATACTGCAGCAGATTCAGAAGGATACTGAAAATCATCTGCTGAATTTTACCTGGAAACAATTTGCTTCCAACCAGGAAGAGGAATTTGAGAAAAAACGCTCAGACTCGTTTACGCTGGAGAAAAAGATTGAAGAAACGGAACGGAATATCGCTTTAGCAAGGGAAAATTTTGACAGAGAATCCAAAACACTGGAAAAATATAAGAGTGCTCTGGAAGCTTTCCGTCTGGAAGAAGTTTCGAAGCAGGAGCAAATTAATATCAGCCGTTCCGGTCTTAAAATTCTCGAATGGGATCTGTATGCTCAAAAGGAAATAAAAGAAATTGAAGAATCGTATCAGAAGCTTGCTTATTCTAATAAAGAGATTGAAGAAAATTACCTGAAAACTGTAGAACAGGAAAAAATTCTTTCTCCGAAACTGGCAGAGCAAAAGGCTATTGTAAGCCAATCTGAAAAGCAGATTACAGAGCTGGAGAAGGAAATTTCAGGGAATGAAGAGGCAGTTGTCAAAGCATTGGCTGATCAAAATTTCACAGAATTTAAAGAAGTTGAGAATATTTTACTTCAGGAAATTGATGTTCAGCTGGTGAGGACTAAAGTTCAGCTTTTCAAAGTTGAATTTGAAGCTTTGAAGAAATTCATCGGAGAGCTTGAATTAAAGCTGAAGGGACTTTCATTCGATAATGAACAGTTTTCTCTGACTGAAAAGCAATTTAATGAAGCGCAAACCGAACAAAAACAGATCAATGATTCTGTAGTTACAAAAACCGCTGAAATAGACCGTCTGGAAAAGGAATTTGTGAAAAAGGAGGAACTTCTGAAAGAACTGGCAAAGCTTCAGAAACGTTCGGAAAATCTGAAGATCATGATGAATTTGTTTAAAGGAGCAGGCTTTGTACAATATGTTTCGTCTATTTATCTGAGACAGCTTTGTGATCATGCCAATGTACGTTTTCACCGGATGACGAGAAACCAGCTGAGTCTTCAGCTAAATGAAAATAACGATTTTGAAATCATCGATTACCTCAACGAAGGAAAAAGCAGAAGTGTAAAAACGCTTTCCGGAGGACAGGCCTTTCAAGTATCATTGAGTCTTGCTCTGGCACTGGCAGAAAGTGTTCAGGCCAATGCACAGGCAGATAAGAATTTCTTCTTTATTGATGAAGGTTTCGGAACTCAGGATACAGAATCAGTGAATATTGTTTTTGAAACGCTCACCAATCTGATGAAAGAAAACAGGGTTGTAGGAATTATTTCGCACGTTGAAGAGCTGAAAGAGAAAATTCCAACGGCGCTCAACATTATTAAAGATGAAGAAAGAGGAAGTATCATTGAAATTATTTAGTTCAATATATTGTAAATAACAAAAGCCACAAAAGATTTGTTCTTTTGTGGCTTTTGCACCTCAAAAACTTCCCTGTTACAGTCCTTTTATAACAGGTTTCACTTCATTTCCAAACAATTCTATAGACTTCATCATCACATCATGAGCAGGATCTCCCACATCCATGTGCCCGATAAACCTTGTAATTCCGAAAATCTCTTTCATATAAGCAATCTTATCTGCTACTTCTGCCGGACTGCCGATGAATAACGCACCGTCTTTGCTTCTTCCTCCATCATACTGTGCTTTTGTGTAAGGTGCCCATCCTCTGGAAGCTCCAATCCTATCCATCTGAGATTTATAATTATGGAAATACCCATCCACCACTTTTTGGTCATCACTCACAAAAGTATGGGAGTGGATTGCGATCTGCATTTTCGAAACATCATGTCCTGCTTTTTGGTACTCCTGTTTATAGAATTCGATCAGATTTCTAAACTGGATCGGCATACCTCCAATGATGGCTACCACTAAAGGCATTCCAAGCCGGGCTGCACTTAAAACAGACTGAGGAGTTCCACCAACGGCTCTCCAGATGGAAAGTTTTCCGTCATTTTTTGCTCTTGGGTATACCGTCTGATTCTGCATCGGTGCACGAAGTTTTCCTGACCAGCTTACATTTTCTTCAGAATTGATTTTCAATAATAATTCTAATTTTTCGTCAAATAACTGTTCATAATCATTCAGTGAATAGCCATACAAAGGAAATGATTCGATGAAACTTCCACGTCCGACAAAGATCTCTGCTCTTCCGTCTGAAATTAAATCCAGTGTTGAAAAATCTTCATATACTTTTACCGGCTCTGAAGAACTTAAAACAGTTACTCCACTCGCCAGTTTTATATTTTTTGTAATGCTTGCTGCTGCAGCCAAAACAATCTCCGGGGAGGAAACAGCATAATCCGGACGGTGATGTTCTCCCATCGCGAAAACATCAATTCCCACCTCATCCATGAATTTTACCTGATCCAGTATCTCACGGATCTTAATTCCTGCATCTCTATATTTCCCGGTTGACTGGTCAAAAGCCAGATCACCGAACATTCCTATTCCTAATTCCATATTGTTGATTTTAGTAACACAAAGTTACCATTATGGAAAATCAAAAACATTGATGTTTGTTAAGATCCATCCATGAGATTCTATAAAGTGAGGTATAAGAAACTCTGGACAACAATATAATTAATCAACAAAATATAATGTTTTAAAAAAAATAATTTCATCTTTTTTAAAACATTTAAAATTAATTCACATAAATCAATTTTAATAATTTAAATTATTCATTATCAAGTATTTAGTGATAAAATCTATGAGATTTATTTGTATATTTGTCATGTAATTAAAAATTCAAATAATGAAAAAGTACATTGTAATGGTATGCCTTTCTTTAGCAGGCATATTTAAAGCTCAAACAGCAAAAGAATTAGTAGGAAAATGGCAACTTGTAGAAACTGTTATTAATGACCAGCCACAAGACATAAAATCTATTTTTGGCAGTGACAAGGTATTTCAAACCTTCAGCCAAGATTTCGGTTTTGAAGCTACAATTGGAAAAAGTACCAACAAAGGTAAATGGGAATTAGCGAAGGACGATAATGAACAGATTCTTAACATAACCGTTGGAAAAAATACAACTCGTTTTAAAGTTGATTATTTTGATAAAACTAAAAGAACAATCTCATTTGTTAACAACGGAGCCAACATGTCTCTGACATATAAGAAAATCTAAGAAAAATTAATAACAAAAGAGGCCGTCTCACAACTCGTGAGAACGGCCTTTTTTATGGAATTTTATATACCTTAACATGAAAGGTTTTCATATATACGATTCTCAACCACATCATTTAATTGAGGTACATCTTCTTTTTTTTATTTTTTAAGGTTTTGATCAAAATAATCTGTGATCTTCTGCATCAGGTGAACTCTGTCTTTCCCGATCACATTATGCGGATGTCCTGGATAGGTAAAGTAATCCAGTTGAACTCCGTTATCAACAGCAGATTTGATGAATTTAATAGAATGCTGCCATACGACTACATCATCCTGAGCGCCATGGATCATCAGTAATTTTCCTTTCAGGTTCTGCACTTTATCAAGAAGATTAGCTGTTGCATAACCTTGTGGATTTTCCTGCGGAGTATCCATATATCTTTCTCCGTACATGATCTCGTACATGCTCCAGTCGATTACAGGTCCTCCTGCTACACCAACTTTGAATACATCCGGCTTACGAAGCATGAAACTTGTCGTCATAAATCCTCCGAAGCTCCATCCATGAATTCCCATTTTATCTCCATCTACATAAGGAAGAGATTTTAAGTAGTCTACTCCTTTCATCTGATCGTTCATTTCTGTAGTTCCCAGGTTTCTGAATACAGCCTGCTCAAACTTCATTCCACGGTTAGAAGAACCTCTTCCGTCCATTGTGAAGATGATGTATCCGTTCTGAGCCATATATTCATACCAAAGATTTCCTGAAGCCGGGAAGCTGTTGGTGATCAGCTGTAAGTGTGGTCCGTTATACAGATAAACAATGGTTGGATATTTTTTGTTCGGATCAAAGTTGGTTGGAAGGATAATCTTTCCATACAAAGGAGTTCCGTCATCTGCTTTTAAAGTTACGTTTTTAATTTCCGGTCTCTGATAATTTTTTAATGGATTTTCAGAAGTAAGGATATTCGTAGTTTTTAAATTAGCTGTATTGATAATGTTGGCAACTCTCGGTGAATTCGCATTGCTGTAAGCATCATACAGATAATTCCCATCGCCGCTCAAAGTTCCGATGTGCATTCCTTCTGCATTATCAAGCTTTTGCATTTTGAAGTTGGTCCAGTTGATTCTGTATAAATGTCTTTCCAAAGGAGTCTCTTTTGTTGATGTAAAGTAGATCTCCTTTTTCTTTTCATTGAATCCTAAAATATCAGTTACCAGCCAATCTCCTTTTGTAATCTGAGCTACCAGTCCTTTTTCAAGACTATAATGGAACAAATGATTATATCCTGTTCTCTGGCTCTGCCAGATAAAGTCTGTATTAGAGTTCGGGAAGAAAGTAAGTGGATGCTGTGGCTCAACGTATTTACTATCTGTTTCTTCAAATAAAGTTTTCACCAATTCTCCTGTCGCAGCATCATATTGATTCATTTTCATATGATTCTGACCTCTGTTCAGAACCCCTACAAAGATGTATTTTGAATCAGGACTCCAGGTAACAGCTGTTAGATATTGGTCTTTTTCACCCTCTACTTTTAAGAAAGTAGTAGATTGTGTTTTAATATTGAAAACACCTAATGTTACCTGATGAGAAGTCTGGCCAGCCATTGGGTATTTAATATTATGATTTACAGCCGGAGTTACAGACCAGTCAATGATCGGATAATCTGCTACCATGCTCTGATCCATTTTATAGAAAGCTACACTCTCAGAGTTTGGAGCCGGGAAAATTCCTGTATCAATTCCAAATTCATTTCTGTGAACCGCCTGTCCGCTAATGATATTTTCATTCGTTTCATTGGTTACAGCAATGGTTTTTCCGTTTCTGTTGACAAATAAATTATTCTTTGTTGTGAAGGCAAAAGTCTGGTTATCACCAAACATTTTTACGTTGGCGGCATCCTGATCAATAGCAGCTGTGCTTTTTATTTTCCAATCGTTTCCGGATTTTTCAATCCAAGACATTTTGCCCTCTGTCGTAAAATATCCATTGGAATTCCCTGTAAATTTGATAGGGGGAACAGTTTTAAACCTATCATTGGAAAGATTTCTGTTCAGTTGACTCAATGAAATCAGAGTGTCCTGTTTGTTAGTCTTCAAATCTGTAATCAGATAGCCGCCTTTTACGGCCTGAATATAAGATTTTCCATCTGCAGCCCATGAAAACTGGGAGATATTTTTCACAGCAAGGTTTGTTCTCATTCCATTTACAGCCTCCGCCATGGTAAACTTCTGGGTCTGGGCAAATGCTGAACTGCCTAAAACCAGCATCAATAAAGAAAATTTATGTAATTTCATTGTATAAAATTGAATCCTCCAAAAATAAGAAATAAAAACCATTCGTTAAGAAATGTTAAATTAAAACATTCATAAAATGGAACTCATGCATTCAAAGGAATTATTTCTTAACTTAATAGTAGAATTTTTAAAAGGAACTTGGATAATGAATTGTGAACTGTCAATCCGCTGCGCTTGTCAATTGATGTTGAAATAAATTCACCATTCACGTGCGAAGCGAAATTCACCATTGATTATTAAATGAGTCAATCGTGAACTATCAATCCGCTATGCTTGTCAATTGGATGTTGAAATACATTCACCATTCACTTGCGAAGCAAAAATTGACCATTGACAAAAAAATCTCATTTCTTATCCTATATCAATGACTTGTATAGGTACGCTGTCCTAAATTTGCATCATTAATAACAAACAAAAAATACAAAATACAATGGCAACAAAATGGATTTTAGACCCTACGCATAGTGAAATTACTTTCAAAGTAAAACACATGATGATCTCTAACGTAAAAGGAAGCTTCAGAACTTTCACTGCTGAAATTGAATCTGAAGACGAATTCTTTGCAAATGCAAAAACTACTGCTACTATCCAGACAGATTCTGTATTCACTAACAATACAGACAGAGATAACCACTTAAAGTCTGCAGAGTTCTTCAATGCTGAACTACACCCTACCATCACTTTTGAATCTCAGGCGTTAAATAACTCTATCGTTGGAAATCTTACCATCAATGGAATTACAAAACCTGTAAATCTTGATGTAGATTTTGGAGGAATCAATGTAGACCCATGGGGAAATACAAAAGCAGGTTTCTCTTTTGAAGGAAAAATCAGCAGAAAAGATTTTGGATTAAACTGGAATGCCGCTCTTGAAGCAGGAGGTGTAATGGTAAGCGATGATGTAAAAGTAGCTGGTGAATTACAGTTTGTAAAACAGGCATAGTAAATTAATATATAGCATAAAAGGTTCGGGGATTTTTCTAAAAGCCTTGAACCTTTTATTTTTTTATAATCTTCAATATTTATGAACCTCAACGATCTCCAAAACATAAGTGACGGTTTTAAAAGTACACAAAGAATGCCTGTTTTATTTCTCGGACATGGTTCACCAATGAATGCCATTGAAGAGAATCAATTTGTACAAGGTTTCCGGAAAGCAGCCTCAGAAATTCCAAAACCTAATGCAATTCTTTGTATTTCTGCCCACTGGTATACAGACGGAACTTTTGTAACCGCAATGGATATGCCGAAAACCATTCATGATTTTTACGGTTTTCCCGAAGCCCTTTTTGATGTGCAGTATCCTGCTCCGGGAAATCCGGAACTGGCAAGAGAAACGGCAGAACTTCTTCTACCTGTAGATGCGGAAGAAGATCATAGCTGGGGACTAGATCATGGAGCATGGTCAGTTATCAAACATATGTATCCCGATGCTGATATTCCGGTGATACAGCTGAGTATTGATCATACAAAACCTCCGCAGTATCATTACGATCTTGCCAAAAGGCTGAACAAACTTCGTGAAAAAGGTATTCTTATTATCGGAAGTGGAAATATTGTTCATAACCTCCGCCTCATCGACTGGAAAAATATAAATACAGTGGGAGCCGGCTGGGACTGGGCAATAGAAGCCCGTGAAAAAACCAACAACTGGCTACTTGACGGTAACTTTCAGAATATTATTGATTATCAGAAACAAGGAACTTTCTTACAATACGCCGTTCCTACGCCTGATCATTATCTCCCTTTATTATATACTTTAGGTCTGAAAAATCAGTCTGAAGAGCTTAATTTATTCAATGATGAACTTATTGGTGGGTCATTGAGTATGACAAGTGTAAGAATCGGGTAAATTCTTCTTTTGTTTATCACTAAAAGTTTAGTAATATTGTTTACCATGAAAACAGTATTACTATTTTTTTTACTCACCACTTCCCTTTTTTCCGCACAAATGGTAAAAGGAACTGTGGTGGATGATACCGGCCACAGGATCTCTGGGGTTAACATTTATCTTGACGGGACGAAAACAGGAGCCGTTTCAGAAGAAGACGGAAGTTTCACATTACATGTTTCTGCTCAGAAATATGGAAATCTTGTTTTTCAAAAAGAAGATTATGAAACCTTTACCATCGGATTACCGGATATCATCAACAAGACTTTAAAAGTGGTATTGACCAAAACCAATGCTATTGAAGAAATAAGACTGGTTCCCTACACTTCCGAAGCTTATCAGAACTATATCAATTATTTTCTGGACACTTTTATAGGTAATAATCGTGATGATGTGAAAATCAAAAATCAAAGATCTTTAAAGTTCTCCTACGACAAAAAGAATAAGATTCTGAAAGTAAAAGCCCCCAATACACTCATTATTGAAAATAAAAATCTTGGCTATGAAATCAATTATAATCTGATCGCTTTTTCTTCGGATTTCAATACTAAAATGATTAATTATTCCGGGACCAGTTTTTTTAAAGAGACAAAAAATACGGATAAGGTGAAATTAAACCGTATGAATGCTTACGAAGGCAGTCAGCTTCATTTTTTCAGAAGTATCTATGAGAATAAAATTACTGAGGCAGGTTTTACAGTGAATCAGGTGGTAAGAGTTCCTAATCCAAAGTATCCCTCAGAAGAAGAATTAAATATTTTAAAAAATTATCTGGACCTCGTAACCCAACCTGATTTACATACGATTCCTGAAAATATCAGAGAAATTGCCCGTAGAAAAAATACTCAGAGCCCGTACATGCTGGCTATTGTAAAAACTAAAATCCCTGATTCAGATTATGTTAAAAGACAAGAAGGACATGTTTTTCTTGAATTTAAAGATATCCTGCAGGTCAACTATCCTAAGTTTTATTATGAACTTAAAGGAAAAGAATTTGTTAAAAGAACAGACAAAAGTATATTATCATCATTTCTGCATTCTGATGGAGAATCATTCGAAGTTTCAAAGGAAGGTAATATTACAATGCCTGATCAACTTATTAATGAAGGTGATTTCTCAAAAAATAAAATTGAAAATATGCTTCCTCTTGATTATCAATTAGGAGATTAGCATCAGGAACCGATTATTATATTAAAAATAAAAAGGAAATACCTCAGGTGAGATATTTTCCTTTTCTTTTGATAAGGATATTATTTACTGTACAGCCTTCAGAACATTAATGTTTCCATAGCCATAGCTTGAATTTACATTAGGATAATAGGTAGCTGCCTGTCTCATTTTATTGAGTACCTGATCTCTCGTCCATGATGGATTTTTAGCCCAAACCAATGCTGCAATTCCCGCTGTAGCTGCTGTAGCCACTGAAGAACCACCCACATAATCTGCCTGACCATTGTAATAGCTCAATACAGGAACAGTATTTCCTGAAGGTCTCTCCATCTGAAAGGTAAAATCAATCTGACTTCCCGAGTGGCACACATCACATTTCTGATTGGAAGTATTTTCTTTCACTCCCGTTATAGCCTGAGTTTCCGGCATGGATGCAGGGAAAATTACTCCGACAAAACTAGTGAAACTGGTAGAAGTACCTCCAGCACAGAAGATCAGTTTTCCTTTAGAATAAGCATATTTCACACCGTCTTCAATTTTCCCGACAGAGAAAACATGTCCCATTGACATAGAAATGATCTTCACATTCGTATTGTTACCCAATTCTGTGAAAGCGGTCTTTACAGCAGTCTGTTCACTGGAAGTTTCAAGAACAACATTTTCTGCAGCTCTGTAAGCGATCAGATTGGCATTATAAGCTACTCCTACAGGTAATCCTGCATTATTTCTCGGAGCGGCCATTACGGAAGCCATTTTCGTTCCGTGTCCGCATTGATCTCCTGATCCGTCAGAATTATATACTCCATATTTACTGATTGTTCTGCCTGAAGAAGCACCATTATTAAAACTTCCTCCCAACAGAGTCTGTTCAGGCGAAACACCTGTATCAATAAGTCCAATGGTTACGCCTGCTCCAGTACTATAGCCCCAGGCTTCAGGAATGCTGTGTTTAGTGAAAGCCCACGGTATTTTTGCACTTGGTGTCGTTGAAGTATAGTCTGCTGTACTTAGTGTAGATGATGAAAATCCGCATCCTGATGAACCACTTCCTGAAGATTTTGCAGCTGCATTATATTGAGCTTCAAATTCAAAATAATGATAATCTGCAGGTTCTACATATCGGATGTTTTTCATTTGGCGAAGTGCGGAAACAGTTTCCTCATTTTCAATCACAACGTCCATCTGATTAAGATACTGATCTGAAAGAAGAAGGAAATTTCTTTCGTCTTTTCCTTCATATTTTTTGATCACAGAAAGAATTTCTTTTTCGATATCATTGCTGTTTGGAGATTTACTTCTGTCGAAATCATCTTTAGAAGTTCCAAAACCGATAGAAACCATTTTATTTCCGCGGAAAATAGCACTCCATACGAAATGATCGGATTCATTCTTCCAATTGAAAGTACCGTCCGTTTTAATCGCCTGATTGATCCTTTCGTTGATTTGTTTTGCAGTCAACGGATCTTTCTGGGACATTTCGGTTTTGACATTTTCGTTCTGAAGATCTTCCCTGGTGCACGAGTTTAAGGCAAAAAATATTGCCAGTAGGAATACAGTTTTTTTCATATGTTATAATTTTGGTTGAGACCACAATATAACACTTTAACGGGAATTAAAAACTTTAAAAAAGTAAATTTACCATTACAGGAATATTAAATTATAATGCTTTTTCATAACACACACTCTGCTCAACTCCAATGTATTGCCCATAATTAGGTATTTTGTAAAAACCACTTTTTTCATACACCGAGATGGCACTCTTAAGATCCCTTGAAGTTTCCAATACAGCTTTTGTAAAGTTCAATTCTGTTGCCCAGCTTTGAAGTTCTTTCACAATAGCGGAACCTAATCCTTTTTTTCTGAAATCAGGATGGGTAAACATTCTTTTTATTTCTACGGTATCTTCTGAAAATGGTTTGAATGCTCCGCAGGCTGCGGGAATATCATCTATATAGGCTACGATACAGTTTTTGATAGTATCTATTGTATTGAACTGAGCAAAGAAGTCATCATTTTCTCCATTATGTTCGGCTAAAGCGGCATCCAGGGATTTTACCAGATTTTGAAAATCTTTATGGCTGGAATCTGTTCTGTATATGTGCATTTTTTATTTGATTAAAAGATGAATGTGCATAAAATCAAACCTTATAGGTTTTTGAAACCTATAAGGTTTAAACCCGGCATTATTGATTAGAAAAACGAAAAGCTCCCTTTCGGAAGCCTTTGTTTTTATGGAGCCGGTGGAGGTGGATTTTGAAAATTATAATGTTTATTCAATTTATCTTTAACCCTTTTATCTAAAGCTTCTGCATAACTAGTTCCAAGTTCTATTGAATCTTTCATTAAGTTTGGCATATTTTCAATCATTTTCTGACCTGCTGGAGTTTTATAAAACTTAATGAGTTCATCAACATCTGCATCAGTAAAATACTTTTTATAGACAGGAATATACAACGCGAAAATTTTATCAGTAGACATGTCTTTTTTAAACTCATCCCAAAAATTATCCGGTAAATCTTTATACATATTATTATAATGGTCCATAAACTGTTGAAAACCTGCCGACAACATCCGATCTGATCTTGTTAAAGTGATCAGTTCTCTCAATTTTGCTTCATTTGACTGAGAAAAAGTATTTATCCCAATCAGAAAGAAGCACAAAATAATACCTTTCTTCATCTTCTATTTTACATCAACAATAAACTTTCTCTCATTGATCAATTCTGCAATGGCCAGCATATCTTTACCGATAAGTCTGTCATCTTCCAGCTTGGCAACTTTAGAACGAAGAATCGCAAAGTTTTCTTCAATTACTTTAGAGCATTTCGCAGGTCTTCTAAATTCAAGTCCCTGAGCGGCAAACATAAGCTCAACAGACAGAATATTAACAAGATTTCCCAGAACCTGATTGAATTTTCTTCCTGAAATACTTCCCATAGAAACATGATCTTCCTGTCCTAAACTTGTAGGAATAGAGTCTGCCGACGCCGGGAAACATAATGTTTTATTTTCTGTAACCAAGGCAGCTGAAGTGTACTGAGGGATCATAAATCCGGAATTCAATCCTGAGCTTTCCGTTAATAATCTTGGAAGTCCATATTTTCCTTCTAATAATAAGTAGCTTCTTCTGTCTGAAATATTCCCTAGCTCTGCAGCTGCTAATGTAGCATAATCTAAAGGCAATGCCATTAGCTGTCCGTGGAAGTTTCCACCTGAAATAGATTCTTCAGCGCTTAGGACAATCGGGTTATCTGTTACAGAGTTCAATTCTGTTTCAGCCATTCCTTTAAGGTGCTCAAAAGCATTCCTGCTGGCTCCATGAACCTGCGGTACACATCTCATGGAATAAGGATCCTGAACTCTCTCACAATCTTCATGAGCTTTCATATTTTCTGATCCCTTTAAGAACTTAAGCATTCTTGCCGCAACTTTTTTACTGCCTTCAAAAGGTCTGATCTCGTGAAGTTCTTTTTTAAATGGGCTTGCTGAACCTCTGTACGCTTCAAGACTCATTGCAGCTGTCATATCAGCAAGATCTAATAAGTATTCAAATTTTTCAAGTCCTTTGATCGCATGAGCAAGGATAAACTGCGTACCATTGATTAATCCTAATCCTTCTTTTGGACCTAAAGCTAATGGTTCAAGGTCATGTTTTTTTAAAACCTCAATGGTATCAGAAACCTGATTTCCTTCCCAAACCTGTCCTAAACCAAGTAAAGGCAGTACAAGATGTGCTAATGGAGCAAGGTCTCCTGAAGCTCCTACAGATCCTTGTTCAGGAACTACCGGAATGATATCTTTCTCAAGCATCAGAATCATTCTTTCAATAACTTCCAGGGAAACTCCTGAAAATCCTTTCGAAAGAGCATGTACTTTGGCAATCATCATAATCTTGGAAAGCTCTTTATCAATTGGCTTCCCTACGCCCACCGCATGAGAAATGATAAGGTTATATTGTAACTGAGCGGTTTCATCCGCTGAAATTTTAGTATCACACAATGGTCCGAATCCTGTATTGATTCCATATACGCATCTGTCTGACTCTACTATTTTCTGTACGTTTTTCTGAGATTTTAAAATTTGTTCTTTTGCCGCTTTGTTTAGCTTGGCTTTATTAGGTTTTTTACATATTTCCAGAACATCATGGAAAGTAAAAACATCTACTCCGTATATCATTTCTAAAAAATTTCCTTAAAATTACGCATTTAACAATAATTGGAAAAGCTAAATTTCAATCTTCTATATTTTTATAAAACAAGCGAAATAATTTACTACTTTTAGCCCCGAAAATTAAAAACAATAATACATGAGACTGAAAACTCTACTCCTTGCTGTATGTGTAGCAAGCACGACAGCTTTCGCGCAGAAAGTAAAATATTCTAAAGAGGATATCAAAAAAATGGAAACTTACCTTTTTAATGAAGGTTTTAATACGCCATCACCTAAGAAAACATCTACCATTATCTTAAAAGACGGAACTACCTACAAAGGTTTCTGTAATAAGATTGAAACAAAAAAAGGACAGATCTATGAAGTTGCTATCAAAGACAGTATCACCAAAAAGAATACTACTTTCAATGCTGATCAGATCAATGAGATGTATGTGTATCCGAGTAATGCAGAGAAGATTGCAAAAGTGGCAAAATACATGGGGAATATCAGAAACTTCGGAACTAAGAAGTTGACGAAAAACACCAATAATGACAGAATTTATTTTATAAATCAGACTGTGTCCCTAAAGAACAAAAAAGATGATAAGGAATTTCTGATGCAGGTTATCAATCCAGGTTTTGATGATATTATTTCAGTATACCACGATCCCAGGGCTAAAGAAACAACAGGTTTTTCTGTAATGGGATCTCCACAGCTTGGAGGCGGTGTTATCAAATCTTACTATGTAAAAAAGGGCAACAAGGTAATGTGGCTGCATAAAGATGATTTTGAAGACAATTATGATTTTCTTTTTGGAGATAATCAGGATTTCATGAAAAAATATCCTAAGAACTCTGTGGAGTGGGATTATTTCAGCTTTCTTGTAAGTGAATATACTGCAATGACCAACGGATAAAATATTTTGAGCCCTAAAATAAAACCTGTAGACCCATCTGCAGGTTTTTCTTTTTTAGATAGCGAAAGTTTCCTTAATTTTGTTATATGAATCCTTCTTTAGAACTACAGCTCAAAACCTTACCATCCGAACCCGGCGTTTATCGTTATTATGATAAAAACGAACAGCTTTTGTATGTAGGAAAAGCTAAAAATCTGAAAAAAAGGGTACTCTCCTATTTCAACAAAAACCTCTCAGGATACAGGATCAAAATAATGGTCAGTAAAATCCAGCGACTGGAAACGACGATTGTAAACAGTGAGTATGATGCTCTTTTATTGGAAAATAATCTGATTAAAGAGTACCAGCCGTTTTATAATGTTATGCTGAAGGATGATAAGACTTATCCCTGGATCTGCATCAAAAACGAAGATTTTCCAAGAATTTTTCTGACCAGAAATATGATTAAAGACGGATCTGAATATTACGGTCCGTATGCCAAAGTACGTCCTGCAAAGATATTGTTGGATACTATAAAACACATTTATAAGCTTAGAACCTGTAATCTTAATCTTTCTCCCTCCAAAATTGCGGAAGGCAAATATAAAGTCTGCCTGGAATACCATATCAAAAACTGTGAAGGGCCCTGTGAAGATCTTGAAAGCAAGGAAGATTATGACGAAAAAATAGATGCTATCCGCGGAATTATCAAAGGAGATTTCCGTAAAGCAAAAGATTATCTGGTGAATCAGATGATGAAGCTTGCTTCCAACCTGAAGTTTGAAGAAGCTCAGATCATTAAGGAAAGACTGGATATTCTTGAAGATTATCAGGCTAAAAACACAGTCGTAAATCCTAATATTGATGATGTAGATGTTTTCGGAATGACCAGTGATGAGACCGCTGCTTATGTCAATTTCTTTAAGATAAGAAACGGAAATATTATCCAGAGTTTTACTACTGAGATTAAAAAGATTCTTGAAGAAACTGATGAAGATATTATGGAAGAAGCTTTGATAGAGATCCGTCAAAAGTTTTCTTCAGATTCTAAGGAAGTTCTTTTACCGTTTCATTTGTCTGTAGAAATCCCAAATGTAAAACTGATTGTTCCCAAGGTAGGAGATAAAAAAAGAATTGTAGAGCTTTCTGAAAAGAATGCTAAAGAATACCGTCTGGAAAAGCTGAAGCAGGTTCAGATTGTAGATCCTGAAAGGCATACCAACAGAATTATGGCCGAAATGCAGAAACTGCTGAGAATGCCTGTAGAACCAAGACATATTGAAGGTTTTGATAACTCCAACATTCAGGGAACGAATCCTGTGTCTGCATGTGTTGTTTTCAAAGATGGAAAACCGAGTAAAGCAGATTACCGAATTTTTCATCCTAAAACGGTAGAAGGGCCAAACGACTTTGCAACGATGGAAGAGGTCATCTACCGCCGTTACAAAAGAATGCTTGATGAAGGAGAAAGCCTTCCTCAATTAATTCTGATTGATGGTGGAAAAGGACAACTTTCTTCTGCTGTTAAAAGCCTGAGGTTATTAGGACTTTATGGAAAAATTACCATTGTAGGGATCGCCAAGAGACTGGAAGAAATATTTTTCCCGGAAGATCCTATTCCTTTATATCTTGATAAAAAATCTGAAACGTTGAAAATCCTTCAGCGTGTCCGTGATGAGGCCCACCGATTTGGGGTAAAACATCACAGAACAAGAAGAAAAAATTCTACTATAAAATCCGAACTGGAAGAAATTTCTGGAGTTGGAGAAAAAACAATCGAATTGCTTTTGTCTAAACTGAAGTCTGTAAAACGAATCAAAGAAGCCAATTTTGAAACTCTTGAAGAAATTCTGGGGAAAAGCAAAGCGAAAGTGATTTGGGAATTTTTTAATGCTAATTGATAAACTAATGCAGTACAGCAGCTAATTTGTCACAAACAAAATGAAGTTTTAATGCTAAAACTCATATACTTTTTTCATTTACTCAATAAGAGACAAAAACCAACAATCCCCAGTACAAAAAGGAAATTTATCAATAAAAAACACAAACAAATAAATATTTTATTAAATATTAGTATTATTTATATTTTTTCCATAAATTAGTAATATCAACTAATGACAATAATGCTATAAAAATTCTTCTCTTTTTATAAATCTAATCACATTTCATTTGACATCCAATTGCTTTTATATCTATAAGACTCTTGTAAAATGCTAAAAGAATGAAAAACACATCAACATATATATTATAAAAGGCTCTTTTTAAGAGCCTTTTACATGTATTATTTTTTTATAATCTTACCCATATATTCCCCTTTATTTGCTTTTAACTTAATAAAATATATTCCTGATGGAAGTTCTGCTACATCAATATTTTTATTATTGTAGATAATATTCTTCACAAGTTTTCCGGAGGCATCAAAAATTTTCACGATTTCTACTTTAGAATTTTCGTTCAGTCTTATTGAAAAATATTCTGAAACAGGATTAGGATAAATCTGCAGATCTGAATTTCCTTTTTTACTTTCTGCGCCTGATATTTCATGGGTTGCCAGATAAACAGGCAGTGGATCAGTCACTACATACAATTCACTTCCATGTTCTTTGGTATTAATGGTCAGAAATAATTTCTCACCATCTGTTCCCATTTTCTGAATATTTTCATTAACCAGCAGCTGATTATCATCGTTTGTCACAAAAATATCCATCGGAGAGGTTGAAACACCGTCACTTTTCCATACCTTTTGGGAATCCCCATTAAGAAAGTAAAGATAATTGTTGGCACACGTCATATCTTTCACTGAAGAAAAATTTTGGGATAAATCAGATGTGCCATTCGCTGTTCCATCTGTTTTCCACAACTGTGTACTATTGTTATTGGTAAAAAATAACTGATTTCCACATTTTTTAAATTTTACATCACCAAAAAAGTTTCCCGCTAGTATCTGTTCTGTCCCTGCCACTGTTCCATCTGTAGAATGCAGCGCTGGAGAAGGATAACCTGAAGTGACATAAAAAAGCTTATTATTAAATATTATTGTTTCTCTCGCAATACTTGAAGAGCCATAAGGAGCAGCGTAAGATTTCAGTAATGTAGCAGATGCCTGATCGCCGTTTGAAATCCAAAGCTCGTTTTGCCCGGAGCTGTAATTCGCAGGAGTATTTTCCTGTTGTTTTGTAAAGAATAATTTATTATTAAAAGCATTCAGTACCTTAATATCTCCATTTGTCCCATCCTGATAGGAAAACTGTATTACCTTTTGGGTATTGGCTTCAGTAGCATCTGTTTTCCAGATCCCAAGTTTTCCATTATCTTTTGCCACAAAATAAGCAAAACCATTCAGTATTGCAGTTTTTGAATCTACGGAATAAAGACTTCCCATATTATCCTGGGAAATATCTTTGACCATACTAACAGTATTGGATGTATTATCAATCTTCCAAAGTTCAGTTCCTACCACATTATTGTATCCGGCAAAAAGTAATGTATTATCGTTCAAGCTGGTATACGGTACCCTGCTGGTAATATTCGGGGATGATATTGACAAAGTATTGGCTTCTGTACCATCTGTTCTGTAAGCTGCTTCTGGAGTGTAAAGATAGTTTCCTACTTTAATGAAATTGTCATTAAAGTCACTGCCCATACCTATAAACGAATTTCCTCCAAAGCTGGATATTCTCTCAATCTGCTGTGTATTTTTATTTCTCTTATAAATCTGGCTGTTATACTGTCTGTCCGTCGCAATGAAAATAAGATCATCATTCAGCACCTGAAATGCATGAGGCAAAGAACTTTCAAATCTACTGATGTCCGAAGCTATTGTAGTCTGATGGGTCACCGGATTTAGTGAAAATAGTTCAGTGCCATATTTGGGGGTATTTCCGGTAAGATAAATTTTAGAATTCAGGTCTACAAAACTATTATTATTTGGCATTCCAAGGCCTGTAATCTCAAAACTCTGTGAAGAATTTCCATTCACTATCCAATATCTGTTTCCATAATTAGCCATCGTAAGAATCAAATGATTATTATCTGAGCTGTTCCCATAAATCAAAGCTCCTGCGTGCGTATTGAAGAGAACAGTTCCGGCTTCTGTACCATCTGTTTCCCAGATATAATTACCATACACAGAGTTAACACCGTTGGCACTACTTTCAAAGAATATTTTGTTATTATATTTTACAAATTTTTTCATTGCCATAGAACTTGTAGCTCCAGGCATTAGATTTTTCAACAGATAAGTTCCTGCCGTTGTCCCATCAGAAACCCATGGTTCATAGCCATTTGCTGCATCAAAGCCTGTAAAAACAAAATAATTAGCAGCGGCAGCTCCTTCCAGCTGCGGATAACCTACAGATTTTATGGATACTGTTCCCGCTTCTGTTCCATCTGTTGAATATAATTCATATCCCGCTGTTCCTGGTCCAAGATTAACCACGAAGTATAGTTTATTTTTAAAAATCAGTGCTTTAAAATCGCCATTAATACTTCCACCCGCATTGGGAACGATATCCTTTAATAAAGATGTTCCGGCAACGGTTCCATCTGATTTCCATATCTCTTTTCCATGTGTGCCATCATCTGCTGCCAGGAACAAAGTATTGTTCATGGTATACATTTTTACATCACCGGAATATTGAAATGTTTTTAATAGCTGCAGACTATCTGCAACGGTATTGTAAGACCAAAGTTCATTGTGGTGGTAGAAAAAGATATTATTTCCGACCGCAGCAGTTGCAGCCACCGAAAACTCAAAATTCAGATCTTTTACCTTGGATGTTCCTACCGTGGTTCCGTCTGTGACCCAAAGCTGATTATTGGACGAACTATTGCTTTGTACAGCAATAAAGTAAATTTTATTATTGAGCCTCATAAAAGACGGATCTCCAGTCATCCCAATGCTGTACCCCGGAAAAACATTCTTCAGCAGAATTGATTTTTGAGTACCCGGATCAAAACTCCACAGTTCCCTTCCTTCCTCTGTAGACTTGGTGGCTGTGAAAAGAATATGATTATTGAATTTTATAAAATTATCAGGATCACTGGAAGCCCCAAAATTAATTTCGTTTAACTGGGTATTAAATACACTTTGTGCACTCGAAAATACTGACAGTATTGCCAATATAGAAATGTAAACTTTTTTCATATCTATGTAGTTAAAATAATCCTTAATTCTAAAAAGTTATGAATTAAGGATGATATTTTTCTTATTATTGATGTAAATTATTTTGCTGTAAAGACTTCTTTGGAGAATCTTCCGTCAGTCTGTGGAATATCTATTACAATATTCCCGTTTTCAAAATATCCGATGGTAGTATTTCCATCAGCCATTTTTACAAGGAAAACAGCGCTCTTAGAAGTCGTTTTGAAAACAGCAAATGGTACGGAACTTCCGGATTTTGCCAAGATAAACTGATTAGAATCAATCTGTATTTTCTGAAGATCAAGTTTCCCGTTCGAGTAATTATTTGCTTCCGGAGTTCCTGCAGATACAACGGTTTCAGAAACTGTATTCTGTACGTTTTCAGCAGCATCTGATATTTTAGCAGGCTTCATTTCTACCGGGCTGGAAAGTGGAACATGTGTCAGAGCCTGCTTTAAAGCATCAGGAAACCCTTCTTCAAATTCCTTTATATCTGAGCGCCCTTTGGATTCTAAAATGACCTTTTTACTGCAGTCTTTGAACTGCAAAATCACTTTATTTGTAAATAAGCTCTTATCATTCAGCACTTCAGCATTAATTACATTACAGGAATTATTTCTAGCCTCAGATGGCCATTTGTCCATTGCCTCAGTTAAAATTTCATACTTTTTTCCCTGTAGCCCTTTAGCCAGATAAGCTTCCAATCCAAAACTGCTGTTTTTAAAGGTTTTAAATTTTTCCGGAATTACTACATATTTATAATCTGAAACCTTCTGCGTAAAAGCCATTGTTGAGCTTATTACCAACATCAGCATTAATAACTTTTTCATTTTTATAATTTTAATCGTTTCTAAATGCTCCCATATCCAGTTTTAATGAGAAGAAATTGGAATAGAAATTAGATCCGCCAATCCCTGAATTCGTAATTGCATAATCCAGTGTAAGGCCTCTATATCTGATCCCAAGACCTGCACTCGGCTGGAAAGAAACTTTTCTCTTAAGGTCTTCTATATCTGTAATAGACTGGAATCTGTTGATCCCCAATCTCACAAAAATCATTTTCTGATATCCCAGTTCAGCTCCCGCATACGGACTGATACTGGCAAAATCTGTTGAAATTAATGATGCTGTTTTAGCAAAATCAACATTAATACCTGCTTCCGGTAATACATACACACTGCTATTGATTTCGAATAATTTGCTGGCACCTACATTTAGCTTAGGCATTGTAAGTTCAAGTTTATCCTTAGGAGCTGGGTTAAATTCTTCCCCGTTTACAACAGTAGAAAGTTCTTTCTGATTAATCGTCCAGAAGTTTACGGTAGTCGTAATATCTCTCACCATTCCTCCGAATTTCCATCCGTTATCTGCCTTATAAATTGCTCCCACATCGAAACCAAAACCATAACCATTTGCAAATTTACCTACATTTCTATAAACAATTTTAGCATTCACCCCCACATCTAATTTTGGATTTCCTCCAGGTCTGAAAGCATAAGAAAGAATAGCAGCATAGTCGGATTGGGAAAACTTGGTAATTTTATCATAATCGATATTCCCTTCAGAATCGATCATTTGGGTAGTATTTAAAATATTGTCTACTCCAAGCCTTACTACCGAAACGCCAAAAACACCTTCTTCAAGTACTTTTGCATAGGCCAGATAGTCATATTTCGCGATGGATTCAAAGTATTCTGCGTGCATTGCTGCCCCTTGCCAATCTCTTTCAACAGACATTAGACCTGCAGGGTTCCACATTGGGGAATATACGTCATCCTGGTTGGTAATTACTGCTCCTCCCATAGCAAGTCCTCTTGCTCCGGCACCGATATTTAAGAATTCATTGGAATATTTCCTGATAATCTGAGATTGAGAAAGCCCAAACAGCAGTGAAAATGCAAGTAAAAAATATTTTTTCATCATATAAATTTGATGCTTAGTTTAAGTTTTTAGTTTTTCTGGCTTTTATTAATCCATTTGCAATGATTGCCAGTATCATAACACCCGAAGCGACATAAAATATAGGGCTCATATGTTCTGATTCCCCAAAGATAAAAAAAGCTAGTATAATTCCGTAAACAGGTTCTAAATTAACTGTTAAAATTAAAGTAAAAGGTGATATATATTTCATTAAATTCACCGATTCCAGCATTGGAAAAGCAGTGAAAACACTGGCTAACAAGCATATTAACGCCAGATCCCTGTAGTTTATTTCATTCATTTGAAAAATTTGCCCTGAAAACAAATAAATTAACATTAAAATAAACCAACCACAGAAGATTTCATAAAAAATAATGTTCCCCGAACTTGTTTTCCCAAACATTTTACCATTAAAAACAGAAAAAACAGTTCCGAATATGGCACACAGAATTCCATAAATAATACCTTCTTTAAAATGAAATTCTGTTTTAAAGATCAATAGTATACAGGCCACAATAACAGTTCCCATGATCACTTCGGATACATCAATTTTCCTTTTGAAAATAATAGGCTCCAGAATTGAGGCAAAAAGAGTAGATAAAGAAAGACAACTTAGCGCAATAGAAACATTGGAAACTTTAATAGAATAAAAAAAGCAATACCAATGGAGTGCCATGGCAAAACCTATTGCTGCCAGCTGAAAAAATATTTTTCTGGAAACCTTTATGCTCTCCTTTTTAAAAATCCTGATAAATACATACAAAAAAATAGAGGCAAACAACATTCTGTAAAAAACCAGAATCTGTGCATTGGCCTGAATCAATTTTCCCAGAATTGCAGTGAACCCCCATAAAAAAACTATTAAATGCAATCTGAAAAGTGCCAATTTATGCATAACCTATCCTCTTTTTATTTTAACCCTGCAAATTTACAAATCACAAACCCAAATATTGATAAAAAGACAGCTTTAATCTAAAAAAAGTTAACAAAATTTAAAATAAATGTTAAACCATAAAAAAACCCTGAAAATTTATTAAACTTTCAGGGCCTTCAAATAATAAACTATTAAAAAAATAAACTAGGAACAGAGTAATTTTCAGAGGTTATCACCCTCCATTACTCTTATGTAAAGTTAGAAAAAATATAAATTATTTGAAAATATTTTTTAGTTAAAAATTTCACAAATTACTAAAAACCAAATAATTAAACATCTGTTTTACTTCCAATTCGTATTCCTCATAAAAATAGTATCTTTAAGCGTAAAAAATTGAAAATTTTATGGACATCGAATTCAATAAACGAGAAGATCAGAACAGATTAAAATTATCTGAAATTAATCGCTTACTCACTGAAATTAAAAAAGGCGGTGGTGAGAAGAGGCTTCAAAAGCTTCGTGATGAAGGAAAAATGACAGCAAGAGAAAGAATAGATTATCTTCTCGATAAAAATTCAGATTCCATAGAAGTAGGAGCATTTGCAGGATACGAGATGTATCAGGAGCATGGAGGATGTCCTAGTGGAGGTGTTGTAGTAGTTATTGGCTACGTTTCCGGAAGACAGTGTATTATAGTTGCTAATGATGCCTCTGTAAAAGCTGGTGCATGGTTTCCTATCACAGGAAAGAAAAACCTGAGAGCTCAGGAAATTGCTATGGAAAACAAACTTCCTATTATTTATCTGGTAGACTCTGCAGGTGTTTACCTTCCTATGCAGGATGAAATCTTCCCCGATAAAGAACATTTTGGACGAATTTTCAGAAATAATGCTAAAATGAGTTCTATGGGAATCATCCAGATCTCTGCCGTTATGGGGAGTTGTGTAGCTGGAGGAGCTTATCTTCCCATTATGAGTGACGAGGCGATGATTGTGGATAAAACAGGTTCTATTTTCCTTGCCGGAAGCTATCTTGTAAAAGCAGCCATCGGAGAAAGTATTGATAACGAAACATTAGGTGGAGCTACCACTCATTGCTCTATTTCAGGAGTAACAGATTATAAAGCGAAAGATGATAAAGATGCTTTGAATAGAATCAAAAATATCATGAAATCTATTGGAAGTAGTGAAAAAGCAGGCTTTGACAGAATAGAAAGCTTTCCACCAAAAGAAAACCCGGAAAATATTTTCGGAATTATGCCGGTTTCAAGAGCTGAACAATATGATACTTATGAAATTATCAAGTGTATTGTGGATAACTCCGAATATGAAGAATATAAACCAGACTACGGTAAAAGTATTATCTGTGCAACGGCAAGAGTTGATGGCTGGTCTGTAGGAATTGTAGCCAATCAGCGAAAGCTCGTTAAAAGTGGGAAAGGAGAAATGCAGTTTGGAGGAGTAATCTACTCTGATTCTGCTGATAAAGCGACCCGATTTATTGCCAATTGTAATCAAAGAAAGATACCTTTAATTTTCTTACAGGATGTTACAGGATTTATGGTAGGCTCCAAATCAGAACATGGAGGAATTATCAAAGACGGAGCTAAAATGGTAAATGCAGTTTCCAATTCTGTTGTTCCTAAGTTCACGATTATTACGGGTAACTCTTATGGGGCGGGTAATTATGCAATGTGTGGAAAAGCTTATGATCCAAGATTAATTGTTGCATGGCCTTGGGCTGACTTAGCGGTAATGGGAGGAGCACAAGCTGCAAAAGTACTGGCTCAGATTCAGGAATCAACATTGAAAAAACAAGGAAAAGAAATTTCGGAAGAAGAACACAATGAAATTCTGGATACCATTTCTAAGAAATATCAGAAACAAACAGAATCTACTTACGCAGCTGCAAGATTATGGACAGATGCCATTATCAATCCTGCAGATACCAGAAAATGGATTTCTATGGGAATTGAAGCAGCTAATCATGCCCCTATCACTGAGAAATTCAACTTAGGTGTAATACAAGTTTGATAACAATTTATAATAAAAAAGGGCTATCTCAGGATTTTGAGATAGCCCTTCTTTATTTATACTTTTAAAATGGGAAGTATTTTACTTACCATATTCTTCTTTACAAAATTCAATGGGCCCACCAAGTTTCATACAGCATTGATACTTAGTCATACAGATTCCATTTGGCCAGCCTGGAGGATAGCACATTCCAAATGCAGGATCATCAGGACATGTGGGTCCTCCACTTCCTTGTAATTATTTTAAACTCTCTCTTGAAATCTTCATTAGTTTTTCATAGTTATTCTAGTTTAATTGTGTCCTACTCTATTTAAGCTTTTCGGATAACGCTTCTCTAAAATACTATTTATTCTACACATGGTGAAATTTAAATAATAATTTTAATAATTAATCATTACTTAGTAGCTATTGCTGATTACTTAATGGTGATGTTATAGATTATGCTTGTTTAAGTATCAAGAAAAAAATTGTCACATAGGAAGTGATTTGTTATGGATAATATAAATTGTTAATAAAGAGACGTTACAACCATAGATTTACCAGATAAAAAAGCATATTTCAAATAAAAAATAGTAAAAAAATAAAATTCATGAACGACAACCTATAATCAATATTTTATCTTTTCAATATTACCATTAACAGAATATTATACGCTAAAATTCGGATTAAACAACAAAATAAACCTATTAACAATTTTAAATCAATACTTTACATGTATTATTTATCATAAAGTATCATATTTTTTTTTAATATTGCAGAAGTAAGCAAATGATGAACAAAATGAAACAATTAAGTAAAGGGTTACCCGTGGCTACCAGTGTTTTTTGTTTTCTACTCAGTACAAATCAAATAAACGCTCAAAAATACAGAAAGATTCAGCAAAGAATAAGGAAATCGATGAAGTTGTATCAACTGTTCTTAAGCTAGAAAATCCATTCAGTGAAGCTGGAGTTTTTTTTGATAATGCTAAGAAGAATAGCTCTCCCTACCCCTTCAAAAGATAATCTGAATTATCAAAATCAGAAGAATGCACTTGACCAGATGAAGCAAGATCCTGAATTTGGGACCAGTGAAAGTGATATACAAGGTCGTATTTGGCGGGATAAGAAATAAATTCCCCCTTCACTAGAGGTTCTTGTCGTAATTAAGGGTCTAAGTCGCCATATCTCACAATCTTCATACTTTTAGGCTCTTGGATCCTTATACGACGATAATGTCTTAGTTCAGTGATGAATGGACTAAAATGTGATTAGTGAATGAACAATGATAATGGATAAGTAATCAGTGTCAAGAAATTAGGGTTACGAGTTATTGAAATTAACTTAACAGTTGCAAGTGTAAGGATGCACGTTTATTCCAATTATTTCATTCCTCAGGAATCCAGACTTATTTATTAGAGGTTTAAAGGATGCAAGATGACAGGATAATGTCTACGTTTTTTTAGCAGTTAGTATTAGCATAGTCATGCTGAGCAGAGTCGAAGCATTTTAATAAAGAAAACCTTATTTAGATTTCTTTGGAGTGACAGCCTGGGAAGAATAAATAGTATTGAAGGTAAAGCCCCATCGTTGGATAAAGAATAAAAAACAGAGGGCTGGAAGCAGGAAGCCTGAAGCTGGAGGAAGAAGAATAGCGGATAGATGAGATGGACTACTTACTACGAACATCTATTATCTTTATCTATTATCCACTGCTCATTACCTATTACTCATTACTTCTGTTTCTGTTTGGATTTTGTGTTAGTTAGTTTGGGGAGTATGTTGAGTGGGTTTGGTGTTGGTGTAGGTATATAACAAAAAAACCTTTATCGTAAAGATAAAGGTTTTTTAAAAAATAAAATAAAAACTGGCGGCGGCCTACTCTCCCGCGTTAGCAGTACCATTGGCGCTGGTGGGCTTAACTTCTGTGTTCGGAATGGGAACAGGTGAGCCCCACCGCTAAAACCACCCTAAAGAAGGTATATAAGATATCAGAGGATAGATTTCAGATTTCAGACTTCAAGGTCTGGTATCTGATGTCTTATATCTGACATCTGTTTTAAGCGATAAAAACTTTCACAAAGACAAAACCTTCACTGCGCATAAAGCACCTGGTTTATATTAGTAACCATAGACTATAAATCTACGGGTAATTAGTACTACTTGGCTATGACATTACTGTCTTTACACCTATAGCCTATCAACGTCGTCATCTACAACGACCCTTAAAAGATGTCTCATCTTGAGGCGAGTTTCGCACTTATATGCTTTCAGTGCTTATCTCTTCCAAACGTAGCTACTCAGCGGTGCACCTGGCGGTACAACTGATACACCAGAGGTTTGTTCAATTCGGTCCTCTCGTACTAGAATCAAGCCCTCTCAAACATCTAACGCCCGCAATAGATAGAGACCGAACTGTCTCACGACGTTCTGAACCCAGCTCGCGTGCCACTTTAATGGGCGAACAGCCCAACCCTTGGGACCTTCTCCAGCCCCAGGATGTGACGAGCCGACATCGAGGTGCCGAACCTCCCCGTCGATGTGAGCTCTTGGGGGAGACTAGCCTGTTATCCCCGGAGTACCTTTTATCCTATGAGCGATGGCCCTTCCATACGGAACCACCGGATCACTATGTCCTGCTTTCGCACCTGATCGACTTGTAGGTCTCACAGTCAAGCACCCTTATGCCATTACACTCTACGCACGGTTACCAAGCGTGCTGAGGGTACCTTTGAAAGCCTCCGTTACTCTTTTGGAGGCGACCACCCCAGTCAAACTACCCACCACGCAATGTCCTTCTGAAAGAAGTTAGGCTCCAAGTAAGTAAAGGGTGGTATTTCAACGTCGGCTCCACAAACACTAGCGTGCCTGCTTCAAAGCCTCCCACCTATCCTACACATTACTTACTCAAAGTCAATACGAAGTTATAGTAAAGGTTCACAGGGTCTTTTCGTCCCATTGCGGGTAATCGGCATCTTCACCGATACTACAATTTCACCGAGCTCGTGGCTGAGACAGTGCCCAGATCGTTACACCATTCGTGCAGGTCGGAACTTACCCGACAAGGAATTTCGCTACCTTAGGACCGTTATAGTTACGGCCGCCGTTTACTGGGGCTTCAGTTAATGCCTTCGCTTACGCTAAGCACCTTCCTTAACCTTCCAGCACCGGGCAGGTGTCAGACCCTATACAGCATCTTTCGATTTAGCAGAGTCCTGTGTTTTTGATAAACAGTCGCCTGGGCCTCTTCACTGCGGCCAACATTGCTGTTGGCGTCTCTTCTTCCGAAGTTACGAGACTATTTTGCCTAGTTCCTTAGCCACGACTCACTCGAGCACCTTAGGATTCTCTCCTCGACCACCTGTGTCGGTTTTGGTACGGGTTGCTTCACTTCGGCTTTTCTTGGATCAGATTACACTACAGCAGCTTCGCCCGAAGGCTAGGCCTTGACTATTCCGTCAGTCTCCAGCAGCTACATCCAACCGTCCCCTTTTATTGTGAGCAAGTATGGGAATATTAACCCATTGTCCATCCACTACCCCTTTCGGGTTCGCGTTAGGTCCCGACTAACCCTCAGCTGATTAGCATGGCTGAGGAAGCCTTGGTCTTTCGGTGAGCAGGTTTCTCGCCTGCTTTATCGTTACTTATGCCTACATTTTCTTTTCTATCCGCTCCACAATACCTCACAGTACTGCTTCGGCGCAAATAGAATGCTCTCCTACCAGATATATCTAAAATATAAATCCATAGCTTCGGTAATATGTTTATGCCCGATTATTATCCATGCCGGACCGCTCGACTAGTGAGCTGTTACGCACTCTTTAAATGAATGGCTGCTTCCAAGCCAACATCCTAGCTGTCAATGCAGTCCAACCGCGTTGCTTCAACTTAACATATATTTGGGGACCTTAGCTGTTGGTCTGGGTTCTTTCCCTCTCGGACATGGACCTTAGCACCCATGCCCTCACTGCCGTAGAACATTTATTAGCATTCGGAGTTTGTCAGGAATTGGTAGGCGATGAAACCCCCGCATCCAATCAGTAGCTCTACCTCTAATAAACTTATATACGACGCTGCACCTAAATGCATTTCGGAGAGTACGAGCTATCTCCCAGTTTGATTGGCCTTTCACCCCTACCCACAGGTCATCCGAAGACTTTTCAACGTCAACCGGTTCGGTCCTCCACTCTGTGTTACCAGAGCTTCAACCTGCCCATGGGTAGATCACAAGGTTTCGCGTCTAATCCTACTAACTATGCGCCCTATTCAGACTCGCTTTCGCTCCGGCTCCGGTACTTAATACCTTAACCTCGCTAGTAAAATTAACTCGTAGGCTCATTATGCAAAAGGCACGCCGTCACAGCATTACGCTGCTCCGACCGCTTGTAGGCGTACGGTTTCAGGTTCTATTTCACCCTTCTATTCGAAGTGCTTTTCACCTTTCCTTCACAGTACTTGTTCACTATCGGTCTTTCAGGAGTATTTAGCCTTGGAGGATGGTCCCCCCATATTCAGACAGGATTTCACGTGTCCCGCCCTACTCATTTATCATCTCTATATGCCTTTCGAGTACAGGATTATCACCTTCTATGATTGTTCTTTCCAGAACATTCCTCTAAACATAAAAAGACTTTTGGGCTAATCCGCTTTCGCTCGCCACTACTTACGGAATCTCTTCGATTTCTTTTCCTCCGGGTACTTAGATGTTTCAGTTCTCCGGGTTTGCTCCTCTTGCGAGGTGACATGTCTTCAACATGCCGGGTTGCCCCATTCGGATATCTGCGGATCAATTCGTGTGTGCCAATCCCCGCAGCTTTTCGCAGCTTACCACGTCCTTCGTCGCCTCTGAAAGCCTAGGCATCCGCCATACGCCCTTAACGATTTCTTTCCTATTGGTTACTCAAGCGCTTTATGCGCTCGGTTTTCTCTTTGTGATGTCTTTACCGTTAATGTCAATGATCTTAATTTCTTTCTTTCAAACTGATGAACAAATGTTGTTTTTGGCTCCATTCGTAACTTTTAAATCAGTCCTCCAAAACTGTGGAGAATAAGGGAGTCGAACCCTTGACCTCCTGCGTGCAAGGCAGGCGCTCTAGCCAGCTGAGCTAATTCCCCTCTAGTAGACTTTAGATATCAGATTCCAGATCTCAAACCTAAATGTCTGATGTCTAATAGCTGATCTCTTCCTGTCTTTCAATTAGTAGTCTCGGGCAGGCTCGAACTGCCGACCTCTACATTATCAGTGTAGCGCTCTAACCAGCTGAGCTACGAGACTGTCTTTTAGACGTAAAAGATGATAGACTGATAGATAATAGACTAATTTCTTCGTCTTTCTCTCTCTGCTTTTATCTTCTTTGCCTCTCTCAATCCCTTTACTAATTTCTAGTGGGTTTTGTATTTTTATATATCAACCAAACAAAAAACTAAAGCTATGCTTTAAGTAAGTATTTTGTATCTTACGATACTGATTTTGTTTAACGTCCTAAGACGCTCTAAAATGAGATGTTCCAGCCGCACCTTCCGGTACGGCTACCTTGTTACGACTTAGCCCTAGTTACCTGTTTTACCCTAGGCAGCTCCTGTTACGGTCACCGACTTCAGGTACCCCAGACTTCCATGGCTTGACGGGCGGTGTGTACAAGGCCCGGGAACGTATTCACCGCGCCATGGCTGATGCGCGATTACTAGCGATTCCAGCTTCATAGAGTCGAGTTGCAGACTCCAATCCGAACTGAGACCGGCTTTCGAGATTTGCATCACTTCGCAGTGTAGCTGCCCTCTGTACCGGCCATTGTATTACGTGTGTGGCCCAAGGCGTAAGGGCCGTGATGATTTGACGTCATCCCCACCTTCCTCTCTACTTGCGTAGGCAGTCTCACTAGAGTCCCCAACTTAATGATGGCAACTAGTGACAGGGGTTGCGCTCGTTGCAGGACTTAACCTAACACCTCACGGCACGAGCTGACGACAACCATGCAGCACCTTGAAAAATGTCCGAAGAAAAGTCTATTTCTAAACCTGTCATTTCCCATTTAAGCCTTGGTAAGGTTCCTCGCGTATCATCGAATTAAACCACATAATCCACCGCTTGTGCGGGCCCCCGTCAATTCCTTTGAGTTTCAAACTTGCGTTCGTACTCCCCAGGTGGCTAACTTATCACTTTCGCTTAGTCTCTGAAACTTACATTCCAAAAACGAGTTAGCATCGTTTACGGCGTGGACTACCAGGGTATCTAATCCTGTTCGCTCCCCACGCTTTCGTCCATCAGCGTCAGTTGTTGCTTAGTAACCTGCCTTCGCAATTGGTGTTCTAAGTAATATCTATGCATTTCACCGCTACACTACTTATTCCAGCTACTTCAACAACACTCAAGACCTGCAGTATCAATGGCAGTTTCACAGTTAAGCTGTGAGATTTCACCACTGACTTACAGATCCGCCTACGGACCCTTTAAACCCAATAAATCCGGATAACGCTTGCACCCTCCGTATTACCGCGGCTGCTGGCACGGAGTTAGCCGGTGCTTATTCGTATAGTACCTTCAGCTACCCTCACGAGGGTAGGTTTATCCCTATACAAAAGAAGTTTACAACCCATAGGGCCGTCGTCCTTCACGCGGGATGGCTGGATCAGGCTCTCACCCATTGTCCAATATTCCTCACTGCTGCCTCCCGTAGGAGTCTGGTCCGTGTCTCAGTACCAGTGTGGGGGATCACCCTCTCAGGCCCCCTAAAGATCGTAGACTTGGTGAGCCGTTACCTCACCAACTATCTAATCTTGCGCGTGCCCATCTCTATCCACCGGAGTTTTCAATACCGAATGATGCCATCCAGTATATTATGGGGTATTAATCTTCCTTTCGAAAGGCTATCCCCCAGATAAAGGCAGGTTGCACACGTGTTCCGCACCCGTACGCCGCTCTCAAGATCCCGAAAGATCTCTACCGCTCGGCTTGCATGTGTTAGGCCTCCCGCTAGCGTTCATCCTGAGCCAGGATCAAACTCTCCATTGTATGTTTGTCTGACTCACTCAAAGTTTTTAACGCTTTAGTTTTTCCTTACTTGGTTGTTATATTGTATGTCAATGATCTTTATATCTTTCGCTTTTCAACGAAGCAATCTCTCTGTCAGTGTCGCTCCGTATTTGCGAGTGCAAAAGTAAAACTTTATTTTTTAATGACCAAATGTTTTTGAAGAAAATTTTAAAGTTTTTTAAGTAACCTTAATTCTTCTCAAAACCTCAATCTCTATACTCCTGCGCTCCCTCTAATTGGGACTGCAAAGATACAAACTCTTTTTAAACTGGCAACTTTTTTTTCAAAAAGTTTTAAAGTTTTTTTCGTCCGTTTCTTTTTTAAAGTAATATCGTTTCTGCCTATCTAAAGGCTCTTCTGCGCTACTGAATGTCTTTCGTTTTTCAGTGGGGCAAAGATAGTAACTTCATACAACGCAAAACAAGTTTATTTAACATAAATTTCATATTCGGATAGGTTTTTATCCTAATCAGCTAGAAGGCAGAGAGAAAAATTTTAAACATTTGTTTGGAAGATCGGGGTGAGAGCGTGGGAGTGTGGGAGAGTTTGAGCGTTTGAGCGTTTGAGGGGGAGAGAGGAGGATTCGGGGTGCGGGATGCGGGGTTTGGGGTGGCTATGATCAAATAAAGTATATATTATATAATAGAGAGACTAGACTAGAGAGCTGACTTTCTTCAACGAGACTAAAGAGTATATTTATATATAATATAGAACAATAAGATTTAACTCCTGTACCCGTAATTAATTATAATGCTTCGACTCAGCTCAGCATGACATGGCTAATACTAACTGCTAAAAGACCTCAGATATTATCCTGCCAACTTACAAGCGCTCTTGTAAAGAATTTGGATTCCTGCGGTACTAAATGCAACAAAACCAAATAATTGATTATCAGTTAATTGTATTTATTTAAAAACAAAATGTGTCAATATTTGTGTCAACTACAAAGAAAACTGTATATTAATTTTATACGATTGAAAATAAGTTTTGAAATATCAGTTGTTTTACCATCCAAAAATTAGAATATCATAAACAAAGGGAATAATAATGGTTCAATATAAAATCCCTCTTGATAATCAGGAGGGATTTTTCTAAAAGACCAGTATCAAACAAACCCGATATAGGTGTATTTGCGTCAATTGATTTTTCAGTTCTTAAAAATAATAATTCAGACCTAATTGGAAATTGGTGTTTTTTGAGGAATCTCCAAATTCATTTTTGACAATTTTTGTTAATCCGGCGATATAGCGAACATTTACCCCTAAGTTTCCGGTAAATTTATACCCTAGCCCAATTCCTGCTCCGAGATTAAAGGTTTTTAGCATGTCTTTGGTACTGGCCTTGAAGGTGCTGCCATTAATATCCCCTTTGGCCTGAGCACTTACAAGGAATCCAAACTCAGGGCCTGCTTCCACATAAAATGTAGGTGTGGCATTGTATTGAACCATTACAGGAACATTAATATAGCTAAGGTTTTGCTTCATATTCTTTACGGTATAAGTTGCCATTTCGTAATCACCTTTTATTTTTGCACCCTGCTGGCTATATACCACTTCCGGCTGAATATTAAAGGCATCAGTAATAGGAATATTTACAAATGCTCCTGCATAAAATCCGACTTTTGATTTTGTATCGCTTGCTGTTATACTTGAAAGGTTTCCCCCGGCTTTAACGCCAAATTTTGGCTCGTCTGTAGATTGGGAAAATGCCATAGTTCCTAAAGCTATGCAAATGCATAATAATTGTTTTTTCATATATGTTTTTAAAAAATTGTTTATTATTAAAGTATACTAGAGTTCAACCCATTTCTGTTTTATCTAATGCCTTTATTTCTAAAATTTATCTGCTGGCTTTATTATAAGTTTATTGTTTTTTGAGAATAAACAATATTCAAAACCACACAGCCTGTGCAAATATAAAAGAAATTACTCTTTCAATCTGTTGTATCTAATGAAAATAAAACAAAAGCAGGAATGCTCCGGCTTTTGTATCATATTATTAAGGCTTTGTATTATTATCCATCATTTCCTTTGTAGAAATGATTCCAAATGCCCATTTTATTGAAAAATAGTTTTTTGCCGAGGGTTTTAGAAATGAATAATATGAACTTCCAATTCCCATACGATCTACATACTCAGGAACATAGAAAGGATTGAAGGTCAATATCTTTTGAAAAGTCCAATTAAAATTGAACTTTCTCTTGGTAGCCTCCATCAAATAAAAATTCAATAGAAAAACATTTTCTTTATTCCAAACGGTCTTCCTGATTCGTTCATCAATAAAATCCATTTCTTTCTCATCAGGAGTATAGGTGACATTAAATTTAAAATTTTTGTTGAAACGTTCTAAAAACTCTACTGATTTTTGATCTATGTTTTCAGGAGTTACTTTTTCAACCTCTTCCTGAGAAGCCGTTTCAAGTATACCATTTAAATCAACTGGTTCCTGCGAATTCAAAATACGCATAGCTTCCTCTTTATTGTAAACATAGAGAGCATAAGTTCCGACCATAGTTCTTATGAAATAAATTTCTTTTGTTTTATGCTTGGTACATGTTCTCGAAGTTTCTTCATTATACGCAAAAAAAGCAAATTCACTAGGATCATGCTCGTCACTATTGCATTTGATTATTTTAAATTTTTGCTGTGCCATATTATATAGTCAATTTAATTCAAAATAGGCAGAGAATCTTTTTAGCTAGGCTTTGCGCAAATCACCCAAAAGTTGATTCATTCTATCTTCTCTTTCTTTTCTCTCCTTCGTTTCCTCTTTTTCATCACCCCAAAAATCAAGGTATACAGTTTCTCTACTGAATGCTGCCTCTGCCCATAACTTCACTTCAGGATCAATCATACCTTCCAAAAACAATTGAGAAAATGCCAATGAAATAATCATATTATCAATCATGTTTAAATCAATATATTCATTACGCATGGTGCGAACGATTCTAGTTAACCTTTCTGAATCTTTACCATCCATGGAAATATCAAAACCCAGGTATCCCAAATCTGAAAGTTGAGAGTCAATAAATTTTTTTATATCTTTTTTTGGATGCTCCTTTTTCCAGTCACAATACAAATAGTATGTATCACTACCTATATCATTTCCAAAAGGCGACCATGCATCTAAAGGATCATAATAAAACTCACTAGTCATTATTTTCTTTGCAGCTTCAGTTCCGTTTTTCCATTCAATTTCTAAATACTTTGGAGAAGCTTGGCCTTTATAGATTCCAAAAATTATAAAACAGAAAACAAAAGATAAAATCTTTACAGTTTTTTCCATAAGTGTATATTTCTTATTTATTAAGTAAATTAAAAAAACAAAGTAGGAAGAATCCTACTTTGTCTCATAGTGTAATTAGTTAATTATTTCTTTCAAATTGAAAATTTCAGGTGCTGTAAAAAGAGTGTTAAAAACACTACTATAGCTAAATGCCAAAATATCACCATCCAGTTTGAAATTTTTGAAGTTAGCATCTGTCATTATCTTCCAAGTCTCAAAATCCTTTAGTTTAATCCACTTTTGGTCAGAATTCCTAACTAAAGCTAATTGTGCCCGTTCTGTTGAAAGATCCATTACAATAGTATAAACATCTTTGTTATATTTCAATTTCTTCTTAATTGGAGAAGTGGTAACTTTCCATTCTTTATTTTTTAGCTCATCTAAAGACTTTATTACTTCAGATTTATCAACTAAAAAGTAATCATCGGAAAGATTGCTGAAAAGGACTTTCCATTTTTCAATTAAAAAATCTTTTCTTTCATCCTCCGAAAGATGATTCCAACTTATCGTTTTGGTAGAAATTGAGATATTGATAATGCCATCATAAGGTTTTTTCTCATAGAAAAGTTCTTTAAAATATTCTATTTTGTCGTTTTCTAAATCAGGGAATAAGTCAAGCATTATCTTTTGTACCTTTTTTTCTCTATTGATTTTATCCTGAATAGCGGGAATGAGCAATATTTCAAGTAAGGTTCTATAGTTATTCAATCCTATATATTTGTCATCATCTTTAGTTGACGAATAAATTGTAAACCAAATATTTTTCATTATTTTAAATTAAGGTATTTATATAAAAATCTTGTTACAGCATCTTCTTTAGGATACTTTTGCGCATATGGCATTCTATTATGAGCTTGCCAATATTGCCATACATAATATTTCTCATAAAGAAAAGCTTCATTTTCAGATACACCCTGATGTAAATACATCCAAGAATGAGGACCTCTATCTGCTCTTATTCTATTTAATCCTGAAATTTGTCTTTCCGGTCTACTATCAGGATCAATCGCTCTGGTAATTCCAAATTTAGCAATATCTTCTTTACCCATAATAGTGTAAACATAAGCCTTTGGAGGTCCTGAACTGTCACCTCTCACTGATAATAATAGCCCTAAAGCAAATGTCCTTGCAAGTATAGTGGTTCCGGTACTTGCTATCGAAGACCAGGTAAGTCCTCCACCAGCACCAATTACACCAGCTCCAGCTACTTCTGCTCCAATAGCTCCCATCAATATCCTTGCAGTAACGGCTGATATTATACCTGCTGAAGCTAATTGACCTATTTCAGCTTTATCAAATGGCGGCTTTATACCTCCGTTAGCACCATACTGACCAAAATCAGCCATCTGGAAATAATGTTCTGTCTCACCAGCCTCATTATAATCCGGAGAAATAATATACTTATATGATGCACTAATACCATCTGTAGAAGTAACTTTATTGGTAAATAAGTTCCCAGTATATGATAACCCACCAACAGCGCCTCCCAGGAAATTACCTCCTGTAAACGCTGAGTTCAGTCCTCCTGAGATAATACCCGGTAAAGCAAACTTAATAGCTCCGGGGTTGCTTGTGATCGTTCCCAGTGTTCCTGAGATTGCCATACCACCAATAACACCTCCCAATAATGCACTCCATGCTTTTTCCCAGTCTCATTTGCTAGGATTCTATTTCCAGTTACCCTACAACCTGCTATTAAGAAAACAAAAGCAGGAATTCCTGCTTTTGCTTTTTTAAATGATTGAAAATTACTCCGCAGGATTAAAAGATTCTTCTATAAACTTAATGTATTCCTTTGTTGTTTGATACAACATGTCATAATAGAAATAGGCATGACGCTTATATTCATCTTCAAACTCGTTAGAATTATACAACCTTACAGTGCCATCATCTAGAAATTCCTTCTTTGTTCCATTATCCATGACAATTTCTAGCTCACTGACATTGTAAATTGTTCTAGTGCCAAAAAAAGCGGCAAAACTAAACGTGGGTGGGTCAAAATGAGGATGAACAAACTTATCAAAACTGATAATTTTGTTTATCTTTTTACTACCGCTCTTCTCAAAGACAATGAGTTTGTATTCTGGCTCCTCCCACCAGCCTTTTCTAAAGTTAATTTTACATGACTGATAATCTGTTTCAATTCCAATAAAATATTCTCCTTTAAAAGGTCTGTATTTCATAATATTTTTCCCAGAAATAATTTTCTCAGAGAATTCTGAAAATTTCAAATCCAATAGTCTTTGATAGTATAATATCCAACTTTTTACATTGAAAAAAGGACTATTTATTAAAACGTTATAAAGCTTCTCACGTTTTACAGCTTTATCTTCAAAGCAATTAAATTGACTTATTTTTTGGTACGATTCTTCCTCCTCTGGGTTTGACCAAAATATTTCCTTTGAAAAATTTTCTTTCTCTAAAATTAGTGGGGACAATATTCTGGAATTATCAAAAGTATGCCCTAAATTATCTATTCCTAAAACCTGATAATTATTCATCTTATTTTAAATTGAACTTTATCATAGTCTACAAAAAATTCAAGATGAGATAATCGCTCTTTTAGAAATTCAATGTGACTACTCAAATCACCGTATGTAATTCTGGGATCTAAAATCCGCAAAAACATACTACTCCCCAGAGCCGTATTTTGGTTTTTTAGAATATATTGCAGAGTTTGGTCTGCAAATCTTTTTTCGTCAAGTTCTATATGAGCAAATTTATTCATAAACAAAAGTTAAATTAATAAAAATACTAAGGTAAAGCCCAGGCTCCACATCCTGCGCATTCCCATGTTGCAACTCCCATAACAACTTTGTACAAAATGTATCCTGCTGCAGTAATAATAGCCGCATTACGAACATCCTTAGCATCAACAACGGGTTGTCGTTGTCTTTCAGGAGATTTACAATTCAAACAATTGTAGTAAATCATTCCATCTGTTCCAACAGGAATAGTATAACTAAATTGATATCTGGAAATAGCATCAGTTATAATAGTTCCATTTGCAAATGGTCTTGGAGCTCCCTGTGATGATCCAACATAAAATGGCTCATGTTTAAGCATTGTAAGGGCATCAGCATATACTTGGTTTTGATATTTACCTTTCATTGAAAGTGATGATTCAACAAAATGTCCAATAGGCTTTAGTTCCCATACAGCATTAACCCCATTTTTCATATAATACAAATCCGGTCGCATCTTAAGATCCCATTTCCAGATAGATTGGGTTCTTTCAGCAAACCAATTATCTCTCAGATCACCACTATTAAAATAATTAGCCATTGCCCTGTGCGCGTACACTCCCATCAATTGAGGTGTAAGGTCATATATTCCCTCACCTGCAAGATTATAATCCGGCGAGACAATATATTTATAGGCATTAGTAACTCCGTTTGTGGACGTGATATTATTGGTAAACAAATTACCTGAGTAAGATATTCCCCCAATAGCACCTCCCAGGAAATTTCCTCCTGTAAATGCAGAGTTGAGTCCTCCTGAAATGATACCTGGTAAAGCGAACTTAATAGCTCCGGGGTTGCTTGTGATCGTTCCCAATGCCCCTGATATAGCTGCTCCACCAATGGCTCCTCCCAATACGGCACTCCATGTTCTCTGCCAGTCCCATTTTACAGGGTTCCAGTTTCCACCATTGGCAGCTACACCGTTTAAGTATCCTCCTACTATAGACCCAAAAAGCCATGCTAAAAATTCCCCGCTTGGGTCATTATACATCAGAGGGTTATTCATCACATACCCGTACTTATTATAGTTCTGAGTATTTGTAGGATCCTGGATATTTTCATCCGCATTTAAGAACCTTCTTAATAAGGGATCATACAGCCTGCCATTCATGTGAATAATGCCTACTCCCATAAAGTGCTCATGTCCTGTATAGCCACGATCAATAATAAGCGAAGCTTCAGCAATGACTCCCTTGTCTGTTATTACAGGTGCATTTCCTATCTTCAGGTGAGTAATATTACCCCATGCATCATAGTGTCTCTGTTCCAACCTGTTTCCAGTCTGGTCAGTTACCGCCAGAATACTTCCTAGATAATCTTTATGCAAAAATTTATAAGAACCGCTGCTCTGTTCAAAGTTTTTCAAATATACAATATCAGATTCATATGGACTGCCTTCAATGTATAAAATATGCTTTTCCTGAGCCGACATAAGATCTTTTACCACTTCAAAACTACCATCCTCACTGTAAAATTTGGTATAGGTATCTTCCCATATTGGATTCTTTGCATTCTGTGTTAAAGAAGAGATATCAATCCTTTGTCTCATGTTTCCCAACCCGTATTCAAAACTGATACGCGATTTTTCTCCATTGATCTGGACTGGATCATTATTCTCATTATACACAACGGTCTGGATGAGGTCTCCAGTATAGTTCTGTACTCCCACAGTATTAAGAGTCATTCCTGTAGGGCGGTAAATTTTGGCTGAGTTATCAAACTTGATTTCCCCTACCTGATCATTTTGTTTGATTCTCCCTTTTTCATCATAGATATTTTTAGAGAGCTGACCTGTTACAGGATTGGTCCAGTTCAAAAGCCTGTTATTATCGTCATAATTAAAGGATTCAATGATATTAAAGTCTCCTAAAGTCTTTCTGGATTTCAGCTCATTTCTGATAGCATCAAAGCCATACTGTATGTTCAGTACTGTCTGTTGGGGAGAAATATGCTTTATTTCAGTAAGCATTCCCGTGGCATCATTGTAGGTATTGGTAATCACAGAAGCTCCTAGTGTTGCCTGTTTTACCTGTCCCTTTGCATTGGTTTCCTGAAGCTGCCAAAGTACCTTGTCATTTTGCTGGTCCTTAATTTGGTAAAGCTCTCCGTTCCAGTCATTGTAAATATTCTCTATATGAGCCTCGGTAACCATACCTGAAGAAGAGAGCTGTTTTACATAGGAAATTTCCCTTCCTTTATCATCATAGGTAATTCCTTTATTGACGTAGGTTCTTCCATTGTTATTCTCAATAGCAGAAACAACTCTTCCATAAGGATCATACTCATATTCCGTACTGTATGGAATCCCGTTTGCCGTACCCGATTTTTTGGTAAGCAAACCTTTCGGGTTATAAGCGAATGTAATGAGCTTATTTGTGGCTGTACCCCCATCAGCTGTAGAAAATTCCTTCTGAGAAACCAACTGCCCCAGATTATTGTAAGAAAATTCCTTGGTTCCTTTCGGACTGGTTGTCTTTTTCGCCTGTCCTAATCCGTCATATTCATATTTGTACAATCCGTTGGAAGGATCATTAAATTCTGATTTCCTACCCCAAGAGTCATAGAGTGTACTTACTATATTTTCTGCATACTGGGCTTTTACCTGTTCTCCGGCTGCGTTATATGAAAACTTTACTGTTCCTCCCTTATCGGTGGAAGTGATCGTGTTTCCTAAAGCATCTAATGTTTTGGAGGTGGTTCTTCCATAATCAGCAGTAGCAGTCTCCTTTACTGTTGTTGTGAACCCTGACACGCTGGTTTCTGTCTGTTTTCCGGTAAATGCTGTAGCTGTTACTTTAGCAGGGTATACAGAATCATCATAGGCAATGGTATTCCATTTACTTGCGCTTTGTCCTTCGAAATACGGTTCAGACTCTTTTGTCTTTCTTCCCAGAATATCATACTGAGTTTCTTTAGAAATGTATTGTCCCTGGGCAAAAGCCTTGGTGGTTACCTTGTATACCTGTCCCAGCTTGTTGGTCAGTGTTTTAGAGATATTTCCGTCCGCTTCGATTGTCGTAACAGTAACATTATCGTTTGCATCCCTGTCATAGGTATACACTGTTTTTCCCAAAAGACTGTTTTCTGTAAGAAGCAGTTTTCCCCAATTATCATAGCTGCTCTTAACCGTATTTCCCAGCGGATCTGTCTGGGTAAGCACCTGCCCAATTGCGGTATAAGTGATTTGGGTAGAGAGTCCCAGGTGATCTGTTCTCTTAATGACAAACCTTCCTGTAGGATCATACTGTGAGCTGGTGGTACGCACCTGAGAATCAATATTGTTGGAAAGTGTTTTTCCGGTGATGTTTCCAAATCCGTCATAGGTGTAGATTTCAAGAAGGTAGCCCGTATTATCCCTGTTCCATTTCTTAAAGGTCTTTATATGGTTATTTTCATACGTATATTCCTGTTTCCCGGACTGGCTGTCTCCATAAGCCTGCCGGGTTTCTGTTTTAGATTTAAGACGGCCTATATAATACCCACTGCCATTGCCTGAAGGGTTATGATCATAAGCAAATACAGAAGTAGTAACTCCATAGGTGTCATTAACCTTGGAATCTATTTTCAGCGGAAGGTAATACTGTTCATAGATGATATTGTCTTCTTTAACTGTTCCGGTTAAGAAATCTTTCACTCTGGTTCTTGCTGGTAAAATGGCGGTAACCACTTTGGCTTTATCAGCATCAGACACAGAGCTTACCTGTTGTCCGTTTAAGAGTTTAATAGTTTGATATATTGTAGATTTTAAACTCAGAAGCTGGGTATTGTTTTCAGAAATATCCGCCGGGAAAATACTTGTGTCATTATTGGTTCTGATTGACCATTCTTTTACCGGAACCCCTTCATTGAGCGGATCTATTTCTACCCCCGTCCAGATCTTTGTATTTTCAAATCCCTCTGCATACCAGGAGGAGCGTGCCATTTTTCTAAAGCCTGTAAGCCCTCTTCCAAGGATGTTGGAGGCTAAACCTCGGTACCTGAAATCCTGCTTTAATTTTTTGTCTGTGGTAGTACTTTGCGTCAGCTGGGAGACCACATACATTCCTGTAGACTGGTTAATCTCCACATAAGGATAGATGAGCGGGGAAACAGTGTCATATAATCCCGGATTGATACTTTTGTCCAGCTGTTTATATACAATATCCGTCGTGATTCCTCCCTGGGATATGCTTTTGATACGAGCTTCTTTAGAAATATCATAGAAATTGTGAAATGATACAAATTGCTCGAAGTTAGTGCTATACCCAACAGTAGGAACCATTGAAACCAGCATAAATCTTCTCAGCATAGAGCCTGTCCATTGGTCTACAGACAAACCAACTTTATCATAGGCATTCAGTGCCAGCTCGTTATTGATATTACCATCATTTAGATAGAGATAGGTAAGGTCAGGATAAGCCTCCTGATCGCTGTTAGGGGCATTCCACCACCTCCCGTTGTTGAATAAGCAGTAACCGATGAGCCTATCGACCTCTGATACTTCATACCAACGTTACTATCTTGTGGATAATATTTCAAATAATACCTGTCTGAAGAAATACGAATCAGTTCTGCTTTCCCGTCATTATTAATATCATAGGCAGCAAAAGTTTTAGGATTCAGTATGGTGATATTCAGATCGGGATCTTTATACACGATCCTGTTTTTTTGAATTTTTTCAAAACTGATAACACTTTCTGCAAAACCATTCCCCTTAGAGGTATAAAAATACCAATTCACAGAATCATTGGACTGGGGAATCATAATATCACTCAGCCCATCCCCGTTATAGTCTCCCACAACACCATCATCCCAGAGCCCGTTGACAATTTCACTTGTAATCTCGCTAAATGGGGCTATCGCAGATACATATTTACCCTGGGCATTTTTTGAAAAAGTAATAAGAAGGGGCTTCTTATATGGATCCGTTTTCATGAAATCAAAAGCGCCATCGCCGTTGAAATCTCCCGCTTTATAAATAGTAAACAGATCTTTACCCATTTTATCACTATCCGAATACAGTTCCAAGGGATAAAACCATTGGGAACCCTGAATAGCTTCGTCAGGATCTACAATAAGATATCTTTTTATATCTTCACAAGTGTGAGGTAATTTGGCAACCGGATCAAGCTGGCATGTTCTATCATTAAATACTATGACAATTTCACTTAATCCGTCCCCATTGAAATCTACACTTTTTAATCCGGTAATGGTTGTTCTGATTCCTTCCTGAGTTGTCCCTATAGAATAATCATAATTAGCATTTGGAATAACCTTTTGATAATCCAGTACCAATTGATTATTATCTGTGATATCATAAAAAGAAAGCTCGATATCATTTTTAGATGTTGAAGAATTGGGAACGAATCTTTTGGCTACAAACCCCTGGCGGTTACGGATAAGATTATTCTTTTTTAAATTAACAACCGTAGCTCCTGCAAAATTTAATTGAGTAATGGCATTTCCTATATACGTTGGATTCACTGTATCATCATGATATTTAATCCTGTAGAAATTGCTGTACAGATATAAACCTATTTGAGGAGTTTTAGTTGTTGTCGACGAATGATACCTTAACAAATCAAGATTACCGTCGCCGTCAAAATCGCCCACCAGATCTTCTCCCTCTTTGGGTTTTAAGGAAGCGGTAAGTTCCCATGTTTTAATATTAGGGTTTGGAAGATCCATTGATTTTTCATAGGTGAAAATCACGGGATTGGCTTCTTCATTATTTCCATTTAAAGTGGTGATCTTCTCTAAGTATCTGTATGCTGTTTGCTGCAGATCTTTTTTATAGGAAATTGTATATTTTTTATACTGTTTGTTTCCAGTAGACACTACTACAGATTCTAGGAGCTTTGAAGGTTTAAACAGAACTCCTTTTATGTAGGCTGTTCCATCTGAGGGCCTTGCCATAAAATTAAAATCTATAGTATTAACATGTTGTGTGCCTTGCACTTCATTACCACCCCAGCTTATCTTTGTGATCACCGAGACATTATCAGCCAACGTATAGCTGTAATTGATATAATTTCCGTCAGTATCTCTTGTTTTCACAATATGATAGTCAATCGGTGTCCTGGCCTGGCTATTTCCCGAAGTTGTAGCTCCATACCAGGTTTGTGAACCGTCAGGAGAGGTCACCTCCCAATATTCTGGTCCCTGCCAGTTTTGTCCGGTAATGCTTCCTATAGATTTTATTCTTAGGTTAGAATACTTTTCGGTTACATACTCTGCACCATCTTTGCCATATTCCCCGGATTTGAGGATTAACCGTTGACCATTGAAACTGTAGTAATCACTATAGTTCAGCTGTACGCCTTTGGTGATCCCGTCTTTTTCAAGGTTTTTTCCAACCCTTGATATCGAGCTAAGCCCTGTAATATTCCAACCATAACCTGCCAGACCGTTTCCACCACCACTTACATAGACAAGATTGATCCCGGGAGCCATATTTTTAACTCCAGGAGGAAGGTCAATTGGAAGGGTATACTGAAGCTGCCCTGCTCCCGTAACATCTATATTTCCTTTAGTGTCATGAAGTCTGAGATAAGCAGAATACGGATATAAAAGATAATACGAGCGATGAAAATATTTGTATTTTCTTGTGATTGTACTTTTTCATAGCGATTATCTTTTAGTGATGTTTTTACTAAAAATTCTACCGTCTTTAAGGGTAAAGCGCAGAACATATATCCCCCAATCAAAACCAGTCATATTGATTTTTAACTGCCTGTTAAGTCCGGGAATATTTTGCTGTTGGAATTTCCAATGGACTGTACTGTGTTGATAGAGTGATACTGATTCTATCAGATTGTCAGTTTCCTCAGTCCAGTCGATAGTCAAAAAATCATTTACCGGAACCGGGTAAAGACGGATCTGTTTCCAGAAGGTCTTTTCATCCATTATCTGGGAACGTGCTAAAGAGGATGTTTTAGATTCAGTTTTTGACAAGTTTTCAGAAGCCTGTTTAGCTGCGGAATCAGGTCCCCGGTATTTTTGATTGCCCGATTCGTCATACTTGAAGTAGACTTCGGTTTGCTGAGCACTGAGTGTACTGAGCATAGTGCATACAAGAAATGCACTTAAATAAAGTTTTTTCATTTGTTTTTTTTTAAAATTGAAATTAGATGTAGTGATCCCAATAAATGAGATTAATACCGTATTTAACGGCTTTTCATGCGACAGGAAAAGTTTATCCTGACAGATAGAATGTTTTCATACATTTTGTTTTTGGGTGTAACGGTATAGCCTGAGTAAAAATCAGGGTATCAAAATAGGTAGTCTTGGGAGACCTAAAGGCTTTTGGGCCCTACACAAAAGAAATAAAGGAATTCCTTATAGTGTGCATACAAGAAATTAAGTGTAAAAACTGAATTTCTTTTCTCTCATTTGTTATTGTTTTTATACAGGCGAACTTACACAATGTATAAGAAATCTGTAATCCGTGAAATCACGGTATTTCATTTCAGGGTTTTTACGGAGATTCCGATTTTAGTCCGATAACTCATGTGTTTTCATAGTCTGTTGGTTTTAAATATTTTATTGCTAATACAAAGCTATCACAACACAGCGACTAAACTTGACGTGTTTTTATATCATCTTACGTTTTTATGTTTTTATTCCTATATAAGCAGAAAGCGCAAGGCTGAGGTCAATCAGTAACAGAGGCACTCGGATGGCCCTACAACCAGATATGACTTACAACCCGCGCCCTTATAGATACACGGGCGTAAGTCTATCATTTTTCAGGTTGTATAGAAGATTCCGAGTTTTCTGTTACCTTAATGATAGAAACTTACGCTTGTTTCGTTAAAATTATTATTGCTAAGATATAAATATTTTTTCAACTATCTGTGATGAAAACCATAAAACAATATTGACATTATTAAATCTCTCACGTACATACAGACGTAAAGAAACTCCGTAAGAAATTACCTGGAAACAAGCAAAAACCCCAGAATGGAGCGGAATATAGTGCGCAGAATATAAAATACTTTTTATTGATTCCATGCGTGTGTTGAGATAGGGGAATATAGATTTATGATGTTTCTTTTGCGTACGTGACAGATAGGGACAAATTCGGATGAGAGCTTTATTTTAGGCTGTTTTCAAATTTATAATAGCCTAAATTATTAAGGAACTTTGGAACAAAAAAATTACCGAAGACCACTTAAGTCTCCGGTAATAATGAAATATTAAAGTTAGTTAGAAATAAATAATGTTCTTCAAAGATAAATAAAACTTTCATTTTTGATAGAAAATAATCATTCCATGGTAATTAAAATACTTATTTAAGTAATTTATCATCCTTTAAATGGTATTTAAATGGCAGTTAATGGTAATTTCCCGGTAATTATTTTAAATACTATTTTAACCACTTTCTTTCAATAAACAAGGGGTTTGGGTGATTTTTATATTTTAAACCCATAATAATGCCCCATTTGCAAAATTTAGAGATGTTTTGAACTTTTCTTAAGTTATCGAGTAGGCTTAAAGCATTTTTGGATTGTCTATCAATATGATTTTTGATTGTGCTATTATTTTTCTGGGTAAGAAAACCCGTAAGCCTTGAAACTTTCATACACTGAAATTTATTTCAAATGCGTGTTATAATGGAGTAAAAATCTTTGCTTAGTCGAGATAAATAGAATTATGAAAACCCTTTTTTTATTGAGTAAGAAAACTCGGATCCATTCCTACAGGAATTTTATACTGTTAATTTGGTTATTTTTCCAGCCATTGTATTTACTGCATTTTGAAAAAATAAACAGCTCCTTATAGCGCGTTCGATTCGTCCGATTTTATGTCAAAGAATTTAGAAAATTCACTGTGTTAATAAAGGTTTGCACTGGCTTTTAAATTTTATTTTTTTTCCTAGTTTTTTGGGTTCCTATGTTTTAAGTGTTTGAATGTTAAGATTCCCCGTTTTAATCCGTCTCTTTTATCTCAATCGTTTTTAAAAATACCTTCAATAGTATTAAGCTGTTCAGGACTCATCTGTTTTATGAGTTCCTGATTCAAAACAGTACCTCCAATCTGGATATAATTATTCTGATTTTGGATCAGCGTATTATTATTTACGTTACTTCCAGTACCTACTAATGAAGGAGTTTTTAAAGCCCCAATACTTTCCAGATATAGTTTAGCGGCTTTCATATCTCCGTTAACGGCATACTGAAAAACTGTAGTCATAACTTTAGACTGCATAATGGAAAACTGCTGCCTGAATTCTGCATAATAGGTACTGCTTTGATACTCTTTCAGGTGTTTGTGTACCGTCTGCCTGCTAAGCTCTGTTTTAGATGCAATCTCTGTTTTTGTTGGCATTCTGCTATTCTCCCTGATAAAGGAAGAAATTGCCCACATAATATTGATATGGTTATGTTCCCAGATTTCATTTTTAGTCTGAGGATCCATAATCTCTACCACTTGATTGTAAAGCTTTTCTTTTTCTTCACCTTTCAATGTATTGAGCTGATGGGTAAGAAGCCGGGAAAGTTCCGCTCTTTCTTCTTGGTTTAAAAGATCTGTATCTGCTTTGGTAATCTTTTTTAAGGATAAAAGAGAGTTCATCTTTATTTCTAATTCTGTCAACTTTTGTAAACCTTTACTATTTTTGGTAGTAGATTTTCTATTGGTGTTCATAATTGATTATTTTTTTTAATTTATTGATTTTTAATTATTTAAATAAAACCTGTGACGCAAGTGACGGATGTGAAGCAGGAAACAAACAAATATTTTTGCAATGATGAAGTTCATAACGGCTTTTGGTTTATCACTTTTCTTATTCCTATTAATTGGGTGACCCTAGTCTGTCTCTGAGCTGCTGTAATCTGCTCAGGTAAGGTAAAAATGTAGGATTTCCATTATTCGCCTTTATTACTGAAAGATGACTTTTAATAAATTTCCGAACATTTGAGATATTGCCATATACATTAAATTGGATGGGGTTATCTGGAATTTCTTTCTCAATAAAGAAATTTTCAAGTGCCTGAATCTCTTTATCCCATGTTTCAGAATATTTCCAAAATTTCTTCTCATCAGGTTTTTTATGACTCTCTAACAGTAACCTAGCTTTTACAGGTGGGTTGGAAGCTTCATCCGTTTTTATAGTTTGTGTTTCATCGTTTTGATTTTTTGTTATGGTTATGATCTTTTCAGATTGACCTTCAGATTTACTTTCACACCTTGACTCTGGATGAGATTCTGTTTTGATTCGTAAGGTCTGTTTTTTAAACAACCGCCAATTCTTTTGTATTAAATAATCTGCAAGATCATAGCCTTTATTTTTATCTTCCTCTGTGGCGAGTTTTTCCAACAAGTCTGAAAATATAAAAGAGGTGTCTGGCGATTCTCTTTCTATCTTTCCGGCTTTAGTTTCCCATTCACTGAAAGTACTCCCATCTTTTGACACGTCAGGGAATACATATACCTCTCTTCCCTGTAATACCTTCAGTTTATCAAATGAAAAACTGCTTTTATTATACACTGCCAGCCAGATGAGGTTCTGGGAATTCTCTTCCGGGAATCCAAAGTACAGTGATCCATATACTGCCGTCTTGGGAGCTTCTACGAGTGCAACCGGATTAAACGGATATTTCTTTAAAAGATGTTCTCCAAATAAACAAGATACTTTCTTATCATTATGGGCATAGGCTTTTAACCATTCTGGTACTGGAATTTTATTTCGGATATAACTCTTCTCTAATATAGAATGCAGAAAATCTGTACCCTTGGTATGGTTATCATTATCAAACTCTTTGACCTGTACTGTCCTGATATTTCCTTCCGAATCAATAAAAGGAAAGGTAACGGCTCCCGCTCTGTATCCTTCCGTAATGGTTCCCAGTCTGTACAGCTCTATAACCTTTGTAACCTCATCTGCTTCAAAGGGGAATTTTATCTGAGATAAAAGGTTTTGAATAAAAGTGTTTTTCTCATAGCCTTCAGGCTTTAATGTCGCTTTAAACGTTTCCAAATCAAAGTAAACAGTCTTTGTCCCTGGATGAGCTTTGAAGGAATTCAAATGTCTTTGCCTTGAGTAAATATATTTCTGTTTTGCAGAATTTACTGTAGTAACTCCGGCAGCTCGTTGCTTCTCTTCCTGTATCATTGCTGCATATCCGTCCAGATAAGGGTTAAGATGGTAAGCGCATTTACTCTCACGGTCACAGCGTCCATAATCTTTATGCAAATATTCTCTGGTCTCTGTATTTATATACCTCACAAAGCTTCTTTTCTCACACTCAGGACAAGGAAATTTTTTACTTCCTATCTCAAGTATATACAAATACTCTGTTTTCATTTTCGCAAAAATATTTTTTGTTTTTTCTGCTACATTTTCTACATGATTTTTTTTAAAAGCAAGCTGAAAATCAATGTATTATATTCCCACTATGTAGGTAATGTAGCAAATGTAGGTTCAAAAGAATCTTTTTTTATGCACTGAATTCTTATCAGAATGTTTAATTTTCACTAAAAATATTTTTGTTTTTCTTGCTTCACCTGCTTCATCCTGAAAACATAATACACTAAATAACAATCAATTACAAATAAAAGATGTAGCAGGTGAAGATGGTGTAGATCAAAAACAATCTTTTTTTATGCACTTAATTCTTTATCTGAATGGTTAATTTTCACTAAAAATATTTTTGTTTTTCTTGCTTCACCTGCTACACCTGCTTCACCTTGAAAATATAACAAGTTAAATAACAGTCAATTACAAAATAAAGGTGTAGCAGGTGAAGATGGTGTAGATCATAAACAATCTTTTTTTATGCACTTAATTCTTTATCTGAATGGTTAATTTTCACTAAAAATATTTTTGTTTTTCTTGCTTCACCTGCTACACTTGCTTCACCCTGAAAATATAACAAATTAAATAACAGTCAATTACAAATTAAAGGTGTAGGGTGAAGATGGTGTAGATCAAAAACAATCTTTTTTTTCTGCGTTTATAATGGTTCCATACTTTCTGCGTGCTGTCTGGTATCCTGAGTTTCTTAATCGATCAGCAAAGGTTCTAAGTGAACAGGCTTTAAATCCGTTATCCTCGCAGAAATACTTGTATTCTTTGTACATCTCCTGTAATGGAATTTCCTTTATCACAGAAATGCTGTAATTATATTCACTTAAATACATCTGTACGCTGTCACTTTCCATTCTGTACCGCTCAACCGCTTTTTGAGCTGCCTGACAATCTGAAAATCTTTTCTGTTCCAATAATCTGTTCAATCCTTCCAGTACCCAGTTAAAGACTCCTGAGAGTTCGTTCTCAATAATTTTGGTATGCAGGTTTTTATCCTGCTGTTCCGGTGGGACCGTTACATCAAAGGGAATGATCAGAAACCTTCTGAAATAAGCATTGGTATGCTCGACATCTTTAGGAAGCTCATTACAGTTAAAGATAAGCTTAGCGTACTGTTTTAGGGTAAAAGGTTGTCCGTAAGGAAGGCGGGCTTCTACAGGTTCACCGGATACCAATTGCTTGAAGATGGAAGCCTCCAGCGTTCCGTTAATTTCACTGGCATAGTTCACCAGCTTATTAGCAATCTTTGCCCTGAAATACCCATTATCATTGGTAAGGCTCTGTAGTGAATAGCTGCTCACATTCTGTTCTCCTAATAAGGAGTTTACAATCTCGAAAAAGACGCTCTTTCCATTGGCTCCTGTTCCATAGAGTATCAATGCTTTTTCTTCCTTTAAGACATTGCTTCCATGCTTAATGAATACAAAACCCAGATACTCTGCTAAAACGTGTTGTCTTTCCGTATCCGGCAGCACTTTATTTAAGTATGCCTCAAATAAAGGGGCTTCTGCATGAGGATCGTAGCTGAAAGGCAGCTGATAGGTCATAAAATCCGATCGGTTAAAGGGTCTTAAGTTTGTACCATTGGGACTTATTTCAAATGTTCCGTTTTGTAAATTAATCAGTACTTTATCTTTACCCATCTCAGGAGTAGGTAAATAAGCAGTAGAAAGGAACTGCTTAAAAAGCTGTTCCCGGAATTGGTAAAACCGGGCTGAGTATTTCGGAACTCCCATCTGTTCTGAAGATTCACCCAAAAACTTTTGAAAATGTTCCTTGTCAATTTCATCCCAGAATGCACCATTGTAGAGATAAATAAAGTCATTATTTTTACATAAGCCCCAGCGGTTCTTTTCTGCAAGCCGTATCACGTGCTCAATGGAGAGTACCAGGTAATGCTTTTGGTTCAGTTTTAACTGTGAGAGTGCTTTACGGATGAGGTTAGCCTTCTCACTTTCCCTGGGAAGCTTTTCCAATTCTCCCCGGAGCTTCTCTACCTGTGGAAATACCAGAAGCATAAAGTCCAGCTCTTCAAACTCTTCTTTCAGCTTTTCCAGAATTTCAGCGTGGAGGACTTTCTCCCGGCTTTTCTCTACCAGCCCCCGAACATGATTAATGATCGTAGCAGGATCATTCAGGTCATCAAATACAGGATTTAATTTCATTATGAAAGATTTTTAAAGATGAATAACGCGCTTACTTCAGTCTGTTTTTTTCAATAAGCGTCTCTATCTCATTTCTTTTGAAATAAATCCGGTTCCCAAGACCGTAAGCAATAAGAACTCCATCCTTACGCCAGCGGTGAAGGGTACTCATATCAATAGAAAGAAGATCACAGACCTCTTGACGGGTTAAATACACGGTGGGTTCTTTAGGCTGAAATTCCTCTTTAAGTTCTCTTTTAATATCAGGAATAAGCTCTCTTCTCATTTCCTGGATTAAATCATAGGGCTGCATACCAATAAACTGTAACTGTTTCATAAATAATTGTCTTAAATTTTATGAAACAAAGGTGAGTGAGGAAAAAATGCGGAAAAAATTTAATTTTCCGCACCCTTGTTTTTAGACCTATAAATAATTTTCAATTCACTTATTTACAATAACTTATGAAGATATTGAATTTTTATTTTTCACTTCTCAGAATACGCTTTTTAATTCCACTTTTTATTTTTCCGCACTTTTCCCTTACTTTTTCCGCACTCAATTTCTTTACAAAATTCGTCTCTCTTTCATTCCAAACGAAACCAGCAGCCTGTCCAGATCTTCTATATCTTTTTTATTTTTGATAGGATATTTAACAGATTTTTTATCACGTGTAAACTGACTGCTCTGATTTCTTACTGTGATAGGCTCCTTAGTCAGAAACTCAAAAAAGCCTGCCAGCTGACGATCTGATAAGGTGGGATATTGGGTTCTTAAAAAGTCCAGGATTCCGGTATGATGCAGTAAGGCTATACTTTGGGTTTTACTGGTCTTCAGTTCTGAAATATCTATATCGGCCTGAGGTTCTTTTTCCTGTGGAGAGAGTTCTTTAATCTTTCTTATGATGCTGCGCTGGAATTCATACAAAGAGAAAAATTCAAACGGAAATAGTAAGCTTTCCAAATCAATACAAACCGTTTCTTTTTCGCCGTTCTCTTTTGTATGGGTTTCCCTGATTTCTTTCTGCCGATCTGTAAAAAGATGCTCAGGTCTTATATCTAAGCGGGGAACAGGAAGGTCTTTAGCTTCACGTTCTTTAATAGCCTGAGCGATCTCATCCGAATCATATTCAGCCTCTTTCTGATCCTTTTCAATGAAAAGATAAAATTCAAGGTCTTTTAAAAGGGATTTCAAAAGGTCAGGGTGGTAGTTCTCTGTAATATCTTTTAAATATCGGCTTCTTTCCAGATAGCCTACATCATTATATCTGATATGATTAAAAAGTTCCCAGCTGTTTAAATCAATATTCTTATCCGCATTTGATTTTTTAGTTAGATCCTCAAACCTCAGCAGTAGAGTTTTTTCAAGTTCTATCTGCTCATCTATGAAGGCTATAATCTGATAAAAGTTTTCCATTCTTTCTGAAAAAAGGGTCTGTTTATAGGAAATTGTTTTTTTTAGCATAAACAAATCACGAATCTTCTTATAGAGTTCTTCCCACTCATCCTCCCGGATATTTCCAAAATCAACACATTCTCCCAGAAGCTTTGGATTTATGATAAAGTCATCATAAGTATATCCTCTGGGATTAAACTTTTCCAGAAGATCATTTTTAAGGATGAATGAACTTTGATAAGGTAGAAGGGATTCCAGCTCTCCTATCATATCAAATAAGGTGAAAAGGTTGGAATCTCCCTTCTCGTGCAGACTCTTACATTTTTCAATATACGTATTGTACCTCTTTTTTAACATAGAGAGGTACTTCAAAATACTTACTTCCGCCTGAAAGGAGAAATCTGCCAGATAATTGTCTTTGAAATCTTCCAGACTTTCATACAATGGAACTTCCATAATTTATAATTTGGGAAAACCAAGGTAAAAAGCTAACACGACAAAGTATGTCGCAAAATAATTTTATTTCAAAAGTGTGAGTTTTCGGAGTCCAAAAAAGAAAAAGAATTGAAAGAGTAATTTTAGTGGGCAGTAAGCAGTATAGATGATAAAAATGTTTTTTAGAGAATAACTTGAGTAACTCCAATAATTTTTTTCCGAGAAAAATATTTTTTGTTTTCTTGCTTCACCTGCTACACCTACTTCACCTTTAAAGACATAATGTGCTAAATAACAATCAATTACAAATCAGAGGTGTAGATGTGTAGATCAAAAACAATCTTTTTTTACACTTAATTTCTTTCTGACTGTACAACTTTCAATGAAAAATATTTTTGTTTTTTCAGCGTCACTTCCGTCACTTCCGTCACATCCGTCACGCAAAAGGCCTGTAACAAATCCAAAATACTGATTATTAAAAAATTATATACTAAGCAATAAATATCTCTCTAATAATCTTTTTTATTCCTTGTAGATGGATTTTTCAAAAAATCAGTATTGGCATTACTTTTCTGTTTTCCATAAATACCTGTATCTTTAATGGAAACCTAATGACCACCAAAAAACAACTCATATTCTCATAAAACCCTATGAGTGCTACGTTTTTATATTGCAGTAATGGCAACTGACCACCTTAAAAAAAATCTGTGGCTAGCGTTTTTCTGGGGTTCGCAGCACCGTAAAAGAAGATTCCTGTAAAGTAACTATTGAAATTTTGGGATGTATACCAGAATCTCTATATCTTAAGAAGCGCCTTATCTCTATTGGGATAAGTACTTTTCTTTCAGTTGCTCCTGCTTTTTCTTAAAAGATACTCTTCAAAAGTTTCTGCTTCCCATTCTCTTTTTTCAGTTGAAAATCTTACATACAACGGCAGCTCATATTTTTCATTGGAAGACTGATCAGATAAAAAAGTTAAGATTCTATCCAGTGACACATCGAAAAGCTTTTCACTACATATTTTGCTTAATTCAAAATTATAGCTTGTATTGTTATCCATAACCACGTGAAGACCAAAGGTAATAGGTTTTAATATGGGAATGTCCTTCTTTTGCTGAGAATAGATTTCATACTTTATCTTATTGCGGGTATAGGATAAAACGGTTTTGAAGGACTTCCAAATCTCAAGGCTTTTTTCATGATAGATCAGTGCAGCCAAAAAGGGAGATGAAAAACTATAAAATACCTGAAGGGAGAAGTCTTCAAAATTGGCATTATATTCTTTGTCAGATCTAGTCTCTTTAAGGACAATGGGTAAATCCGTAAACTGTTCTTCTATATATTGTAAATCAACTTCACCGATACTGCCTAAATGATTAAGCAAAACAATAATATTTGTGTTTTTATGCATCGTATTTTTTTTCAGTACCAAAAATACATAATCTCACCAAATACTTACGATAAGGGACTACTCATTTTTATGATATTTTTTGTTGTGATATTTCACGAAATGTTTTTGCTGTTTGTAAAGCATGGTCTGAAGATGTCTTACCAATATAGGATAAAAACGTTCTTTCTGTTTTGTGTCCTTTAATAGCCATTACTGTGGGTTGGTAAATCTTTTATCTCCTAGAAATTAGTAGCAAAATTTCTTCTGCAAATATGGGAGCTTACAAGATTGAATTTTTCTGCCTCTCGCGAAAATTGCCATCTAAATATGATCAAATAAATGACGGAAATAAATTTCAGGTGATTCTAAAAAACTTTTTGTTATTTGATAATGTTCAGTATCTTTATGGTTTACAAGTTGAATATTTTCATCCAATAAGAAAATATCAGCTTTAGGATAACTCATCAGAATAGGGGAATGTGTAGAAATAATAAACTGAGCTTTACCTGTTTTCTCAAGTTTATGTATGATTGATAGTAATGAAAGTTGTCTTTGTGGAGACAAAGCTGCTTCTGGTTCGTCAAGAATATAAATTCCCTTTTGAAAATGATTATGAAACAAAGCTAAAAATGCTTCACCATGAGACCTGTGATGTAGTGATTTCCCTCCATATGCGTCTAAAATCTGCTTGTCTTCTTCAGCAATCTTGTCAATATATGTTGAAAAATTAAAAAAGCTTTCTGCTCTCATAAAAAAGCCTTGTCCAGTTTTAATTTTCCAAGACAGTGTAAGATATTCTGATAATTGGGATTCAGTTTTGTGGAAATTGTAATTATGATTTCGACTACCTCCAGACAGGTTAAAATTACATTTATCAGCAATAGCTTCTAATAAAGTAGATTTTCCTATTCCGTTTTCACCAACAAAAAATGTGACACTCTTGTTTAGTTTAATATTTAATCCGTCTTTCAAAAAAGTAAGATTGAAAGGAAAGGCTTTAGGACATTCTTCTTTTAGATAAATTCTTGATAAATAAAGCATAGTGTAATTCTTAACATTAGTTTTTAATTTAACTACAAAAATTATGCAAATATCTTAAATCATTTTCCTTGGCACTATAAAATTTTATAAATCGTCTTGAATTTTAATAAAATTTTGTTCACAAGTTTGAAATAAAAATCTCACTTATTTTACAAAGTACTGAGCAAATATACAATAGAATTAGAGATCTTACCTTATATTTCTGTTGAAAAAAGAGGGTTTGAATTCAAAGTACATCTCTGTGGTATTATTAATAGTATTTTATATAAGCTTAAAAACAGGTATTGAATGGTATCTTTTACCTATACTTCAGTTATTAAGCAAAGAAGTTCTTCATTATAAAAAGTCTTTGGATATTATCGTAAATGGTGTAAAGCAAGAAGATGAAAAGCCTGTTGGAGTAGTACTTTACAAAAGAACAAATCAAAAATTGATTTATCCAGTGGAGATGTAGATGGTAGCCACACAACAGCCTTGCTTGGTGATGAAGCAGTTGGTTATCAGGGTAGGAAAAAACGGAAACAACCAATGCTATATATCTGACTGATAGAAACAGTTTGCACTTAGCTATGTCAATACCTATTTGTAGAAATAATAACAATCTTTTTACTATTGAAAAACATTTTGAGCAGATCACAGATTTTTTACATCAATCAGCTATTCCCATTGAATGGGATTTCCCTGAATTTTGATGCAGGATTTGATGCTGAAAATTTACGTAAAAAAGCTTTCAATTTTGGAATAATAGCCAATATTCCTAATAATAAAAAAACTCATAAATATATAATGATTATTATTTTGATCATCAATTATACAAAGAACGATATGCTATCCAAAGAACAAATGCCTTACTGGATATCTTCAGATCAATACTTAAAAGGTTTGACACTTCAATAACAAGCCGAATAGAGTTTAATTATCTAGCTTTCATTGTGATTGCTATGAAAAAGTTTCAAAAAATAAAGTCCAGATAAGCTCTGTGTCAGAAAAAATTAGAATATAAAATTATTAATAAAAACAGCTATATATATCCAAATTAAGGAACACTACCTAACACGCAATATTTAACTTTTCTTGCCAGCTTCTTAAATGTTTATTGTTTCTCTCAAAAAAACTCAACTCACAAAAATAAATAACAGACATTTATTTTTAAACTTTATTTATACCGAAGCACTATTGTCCGATAAAATTTAAATTTTCATTTTTTTAATTTTACAAAACATTGATTATCAATTTGTTGTATTTTTACATTTTACAATTTCTAAAAACAAGCTATCAAAAAAGTGTAAGCTGTTCAGATTCTAGCCGCTCTATTTGCAAGTCTTTTTCTGGGTTTTCCAGAAATTTCATCAAATTGATATAGTTGAAAAGGTGGATTTTGCAAAAACTTACCAAATTTGAAAATGAGCAATTGCGTTTGACTCTCTTTTTAATTACCACAAGCAAAACATTAACAGTCAATACGCAGTAAATCTGTATTTTAATGGCGTTTTCATTATCTCCCAGAAAGTATTTTAAGGGAAAGTTTTGTTTGAGCTGTTGGAACAAAAGCTCTATTTGCCATCTTGTTTTGTAGAGAGCGGCAATCAAATTAGCCCGCATATCAACCAAATTGGTTAAAAATTCAAATTCTCTTTTGTTTTGGCGTTCATAAAACGTCACTTTTCTCAATGTTAATTTAATATTGCTTTGCCTTTTTTCACCTCAATTTCTATGACTTCATCTTTTAACCCCCTGAATGAATATGACTTTCAATATCTAATTTTTCTATTTTCAGATACGAGGCATTATCCTTTATTCGGGTTACAAGTCCTGTGTTTTGTGATGTGAAATGCTTGAAAGCCTTGTAGTCATTGTATCCTTTATCAAAAACATAATCATACAAAGTACTTCTTTTGGGAATATGATTGAGCCGAAATCCCGCCATTTTAACTGATAAACCTAACATTGCTCCTGATATTTCACGTAGGGAAGTACATTTTGAAAAAGAACAAAAAAGCATACTTATCAGATGATCTTTCGTCTTAAAGCGTTTGGTATAGCGGTCGGAATCACATTTTTTAACCTCTTTGCCAATCAATCCTTCATCAATTAAAGAAATCAGCTGTCCGAAAACCGATTGGGTAGAAAAATGATTACTTTTACTCATCGTATTTTATTTCTTTCAAAACTAAATTAAGACAATTTCAAGAAGCCTTTAATTAGGCTTCTTTTTTATCGGACAACAGTGATACCGAAGCTAGTTTATTGTAATTTCTCAATGAAAAAAGAAAGATTACTTAAAACAGCAGGACTGGTCATATTATCATTACACAGTATTGTAATACGATATATTTCTCCGGTAGTGTGCAATGAAACTAGTATTCTACCTTGGTCTCTAACAAGAGGATTAAATGATAAATTCCATCCAATCCAGTTATTAGAATTTACTGTAGCTTGTGTTTGCTTGAGTAAAGCTGAAGTAGAACTGCTACCAATCAATTCTCCCCATATTGTCATTTGGGTTGTAATGCTTGGACTTAATTGAATTGAATTCGCACTATTTTTTACATTATTAACAAGTCCTCCATATCTAATTGATAGATTTCCGAAAGTTGTTTTAGTAGCTTCTTGAACTGCAGCATCTGTTGTTGTAGGGATTGGACTGACTATCTTCTTTAAGTATTGAACTGGATTAAGACTTACATTTTCTCCCACTGTAGCGTTACAATTTTTCCCCAAAAAGCTTATTGGAAATGATACCGTATTTGGTGAGGTAAAGTTGGGCGTTCCCGATATTGAATAGGATATGGAGCCATTACCATAATTAAGTGTTCCAGGATTTAAAGTAAATGTAAGTCCATTCTGGGAGAATGAAGTTCCTGAAAAATAGGTTCCTCCATTACCTTTGATATAAGGAACAGTAAGTGTCCCATTATAAACAGCTCCAGCAGTAAATGTTGTCGGAAAAGTAGAAGAATCTGTACAATTAAGTGATAAAATATCAGGAAGTACAGTAGGATTGTTATTCAACGATCTCCATTCTGTACCATTCCAAAATACGAATCCCTTAAATGTAAATCCACTAGTTCCCATATTGTAAACCATCAAACCATCGGTAGGAGAAGATATCGTCTCTTGGTCTGTAGAACCTTTTAAGGCAACTCTTGGAATAAGAATTCCTTTGTTAGTAGAAGCCACTTCCAAAGCTGCGCTGACATCAGGAGAAGTAATCCCAATCCCCACATTACCGGAGTGATAAATATTTTCTGTAACCGTAGCTTCACCGGTGCCTGTAGTAGTGGAATGCCACGGTTGTAAAGTGGTAGTAACCATCTTTTGCCAAGCAGAACCATCAAAGTAATAATAGCCAACAGAAGTAATATTAGATCTCTGACCTGTTACATTTCCTCCAGAAACATCCGTAATGTAAACCATAGCTCCTTTCTGGTCTGGGCCATAAAGCGTATCACCTTTACTCGTAAGCTCAGCTATTGTAAGACGCGGAGCCTGAAGTCCTGCAATATCTGTGGAAACTGCTAATCCTGAAGAATCTTTTTTACCATTTATGTCAAAGGTACTTTTGGGAGTGGTTGTATTAATGCCCACTCCGGAAGATTGTGAATAAACTATCTGAGAAAATAGAACAATCACTGTAATAAAATTTTTTTTCATTATCATTCAGTTTAATTTTAGAATCATTTAGCTAATAATTCAATTTTGACAAAGGATCACTGCACAGTATTTGAAAATTAACTAACAGATAATCATAATAGTTATTTTAAAGAATAATAATCCATATAACTGTTTTATTATAAAAAGTTTTCACAAGCATTTACATTTTCAACTCAACCATCATTATTAAAATTGAAGTGTTATATAAATAATCTCGTTAAATAAAAAAGCAAACTTACTAAAAAAAACATATCCTATGATTATTCATATAAAAATAATTACAAAACAAATAAAAACTAAAGCAAAACAAATACCATTACTATTATAATCAGAATGTAAACTCACTAACTTCAGCTATATTCAAAATTATAGTTTTGGCTAATAAATTCATTGTTATCGTTGGGGAAATTTTGCTAAAGTGTAGGAAAATTATTTGACATTAGAAGCTTAAAACTACCCACTCACTTAGATCAATATATTAGAAGTAAGTATATAATACGAAATTCATTTGAGTTGTAATTAGGATTTCAATATTTTAAATGTTTCAGTTATGTATATACGAACAGTTACAAAATTCTTATACATACAATTTTGTCCGTTATTCTCTAGATTTTTTTTAGTAATTAAATTTGGAAAATAAATTTTAATAAATGGAATTAGTAAGTAAAATAATTTATTGGGTATGTTATGTCTATTATTTGTACGTATTCGGATATGCGTCATTATTCAAAATCTTTCAGAAAGAATCTATGATGAAAAGTATGCAATTGCTGGGTTTCAATAGAACATGGACAATAATGATTGGTGCATTAGAGTTTATTGGCTTTATATTGATTGTTGTGGGATTAATTAAACCACAATTCAGAAATTTGGGAATTCTTTTTCTATTTCCTTTTGCAATCGCTGCATTCACTACTCATATGGCTCATGGAGAGTATAATCATTACTATAATTCCTTAATAATGTGTGTATGTTCGGTAATTCTGCTAATGTTGGATAAGAATTTTAAAATAATAATTTAATAACTGTTATGTTATTGAATAGTAAATCACCGCAATTTATATTAGCGGAGATTTTATGTTTTGTCATACCTCGACTCACCCCACTCATCCATGCACTTGATGATTTCTTTAAGAGATTGGCCAAGTATTGTTAATTCGTACTCAACTTTTCGAGGGTATTGGGGGTAAATGATTTTGCTTATTAATCCGTCATTTTCTAATTCTTTCAGCCTTTTGATGAGCATTCTTTCGGAAATTCCTTCAAGTTTATTTTTAAACTCTCCAAATCTCAGTTTCTTTTCTTTTAAAAGATAGGCTAAAATATTTATCTTCCATCTACCACCAATCATTACCAGCGTATACGAAATGCCACAATAATTATTCAGATAATTTAGATTGACATTGTTTGTAGAGTTTTCCTTTTTTGTTTCCATATCTAACTTCTAAAATGTTTTATACATTACTATTAATTAATTGTAAAAGAATAAATTGTGTATTTAGGGCTGAAGTAATACAAAAATACGTATTTAAGTTTCAGATAACAAAAGAAATAGGAATACGAACAAAATTAAATTACCGTTTGCATTTAATTTTTTAGTAACAGATATAATTCAGAATACATAAGATTGGCAGCGATACTTTCAAATGACCTCCCCCAAAAAAATACATGGAACAGTCTAAAATAGAGAAATTTGTATTTTATGACTGTTATTGATGAATTCATTTGGCGTTAAATTCCCTGGCGAGCTATGAGGTTTGTATTTATTGTAATCATCACTCCAAAAATCCAATTTTTGCTGTGCATCTCGTAAGGAGAACATTAAGACACTCATCCCGTAATGAACCGTTAAAACTCTCAATAAATGCATTTTCAGTAGGTTTTCCCAGTCTTGAAAATTCTAATTCTATTTTTTCATAAGCCCCTCTATCCAATTCTTTGCTGATAAATTCAGGACCATTATCTATTTTTATACGCTCGGAAAAGCATTCTTTTCAAAGGTAATATTTTTTAATATTTCTGTGACGTTTCTACCTTGATGGAAATTCCCGCCTCAATAGCCAAAAATTTTCGACCATAATTATCAACTAAAGTCTAAATCTCTTTCGATCAAACAAGGCATTGCTCATGAAATGTATGCTCCAGCATTTGTGTAAAATGGAAGATGTACGATCCGTAGGCTTTCTGTTTCTTGCAGATTTTATTCTCTTATTCTTCTTCCTACGCAGATTAAAGCCTTCCTCACAATAAATCCGATACACCCGTTTATGATTATCTTTCCAACCCTCACGCCTGAGAAGAAAGCGTTGAATGCCATAAAGGACACAAATTTGTGAAAGCTACCAAATCACAGCTCCTTCTTAATGATATTTGTAATTATAACATATTTCAGAATTACAAACGATTAAGAAAAACAATAATATTTGTGTTTTTATGCATCGTATTTTTTTTTAGTACCAAAAATACATAATCTCAGCACATATTTACTATATTACGATAAAGGACTGATCATTTTTTATGATATTTTCTCTCCCTTCTCTTTTATCTCTCTAAAAGTTTTTGCTGTATTTAAGGCATGGTCTGATGAGGTTTTGCCTATATACTGTAAAAAGGTGGTTTCTGTTTTATGCCCTGTTATAGCCATGACCTGTGGCGTGGTGAACCTCTTGTCTCCATAGAAATTAGTAGCAAAGGAGCGGCGGCAGATATGGGTGCTGACCAGATTGAATTTTTCTGTCTCTACAATGTCATTGCGTTTTAGATTGTCATCATAGATCCTGCCTTTTAAAATCTGATTAATGCCGGAAAACTCACAGACTTTCTTAATAAGGCTGTTGAAACGGGTTGCATTACTATTTAAAGTTGCACCCCTGAATAATGGAGGAAAATGATCCCCATACTTTTTAAGAATCTGTTCAACCTCATCATGGATGGGGATGCTAACATCTTTACCTGTCTTACGCTGGACAAGGTCTATAAATCGGTAACTTTCACCTTCAGAATCTGTTTTAGTGAAAATTTTTGTTGGGTTCATCTCCAATAGATCACTCACACGCTGTCCCGTATAACAGCCGATTAAAAGCCAGTCACGGGCATGAAGCAAGTCTTCCCCTATAATATTGGCATTTTTAATTTTTGAAAGTTCCTCAAAGTTTAAAAATACTTTTATAGAGGTTACACTCTCAATGGTAAACTTATCAACCTGAGGATGAAGCAGCTTACCGTTTGCTCTGGCATCAAGCAATACTGTTTTCAGGTTTTTTAAGGTTCTGTTAGCAGTTGATTCCATTAGCTTGTCTTTGGATATAAGCCAGTTCTTAAATTCAAGCATTACCCGTTTGTCTACCTCGGCAAATACATAGTTCTTCTTCTGAATATTCTGAAATCTTAAAAATTTATCTTCCAGCATGAGGTATTGATGATCGGTAGTCTTTTTCGTCTTAGCCAATGCCCGAAGCTCGTTAAAGTTTTTCATGTAGTTGACCACAATATCATCGCTGGTTTTTACATCTACTCTCTCAAAAAAAAGACTGATCTTATTTTTAAGCCAATGCGAATCAAATAGAACACCACTGGTAAAATCCTTATTATATTCTTCCAATACAAATTTCTTTAAATCAACAAGCTCTGCACTCAGATTTTTATTGTGGGGATTGTTTTGTTTGGGAAGAGAGGTTTTATCGCTCCAATCAGAATAATCAATCTGCAAGCCTGTAGAATTTCGCATTTTAAGATCTTTCGATATTGATAACTGAATCTGGATTGCACTGCCTTTTGTTTTGCTACGCAGATAGTATTTTACTGTTGCCATATAGAATATTTTAAAACAAAGATATTTAATTGATATGATGTGTCAAAATTTGTGTCAATATTTTCGCCTATTTATAAGATGAGATAAAATACATTGCAATGACAAATAAGTTTAAAAATAATCTATAGCTATTGTATGTAAATATTTTACTGCATTTTTAGAGAGAAATAGAAAAGTATCATATTGCAAACTTGTAGTACCTGCGGAATGATACAATGGGAATAGGGATTTATACTCAATAATATGTTTACATAGAATTCTGCAATATGAAAATTCAAACCAATATTCCTTTTATACCTGGAAACTCGAACCTCGAAACTCAATAACCAGAACCTCATCATTCATCATTAACCACTTATCATTAACGACTCCTACCCTAGCCCTGATAGAAATGGTTACCCCGCAGCTTGCGTCGGAGGGTGGGTTTTTGGTGTGGGACCTTCGGCTTCGCTCAGGGTGACAGCGTTGGAGTGCACGGGCGCGAGGAGTAGGAATGGATAGCAGGAATTAGCTCCTGAAAAAATTGGAGAGTTGGAGGGTTTGAGAGTGAAAAAGTTTAAATGTACTGGTGAAGAGGGAATAAAAAATAGATATAAAATCGTGATGATTTGAAAGGCGTGCTAAAAGAAACGCTTGATTAATAACTTATAGGTATAATATCCTAACAGACATCCGATCGTATCTGCTACGATATCTAAAGTTTCCATCGATCTTCCCAATCCCATTTCTTCCTGCAGGATTTCGGTGAGGAAAGCATAAATAAGGATGAGCTGGACAAAGTATGAGAATTTTATTTTGGGAAAAGCAGCAATGAAAGAGAAACCCAGTGCTGCGAATATGCTTACATGCAAAACCTTGTCGATACCGCTGAACATGAACCAATATTCATGGTTTTCTTCTCCCGGCTTGAGAAGCATATAAGTAAGAAATGCCCAATAAATGGGCAGTATCTTACTAAATATTTTTGAAATCTTATCCAATGATCGCTTTGTAATCATCTGCAGAAAGTAACTCTGACTGATCTGCTCCATCAGCAATTTCCAATTTGATGATCCATCCGTCTCCATAAGGATCTGTATTTAACAGTTCAGGCTGATCTTCTAATTCTGAATTAAACTCGATAACTTTTCCTGAAATAGGTAAGAATAGATCTGAAACAGTTTTTACTGCTTCTACACTTCCGAAAACATCTCCTCCATTAAGATCATCATCTACAGTATCTACATCAACGTAAACGATGTCTCCAAGTTCTCCCTGTGCGAAGTCTGTAATACCGATTGTAGCAACGTTACCTTCGATCTTGATCCATTCGTGATCTTTCGTGTACTTTAATTCTGATGGTGTGTTCATTTTTAAATTTTTATTTTGTACAAATGTATTCAAAAATATAGTAGCTTCAAATATTGGATATAAAAAAAGTCCTTCAAATGAAGGACTTTTATGTTTGTATTATTTTTAGAATCCACCTCCGGATTCACCGAATGTAAATGTGGCTGAAATACCTGCTCTGATCGTAGACAGCGGGAATGCTGTGGAGATCTTGTATTTTGAGGTCATCTGTTCGTAGAATACTCTCAGATTCAGATTCTCGGAAACATTGTAATCTGCGGAAAGTTTAATGTTCATGAGTCTCTGTCCTCCTGTAACCTGGGCATCATTTAACAGAATATTCATAATAGATGTTTTACTGTCTCTTAATGAAATATCTCCTCTGATGTTAAGGTCACTTCCTTTTCCTCTTGTTCCTCGACCTCTGATATTAGCTGTTCCCAATCTGAAGTTTCGTACAATATAACCAAGTCTTACTACATATTCTGTATTGGCATCTTCGGTAAGCGTCTGGTTGACTAATCCCAGTACCATCATTCTGGTTCTGTTGTACTGTATTCCGAACTGCATATTATTTCTCATGGTAACATCTACTCCGATAAGTGGTGAGAAAGATTCTACATATCCCACCTGTGCGAATGTATATGGGTTAATTTTATCACCACCATTTTTGTCTATATTACCTGCGTTATCTACAACCTGATAGTATCCATTCGGGTTGCCATGATAATCTACATTGCTTTGAATACCTGTCGCTGTATAAGTGGCGGTATAGGCATGTAAGATATCAAACTTCGAGAACTGTCCGCTGATCATCGGGATATTCTTTAACCCGGAATAGGTAATTCTCCAGTTTGGTAACGGGAATCCTGATTTTTTAGGATTGCCCATAGGCGTCACTGATTTTCCTTCCATCGCTGCTCTAAAGGCAGGAATCAATACATAGGCATTTCCAATGCTGTAATGCTTAGCAAATCCGTTGTTATCCAATACGGCTCCCGGATCTCCCAGCTGTTGAGAAAGAGCTCTCGCATTTTCTCTGATCGCCTGATAAACTGCCTGCCCATCTTTAAATGATGTACCAAGAAGCGTTGTTGTATTGGAATAGGTTATCATTTCGCTGGCAAATGTAAAATCTGTATCAGGAACTCCACCATTGGTATAGTTGAATCCTGTATGGGAGAAGTTACTGTTAAAGGTATGCAACACATTAAGATCTACTCTTAAATCGTTCATTGGTATCACCTGTAGGTCGGCTCTCAATTCTTTGGTCGACATTCTTACATAAGGATCTGTCATGTATTTAGAATCACTAACCCATCCGTTTTCCATTACTGTTCTTCTGATATCTGCCTGTGATCCTAAAAGGAATCCCAGTGTCGGACCTCCCAATGTCTGTCCGTATCCATACCAGTTTGGAGCTGATATTAATCCCGGAAGTACTGTTCCATTCGTTTCGTTATAACTTACGTTTAGCTGTTTGAAAGAAGTTAAGAAGAATGCAGCGCTTTGAAGTGGAGTAAGCTTATTCTTAAATTTATATTTCTTATATCGGTATCTGTTTTTCTCCCATTGTTTCGAATATACATTATTCAGAGAGTCCATCTCCTGTCTGCGTTTCTGAAGTTTGGCATTAATATTTTTGAAATAATTAAACTGGCCAAAGAACTTCGGAAGATCCGCAGAAGCTGTTGCCTGAATCACATTGGTATTTTGCCCAATGGATCCTAAACTCGTTGTTTTATTATTGTTAGGATCTACAAATCCAAGCAATGAGGTAGATCTTGCAGCCCAGTTATAAGTAAATCCATATCCTACTTCCGCATCAATGAAATCCAGATAAGGCAAATATTGGAATGGTAGTTTATAGTTTAACTGTGCTCTGTGATTATACAATACCGGCCTTCCTGCTCTGAATATATTTCCGAAAATCGATTTGCTGTCCATCGAATTTACATCCAGATTGTCATTTAATGTTCTGGTTGCGGAATTGATTTCCAGTTTTAATGATTTTGTAAAATTGAATCCTAATCCATACTGCCATCCAAAGAAGAAGTTTCTGTTTCTGATGGCATCGAAATTACTGTTCATATCGCCATTAAGGATTGCTTCCACATTTCTGAACTCAAGCTCGTTGTAGTTTCTGTCGATTTCAGTTCTGAAAGAGATTCTTGTAGGAATTGGATTGATATTGAATTCTTTTACCCATCTCAGATACTTTGTCGATTTTGCCGTATCACTGATCATCTTGTTGAAAGGTTTCAGCACCCACGGTTTAAAGGTGTAGTTATAATCAATATACCCTCTCAGATACTGTCTGTAATTTCTCTTGGTATAGATATCTCTGAAATAGTCATCGTTATAAACAGCAGTTACTGATACGTTTTCAATATCATAAAACTTAGGCTTTTTATTTGGATTTACTCTTTCTTTATGCATGTTAACGACTCCTATACTTCTCTGTTGAGTATAGGTTCTCGCTACTTTTTTCAACTGATCTTTATTTGGTGCCTTATTAAATTCTACATCGGTATCCAGAGGATTGTACTTTGGATCTTCAATAGTCTGCGAGTAAGAATAGTTTAAAGGAATTTTCACCCCTGTTTTTTCCGGAAGGAATTTATCTACATTGATCGCCGTATTGATGCTGAATGCAGATTGAGTAGACTGTGTTCTTTCAGCAGGTTTTGAATCGATATTTCCGAAACCAACTGAGGTATAAGAGGCATTGGCATTCACTGTTGCCAGGTCTCCCATATTGAAGTTTAAGCTGGCATTTCCTGCATATCCACCATCATTCTCAATTTCAGAAAGACGGATTTCGTTTACCCAAAGAACTCTTGTTATGGTAGAGTTTGTTCTTGGATCTGCATTTCTTACCCCAATCATAATGGTGGTAATATTTCCTAAACTTGGTCTACCTTTGATATAAATATTTTTATAAGGCTCCTGATATCCTGTGTCAACGGTTCTATTTGTAATAGCAACACCAGATTTATCTCTTCTGATCTTTGCATCTACAAAGTTCTGAACATCAAAATCAACTTCGTTTTCCATTGGCCAGATCTCCATAGGAGCTGTTGCTGTTGTAGGAGTCATTCTTAAAGATGATTCATACTCGTAATAGTTATCAGTAGCATCGCTTCCGAAACGGATAAAGAATTTGGTATTCTCATCCAATCCAATCACTCTGTTCAATGGATCGTGAGCATGTACAAACAGCTTCAGCTTTTTGTATCTTCTCATATCCAATGTTGTATTTTTGAATACTCCTCTTGCCTCAGTTTTAAGGTCTTTCACTTTCATGTAAAGTGATGCTTCATTCTGTCTCTGCGCTCCTGCATTTCCACTCAATACCTGCCTGTCAATTCCCGGAGGCAATACATATGGAGGTTGGTTCAATGCATTTTCTTCAATATTTACACTTCCTATTTCAAAATTAGGATCTGTTACAGTTCCCGTTCCTTCGTCGGAATTAGGAACATTTACACTGGCAATTTTACTGGTATATTTTCTCCAGTCTGATCTTACAAGATCCATTGTTCCGAATCTTAAAGTAGAGGTCTGATCAAATCCTGCAAGCATTAATCTTGCAAATCTTACATTATTTAGTACTGCATCTTCGTGTGTTCCTTCTGCCGGATCATAATTCGCTACAGGAATTCTGAACAGGTACCATTTAACATCTGAACTCTGTCCGTTCTGGAATGTTGCTTTTACTGTTTTTACATCTACAATATTATTCGTTCCAAGTGACAAACTTGGCTGGTCAAGCTTTATAACATATTGGTTATAATTTTCAGTCTGATCCAGGTTGTAATCTTTGTTGATATCTTCAGCATCCGGAGTTTGCGAAGCTACATTCAGAGAGTTTGCTTCTGAGTTTCCTTCAGGGTTTCTGAAATATTTATATCGTTCCACTACTGAAGCTGCCTGACTTCCTGTAAATTTATCAGAAAGATAGAATACGAAGTCATCCACTGCAGGGTCAGCAATATTGGTTACGGGGTTTACAAAAGTATTTCCGAATCTCATCGCTTCCTGATCAGAAGTAAGACCATCATATCCGGCATCCTGTGTTTTTCTTTCATCTCCTTCTGTAGAGAATGCATATAAAATTGGTGGCTGTTTTGGTTGTGTTCCCCAGTTTGAATTCGTTGTAGAAGAAGGATTACCTGGAGTTGGAAGTCCGTTTTCATACTGCATTTTTCCATCTTTCAATACATCTTCTGAAACGTTTCCTAAGTGAAGTAAAAGTTTTGGATCAGTACCCAGCGTTTTACCATCTGCATAAGGATCCATCATCCAGAATTCAACATATTCAATGTTTGAAGTAACAAAGTTGGGAACACTGATCGATCTCATGATCCCTGCCCATCTGCTTTGTGGCTGTTCTGTTAACTGATTTACGTTGTATGGTCCTTTTTCTTTAGGAAAATATGAAATATCGAAAGTATTCGTGAAGGTTTGTTCTCCTGCTACGAAATCTCTGTTATTATAAATCTCCGAATATTGTACTCTTCTGGAAGCGTGATTGGATACAGACTGTGGAGTAATTCCTGCCGGAGCTTTTCCTCCCACTCCCCAGAATCTAGGGTCAATATTATACCATGTTAATAATCCTCTTCCATATCCGCTTGTTAGATCATCATTGGCCGGTACAGTGTTAAATGGCGGCAATGTATTTTTTTCCGGTTTTGAAGCAAGGCTCCATGCTGCCGGCTCTTTTAATGATATTTTAGAAGTTGTTTGTTCAAAATCGTCAATGTAAGATTGATTATTTGTTCCTTTATTCAAGCCAGGTAACAAGTAGGCCGCTTCCATCTTGAAGTTTAAGTTGGATGGAGCTTCGGTTTTCACCATCGGAAGTTTGTTGGTAAGTCTTGTAAGATAAGGAGCCTGATTGTTATACATCAGGTTGATCCCTGCCATGGTATTGTTTACCGCTTCCTGGCCAAAGTTTACTTTCTGAGTCAATGGAGATTCAGAGTAATTGATTACTGTTCCTCCCAAGATAAAGTTTTCACTGAATCTTCTTTCTAAGTTTAATCCTAAGAATCTTTTCCTTTGGGTATTAAATGTCAACTGGTTTTCCAGTGAAATATTGATCGCCTGTCCGGACTGTTTTACATTTTCATTGATGATGGTAACCGTACCAAGCATATAATCTACGGTATAATCAACTCCTTCTGTAAGCTGTACCCCATTTGCGGCCACTTTTACTGATCCCTGAGGAACGTTTACAGCACCCAGAGAAATACCTTGTCCCTGAACACCTTTGTAGCGTCCTTCCATGGTATACCTCTGCGCAAGGTTACTGGAGATCGCCTGTTGTTTTTGTTTGGTATAAAGATCCTGAAAAACATATTGAGGATCACTTGTACCTAATTTTGATTCCAGATATTTACCGAAAGGCTGCACTTTGGTAAAGATGACTCTTCCTGTTTCCGGTCTGATGGTAATTCCATTCACAAAGTCGAAAATACCATCTCCCTTACTTCCGTCTTTATTGTTTTGAATATCGCCGTTCATATTGAGACGGTCCCAGTTAAATAACTTCAATAAGTTCTGATCTTTTACAGGAGTGTCCGGAAGATAATTTACCTTACCTCCAGTTTTTGGATCTCGGTAATAGACGTTAAGGATAAATCCATCCGGAGATACCTGTCCTGCATCTATAGAATAGATATTCTTCATCATCAGATCCCACATCGGAGACTGCGTATTCACCTTATTGTTTACTCTCAATACTTTGGTAATCAACACCGGGCTTTCTTCAGAAAATTCCCCTACTTTGTATACTTTATTGCTTCCATTAACGGTGTATGAGTAAGAAACGGCTAAAAGCTGCTGGTCATTAAGCTTCTGATTTAATGAAATATATCCCAACTGTGGCTGGAAAGTAAATTCATTACTGTTCAGCTTTCTGGCTTTTGTATTGTAAATGAATTGTTCTCCGTTATCGTAAGGAGCGGGATCTCCAGGAAGCACCTGCCCCTGGAAAATAGTTCCATAGTTCTTACCTGCTTCTCTGGTTCCTGCTACCGATGAAACAGCATCATAAAGACCGTTCAGCGAGTTATCCGGCAGCGTAACTCCTCCGGGTCCTTCTCCAAGGTCTCTGATCCCGATAATACTTTTCTGATATGCCAGATTACTGTTCCCCTGATCCAATACCCAGACTTCCATTCTGGTAATGTTGATGGTTGAGTTGATCTGCGGATAATTAAGTAAGGCATCATCATACTTATTCAGGAAATAATGTCCTATAAAGAAGTGTTGGTTTTCTTCGTAGTCAATGGCGTTGACTTTAAAATTGTTCATCACACCACCACCCTGTACTACAATATTACGGGCTTCACCCTGCTGCTGGGAAAGAACTACGGTTCCAAATGTTTTTCCTAACTGGAATTCTGTTTTCACCCCGAACAGTGATTGTGAACCACGGATAAGGCTGGTTGAAAGCGGCATGTTTACATTACCAAATTCAACTCTTTTGATGATTTTATCTTCTCCTCCTTCATTAGGTTTATCTACATTTCCAAGCCCTTTGCTCTGAAGATCTTTCCAGCTTCCTTTTGCCTGCCATACAAGATTCATTCTGTTTTCAAAAGCAAAACCACTCTGGGTATCATAATTGGCCTTTAACTGAAGGTTTTCCCCTACTTTTCCCAATAATCCCAACTGAATTCTCTGATCAATATCAAAGGTAAAACTGGTCCTGTTCTGAGGCAGGATCATTGGGTTATCTATTTTCTGGTAAAGTCCTGCAAAATCCAGGGATGCATACCCTGAAGGGATGATTTCAATTTTATTACCTCCGAAAATGGTTTCGAAAAGCTTGTTATTGATCATTACAGAAGGAATAAGTCCTTTTCTCCTTGCATCTGATTTATCTTTTCTGAAAAGAAGATTGTACTTATCTGATTTTTCCTTATAGTAAGCTCTGGTCTGACTGGCAAGCATATATTCTTTATATTCTTCCGGAGACATGGCTGTAGGAGGACCTGTAATGGTATTTCCGATTTTTGGATATACATAGTACATCCCTGTTTTTATGTCGTAATAGGCTTCATACCTCGTAGGGTCGGCCACTTCATATTGTTTTCTTATGATCGCTGTATCTTTCTGTGCCTGCCCAAAAGCACTCACAGACATACACAGGAACGACAGGAACAAAAATATGTTAAGATACTTAATATTCGCCACCAAATGTTAAATGTTTTTTAAGATTTGTTTAACCAATTCTTCTACCGAGATGGTTGGATTTTGTTTGATAATTTTATCCGCAATCTTCTCGCTTGTTCGTTTAGGAATGCCTAAAACTTCTAATGCAGATAACGATTCTTCCTTAATTTTATTATCCACCATCACAGAAATATTCGCGTTTGGATCGCTGTATTTCTGTACTTTATCTTTAAGATCCACAATAATTCTTTCGGCAGTTTTTGCACCAATTCCTTTTGCTTTTTGGATCAATGCACTGTTTCCGGAAAGTATAGCAGAAGCAATCTCATCAAGACTCAATGTTGACAACAGAATAAGGGCTGAAACAGCTCCTACTCCATTAACGCTTATTAACAGATTGAACATTTCTTTTTCTGAACGTGTGTTAAATCCAAAGAGAAGATGAGCATCTTCACGAATGATCTGCTGAATAAATAAAAAGGTCTGCTGATTCAAAACCAGCGTCTGTGAGGTCATCAAACTGATTCCCACATAGTAACCAACTCCCTGAACATTGATGACAGCGTAGGTAGGCGTAAGTTCTTGAACAGTGCCTTGTAAAGAAAATATCATTATTAATTTTTAAAACTCCCAAATATAGCAATTTAAACTAATTAATGTTTTCATTTGATGTACGAATGATTTTTAACTTAAATTTCAAATAAGAATTCAAGGAATTAACAGAAAAACAAAAGACTCCAAAATATGGAGTCTTTTTACTATCTGAACACGGTTTACAGTGTCATTTTTTAAATAAGAGAGATGGATTACTGTTTCCAGTTATACCGCTCATTCTATATTACGATTTCTTTTCTCTTCTTTGAGCATCAAGAACAGCAATGGTAGCAAGGTTTACGATCTCATCAACGCTCGAACGCATCTGAAGTACGTGTACCGGCTGCTTTAATCCCATTAAGATAGGTCCGATAACCTGTGCTACTTTCATTCCTCTCAGGATTTTGTAAGAAAGGTTTGCACTTTCCAGATTCGGGAAGATGAATGTATTGGCCGGAGTTGTTCCTAATTTTGAGAATGGATAATCACTCAGGTGGTCTGCATTCATTGCAAAATCAGGCTGAATTTCACCATCCACAACCATTTTCGGATATTTTTCATGAAGGATTCCTACTGCTTTCGCTACTTTCTTGGAAGTTTCAGAAATCGCAGCAAAGTTTTCAAATCCAAGCATTGCAATTCTTGGTTCAATGGCAAAAGATTTTACTGTAAATTCTGCCATTTTAGCAATATTCACAAGATCTTCTGCTGTAGGGTTTTGATTGATAGAAGTATCTGCGAAGAAAATAGGTTTCTTTTCAGACAGGATCATCATCATTGCCGCTACTTTATCTACTCCTTTATCTTTTTCAATAACTTCTAAAACAGGACGTAAAACGGAAGTATAGTTTTTAGAGAATCCTACAATAAGTCCATCCGTATCACCATGCTTCAGCATCAAAGGCCCGAAATAGTCTCTCTGGCGTACATATCTTTTCGCTTTGTACTCGTTCATTCCTTTTCTCTGACGAAGTTTCCAAAGGGTTTCTCTGTATTTTTTTCTGTTTTCTTTCTGATCGTCATCACTTGGATCAATGATAGGAACATCCAGAGTAATTCCGTAACGCTCCATTTGCTCCTTGATGTATTTTTTATCTCCTAAAAGGCTTGGGTAAGCAATTCCTTCTTCATAAAGAATCTGGGCAGCTTTCAATACATTGTATTCTTCTGCATTTCCAAGGGTAATTCTTTTCGGATTGGATTTCGCACGGCTCTGCATCATTCTTACCAATCTTTCATCTCTGCCCATTCTGTCTAAAAGCTGGTGCTCGTATTCGTCAAAATCCGTAATGGTTTTTCTGGCAACACCACTTTCAATAGCTGCTTTTGCCACAGCACTTGATACTTTTGTGATCAGTCTGTTATCAAATGGTTTTGGAATGAAATACTCTCTTCCAAACTGAAGATTCTGAACGTTGTATGCTAAAATTACAGCTTCCGGCACCGGTTCTTTTGCAAGATCAGCAATAGCGTGTACCGCAGCCAGTTTCATGGCTTCATTAATTCCTGTAGCCTGTACATCCAAGGCTCCACGGAAGATATAAGGGAATCCCAATACGTTGTTGACCTGGTTAGGATAATCACTTCTTCCCGTTGCCATGATCACATCTTTACGGGTTTCCAGTGCAAGGTCATAAGCAATTTCCGGATCCGGGTTGGCAAGAGCAAATACAATAGGATTTTCATTCATGCTCTGCAACATCTCAGGAGTCATTACGTTTCCTTTTGACAATCCAACAAAAACATCAGATCCTTTTACAGCATCTTCTAATGTTTCGATATCTGTCTGAGCGATGAAATCTAATTTTTCAGGAGTAAGGTTTTCTCTTTTATGATTGATTACTCCTTTACTGTCACACATCAGGACGTTTTCTTTTTTCAATCCTAATGAAATATAAAGTTTGGTACATGCAATAGCTGCAGCTCCAGCTCCGTTCACCACCATTTTTACTTTATCAATATCTTTATTGGCAATCTGCAGAGAGTTGATCAATGCAGCCGCCGAGATAATGGCTGTTCCATGCTGGTCATCGTGCATCAAAGGAATATTCAATTCCTCTTTCAGTCTTTGTTCTATATAAAAAGCTTCAGGTGCCTTAATATCTTCAAGATTGATACCTCCAAAAGTAGGAGCAATCCCTTTTACAATTTCAATAAATTTATCCGGATCTTTCTCATCGATCTCAATATCAAAAACGTTGATATCTGCAAAGATCTTGAATAAAAGCCCTTTCCCTTCCATTACCGGTTTTGAAGCCTCAGCACCGATATCTCCCAGTCCAAGTACGGCAGTACCGTTAGAAATTACTGCTACCAGGTTTCCTTTTCCTGTATAATCATATACAGTTTCCGGCTTATCATGAATTTCCATACAAGGAACTGCTACTCCCGGAGAGTAAGCCAATGACAAATCTCTTTGAGAAGAGTGTGGCTTTGACGGGATCACTTCAATTTTTCCTTTGGGTTCTGCTTTATGATAATCTAGCGCTGCCTGGCTAAAGTTCTTTTCGTCACGATTGTTGTTACTTGACATAAAATTTTGTTTTTTGTTAAAGTATATATTTAATGTGGTAATCTACTAAGCTTTCAATTGGTTTCTGCACAACATGTCCCACATTTAAATTAAGTTCTGTAGCTACAGAACGTAATGTATTTTCATAATAATAAGCGATGGAACCGATAAAATTGATCTCGGCATCATGCGCTTCCTCATAAGGAAGAACCTGATATTCGAAGAAACTTTTCATTTCCTCAAAAACCATGTCTTTGAAATAAGGATGATCTTTTCTTTCGATTACAAATTTGGTAAAATTCGCCAGATAGGCGTTTGGCCTCGGAGTATGATACATATTTTTCAATGCATCTTCCACGGTAAGCTGATAATCTGCTTCAAATTCTTTATGAAGATCTGCAGGCAGTTTTTTCATAAAATATCTGCGCACCAATTGCTTTCCGATAGCACTTCCACTTCCTTCATCCCCAATCAGGAATCCTAGTGAAGGCAGTTCTATCTTTACATTTTCACCGTCAAAAAAACAGGAATTTGATCCTGTGCCAAGAATGCACACAATAGCAGGTTTCCCACTGTATGCCGCATAAGCTGCAGCCATCAGGTCTTCCTTCACAATAATCTCCGCTTTTCCAAAAACCTTTTTCAGCTCTTCCTCTATGGTCTCGCAGTTTTTCTTCACACCGCATCCGGAACCATAAAAAAAGACTTTGGTAATTGAATTTTTAACCGATATCAGATTGCTATTCTTCTGTATTTCAGGAGCGATAAGTTCTCTGTTGATAAAATTCGGATTGAAACCGATTGTTTCTGTTTTCAGAAAAACTTTCTTAAAGTCATCAAGTATTACCCAATCCGATTTAGTAGAACCACTATCTACAATAGCAACCATATTTTAGATTTTAATTTAAGGGTGCTAAATTATGAATTTATCTTCAATTAGCGTTTAAAAACAACCTGGAAGCTGTCTAAAATCATTAATGCTTGATTTGTGTTTTTTTTTCGTTGAATTGTATAAGCCAATCTTCTATTTCATCTTCCAGATAGGAAGTCTGTAATACCATTGCATTGATAAAATCATCAGGTACCGGTTCTCCGCTGGAGTTTTCAAGATTCCACAATTCGTCTGACATATTTTCATATTCTGAATACACTCTTTTGAAGCGGGAATTTTCTTTCTCAAGAGCCTCAATATTTTTCTGTTGAAGCTGGAATTTTCTGTATTTGTTTTGACGTTTCATACAAATATTATTAAAAATTGGGTCATAAAATGTTTGGAGTATATACGCTTAACCGCGCACTACAAGATAGAAAAAACCATCAACACAAGGAGTTGAAAATGAATTTATTATCAGGTCTTAATTACATCATTCTGAATATTAAAATTAGAAATAATTTTTATTAAAAAAAATATTTTAACAACTTTTTTCAGTGTTTAACATATAGTTATAAATTTGCATATTCATATTGTAAAGCCATGGGATTATTGAGATTTCAAAACCATTAGTATCAGAGGGAATTCGCTAAGGTGTTTATCTGCTGAGATATAAACCCGCCCGGTATGCTATCCAATATGTACAAACATTTTTAGTTTTATAATCATTAAATGAAAGAAATACTCTTACGCCAGAAACAGGTTTTGTTCTTCATCATTGCAGGAGGACTGAGTGCCATTGTAGAAATAGGAAGCTTTAAGATTTTCAGCACCTATCTTCCGCACTTCTTTGTAAAGGAAACCAACTTTTATGGGGTACATTATCCTTTAAGTAACATTTTTTCCACAAGCTGCGGTATTATTACCAATTACTTTCTGAGCATCTGGTTTGTATTTGAAAGAGGAAAACATTCAAAGAGAAAAGAGTTTGCTTATTTTATGGTGGTCTCCTTTTTTTCAACATTACTTAGCTTAGGCTTTTTCCAAATATTCTATAGTTTCATATTTAAAGATAATATCAATTTATTTTTTTATACCTTGAGCCCGGAAATGATCAGCAAAATTGCAGCAATATTGCTGGTTTCTATTCTGAATTATTCGATAAAAAAGAAAGTAATTTTTAACGGTTAAGCTGTGACAAAAATTTTAAATTATCTCTGGAGATTCTGGTTGCTTCTGTTGGCATTTTTTCTGACAGTCAGCATTGGAATCCCCGTTTACATTTTATCCTTTAATAAAAAGCATTATAAATACGGTTACAAACTTGTCAGACTCTGGTGTTTTGGTATGTTTTACGGAATGGGCTTCAGGTATGATTTAATTAAACTTTCAGAACAGAAAAAAGACAAGAATATACCTTACGTCTTTATCTCCAATCATACGTCCATTATGGATATTATGCTTGTATGCATTCTCTTCCCTGATCATCCGATTTGCTTTGTAGGAAAAAAAGAACTGGTAAAAATTCCGATTTTCGGAACCATATATAAAAGGATATGTGTAATGGTAGACAGAGCCAGTGCAAAAAGTCGTGCAGATGTATACCGCAGGTGTGCTGAGAAAATGGAAGAAGGCAACAGTATCGCGATTTTTCCTGAAGGCGGTGTGCCAGATGATACTTCAATTATCCTGGATGATTTTAAGGACGGTGCATTTATGCTGTCTTCAAAACATCATTCTCCTATAGCTGTTTATACCTTTGTGGGACTCAAGGAAATGTTCCCTTTTGAAAACTCAAAAGGCTTTCCCGGAAGAGTAAAGGTATATTTTAATGGAATCATTGAGCCTACAGATTCGCCAAAAGACTTAAAGGCAGAGGCTTATGAGAAAATAAAAAAAACCTTAATCAGGTATTCCGTTGAAAGGAAATAGTTATATTTGTTTGTGAAATCTATAATAAATATGTCAAATTATTCTAAACAAACCAATTGGGCCCAATTCATTCCGTTGGTTACTGTATTCTTCTTTTGGGGATTTGTAGCAGCCAGTAATGATATTCTGATCCCTGTTTTTCAAAAAGCCTTCAATCTATCCCAAACTGAAAGTATGCTTGTACAGATATGCTTTTATGTAGCGTATACTGTAGGCTCTTTAATTTATATGCTTGTATCAAAGAGCCTTAAACAGGATTTGATCAATAAAATCGGATATAAGAATGGTCTTATTGTGGGGCTTCTGATTTCCGCATTGGGAACCTTATTGTTCTACCCGGCTGCCAATATGCATTCTTTCCCTTTAATGATCTCAGGGTTATTTATTGTAGGTTTAGGATTCTCTCTTCAGCAGATTGTTGCTAATCCGCTTGCTATTGAAGTAGGTCCTACGGAAACGGGATCTCAGAGGCTAACAATGGCAGGAGGGATTAATAACTTAGGAACTACTATTGGACCTCTTATCGTTGCATTTGCTATTTTTGGTTCTGCAAGCGCAGCCAATACTGAAGCGAGTATAGAAAGTGTAAAAACACCTTATCTTATTTTAGGAGCAGCTTTTGCTCTGGTAGTTTTAATGCTTAAATTCTCTTCCCTTCCTGCCGTAACTCCAACAAACACTGAGGACACCGATGATACAACTCCAGGAGAACATAGAAAGTCAGCATTCCAGTATCCTCAGCTGGTGATGGGAATGATCGCTATTTTTGTCTATGTAGGCGTAGAAGTTTCCACAGCCAGTAACCTTCCGGCGTATATGGAAAAAAGCTTGGGATTTGAAACGAAAGAGGTAGCCCCTTACATCTCTTTATACTGGGCATCATTAATGATTGGCCGTTGGACAGGTGCTGTAGAAGCATTTGACGTCAATGCTGGATTCAAAAAGATCTTAAGATTCTTAGCTCCTTATCTTGCATTCGGTGTATTTTTATTGGTAAACGCTATTGCCGATCATGATCTTTCTCCGTTCTATGTATATGGGTTTATCATTATCGCAATGATTATCTGTGATATTTTAAGCAAAGGAAACCCGGCAAGAATGCTTCTGATCTTCTCTCTGGCAGGGATCACCGCTCTACTTATAGGGATGTTCACTACAGGAATGGTATCTGTATATGCATTTACCAGTGTAGGTCTTTTCTGCTCTACTTTATGGCCTTGTATTTTCGCATTGGCTATCAACGGACTTGGAAAGCATACCAATCAGGGTTCAGGATACCTTATTATGATGATTATGGGTGGAGGTATTGTAAGCTTTATACAGGGTTATATTGCAGATATTACCAATATTCATTTCAGTTATATCGTAGGGGTCATTTGTTTTGCTTATCTTGCATTCTATGCGATCCGTGTAAGTGGGATTCTGAAAGCCCAGGGCATTGATCTTGATAAAATATCCAAAGGCAGTGGTCATTAATATAATAACAAATATATATAAGAAAAAGAGATTTTGGGCAGGTGTATTACTTGCCCAATTTCTTTTGTTTTATGGATTCTCAAAATCCAAAGTGATGATTTCTTTTTTTGAAAGTTTTTTTGAACTTCAGAAAGAGTTTCATCAGATGCTGTTCAGCTGGGTTCCGTTTTCTGTTGGAGATTTGATTTATATTCTATTGGGAATATTTCTTTTATACTATTTGATTACTTCATTCAGTAAACAGCGAAGAAATGATTCACTGATAAGGATTCTTATTATTATAAATGTTTTTTATTTTATTTATCAAATCTTCTGGGGAATGCTGTATTTCCAGACTCCAATTATTAAAAAACTTTCCAGTCAGGAGGAGCCCAATATGAATAAGGCAAAAAAATTAGCCCTTATCTATCTTGAAAAATGTAAGCAAACCAGACAGTATGTTCATGAGGATAAAAATGGTGTTTTTATCATCACCAACCTTACGGATATACAAAAGGAAATCCTGTACCAACAGACCAAACTGCCTTCTTATATTTCAGATAAAAAAGCTCCTCAACTTCTGGATATCAAGCCCAGTTTATTCAAAAAAGTAATGAACTTTACAGGAATTCTGGGATACTATAATCCTTTTACTGCTGAAGCTCAGTTTAACAGTGAATTACCTCACACATTCATTCCCTTTACAACAGCTCACGAAAGTTCTCATCAACTGGGTTTTGCCAGAGAGCAGGAAGCTAATTTCGTAGGGTATTTAATAGGCATTCATTCCGATAATCAGGAGTTGAGATACAGTACTGAATTTTTCACTTTAAAAAGTCTTTTAAGGTTCATTGTGGAGGAAGACCCACACTTTGTAAAGAATATTCTTCATCAGTACTCTCCAGCTATGAAAAGAGACCGTGCTTATGAAAAAAGTTTTGTTTTTCAGCATCAGGGATGGTTGGATGACTTCTTTGGATTTACCAATAACCTGTTTCTGAAAAGTAATCAACAAGAAGGCTCAGTTACCTATTCTTACTTTATTGATCTGCTCTTAAATTATGAATCATAAATAAAAAAAGAATCGTATCAGGCGATACGATTCTAAAAACACAAATGATGAAAAAAAATTTATTACCTTGACTTGTTCCCTCATTCAAGGCGATGTAAAAGTACTACATATTTTATAAATACAAAAACATTTCCCTCCTTTTTTAAAACTTTATGAAAACTTTATGATTTTTTAAGTTTTTTTGAGTTCATTTCTGTTTGTTACAAATTACATAGAATAGCGAAATTTAATAAACAAAACAAGGGCAAAACCCATTACAAGCTATAAAATAATAACAAAATAAAACATTTGTTTAAATAAAAAATATTATTTCTCAGCTTTATTTTCTATGTTTTAAAGTTGGAGTTATCCTCAGTATTTTATATGATATTTCTAAAAATCTGAACTTCAAAATCAACGGATATTCTGATATAAAAATCCATTCATTTTTAAATCTATTCCGTTTATTGTCTCAAAATAGGAATTTCCACATAACTGTCATTATACCATTTGATCTCCAAAGGCTCTTTAGCATCAGCCATTGTTTCGAGGCTAACATCTTTTTCGGTTCCGTAATTCATCTGTTCGAAGGGAGATGTATTGACCCCCAAAACAATAATCAGCTTACTGCCCTTTTCTATTTTTTTACTGACGAAATAGGTATTATTAACAGGAATCTCAGATATTTTGCCCGGAACAAGCAACTGTCTTTTCTCCTTATTTTTTGCATAACTTGCCCGCCCTAAGTAGCTAGAAAGCTGAATATATTCCCCTTTAGAAGTTAGCTCATAGAGGATTATTCTAACATCAATATCTTTTTTATTGATGGTAACTTTCAGATTTCCGGTGAAACTGCCATTGATCTCCACAGGATCCTGCAATGCATCACTTTCAAAAACAAGTTTATCTTTTAAAACAGCGGGATCAATTGCCATATCCATTATTTTATACCTGTCGAAATTTTGCAACGTATCTTTCCTATTTGTGAAACTGATCGTCTGTAAGGTATTATCTAAAGCCGGTTTTACTTCCTGCAGTTTTGATCTGCTGAGAAACAGTTTTAATTTTTTATTACTTATTTCATCAATATTTGCAGCGCTTTTCCATTGATTGGTTCCCATCACCTGGTAATTTACTTTTCCTTTTAAGAACCCCGGCTTTTTCTTTCCTTTCAAAATATAATCAAACCATTCATAGGATAAGGTATTGTGATTAATATTGGCAGCCGGATCTATGGTATATCCTCTCAGGTTATTTTTAATAGAACCCTGCGCTCCGTAATGATCGTAAGGACCAATAACTAAATAATGATCAGCATTTTTGTTATACTTATAATGTTCATTGTAGTAATAAAAGGCACCCCTCTGGTCATCATCATAATATCCGGTAAATGTCAAAACCGGAATATTGACTTTTGCAAAGTCTCTTTTATAAGGTATTTTAGAAGTCCAGAATGTATCAAACGATGGATGCTGCACCCATTTCTGAAAAAAAACATTCTTATTTCCATTAAGACTATCCAGATCTTTAAATGCCGTACCATTTGTATACATCTTGTTAACAAGGCTCTGCCATTTTAATGTATCAGAATCATCATAATCTACATAACGGCTTCTGGAAACATACTCCAGCCATCTGACCATATAAGTATTAAAGACATTATTTTCCATCGGAAAATCTATTCCAAAACCTACGGATGCTGACGGAACAATTGTTTTCAAGGCTGGATGCATGTTTTTAACAGCAGCCCATTGACTGAATCCGTTATAGCTTCCTCCGGCCATTCCTACTTTTCCGTCACTCCATGATTGTTTAATAATCCAGTCTATGACTTCATTAACATCTTCCGTTTCAAATTCAAATGGTGCAAGATTGTCTTTACTTAAGTACACTCCCCTGCTGGTAGCATATACAATAACGTAGCCTTTCATGGCATTTAACTTTTCAGCGTAATCAATTTTTCTTCCTCTGTAAATACCAAAATTCAATATGGTAGGAACCTTGGCCTCAGATCCTTTATACCTGATCATCTGTAAAGAAATCTCATTCCCTTTATTGCTTTTAATGACAATACTATCTTTAATTTCAAACTGCTGCTGTTCTGTTTTTTTGATGAAAGGAAGCACAACAGGATTTGTTTCTTTTACGACAAGGTACGAAGTATACAGCCTGCACAGTTTTACGGCATCAGCCAGAGAAATGCTGTCATTCTTTATGCTTTTTTTCAGGGCATTTATTACTTTGTCTTTTAGATCCTTTTCTGTAGACCTGAAGAAACTGCTAACATACATTTTCGTTTTCTCTGGCAGGGCATTAATTTTTTGTTCAAAAACTTTTCTGTATTTTTCATTATAAGGAGTTGGCCCCGGGACTGATTTTGACAATGCATACAGTTCAAATGAAAGTCCGATAATTTCTCTGTAGTCAAGATTGGCATAATCCGGATTATTTTTAATTTCATTTAAATAATAAATCCCTTTCTGATAATCTCCATCAAGGATATGCAGCCGGAATATGTTGTCGTTAAATATAGCTTTGTCTTTGTCCTTATAATCTCTTAAAACTTCTTTATTAAGTTTTTTGATCTCGTTATAAAAAAAACTTCCCTCTATATTTGGATTAGATTTAAAATAATACTGCTGAGAATGAAAACTCATTGAAAACAATACCAGACTCAATAACACTATCTTTGTTAAAAAAAGCTCTTTAGCCATACAACTTCCCATACTGTGTACTTTATTATTATATATTTTAGTAGGCAAAACAAATGCTTTTAGACGATTTAAAGAAAACAGGTCTACCAAAATTGATCAATATCGTACACATTTTTCTGTAGACTACTTAATTTACTCTCTGTTTCTGTAATAGTTTTATATAATAGGAAGGCAGTGTTCCTGTAATTTTTCTAAATGCATTGGAAAACGATTCCGAATTATTATAACCTATACTATCAGCTATAGCTGCAATGGTATATTTTCGTATTTTCTCGTTATGACTGAGCTCTTCTACAATATAATTAATTCTCAATTCATTCAGATATTGTGAAAAGTTCTTTGCCTTAAGCTCATTCACTGACTTTGACAGATAATCTCTGTTTGAATTAAAATCTTTAGCCAGACTGTCTACCGTTATATTCTTACGTAAAAAATCTTTATTTAGTTCAAATACCTCCAGTTTCACTTTTATATCCTGCAGCTGTTTGTCCGGGAGAATATTTTTAGCCTTTTGCTCTTTTGTTTTCTCTGCGAGCTGATCAATCTTTACAGCAGAAACTTCCATTAATCTTGATTTTTCTAAAAGGTGGTCCGCCTGCTTTTTATAGTGTTCTGCATTTCGTCTGTTCCGGATAAGTAAAAAGAATAAAGCACCTAATACTAAAACACCACCACACAAAACAAAATAAAGGGTAGAGTTTTTATTGTTCAATTCATCAATAAGTCTTTCTTTTTCTTCCAGCAGAGCCGGTGTGTCATATTTTTTATAAATCTCTTTGGACAAATACTGCTTACTACTAGTAAGAAAGCTATCCGTCGCCACCAGTTTATTAATGAATTTCAGCTGATTTTCCTTATCTCCTTTTTTCTTGTAATAATCAATTAAAAACTCATATCCGTTTCTCATAAACGGATCAAACTTTTTAGACACTGAAAAGATAGAATCTGATTTTGTGAAATAACGCACTGCTTCAGTTTCCTTGTGAAGATCACCATTGATTTTACCTAGAAAATAATAAGTAATCCCAAGGTTCCAGTCATCATTGTTTTTTTTGAATTTTTGCTCAGCCAACAAATGATTATTATAAGATTCCTTATAGTTTTTCAAGTAATAATTAGCTATTCCTAAGGAAGAGATCAGATAAGGATGATGGGTATAGTCATTAAATTTTTTACATTCTTCAATTCCCAAATGGATGTAAGGCAAGGCATTATTATATTGCTTGTTTTTGTTATAGCTGTTTGCTACAGAAAAAATAGATCCGATATAGCTTTTTACATCTCTCTTATCAGTATGCATTTTTTCCTTCTCATACTGGTAATATTCCAAAAACAGAGGAAGAGCTTCTTGATCTTCACCCGTTGCCGATTTTAAAATACCAACCAGTTTTTTCACATAAAAAAACTGATCCGGGTTCTTTTTACCAGCTAATTTTTTTGCCTGAACATATTGATCTAAGGCCTCCCCGTATCTGGATTCATAATTGAACAGGATACCTTTAATAATATGAGCCTTCGCAGGGTAATCCCTGGTATTCACATACTGGGTAATCCTGATAAGTGTATCCGCGTAAGGATGTCCGTTTTCCGATTTTAAACCTTTACTGTGAGCCAGTTTGTAATAGCCGTCATAGATCAGATCATTATTTTTCTGCTTTTTACCTTTACTTAAAATAACATTGGCATAGAATTCTGCTTTATTATTATCGATACGAAAGGTCCTATCATAAGCCTTCTGTAATTGGTCAGCATTTTTATTTTGTAATGAATCCGGTATATGAAATCCACTAATGCTTTGAGAAAAGCAGAAATTCTCAGCAAACATCAACAGAAACATAAAAAAAGCCTTGCGCATATATTCTTTTAAAGGCACAATATTACACTTTTTTAGTTTTTAATACATTTTCATGACAGAAAATATAAAGTATTAAAAATCAAAACATTAATTTAATACTTTATTAAAAACCCGCTAATAAACATCCCAAAATTTATCAATTCCGACATCCCTTTCTTGCATTCCCAGCGTTATGAATGCATCTTTGCCTCAGGTAAAAACACGAAATACTTTGTTTTAAAAAGATCCTTTACTTCCCACAGGCAACATTTAATGTACACTTAACCATGAAAACTTTAGAATACCTGCGTGTGGGAAATGGATCTTACCTTCGTAAAATGTTACCGTTTAAAATACTAAAAACATCAACTACACAAAGAAATAATACAAAAGCCATATTACAAAATCTGCTTTCCATTTCCGGATTCAAGAAAATAAAATACTGAAGATCAAATAAAATCTACCAACATCCGTTTATATCTCACTAATAAAGGAGATTTTTTTTTGTATATTTAAAACATCTGTGTATTTTAGATAAAAATATTAATATGATTTTTGACAAACTAATTAACCATCTAAAACTCGATAAACAGGAATTTATTTTCCAGTTCAATTCCCATCCCAATTATCCATCTGCACTGGCATTTAGTGATACACTCAACTTTATGGGAGTAAAAAATGACGCTTACGAACTTGACAAAGAATATTGGGATGAACTTCCGGAAGAATTTATTGCGATTGTTGAGAATTCATTTTCCCTGGTAAAAAAGGCAGGAAGCAATTATTCTGTATATTCAGAAAAAGCAAAAACCTTCGGTAAAGAAGAACTTTATAATAAATCAACAGATTTTGTACTGTTGTTTGAGAAAACAGAAAATGCAGAAAGTAAACTGGCTTTCAATTTCAAACCGGTTCTTTATATTATTTTTGCAACTGTTCTTGCCTATTCTTTTATTAGCCAAACCATTTACGAAGCTCTATTTAATGTACTTTCCTTAGCAGGAGTTTATATTTCCCTGGAAATTTTCAATCAGAAATTCGGGAATACCTCTACTGTCATTGGAAGTATATGTGGAGGCGGAGGTGCTGCAGCAAGTCAGACAGCCAACTCGTGTGATAAGATCATCAAACAGGATAAAACCAGTATTCTGGGCTTAAAATTTGCAGATTTTTCTCTGATTTATTTTGCAGGACTTGCCGTACTAGGTCTGTTCTTACCGGCAACAGCGTATATCGTAAAAGGTTTCACATTCGTTTCTGTAATTGCCATTGGATATTCTTTATACATCCAGGCATTTGTAGAAAAAACATTTTGTAGAGTATGTCTTTTGATTATTTCAATTCTGGTTGGACAAATTGTAATCAGCAGTTTATTTTTTGAGAATCTGTCTTTCAGTGTGGGAGCTCTTTTATTGACTGTTATTCTTTGGGCTCTTGTATTTTCTGCAGTTATCTATTTCAACACTCTTCTTGAACAAAAAGAAGCTCTTCAAAAATCGAATGCAAAAAATCTCAGATTCAAGAGAAACTATGAACTTTTCAAAAACCAGATGGAGCAAAATCCAAAAATAGAATTCCAGGATACTGAAACTTTTGCAGTTGGAAAAAAAGATGCCAAGCTTCGTATTTCTATCGTTTCCAACCCATATTGTGGTTTCTGTAAAGATGCACATAAGCTTGTGGAAGGACTTTTGGAAAAATATCCGGAGAATATTTCACTACAGATGAGATTCAATTACAGCCCAGACAGAGCTCCAGAAAAATACACTCAGCTTATTTCAGATTTAACTCATATCTATCATAACAAGCCCGAAAAAGAATTTCTACATGCTGTAGAAGAATGGTTTGAAACTAAGGATGAAAGCAAAATCAATGTGCTCTCCGGAGGAAAGGTAACATCAGAAAATCTGAATCCATTAGTAGAGATGTCCATAGAAAACAGTAACGCAGGATTAAGCTTCACTCCTATCTTTATCATCAATGGATATCAGTTTCCAGACAAGTATGATCGTGAAGATATTTTATTCTTTATTGATGAATTAATAGAGGATGATGAGATCTAGTAAATAAATCTCATTCATTTAAAAATTTCACTATCTTAGGAAAAACAAAATAACCATCTGAAAAGATGTAAAAGAGTAGAAAAACGGTGATCAATGGGACTATTTCCAGTTTACCATTTCATTGAATTATAATTGAATTAAAGCAAAAATGTCGTCATTTATTGACGGCATTTTATAATGAGTAGTAGTTTTGAAAAAAAAGTTTCCTTTTTATAAGCAACCAGATACCAAAGATTGTGGCCCTACATGCCTGAGAATCGTCAGTAAGTATTATGGTAAAAGTATATCTCTGCAGCAGATTCGTAACCTTTCCGAAACAACACGGGAAGGAAGCAGCCTTCTTGGGCTGAGCGATGCCGCGGAAAATCTTGGATTCCGTTCAATGGGTGTCCAGATCGATTTCAATACCCTAACAGAAGAAGTTCCTTTTCCATGTGTAGCACACTGGAATAAAAACCATTTTGTTGTTGTATATAAAATCGACAAAAATAACAAAGTATATATTTCGGATCCCAGCTATGGATTGATTACTTATACCAGAGAAGAATTCATCAAGTCCTGGATTGGAGAAAATGCCAACGAAAATACAGAAGAAGGAATTGTACTGATTCTTGAAACTACTCCTGCATTCTTTCAGACAGAGTTTGATGCTGAAGAGAGTAAGGCAAGCTTTACATTCTTGTCCAAATATCTTTTTAAGTATAAAACACTTGTTATACAATTGGCTATTGGACTTTTAGGTGGAAGTTTACTTTCCCTTATATTCCCGTTTCTTACCCAAAGTATTGTAGACGTCGGGATCCAGAATCAGGATATTAATTTTATCTATGTAGTTCTACTTGCCCAAATTATGCTATTCCTGGGAAGAATGGGAATTGAGACAATCCGAAGCTGGATTCTTCTTCACCTCTCAGCAAGGATCAATATTTCGATCATTTCCGATTTCTTTATCAAATTAATGAAACTTCCGATAAGTTTCTTTGATACCAGAATGACAGGAGATATCATGCAGAGAATTAATGACCACCACAGAATTGAGCAGCTTCTTACAAGCTCTTCGCTGAATACATTATTCTCATTGGTCAACCTTATTATTTTTAGTATTGTATTATTATTTTACGATTACAGACTTTTCATCGTTTATCTTGTAGGGGCCGTATTATATATTGGCTGGATCAGTTTTTTCCTCAAAAAGAGAAAAGAGCTTGATTATAAAAGATTCTCTCAGGTATCTCAGGAACAAAGTAAAGTAATTGAGCTTATCAACGGTATGCAGGAAATCAAAATGCATAATGCAGAGAAGCAAAAAAGATGGGACTGGGAATTTCTTCAGGTAAAACTGTTTAAGATCCGAATAAAATCTCTTTCATTAGAACAATGGCAGTCTGTTGGAGGAAACTTTATCAATCAGATGAAAGATATACTGGTGAGTTTCCTTTCTGCTAAACTTGTTTTAAGTGGAAATCTTACTTTGGGGATGATGCTTTCTGTTCAGTACATTATTGGACAGTTAAACAGCCCGCTTCTTCAGCTTATCGACTTTATCAAACAAACTCAGGATGCTAAAATTTCCCTTGAAAGATTAGGAGAAATCCATGATAAAGATGATGAAGAAGATAAAAATGAGCAGTACGTCACAGATGTTCCGAAGCAAGATATCGAAATAAAAGATATGTCATTCAGGTATATTGGCTCTGACGTTCCGGTTTTTGAAAACTTAAACCTTACGATTCCTTATCAACAGACCACAGCTATTGTGGGAGCCAGCGGAAGTGGAAAAACTACTTTATTGAAACTGTTGATGAAATTTTATGATCCGGACCAGGGTGAAATCAGAATCGGAAATACCAATATGAAAAATATTTCCCCAAGATACTGGAGAGATCATTGTGGAGTTGTAATGCAGGAAGGATATGTATTCAATGATACTATCGCCAATAATATTGCTGTAGGTGAAGATCATATAGATAAACAAAAACTTAGACGTGCCGTAGAGATAGCCAATATTAAAGATTTTATTGAAAGCCTTCCATTAAGTTATAATACAAAGATCGGAAATGAAGGAGTTGGTGTCAGTGGTGGTCAGAAGCAGAGACTTTTCATTGCAAGAGCTGTTTACAAATCTCCAGAATATATTTTATTTGATGAAGCTACCTCTGCATTAGATGCTAATAATGAGAAAGTGATTATGGAAAATCTTGAACAGTTCTTTAAGGGCAAAACAGCAGTAGTGATTGCCCACAGACTTTCAACGGTAAGACATGCTGATAAAATCATTGTACTGGATCAAGGAAAAGTAGTTGAAGAAGGAAGCCATGCCGATCTGGTAGATTTAAGGGGAGAATATTACAGACTTGTAAGAAATCAGCTTGAATTAGGCAATTAATCATAAGAAAAATACAGCGGAATCCGAAAAGCTTATAGAGTAGGAAAAATAAAATTAATTAATCATGAAAAATCTTAAAAAACTTTCGAGAAGAGATTTGACATTAGTAAGTGGAGGAGTAATTATTCCGGACAACAACTGTTGTGGATCCTGGTGTCTTGGCAGCTGGGTACCATGCCGTATCAAGCATTTTGAATGCCCACCGGATGCAGACACTTCGCCACCATCTTGGTATGATGGGAACTGCCCAATTATTTAAATTATATTCCCCCTGAAATATTGGGGGAACTTTTACCTCAGAACAATGAAAGAAGACGTTTTAGAAAATATTGAACTTCGCTCAGAGAGCGTACAGGATATTCTTACCCAGCCACCACATTGGATGATCCGCTGGGGAAATACAGTGATATTTATTATCCTCCTGTTAATTCTCTTAATGAGCTACATTATAAAATACCCGGAATTTGTACCGGCTCCCATTATTGTAACTTCTAAGAATCCTCCTGAGAAAATAGAAGCACGAACCAGTTCCAAAATTGAGAAAATATTCATAAAAGATCATCAGGAAGTTAAAAAGAATGATGTTCTTATGGTGATGCAGTCTGCAGCTAACTACAAAGACATTTTAGAGCTTAAAAAACTGGTAGACTCTATCACACCTGATAAATTATATACCTTCCCTATCGCCCAGGCTTCAAGATTTAAGCTGGGTGAATTGCAGGGAGAATATAACAGTTTCGCAAAAGCATTTCAGGATGAAGCTCTTTTTACAAGACTACAACCTTATGCACCAGAAAACCTGGCCGCCAATCAGAGCATTTCAGAATACAAAATAAGAATTGCTACCTTGAAACAGCAGAAGAACCTGGAATCTATAAAATATGATCTGACAAAGAAAAACTTCAACAGATCTCAGGAGCTATTCAACCAAGGGGTTATTTCAGCCATGGAACTTGAAAATGAAAAAATCAAATATCTTCAGGCTCAGCAAAACCTTGAGAATATTAAAATCTCCATATCCCAAATGGATGAAGGAATTTCCAATCTGAATAAGACCAAAAGCGGAACTGCCATTAATACAGAAAAAGACAGAATTACATACTCTTCACAAACTCTACAGCTTCTTGAACAGCTGAGAAAATCTTTAAAACAGTGGGAACTGAATTATCTTGTGATTTCATCCACTGATGGGGTTGCCAGTTTCCAACAGTTCTTTGGAGAGAATCAGTTTGTAAAGGTAGGAGAACCCATCCTTTCTATTCTTCCTAAAAATAAAGAGCAGTTAGTGGGCAGAATGTCAGTCCCTACCACAAATTCAGGAAAAATAACTCCTGGTGAGAAAGTACTTATTAAACTGGACAATTACCGATTCCAGGAATACGGTATCATCGAAGGAAAGGTACAGAATATATCACTTATTCCTGATGACAAAGGAAATTATTATGTAGATGTAATTTTACCGAAAGGATTAAAAACCAGCTACAACAAAACACTTACATTCGATAAAGAGCTTAGAGGCAGTGCAGAAATTGTAACACAGGATCTGCGACTGATTGAAAGATTCTTCTATCAAATCAGAAAGTTACTTGGATATCAGGTTTAATGAACCTTTCACTAAAAAATTAACCCCGTTTTTCAAATTGTAAAACGGGGTTTTATTATGTATTTTTTAAATTTCCCAGTCGACTGATAATGTTTTGCAGAAGCTCAATCAATGTCATTCATTTAAACAGCCTATTCTAGCCACAATCTATCTAAGCAAAGGGGTTTTATCGCAAAAAACATAATCATTCAAAAAAAGACAAGAAAATAACGAATACAGGGAATATCATAATGTTACTTGATTATGAAAATTAGCCGAACATTATAATGAAGCTGAAAAAGTATAATTATTCCCTTAATATTCCATCAAAAGAATGAAACCGTGAAAAAATAAAATTCATGTGAAAGAATTATAAGATAAAATAATAATTCTTTTAAAAGTAAAAACCGCAATCATAATTCAATGATTGCGGTTTATTGTAGCGAAGACGGAACTACACACATATTAAACCATACAAATCTAAATCAATCTAAACAAAACACAAATTACAACATATCAGTTACTTATATTAAATAAAATTTTAATTAAGCAAATCTAATTTTGTACAAATTAAGACTTACCGTACATTTACAGTACAAAAATAAATAATTACTGATATGGCTGCAATTAAATATTACTATCGCTCTACTAAAGAAAATGCTCCTATTACAGTTCGTCTAAGGTTTAGACATAACTCAAAAGACTATACAATCGATGCAAATTCAGATATAATGATATACAGTAGAGAAGAATTACTTATCAATTCGGATTTAAGTGGCAAATTTTATTGGGAGAAACAGCACAATGCGCCACGTTTAAGAGATCCCGAAGCACTTAATAAAAGAACTGAATTATCTAATAGCCTGGATAGATTAGAAAATTATATTTTGAGTTGTTTTAATCATATATCCCCTGAACAAGCAAGTAAAAAGTGGCTTGAAGATATTGTTAATGATTTTCACAACCCTAATAATGAAGACGAAATACCAAACACTTTAATAGAGTTCATAGACTACTATTTAAGGATGAATACTAATTTGAAATATGGTACTTCCAAAAAGTTTATCACTTTAAAAAATAAAATTATTGCAAGGAAAAATGAATTCTCTAAAGGTGGTTTAATATTACTGAATGAAATAAATGACAATTTTAGAGTAAAATATCAAAAAGTATTTACTGACTACAATATCAATACCGTTAGCAGAGATTTAACAAATATTAAAACTCTTTTGAGATATGCAGATAACAAAGGTAAAACCATAAATAAAGAAGTCTTAAACTGGAAACTGAAAGTTGACAGAACTCCCTTTGTTTATTTGAATGATGATGAAATTCAAAAGATTTATATGCTTGAAAATTTACCCGAACATTTAGATAACGCAAAAGATTGGCTTGTGATTAGCTGTCTATGTGGACAAAGAGTTTCTGATTTTATGAGATTTAATGTGTCCATGATCAGTAAAACAAAAAACACAAGAAAAGAAGAAATTACTATTATAGAATTTACTCAAGTAAAAACCAAAACACATGTAACATTACCGTTACACAAAACAATTCTTGAAATTTTAGACAAAAGACATGGAAGTTTCCCTCGTCATATAAGTTCTCAAAAATATAATGATTATATAAAAGATGTTTGTAAAGAGGCAAAATTTGTTGAAAAAGTAAGTGGAAGCAAAATTGTAATAAATGAAGATGGAAGTAAAAGAACAGAAAGCGGTATATTTGAAAAATGGGAATTAATAACAAGCCATGTTGGGAGACGAAGTTTTGCCACTAACAGGTTTGGAAATACCCCAACAAGTTTAATTATGAGTGCTACAGGACACAGTTCTGAAAAAATGTTCTTAGCATATATACAAAAAACACAAAGGGATCAAGCATTAAGTTTAGCTGATTATTTTTAATATAAATATGTCACAAAATTGCAACTTCATAATTAAGGAGAATAAAAATCTTATAACAAATTTTGAAGAAAAATTTGAAAAAGAAGTTTTGTACCATAAAAATAACCCAGCATTAGATTATGGAGAAGATGAAGGCTTTCTATATGTGAACGCAAAATACTCTAAACTCTATATACAAATCAACGAAACAATAATATTGCTTGATATTGATAAGTGTACAATAATTGAGAAACCTATTCTAATAAAACAGTTGCATGAACTTTACAGGCTTTTCTTTGATTATTTGGAAAACTCTGAATACAAAAGTGATTATTGGAAATTATTTGAATGGCAAGAACAAGAAATTTTTGAATATAAACATAGTTTTATTGATCCTAAAGAATTCAATGCTGAGTTCGTGTCTGAATTTTTAAACAAACTTACTAAAAATGATTTGGCAATTTCTGTGACTCCAGAAAGTACAAAAACACAGAACAGTTTTATAAAAAAAACTTGGTTTGAGGTAGGATTTCAATTTGCCAATGGTAAAATATATGATCTAATAAAGGAAAAATTAAGTCACGAACAAATTGCAGGAACATTATTTAAAAGCGGAAGAATTAAAATTGACTCATACAGAACATGGATCTCTTGCTCACTCGGTAAGGTTGAAAAAGAAAACCAAAATAAATCTATTTTTCTAAGACCTAATGCTAATAAGGAATTAAATACAGTGATATCATATTGTAAAGAAAAAAACATAACTATTTCAGAAAAGTTCAAAAAGCAATGTAATGAAAATGGTATTATTCTCAATTAATTAATCTCGTACTTTATTCGTACTGTACAGCCAATTGTACAGATAATATACAGATAGGTTTGTACCATAATTTAAATGATAAAAATTATGGAGACAAAAGTCCTACAAATTCAAGAAATTTCTAAAACAGAACTTAGAGACATAATTCGAGAAGAATTATCTAACCTCCAAGCAAATCAAACTAAAGAAACCGAAAGTTCTGAAGAACCTCTAACAAGAAAGCAGGTATTAGAATTACTTAAAATCTCTTCTGTAACATTATGGAAGTGGCAAAAGAGCGGTAAAATAATTACTTATGGAATTTCTAGCCGCAGATATTATAAACGTTCAGAAATCATGGAATGCCTAACAAAACTATCCGCTAGATCATGATTAAGCATATTTTTTGGAAGAAAGCTCTTACTGGCAATAAGTATGTTTTTAATGCTGCGGAACTAAAAAAATTTTTAGAATTAAATGGATTCTGCAGATATAAATTAGTTGATTCAGAGAAGCTGTTGCTAATTATCAATAATATCGCAAAAGAAGTAACACCACAAGATACTTTTAACTATTGCTTAAGATTTGTAGAGATTCAAAATAATCAAATTTTAACCAACGACTTTTATAACCAAGGAGAACAATTAATTATTAGAAAAAAGGTTATTTTAGGGAGTTTAACAGAAACGAATCTATTACCTCTAAGAGACAACAAAACTATCTGTTACATTTTTTACAGCAATTTATTTTTAGAAATTTCTAAGGATGAGATAAAGCTTCGCAATTATTCTGAAACAGCTTCTCTCAATGGCTTTATCTGGAAGAAATCTATAATAAACAGGGGCTTTATAAGGAATAATGAGATAAGTGTTATTGAGTTATTTCTCAAAAAAATCACTAATAATGAATTGCATTTTAAGAGTGTAATTTCAGCAAATGGATATTTACTTCACAAATACAAAAATCCTTCTTTAACGAAAGTTATTATTATAAGTGATGAGAATACCGAAGCTGAAAACCAACCTAACGGAGGAACAGGAAAGGGAATTTTTGTAAAAGCAATAGCACAGCTTATGAATGTAGCCACTCAAAACGGTAAAAATTTAGATCTTTCTAATAATAGATTTGCTTATCAGGATGTTAATATTGATACTAATATATTATTTTTAGATGATGTAAAAAGAAATTTTAATTTTGAACAGCTCTTCAATGTCACCACAAATGACATGACCATTGAAAAGAAAAACAAACCAAGTTTTACGATACCTTTTGAATTATCGCCAAAGATTGTAATTACAACAAACCATAATATTAATGGTGACTCAAGCAGCCATAACAGAAGGAAATTCACCATTTTTTTCAATAACTATTTTAGTGATCTATATGCACCTTTTCAAGAATTTAAACATTTGTTTTTTAATGATTGGGATGAAACAGAATGGAATAGATTTGATACTTTTATGGTGAATTGTATAAAAGAATTTTTAAGGGAAGGATTGAAACAATATGAATTTAACAATGAACTTAGACTAAAAAAATTAAGGGTAGAAATTGATGATAATGTATTTTCAATCCTCGAAAACAAATGTGACGAATTAGAGACATATTATTCAGTTAAAGAATTAGGCTTAGGGAATTTAAAACAAGTCAAAATTTATGCTGAATATAAGAATTATGAATTCTCTGATAGACGTCTCAATGGATGTACAGAATTCAAATTCTCTACAAAAGCAAATTTGTAGATTTTGTAGAGCAACTTTTTTAAAAAGAAAGAAAATTAATTATAAAATTATCTAAATAACAATACACAATTTAAGTCTACAAAATCTATAATGAAAAAAGTTAAATTAGTTAGAGAATCAGGAATAACAGATTTTGAAAAAGAAATAGATCTTTTACTATTAAAAGGGTTTTAAACTTTACAAAAATCCTTTTATAGGAAATGATAAATTTCTATATAAATTAATGGTTAAAAAGTAATGAAATTTGATTCTTTTTGCATTTATAGAAAAGGTTTAATTATTCGAATATATTGTATATTCGTTAAATCTTTAGAAAAGAAAAATAATGCTTAATTCAACTATAAAAAATAAAATACAACTTCTGTGGGATAGACTTTGGGGAGGAGGATTATCTAATCCTATAACAGCAATAGAAAATATTTCATATTTGCTTTTTATGAAAAGATTAGAAAAATTTCATCCTCAAGTTAATGTAAAATATAAATGGAGTGATTATCATAGCCTTAAAGATGAAAACCTTAAAGAAAGAATATTAGAAACATTCAACTTTATACAGAATGATTTAGCAAATGAAGGAGAGCCTTTCGCTGTAGAGATGAAAAAAGCACAATTTGGAATTAATAATGCAACTTTACTAGAGGATGCGATAAAAATTGTTGATGACATATATGTAGAAATTGAAAAAGAAGAAAAAGAAAACCAGCATTTTCAAGACATACAAGGTGATGTTTACGAATATCTCTTAAAAGCAACAAATGAAGCTGGAAAAAATGGGCAATTTCGTACTCCTCGCCATATTATTCAAATGATGGCAGAGTTAATAAAGCCAAGTATAGAGGACAAGAACACTAGAATATGTGATGTTACAAGTGGTAGTTCAGGTTTCTTAGTAGGCAGTTATCAATATATTCTCAAGGAAAAATCTAAACATAAAGAATTGGATGAAGAAAATCAACTTGAAAAAGGCTTAGACGGGGATAATCTTAGCAAAGTTGATAAAAAAAGACTTACTGAAAATACTTTTTATGGTTTTGATATTGATGCAACAATGGTACGTATAGGGATGATGAATATGATGATGCATGGAATTTCTAAGCCTCAGATTATAAATTTGAATACTTTATCTAATGAATATGAACAATATTTCCAAATGCTAAATTTAGATAAAATTAATCTTCATAGTATTATAGGCGAAATTAAGGGGTCTGTGATACATACAGATACTCCACCCAAAGGTTTTAATCCTAAATGGGGGGCGGAAGAATTTGACTATATTCTTGCAAATCCACCTTTTGCTGCTAAAGTGAATGCTAAAACTATTAGTAAAAACTTAAACCGAATTTATACAATTAATCCAGATGCTAAAAAAGCTCAAACATTACAAACTGAACTTTTGTTTCTGGAACGTATAATTTATATGCTAAAAAAAGATGGAAAGGGAGCTGTAATTGTTCCTGAAGGAGTGTTATTTAATTCAGGAACTGTATATAAGAAAGTTAGAGAGATTTTATTAAAAGACTGTAACTTAGAAGCCGTGATATCTTTACCTAGTGGTGTATTTAACCCTTATACAGCAGTTAAAACTTCTATTTTGCTATTTACAAAAAAACAATTTGAAAGTACAGATTATAATACTGAAAAAGTTTGGTTTTATGGAATGGATTCAGATGGTTATACACTTGATAATAGCCGTAAGAAAATAAAAAATGAATTCCCTTTGCCTGAAACTATAAAACAATTTGATACCAGAAATAATAAAAATAACCCTCAAATAGACAGGTTACAACGACACTTTTATGTACCGATAAAAGAAATAGAAGAAAATGATTTTGAACTAAATTACAATTTGTATAAAGATTTTGTTTTTGAGGAACAGACTTATGAACCTCCTAAGGAGCTGTTATCTAGGTTATTGAATTTAGAGAATGAAATCAATGAAGGCTTAAGTAAATTAAATATTTCGATTAATGAAAACTAATTTGCATAGTGTTTTTTCTGATAAAATATCTGGAGAATGGGGAGATGATGATCCTATGGGGGAAGGTGTGTCTATAATTAGAACTGCCAATTTTAACAATGATGGTAGTATTGATTTTTCAACTTTAGTTACCCGTTTAGTTCAAAAAGACGCAAAGGATGATAAAGGAAAAATAATAAAATTTGCAGATGGAACAAGTAAAAAAGAAGTTGACTCAAAAAAAATTGAGAATAAAAAATTATTAAACGAAGATATTATTATTGAGAAATCAGGAGGAGGTATCGGTACTCCTGTTGGTCGAGTTGCTTTTTTCAAGAATCCAGATGATAAAATCTACTTATCTAATAATTTTACTCAAACACTAAGAGTTAATAAAAGTATTGCTGCCCCAAAATATATTTTTTATTATTTAAAATATTTGTATAAAAGAGGTAATGTATTAAAATATCAAAATCAAACTACAGGTTTGTTCAACTTAAAAATAGAAAAATATTTTCAAGAAGAAATTTTTCTACCTGAACATAGCAAACAATATGCTATTGTCACACAATTAGATACTATCCGAGAGCTTATCAATAAACGGATTGAAACTATTGAATTGTTAAATAAGTTAATGGAATCGATTTATTTTGAAATGTTTGGTGATCCTATTGTAAACCCACATCATCATCCAAGGGTTAAATTATCCTCAAAAAAGTTCAAAATAACATCGGGAATAACACCAAGCCGTAAGAAAGATGTTTACTTTGAGGGTGAAATACCTTGGGTAAAATCAACCGATATTAATAAGGAGATTATTTATTCTACTGAAGAGAAAATTAGTCAAGTAGCTCTTGAAAAGACTACTGCAAAAATCTATCCTAAAGGCTCTGTTCTTTTAGCTATGTATGGTCAAGGCTCAACGAGAGGGAAAGTTGCACTATTAGGGGTTGAAGCTTCTGCAAATCAAGCTTGTGCAGTTATTAATGGTATCGGGTATTCGAACACTTTTTTATTTTTCACGCTCAAATGTTCCTATCAGTATTTGAGAAGTATTAGTAAGGGTGGGAATAGAGATAATTTGAGCTTAACAGAAATTAAAAAAATATCTATTATTAGTCCTCCTTTAAAAAGCCAAAATGAATTTGAAAATAAATTTAACTACTTACAAGGATTAAAAAAGAGTCTTGAATTGTCTTTAGATACATTACAGAATCTTTTCCAAGCTGTCCTGCAAAATGCTTTTAATTCTGATGCAGAGGTTGATGAACAATCTATTTTTAAAGACCTTATAAAAAGATTAGAAGTTGCAGATTTAAGAGGTAATGTAAAAAGATTACAATATCTATTAGAGCTTTTTGACGGAAATAAATTTGATAATGATGATGATTATTTTGAAACTAAAAATAAGCTATTTGATTTAATATTAGAAAATGAAATAGAACAAAAATTAGTTAATGATAAGATTATACTTCAAGTAAAATGAAATTAATACGACTTAAAATACGAGATAAATTTCGCAGTCTTATTGAAGATTTTGAAATTAATTTTAGAGACCCCATAAAAGATGAAAGTTTGAATAGTTTTCATCCGTTTTGTTTTGCCGGGCTTAATGGTAGTGGAAAATCAAATGTACTTGAAGTGCTATCTAATATTTTTTATCATTTAGAATGTATTGTAAATGACTATCCTGTATTTGCTTATGATGCAAAAGAAAGTGATCCTAATGAGTTTGAATTAGAATATTATATAATCCAAGAGAATAATAATAGTATTAATGATTTAGATCATATTTATATAAAAAAAGAATATGATAAAGCTCCTGAAATGAAAGTAAATGAGGGAGAATTCGAAGTTATCACTAAGTCTTTTGGTAAATCTTATCTACCCGATTTAATTGTTGCGTATTCATCGGGGAAAATGAAACAATTAGTTTACCTTATGTGAAAATGAAATTGTTCCAATATGACCAATATCTAAAAGATTTAAAAGACAAAGCAGTATTTAAAAAACCTAAAAGTAGTCTTTTGTATATAGATTACGAAATGAGTCAAGCGGTACTGTTAACTATTTTATTATTTTTTGAATTTGGTAATAATATAAAAAAGGATGTTTTAGATATACTAAAAGAAGAAATGAATATTGCTGGAATTCAACAATTTACTATTAACCTTAATAATCATTGGCAAGCATTAGTAAGCGAAGCAACAAGTGATAAATTAATGGAAGTTGAAACCATATTAAAAAAAGAAGATAAGAAAAAATATATCGGTAAAATTTTAGATTATTTACAAGAGCAAATAGATAAACTCAATGATTGTGCTACATGTAAATATGAGAAAGAAGATTATACAGCATACAGTTTTTTAGTTGATAAAAATACTAAAAGACTTATTAAAGATAAATTTAAAGATCCATACTCATTTTTTAGTATTTTTCAGATTTTACATTCTTTAAATGAGCGTGTAGAAGAGAATGATTATAAATATGAAGTGTATAATTCTAAAGGATTTTATACAGACTATAAACGACCTTCTTATAGCCATTTTTTTTATTTTACACATTATTACATAAAGAAAGTTGAAAAGGAAAAAGAAATGAATCTTCTATTAAGACAACTTTCTGATGGAGAGCAACAATTTCTACATACTTTAGGAATTTGTTTAATGTTACAAAAGAAAAGATCATTATTGCTTTTAGATGAACCTGAAACACATTTTAATCCTGGTTGGCGATCTAAATTTATTGATATTTTAAGAAGGACATTAGAAGCAAGTAATGACAACTACATGTATAAGGATATTGTCCTTACTTCTCATTCGCCATTTATTATTTCCGATTGTTTTCCTGATAAAGTAATTGTTTTTGAAAAAGATAAACAGCCCGAAAGTGCTTATATTAAAAATTTTAGAACTTTCGGAACATCTGTGGATATAATAATGGAAAATATATTTAATAGGAATAATACAATTGGTGATTTTTCTGCTAAGATAATTTATGATATAGAAGAAGAAATTAAGAGAAAAAGAAAGTTGTCAGAAGAACAAGTCATAGAATACAAACGCCGAACTTCAGACTTAGGAGATTCTATGGAAAAAATTCTTTTATTTACTAAGTTAAATGAGCTTAAAAAGAAATAAATGCTTCGAGTTTATAAAAAGATTGACCATAAAATATTTGAGGTACAAGATTTAATTAAAATACTTGTAGAAGATGTTTTTTGTAAAGCAGATAAACAAACAATAAAAACTAAACTTAAGGTCAATTCTACACTATTAAAGCTTTATGAAAATAAAAACTCAGATTGGTTTAAAAAACAGGTTAATGAAATTTATAAAAAGTTTAAGGACTTAACACAGGATGAAAAAGATACTTTTCTGGAAGTTTTTAATTGTAATAATGAAATAGAAAAGCTCTGCAACAATCCTAAGCATAGAAAGCCTTTAACTCTTTTAAGCTCAAAGATATCTACTCTTACTATTGACTTTTTCAAAGAACTATATGATAAGCTTTTAAAATGGGTTGACATAGAAAGGGAATATGGAAGTAAAAAAAGTTATTATGATGATTTGATTTATGACAATGACTTTAAATTTTGCCCATGTTGTGGGTATGGAAATATAGAAACTATATATGACAAAGGGCATTCTGCCTTTGACCATTATTTACCCTTAAAACATTATCCTTTTTCGGTAATCAATTTCAATAATTTATTCCCACTTTGTACACGTTGCAATTCTGGTGCTAAATCAAGTAAAGATATTTTAGCAAAAAATAAAAAAGTTTTTTATCCTTTTAACTCTATTCACCCTGAAATTACCTTTAGTATTAAATTGAATTCTAAAAATCTAATCAAATTTCTTACAAAAGTAAAAAGAGATGATGTGCCGACCAATTCTGATTTAAAAATATCTATAGAGTGCGATAAGACATATAAAGAACAAATACAATCATGGGATGAGATATATGAAATCGAGCAAAGATATTTTGGACAAATTGTTACTAATGCTATTTCTTGGATGGATGATGTTAGAGAAAAGCATAGAAAGACAAAAAATAAATTAATTGATTGTTTTGATGAGATTATTGGTGACGACTCTAATAAGCATTTAGGATTTTTAAAAGCTCCATACTTATCAGATTTAAAAAAATATGATTCATTTATTGAAGCTTACGAGGAAACAAGAAATAGTACGAAAATTTTTTAAGTATTATGGATTGGGATATTATTGATAGTGAATTTTCATTACTTCATGATGAAGTTAAAAAATTTTCCAAAAATATTAATTTTGAAATTTTTGAAGAATTTAATCTAAATACCAGTATTACTGAGAATAAATTTAGAAAAATAAATTATGCTGGTATATATTTATTAGAAATAAAAAATAATTTTATTCATAATAATTTTACGGAATGGATAAATGATTTTGAAAGCATTTGGTTAGGGGAAGAAAGATTTTTTGAGAAATGCTTTACTCCTAACCTCAAAAAGAAAAGAATTAAATGTCATACAGAATTAGAAGAATGGATTCCATTGTATATTGGGAAAAGTAAAAATATTAGGAATAGATTAGGAGAGCATTTTTTTAAAAAGCTAAATCAAACAACATTTTCATTAAAATTATTAGAAAGAAAAAATCTACATAATAATACATTTCGGTTAAGTACCATCCAAATAGATGTCAAAAACTATAATATTATAATGCCAATAATTGAGAATGAATTAAGAGATAAGCTAAATCCTATTCTTGGTAGGCAATAGCTAATAACAAATTTTATAACAAAAATTAAAATTTGTGTTAAGCATAAATAAATAGCAGTGCGCAACGTACTGCACGGTCTTAATTTTCTGCTTACAGTAACTTATCAGTCACATGAGAAACTTTCATTTATAATGTTAATACTACTGCACAGACATTAGGACATACAGACTGACAGCAAGGCAACGACAAGGCATAAGAATTATACGGCAAGAGAAAACAAAGTCTGTATGACGCTCTAAAGACATAGACATCTCCCACGATAATACATAAAGACATAGAGTTCGCACATCAGTATACCAAATACACTCTCTTATAAGAGGATACTTACATGAAGATAGACGGGCATTTAGTGCATCAAACACAGATACGCACATAAGACTTAAATCTAGAATGAAGAAATCAAGTAGGCAGGGTACTCGATTGATGTTTTCGCCAGTTGTTATTACAGCAAAGTAATACGTACAACACAGTGGCAATGTAGTGCAGACGTTCAAAAGACCCTTACAGCTACTAAAAATTTATTGCCTTTGACATAATTACTATATATTTGCAATATGAAATAAATAAAAAAATAACATACAAGCGTACTTATTCTCGTAAGCTAAACCGACCAAGTTAAAACTATTACACAAAGAATAAGATTTGCACACGTAAAGGCGTGGGCTTTCTTATTTTGTGTATGCGTTCTTGGTCGGACGTTGCTTACTAATAGGAAATGTCCCACGCTGATTATTTATATTAACATCTAATTCGGGACATTATGGATATAAATAATATGCAAAATGGAAAAACAAAACATTCCAACCGTAAGCAAACCGACCAACTCAAAGCCAAACAAAGCAGTAATTTTTGTTCTCCTTATTTTCACTGTCTTAATTTTTTTTCTTGCAAAATTCATTTTCGGAGGTAGTTCAAGTGCCACTATCGCAAACTATACAAAAGAAGACCTCCCAAATAATTTTGAATACAGAATTATCAAGGATGAAAGCAATCCTAATATTGAAAAAAATCAATTGGAGGTAGAAATTAATCAAAAACTAACAGAAGGGCAATTGGCAACCTTAGCTGAAGAACTTTACAATACCAAAGACAAGCAAAGACGTTTTTACATCTTTTACAATTTAAAGGACAATGAGAACACTCTTATGGCTTGGGCAACAAGTCATTTTGACCCTGAACTGGAGATTGCAATTAATCGTTCTACTAGTACAGAAGATAATCAAATGTTAAATGAAGCTCAAAAAGTTCAAGGCAATATTATTGGAATTTTTAACGAAAAAGATTATACATTCTCTCTATATACTATTTACGAACATAACGGAAAAACATTTATAAAAACGACTTTTAAAGATAGGGAATCTATGGATAACGAGGTTGAAAAAGTAAGTTCTAAAAATGGGATAAGATATAACTATAAAGAAGATGTAAGCCAAGGAGAATATTTTATTTTGAATAATGATGTCCTTGAATTTTATAACAGCGAAAATAAAAAGTTTACAACAGGTTCAAAGTCACAATAAATTATATGGTGAGAATTAAAACTAATACGTCATGTTTTGTCGTTTCTCCTAAATATATTTGTCAAACAATTACGGTTTCCCACATTACAGGGAAATAAAAAAATCCTTAAATTGTAAACCAAACACTACATGCAGTGCAAAAAATTTATTTTAGTTCCATTCTCTTACCTTTAAGCCTGTTAGGATTCTCACAGATTCCTAATTTACCTACAAGAGAACAGCCTAATCCTAATACTTTTCAGAATTATTCTGATAAGAACTTCAATTCCCAAAAGAATCAAAATATTCCAGCCTTACCTTCATCATTTTCAAATTCAAATGCTTCCAGAGTACATCAACAAAATATGATGATGGTTCAAAATGATTTGAAAAGAAATGAAACAGAAGAAAAAGTAAAAAAACAACAAATATATTCTGATGAAGTTCAGAAGCAGGAATCAAAAATATATTTACTTAACTCATTAGCCAATAAAGAAGGAACAAAGGCATATTATTCAGCCTTTAATAATCTTTCAAAATTCAACCCTGAAGATTATTCAATAGCGGATGCGGTTTTTATTGTTGAAAATGCTTACTACAATAATGATAAAAACTTCCAAAGTACATTTCAAAGTGGCATTCAGAAAGCTGTAAAAATTATTCAGAATCAAATCAGCAGTAAAAAGATTGATGAGACTGATAACAGCTCAAAGAATTTAGCCATATTTCAATATTTTGCTGAAAATACTAAGCAGAACGGAAAAATAGTCCATAAAGCGATGAAGTATGATTTTGAGGATTATATGGGTATAAATGACTACTCCAAAATGTTTGTTTCAAAGCTCATGAAATCAAATACTGGTCAATGCCATTCAATGCCATTGCTATATCTGATTTTAGCGGAGCAAATCGGAGCGGAAGCCTTTTTAGTAATGTCTCCGAATCACTCTTACATTCGATACATGGATGATTCGGGAGAAATGCTAAGTTTAGAACTTACTAACGGAATGTTTTCAGCAAATTCCTTTGTCCTTAATTCTGGTTACATCAAATCTGAAGCATTACAGAATAAACTGTATATGCAGAATTTAAGTAAGAAAGAAGTTTTATCGCAAACATTTGTTGATTTAGCAAGCGGTTATATTCACAAATTTGGATATGATGAATTTGTAGGACAGGTTTTAAATAAAGCATTAGAACTTAATCCTAACAATATCAATGCTACTTTATGGAAAAGTAATACTAATCAAATCCGTTTTCAGGAAGCCTGTAAAAGGCTAGGAATTAATTATGAAGACAAACAAGAATTACAAAACATCCGAAATTATCCAAATTTAGTAGATCAGCTTCAAGAAATTAATAATGAATTTGATAAAATTGACCAATCAGGATTTAGTGTAATGCCACCAGAAGATTATGAACAGTGGTTAAGTTCATTAAATACTGCTGAAAACAAGCAAAAAAGTGAAGAAATTGCAGAACGTATGAGAATTCTGAATGCACAAAAGCAAAAAGAAATCCAGCAAAAACAAAAATTAAAACCAATACTTCCTAAAAAAGAAACTCCTAAAGTTTACACCATTCCTAAAGCATGGTTGTAAGCAAAATTGTAAATTTAGAAAAGCATAATTGTTATATGAAAAGAATTGTATTTTTTAGTTTTTTGATCTTGGCAGGTTTAGCACAAGCACAAGTTAAAAAAAGTAAGTTAAAGAAACCAGAGAAAGAATGGGTGAACCCTGTTAAACTGACAAAAGAAGAGAGAAACCGTCCATATATGAGTGAGGTTCTGAAAACAAGAGACCCTCTTACTCCTGAAGAAGCTGAAAGAAGACGAAAAAATATTGAAGCAGGAAATCCATTTAAGAAATATGGTTATTATCCTAAAGTTGCTACATTGAGCAAAGGAAAATATCTGGAATTTCATGATAAAGACAGTATTGTTGTCATAGGTTCAGTAAAGTTCAATACAAAAACACAAAAGGTTATTGATATTCTGGAAATAGATTTATCAGACCCAGATGCACAACCTATTGGTGATACGCATGGTAGGTGGATTTCTCCTGACCCATTAAGTGAAGAACATAGCGATTGGACTCCTTACAGATTTGCTTTTAATAATCCACTTAGGTTTAGTGACCCAACAGGACTATTAGAAGATGATTATGTATTTAATGAAGAGGGGAAATTCGTCAGAGTTGATGAGAATGACAAACCAGACCAATTAGTTATTGAAAATTCAAAAAGCAAACAACAGACTGTTTATCAGTTCAATGACCCCAAAACAGATGTTGCTTCAATTAAATATAATATGAATAAATTTGGTAGTGATTTTAAAAATCATCAATTTGTATTTTCAATAACAAATGATTGGATGTCCTTTTTTGAAGGAGATTCTGGAATTAGTAAACAAGGCTATATAGGAAGAAACTTTATGGCATTAACGGAATCAGCAGGTGGAAAAATGGATGCATCTGTTTATAACCTATCTGATTTTTTATTGCAACAAGGAGAGGGAGAAACTTGGAATCCTGAAACTGAAATATTGAAAGACAAAGGGCCTCTTTACATATTTCAGGGAGACGGCTACCAAGCATACAACCATTTAGATGCAGGGAATTTCATTTGGGGACATTATATGAATGTTTTAGGGTTTTCATTGCAACAGACTAAAGATGGAGCACTAAAGTTCAATAAGAATGACACTAAAGCTGATTTAAGGTCAATACAAAATGGTTATTTACTAAATAGATATAAAGGTTTATTTCCACGTTCAACACCAATTAAAAATTCAGGAAACTAAATATGAAAAAATATAAAATGATTATAGTTATTTTACTTTCAATAATTGTAGCCTTATACATTGGATATAGACTATTTTTATATTGGAATTATGATGTGAATAAAGAAAAAAAACAGATTGAGACCTGGAATCAGAGAGTACAAAAAAAGTAGCTTTTTATTACTATTAGTTTTAGTAATTTGTTTATTAGTAAGATATAGATTGTATAACAGTTTAATTCCAAGTATTGTTTACGAAGTAGTAAACCCAAGACAACTACAAGGTATTTTTAATTTGTTGTTTTACTTAGGGCTAATAATTCAAACTATATTAATTATTTCAATAGTAATTAGTTATAAAAAAATGAAAATTCAAGATTATATAATAGTAGGATTATCATTATTGTTCCTAGTACCTTTCGTTATTCTAATATTAAACATTGGATAACATACTTAATAGATAAACGACTTTACAACCTTAAAACAGCAGTTTTTAGATGAAAAAATTCATGTTCATTGCCGTTGTTAATATATTTCTGATTTCTTGCAATAAAAATAAAGAAGTAAGCTCAAATCAATCTAATCCTTTTAAAAAAGAATTAATACACTCAATAAATTATGTCTTGGATTCAACCTATTGCAGAGGAGGAAAAGATAGAATGTTGCAAGTAAGGTATCAAAAATATGACAATAAAGATTTTATACAAGTGGCTTCTGTATATGATTATAGCACTGATTCGCTATTTCATTGCACTGAATATAAAAACAATCTTGTTGTATTTTATAACAAAGAATATTTTGAAAAGAAAATTAATCAAAACAGTATAGAAAGAGACACTGTTTTGAAAAAATATGAAAATTTCAATAGCAAATATAGTGGTGGGGTGATTTCTGAAAAAAGATGTTTTGAAATCTTTCAAATTCAAGGTAATCAGTTTTTAAAAACTTCGCATGACTCTTTTTACTATAATAATCTTTTTGCTAATCCTCCAATGTTAGAACCAGCACCTCCACCAACAAAATGATGAAAAATATATTTGTACTTATAACTTTGCTAATTTTATCTGCTTTATCAAGAGCACAAGAAAACCATTTCTATAATGATTCTTATCAAACATTAGATAATATGCTTGTTGACAAACAGCCTTACAGTTTTAAATCAGCGGTTTTTAGCGTTGAAAATGCGTATTATCAGGGTAAGTTAAACACAGAAGAATTAAACCGTAAAATTGCATTTCTTACAAAGTTTTGTAATCAGATAATTGTGAACAGAAAATTGCAATATTCAGAAAAAGATGAAGCAACTGTAAGTAAGTATGCTTCAATATATACGATAATATGCCAAGCTACTCCTGTAATTATTGGAAAGGATACGCTGAAATATAAACCATTCACCTATGATTTTGAGGATGTATTCGGTCATAAAGAATTGTCTAATCTATTTGTTTCAAAATTGTTAGACACACAGAAAGGAAACTGTAATTCCATGCCTTATCTATACAAAATTATTGCAGAAGAATTAGGAGTGGATGCTAATTTAGCACTTGCTCCAAATCACATTTACATTAAGCATAACATTAAATCAATAGGCTGGTTTAATACAGAGCTGACAAGCGGTATTTTTCCACAGGATTCTTGGTTAATGGCTTCGGGGTATATTCATTTAGATGCTATCCAGAATGGTGTCTTTATGAAGGCATTGAACAATAAAGAAAGTCTTGCATTGCTGTTAGTTGATTTAGCAAATGCTTATGAAAGAAGTTATCCAGAAAATGATGGAAGCTTTTCTTTGAAGTGTGCTGAAAGAGCAATACAGATTCACCCTTATTTAGCAAATGCTTTGATATTACAGGCTGAAACTCATAAGAAGCAATTTCAAAGACTAATGAAAGAGCAAAATACTAAAGATATTCAGTCTATATTATCCAATCCCAAAGCAAAAGAACTATTTGATTTGATGAATAAGGAATATGCCCACATTCATAAAATTGGCTATCGTAGTATGCCTGAAGAAATGTATTTAGACTGGTTGGTATCTTTAAAAACTGAACGATCTAAATATGAAGATAAAAGATTACAAAAGTAATTAATGAATTATAATAGCTAGATTTTGTATTTCCACTTTCAAATATATTGCAGTTGCTGATGTTAGAGAAATGCAATAAAATTAGTTTAAAATAACTTACCGTACATCTACCGTACAAATTAAAAACCGCAACTATTGAAAATCAATTAGTTGCGGTTTAATTTTGTAGCGAAGACGGGAATTGAACCCGTGACCTCAGGGTTATGAATCCTGCGCTCTAACCAACTGAGCTACCTCGCCGTTTTGGTGGTGCAAATATAGAAAATATTTCTTTACCTCCAAAATTATTTTACCTTAAAATATTCTAAAACATCACCAACATGATCTGGCTTGCTGATTATCTTATTGTTAGCGTCCAAAATAAAATACGTCGGAGTTGCATGAATATTATATAAATCTGTGTAACTACTGTTCCATCCTCTCAATTCTGAATCATTCACCCAAGGAAATGCAGCAATTTTTTTGGTATATGAATTCTTATCCACATCTAAAGAAAGCCCTACAATCTGAATATTTTTCGATTTCAGATCATTATATTTTTCCAAAAGTTTTGGAAGTTCACTTTCACAGTGTGAACATGTGGATGACCAGAATACCACCACCTTTTTATCGGCCTTTATATCGTGTAAAGATTTTGCAGTGGTATTAACAGGTGACTGGAACTTATAATTAGGGAAAATAGCCCCCATTTCAATGTTTGCATTCGATTTCAATGTAGAAGCAAGCCTGTCAGTAATGGTACATTTAAGATTTTTAGCTAGAGACAGATATTTGCTCTTGTATTCATCCATCTGATAGACATCAAAAATATCAATCAATTCTGACAATACAGTCTGCCCTCTTGGAGTTTCTACTTTTAAACGATCCAGCAATTTATCAACAGATGCTGTAACATTGGCATTTCCTCCCGAATTCAGATAAGCTACTAATACAGGTCTCAATAACGATGAGCTTTCAAGCATATCATTTGATTTGTCAAGAAAGTTGATTATTTCTTCCTGATCTACTTTCTTCGTTGAATCGGGTGAATTGGAAAGAAACTTGCTGTAATTCGTATTATAATAAGCAACAAACGGATGTTGTGCAGCATCAATAGATCCTGAAGCACCGGAAAGTCTGTCAATTTCTGTTTTCAGAGCTTTTCCAAAATCTGTATTGTCTTTGTAATATTCTTTGATTTGTGCTAAAGCTGGTAAAATAAGCTCTTTCTTTTGGGAGCCTTCCTGTTGTTTGCTCATCAGATTATTGGCATCATCCAGATAAATAACATCTTTTACTTTGTTATTCTGAATATCCAATTTAAAATTGACATTCTTATTTTCAGAAATAAAGCTTACGGTATTATTAGAGCCAGGAAAATAGACTTTCATCATCCCCATATAATGACCCGGATATTTAAAAGTCCATGTACTATTCTTACTCTGTTCTTTAGTAACAATAATATCTTTTGATCCGTTAAGTGTATATAGAATAGCATCCTGGTCTTTAAAATCTGCCGGAGTCTGAATTGTAACAGTAAATTGAGCCTTTAAAGCAAATGCAGCCAAAACCGCTGATAGCGTATAAATCTTTTTCATAAAGTAAAAATAAAAAAACTCCCTGACTAATCAGAGAGTTTAATATTATTTTAATAAAATTTTATGCTTTTACGCTTTTGTACTTTTTTGTAAAGTAAACAATAAATCCTATTGCTACGATACCCAGTACATATACATACATATCAATTGGTGAGGCAGGTGATCCGGTACCATTTCCTCCATTTCCTCCTCCTCCTGGGATTGGTGGAGCGGCATTTGCTAAAGATACAGCAAATAGGAAAAATGCCAGGACTAGTTTATTAATAGTTCTCATGTGGTTTATTTTAAGATTTTAGTGTTAACAGTTTCTCCCTTATCAGAAACGATTTTTACAACATATGAATTTTTAACTGAGCCATCAAGCTCGATTACAAAATCTCTGGATGTTTCAACCGCTTTTTTAGAGATTACCAGTTTACCGCTCATATCATAAACTTGAATGTCTGCTTTTTTCCATTTTGGATCAAATCTAACAATGTAATTTGTAATAGATGGATCATAAACAACAAGTGTTCTGGAAACACTAGGAGTTGTTTTATTAGTAGCTAAAGTATTATTACTTGGCTCACCATAATACAAGTTAGCTTCTTCATTTGTTACAGCTACAACATCTCCCTGCTTAGCCTGTACTAAATTTCCATTTTCCGCTTTATAGTAGAAACCAATTCCTGAAGATAACTGGTGTGCACCAGCAGGAATAAGTTCTGCATTTTCTCTGATCTCGAACTTATAAGATTTAACCTGATCAAGCTTGTAGTTAACTAACTTAACATTTTTACCTTGGAAGTTACCCTCATTAGCTTCGTTAATATATAACCAATAGTTCGTATAATTATTATCATATCCGCCATTCAATGCTTCTTCGTAAGTACCGATAATTCTGGTACCTGCTGAAGCCTGAACTGTCGTGGCAGTAGAAACCTGGTGTCCTGTTGTAAATGATGGAGAAACCACGTAGTACGTTCTGGAAATCTCATTACCATTAGCATCAAGACCAATTACCCCAAGCTGCTTCACTGTACTGTTTGTACCCTTACCAGCCATTTTAGCTGCATTTACACCATTTGGAGTACCTGCTGTTCTTGCGGTTGATTTGAATCTTCTCAGTGTATTAAAGTCTAAAGTCTGAGCTGTATTATCTCTTAACTTTATTTTAAACGACTGCATTGGTTTGATAACCATTTTATCCAGGTTCACATCCCCAACTGCCGGAGCAACCCCGTCACCTGTAGCCACATAAGTAACCACCTGAGCACCTGTAGCATAAGTAGAGCCTCCAGGAAGTGTCACAACAGTACCAGGGTTGTATTCAATACCCCAGATATTTTTTACTGCATTTCCGTCTGATCCGGTAACACTTTCAGTATATCCAATATTAGATAAATCTAAATTGGTAAGGAAGGGGTTACCAAACTGATACCAGTTCTGACCAAATGTTCCAGCCCATGCGCTTGTAGTAAACTCAAAACTGTCATCTAAATAAGTGTTGTACTTTTCGTTGTAAGAATTCACAGCGTTACCACCAACCCCGAATACGACATTAGAAGGTCCCAAATTAGATTTCCCCGCATTCTGCAATGTTACAGTTCCAGCTAAGGGAGCATATGGTTTCCCGTTAATATTGAAAACAGTTGCTGCACCTGCAGGAGCACTTGGATTCCAGTCGTTATTGGTAACTTTCAGCATATAGTATCCTGAACCATCAGCAGTAGTAGATGCTAAATTTGTAAAATGTGCAGAAACTGCATTAGCGTTATCCCACTTTAGAATAGGGTTGCTGCCGGTTCCTGTTCTTTGGGTATTGAAAGTTTTCCCAAGTTCTGCAGATAATGAATTGAAAGCTTTACCCGAAAAAGGTAACGCAACTTGTTGAAAATAATTACCGGAACCATGACTTGTAGTTCGGTATTCTTTGGTTACAATACCTGTAATGTTGGACTGGGATAGTCCGTCGATGTACAACTGTCCATACGTGGAAGTAGCAAAAGAAGCAGGGGTATTAAGTCTTAAGATGATATTTCCGCCGTCAGTCTTATCAGAACCGGCAGCATCAATTGTCTTAAAAGCATCTGTACCAGATCCTACAACCATGATATTTCCATGCACGTCCAAAAGGCCATTACCCTTTGTTTGTACACCTCCACCGCTATAAACTAGGGTGCCTTCGCTCACATACATATTAGCATTAGTGTCAACATGACATAGTATCTGCGCCTGAACAGAATAACTAATTGCTAAAAGACCTATAGCAAATAAACTTTTTCTCATTGTATAAATTATTTGTGTGTTAATACAATCTTCACCCGCAAAGGTATTATTATTTTTCTTAAAAAAAAAATATTTTATCTATTAATCAAAACATTATCTTCATTTAAGATGATATCTTTCTCCTCTCCTATTGAAAACATATAGTCTTCTAGAACTTTTTCGGTGGTCCCTCTAAGCCCTCTTGCACCTAATCCTTTTTCAATAGTTTCCTCTACGATTTTTTCAATGGCTCCGTCTGTGATAACCAAATTTGTGCCATCCATTTTGAAAAGTTCCACAAATTGATTCACAATAGAGTTTTTAGGTTCCTTCATGATTCTTACCAACGTCTCTTTTGTGAGTTTATCGAGGTAAGTGATGATTGGAAATCTTCCTAAAAGTTCCGGAATTAATCCGAAAGTACGAAGGTCAATTGCATTAATATTTGTTAATATATATTCGTCTTCGTCTGTTTTATTGATTTTTTCAGAGCTGAAACCAATTGCCTGCTTGTTCATTCTTCTTTCGATGATCTCTTTGATCCCGTCAAAAGCTCCACCTGCAATAAATAAGATGTTTTGGGTATTTACCTGGATATATTTCTGATCTGGATGCTTTCTTCCTCCTTGTGGCGGAACATTCACAATACTACCTTCCAACAGTTTTAATAATCCCTGCTGCACGCCTTCTCCTGAAACGTCTCTTGTAATACTTGGATTGTCTGATTTTCTGGCAATCTTATCAATCTCATCAATGAAAACAATTCCTTTTTCAGCTTTTTCCACATCATAATCTGCTACCATCAAAAGTCTTGAAAGGATACTTTCAACATCTTCTCCTACATATCCGGCTTCTGTTAAAATAGTAGCATCCACGATACAGAAAGGAACATTCAGTTCTCTTGCAATAGTTTTTGCCAGAAGCGTTTTACCCGTTCCTGTCTCTCCTATCATGATAATGTTTGACTTTTCAAGCTCTACTTCTCTGTTTTCGTCCTGAGCGTGAACCAATCTTTTATAATGGTTATACACAGCAATGGAAAGTTGCTTTTTTGCCTGATCTTGTCCGATCACATACTGGTCAAGAAATTCTTTGATCTCTTTTGGCTTTTTAAGCTCTTCCATACTATTAGCAGGTGAATATCCTGTTTTTGATGCACCATCTTTTACGATAGCATGTGCCTGCTCTATACAATTTTCACAAATAAAACCATTCTGCCCAGAAATCAGCATCTGTACTTCATTTCTTTTTCTGCCACAGAAAGAACATTGGTTGGAATTCATATGATATAATATATGTATATGTTAAAGAAAATCGTAAAAAATTACTTTTTTACGATTTTCTGGTTGTTAAGAATTAATAATTGAGTGTTGAATCTCTGTATATTCTTCGTTCGTTAATTTTAATCTTTCATTTCTGAAATTCATGTCTTCCATCTTATTTAAAGGAATCAGATGGATGTGTGCATGAGGAACTTCAAGTCCTACCACTGCTACTCCTACTCTTACACATGGAACTGCAGTTTTGATCTTCTTGGCTACCTCTTGGGCAAATCCCCAAAGGTTTTTGTATTCTTCACTTTCAAGATCAAAAATCAAATCCACTTCTTTTTTGGGTACTACTAAAGTGTGTCCCTTCACTAAAGGCATTGCGTCTAAGAATGCAATAAAGTTTTCATTTTCTGCAATCTTATAAGAGGGAATTTCGCCATTAATGATTTTTGTGAATATAGTGCTCATTTTATCAGAAGTTTAGGTTAGATATTTAGAAGTTCAGAAATAGAAAGGAGTATCAGACTATAAAGAGATGTCTAATACTTCGAAAGACAGTTTGTTTCCGTTAGGTAAAGTAATTTCAGCAATTTCGCCAATAGCTTTTCCTAACAATCCTTTTGCGATAGGTGTGTTCACAGAAATCTTTCCTGTCTTCAGGTCGCTTTCGTTATCCGGTACCAATGTAAATACCTGCTCTTGCTTGGTAGCATTGTTTTTAAGTTTCACTGTTGTTAAGATTGAAACTTTTGAAGTATCTAATTGGCTTTCGTCTATAATTTTAGAAGTAGAGATAACATCTTTCAGCTTGGAAATTCTCATTTCAAGCATCCCCTGAGCTTCTTTAGCTGCATCGTATTCTGCATTTTCTGATAAATCTCCTTTATCTCTTGCTTCTGCGATCTGCTGAGTAATTTTGGGTCTCTCCACAGTTTCCAACTGTTCCAGCTCAGCTTTCATTTTCTCTAGGCCCTCCTTTGTAACATAGCTTGCCATAATTTTCAAAATTTAGTTTTAGTATAAAAAAATAATCCGACATTTGCCGGACAATGTTTTCGTGTTGTAATCGTTTAATTTTTACAAATATATAAAAATTTAAATTGAAATGAAAAAAACTTTTTCAATCTTATCCATTTTCATTTTATTGATTTCCAGTAATTTAACTATAAACTCATGTGGAAGCAGAGAAGATACCGTGAACTGTTTCCCCAATGTTCCTATTAATGTATCTCTTAATTTAAATCTGCCTGCTTATTATGCTTTAAACAATATCAACGGCTGGATTTATGTCAACGAGCAACAGTCAGGGACAAGAGGATTGATTATTGTCCGGACAGCAAACGGATTTAAAGTCTATGACAGGAATGCCCCACATCTATGCCCCGATAGCAATACAACCCTTGAGGTAAAAGATAATATTGCCATTATATGTCCACAGGATAATACAAGATGGATATTAAGTACAGGACAGCCGGAGTCTGGAGCCCAAACGTCTCTTCCTCCCAAAACTTATCCTTACAATTACGACGCTGCAAGTAAAACTCTAAATGTTTATTATTAGAAATACAAGATGAAGATCGTTATACAAAGAGTCTCCGAAGCCAATGTAAAAGTGGACGGAAAAATTGTTGGAGAAATCGGGAAAGGGCTTATGCTGCTGGTAGGTATAGATGAAAATGATGAAAAGCCAGATGCGGACTGGCTTGTACAAAAGGTTTTAAACCTGAGAATCTTTGGAGATGAAGATGACAAGCTTAATCTTTCCGTGAAAGATATTTCAGGAGAAATTCTTTGTATCAGTCAGTTTACATTGATTGCAGATTATAAAAAAGGCAACAGACCTTCTTTCATAAAGGCTGCAAAACCGGATAAAGCGGTGCCACTTTTTGATTATTTTAAGGAAGAAATCACCAAATCCGGATTAAAAACAGAAAGCGGAGTTTTCGGAGCAGATATGAAGGTTTCCCTGATCAATGACGGACCCGTTACTATTGTTATGGATTCTATCACCAAAAACTAAGCAGGAAAAGACAAATGTGTAAAATACACCCGATACGCTTCAATTTATGAAGCGTATTTTTTTGATGAGTAAGTATCAAATATCTGCTCTTAAACCTCATAGGTTTTGAAAACCTTTGAGGTAATCACTCAAAAACAAAAAAATCCCTTATATAAAAGAAAAGAGTAAAAATTTAAAAAATAAAATCACAAAAAAGTGATTTGTTTTCATTTTATTATTATTTTTGATATAAATCAAAACTGATTTACAACCATTTAACAAAATTATATGAAAACAAAAATCAACCTTTTCGCATTATTTGCGTTCTGCTCTACTCTGTCTTTCGGACAGGACAGTCAGCCAAAAATGGCTAATGATCAAAATTCAATTATTTACGTCTGCTTTTCAAAAGGCATTAATTCAGAAAAAACGGCTTTCAGCAGAAACGCTGATCTGGAACGATTCTCAAGAGAAAATCACATCTCATTTAAGTATGATCTGGACTTTACAGACAGCAAACTTGATGAAATGGCCAGAAGCAGCAAAGCCATCGGTAATTCCGGAGAGTCTGTGGAAAAGCTGAAAAGAATCTATAAGGCTGATATTCCTCTTCAAAATAAAGAAGTTTCAGAAAAAATTATCCGTACTCTTGAGAGATTTCCTGAAATAGAATATGTATCTGTAATGAGTGCCGAGCCTATTGAACCTCCTTTGGTAAATGCTTTTGTGGCGACTCCTGATCTGGAAAGCCTGCAGACCTATCTGAATGACAATCCGGGAATCAATGCCAAATACGCATGGTCAAGAGGAATCACAGGGCAGAATATCCGTGTGCGCGATGTAGAATATGGTTTCTATAAAACTCACGAGATGCTGTCTAACCAAAATTCAATTCAACTTGAACCCGGCTACTCTCCTAATGCAGGATTGGCCAATAATAACTATCGTGACCATGGAACTGCTGTAGTAAGTATTTTAGGTTCTATAAAAGACAATATAGGACTTACCGGAGCTGCTTATAGTGCTTCTGAAATAAAAGGTTATATGGAATGGACTACGGTGGGATACAACCGAGCTTCTGCTGTAAGCAGATCTATCAATGCATCTCAGGCCGGAGATATTATATTATACGAAATGCAGACTGGTGGAAAAGACGGTCAGTATTGCCCTGCGGAATATGATAAAGTAATCTGGGATCTTACAAAAGCTGCTACTGATTCAGGAATTATTATCATTGCAGCAGCGGGTAATGGAAATCAGAATCTGGATGACCCGTTTTATGCCACCTATCTTGCGAGAGGAAACAGCGGTGCTATCATTGTAGGAGCAGGATCTCCTAATACTACCCATTCGAAATTAAGCTTCAGCACTTTTGGTAGCAGAGTGGATGTTCAGGGTTGGGGAAGCAGTGTGATGGCTGCCGGTTATGGATCTTATGCGAAATACGACAATGACAACAACAGAACTTATAATTATTTCAGTGGTACAAGTTCTGCAACACCGGTGGTTTCTTCTGCTGCTATTTTAATCCAGTCTTTCTATCGCCAGACTACAGGTCAATATTTAACACCTTCGGCGATGAAAAACCTTTTAATTTCAACAGGAATTCCTCAGGGAGGAACAGTGACGGGCCAAAAGATCGGACCTCTTCCTAATGTTAAAAATGCTATCCTTCAACTGGAAAGTAATTTTGCAGCACCTGTTAAGACTTTACCATCATTAGAGGTTAAAATTTATCCTAATCCATCCAGCAGTTCCATTGCTATTCAAAGCAGTGAAAATAAAAAACTGGATGTAGAGATTATTAACCTTCAGGGACGTACAGTGATTAAAAATTCCGTTCTACCGAATGAAAAGATTGATATTTCGCAACTTCCTACAGGACAGTATATCATCAATATTAACGAAGGCCAGAGGAGAGTTGTTGAGAAATTAACCAAATTCTAGAATACAAGATTTTTTATACATTTATTTCACATCAAACCCTCTTTCAGAAAAATAAAAGAGGGTTTTTATTATCAATTTTTATTGATTTTATTTTGCCGGAACGCTGCTGAAATTAAGCGCTACTTTAATGTTCATATCTGAAGAAGTCTGATTCTTCAATTCATAAACGGTTCTTACCGTTAACCCTGAACTTTTTACAATTTCGTCCAGGAATCCTGTATCATTAAGATCAAGATTTAAGCTGGAAGAATTGGTGGAGATATTGGAACGTGAAGCTACTAATCTTTCTCCTGTTCCGTTAGAAGAAACGTATATTTTAACCGTTTTGAATGCACTCAGATTTCCTCCGGAAGGAGATGCCACAGAGATTTTCGCATCTGAAATTCTTACATCTTTAATTTTTGCATTATTATTTCCTCCGAACCAGGTCTGTACATTGGTAGCCGTTGCAGTGGAAGAAACTTCTTTATCCGCAGGAACTCCTGTAGACACTAAAACATTCGTTGTGTAGGGAAATGTATTCTGAACCAGCGACTGTACAGTTCCGCAACTTACAAGTACAGCTGAAGCGGCCATTGCTGTTAGAACTATATTTTTCATAATTTTAAATTTTAAACTTCAAAGTTTAGTTTGCAGAAATTGTACCAAATTGGTTGGGTCTTATTCCACAGTTACCGTAAAACTTCCTTTGGTATTTCCCGAAGCCATGTTACTTTTTCCGATAATCAACCATACTTCACCTTGTCCGGGAGTATCATAAGTAATTTCTCTTCCAAAAGGTCCGTCGTAGTTCCCGTTTGGAAGTCTGATCTGATTGAAACGGATATTAAAATCTTTCTCTTTTGTTGAAATTTTCGCTTTGATATTGGGACGATCATAACGGGTCAGTTTTAAAATCAAATCCTGATCATCCTTTGTAAATTCTTCTCCAATTGTAAAAGGCAACTGGTTGGCATCTGCCGTTCTTATGATCTGGCCGTCTTTTTCATCTCTCATTACGCCTTTGCGCAATACTTCCTTAGTGACCGGAGCGTTGTTAATAATTGAATCTTTTTTCCTTGATGCTACAGAATCTTTTTTTACCACAGAATCAGGCATTTCTGTTACCACTGTAGAGTCCTTATCCGCGACATTTGTCACAGCAGGTTCTTTTTTACAGGCAACAATTATCAAAGGAATTAACAATAAGCTTTTTTTCATAATAATTAATTTTAAGAATGGATCAGCATCTATTATGCTGAGCTCATTGAAATGCTAAAATTGTTCCAATCCGTTGAATGTTTTATTTTCCGTTTGTAATTCTTTTTCATCATTTGTTCCTGCCCATTTAAATGTAAAGTACATAAAGTTGAGCAATACTCCCATCAATAGAGTAACACCCCACGTTTTGGTATATTCCATAGGATAGATGAATCTCACCACAATATCCGAGAAGAGACCAAAGGGATTGTTGAGAACATCCCAGCTGTTCCATCTCAGAAAACGGCCAAGATAGACTCCAAAGCTGCTCATAAAAAGAAAAAGGACAACTAACCCGCTGATGATATTTCTATTCATATAATCAGAAAGCCTCTTTTCAATATCATGAAGACTTATAAAGCCACAGATCAGTCCTGTCCAGGCATAGGAAAGAATCACAATGAGGTCATACCAGATCGGTATCTCATTTCTTGCTCTGAGGTGAAAAAGATCTGTAAGAATGTAGGGAGAATTGGGAAAGAACAATATCCACACTATTACTATAAGGATCAATGAAGTTTTGCTTTTGATATTAAAGGCAAGAATAAAAGAACTTAGTAATAAAGGAATCCACGCAAGAAAAAGATTCCAGTTGAGAAACAAAAACACTTTTGTATCGCTGATATAATATCTGAAAGCTGAAAGGCTAAAACAGAATATGGTCATCACTATCAACAATAGATTAATTTTAAATCTAGAGGATTCCACTAAGTTTTTCATGATATTTTATTTGATGGTATGATAATATATGATCTTTGAAAGGAATGTTTTGGATGTTTCATTTTTCACTTTATCCTGCAAGGTCTTTTTAAGTTTCTGATCATTTTTTTCATCCGCATATTTAAGAAGTGCTTTTTCACTAAAATTAATGGAGGTTACATGATAATTGACCGCAAAATCCTTTCGTTTCATATTCTGGGAAGTAATAAAACCACCCCAGTTGAAGTAACTGCACGCGAGAACAGTTCCATAAAAAAACCAAATCATTGTATTGATAAGGAAAATGTTTCTTTTCTGTTTTTGGATTTTAATATAAGTAAGGACCAGGCCAACTAACGATAACAACAGAAAAGCAAAAACCCCCAACCTTTTATAGGTGAATGCATAATTAACAATATACTCATAGTTTTTAAGGGCTGCGGAAACCACAAGAATAGCATTTAGGAATATCCAGATTTTGGCTAAGATTTTCAACAAACCTGCTTTTGGATCAAAATTAAATCCGGCTTTAAAATAAAACATGATCACCAAAATAGCCATGACAATAGACATGATTACTGCATTTACTCTTTCATGGGTTTCTTCTGAAAGCTGAACCGGTGTTTTTATGGCTTCATAAAACTGTTCATAATTGTAAGTAATAATAAAGAATACCAATAAAACATTCAACAAGACAAAAGAGATTACTCCACTCATTCGTTCTGCAGCAAGGTCAAGAAAAGAATAAGTAGCCTTTGGAACCCGGGAATCTTTGCGGAAATCATTATCCAGAACATGATTATTTTTGTAAATGAGTTTTTCCACCGCATAATTCCAATAATTAAAAGCAATAAAAAATCCTAAAACCGAAAGACAGAATACCTGCCAAATATTAAGATCCAACTCATAATCTGTGAAAAAGGCTGCAAAATGATCACTTCCTGCAGAGTAAATTCCAAAGAAAACGGAAACCAGCACCAGCGGGATCAAGATGAAAGCGAATGTCTTTTGCCATAATCCTGGAATATTCTTCTTAGGCAGCCATTCATCAAAACTGAAAAAACGGCAGAATGAAGTACAGCAGTTTACTATAAAAACCGGAATTAAAAAGAGAATCTTCAACCTCTTGTTCTTCGATTTATATCCCAGCAAAAGCAGTGAGCTTACCACCGCAATAAAGGATGGAAAATCTCCGAACCAGGCAAATGCAATACTGGACAGGATACTTGTTCCAAAAAGTGCATACAATGTTCTTGTTTTATTTTTTTTCGGTGTTCTAAACAGTGTTAATACGGCATAGACAATTCCAAGAATTCCAAGATTCAGCCCAACATCCTGAGCATAAAAGACAATGACAAAGAGAAGGGCTGTAAGAAATATATAATGATGTGTTTTCATGAGGTTTATTATTTAAAAATTTAAAGGATTGAAAGGATTCAAAGGATTGAAAGATTTAAATTTTGAGAACCGCTTCCAACCAGGGAAACTGTGTCATTATATAGAGGTATAAGGTTGTAATCGGAATATTGACAAGCAGGAGAAGGACCGAATTACCAGAAGCTTTCTGTTCTGAAACATCAGTAAGATAAATAATCAACTCGTGCAGAAGGATAAACATATTAATCACGGCACTTACCAATACATAATAAAAGCCAAGCTCAAGAAGAAATTCTGCTCTTATCAACCAAAATGCAAACAGCAGAAGGGTTCCCAGCAGAAAAGAAACAATGAATGATCTTTTCCCTAGCGGACTGAATTTTATTTTTCCCATCATCTTTAGTTTTTAATGAAAAACTGCCGTTTCTTTTTGTTGAATAAAGTCTTTTACATGTTCAAAATTCTGCCATAGCAATTCTTCAAAGTCCCAATGATGGAAGGTTCTCATATTTTGTCCCTTTTTATAAGCTTTGATATAAATTTTTACATATTCCGGTAGGATAAGTGTTCCTAATACGATAGCTGCCAGAAGATGTGCATTGAGCTTACCGTTTCCCAGAAGCAGGTACTGCATGGCAATTTCATCTTCGAAGTTGGTTCCACAGCCCGTAATCAGGTGGTGAACATCATGGTTTTCCATCTTTGGAATCATCGAGAAGCCGTGTTTCCTGTAAAATTCTCCCAGTTTTCGGCCTAAGGAATCTTCCTGAAATTCCAGCAATTGTTTTTCATTGAACTGCCATTGTCTTTTTTTCTTTTTGAAATATTTTCTGTATAACTTTTGAGTTTTATCGTACACAAAAAGCAGAAACTGAACACGTATTTTTTTCATACCGTATTATTTAAAAATTAGATATTGATGAATATTAATTATTGAAAAAACTAAGACCTATCATGGCGTACAGAAATGCGATGGGAATATTAGCAGTCAAAATAAGTATGGCTATCATACATTCTATAAATTTTGATGTATTTAAAACACCATATATCAAAAGCCCCAATATGCATAATAAATTGACTGGCACTCCGAAAACGATCAGCAGATACCCTGCTAAGGCAAACCCGTCATTTTTTGTAATAAGAGCTCCTAAAAGACAAAGAGTTCCAATTGAAAAAAATACTCCGAATACTGTCTTGCCCAGATCTATTATTTCTGAATCTTTCATTATAATTTAAGATTAATCACAAACCAAATTTTAGCTTCCGGCAAAAGGACTTCCGAAAATCCCTACTGCTAATTCAATCCATACCAATGCTATAGTCAGCACAATGAAAATACATATCATCACTTTCTGACTTTGTTTTTTAATTCTGTTTCTGATCAGATTGATGATAAAAGCGGTTGTAAAAAGCAAAGCTCCTGCAATAAGAAAATCTGCTCCTGACCAGTTCACTTCCTTAGAAAATAGATTTCCAACCAAGAGGATACTGAGTAAAGCTAATGGAAGGGCATAAATTGTGAGTGTTTTTTGTTTTTGTGTCATCATTTTATTTAATTTTACAATATAAAGTACTTTGTAATTCAAAGTTAATTTTTAAAAAAATATAGGACTATCGCCCCAATAATTTTTCCAGTGCATTCAAATGTTCCGTAAAAGCTTGCCTTCCACTTTGTGTAACACGATAAGAGGTTTTAGGCTTCTTACCTACAAATTCTTTTTTCACTTCTATATAACCAGCTTTCTCCAGTGCATTGCTGTGGCTTGCCAGATTCCCATCGGTTATTTCGAGCAGGTTTTTCATTTCGGAAAAATCAACCCAGTCGTTGACCATAAGAACGGACATAATGCCCAGTCTTACACGGCTTTCGAATTCTTTATTGAGCTGATTTATTTTGATCATTTTACTTTTTCTTATTTATTCTGAAATAGCCAAAATCTGACTATCCTTCATTTTCTTTACTTCTCTATTAATAATGTCTGGAGCAATTTTATAATTAAAAAAATAATATTAGCTTCCAGATGTACACCGCTCCAATACTAACAATAAGAGATAAAAACAGTATTAACGAAGGCCAATAGCCCATAATATTGCTTTTCCTTTCTGAATAAAATTCAGTTGTATCTACTAGATTGAGTTTTTTATTTACATGTAAAGCACTTAACTCTTTCTCTGTCTGAAAAGTTTTTACATCATTTGTTTTTAAATCAATGAAAAAATACTGGTTGTCAAATGTTTTTCCAAAAACCTGATTACCCAATTCTTCTATTTTAGCCACTTGTGAAACCAAAGTCAGCCCATTTCCAGTATTAATACTTGCCTGCTCAGGCAAATCAATAAATAATAGCTGATAGTTATTTTTTAAAGGAACATACCAGGCATCGCCTATTCCAATATCTACTTTTTTATTATCGGACACTAGGGATAAACCAATAATCCCTACAATATATAACGTATAAAATGCCACAAAAGGTGCTATAAATGCTAATATTACTCTATTCCTTCTTCTTTCTTTTCCGCCTATAAAATAAGTAAGTAAACAACTTACAACAGCACAGATAAAACTGAAAACTGAGATAGCAAAAAGGTGTATTAATATGACAAAACCAATTCCCATTATTTATACTTCTTATGCATGATCAATCCATAGACAATATGCAGAACACCGAAACCAATGGCCCAGAACAGCAATCCCCATCCTAAAAAGAACAAAGAAATAAGTCCTAAAATAATTTCAAGATATCCTAAATACTTTACATCTGTTAATGTATATCGTTCTGCAGCTACCAAAGCTAATCCATAAAAAATAAGAGTAGCCGGAGCAATGAAAACAAAAAGATGATGATAAAGCAGAGCGAGACAAAAGACACCGCCTGCTAACAAAGGTACTGCAAAGGTAATCAAAAGTCGCTTTGTCGTGGCATCCCAGATCTTCAAACCTTTTTTTTTGCTTTTATGCGCAGTAAAAATATAACCACTAAGAACAGCTACAACCAAAATAGCAATCCCAATCAGAACAAGTTCTTTAACCAAGGCAGGTCCCAGAATATTTCTGTCGCCATCAAGATAATTGATCCCTTCTCTCTGAAAAACAAAATACACATATACGACTCCAATAATAGCCGTTAAACCCGCAACAACTCCGGATAAACCACTTAGCGAAATAAATCTGGAGGACCGTTCCATCATAGAACGGATATGGGATAAGTCTTCGTGATAGTTTTTTGAATCCATAAAAAGAACTTTGAATTACAAAGTTATGATTTATTTTCAATCTTCCAAGTTTTTTTTAAAATTCTGGAAATAATTCTCATCACGATATATTAATTGTTTTATAAGCAGCGGAAAAGCTAAAACCTGTATCCTGATATATAATAATGCACAAAAAATCCGTAAAAAACAAAAATTTTTACGGATAGCTTTTGGATTAAAATCCTTTATTTTTATACCTTATTTAGCCCTTAGCCTTTCTTTAATAGACTCAATATTTTTCTTTGCAGAATCTTCAAGAATAAGACTGGCACTCATATGAATCCTTGCCGGCATCAGCTCATTGAAGTGGTCAGTTCCTTCCCATGAAACTTTTTTGATTAATGCTAGAGCATCGCTGCTTCTTGATGCTAGAGTATGTAAAAACTTCTCCAGCTTTTCATCCATTTCTTCAATAGTATCTGAAACAGAATGGTAAATATTATGTTGCTCAGCCCATTCTGCAGATCTGAAATCTGCATCAATGGCCATAGCGGAGAATTGTGACTTACCTATTTTTCTTTCAACATAAGGCCCAATTACAAAAGGTCCGATTCCAAGATTGATTTCTGTAAGTGCCAGCGCTGAATCTTTAGTAGCAAAACAATAATCTGCTCCGCAGGCAATTCCTACTCCTCCACCGGTAGTTTTCCCCTGTACTCTTACCACTACAATTTTTCCGCAGTTTCTCATTGCATTTAAAACTTTAGCAAAACCTCCGAAAAATTTTGTGGAAGCCTCCAGTTCCTCAATGGCTAAGAGCTCGTCAAAACTTGCTCCTGCACAAAACGCTTTCTCACCTGCACTTTTTACTAAAATAGCCTTCACTTCTTCTTTTGCTCCTTCTTCAAGGATGGTTTCTGCCAGCTTTTCTAAAATTGCCCCCGGAAGAGAGTTGCTTTTGAGTGTTCCGAAAGTAATTTCGGCAATATTATTTTTAATTTCTGATGCTACAAATTCGCTCATTTTTATTTTTATTGGATTCTTACAAAAATACGAAATACAGCTCGTTTAGAGAAACTTAAAGTATAAATTTTCTTTTTAAACCTGCATATTTCACAACATCTATTACGTAGAAATACGGAGTTTTTAATTTGGTATTTTCTACTCTAGCACCACCCTACTATTAATCGTTCCTTTGAACTGAGAATACATAATAATCAAAAGGCGGATTCTGAAAAGCCTGCAAGAGAGTAAGAAATTTAAAAAACTAAAAACATTTTATCATGGACGAGTACATTGGAATTGTAAAATTATTTGCAGGAAATTTTGCACCTAGAGGCTGGATGTTTTGTGACGGAAGTCTGATAAGCATTTCAAGAAATTCTGCCTTATTCTCTATTTTAGGAACAACGTATGGTGGAGACGGTATTACTACTTTCGCTTTACCTAACTTAAAAGGGCGTATGGCTCTAGGAGCAGGAAATGTAAATGCCAACCAATTTTATCCTTTGGGAGTAGTGTCCGGAACTACACAAAATACACTTTTAGCATCCAACCTTCCAAGTGTGGGTGCAGGATTTCAGCTTAAGGTAGCTAATAAAAATGCTAATTCATCTACCCCTACAGCCACGTCAACAATTGCGATCTCAGGGACACAAGTGGGAAGAGACTTCAATGCAGTACCTAGTTTCGTGAATGATGCCAACCCTGATACGATTATTAATAATCAAAGTATTGCCTTCATAGGACAAAATCTGCCTGTGAACAATATGCCACCTTATCTAGGTTTAAATTATATCATCTGTGTTGAAGGTATTTATCCTCCAAGAGATTAATAGCTATACAATAACCTAACATTTAAAACAAAAATCATGAAAAGCACTACTTTTTTAGCAATCTGTAGTCTGCTCATTTCAATTTTCTCATTCGGGCAGACCAGTACGGAACAATTTGAGACAGAATCGAACGGGAGTACAAGCTTCACCGATAATGGAGTCATTTTCAATATCATTTCACATGTAAGTGTTTTTGATATTCAGGGGAATTTCCCGGGAACTGGCTGGAGTGGAACAGCTAATGATAACAGATACATTGATAATTCTAACAATACTCAATCTCCGCCATCATTCAGTATAAAAACCACTTCCAATTTGTTTAAAGTAAACAGATTCTGGATGTATCTTTCTGCATTGAACCTGGATCTTAATGTAGCAGGAACACTTACTGTAACCGGAAAACTAAGCGGTGTCACAAAATTTACGCAAACAAAAACTACCGGATTTGCAACCAGCTTAGGCAGCACAAATGGATACACCTTAATTGATCTTACCAACTTAAATGGTCAGAATTATTCAAACATTGTGATTGATGAGTTACAAATCACCGCGAACGGAGCTTTCCGATATGTAGGTTTGGATGCTTTCACCTGGGTGAAAGACAGTAATCTGGTACTGGGTACTTCAGAAACTAAAAGCATTAAAAAAGACCTGACTGTTTATCCTAATCCAACCAACGGACCTATTTCTATTACTACAGAAAAAGCCAGTGAAGCTAAAATCTATAGTCTGGATGGTAAAATGCTGAAAACTATACAAACTCAAAAAGGGAATAATGAAATCAATATTTCAGAGCTTCCAAAAGGAGTTTATATTATTAAAACAGCAACAGAATCTACGAAAGTTATTAAAAACTAATCCTAAGAAATTTCACAAGTTCCATATTCCCATAAAGATTCTAATTCATGAATGACAAATCCCTTTCGACGAAGGGATTTTGTCATTTCTGCAAAGCTAAAATGTACTTGTCTATATAAAGCTGTTTTTCTTTCAATTTGTACTGCTGGATATATCTTGGGTGTTCCAACACCGTCATTGTATCAAACAATTTTGCTTCTTTATTTAATTTTGAAATAAAATCGGCATTCTTCTTACCAAGAACAAAAACTTCTGAAGTATCGAGATTAAGGCTGATATGATTATTCAGAGATTCTATCATAAAGTCTTTTACCGCTTCGAAAAGTTTTTTATCATCATAGTAATTGGCATTAAGCCATCCGTTTTTTGTTTTCCTTACGATAGCCAATGGAAATGGAGAGTTGATATAAATATCTTTGTAAAAAAGATCAGCTCCACCATAGCTCTCCATCATGTCATACATAAATACGGAAGAAATTTCATGGGTATGGGCAGATTCCATTTTGATTCCGCAGACACTTTCCAATCTTTTGGTATCGGTAAACGGAACTCCTGTTACTCCAGCTCCATGACGGCTTGGGTTGATTCCAATGATAAATTTTCTTCGAGATGAATCATTATAATATTTATGATAAAACTTCTGCATTACCATCAATGTTTCAGGATTTTCCAGATACGGATTCAGAACATCAAAACCTTCAGGTAGATTCCCGATATAGTTCAGATTTTCATTGAATGTAATAACATGGTCTGCAAAAGTTGTATTCATATTTAGTTTTTAGAAAAAATAAAATTTTCAGGCTGATCATCATCAATATCCTCATCTTCATCTTCTTCACTTAAAGCCAGTTCAATATCAATAAATTGAATATATAAACCACATATCTCTCCATTGCCATCATATGCAAAATAAACAGGGTAGCTGCCGTCACCAAAGCCGCTGGCAAACATCGGAATCTGATAGTCGGTACCTGGAACCGTCCAGTTGATCCAGTCTCCTGCTTCTCTCTGATTGTTGGGATAATCTTTATAGCTTTGTGAGAAAAGCTCTGCAAAATAATCATCATAAACATTGTCGACATTTATTTCATCAACAAATTGATCTACAAAAGGAAGCACTTCTTTATCCGCAATACAACCTAAACCAGCATCCACCTCAAAACCAAAAAAATCATCATCGGTTACGCCTTCCAATTCTTCAATCCCGACCAATGCTTCTCTATAAATAACAGGTTTTTCTTTGGTAAATTCAACTTTTATAACAGCATATCTATCTCCCCAATCTTCGGATTTTACTACAGCAATAGCTACAGGAAAATTCCCTTTCGGAGCCTGAATAAAATAAGGTGATTGATTGCCATTCAGGGATACCAGCGGATCTCTTACCACCACTTTTCCGGAAGGAAGAGAAACATTTCCAATTTTCATGGTCTCCATTTTCAGCCCCATAATTTCATCAGAAATAAAATAGGTTTCCAGATCTGTAGGACAAACCAGAATATTTTTTACTTCTTCCCATTTTTGCATCCAGTTTTCGTTCATTGCTCTCGATTTTATGATTGAATTTTAAAATTAGTACTTTTTTACAAGAGAAAGAAGAAGCTGAAACTAAGAATATGTTAAAACTTAATCATTCACTTAAATAAATTATCGATCAAAAAGAAACTGAATTATCATATTTCATGATCCTCTTCCTAAGTTTTAATTCATATTATTTTTTTTATTAAATTCGTTTTCAATGAAATAGCGATTTCACCTAAAACTTTTAACCTATGATCGGAATTATCATTGAGCTTATCATTTCATGGCTTCTCCTTAAGTTTATAGCAAAAAAGGATCTTTCTGTTTTAGGATTTAAGCCTAATTCAACAAGGCTGGCTCATTGGAGCATTGGTCTTCTTTTGGCTGCTGCTATTTGCAGCCTTTATCATATCATGACAACTGCATTCATCAATAATGGCTGGATTCTGAATAAGCAACTTACATTATCCGCTGTATTGATGGGTATATGGTGGGTTCTGAAGTCTGTATTGTTTGAAGAATTACTTTTCAGAGGAGCTTTGCTTTATCTTGCTATAGAAAAATGGGGAACGACAAAAGCCTGCCTTTTATCTGCTGCGTGCTTCGGAATCTACCATTGGTTTTCTTATAATGCATTTGGAAATCCTTTTCAGATGGGAATTATTTTTGGAATGACTGCTATCTTTGGGTGGATGCTGGCTGTATCTTTTGCTAAAACTCAATCTCTATATCTTCCTATAGGTCTCCATCTGGGCTGGAATTTGTTTAATATTATTGTATTTTCAAATGGTCCGTTAGGCAAACAGCTCTTCATGAAAGCCAATATAAACCATTTGGAAGGAATCCCTTCATTGCTTGTTTTTTTGTTTCAGATATTCGCGTTACCCATTTTAATGTACGGATATTTTAAGTTTAAGAAAAAAATATAAAAAAACTGCCAATCACGAGGAGTAGCAGCTTTGTGTATTGTTTTAAGTTAAAAAAGTCTAAGAATCCGCACAGATATAACATGCTCTGGCAATATCAGGCCATCTTCCAGGAAGACAACAGCTTCCGGGAGGACAAGGATTAAGGGTGCAAGACCAGTTTGGCCCGGCTCCTTTAAGAGATCTCAACTCATGTCTTGAAAGTTTTTTTAAGTTTTTCATAGTGGTTTGTTTTGATGTTCTCTCCTACTCTATATGCTTTTCGGATTTCGCCTATTAAAGTTAGTAATTTTTCAAACAAAAAACCATAACTAACTGAAATAATGAATATTTCAATTTATACAAGACTAATATTCTAAAGGCTTATAATTTCTAAAAACCTTATAGAGATCCTTATCATTTCCTTTGAATACTTTTTCTTCAATAACCTTAAACTTGCCTGTAGAATCTTTTTCTTCCACCACTATTTTATCAGAAACATCCACTCTGGCAAATTCTTGAAGAGAGTCTTTTCTGATTGTAAGAAAGGATGTGATAGTAGAGCCAGTTAAAATCAGTGAATTAATACAATTTAATTTAGGATTATAAGTTAAGTTTGGATAAGATTCAGAATTTTTGATGTGGATGAAATCTTTATTCTCAGGATCATAAACAAATAATGTCATCACTATATTTCCTCCTCTTCCTGCGATTCCACTTTGATAAGTCACATCATTAAAGCCATCATTATTAAAATCACCAATTTGAACATCTAAACCCGTTACTCCATCTTTGATAAATTTAAAAGTATTTTTTAATTCCCAGGTATCAAACATAGATCCTTTACTTTCCACCCAAATATCTTTTAGATCATAAACATTCAAGGTAACAAATACATCACCATTCTTAATATGTCTAAATTTTTCAAACTCTACTTTAGTTTTACCTTTTCTTCCCACATTCAGACTGTCAACAAATTTTTCTTCAGAATAATAGCCGTCTTTATCTTGTTTTAGATTTCCCGAACAGGAAAAAAGAAATAAAATTGAGAAAGCGCAAAAGACAATGTTAAAAGAAGTTTTTAATGATTTCATGATTAAAAATTTTCTAATTTTATTACTTATGTTAAGGTTTCAAACCTTGGCAGGAGTTATTAAAAAGTCCCTTTCAGTTTAAACCGGAAGGGACTCTAAATTTATATTTTATTTTGAATTAAATCAATCCAAATTGTTGGAAGTGGTGTGTAAAATGCTTTTTGTGCATCAGTTCCCACATTTCTTTATTCAGCTTTCCGAAAACGTAATTCATGTGCTCTGCCTGCGGGTTTTCCTTATAGTAGATCACAAACTTCTTCAGGTTATCCATGAATGACAGTTTTGCTGCTTCCAGATTTTTATGTTTTGGTTCCGGAAGTGAACCGTCCTGCGGAAGGAATGGAGCTGTAAATTCTTTTGGCATTGCTCTGTGGTTGTAAAGAGAATCCTGCCATTTTTCAAGATTTTCTTCTGGAGTAAAGCATTTTTCTGCTTCAGGCTCTCCAAAGCTTACCAATACCGCCTGTTCAAGATGTTCTAACATCTGCTGAGGAGACATTTTTCCCCAAAGTGGAGGTGTACTTTCTGTTAATCCATTCAGTATTTTCTGAACATTTTTCAAATTCAGATCAATGAAAGGAGATTGTTTTGCTACCAGTGTTAAAATTGTTGCCACGCAAACTACCTCATCTCTTTGGTTTACAACTTCAACCAGCCATTTTACAACACCTGAAGGAATATTTCTTCCTTTTACTCCTCTGTTTATTTTTTCTTTTGCTGTCAGATAAACAGTAATCGTATCTCCGGCATATACAGGCTTGAAGAAACTACATTCTTCTAATCCGTAATTGGCAATAACAGGCCCTTTTTTACCTGAAACGAATAATCCCGCTGCTGCTGAAAGAATGAAATATCCGTGAGCAACAGTTTTATCGAAAATAGTACCTGTTAAACTTGTAGCATCTGTATGGGCATAGAAATGATCCCATGAAACATTGGAGAAGTTAACGATATCTGCGTCAGTAACCGTTCTTCCTGCTGTTTCCAAAGAATCTCCTACTTCCACTTCCTCAAAATATTTCTGGAAAGGATGTTTATCTGAGAATTTTTTCTCTGCTCCCTGCTGGTAGATCTTAGTAATAGCTTTCAACACATCCGGTGATCCCTGAATAGCTGTTTTCTGTAAGAAGAAATGAAGACCGCTAAGTCCGCCCATTTCCTCACCGCCACCAGCTCTACCAGGACCTCCGTGCATTAATGTCGGAAGAGGTGAACCATGACCAGTACTTTCCTTAGCATTATCTCTGTTCAATACAAAGATTCTTCCGTGCTGGGAAGCCATTTTCCATGAAGTCTCTGCGATAAAGTTCTCATCGTGAGAAACAATAGATCCTACCAGACTTCCTTTTCCTCTTTTTGCCAGTGCAGCTGCTTCTTCAGCATCTTTATACGGCATCAATGTAGATACTGGTCCGAAAGCTTCTACATCATGAGAGATATTTTTTTCAAAAGGCCTGTCGTTCAGGAATAATTTCGGGCTCATAAATGCACCATTTTCATAGTTAGCATCTATCAGTTCGTGTTTACCGTCATAGACAAGTTCTGTTTCTGATTTTAATAGGTTTACTTTTCTCAGAACTTCTTCGTACTGCTGTCTTCCCACTAAAGATCCCATTTTGGTTTCTCTGCTTAGTGGGTTACCGATTTTAGTCTGATCCAAAGCTTTAGATAAAGCATTCTGAACATCACCGATTAAATGCTCGGGAACGATGATTCTTCTGATTGCAGTACACTTCTGCCCTGCTTTTGTCGTCATTTCGTTACGAACTTCTTTGATGAAAAGATCGAATTCAGGTGTTCCCGGTTTTGCTTCCAATCCAAGAATTGAACAGTTTAATGAATCTGCTTCCATGTTGAAACGAACCGCATTTCCTGCAATAGATGGCAGTGATTTTAATTTTCTTCCTGTATTGGCTGAACCTGTGAACAATACAGAATCTCCATCCTGTACATAATCTAAGATATTTCCTGGTTCTCCGCACACTAACTGAACAGCTCCTTCAGGTAATACTCCACTTTCAATCATATCCTGGAATACAGCATTGGTAAGGTAAGACCCGAAAGGAGATGGTTTTACAATAGAAGGCACACCCGCTAACAATGAAGTGGACAATTTTTCCAACATACCCCAAACCGGAAAGTTATAAGCATTGATCTGTACCGAGACTCCTTCACTAGGCGTTAAGATATGTGTTCCCAGGAAAGTTCCGTTAGCAGAAATTTTCTGGGTATCACCATCTACCCAAAATGAAGTATTCGGAAGCATTCTTTTTGCCAATCCGGAATAGGTAAAGAAAGTTCCGAAACCTCCTTCAATATCCACCCATGAATCTATGTGGGTAGCTCCCGTCTTGTATGATAAGTCGTAGTATTTTTTCTTTCTTTCCAGTAAGTAAAGTGCTACTTTTTTCAACATTTCTCCGCGGTCGTAGAAAGTCATTGAAGAAAGGTTTTTGTACCCTACGGTTCTTCCGTAGTCAAGAGCCTGTTCAAAATTAAGCCCTTCTGTATCGGAAACAGCTACCTGTTCTCCTGTAACGGCGTTGTACAAAGGAACTCCGTTTCCGGTACCTTCTACCCATTGTCCGTAGATATAGTTTTTTAACTTTTCCATAAAATATTTAATTTATCAATGTAGAAGTGTAACAGTTTACCAATAATTGTTTGCTGTGGATTTATTGTTACATTTTTACAGTGGTATATTGTTACATTTATTTTTATTTCGGTTCCTGATAAGGAAACAATTTCACTAATCCTTCATACAGACTTCTGTGAAGAATGGTTGCATGATTGTCTGTTTCCATCATTTTATATTCTAATGTCCAGTTTTTCTTTCCTGCTTTTTTCAAAACATCATAGAAAACTTCTGCATCTTTTATCATTACCGGATGTTCACCTTTTCCTACAGAAACGTAGACAAACTTTTTAGTGTCCGGGGATTTTGAAAGCAGTTGTGGAGCCTGTTTTAACAGGCTTTCATCATCCCACCACAAACTTGGACTGATAATAAAATAGTTATTGAACATTTCCGGCTTTTTTAAAAGGATTTCCGTTGCCAATAGTCCTCCCAAAGACTGACCGAAAAGGTATTTATCTGTAGTTTTAAACTGACTTTCCACATAAGGCTTTAGTTCTTTTTCAACGAATGCAATAAACTTATCTGAATGTCCTGTTGTAGGATAGTCTTTTTGTAAGTCTTTCAAATCCGTATGAAAGGTAAAATCTCTTTTTCTGTCTACATTAGCAACTCCCACCACAATGGTTTCCGGCATGGAATACATCTGATTAAAGAATTGTACTAATCCTGTAACGTGAATAAAATCTTCGTTCATACTTCCATCTAATAAATAAATTACCGGGTATGATTTTGTTTTATCATATCCCTGTGGAAGATATATATTCAGCGTTCTGTCTTCATTTAAGGTTTTGGACTTAATGGTCCTCACTTCTCCTATTGTAAGCGGTTTTGTAGAAACAGTCTGTGCTGATAACGTACACCCCACCGCAAACATTATGCTGCATGCAAGCGCAATTTTTTTAATCATATTTAATTGTAATGGTTATTATTTTATATCATCCCAAATACTGTAATCCACAATTTTAGTTGGGATCTGCTGAACATATTCTGTAAACGGTTCGCAAGGTAGAATAGCTTCTTTTCCTTCTCTTGCCAGCTCCTGATATAATTTTGTTCCTTCTGTTTTCCAGTGAATCATTTCATCAGAAACATCACGGATCACTTTTGCAGGACTTCCTACCACCAGTTTTCTTGGTTCACATCTGAAATTGGCTGGTACAAAAGCTAATGCTCCGACAATACTTTCGTCGCCGATATAGGCTTTGTCCATTACCACAGAATTCATTCCAATCAGACAGTTTTTTCCAATGTGCCCGGAATGAATAATCGCGCCATGTCCGATGTGTGCAGATTCTTCCAGGATCGTTTCTATATTCGGGAAAACGTGAAGGGTACAGTTTTCCTGCACATTAGCTCCGTCTTTAATGATAATTTTTCCCCAGTCACCGCGAATGACCGCATTGGGACCAATATATACTTCCTCACCTATTTCTACATTCCCGATAATGACTGCCTGCGGATGAATATAAGCAGAAGGTTTTATAATGGGACGAATCCCGTGGTATGAGTAGATGTTCATATTTTTTAATTTGAAAATCTGAGAATGGAATAATTTGAAAATTAATAATGGTTTTAAACGTTTTCAACTTCTCAAATTAATTCACTTTCAAATTCATTATACTTTTTCGATGACCATTGCATATCCTTGACCTACACCGATACAAAGGGTACACAATGCATATTTTTTATCCTGCTTCTGAAGTTCCATTGCTGCAGAACCTACGATTCTTGCTCCGGAAACTCCCAGTGGATGACCGATTGCAATTGCACCTCCGTTCGGGTTTATTCTTGCATCGTCATCTTTCAGCCCTAAGCTTCTTGTTACAGCCAATGCCTGTGCTGCAAATGCTTCGTTTAGTTCAATAATGTCTATATCTTCAAGAGAAAGATTTAATCTCTTTAATAATTTCTGAGTAGCTTCTACCGGTCCGATTCCCATAATTCTTGGTTCAACACCTGCCACGGAAGATCCCAGAATTTTTGCTTTGGGTTTCAACCCATATTTTTTAACGGCTTCTTCACTTGCTAAAATCAAAGCAGCGGCTCCGTCATTCATTCCTGAGGCGTTTCCGGCAGTTACCGTTCCTTCTTTTCTGAAAGCGGGACGAAGTTTGGCCAACCCTTCCATCGATGAAGTTGGTTTAATGAATTCATCTTTTTCGAAAACGATGGGATCACCTTTTCTCTGAGGAATTTCAACTTTTACAATTTCTTCTGCCAGCCTTCCGCTTTCCTGAGCCTTAGTTGCTTTCTGCTGAGACCAAAGGGCAAATTTATCCTGATCTTCTCTGTTGATCTGGTGAATATCCGCTAAGTTTTCAGCTGTTTCTCCCATTCCATCAACGCCGTATAATTCTTTCATTTTTGGGTTGATGAAACGCCAACCGAAAGTAGTATCAAACATCTGGCTGTCTCTTCCGAAAGCTGCGCTTGGTTTTGACATCACGTAAGGTGAGCGGGTCATATGCTCTACTCCTCCTGCAATATAAATTTCTCCTTCTCCTGCAGCAATGGAACGGAATGCATTGGCTACCGCAGACATCCCTGAAGCACACAATCTGTTAACAGTCTCTCCTCCAATTTTATAAGGAAGACCAGCTAATAAAAGTCCCATTCTGGCAACATTTCTGTTATCCTCACCCGCCTGATTGGCACATCCGAAAATAACGTCTTCAATTTCCTCAACTGGAACTTCAGGGTTTCTTGCTACCACTTCTTTGATCACAATAGCAGCCAGGTCATCTGCTCTTACTTCTGATAATCCTCCCTGCAGTTTTGAAATGGGAGTTCTGACATAGTCTATGATGTATACGTTGTTCATTTTTATTTGATTTAGGCTTTAAGCTTTATGCAGTAGGCTCTGTCAGCTTCAAAAAAGCTTACTGCCTATTGCTTCAAGCTTACTGCTTATTATAATTCTGTTACTTTTTTCCCGATTTTGTAAACTGTTCCTACAAATTTTGCAATCAGCTCTTTATTTTGATTGGTAATCTGAATGTCATAAACAGCTGTTTTCCTCGTATCATTGACCAAAACACTTTCTGCTCTGAAAACATCACCTTCCTTTCCTGCTTTGGTAAAATTGATGATACAGTTCAATGCTACAGCTGCATCTCCGGTATTATTAGAGGAAAATGCCAGCGCAGAGTCTGCAAACGCAAAGGTAACTCCGCCATGAACTGTTTTAAGCCCGTTCAGCATGTCCTTCTTAATTGGCATTTCTATTAAACAGTAATTTTCTTTTACTTCAATCATCTTAATATTCATCCACTGGGAAAAATAATCCTGATTGAACATATAATCTGCTACTTGTCTTGGATTCATTTCTGTTAATTATATGTTTATTATTTCTTCATACAGCTCATCGGATAATCTGTCGTAAACACTCATGGTTTTCCCAAGAATAATCTGCCCGTATGAAAGGTTTTCTGAGTCTGATGAGTTTTCAGCGGCATAGGGTTCATTTAAATCAATTCCATTTTCGTTGGCCAATCTTTTGATCAGCTCTTTATATTTTTCATTAAATTTTCCTAAAAGCTCAAGTCTTTCCTGCTCATCAACGGAGGAAGCTTCCTGAGTTAAATACTGTTTCTCAATTAAAAGTCTGGTCTCCAGTTCAGCCCTGAATTCATCTATATTCATTATTTTTTTAAATGTAGCAATTTAACAATCTATCAGTTTAGCAATGTTTATAAAATGATTGTTCCATTGATAAACTGATACATTGGTATATTTTATAATTTACGAAGTAAAGGACTTTGTCTGTATCTTTCTTCCTGATATTCTTCGTAAAGGCTCTGAAGGGTTTCGGAGATTTTTGCATACCCGATTTCTTTACCCCAGCTTAATAATCCTTTCGGATAGTTGACGCCTTTCTGCATGGCCAGCTCGATATCTTCGTCATTGGCTACTCCTAATCTTTTCGCTTCAACAGCCTCATTGATCAACATGGAAATGATTCTTAAAAAGATTTGTTGGTATAAAGCATCGTCTTTCTGAGGAATAGGTTTTTCTGCGCCTTCGCTGTAATCATAAAACCCTTTTCCTGTTTTTCTGCCGTGAAGTTTGGCTTCAGACATTCTTTGCTGTAATAAAGACGGCTTGTATTTCGGATCGTAGAAATAATCTTTGTACACAGTAGTTGTTACTGCAAAATTGACATCTACTCCGATAAGATCCATCAATTCAAAAGGTCCCATTTTGAAGTTCCCCAATGTTTTCATGGCATCATCCACCTGTTCCGGTGTGGCGATGTTTTCTTCAACAATTCTCAAGCCTTCTCCGTAATAAGGTCTGGCAATTCTGTTGACGATAAACCCGGGAATATCTTTGGCAATAACAGGAGTTTTCCCCCATTCTTTCATGAGGTTGTAAATTTTTTCTGCTAATGTTTTTTCTGTTAATAAGGATGGAATAACTTCCACTAAAGGCATCAATGGAGCCGGATTAAAAAAGTGAATTCCGATGAAACGCTCCGGTTTTTTGAGTTCTGCACCCAGAGAGGTGATAGAAATAGATGAGGTATTGGAACTGAGAACACAACTTTCAGAAACATAGTTTTCAAGTTCTGTAAAGACTTTGGTTTTGATCTCTTTGTTTTCGATAATGGCTTCTATAATCAGCTCACAATCTTTGAAATCTTTCAATTCGGTAGCAATGGAAATATTAGCTAAAATTTCAGTCATTTTCTCTGCCGAAATTTTTTGTTTATCAACCAATTTGGTCAAGGTTTTTTCCAAACCTACCGTTGCCGTTTCTACTTGTTTTGCGTTGGCATCATAAACCCATACTTTGCATCCGTTCGTTGCGGCTACTTGTGCAATGCCGATTCCCATGGTTCCGGCACCGATAATTCCTACATATTTCATAATGTAACAGTGTATCAATGTAACAATGTAACAATCATTGTCATGCTGAGCTTGTCGAGGCATCTCATTGATAAACTGCTACATTGGTACATTGTTATATTAGTTCTTATTTTCCTTTATAATTAGGTTTTCTTTTCTGTAAAAAGGCGTTTACTCCTTCAATGAAGTCTTCTGTTTCGGCAGCTTCCTGCTGAAGATCACCTTCCAGTTCAAGCTGTTCTTTCAATGTGTTGTTATAAGAATTGGCAAATGCTTTTTTCGTAAGCTTGATGGCTGCTGTCGGCATGTTTGCCATTCTTTCAAGAATTTCCATAGATTTCGGCACAAATTCTTCTTCAGTGAACACTTCTGCTACAAGGCCATGCGCTTTAGATTCCTCTGCAGATAATTTTTTACCTGTAAATGCTAAATAATTGGCTAATTGTCTACCTAGAAGTTTCGGTAAGAAGTAAGTTCCTCCTGTATCAGGAATCAAACCGATATTTGAAAATGCCTGAGCAAAATATGCTTTCTCATTCGCTAGAACGAAGTCAGAGATTAACGCCAACATTGCTCCAGCTCCTACTGCAGGACCGTTTACTAAAGCAATAACCGGTTTTTTGCAACGGGTAACTTCCATTACTAATGGATTGTAATAGTCTACCACAATTTTTCTGATGATGTCATGATCATGGTGTTCTTTGCCTACTACAAAAGCTTCATCCAGATTCTGACCTGAGCAGAATGCTCTTCCTCTTCCGGAAATGGCAACACATCTTACCGTTTCGTCTTCGCTGCACTCTTTAACAAAGTCTCTAAGATCTGATAAAGCCGGTTTTGTAAGGGCGTTCATCGTTTCCGGTTGATTAAGATATGCGATTTTCAGCTTTCCGTCAAAATGCGTTTCAATATCAAGTTGTGTATACATAGTTTTTATTAATTTATTATTTAACAACGCACTAATTTAACAATATAAATCAATGTAACGGTCTAATAATTTAACATTCTAACAATTCCTTCGTTATGCTTTGCATAGCCGTAAAATTTGTTGTATATGGGTTGATTATTCATCAATGACATTTAAAATAATCAAATGGCTCCAGGCAGTCTAAGCATTGATAAGAGGCCTTACACAAAGTAGACCCAAATCTGCTGATCTGTTTGGTATGCTCGGAACCACAGCGCGGACATTTTTTCGGTTTTCCGATGTGGTGTTCGTCTGCTCCTTTTTCGGGAGGAGTGATTCCGTAAACACGGAGCTTTTCTCTCGCTTCATCAGTAATCCAGTCTGTTGTCCAGATCGGAAACATCTTGGTGACTACTTTGGCATCCCATCCGTTTTCTTTCATGATCTTAATAATGTCTTCCTCAATGGTAAACATAGCTGGACAAGCAGAATAAGTTGGCGTAATCGTTACTTCACAAGAGTTCTCGCTGGTAATTTTCGCTTCTCTTACAATACCCAATTCCACAATATTGATTACCGGAATTTCCGGATCGGGAACCATTTCTAATATTTCTAAAGGATTTTTCAATCTCTTATTATTTTTTTTCTAAACAACATTAAAAGAACAATCACAATAATATCAATAACAATTAATACTTTTTCTCGTTCTATATCCTTACATAAATTTCTTCCTGTTATCTGTGAAACACAATCTCCAGGAATACTGGTTTCGTACTTTAAACTAACCTGCGTATTGATTATTCCAAAGTAAGATATTGGGATTAAAATAATCAATACTATTATCAGCATTTTAAAATATTTCTTTTTCAAAACTGCAATCTCCTACCACGTACAGCCAGGATACGCTCTCTGCATATACTGAAGCTCACAAAGGATATATCCGAAATACTCTGTGTGGTATCCTGTTCTTGATTTTGGCTGCATGAAAGCATTTTCAGGATATTCTAACCCAAAATCTGCAAAATCTTTCTTGGTAATTGCAAGGAATTCTTCGTAAAGAGCATCTGAGTTGGGAGCAATATTTAAAACAACAAGGTCATCTTCTCCTTCAGTTTTAGCAAAAAGACCTTTCGTATATTCCCAGATATTTTCAATGGCTTTTACCAAACGGCCACGACTTTCTTCCGTTCCCTGAGCAAAGATTTTCATCCAGGATGCAGCGTGTGTATAGTGATATCTTACTTCCTTCAATGATTTTTGAGCAATGGCAGCCAATTCTTCATTAACAGAGTTTGATAATGCTTCATACATCAGTTTCTGATAGACAGACAATACGTATACTTTAAGAATAGTCTGTGCATAATCTTCATTAGGAAGTTCTACCCAATGGGCATTCACATATTCATGCTCATATCTTAAAAATGCGATATCATCTTCACTTTTTCCGTTGTCAATCACTCTTGAAGCGTAAACGTAAAAGTTATTCGCCTGACCTAGTTCATCCAACGCAATATTTGTCAATGCAATATCTTCCTCTAAGTAAGGACCTTCACCGCACCACGCAGACAAACGCTGTCCCATAATGAAACTGTCGTCTGCAAGTTTTAATAAATAATTATATAATGGGTTCATTGTTTAGTAGATTTCAGATTTCAGATGCTAGATTTCAGATTGACAAAAAAGTCTAGTATCTGAGATCTCACATCTCGAAGTCTTTATTAATTACATATTTTTTACGTCGTTAGGAATCTCGTAGAACGTTGGGTGACGGTAAAGTTTATCATCAGCCGGATCAAAGAATGCTTCTTTATCTACTCCTTCCGAAGTCACAATATATTTACTTGGAACAACCCAAACAGAGGTTCCTTCTTTTCTTCTTGTATAAACGTCTCTTGCGTTCTGCAAAGCCATTTCTGCTGTTGGTGCCTGTACAATTCCAACGTGTTTGTGAGATAATCCCGGTTTAGTCTGAATAAACACTTCCCACATATCTAAATTTGCCATAGTCAAATTAATTTAACAATGTATCAATGTACCAGCTTAACAATGAAATGCTTCGACAAGCTCAGCATGACAATGATTGTTACATTTCTACATTGGTATATTGTTACATTATTATATTACTTCTTTTTGTTGTTTTTCTGCAAAAGCCGCCGCAGCTTCTTTTACCCAAGCATTCTCTCTTTGAGCTTTTCTCTTCGTTTCGATACGCTTTTTGTTGCAAGGACCGTTTCCTTTTAAGATTTCCATGAATTCATCCCAGGGAAGTTCTCCGAAATCGTAATGCTGTCTTTCCTCATTCCATTTCAGATCTTTATCCGGAATGGTTAATCCTAAGAATTCAGCCTGAGAAACGGTAACATCGATAAATCTCTGACGAAGACTGTCATTACTTTCTCTTTTTACTCTGTAGTTCATAGAGATTTTAGAGTTGGGTGAGCTGTCATCATTAGGTCCGAACATCATCAGAGCCGGCCACCAGAAACGGTTTAGTGAAGCCTGAGCCATTTCTTTCTGTTGTTTTGTTCCACGGCACAATGCCATAAGAATCTCATACCCTTGTCTTTGGTGGAAAGATTCTTCCTTACAGATTTTCACCATCGCTCTTGAATAAGGACCGTAAGAGTTCCCCATCAGCATTACCTGGTTCATAATAGCAGCACCGTCTACTAACCAACCGATGGCACCGATATCAGCCCAGCTTAGGGTAGGATAGTTGAAAATACTTGAATATTTTGCTTTTCCTTCCAGCATATCATCATAAGTAGCATCTCTGTCTGCTCGGATGCTTCCGTCTCCTAATGTTTCGGTAGCAGAATAAAGATATAAGCCGTGGCCTGCCTCATCCTGAACTTTCGCTAAAAGAGCCATTTTTCTTCTCAATGAAGGTGCTCTGGAGATCCAGTTGGCTTCCGGCAACATTCCTACAATTTCAGAATGCGCGTGCTGTGAAATCTGACGAACCAGTAGCTTTCTGTAATCATCTGGCATTACATCTTTTGGTTCTACTTTATTTTCTTCGTGAACGTATTGAACAAATTTTTCTAAGTCCATAATTTTTTCAATTTAACAATGTATTAGTCTAGCAATTTACCAATGATTGTTATATTGATACATTGTTATATTGTTACATTAATTTTTAAACATCATAATTAAGCATCACCACATTCGTTGTAGGGTGACATTGGCAGGTAAGAACATAGCCTCTGGCTACTTCTTCTTCGGTAAGCGCATAGTTTTTCTCCATGAAAACTTCTCCTTCCAGAACTTGTGCTTTACACGTACAACAAACACCTCCTTTACATGCAAAAGGTACAGGAAGATTGTCTTTCAATGCTTTATCTAAGATACTCTCTTTTTTAGAATTAAGGTGGAACGAATATTCATCATCATCAATGATAACCGTTACCATACTTTCAATATTGGCAATGGCTTTGAATTCATCGCTCATTTCCTCCGTATTTTCTTCATCCGGAGCGGTGAAATATTCAAATAAAACCTGAATAGCAGGTACTTTTTTATCTTTTTTCAGATAGTCTGCAATCCCTTTAATCATTTCTGAAGGTCCGCAAATAAAATAAGTAGCTTCTTTTACATCAATATCTGTATATCTTTCAAACAGCTGCTCTAATTTTTCTGACGAAATTCTTCCTTCAAAAACAGGGTCCTCGTGTTTCTCACGGCTTACCAGGTAAATCACTTTAAGTCTTCCGTTGAAGTGCTCTACAAGTTTATCAATCTCTGCCTTTCTTAAAACATGATTCATGCTTCTGTTACTGTAAAACAGATAAGCGTTACTGTTAGGTTCCTGATAAAGGCTTTCTTTAATATTGGATAATACAGGCGTAATTCCGCTTCCTGCAGCCAGGCCAACGTAAGTTTTTACATTGCTTGGGTGATATGAAGTATTGAAACCACCCATCGGAGGCATTACTTCCAACACTTCATCCATGTGAAGGTGTTCATTGAAATACCCTGACACCTTTCCGCCTTCCAGCAATTTCACCAATACTTCCAGCGTGTTGCCTTTTTCACTTGGAGCATTACAGATAGAGTAAGAACGTCTTTCTTCATTTCCGTTGATCATCATTCGGAAATTCAGATATTGTCCCTGCTTGAACCTGAACTTATCTTTCAGTTCTTCAGGAATTTCTACCGCCACATTCACTGCTTCGGAAGTATCTTTCTGAACTTTAACTGTTTTAAGTTTATAAAATGAATTCATTATTTTTTAAGTATTCTATTAATTTTTCCACCTTCGCACTTTGGCAGGCTGTCCTGAGCATGAACTTTTACTTTCGTAGTGATTCCTACTCTCTTTTTTATTTCGTTTTCTATATTTTTCCCAAAGTTGCCGACAAAATTAAAATAATCATCGGTATTTGATTCTATTTTTTGAGATTTTACCAATTCATCATCGATTTCAACATCAATATCCAAAGCAATACACATATGTTCTTTCTCTACAGGCGTAAGATAGTAGTTTGGAACCACTCCTTTTACATAAGAAAAAGCATCTTCAATCTGACTTGGATAAACATTGACTCCTCTTACGATCAGCATATCATCTGCTCTCCCGACAATGGGTTTCATTTTTACCATGGTTCTTTTGGCATTTTCATCGTAGTAAAGACTTGTGATATCATTTGTCCAGTAACGTAAAAGCGGCATTGCTTTTTTGGTTAAAGTGGTAATCACCAATACTCCTTCTTCTCCGAAAGGAACCGGCTGTTTGGTCACCGGATCTAAAATTTCCGGATAAAAATGATCTTCCCAGATATAAGCGCCTCCCTTCTCTTCAAAATCCTCCATGGAAACTCCGGGACCGATAATTTCACTTAATCCATAGATATTGGTTGCATGAACGCCTAATTTTTCTTCAATATGGCCTCTGATAATTTCCGTCCATGGCTCTGAGCCTAACACAGCATATTTGAGACTGATCTCTTCTGCAGTAATTCCTCTTCTGGCAAATTCATCCGCAATCGTTAAAGCGTATGACGGTGAACAACAGATCACTTCAGGTTTGAAATCTATAATCAGGTCTACCTGTCTTGCCGTCATCCCTCCGGAAATAGGAAGAACACTCATCCCCAACATCTCGGCTCCGTAATGAAGGCCTAAACCTCCTGTAAAAATTCCGTAGCCATAAGCATTGTGCAATTGCATTCCCGGTCTTGCTCCAGCAGCATGTAAAGATCTTGCCACCACTTCACTGAAAATATCTACATCTTCTTTGGTATACCCTACCACAGTCGGTTTTCCTGTTGTTCCGCTTGAGCAGTGTATACGCTGAAGCTCATTTTTAGGAACGGCAAATAGTCCGAACGGATAGTTATCTCTTAAATCCTGTTTGTAAGTAATAGGAAGTTTAGCGATATCCTCAATCGACCTTATATCCTGTGGAGATATTTGCAATTCATCAAATTTCTTTTTATAAAATTCCGACTTCTCTCCCAAATAGCTGATCAGGCTGATCAACCGGCCGGATTGAAGCTGTCTCAACTGACCCAGCTCCAGATATTCAACTGAAAAATCCATAAAACTAACTAACATTTGTTAGGTGTAAATTTAAAAAGATTTCGGAAGCTAGCAAAATTTTTATGACTTTTGTCATATTTTGAATGATTCTAAATAAGAAAGACGGTTAAAATTATGTCCAATGGTCATTCTGAGCGGAACGAAGTGTAGCGAAGAATCTTTAATCTGATCATTTGGTACGAAATTCATCCTTCGTCAGAAATCGAAGATTCGACGTAGTCAATGACAAACGGAGTGCTTATTTTTTCTGGTTTCCAAGCAGGCCGAAAAGAATTTTCTCTCTGATTTCTTCGGTAATTTCATCCGTAGAATCGCTGCTTCTTTTGAACCAGAAATAGGAATTATTTAAAGTATGAAGGATAAATCTGGTGGTAAATGATGGTGATTTCAGTTCCCAGTTTTCTGCTTTGTAGATCTCAGAAATCAGTTCTTCTACTTCCTGCTGGTAGTTTTTCCTTAATTCTACAAATTCGGGAAGCCTTTCTTCAAGATGTTTCCATTCATTGGAATAGATATGGGTAACATCACGATTTTTAAGAACAACAGATAAGTGTTTATCCAATAAGAGATTCAGTTTTTCTCTGGGAGCGATATTGGTATTTTTTACTTCCTGAAGTTCATCGAAAAACTCCTGGGCAATACCGAAACAAATCCATTCCAGAATTTCTTCCTTTGAACGGATATGTGCATACAGTGATGCTGCTTTGATATTGAGTTTCGTAGCCAGGTCTCTTACTGAGCTCCCCATATACCCTTTCTCTTTGAAAAGTTCTACGGCTACTTCTAATATTTTTCTCTGTTTTTCTTTTAGTTCCATCTGGTAAAATGCAAAAGTAATTATTCTGAATTAAACTGTTCATTTTTTGAGCATAAAAAGAAAAAAGACCCATCGCCTAGAGTCTCAAGCTTTAGTTATTTTCTGTTACTATGACTTTTTGTTCATGGATTTCCAAGAAATAATTACGAAATCGGAAATTCTGTCAAGTTAAATTTCCGTTAAAAATACAATATCCGGAAAATTTGTCCTATTTTTTTGTAAATTTAATAATTGAATAGTTTTTGCGATACAGTCATCGAATAAATGATTAAATAATTGATGGCATTAAGAAACTAAGCCTCAGAATTTGGTTTCTTGATGTTTTTAAAAACTAAACTTTAAACAAACCATTACCAAAAATATATAAAAATATGAACTTAAACCAATATACCGTAAAATCACAGGAAGCCATCCAGGCAGCACAACAGGTTGCTATGGAACTGGGCAATCAAAGTATCGAACCTCAACATCTTCTTGAAGGAATCTTCCAGGTAGATGAAAATATATCACCTTTCTTATTAAAAAAATCTGAAGCAGATGCTAATTTAGTAAGAGAGCGCAACCGTGAAAATTTAGAAAAACTTCCAAAAGTACAAGGAGGAAACATTTATCTATCACAATCTGCCAACAAAGTATTGCTGGATGCACCCAACATCGCTAAGAAAATGGGTGATGAATATGTAACGATTGAACATTTATGGTTATCCCTTTTGGAAACCACTTCTGAAGTATCAAAAATGCTGAAAGATATGGGTGTGACCAAAAATCTTTTGGAAGGTGCTATCAAAGAATTAAGAAAAGGAAGCAAAGCAACTTCTGCCAGTTCAGAGGAAACTTATCAATCCTTAAATAAGTATGCTAAAAACTTCAACGAGTTGGCAGCAGAGGGCAAACTGGATCCGGTGATCGGGCGTGATGAAGAGATCAGAAGGGTTTTACAAATCCTTTCCAGAAGAACCAAAAACAACCCCATCCTTATTGGAGAACCGGGTGTGGGTAAAACAGCGATCGCGGAAGGAATTGCCCATAGAATTATCAGTGGTGACGTTCCTGAAAACCTGATGGATAAAACTTTATTCTCGTTGGATATGGGAGCTTTGATCGCCGGAGCAAAATATAAAGGTGAATTTGAAGAGCGTTTAAAATCCGTTGTGAATGAGGTAATTAAGTCTGATGGACAGATTATTCTTTTCATTGATGAGATCCACACTTTGGTAGGAGCCGGAGGTGGTGAAGGAGCAATGGATGCAGCCAACATTCTGAAACCTGCTCTGGCAAGAGGAGAATTAAGAGCGATTGGTGCCACTACATTGAATGAATACCAAAAGTATTTTGAAAAAGATAAAGCGTTGGAAAGACGTTTCCAGAAAGTAATGGTGGAAGAACCGGATACTGAATCTGCAATTTCCATCCTTCGTGGGATTAAAGATAAATATGAAGCGCACCACAAAGTAAGAATCAAAGACGAGGCAATTATTGCTGCGGTGGAAATGTCTCAAAGATACATTTCAGACCGTTTTTTACCCGATAAAGCGATTGACCTTATTGATGAAGCTTCTGCAAAACTGAGAATGGAAATCAATTCCAAGCCGGAAGAGCTGGACGTTCTGGACAGAAAACTCATGCAGATGGAAATTGAGCTTGCTGCTATTTCAAGAGAAGGCAACCAGACCAAGATTGATCACCTTAAGGAAGATATTGCAAAAATATCCGAACAGAGAAATGAGATCAATGCCAAATGGCTGAAAGAAAAACAGAAAAGTGAAGATCTTACCCAGATCAAAAAAGATATAGAATCTCTGAAACACGAAGCGGAAAGAGCTTCCAGAGCCGGAGATTATGCAAAAGTAGCGGAGATCCAATACGGAAAGCTTCGTGAAAAAGAGGAAGAACTTACCAAGGTTGAACTTGAAATGCAGAATCATCAGAATGAGCTGATCAAAGAAGAAGTTACTGCTGAAAATATCTCTGAAGTGATTGCGAAATGGACAGGTATTCCTGTCACCAAATTGCTACAATCAGAAAGAGATAAGTTATTGAATCTTGAAACTGAGCTACACCACAGAGTTGTAGGACAGGATGAAGCTATTCAGGCAGTTGCTGATGCGATCAGAAGAAACAGAGCCGGTTTAAGTGATGATAAAAAGCCAATTGGATCTTTCTTATTCCTGGGAACAACCGGAGTCGGTAAAACCGAGCTGGCAAAAGCACTGGCAGAGTTCTTATTCGATGATGAAAACAATATGACCAGAATTGATATGAGTGAGTATCAGGAACGTCACAGTGTGTCGAGATTGGTAGGAGCGCCTCCAGGATACGTAGGTTATGACGAAGGTGGACAATTGACTGAGGCAGTAAGAAGGAGACCTTATTCCGTAGTGCTTTTAGACGAGATTGAAAAAGCACACCCTGATGTTTTCAACACATTGCTTCAGGTTCTGGATGATGGACGTCTGACGGATAATAAGGGGCGGGTAGTGAATTTTAAAAATTCTATCATCATCATGACTTCTAATTTAGGTTCACACCTGATTCAGGAGAATTTTGAAAACCTTACAGAGGAAAATCAGGATGAAATTGTGGATAAAACAAAAGATGAAGTTTTTGATCTTTTAAAACAGACCCTGCGTCCGGAATTCCTGAACAGAATTGATGAAATTGTACTTTTCCAACCTCTAAGAAAAAAAGAAATCGGAAAAATTGTTCAGTATCAGCTGAGAGGGTTTAATGAAATGTTGTCTAAACGAAACATCATTATGACTTTCACTCAGGATGCGGTAGATTATCTGATGGATAAAGGTTATGATCCTGCTTTCGGAGCAAGACCATTGAAAAGAGTAATCCAACAGGAAGTTCTAAACAAATTATCTAAAGAGATTCTTGCCGGAAATGTGAATGACGGAGACAGAATTACGCTTGATTATTTTGTAGAAACAGGATTAGTTTTCCGACCTACCGAACAATAAAATAGTTTTTTTCATATACATTATTTTTGTGAATAAGTGCTGCAGAATACTCTGCAGCACTTATTTTTTTCACTTTTTATCCTAATTAAGTGAAATAAACTTATCTTTACTATACTAATAACTAAAACAGAATCAGTATGAAAAAGCTAAAAAGAAATGATTTGAAGAAAATTGATGGCGGTCTTATCACTCCTATCATTATGTGTGATGAAAATATGAATTGTCCGGTCAATTTATGTTGTACATCAGGATACATTTGCAGGGATTGGAGAAAGTATCCATGCATTTAAAGAATAGGCGGAGAAAGGTATTTTCTCCGTTTTTTTTGTAACATCCATACAGATTTCAATCGCATGAAAGCTGTATTCTTTACATACAATCCGTAAAAACACGGTAAAAATAACAGTGTAATTCCCAATTAGCAAATACATTTTCTATAATATTTTTTACGAGATTTGCATATTAATTGAGTTTTACCGTAAACCACTAAGCTATGAATACAGAATCAAACAACCCATTACAGCCTGGCACTATGTCAAAAAGCCTTATCCAGGCTCTGATTGACAACTACCGTCAAAATCATCTAAATGTTATTAACACTGCTTTAGGGACACAAGATGCTCATTCCATCTGGTTTGACCTTCCGAAATTAAAAAATTTCATTGCTACTATTGAAGCTGAAGCTGCAAAAGTGAATCCGGATGTATCTACGGAAGATTTAGGAATAAGATTTTATTATGCTGCTTATCCAAAAGAAGACAACTGGTCTATAATGGACTCTCACCCTGTTCCTACCGAATATGCAGGAAAGCATACATTAGTAATGATTCCGACGTTAAAAAAAGCTGATGAAACAGGAGAGTTTCATGATTACGATTTCAATCAATCTCCAGATATCGATGGCAAACCTTTAGCATTAAATGCACGATCTGCCAAAGGTATTGGAGGAGAAGAAGATGATGATACAGGTCTTGGAGAAAATAATGGACAACTAACGCCTCCCAAGAACTCGTTTGGTGAATTATATTAATAATTAAATAACAAATACATGACGGATTTCCAAGAGTTTGCAAGCAAAAGCATGCTTTGGGCTGAGGGACTTGCTGCGTTTGTTGGCCTTTTGTATTACAATCGTATAAGAAAAGAATATTGGAAATTTTTTGTATTTTTCTTAGTTTTTATCTTTCTTAGTGAAGCATATGGCAGATGGGGAAAATTTGCTTATTTTTCTAAAGCCTATTTTTATAATTATTTTTTAATGCCTATCCAGTTTATTTTTTTTTACTGGTTATATGCAGCCAAATCCTTAGGAAAGCCAAAGCTTTTTTACGGATTATCCATCCTTTATCTTCTTTCATTTATTCCCAATGAATTGTATTTTTCGGGCAATAAAATTGTATTTGCTTTTAACTATACTTTTGGATGCCTCATCTTAATGCTTTTGGTAGTGATGGAATACTACAAACAAATTAACTCCCAGGATATTCTTCACTTTAATAAAAACAGAATGTTTTATATTAATTTAGGTATAACACTTTCTTATATAGGAACGCTACCTTTTATGGCATTTTATTCAATTCTGTTGAATTATATGGAAATCTGGGATATTTATTTTAGTTATTTTCTAATGTCAGGTGTGGTCATGTATATTTTATTTGCAAGTTCTTTCATATGGGGAAAACAGAGCTCTTAATTGTTATCATTCTATTCAATTTACTTTTTGTAATGTTTGTAACAGCGGTATTAATTTATATCAGAAGTTACAAACAACGCAAAAAGGAGCATCTGAATGAAATTGAAAGAAAAAATGAACTTCATCAGAGAGAACTTCTGTCTACCCAATTGGAAATACAACAAGCCACCATGCAGCAGATTGGTCGGGAACTGCATGACAATATCGGCCAGAAACTTACCCTCGTAAGTCTGTATGTACAACAGATGCTTTATGAAAACAAAGTTTCTGAAGCAAGTGAAAGAATTGATCAGGTTTCACAGATTATTAATCAATCTCTGCAGGATCTTAGAAGCTTGTCAAAAACATTGACAGATGATAATATCAACCAGAAGGAAATTGTAACTTTGATACAGGAAGAAGTGGATAACACCAATTCCTTCAAAAAATGTCATGTGAGTTTTGAACACAATTTCAAACAACTGGATCTGGGCTTTGTTCATAAAAATGTTTTACTAAGGATTACTCAGGAATTTATTCAAAACAGTATAAAACATTCCCATTGTAAAAATATTTTTATAAACCTGAATACTTCAGAAGATACTCTTTGGGAGCTTGACATTCGTGATGATGGAATCGGGTTTGACACCTCACAGATCAAGTCCAACGGAATAGGACTCACGAATATGAAAAACAGAGCTGAAATCATAGGAGCAAGTTTCTGTATGGAAAGCCAGGAAAATGCAGGAACACAAATCAATATTATTTTAAAAAAACAGTCATGAAAAAATCTATTGTCATTGTTGACGACCATATACTTATTGCAAAAGCTCTGGAAGGAATTATTGGTAACTTCAGTGAATTTGAAGTAATCTATGTAAGTGAAAACGGGAAAGATCTTATCCAGAAATTCGAAGAGGGCAATACCATTCCTGATATTATTCTTTTGGATATCAGCATGCCTATTATGGACGGTTTTGAAACCGCAGCCTGGCTTAGCAAAAATCATCCTGATATTAAAATCATGGCTCTCAGCATGCAGGGAGATGACAATAGTGTGATTAAGATGATTAGGAGCGGTGCCAAAGGTTATCTGCTAAAAAACACCCATCCAAGAGATCTTGAAACTGCACTTACCCGTCTCAATAGTGATGGCTTTTTTTATCCGGACTGGGCTTCAAAGATCATATTCTCCAATCTTAACAAGGAGACAGAATCTGAGATCGCAATAAGAATTTCGGACAGAGAAAAAGAATTCCTGAAATATACAGTCACTGAACTCAGTTATAAAGAAATTGCAGATAGAATGTGCTGCAGCCCAAGAACAGTAGAAAGTTATCGTGATCAGCTATGTGAAAAGCTGGATCTTAAAACCCGTGTAGGGCTTGCCGTTTTTGCCATTAAAAATGGTTTCGCAAATTAGACTCTACCATAAAAAAATTCTTTCAAAAGCAAATTTAAACGAAAAGCATTCTTATAAAATAATTAAAACTAAGATCATATTAGCATACTGTTTCAAATTAATTAAAATTCAATACATTTCAAAAAACATTAAATTAAAACCAACAACACTCAACAATATTTAACGAAATCACAAATAAAAAAGAAAATCATTTGCATATTAATTTTAAATAATATAATTTCACATTCTCAACCTAAATGATTTTGATATGAAAAAACTATTATTTGGAGCTTTTATGCTCACTGTAATGGCTGCATGTAACAATGACAGCATTACCAATCAAAATGAAAACAAAACCGACGAAGCTGCAACTCTTGCAGGTTTAGCTCAAAGAGGCTGTGCTTCTGAGGAGATCAGACAAGAAGCATTGAAAAAAAGCCCTGAACTTCAACAAAGATTTGCGGCATTAGAAAGCAATACAGAAAAATTCGCCAATGATGTGAAATTCGGAAAAGTTCTTGCTGATGGTACTGTAGAAATCCCTGTTGTCGTAAATGTTATCTACAAAACTACAGCTGAAAACGTTTCTGATGCAAGAATTGCAGAGCAAATTGCAGTATTGAACGCAGACTATGCAGGTACGAACAGTGATATTAATAAAATTCCAACCGAATTCCAACCCGTAAGTTCTGGTGATACAAAAGTAAAATTCAGACTGGTAAACACCGTTAGAAAATCCACTTCAAAAACAAGCTGGGCAACTAATGATGATATGAAAAAAGCCTCTAAAGGAGGAATTGATGCTACTAACCCTACCAATTATTTAAACTTATGGGTTGTGGGCAAAATGACCAGCCAGGGACGCACTATTCTCGGATATGCCACTTTCCCTGAATCTGCAGGTTTATGGAATGATGGTGTTGTAATAGCCGCTCCATATTTTGGAAAAACCGGAGCTTCTTCTCCTTTCAACCTGGGAAGAACTGCAACACATGAAGTAGGTCACTATCTGAACTTAAGACATATCTGGGGTGATGCCAATTGTGGAAACGACCAGGTAAGTGATACACCTACACAAACTACTGCTAATTATGGAAAACCTTCTTACCCGCTATACAATACCTGTAGCGGTGTACAAAGATCTGTAATGTTTATGAACTACATGGATTATGTGGATGACGCAGCTATGTTTATGTTCTCTGCAGGACAAAAAACAAGAATGCAATCTGTAGTAGCTTCTTCTGGAGCAAGATCCGGCTTAAGAGTGTATTAAAAATAAAATCTTTTTGCATATTTACAATCTGTCTCAAGTTTGAGACAGATTTTTTTTCTATCCGTCCTCAAATGAAAAATACTAAAATCAATGGTTTCTTGTTTTTAAAACCTGTATCAGTCGGATTTATTATAAAAAACATTCTACAAAAAACATAAAAACGATAAAATTATTTACCATTAAAATACACTTGAATGTGAAATATAAAACAAATAATAGATTTTAGCTAAAATTCAATACATTAATAATTCAATTGATTTTAATTCAAATAAATCAACCAAAGATTGTTTATTTGTTAAATATTTGTGAAAATAATTTGCATATTAATTTCAAATGATATAATTTCACGCCCTCAACCAAATTATATTATAACGATATGAAAAAATTCTTATTTGGAGCCCTGATTCTGGGCCTTATGTCGGCATGCAACAACGACAGCTTAACCAACCAAAATGAGACTTCTCCGGATCAGGAAAACATTGTTCCGAGTGCTCTTAAAAGAGGTTGTCCATCAGAAGAAATCAGACAGGCAATGCTTCTGAAAAACCCTGCATTAAAACAAAAAATGGCTGATATTGAATTCAGTACTGAAAAATTTGCAGAAAATCTTAAAGTGGGAAAAGTTCTTGCAGACGGAACTGTTGAGATCCCTGTTGTTTTTAACGTAATTTACAACACTTCTGCTCAAAATGTTTCCGATGCAAGAATTGCAGAACAAATTGCAGTCCTTAATGCCGATTATGGTGCTACTAATTCTGATATCACGAAAATCCCTTCTGCATTCCAACCTTCAGCAGCAGGTGATGTAAAAATCCGTTTCAAATTAGTAGCTACCAACCGTAAGCAGAGCACGAAGACAGGTTGGAGATCTGATCTGGAACAAATGAAAAAAGCCAGTACTGGAGGTATTGATGCTACTGATGTAAATAAAAACATGAATATCTGGGTTGTTAATTCAATTCTTGACGAAAACAACCAACCTGGAACTCTAGGCTACGCTTATTATCCTGAAAATGCCGGGCAATGGTATGATGGTCTTGTAATTGGATATCAGTATATCGGAAAAACAGGTGCATCTGCTCCATTCAATTTAGGAAGAACAGTAACGCATGAAGTAGGACATTATCTGAATCTTCCTCACCTTTGGGGATCATCCGATGCGGGTTGTCAGACAGATTACTCTAATGACACTCCTACCTCTCCTGGTCCTAACTATGGAAATCCGACCTATCCTCTAAACAGAGTTTGCGGAGGGGTAAGCCGTTCTCAGATGTTCATGAACTATATGGATTATGTGGATGACAAATCTATGTATATGTTCTCTGCGAATCAAAAAACAAGAATGCAGGCTGTAGTATCCGCATCAGGGCCAAGAGCTGGATTAAGATAACCAACAACCTCGATTAGAAAATTATAAAAATATTAAAATAGTCTATCTCAATTTTTGGGATAGATTTTTTTTATATTTTTATACGATTTAAATTTCAACACCACTAAGATGAAAAAAATAGCATTAGCATCAGGAATACTATTGCATTTATACTTTATTAAAGCTCAGGATACGATCAAAATTAAAACACTGCTGGATACCATCCCATCCAGAAATCTCAAAGAAGATCTGGCAATTATCAATTCAGGATATTCTATTCAGGAGAAAACTCCTTTTTTTCAAAAAGAATGGGTAAAAAAATCTGTAGCTCCAGCTATTCTTTTTACTGCTGCTGCTGCAACATGGGGAGAAAAAGAAAATATACGTGAAGTAAGAAACCGCTATCTTCCCAACTTCAAAGTGAAATATGATGATTATCTGCAATATGCTCCTGCTGTAGCTGTTTACGGGTTGAAACTAGCAGGTATAAAGGGGCGTAACAATATAGGAAGAGCAACTTTATCTTATGGTACAAGTTTAGCCATCATGGCCATTTTAGTTAATTCCATTAAATACACAACAAAAGTAGAACGTCCGGATGGATCCAAAAACAACTCTTTTCCATCAGGACATGCGGCAATGGCTTTTACCAATGCCAGTTTTCTGCATAAAGAATATGGTTTGGTAAATCCAGCCTACAGTATTGCGGGCTATGGTTCTGCAACTCTTACGGGACTTGGACGAAATTTAAATAACAGACACTGGGTTCCGGATATTCTGGCTGGTGCGGGTATCGGGATTATATCAACAGAACTGGGATATTTCTTTATTGATAAAATTTATAAGAACAAAGGAGATAATTTAAGCATCTTATCAAGAATACAGGGAAATGATTACCCGTCTTTTCTTGCACTGAAAATGGGAACTGCTTTAGGAACCACCAATTTCCTGAAGGAATCTGAACTGGATGATAAAAAACAAATTGGTTTCGAGGGAGGACTGGAAGGTGCTTACTTCTTTTCAAAAAAATGGGGTGTGGGTGCCGATGTATCCTTCAGCAGCTTCCCTATTAAATCCCAAAGAATAACATTTGATGACGAACAGGATTTTGGCAATCACGAAATCAAAACACAATCTATGGGATTTCTTTCTGCAGGCATCGGACCTTATTTTTCTCATGAACTATCAAAAAAATGGCAGCTTACTTTAAAGGTAACCGGAGGATATGCTGCAACAGCAAGTGGAAAAGTATTTTTAAAAGGAAACGATATTGATGCTCCCAACAACGAACTTCAGATCGCCAGATACAAACCCAGACCGGCTTTCCGCTGGAATACAGGGGCTTCCATGACCTACAAGTTCAATCCGGGATTAGGCCTTACTTTCTATACAGATTATAATAAGATCAACTCCACAATTCAATATTCCTTCAGCGATGAGATCAAGGAAAGTGAAGAACTGGATCAGGAACTGAACAACCTGATTGCTAAAGAAAAAATCAGTTATATTACATTAGGCTTAAGATTAACTGCCTATTTCTAAAAACAAAAAAAGCCTTCGTATTCTGAAGGCTTTTTTTTATAACTTTTTACGATTATCATCCGGAGTATAATCCATAAAGATATCTCCATCCAGCTGTACAGATTTTACTTTCTTTTTAATAGGAATCACCAGATCAGTCAGTTTCTGATCTTTTTCCCAAACTGAAGGAGAAAAATGAATTTTCTCCGTAGTTCCATCATCATAAGACAATATAGCATCAAACGGAATGGCAAAACCTCCTACATTTGCAACGTTTATGGTAAGCATGTCATTCATCTGGGATGCTCCTGTTACTTTTAAGTCAATATAATTATTGGTATAAAACCAATTCTGGAAGAACCAGTTCAGATTTTTTCCTGATCCTGTATTCATAGAATTAAAATAATCCCATGGAACAGGATGTTTTCCCTTCCAGTTGTCCATATAATGGTGCAATGCTTTTTTGAAGAGTTCATCTCCCAAATAATCTTTCAAAGCCAGATAAGACAATGATGATTTTACATAAGAGTTGTTTCCGTATCCGGCGCCACTTACCTGCGTACTCATCGTGATCACTGGTTGATCCTGCTCAGCAGAAGGATCATTGATCCATTTTTTAACACGGAAGTTTTTATAAAATTCTTTAGCTGCAGCCTCACCTTTTTCATCAATTCCTATAAGATATTCCAGCGTGGTTGCCCAGCCTTCATCCATAAATGCATATCTTGTTTCATTGATTCCCATATAGAAAGGGAAATAAGTATGGGCAATTTCATGATCTGCCGTCAACCTGGCATCATTAAGATCATCAGGAATACTGGTATCATTAATCATCATAGGATATTCCATATCTGCATATCCCTGAATAGCCGTCATTACATTGTAAGGATATTCTACACCCGGCCAGTTTTTTGAAAACCAATCCAGATTATAGCGCATCCAGTCTACATAATGTTCAAAATCTTTCGCTCCGTTTTTATATCCTGCCTGAACGCTGGCTCTTTTTGTTTTTAACTCAACACTGGCAGCATCCCACACATAATGGTTACTCATTGCAAAACAGAAATCTGTAATATGATTTGCTTTAAATTTCCAGATATTCCACTTGTTCTGCTTGGTTACTTTTCCGGACTTCATTTCCTGCTCTGTGGCAATATGCATCAGCTTATCACTTTTCAGGGAAGCTTTATACCTTTTTAAATATTCCGGCTGAAGAACAGCTTCCGGGTTCAGAAAATCTCCGGTTGCCCAAACTACATAATTTTTTGGTGCAGTGATGGCAAAACTGTAATCATTGAAATCATTGTAAAATTCCTGTCTGTCTGAGTGCTGAAGCATATCCCATCCATTATAATCATCATACACGGAAATTCTTGGAAAAGAGTATGCCACATAGAATGTTTCAGGATCAATCTGCCCTTCTCTTCCACTCTGAACTGACAATGGATATTCCCACTCTATTTTAACCTCAGCTTTTGATTTAGATTTTAAAGCAGATTTTAATTGTACTTTTTCAACAGTACTCCAGTCATCACTGTTGATCTCATATTTTATGTTGTTTACAGTAAAGGATTTAATTTTCAGTCCGGATGAAAGGAAATCTTTGGATACAAATCCTGATCTTGGCGACTGTGGTTTGTGAAGGTTATTCACAAATCGTATAGCCAGTTCATTCAGATTATCCGGGCTGTTGTTGGTATAAACAATAGTTTCTTTTCCGGAAACTATTTTTGTAGCAGCATCTACTTTCACCTCTACATTATAAACTCCTTTATTCTGCCAGTAGTTTTTTCCTGGCGCTCCGGAGATATCACGTGTTCCTCTCTCGTACGCTTTTTTGATATTCCTCGGCATATACAATTCCTGAGCTGACAATTGCAGTAAACAAACTGCAATCAGCATTCCGGAAAAAATTTTCTTCATAGCAATCTTTTTAAAGATAAGCATCAAAAATAGCGAAAATGTACCATCAGACGATTATTCTTTCGCGATAATATTTCACTGTAATAAACTTTTACATTAAAATATTCTACAATCGATCCTGTTCAGCGGTCTTCTTAATTGTTTTTGCATTTTTAACCGATTGATTTCCAAAGTTGAATTTCAATGAAAATGTTACTCCCTGAGTATCGGTATAATCAAGAAAATAATTATCCTGATTTGCATATTTTGTACTGACTTTCTGCTCTGTAGATCTGAAAATATCGCTAAAAATAAGGCTGGCTTCCAGTTTTTTACTAAAGAATTTTCTATTCATTACAAAATAGGCTGACCATAAAGAAGATATTCTGAAAGTTCCCTGTATGCCTGGAGAATAGTAACGGTGTCCCATTTCCATTTTCCAGTCGCTGCTTTTATCCAGCGTAAAGCTTGTTGAGATGTTAGATACCCAGTTCCAGACTTTATTTTTATACAACATTCCATCAATTCCTTTGAAATAATTTTCATTATGCTCAAGATTTTCAGAAAGGATAATATTCCACCAGGATTTCACCTGGAAATTTTTGTACAAGCTTACTCCAAAAGCTTCTCCTTTCTCAATATTGGTAAAATAATAAATTAAACTGTTGGTACTTGGTTCCTGATAGGAGATTTCCATGGAAGGATATATTTCTTTTCTGTAATACAAATCCAGATTCCAGTCTTTCCAGGAATAAGTAAGATTGAGATTATGAGTAATTGTAGCTTTTAATTTTGGATCTCCCTGATAATAGGAAAAAAGATTATAATAAGATTTTGCAGGATTCAACCATGAATAGGAAGGTCTGCTGATTCTTTTCCCATAGGAGAACCCAAATTCCTGTTTGTTTTCTGTGGTATATTGTGCATAAAAAGTGGGAAAGAATTTCCAATAGTTACTTTTATTCAATTCATGAGGTTCTGAAACCACCCCTTCAAGATTTGTCATTTCCGCACGAAGTCCACCTTTGAAGCTCCATTTCCCGACATTGTAGGCTAACGAAGAATATAGGGCAAAATTGTGTTCTTTATAATCAAAAACACTGCTTTTTTCCGGCCTGTATTGTAATGCTCCGTTCTCATTATCTGAAAAATCAAGCTGACTGCTTGTCTTTACAAAACTATATTTTGTACCGGATTCAAGTTCAAGCCTATCATCTTTCCACTGATAATCGAATTGGGTAGAATACAGCTGAACATCCGCTTTATTCTGAGTGAGGAAATTATCTTCTTTCGGTGGCTGTCCTGCAAAGTTTAAGTATGTAATTACATTTTGGTATTTATCCACATTATTTCCGGTAAAATAATTGATCCATGAAAGACTGCTTTTCTTATTCAGCTTGCGATCTATCTGAAAACTTACCGAGTTATTGATGGAACGGGAACGGTGATCATTGATTGTTGTATAATCAGATTCCACTATATCCTGCTGGTTATAGATCAATGTAGGAACATTATAAGTTCCGAAGGACTTTGGAGAAAAATACCCTGAGTAGTTGAGGCTTAGATTGGTTAAACTGTCCAGTTCATATTCCGCATTAAAATTCAGGGTATTCTGGTTATTGTTTTTATCCTTCCTGTTCATCGTACTTACCCATCGGGTTTGGCTTTCCGGATAGTTTACATAATCTGTTCCTTCCCGGTAGTACGTTCCCAGCCCTTTATAATAGCTTCCCATTAAGGAAAGTTTATCTTTTTTATAATATTGAGAGAGACCAAATACACCCTTCGCATATTGTGTCTGCACATATTTGGATGAAAGAATACCACGGTAGCCTTCAATTTTATTCTTTTTCAGAACGATATTCAGTACTGCGCTTCCTGAAGCTTCATATTTGGCAGGCGGATTGGTAATCACTTCTACAGATTTCACTTCATCTCCCTGTGTATTTTCCAGAAGATTTTTAAGCTCATCCCCTGTCAGCATTACTTTTTTATCATTAATCGTCACCAGAATTCCGGTACTTCCCTTTACACTCAATACACTGTTGTTAATAGTAACACTGGGTGTATTTTTTAGAATTTCCCAGGCATTGAGTGAGGAAATATTACTGTTTTCCACATTAAATTCAAGACGGTCTACCTTTCTTTTCACCAAAGGTTTACGTTTCGTCATGACTACTCCTTCTATTTCCTGAGATTCTTTTTTAAGAACAATGTTCAGAGGTTCAAACTCTTTTAAATCCACTTTTTTCTCAAATAAAGAATATCCCTGATTTTTAATGACCAGCTTTATATATTCCTCTGCAATATCCTCCAGTACAAATTTCCCATTGTCATCCGTTTCTAATTCTTTAATTAATTTATCCTGAGTATTATACACTTTCACTTTTACAGATGAGAGCTTTTCGTTTTCAGTATTCACCACTGTTCCTCCAGCTTTTTGTTTCTGGGCAAGAATCAAAATGGGAAAACACAAAAGAAAAAGAATTTTATACATGGTTATTTTTTTATCCTTTCCAACAAAAACTGCTGTTCTGTTCTATGGGGACAAAATTCCATATTGACTGGAAAAAATACGGTTAACAGAAGGTTAATGATGGGTTAATGTCTTTTCTGGTTTCAAAACATCCAGATTCAGACAGAAGGATAAATCTTTATTTTGGAAGATTCAAAACTATGGTTAATGGAAGGTTAATAATAAAATAATCATTTCCTGAAAATGGCTAAAGTTTTATCTTTGTTTTAATGATAGCCAAGAGTAAAATTCTCATCCCGGTTTTTGCCGCTCTATTCCTGCTTTTACTGGGAATTCAGGTTTATTTTATGTATAAAACCTATCAGGTAAAAGAGAGGGACATCTACAGATCTGTGAATGATGGGCTTACCAATTATACAGATAATCTTGAGGACATTCAGGAGGCTAAAGAAAGAAATGATGATTCTCTTCAGGAAATCATTATACAGTATCATAATAAGGAGATCAACAAAAAAGATTTTCTCCGTTATTTCATAGAAAACAGAAAATCTGCCAGAGAAAGGCTGATTCATTATATCGACAGCCGCTACCAAAAAGACGGTTACGAAATCTCTGCAAGAATACGGTATCTTTCCATTGTTCATCTACCGGACAGCTCAAAAGTGATTACCGAACCTATTGTCATTTTTGAAACGCAGGATAAACTAAAAAATCCACGCATTGCCAGTAACGGAAGCTGGGAAACCTCAACCACCAAAAGAGATGATACGGAAACAGGGCAAGTTGAAAAAAAGAATACTTTTCTTGTGAAAACCCAGACCGATTTTGAAATCAGAAATATAAAAAGCATTGTTTTCAAAGAGCTTACCTTATTGATCATTTGTTGCATTATTCTTCTTTCAGGAGTTCTTCTGCTTTATATTTTCACGATAAGAAATCTTATTCAGCAGCAGAAGCAGGTGGAAGTTCTCCACAACATTGTGGATAACATTTCACATGAGTTTAAAACGCCTATCGCTACTTTAAAAATAGCTTCGAAAGCATTAAAAAAAGAATGGAATCCTGAAACGCTTCCTCTTATTGACAGACAGATTTCACGTCTTGAAAGCCTGATGTTTCAGCTTCATAAAGATGAAATTCCTGATGATATGACCGCCATACAACCTGAAGACTGGAACTTTTTTATTCAGGATCTTTCCGTTACTTATCCAACTACAGATTTTAAGCTTGAAAATACAGTTTCACAAGAGCTTCCTTTTGATAAAAACTTAATGGAAACGGTCATTAAAAACCTTTGTGAAAACAGTATAAAATATGGAGCATCGGTTATTACAATACATGTGCGAAACGGTTCTCAACAATTAGAATTTGAAGTTTCCGACAACGGTCAGGGCATGGAAACAAAAGAGCTGAATAATATTTTCGAAAAATTTTACAGAATACAGAATAACAATATTCACAATAGCAAAGGTCTTGGCCTGGGCCTCTATTTCGTAAAAAAGATCATTACAAACTATGGTGGAAAAATAGAAGTTTCCAGCCATCTTCATACAGGCAGTACTTTTAAAATATTAATTCCTTATGAAAACTAAAATCCTTCTGGCAGAAGATGATCCGGATTTCGGAATGATTCTTAAGCAGTATCTTGAATTGGAAGATTTTGAAGTCAGCTGGTTTCAGAATCCGGAAGATATCGTACCATTGGTTCAGGCTGATTTTCCCTTTCAGATAGGAATTCTGGATGTGATGATGCCCAATATCGATGGCTTCTCACTGGCGAAAATGATCATTAAGGAAAGAAGTAATTTCCCTTTATTATTTTTAACGGCTAAAAATCAAAAAATAGACCGATTGACCGGATTGAAAATAGGTGCCGACGATTATATTTCCAAGCCTTGCGACCCTGAAGAACTTGTTTTACGAATTAAAAATATTCTGAAAAGAACACTTCCCGCCGTGATAGAAAGTCAGATAAAAATCGGAGAGTTTTCACTGGACACCACCAAACTTCTGTTGTCACATCCTAACGGAAATAATCGGCTGACTATACGGGAACAGGAACTTTTATTATATCTTCTGAAGCATAACCGGACGATCATCACCAGAGATAATATCCTGGATAATCTCTGGGAAACCAATGATTATTTTACCGGAAGAAGCCTTGATGTGTTTATCAGCAGACTTCGAAAATATTTCATCAGTGATCCCCAAATAAAAATCCAATCCCTGAGAGGAATTGGATTTGAAATTGATTTTCCAACCAATTGATTTTTATAGAGAAAGATTCACAATCACCGGAAAATGGTCTGAAGGATACAAAAGATTTTCTCTTCTGTCATTGATGTGTCGGTGAGATCTTATTTTAAAGCCTTGTGTAAAAATATAATCTATTCTGTCTTTTGGAACTTCATTCACATTGAAGCCTGTGAAAGTTCCTACCGGGCCGTAATGCTTTGTCTCTGAATGATAGAAAGTATCTTTCATATTCTGGGAAAGGATTTTAATCGGTTCTGAATCATCTGTAAGGTTAAAGTCTCCGCTCAGCGTTACCGGAAGATTTTTTGGATTCAGTTCTTGGATCTTTTTCAGAATCAATTCCGAAGATTTTACTCTTGCCACATTTCCTACATGATCAAAATGAAGATTCATGGCCAGGAATTCTTTCTTCGATTTTTTATCTTTAAATATGGCGTAAGTACAGATCCTGTTCAGTGCCGCATCCCAGCCTTTTGACGGTTTTTCCGGAGTTTCAGATAACCAGAATGTTCCTGATTTTACTGCTTCAAGTCTGTTTGTGTCATAAAAGATGGCAGAAAACTCTCCTTTCTCTTTGCCGTCATCTCTTCCTACTCCGATATAATCATAGTTTTTTAATCCTGATTTAATATCTTTCATCTGTTCCGGAAGCGCTTCCTGTACTCCCAAATAATCAGGATGATAATACGTCAGTAAATCGGCAACGTCCTGCTTTCTTTTTGGCCAGGCATTGTCTTTATCCGACTCTACATTCAGTCTGATATTAAAACTCATTACGGTAAGGTCCTGTGAAAATCCCAATGCAAAAAACATCAGAAACACCATTGAAAATCTGAAATTCATATGTTATTTTATCATTAAGAGACAAAAATAAAACTTCTCTGTGACAGAAAAGCCTTATTGATGTGATTATATTGTTAAATTATCTTTTTCTTCTTCTATAGATATAAAATACTCCTGAAATTCAGACTCCAAAATGGAAATGTTACTTTCTAGCTTTACAACACCAATGGTTTTGTAGTGAGCAGCCAGTTTTATGCCTTTATTTTTGAGGAAAACTTCAAGCTTTTTTAAATTTATATCTTTCTTTAAAACTGCGAGATAAGTGATCATAAGTATATCTGTATTAAACCGTTTCCAATATCTCTGTATTTTATACCTTCAATAGGTCTTGCTTTGTTTTCAATCAGTTCCCAGATCTCTTTTGCTGATTTGTTAGGAAACTGTTCCATATACAAAGCGGCAAGTCCGGAAACATGTGGTGCAGCCATACTTGTACCGCTCATGCTGTAGTACAAATTACTTTTATTTTTTGCATTTTTAGGATACGAACTGATAATATCGACTCCGGGAGCACAGACATTGATACTTCCTCCTGTAGACGGGTTGAGGCCTGCATTTGAAAATCTTGCAATCTTCATCTGAGCGTCAATAGCTCCTACGGCCATAATTGATTTTGAATTGGCCGGCATTGAAACAGGTTGTGGAATCTGCGGTCTGTTGCTGTCATTTCCAGCCGCTGCGATAATAAGGCAGTTATTTTCCAGTGCTCTTTCTCCAATGGTTTCAAAAAGAACAGACGGCTGATCATCAAACTTCACAGGAGAAGCTAGTGAAAGAGACAATATTCTGAAATTCTTCGAAATGGCCCAGTCTATCGCATCAATGACACTGCTGGTAGTTCCTCTTCCATTATCTGCGAGTACTTTTGCTATTTTCAGGTTGCAATCCTTAGCTATTCCGTAACGTCTTCCGGTATCACTTCTTGTATTTCCTGTAGCTACTCCTGCGCAGTGTGTACCGTGACCATTCGGATCTCTGTTCCAGTCTTCACCATCTACGAAAGATTTCCCTTCAATTTCTTCAGCGGAAAAATCGGGATGGGACGTTTCAAGGCCGGTATCAAGAATGCAGACATCAATTCCTTTTCCTGTATAATTTGCATTTTCCAGTCCGATTGCTTTTAATCCCCATTCCATTTCAATGAATGATTTTTGAGGCAAAGGTTTATTTGTGATATATTTTTCAAGTTCTGAAATTTTTTCTGCAAGCCCGGCCGACTGCTTTTTAAGCTCATTAATCAATTGCAATTCATCTGCAGGAAAAAACTCTCTTTCTTTTTCGTAGTATACAATAGAATTGGATTCATCTTTCACAGCACTTTTCAATTGATCTTCATCCATATTTTCCACCACCAAAACCCCAAGATTTTTGTAAAGTACGCCATTGTCCTTATTAATGATTTCAAAAGAACGGTTTTCTTTAGACAGCAATTCTGAAGAGGTGATACTCACTTCCAGCTCTTTTTCAATTTTTTTAAGTGCATTTTTCTGCTGGTTCTGCAACAGAACAATATATCTTCCGGTTTCCATAATGATCTTTTTTAAATTAATTTCAGAAATATCTTTTCGAGAATAAGAAAAATATCCTCCGGAATAATGGTCAGTCTAAGTTTCTTATTAATCCCGGATATCGCTGTATTCTGTTCAGCCAGTGAAGTCCAGAAACGTTCAATTTTAGGAACGGAATTCATATCTTTCAGCTTTTCATCATCCAGAATGCCATTTTGATATAATGAGACAATGATTCCTGAAATAAGTTCTTCCGCATCCTCAAGTTTTTTGTTTTCCCTGGCATATATTTCCATGAGAATATCATAAATACTTTCCATCCCGTTAAATGAGAATCCTGCGAGCATTTCTCTTCTTCCCGTTATTATTTTTTCCATTTTAATAGGATTAAAGCCTCTTTTAACGGTAGAAATCATATTCATTACCTTCAGCACTTCAGATTCATGACTGGTGTTTCCTTTGGTACGGAAATACTCCAGAACCTCGTTGAGAAACGCATCGAACCGGGCATCAAAGTCAAATGATTTTGACAGGTATAAAGCCTGAACTTCATTGAACTGTTCCAGCAGTTCTTTGATTTTCTGTACCGTAAAGTGAATAAGTTCCTGCATTACTCAAAAGTTATCTGTTCTATTTCGTTGCCGTCTTTATCTTTGTAAGACACAATCCTGATTCCTTCCTCCTCCATTTCCACATGAAGATTGATGAATAGTTTATCTTTATCTTCTGCTGCGCTTGTATTGGGATCTATGTAAATGCTGTTCAGCTTTGCATTCACCAGCGTATATTTATTCAGCAGAACTTTTGAAAAAATTTCTTTCAGTTCATCAGTTTCTTCTTCTGTTCCTTCCTGAGGTCTAAATATTCCGGAATTAAGAAGCTGCATTTTATTTCTGAGATCCAGTTTGAGCACTTCATTGGCTGGGAGCTGCCCGAATTTCTGATCATTTTTTTCCAGCTTGCTGAACAGGGTTTTAAACTCTTCAGTTTGAATCTGTCTTTTATTTATTTCAGGAATATTAAATTTCTTCTCCTTATTCACCAGACGGATTCTTTCATTTATTTCTGTTACAAACTGATCTTCATTCAGTTTAAAATTATATTTGGAATCCGAATCGATATCCGTGATTTTAATCGGAATATCCATCTTTACACTAGGCAGAGCATAGCGCGGAACCTTAAAATACTTAAGATATTCATGGCGGGCATATTCTTTGGCAATAAGAACCGCATTTTCGTCTGCTTTTTTACGAGCCTGAATTATCTCGTTGTTGAGATAATCCAGGTAATCTGATAGTTTTATCATCTTTCGTAAAATCTTTTATTGTGAAAGAAGTCCAAGCACTTTTTCAAGCCCTGCAGGCATTTCGTCATTGGTGGCACGCACTTTTACCCCAAGAGAATATTCTTTTTCCACTTTGATTCCTGTACTGGAAGTTCTTTTATAGGATACGTCCACTTTGAATTTCACAGGTCCCCATCCACCGGATACTCCGGCATTGATCCCGAATTCATCACTTACGTCTTTTGTGTATGTAGAATTAAGTTTAACATTAAAGTCTACTTCACAGGTCTCAATTCTGAAGCTCGGAACATTCAGCAATGCAATAAAAGGCACTGAAATTTCCACGTCGTTCGGAATCGTTTTTGGGTTACTAGCACTTACCGGCTCATCTTCTTTAAAATCGGGATTCGGAATATTTTTTTTGTACTTGAATTCTGCCATTCTCAGTTTTTTAGGACTGGCAGCATTGGCCGGATCTGTAAGCTCGAACCCGACTTCGTTGATGAAATTAACGGTGGCAATTGAGGCATTGGACTGTGCTTTTACACAAGCATCCAAAGGTCCGCCAATAATAGTCGCAAAGTCGATGCTTCCCAATTCTGCTGCAAAATCTGCATTGGCAGCATCTGAAGTTCTGAAGATCTCCTCATCGGCAGCCATTCTACCGGCAATCAGTTTCATGATCTCAGAAGAGGCACCGGAAAAAGATTTTTCCCACTTTTCATCATAATTCTTTTTGAACTCGTCTACGATGGCTAATAATTCTTTATTCGTCAATGAACTCAGTTCTGAGGTTTCAATTCCTGACACTTTTTCATAGACTGCCGGAGTCAGTACTTTTTCTACTCCCGATAAAAGGTCGATTAACTCATTTTTTGTTTTTTTGGCGTGGCTTGCTTCAAGCACCGATTTTAATGTTTCCATGTTTTTTGTTTTGATTAATATTGTGGGACAAAATTATATCACTGACTACCAAAAAATTGTAGGGAAACCCCTCTACTTATCCCGGAAAAACACCCTAAAAATAAAAAGCCTGAACTTACTGTTGTAAGTTCAGGCTTTTATACTGCACAATTTTATCTTATATGAACTATGCAGGTCTTCTACTATTATTTTCCAGATTGACATCCGGAACAACAGAATTCGGATCCAGTTTCACCTCATCAATTTCCTTGCTGGATTCTACCTTGAATGTCCATTCAGTATTTCTTTTCCAAACTTCAACAGGAATTTTTACCATCTGTGTTGTTCCGTCTTTGAATTTGATTTGTACGGTTGTAGGCATTGGCAGCTGTCCAATATTTTCAACCGTAATCTGAACGCCGTTTTTAAAGTTTCCGTTTACATATTGTACGTTCTTAACCGCCTGATCAATTTTCCATTTATTAAAGAACCATCCTCTCCAGAACCAGTTCAGTTCTTCTCCGGAAACGTTTTCCATCGTATGGAAGAAATCCCATGGCGTCGGATGTTTGAATGCCCAACGGTCAATATAGGTTCTGAATGCTTTGTCAAACTTTTCAGGTCCCAGAATTGCTTCTCTTAAAACTTCCAATCCTGTTCCCGGCTTATAGTAAGCCAATGCTCCGATACTTCTTTCTTTCATATTATCCGGACCTACCATTACAGGCTCCAGGCTGTCGGTTAGCAGATACGTTCCTGATCTTGCTAGATTCGGTTTACGGTAATATTCTCCTTTATTGAAAGCTTCCGTTGAAAGCCCGTTAATGAATGTATTGAACCCTTCATCCATCCATGCAAAAAGTCTTTCATTAGATCCAACGATCATAGGAAACCAGTTGTGTCCGAACTCATGGTCTGTAACCCCCCAAAGATCTTCTCCTTTGGAATCCATATGACAGAAAACAATTCCCGGATATTCCATTCCACCTTCGTTTCCTGCTACATTGGTGGCAGCCGGATAGGTATATTCATACCACTTTTTTGAATAATGCTCTATGGCCGCTTTAGTATACTCTGTAGATCTTCCCCACGCTTTATCACCGGCACTTTCTACTGGATAAGCAGAAATAGCTAAAGATTTCTTTCCACTGGGTAAATTGATTTTTGCAGCATCTAAAATAAATCCCGCAGATGATGCCCATGCAAAATCTCTTGTCTGATTAATTTTAAATTTCCAGGTCTTTGTTCCTGAAGTTTTATTTTTACCGATTTCAGACTCAGTGCGGATCATTACCGTTTTATCACTGTTTCTTGCCTCATTCCATCTGTTGATTTCTTCTTTGCTGTACACTTCTTTCTCATTCAGAAGTTCTCCGGATGCTACGACATAATGATTAGCCGGAACGGTAATATTGGCTGTGATATTTCCATATTCCAGATAAAACTCCGAAGCACCAAGGTAAGGAAGCGTATTCCATCCCATGACATCATCATATACGCACATTCTCGGATACCACTGTGCGATGGTAAATATTTTACCGTTTTTAGTATCCTGAACTCCCATTCTGTCTGAACCATACTCAGGAGAAATAAAAGAATATTCTATTTCTATCTTTGCCACACCTCCATTGGCTTTCAGCTCTTTGGGAAGATCAATCTGCATCCTTGTATCGGTAATGGTGTATTTTACATCTTTCTTACCATCCAGTTTGACTGATTTAATGGTATATCCACCATTAAATTCTTCACCATGAGCTCCGTTTCTGCTCCCGGAGAGCGGCACTACACCATTTCCTCTGGAATCTTTTGCAAACAGATTCTGATCCAGCTGCAGCCAGAGAAAGCCTAATTTATCAGGACTGTTGTTGGTATAGGTAATCTGCGATGTACCGGTAATTTCTTTTTTATCTTCATTCAGGCTGACGTTCAAATGATAATCTGCTGAATTCTGCCAGTAAGCATGTCCCGGCTGTCCGCTTGCAGAACGGGTAGCTGTACCTGTCTGCGGATAAAAGAACGGCTTAAATGCTTCTACATAATCATATTTCGGAGTCTGCTGTGCATATGCAGATCCTGAAAAGAGGACAACTGCAAGCGTCGAAACAAGGGTTGGAAGTTTAAATTTCATTTGAAAAAGTATTATTTAGTGTATAGGTAAAAAAAAATCCCGGATTTGTTACATATCCGGGAACTTTTTTAATATAAGTTTAATTTAATTTGACTTTTTTGCTTTAATCATAGCTTCCAAAGCATCCCACATTTCACGAGGAATCGCCTCAAGCATATTAAATTCTCCAGCTCCCTGAAGCCATTCTCCACCATCAATGGTTACCACTTCCCCATTCATATACGCTGAATAATCGGAAACCAGATAAGCCGCAAGGTTTGCAAGCTCCTGATGTTCCCCCACTCTTCTCAACGGAACTTTTTTCTTCATATCAAATTTCTCCTGCAGATCTCCCGGAAGAAGTCTGTCCCAAGCTCCTTTGGTTGGGAAAGGTCCTGGTGCAATGGCATTGAAACGGATTCCATATTTTGCCCATTCTACAGCCAGTGATCTGGTCATCGCCAGAACTCCTGCTTTTGCACAGGCTGATGGCACTACATAGGCAGAACCTGTCCATGCATAAGTGGTTACGATATTCAGTACTGTTCCCGGAGTTTTAGAATCGATCCAGTGTTTTCCTACTGAAAGGGTACAGTTTTTTGTTCCTTTTAAAACAATATCAAGGATAGAGTCAAACGCAGAGTGAGTCAGTTTTTCTGTGGGAGAGATAAAGTTTCCCGCAGCATTATTCAATAAAATATCAATCTTTCCGAATTCTTTCAGAGTTGCTTCTTTCATGGCTTCCACCTCATCCCAGTTTCTTACATCACAAGCTACACAAAGCACTTTCCCTCCTGTTTCCTCTTCCAGTTCCTTGGCTGTTCCCTGTAATTTTTCCAGGTTTCTGGAAGTAATCACTACTTTGGCACCCAGTTCAAGAAAGTATTTGGTCATTGCTTTTCCAAGGCCGCTTCCGCCTCCTGTTACAATCGCTACTTTATCTTTTAGTGCACCTTCGCGCAGCATAGGTTGTGTATATAGACTCATAAAATATTTTTTCTTAAAAATACTAAATATTGAAATGCAATCCTTTAAAATGGGTTGATAAATAATGCTACAAATAATTGTTCCTTATATTATTCTTAAATATAGATCAACCATTTTAAAAAGAAAATAGCCTGATAATAATTACCCGGCTATTTTTTCATTTGTTAAAACAATATATTAAGAAGCTACCACTCCTTTGAAAGAAAGTGTCTTAGGAGTTTTGCTGTCACTAGTAGTAACGTTTACAGTCTTCATAAATGGTCCTACTGCTGCTGCGTTATAGCTGGCTTCTACAAATCCTTTTTTCCCTGGCTGGATAGGTGTTTTTGTATAATCTGCAGTGGTACATCCGCAAGAAGGAGCTACATTCTGGATAATGATTGGTTTTGAACTTGTATTCGTAAATTCAAATCTGATCAATTTCGGTTTTCCCTGAGGAATATTTCCTACATCGATAGATTCTGATTTCCATTTAATAGCATCTGCTACCATTTTCACAATGGATGGAGCGTCTGCGGTAAGTACATTAGCATAAAAAGGAGAGAATGCCAACACTGCCAAAAGAGCTGTAATTTTTAGTTTTTTCATGAGTATAAATTTTAATATTTGAAACTGATTATTTTCTTTCAATATAGCAAATGTAAAGCAGACTGTGATTACAACTTGTTAACCGCTATCTAACATTTGTTAACGAGTTGTTAATAATAAAAGATAAATAGATATTTTTGGATAATATTGTTTCAGGAAATGAAAATAAAAAGACTCAATATTATTATAACGCTTGGATTCGTCGCTATTATCGGAATTTTAATAGCACAATTGATGTGGACGATACAGGCTTATAATCTTGAAGACAAAAAATTTAACCAGAAAGTCAATATTGCCTTAATGGAAGTCGCAGAAAAACTTTCCGGAGGAAAGACATCCTATACTGAAAATCCCGTACAGAATATTGCCAACGATTATTATGTGGTTAATATCAACAATGAATTTCACCCCGTAGTTCTTGAATATTATCTGAAAACAGAGTTTACCCGCTTCCAGATCAACACAGATTATGTGTATGCATTATACAATTGCCACAGCGATAAAATGATCTATGGAAAATACATGACCTCTCATCAGGAAAGTCCCGGCAGCAAGGTGATCAATTTTCCGAAGCATAAAAATCTGATCTATTACTTTTCCATACGCTTCCCGGACAAAACTACTTACCTGATCAGTTCATTACGGTTCTGGTATCTGCTTACATTTGCTCTTATTATTATACTTCTGGTATATGTATATTCTATCTATACCATTATTCAGCAGAAAAAGTTCTCGGAACTGCAGCGTGATTTTATCAATAATATGACTCATGAGTTTAAGACTCCTTTATCCTCTATACTTTTAGCTTCGGAAGCGCTTAATAAACAGGAAATGGTACAGGAAAACTCTAAACTACAGACGTATACTTCCATTATCATCAATCAAAGCCACAAGCTCAATAGCCACATTGAGAAAATTTTGAATATTGCGAAGAACGATGCAGCCGGACTATCATTAAAACCTCAAAAAATCCTGTTACAACCTTTTATTCAAGAGATTGCAGATAATATACAGCACAAAAATAAAGATCTCAGCATCGAAATCAATATTGAAAACAGTACTTCGGTAATGGCAGATGAATTTCACTTTACCAACATCATTTATAACCTGTTGGATAACTCCATTAAGTATTGTGAAATAAAACCTGTCATTAAAATTTCAGCTCACAAAGATTCAAAAGGATTATATTTAAAGTTTAAAGACAACGGAATGGGAATTCCCGCTAAAAATATTCCTCATATTTTTGAAAAATTTTATCGGGTACATACCAAAAGAAGTGAAGAAGTGAATGGTTTTGGTCTTGGATTATTTTATGTAAAAAAAGTAGTTCAGCAGCATCACTGGAAAATTTTTGTAGAAAATAATGAAGATAAAGGAATTACTACAACGCTCTTCTTTCCGTTTTCAAATTAATCTTGTGTAAGTATGGAGAAATCTAAAATTTTATATGCCGAAGATGACAAAACAATAGCTTTTCTGGTGGAAGACAGTTTGGAAAGTTATTATGATATCAGCTGTTATTCTGATGGAGAATCTGCGTTGGAAGCGTTTAACAGCCAGGATTTTGATATCTGCCTTCTGGATATTATGATGCCTGGCATGAACGGATTTGAGGTGGCACAGCAAATCCGCAGTAAAAATGCTGAGGTTCCGATTATTTTTATCTCTGCAAAAGCATTAAAAGAGGACAGAATCAAAGGGCTTAAAATTGGAGCTGATGATTATCTGGTAAAACCATTCAGTATTGAAGAACTGATGTTGAAAATCGAGGTTTTCCTTAAACGTACTAAGAAAACAGATACTTCTCCTTTACAATATACGGTGGGAAAATATAATTTTGATCCTAAAAACTATACCCTTCAAGGGCTAGAGAACAGCATTACTCTTACCCAGAGAGAATCAGATCTCCTCTTATATTTTATCCGCCATAAAAATCTGGTGGTTAAAAGACAGGAAATTCTGAAGGCCATCTGGGGAGATGATGATTATTTTATGGGACGAAGCCTTGATGTATTTATTTCCCGATTAAGAAAAGTACTGGCTGAAGAGCAAAACGTTTTAATAGAAAACCTCCACGGAATAGGTTTCCGTTTTTCTGAAAAAGAGTAAATAGAATTCAAACTAATTTAAAACACAACAGAAAATGATGATTTTAATTAATTTTAAACTTTGAAAAATTGTCATTAATGAAAAATCGAAAGTCTATTGTTTTTCTTTCTCTAGCATTTTTAAGTGCAACCTTTCATGCCCAAAAATTTGAAAAATTAATACAATATGTCAATCCTCTGATCGGAACTGAAAAGATGGGACATACGTATCCGGGAGCCACCGTTCCTTTTGGTGCCGTACAGTTAAGCCCTGAAACAGACACCATTTCCTATGAACTCAATGGAAAATATAATGGTGAGGTTTATAAATACTGCGCCGGCTACCGTTATGAAGATAAAACCATAGTGGGATTCAGTTCTACCCATTTCAGTGGTACAGGACATTCTGATCTGGGAGATTTTCTGGTAATGCCTACTGTTGGAAAACTTCAGTTGAATCCGGGAACAGATTCCCATCCGGAAAGTGGCTACAGAAGCAGATTTTCACACCAGAACGAAACAGCAGAAGCCGGATATTATAAAGTAAAACTGGATGATCACAATATCCTTGCAGAACTGACTGCCACACCAAGAGTAGGAATTCATCGCTATACTTTCCCGAAATCTGACCAGGCTCATATTATTCTTGATCTGATGGCTGGTATTTATAATTATGACGGGAAAAATGTATGGACATACGTTCGGGTAGAAAACGGAAATACCATCACAGGTTATCGGCAGACCAATGGCTGGGCAAGGACCAGAACCGTTTATTTCGCCATGAAGTTTTCAAAACCTTTTAAATCTTACGGTCAGCAAAACTATGATGAAAAGCAGGTTTACAAAGGATTCTGGAGAAAATTCAACCAAAATCAGAATTTCCCGGAGATTGCAGGAAAGAACCTGAAAATGTATTTTGATTTTGATACCAATGAAAATGAAGCGATTGAAGTAAAATTGGCCATTTCTCCTGTAAGCCAGATCAATGCTTTGGAAAACCTCGAAAAAGAAGCCGGAAATGTAACCTTCGATCAGGCCAAAGCTCAAGCCCAGGACAATTGGAATAAGGAATTAAATAAAATTGTCATCAAAGGTTCTGATACGGAAAAAACCAACTTCTATACAGCAATGTATCATACCTTCATTAATCCTACCACTTATATGGACGTCAATGGAGAATATAAAGGGCTGGATCAGAATGTTCATAAAGCAGATGGCTTTACCAATTATACAACCTTCTCTCTGTGGGATACTTACCGCACGCTTCATCCTTTCTTTAATATCATTCAGCCTAAACGGAATGGTGACATGGTAAAATCTATGATGGCTCATTATAGTCAGTTTTCAATGAAAATGCTGCCCATCTGGTCACATTATGCAAACGACAACTGGTGTATGAGCGGATACCACAGTGTAAGTGTAGTAGCTGATGCCATTATTAAAGGAAATTATAAAGGTGATCCTGAAGAAGCATTGAAAGCTTGCATAGAAACTGCTAATAAAAGAAATTATGAAGGCATCGGACAATACATTGATCTTGGATATATTCCTGCTGAAAAGAACGGAACTTCAGTTTCCAATACATTAGAATATGCCTATGACGACTGGGCGATTGCTCAACTGGCAAAGTATTTAAACAAAACAGAAATTTATAATCAGTTTATCAAACGATCTGAAAACTGGAAAAATAATTTTGACAAAACCATCGGGTTTATGCGTCCACGTCTGGCAGATGGAAGCTTTAAGAAAGATTTTGATGTGCTAAGTACTCATGGGCAAGGTTTTATTGAAGGTAACTCGTGGAACTACAGTTTCTTTGTCCCGCAAAATCCTGATGAACTGATTACGATGATGGGTGGAAAGAAGAAATTTGCATCAAAACTTGATGAGTTGTTCTCCATGCATTTACCTGATGAATTCTTTGCAGACACTGAAGATATTACAAGGGAAGGAATTATCGGTGGATATGTTCACGGAAACGAACCTGCTCACCATGTTGCCTATTTTTATAACTGGGCCGGACAGCCATGGAAAGCACAGGCACAAATCCGCCGTATTCTTGAAATGCAATACAAAGCAACACCAGACGGGCTGGGCGGAAATGATGATGCCGGGCAAATGAGTGCATGGTATATTTTAAGTTCATTAGGTTTTTATCCTGTAGCTCCTGGATCAGAGAACTATTCTATAGGAAGCCCGGCGATTGATCACGCTGTACTGAATCTGGAAAATGGAAAAACCTTTGAAATTGAAGCAATCAACCAAAGTCCGGAAAATGTGTATGTTCAGAAAGTTCTTTTGAATGGAAAAGAGATTAAAAACTTTACATTAAAACATTCTGAGATTATGAATGGAGGAAAACTTACTTTTTACATGGGGAATAAAGCGAAAAGGTAAGATATTCTCGAAGATTGAGCGGATGAGCGGGTTTAAAAATCTGCGTAATCTCCTACATCTATGAGAATTAAGAATAGGTTTTGGCTGAAGCCAATGTGGGAGATCTAAAATAAAAAGAGCGGGCTAAAGCCCGCTCCTATTGAATTATAATATTTACTGATTAATCTCTAGGTTCAAAAAGCAATCGCTCTCCAAATTTCTCTTCTGCAATTGTACCATTGTCATACACCAAATGACCATTGACAAAAGTATGGGTAACTTTAGAGTGAAAATTCATCCCTTCCAATGGACTCCAGCCACATTTGTACAGTAAATTGTCTTTGGAAACCGTCCAGTCCCGGTTTAAATCTACTAAAACAAGATCAGCTTTATACCCTTCTCTCACAAAACCTCTTTTTTCAATTTTGAAAAGGATTGCCGGATTATGAGCCATCTTTTCAACAATTTTCTCAAGGGATATTTTACCGTTCTTATAGTTTTCAAGCATTACCACCAATGAATGCTGTACCAAAGGTGCACCAGAAGGACATTTTGTGTATACGTTATTCTTCTCTTCTGCCGTATGCGGAGCGTGATCTGTAGCAATCACGTCTATTCTGTCGTCCAGTAATGCTTCCCAAAGAGCATCTTTATCTTTCTGGGTTTTTACAGCAGGATTCCATTTGATGAGACCACCTCTTGTTTCATAATCCTCGTTGGTAAATGTAAGATGGTGAACACATACCTCAGCAGTAATTTTTTTATCTTTTAAAGGAATATCATTTCGGAAAAGCTCCATTTCCTTTGCTGTTGAAAGATGGAAAACATGAAGTCTCGCTCCTGTTTTTTTTGCAAGCTCAATGGCTTTGGATGAAGACTTATAACACGCTTCTTCACTTCTGATCAAATGATGGAATTTTACAGGAATATCATCCCCATACTCATCCATATATTTCTGTGTATTGGCTTTGATGGTAGCTTCATCTTCACAGTGCACAGCAATCAGCATTTTAGTATTACTGAAAATATTTTCCAGCGTTTCCGGATTATCCACAAGCATATTTCCTGTAGACGAACCTAAAAATAACTTGATTCCCGGAACATTTCTAGGGTTTGTTTTCAAAACTTCCTCCAGATTATCATTCGTTCCACCCATCATAAAACCGTAATTGGCATATGCTTTTTGGGAAGCGATCTCATACTTGTCTGCTAATAATTCCTGGGTTACTGCATTGGGAACAGTATTTGGCTGATCGATAAAACTCGTTATTCCTCCAGCTATGGCAGACCTTGATTCGCTTTCAATGTCTCCTTTATGAGTAAGTCCCGGCTCACGGAAATGCACCTGATCATCTATTACTCCGGGAAGAAGATACTTTCCTGAGCCATCAATAATCTGATCTGCATCTTCAGAAATGCCGGCAGCTATTTTAGAAATCAAATCATTTTCTATCAGGATATCACTTTCAAAGACTTTTCCTTCGTTAACGATATTTACGTTTTTTATAAGAACTTTCATTTCAATTTATTTCGCTGTAAAATTAAGATTTTAAGTTTTAATTCACCCCAAAATCGCAAAACGAATGCTTAAAGTTTTACATTTGCAAAAAAATTCGGCTTTGTACAAGAAACTATTAGGACAGACCATCATCTACGGAGTAGGAGCAATAGCGCCAAGAATCATTCTATTCATCCTTAATCCACTTTTGATCTATAAGATTCCCAATGAAGGTTTTGCGATTTTCACTCAACTTTATGCGTGGATTTCATTTGTTAATATTATCCTTTCTTTTGGTTTTGAAACAGCCTATTTCAGATTTTCAGCAGAAGAGGATAACGAGAAAAAAACGTTCAACACTTCGTTTTGGTTTTTATTTTCAACCTCTACCATTTTCCTGGTATTGTGTTATTTATTCAATCAGCCTATTGCAGATTATGCGGGATACCACGATAACCCTGAATACATCAGATGGTTTGCTATGATTGCCTTTTTTGACAATTTATTGGTGATCCCTTTTGCATGGCTTCGTTTCCACAATAAACCCATCAAATATTCTGCAGTAAGAGTTGTTCAGGCTATATTTCAGGCTGTTTTTACAGCCGCATTATTCTTCTGGATTCCGGAAAACATATCAAGAAGTATGGGGCTGGATCAAAATGTAGATTATCCGTTCTTCAGTAATCTGGCTGGAAGTGCCTTAGGCTTTTTATTATTACTTCCCATTATATTAAAGGTAAGATTTCAGTTTGTCACTTCATTGTTCGGGCGTATGATCAAATACTCCTTCCCACTGATGCTGGCAGGCCTTGCTTTTATGGTAAATGAAAATTTTGATAAATCCATACAGAGAAATCATATTTCAGACGAAGAAGCAGGCGCTTATGGAGGATGCTATAAACTTGCTGTACTGATGACATTATTTGTTACCGCATACAGAATGGGTATTGAGCCATTCTTTTTTAAACAGATGGATAAAGGTGATGCTAAAAAGACTTATGCCAACGTAGCAGAATACTTTGCCTTTTTTGCATGTGCCGTTGCTTTAGGGATCATTGCCAATATATCCTGGCTGAAAGCCGTTTTTATTCCTAATAAATCCTATTGGATCGCGATAGATATCATTCCGATTATCGTCATTGCCAACCTTTGCTTCGGAATCTATTATAACTTTTCAACCTGGTATAAAGTAACGGACAGAACCAGTATGGGAACTGTTATTTCATGGCTTGGGGCAGGGATCAATATAGGACTTAATCTTCTTGCTTTAAATTACTATCACAGCATGATGGGTTCCGCATGGGCTACTTTTGGAGCTTATATAATTATGATGATTGTTTCTTACCTTTTAGGTCAAAAATATTATCCTATTCCTTACAGAATGAAGAAAATGTCTTTCTTTATGATACTGCTTGGGGTTTTTAGTTTCATCATTGTAAAATATCTCAACTATAATATTCTAGCGAGTAATCTCCTCTTTTTCATCTTTACCGGAATTTTGATTTATTCTGAGAAAAACCTGATTTTATCGAGAATCAGAAAGAATTAAACTTTGGTCTTTATTTTGCTTGTACACCAACCTATTGTTAATTTAAACAATTATTTAAAAAGATATAAATCATACTTCGTTAAAGGTTTTAATTATTATCTTTAACCTAAATATTAAAAACAACTAATAAAACATCTTTTATACATATAATTTATGAAAATTATTGTCCCTATGGCTGGACGTGGTTCCAGATTACGTCCACATACACTGACAGTTCCAAAACCTCTTATACCTATTGCTGGAAAACCTATTGTACAGAGATTGGTAGAAGATATTGCTAAAGTTGCAGGAGAAAATATTGAAGAGGTAGCTTTTATCATCGGAGATTTTGGTCCTGAGATCGAAAGATCCCTTATTCAGATTGCTGAAAAGCTGGGAGCAAAGGGAAGTATTTATTATCAGAACGATCCTCTTGGTACAGCTCATGCGATCAAGTGTGCTGAGCAGTCTATGAAGGGAGATATCGTTATTGCTTTTGCAGATACTCTTTTCCGTGCAGACTTCCAACTGGATAAAAATTCTGATGGTGTAATCTGGGTGAAAAGTGTTGAAGACCCATCTGCTTTCGGAGTAGTAAAATTGGATAACTACGGCTTTATTACCGACTTTGTAGAAAAACCTAAGACTTACGTTTCTGATCTTGCTATCATTGGTATTTATTATTTCAACAGCGCTGAAAAGCTAATGGAAGAAATCAATTATATCATGGATAATGATATTAAAAATGGTGGTGAATATCAATTGACAACTGCTCTTGAAAACCTTAGAGCTAAAGGCGCTAAGTTTACCCTTGGAAAAGTAAATGACTGGATGGATTGTGGTAACAAAAATGCTACCGTAGAAACCAACAGCAAAATTCTTGAATATGAAAGAGAGGAAATGACTCATTTTCCTGCTTCTGCTGTGATTGAAAACTCCCTGATCATTCAACCATGCTTTATTGGAGAAAATGTAAAAATATCCAATTCAAAAGTAGGACCTGGTGTTTCATTAGGAAACAATACCATCATTGTCAATTCAAATATTGAAAATTCCCTGATCCAGGAAAATACAAGAATCAACCATGGAAATCTATCCAATTCTATGATCGGTAATTCTGCACAATATTTCGGGGTTTCCAGAGAAATTTCTTTAGGTGACTATTCTGTTTTAGATTTTCTATCTAAATAAGAATAAAAATATTTAACTTAAACAACACATCATCAAGCCACACAAAACATTTTGTGTGGTTTGGCGTTAATATTGCAACGTATTTTTAATTAAAGATAAATACATGAAAAATTGGATCCCTTTTCTTTTATTCCTTCTTACCTTATCATCCTGTAAGACCCGTAATGCTGCTCAAAGCGATACTGATCATACAAGGGACAGCATCAATACTACAAAAGATAATGGAGATCCAAAAGACGTAAATGAACCGGTAAGCGACAAATTTACTTTCTATGAACATGTATTAATTCCACCAAAATTCGAGCAGATCAAAATAGACAGTAAAATAAAGGTAGAAACAGGAAGCTATGTCCCTACCCTCGATGCAACCATCTATATTGAAAATGATAAAAAGGTATGGATGAATCTCAGAGCCTTGTTCATTAATGCAGCCAGAGGTATTGCAACTCCGGAAGGGATAAAAGGACAGGACAAGATTAATAAAACCTTTATAGATTCTGATTTTGATTATCTTAATAATCTGCTGAATGTTAACTTCATTGATTATAAATCTCTGGAAAAAATCTTAATGGGAAGAACTTTTGTAAAAATAAATGACAAACAGTTTACGCTAACCCAAAATGCACAAGGATTCAAAATGGTTTCTAACGTCAATCAGAAAATTGTGACGGATGAAAAAAACAGAGAATATAAAATAGCCCTTCAGTACGATACCAATTATGATTTATTGAATGTCAATTTAAAAGATATTCTGTCTTCGGACGAGCTCGATATTTCTTACAGCGACTGGAATGAATACGATGGCGTCCGTCTTCCGAAAAATGTTAAAATAATTATAAAAGGCTCAAAATCTAGTCAGATTTTAATGGAAAATACGAAATTTGACTTTTCGAGGATGGAAACACCTTATTCTGTACCATCCAGTTATAAGAAAATTGAGATTAAATGATTAAAAAATTTAGCTTTTTAATAGGTGTTTTGATGTTCGGACTGCACCAGGGACAGCAGACCAAAGAACAGCTGCAAAAGCAGAATGCCGAACTTAAAAAACAAATTGCACAAATAAATACCGATTTAGCCAAAACCAGAAGTGAATCTAAACTTTCCGTAGCCTACCTTTCCAATGTCAACCAAAAATTGGTTTTAAGAGAAAAGGTTTATAACAACACGCAGAAAGAAAAAAGGTTTATTGAAGATGACATCTATTTACGTCAGCTGGAAATTAACCGTCAGAATAAAGAACTGGCTGTTTTAAGAAAAAACTATGCTGAAGTTTTGGTGAATGCTTATAAAAACAAAGGTGTACAGAACAAAGTAACGTTTATACTTTCTGCTAAAAATTTAGGAGAGGCCATACGAAGAGTTCAATATCTGAAACAATACTCAGACTATCAGGATAAAAAAGCAGCTGAAATTACAGACGCCGCTAATCTCATCAAAAAAACCATCGCTCAGAAACAAAACTCTGTAAAAGCGAAGGAAAATCTATTGATAAACCAACAAAAAGACCTGGCAACCATCAATGCTGAAAGAGCTCAAAAAGAACAATTAGTAGCCGAATTCAAGAAAAATGAATCCAAATTAACAGCTGAACTGAAGCAAAAACAAGTTCAGTCTAAAGCATTGGAAGGACAGATCAGAGCTATTATTGCAGAAGAGATCAGAATTGCCAAAGCGGAAGAAGAAGCCAGGAAAAAAGCGGAAGCCGAAAAAATACGTTTAGCAAAACTAGCTGCTGAAAGAGAAAAAGCAAGAATCGAAGCCGAAGCTAAAGCAAGAGCTGAAGCCCTTGAAAGAGAAAGAAGACTGGCAGAAGCAGAAGCTAAGAGAGCCGCAGAACTTGCAGCAAAAAGAGCTGAAGAAGAGAGGAAACGTAATGAAGAAGCAGCAAAGGCAGAAGCCAATGCAAGAGATGAAGCCAGAAGAGTAGCTGCTAAAAAGGCATCTGATGAAGCCAATGCAAGAGCTAAAGAAGCTGCTGATAAATTGACAGCAGCAAGAGCAGCAGAAGCAGCTCTTACGAAAAGAAAAGAAGAAGAGAAAAAAGCAGCTGAGACTAAAGCTATGACAAGCTACGGAGTTTCCACCGCTACTGGAAACAGTTTTGCAGATAGCAGAGGAAGACTTGGTTATCCTGCAGACAGAGCCGGACAAATTACCCACCGTTTCGGAAGACAGCCACACCCGGTTTTCAAAAATATTACTGAAGAAAATAACGGGATTAAAATTTCCGTTCCTTCAGGTACACGTGCAAAATCAGTGTTCCCGGGATCGGTATCTTCGGTTCTTGCCAATAATGACGGAACAAAGACTGTAATCATTAAACACGGCAGTTATTTTACCATTTATTCCAACTTAGGAAATGTAAGTGTTTCCAAAGGACAGCAGGTTTCCTCAGGAACTCCGGTAGGTACAATAGCTCAGGATTTTGATGGTGCTTATACCCTTGATTTCCAAGTATGGAACGGAAGTACACCAGTTGATCCATTAGGTTGGATTTCATATTAAAAAAAGTGTAACTTTGCAAAAATTTTAAGAGATGAATACACTAACAATACTTGCCTTATCTTGGCAGCACATCCTTATCGTAGCAATACTTTTGGTATTACTTTTTGGAGGAAAGAAAATCCCGGAATTAATGAGAGGAGTAGGTTCTGGGATCAAGGAATTTAAAGATGCAGTGAAAGAAGAAGACAAGCCAGGTGCTGAAAATAAATCTTCTTCAAACAACAACAATAATAATTCTTCAAGCAACTAAAATTCCTTAGAATTAATGAAATTTACTGAGACTGCATGGAAAGTCTTCAATCAAGCTATTGAAGACTATCACGTGTCTGATGACGTTAACACTCTAATTAATAACCCGTTCGAAAAAGATAGTTTGGAACGGATTTTGTATGCAAAGAACTGGATTGATACCGTTCAATGGCATTTGGAAGATATAATTAGAGATGAAAATATTGATCCGGCAGAAGCTCTTCAACTGAAGAGAACAATAGACGCCTCCAATCAGAAAAGAACTGATCTGGTAGAATATATTGACGGCTGGTTTCTTAATAAGTTTGAAAATATAACTCCTAAACCTGAAGCAAAAATAAATACGGAAACTCCCGCTTGGGCAGTAGACAGGCTATCAATTCTTGCATTAAAGGTTTATCATATGTCGTTAGAAGCTAATAGAGCATCCGCTTCTGAGGAACACAGAAATAACTGCCAGGCTAAACTGGACGTTCTGCTTACTCAGAAAGAAGACCTATCAACTTCTATAGATCAGTTGCTTACTGATATTGAAAACGGTGACGTTAAGATGAAAGTGTACAAACAAATGAAAATGTACAACGATGAAAGTCTTAACCCAATCCTTTATCAAAAAGGGCAACAAAAATGAAACGACTATTTTTCTTTGGAGTACTTATCATATTAACATCTTCCTGCGCAACGGAAAAGCTTAATCTTTCTCCGTTGTCAAATAATTTTTATAGTGATGCTAAAGGGTCTGATTCAGACAGAAGCTCAAAGAAGAATTTTAATATCAATATCAAACAGAATGTCAATGCTTCTGAAATTTCAAACATGATCTCTACTTTTCCCAAGTTTAAAAACAACGGATTAAATGATGAGATTACCAGCTTGAAATATAGTCTTCAGAATTATTTATACGCTATTGATGCCAGCAATTCTGCAGGAAAGAGCAGGGCCCTTAAAAGCTTCGAAAAGTCATACAAAAAAATTCAAAAGCTAAGGCAAAATCTTGACAGAGACGACGATGAAGTGCTTAATAGATATCTGGTTCGTTTAAAAACCAACATTTCTGTTATTGAAGATACTTTGCCAGGAAGTTAAAAACTAATTGAACTATCAATGATTAAAATTCAGGCGGAAGCCAATGTTCCCACAGAGCACGGCACTTTCCGAATGATAGCTTTCTCCGAAAACGAAAACGACTGGATGCCTCATATGGCCATTGTTGCTGAAAATACAGATTTTTCAAAACCGGTCAATGTTCGTTTCCATTCAGAATGTATTACCGGAGAAGTTTTCCATTCAAAAAAATGTGAATGCGGCCAACAATTGGATGCTGCAATGAAATATATCCATGAAAACGGTGGAATTATCGTTTACCTTCGTCAGGAAGGAAGAAACATAGGGATCATCAACAAACTTAAGGCTTACTCACTACAGGAAAAAGGATTGGATACCGTACAGGCCAATCTGGAGTTGGGACTTCCTGCAGATGACAGAAACTTTGGTGTAGCCATTGAAATTCTGAATCTATTGGATGTAAAAGATATTAATCTTCTGACCAATAATCCTGAAAAGGTAAAATATGTGGTAAACAGCAATATTCACCTTAATTCAAGAATACCGCTACAGATTCCTGCCAATGAAATAAGCAAAGGATACCTGCAGACAAAAAAAGATTTCTTTGGACATCTTCTGGATGACAATGATAATTAGATAAAATAATAAAAGCCTCGGAAATTTCTGAGGCTTTTTATTAACATTTTCCGGCTCATACAAGCCCAAAATTACCTTCTGAATATCTGACGGAAAGATTATATTAAGTAAAAAAAACTCTCATTAAAAGCTTAATTGGTCAATATCTTCCTTACCTATAATAATAAATCAAAAGCCCCGAAAGATATTCTCCCGGGACTTTTTTAATTATAAAAAACTGAAAAGATATTTCTAAATTATTTAGTCTTAATTTTAGACTCGTCGATATTATAATATTTGATTACACTCTTATAATCATTATAATCTACAGCAGTACCTTTAGCCATTTTTGCACCACCAGTTCCTGTTCCGTTTGCAGGAAGAATAAGAACTCTGAATTTTTTATTCTGATAGTATGATGGATTAGCTGTTAAGCTAAACGTATTGCTAGAATTAATATTTATAGTAGCAGCATACTTACTGAATTCATAAATATAATCTAAAGCGTCATTATTGGCATTCCCTACATAATAAGTATATGGTAAAAGTTTCCATACAGGAGAATCTCCATCCATTCCAATCTGCATATAGATAAGTACCATATCGGATTGTATTAATGGCTTATTAAAATCATCACTCCATCTGTAAAGATTATCGTTAACTCTTGTAAAAGTAGGAGATATATCAAATGATTGGTTTATGGTATCATAATCTGTTCCTTGTACTACAGTATCATCACTATTATCACAGCTATACGCAGTAAAACCTACAGCTCCTAGGAATAAGAAAAGAAGTATTTTTTTCATTTTTAGTAAAGTTTAGTTATTATTTATATTGCGTATTCAAATCATATACCAAAAATCTCAAAAACTTTGTTTTCCTCACTTTTTTAATTGTATTTTTGTTCTTATTCAAAAAAGTTATGAAGAAATTATTGTATACTTCACTCTTTATTGCCGCATTGATAAGCCCTAAAGTGAAAGCTCAGTATCAGCCAAAAAATGCTTCCAAGGAAGATGTAAAAAAAGCACAGCAATGGGTTGATAAAACATATAAAAATCTTTCTCAGGATGAAAAACTAGGACAGCTTTTTATTGTGGCATTGTATACCAACAGAGGGGAAGAGTATATCAGCCAGGTAAGAAATATTGTTACGAATGATAAAATAGGCGGTCTGATCTTAATGCAGGATGATGCCGCAAGAGAAATCAATCTCGTCAATGAATTTCAGCAAAAGTCTAAAGTTCCTTTGATGATTGGTATGGATGCTGAATGGGGAATCTACCAGAGAATTGCTACCGCTCACAAATTTCCATGGGCCATGACATTAGGCGCTATTCAGGATAAAAATCTGGTGTATCAGATGGCGGCTAAAATTGCAGAAGATTGCCACAGAATGGGTATCAACTGGGATTTTGCACCTGTGGTAGATGTCAATACCAATCCTAATAATCCGATTATAGGGAACAGAAGCTTTGGCTCTGAAGTGAATAATGTAATCAGCTCTGCCCTATCCTATTCCAACGGTCTTCAGGATCATAATATCTTAGCTGCAATTAAACACTTCCCGGGACATGGAGATACCAGCACAGACTCCCACCTTGATCTGCCTGTAGTTTCTCACACTACCGAAAGGCTTGACGCCGTGGAATTGGCACCTTTCAAAGCATTGATGAATAAAGGAATCGGCGGCGTAATGGTGGCTCATTTATATGTTCCAAGCTTAGAATCAGGAAAAGGAATTCCTGCTTCTGTTTCTAAAAATATTATTACGGGATTATTGAAAGAAAAGCTGGGTTATAAAGGTTTAATCATTACTGATGCCTTAAACATGGCCGCTGTAGCTAATAAATACCAACCGGGCGAACTGGATGCTATGGCCTTTAAAGCAGGAAATGACATTATGCTTTTCTCACAAGGTGTTTCTGAAGGTAAAAAACTGATCCAGAAAGCTATTGATAAAGGAGAAATTTCACAATCCAGAGTAGAGGAAAGTGTGAAAAAAATCCTTTTAACCAAATATTTCCTCGGTCTTACACAATATACTCCTAAAAACCCTGAAAATATCAATAAGGATTTAAATAATGATTCTCATATCCAATTGGTACAGAATCTTTACTCCAATGCATTGACTTTACTAAAGGATGAAAAGAAATTACTGCCTCTCACGGGAAAACAGACTTATTATGTTCCTCTTGAAGAAGCTCCTTATCAGACTTTTGCCAACAGATTGGGTAACAATGTTATCATTAAAAAAGCAGGAGAAATTAATACAATTCCAGCTGGTTCTACAGTTATCGTAGGTTTCCATAAGGATAATTCAACAGCTTATAAGCCATATAAAATCTCAGCAGAATCTAAAAAAGTACTTTCTGATCTTACCAAAAATCAAAATGTTATATTGAATGTTTTCGGAAGTGCTTATGCATTAAAAGATATTGACATCTCAAAAGTTTCAACCGTTCTTGTTTCTTATGAAAACAATGATGATTCTATGAATGCAACTGCGGATGCTCTTAATGGAAAAACAAAAATATGGGGAAAACTTCCCGTATTGGTTAATGATCAGTTGAAGCCAGGAATGGGTATAGATCTTAATGTGACAACCTCAACAAAAACCAAATAATACAAAATTAAAACAACAATAATCTAATGAAAATAGGCATACTTTGCTATCCCACCTATGGAGGAAGCGGAATTGTAGCAACAGAATTAGGAATGTCTTTGGCCAACAAAGGCTATGAAGTACATTTCATCAGTTCTGCACTTCCTGCAAGATTAGATATCACCAACCCGAATATTTTCTTTCACAGGGTAAATGTTCAGACGTATCCCCTTTTCCAGTATCAGCCTTATGATATTGCGTTAAGCTCTATGATTTACAGGGTTGTCAATCTTTACAAACTGGATCTTCTTCATGCACATTATGCCATTCCTTATGCATATGCTGCTTTTACGGCAAAACAAATGCTCAAGGAAGACAATAATGATATTCCGTTGGTCACTACATTACACGGTACAGATATTACCCTTGTAGGGCAGCACCCAAGTTATAAACACGCAGTAGAATTTTCGATCAATCAGTCTGATGCTATTACTTCAGTTTCTGAAAGTCTGAAAAAAGATACCCTTCAGTTTTTCAATATCAAAAAAGAGATTCAGGTGATTACCAATTTTATTGATAATTCCGAATTTGATGACTGCTCTGAGTGCCAGAGAACCCAGTTTGCCAATCCGGATGAAAAAATCCTGATCCACGTGTCCAACCTTCGTCCTGTAAAACGTGTAGACGAAGTGTTGCAGATCTTTAAGAATGTGGAAAGAAAAGTGAAATCCAAGCTGATTATCATTGGTGAAGGCCCCGATATGGAAAAAGTAAATCAGTTTCTGGAAGAAAATCCCGATCTTATTTCCAAAATCCGCCTTTTAGGAAAGGTAAACGATCTATATAAAATCTTACAGCTTTCAGATGTATTTCTCCTGCCTTCCGAGCAGGAAAGTTTCGGTCTTGCAGCATTGGAAGCCATGGCAGCATATACTCCAGTTATAAGTTCCAATGCAGGTGGAATTCCTGAGGTGAATATTCAGGGGGAAACCGGATATCTTGCTGAAATCGGAAATGTAGAAGCTATGAGCAACTACACGATCAAGCTGTTGAGCAATGATGAACTTTTAGCCAAAATGAAGCAAAATGCGAAAGATCAGGCAATAAAATTCGATTTGAAAAACATTCTTCCTATCTATGAGAAAATGTATAGAACAACCATAGAAAATTTTAATAAGGAGCTGACGAAAGTATAATATTTCTATTATATTTACGTCACACTTATGACGGAAAAATTACTTCAATATCTTTGGAACTATAAGGTTTTCAAAAATTTTAACTTCAAGGATATTGAAGGAAATTCCGTTGAGATCATCCATTTCGGAAAATGGAATAAAAATGCTGGCCCTGATTTTCTTGATGCTAAAATCAAAATTAACGGCTTACTTCTCGCAGGAAATATAGAACTGCATGTACGCTCTTCAGACTGGATTTTCCACAATCATTCCCAGGATCCCAATTACCGGAATATTATTCTTCATGTGGTATTCCAGCACGACATAGAAATTCGTGAACTTACAGAAAAGCAAGTTCCAACATTGGAATTGCATAGTTACATTGATGAAAATATCATTTCGAAATATGAAAAACTGGTTGATGGAGAGGAATTTATTGCCTGTGAAAAGATTTTTGATCCGAAAAAATTACCCGTCAATTTTCATGAAGAAAATATCCTGAAAAAACTGGATGAGAAATCTTCAGAGCTTGAACAGAGCTTACATCAATATAAAAATAATTTTGAAGCCGTTTTATTTCACAGTTTTGCCTACTCATTCGGTTTAAAAGTAAATGCTTCTATTTTCCGGCAGATTGCGGAAAGTATAGATTACAGTATTATCAATAAAATACGTCAGAATCCTCTGCAGCTTGAAGCCCTGTTATTTGGAATTTCGGGATGGCTTGAGAAACCACAGGACGGACAAATGAAAATATGGAAAAGAGAATTCGATTTTATTAAGGCAAAATTTTCAATTTCTGATTTAAAATTTCATCCCAAGTTTTTAAGACTGAGACCACCGAATTTTCCAACAATCCGGTTATCACAATTGGCTGACCTGTACAGGCAGCAGAATTTATTTTCAAAAATCATGGAAGCAAGAAGTGCAGAACAACTCTACACTATTTTCAAATCTATAAAAGCCTCTGAGTACTGGGATTTTCATTTTAATTTCGGAAGTATTTCTAAAGTACAGCCTAAAACATTGAGTAAAGATTTTGTAGATCTTCTCATTGTAAACACAATAATTCCTTTACAATATGCTTATTACAGATATCATCAGGAAGATATTGCAGACGAAATCATTGAGCTTTATAAGACAATTGATGGTGAGAAAAATACCCTCATTAATGGCTGGAAAAAACTTGGATTACAGGTCACCAACACTCTGGAAAGTCAAAGTCTTATTTATCATCATAAAACCTTTTGTGAACCAAAAAACTGTTTATCCTGCGCTATCGGATTCAAACTTTTAAAAGAATAACAGGATCTGAACCGGATATATCATTAAAAAACTTTGTAAAAAAAATTCCTTAACTTTGAGTATTAGATTAACTCTTAAATAACAATCTGGAAATGCTGAGTAATATCCGTCATAAAATGGAAAGAGAATGGTTTGGTGTACTGACAAGAACAGGTGCCAAGCTGGGAATTCCTGTTTCTAAATTGAGAATTTTCTTCATCTACTCTACTTTTGCAACCGCTGGGTTTTTCTTTCTGATCTATTTAGGATTAGCATTTACCCTCTGGATTAAAGATATTTTCATCACCAGAAGACCTAGTGTCTTTGATTTATAAATTATGGAATTTTTACCGATTACTTCTTCAGAAGATCCTAGAGTTCAGGAAATCTATACTTCTTACTCGACGACTTTTCCTGTAGACGAACAAAGAGATAAAGATCAGTTTGATAGCTTATTCTCAAATCCTTATGTAGAATTTATGTCTGTTATCCACGAATCGGAAGCTATCGGCTACCTCATCCTGTGGAAGCTGAGTTCTTTTGTTTTTGTAGAGCATTTTGAAGTGTTTGAAGCATTCAGAAGTAAAAAATTAGGTTCTCATATCATGAATCATTTATCGGACAATTATCTGCAGATTATCCTCGAAATTGAGCCTGCAGAGTTGAGTGAAGATGCTTCAAGACGTTATTCTTTTTATCAGAGAAATAATTTCAGCCTGATTGATACCAATCATGTACAGCCTAGCTATGGCGAAGGAAAAAAATCCTTGAATTTATGGCTGCTTGCTAACTACACTCCTGAAAATGTGGAGGAAGCTAAAAAAGAAATTCATAAAATTATTTATGCTTAAAATATAAAACGCCGGAAAGCTATTCCGGCGTTTTTCTTTTACTGAAATTTATGTTAATTTACTTCATACTCCAGTTTGATGGTAATACTGGCTTCTTTTTCTTTGGATGAAGTATTGAAAGTTCCACCGTAAGAGTAATCCTCATTGGAATTGGGTGCCGTAATCTGAATTACACCCATGGTTGCCTTTTTCAGATTTCCCAGACTGCTTCCCGAGTTTTCCGCAATTTTTTCAGCACGTTCTTTTGCATCTTTTGTAGCACTGGCAATCATTTCCTGTTTCACTGTAGCCAGTTTGGTGTAGAAATAAGCTGGTGAAGAAGAAGTGAATTCAATGCCACGGTTGATAATTTCGGTAATATTTCTGGACAGGTTTTCTATTTTTCCCACTTCTTTACTTTCAATAGAAACCTTTTGGGTAAGATTATATCCGGAGAATTCTCCCTGAACATAGTTTCCGTTTGAATCATTATAACTTCTGAACTGTTTCTGAATATCTACCGAAGAAAATACGATCTCCTTCTGTTGTATTCCTTTTGAAAGCAGATAGTCATTGATTACTTTTCGATCCATTGCCAGCTCATCATAGGCTGATTTCAGGTCCACATTATTTTTGGAAAAACTTCCGGACCAGGTGATCAGATCCGATGTAAACTGCTTGGTTCCTAATCCTGTTACGGAAATGGTGTTTTCAGATTTATTTCTGTTTTTAATAGCATTTCCTAAAAACCCGAGACCAATGACAAATCCTAGTGCTGCAATAGCTACTGCAAAAATGTTTTTATTCATAAAATTTAAGAATTTGGATTGTTATTTCATACTGTATCAATTTCTATTCCAATATTTTAAGAATTTATTAACATTCAAATTACTTTTGATTTTGCTGCAACCTCTCTATAAAAAGTGGAGCTGTCTCTTCCAATCTCAGCATAACGCCGGAAAGATTTCTTGCTTTTACATAGGTTCGTACCTGAGGTTTTGCTAAAAATGAAAATTGAATAAATTCAGAGATTCTGTCACCAGGAATTCCTGCTTTGATAAAATATTCATCCTCTATTCTGTCCCGAACCCAGGCAATATGTTCCTGAAGATCGTCATATCTGTATTGTCTCTTCTGCCTTCGGGCTTTCCCGCTGATCAGATCATACACTCCCTGAACATTAAGGTTTCCTAAAAGTATCGGTAAAAGAACACTTTTCACTTCTGCCGGCTTCTCCCTCATTTTCCCTACCGGCTGTGGAAGGCCAACGGCATCTCTTACCTGCTCTCCTTTATCTACTTTGGCTACTATCCGGGAATCTGTTTCCAGATCTCCGGTGAGCTTTTTCACAATTTTAACTTCACCCACATCTCTCGGAATCTGACGAAGTGTAATAAACAGAGGTAAGTTATTACCATTGGTCAGAACTCTTCTGGAGACTCTGTTGAAATCTTCTTTTACAAATCTTAACTCATCGTTAGGATTGGCTTCAATAGAAAATATACCATCAGAATCGGAATATACTTTCTTATCAGTAGACATATTAATCACGATCACTTTACTCAAATTTTCGCCATTGTCATCAACTATTCGCCCCGTTACTTTCTGTTGAGACCAAACAAAAGTACTGCAAAGAAGCAGCAGGAAAAGAAAAGTATTTCTTTGCTTTGATATTTCAATATTTTCAGTGATATAAGCCAACTTTTAATGTATATATTATTCTTGAGTTCCTTCTAATTTATGGGTTTTACTATATTCTGCGAAGGCAACTTTAAGTTCATATTCAACGACACTTATACTAAAATCTTTTCGATATCTTTTTGCCAATAAACGCGTTTTATCAGCATACAGAAGAAATGCATCAATCTGTTCTTCATCCATTCCGTACTTTTTCAGGAAATTCAGGTTCACTTCATTTTTTACTCTCCTCAGGAAATCCTGAGTTTCAATGTAATTCGCTTTGGTAATTTTAGGTTGTGTTGCCTTCTTTACCAAACCTGATACAGCATTAAAAACGCCAAACAGATTTACCTGGCCCACATTAAAATCATGACCTGTAAAAGTTTTTGATATAGCATTATTGGGTAAGGGTTGATTCAATGGACTTTTCATATAATCATCCATATCTGATTTTAAGGCCTGAAGTTTTCTGGATTCATTATAGTGCTGATTATCTTTTGCCAGATTTCCGGTAGGCTTGTACTTAATTTTAACCTCGGGAATTTGAATTTCTATTTTCTTCAGAATAATATTGAACGGAGTATTGATCTCTTCTTTGGTCATTTTTTTATCAACACGATAATATCCTTCTTTTACAAATCTGATCTCATCATTTTCTTTGGCTTCAATTTCAAAATTCCCGGACATATCACTTAATGAGCTTTTATTCCCGGAGATATTAACAACGAGTACAGGTACTAAATCCAGTTCATCTCCTGTTATTACCTTTCCTGATATTTTTTGTTGTCCCCACAATTTCGGGGTGATACAAAAAAGCACAAACAATAGAAATCTTTTGATATATCTTATTTCCATATTATCTTTGAGTTTGTGGAGCACGATAGGATGAAATTCTTGTCAGAACAAAACGCTGAAACCTGTTCAGGTCTGCATCGCTACAGAACCCATATTTCAGGATCTTTTTCCTTTCAAAACCGCCTGCAAAAACATAATAAATAAAATGTTCTATCAGAGGTTTCTCAATTTTAAGATTGGTAAAATAATCATCACCAAGGCTTGCTCTGATATATTTCATTAAGTCTACATCATCCCATTTATTTTTAACTTTTCCTATAGAAAACCCTTCCCCTTTCGGCTGTACAAATTCTCCAGGTCTCGCCGCCAATATTCTTGGATCTGATTTCTGAGAAATATACCGATCCATTTCTTTGAGCAGTTTTTCAACCTTTTGAGGTTTATTATAAAGTTTCGAATCAATTTTAAGGTTTCCGGTAAGCCCTTGTTTTATTTCCACTTCAGGAATCTGGATGGTTTGGCGTACAAGCCTTATATTCATAGGAGACTCTGTATTTTCCTGAGAAACTATTTTTGTAAGACGTTCATAACCCGCTTTTATAAAACGTAATTCATCTCCCTGTCTTCCGGAAATCATAAAATGACCATCCCGGTTTGAAACCACTATTTCGTCTGTTCTGATATTGACAACATTCACATCCTGCATTTCAGTACCGCTTTCGGAAATAATTTTACCAAATATATAACTTTGGGCATGGGTATGGATAAAAATAATAAAGGATAAGAAAAAGAATAGTTTAAGTTTCACGGGCTATTTTTTATAAAGCAAAGCTAAAATTATTTTTAATTTATCCCATAAGTTTAACCACAGTTAACGCGTTTTAATATTTCTTTTTAATTTTTGCCATCTAAACTGTTAAATCAGCTGATTAAATTGTTAAAATTTCTTTTAAATTTTAGCTAACTTGCAGTCTCAATTCTCTTTCAACAATGCAAAATTCTTACACAGTCATCAATGCTTCTGCCGGATCCGGGAAAACCTATGCTCTGGTACAAAGGCTTCTGATGATCTGTCTCCGCTATCCTAATCAGCAGCAGTCGATCAGGAATATTCTCGCACTGACTTTCACCAACAAAGCGGCCAATGAGATGAAGGAAAGAATTTTATCGTGGCTGGGAAATTTCTCAGCGAAAGATTATGCTGAAAATACAGATCTGAACAATATCCAGAAAGCATTTGAAGAACAGGGTTTGAAAATTACCATTGATGAGCTTCATCACCGTTCTAAAAAATTACTGGACTACGTTCTCCACAATTATTCCACACTTAATATCGGAACTATTGACCGTTTTAACTCAAGATTGGTAAGAAGTTTTTCTTATGAACTGGGATTGGCGAAAAATTTTAATCTTGAAATTGAAGCTGAGCCGTTTCTGATAGAAGCCGTTGATAAAATGCTGGATCAGATTGGTGAGAATGAAAACATCTCCAATTCTTTCATGGATTATGTAGATTACAGTCTCGAAAATAATGAAAGGATTAACCTTAATAAAAACCTTTATGATTCTGCGAAGGAATTTGTAAAGGATATTCACTACGAGCATCTGAAAAGCAATAAAAGTTTTGACGATGCCAATTATGAAAATATAAAGAATACACTTCGTAAAGAGATTGTTCTCAACAAAAAACAGTCTGCAGAACTCGCTGCCGGTTCTATTGAATTATTCAAATCAAGAAATATTGATATTGAAGATTTTGCTCAGGGTAAAAACGGAATTGGGGGCTTCTTTACTAAGGTTATAGATTTTTATCAGCAGAAAAGAGCCGGATTTCCTTTTCCTACTACGCAGGAGGAATCTGTTATCAATAATTACAGAAAAGGAGCGTCTTCAAAATCGAAACATAAAGAAGCCGAAATTTTCGAAATCCTGGATCAGCTTCTCGACAACAGAATGAAACTGATTCTTCTGTATATTGAGACTCAAAAGAAAGAGAAAGTTTTATCTGCTCTTCTTCCTTTAAAGGTCAATAAGGATATTCAGGATGAGCTACAAAAAATTGAGGAAGAAAATGATCTTGTTCTGCTTTCTAAATTTAATATTCTGATCAATGAAAATCTTAAAAATGAACCTTCGGCTTTTATTTATGAAAAAGTAGGTTCACAGTTTCAGCATTATTTCTTTGATGAGTTTCAGGATACATCAGAACTGCAATGGCAGAATTTTGTACCACTGAGAGATCATAGTGTTTCTACAGAATACACTTCATTTACATTGGTGGGTGATCCCAAACAGAGTATTTACCGATTCCGTGGTGGAGAAAGTAAACTGATGCTGGACATTATCAACAAAAAGGAGTTTTCACCTAAGGAAGCAGATCTTCTGGTATTAAAAGATAACTGGAGAAGTGCCAGAAACATTGTACAATTCAACAATGAGTTATACCGTTTTCATTCTGAAGGACTACTTGAAGAGCATAAAAATATTTTTGGGGAAGATGCTGAGCAAAATCCAAAATCCAAAATGGATGGACGCGTAAAGGTAAATCTGATTGAAAATCTTACGAATGAAGAATTCTACACAGATACTTCGGAAAGAATGCAGAAAGATATTCAGGAATGTCTGGATAATGGTTTTAAGTTTTCTGATATTACGATTCTTTGCCGTGGAAATTTTGATATTTTCAGTTATTCTCAAAAGCTGGGAAGCTTAAAAGTTAAGTATAAAGGAGAAGAAACCAATATTAAAACGATTTCTGATAAAGGGCTTACGCTGGAACTTTCCAATACCTTAAAAGCGGTTATTGAATTTCTTCGCTGGGAGCTCAATCCAAAGAATAAACATTGTCTGATTATGATGATGTACCACCTGAATACATTGGGCAAGATTAATATGCCGGATTTCACTTTAGGAATGAAAGAAATTCTGGATATCGAAGGCCATGAAGAAATTCTGCAGTTTATTCAGCAAAAATATTCGCTACAGCTTAAACAGGATAATTTCCCAAGATTCAATCTTTATAATTTCATCGAATATTACATCAATGAATTTTCTGTTGAAAATAAAGAAACAGACTTTTTACTGAATTTCCTGGAAATGCTTTTCAACTTTACACAGAATGCAGGTGCAAGTACCAAAGAGTTTCTGAAATATTGGGACGAAGAGGCTTCTTCATACACTATTCAGGCTTCAGAAAATATTGATGCTGTCCAGATCATGACGATCCACAAGTCTAAAGGGCTGGAATTTCCCATTGTTTTTATCCCTATGATGAACAAAAACCGGGACAGTGAATTTACCAACTGGTTTGATACCAATGAGAATGAAGCATTAAAATCAGTCAACATTAATCAGTTCAGCAAAAACCTGGAAGCTTATGATGACGAAATTCTGTTCTTCAACACTAAAAACTCTTATAAAAACCTGATTGACAGATTATGTCTCCAGTATGTTGCCACAACAAGACCTGTTGAACAATTATTTTTTTATCTTCAAAAAGCCAATAAAACTTCTAATAATCTGGAGCTTTTGGAATTCCTTCAAACCAAAAATCCCGAGCAGGCTGATGAGTTTGACGTGTATACCGTAAATCCTGAGATGCTGAAAAAATATTCGAAAGATAAAAGTTCCTCTTTTAAGACTCAGAATATTGAGAATCTGAAAAACGTCAATGAAAAAAGCACATCCATCAAAATTGCCACGCCTTCAAAAAACTATCAGGTACGAAATGAAAAGGTAAGAATCGGGCTTTTTGTGCATGAACTTTTATCGAAAATCAATACGGAAAAGGATATTGCAAAGGTATTGGATGGCTATGCTTTAGAAGGACAGATTACGCTGGAGGAGAAAAATGAGATACAGGTCACGCTGCAGGAAATTGTCAGAACTTATGCAGAGTTCTTTGATGAAAAATGGGAAGTAATCAATGAAAAAGATATCATGATTTCTGAAAGAGGAGAAAGCCATATATTTAGGCCAGACCGCATTCTAAAGGGCGAAGAAGGATATATCATTGTTGATTTCAAAACCGGTGAACAAAAAGCGAAGGATGAGGCACAGGTAGAAGGGTATAAAAATATTCTTGAGCGTCTGGGCAAAAAAGTACTCAAAACTCAGATCATCTATTTATAATTTAAACATTTCCAAAAGGTTAATATCATAATTCTTGTAAAAAAGGCTTTAAAATACAAAAGGTTTTATTATTTTTATTCAGTACGAATAAAATATAACCTTTGATTATATTTTGATTAGAACTAACCAGCCATGAGAATATATTTAACTTCCTTTGTAATAAGTCTGATTATGATGTTGTTTTCTACAATGGTCATTTATCATATTGTGGATTACTCAGATTCATCTGCTACAGAAGATAACCGTCATTATATGTCTACTGAAAACATTGCCAATTCATTGTTTCTGAGCTTTATATTGGGAGCAGTCGTTTTTATTTCTGCAGTGAGAATACAAAGACCTGCGTATAAGAAATAACGATATAATCCTACAATAAAAAACCGCTATTCCTGAGGATAACGGTTTTATATTTTGAAGAATTTTCAATTTTAAGCAGTTGTATCAGGAGTAAATACTCTTTGAGACAATTCCTGATCAAAAAGGTATAATGCAGATGGATTATCACATACCATTTTGATTTTTGTTACATATTGAGAAGCACTTGCTTCTTCTTCTACCTGTTCGTTGATAAACCACTGCAGGAATGATGTTGTTGCAAAATCTCCCTCTTCATTTGCATTTTTTACAATATTGAAAATACTTTTAGTTACGATTTTCTCATGTGCTAATGCTTTTTCAAAAATATCTGTTGCATTTTCGAACTCGTGGGGTGGTTTTGGAATTTCCCCGATGATAATTTCGCCTCCTACATCATTCAAATAATCAAACATTTTATCTGCATGCATCAATTCTTCTTTGCTCTGTACTCTGAAATAGTTGGCAATTCCATCCAGGTCTTTTCCAGAAAACCATGCAGACATTGAAAGATAATATTGAGCAGCGTATTGTTCGTGGGCAATTTGTTCGTTAATTAATTTTGCAATTTTTTCGCTAACCATAAGTATTAAATTTATAGTCAAAAATAGGGAATAAAAGCCCGAAATCAAAAGTTTTAAAGAAAATTAATACAAAAAGGATGGAACAATATCCATCCTTAACACATTAAAAAACTAAAATTACAAGCTGTTATTTTACTTCAGCAGTTCCTGTATTCATCGGCTTTTTCATCATTCTTCTTTCTTTCATTGCCATTTTCATTTTTTCTGCTTTAGCTTTTCTGTCAGCCTGCCATTTATCATATTGATCAGGAGTAAGGATGTTTTTCATATCAGTATCCATTTGTGCCCTTTTGGCCTGCATTTCCTGCATCTTAGCTTGTCTGTCTACTCTATTTTTGTCAAATTCCGCCTTCATTTCAGCTTTTCTTTTATTCTGAAGAGCCTTTATCTGTGCTACCTGAGATGGATTAAGATTAAGGTCTTTCTGCATCTGGTCTAGACGTTCCTGTTGTTTCTGTTCCATTTTCTGCTTCATTTCAACGGCTCTTGCCTGTCTGTCTTGTGGAGTTGTAGTTTGTTGTGCCATTGCAAAACCTCCTATTCCGATAAATGCTATTGCTAAAACTAATTTTTTCATCTTTTTAAAATTTAATTAATTGTTATTTTGTTATTATATCTTTTTGATTATGAACTAAAACATAAGTTAAATTGAGAAATTCATAAATAATGTTAAATTTTAATAAAAATAAATTAACAAAACATCAAAAAAAAGGACAGATTATAAAAACCTGCCCTTCACACCACTTAAATATAATATATGAAAATTAATTCCTTACTAAACTGCCTCTAAAACCGCCACCGCCATTACCACGGTTCTCTTGTCTTGGTGCAGAATTTTCAGATTTTTGTCTGAAACCTCCATTATTTCCTCTGAATCCGCCATTATCTTCTCTTTTAGGAGCTTCTCTTCTTACTTCACTGTTCCCTCTGAAACCGCCTCCATTATTATTTCTGAAGCCTCCGTTATCGGCATTTCCTCTGTTTCCTCCATTATCAGAATTCCCTCTGAAACCGCCTTCGCTGTTGTTTCTGAAACCACCATTATTCTCATTTCTGAAACCAGAATTATTGTTATTTCCGTTATTTCCACGGAACCCTCCTGAGTTTCCATTGTTTCTTGTGTTTCTGAAACCATTATCTGGTCTGCTGTCTCTTCTGATAATATCAAAAGTAGGATTCTCCATTCTGCGGAATCTTGATCGGTCTACCCTGTAAATATTGATATTAATATTTCTATATCTTGGCATTACCGTATATCTCGGTACATAATAAGTTCTTCTGTAATTCTGGAAATAAACTATCGGGCTGTTTCCTCTGTAATAGTTATTCTGGAAAACCACAAATACTCTTGGTCCTAAAATTCTTTCCAGAGCATAAAATCTGTCATAGTACCATCTGTCCGGATTATATCTGTAGAAATTATTCCATGCTGTAAAGCTTGCATACAGGTTATTCAATCTCATAATCTGATCTACCTGCCATCTGCTTAATCTGTTCTGTACGAAAAAGCCGTTCCAGTCGATATTAATAATACTTCCTCTGTAGTCGTTATAATAGCTTTGGTAATAATTGCTTGGATAATAGTCCTGTGGATAATTGTAATAATAATCGTCAGGAAAATAATTTCTATCATCTTGATCACTGTAATAACCTCCATCATTCTGATAATAACCATCATCATCCCAACCATTATTTGGATACTGCTGAGCTGACGTCAAAACGCCTAACCCAAAAGCTAATCCCAAAAATATTTTTTTCATCTCTATAGTCGTTAATTGGTTAATATATAGCAGAATATCTTAATTCTATCTTTTTGATACAAATAAAAAAAAGAAGTTAAATCATAAGATTAAACTTCTTTCAAAATATTTACAACTACCTGATAATCAATTGTTAAATTTACACTCTTCCACTATCTTTTACCCAGTGAGCAATTTTTTGATTGAAAGATTTTTTCTCTTTCAGATCTTCAAGCTTGATATGCATTCTGTAGCGCCAATAATGGGGGAAAACGGCAGGATTGTTGATTCTTTCGTTATCCATTTTCTTATTGGTAAGTTCTGCATCTGTGGCCAGAAACTCCTGAATCGGGAAAATAGCCAGCATAGCCTCATTATATAAATGCTGCTTCATGATGATCTCTGCAAGATGAGGATTGAGATCTTCAGGAGCTTTTCCATACTGGATCAGCTGTTGATTGTAGTATTTCTGTGTCAATACAGGATCTTCTTTCCACCATTGTCTCAATGTTGAACTGTCGTGAGAAGAGGCTGTTACTACATTCATATAATTCGCATTCTTAGGATTATAGAATGGAATATTTTCAGAAGGCATTCTTTGTACTTTAAGTGCTATAATAGCCAATTCATCCATCACAATGGGTACGCAGGCAGGAACCATTCCCAGGTCTTCACCGCAGATCAGCATTTTAGTAGCATTCAGGATAACCGGAAGTTTCTCCATGGCCTTTTCAAACCATAAGTGATCCTGTCTTCTGAAAAAGTAATCATGGTAGAGGTCATAAATACTCTTTTGTTCTGCTTCAGGAAGGTATTGATAAGATTCTGTATTGTAAACATTGAATCTCGGATGGTAAACTGTTTTCCCATTTCTTTCTTCTGTTAAAAACAAAACGTTGGCACAAAGGGAAACTAATTTTTCTTCAAGAGAACCATGTGGTTTTTTCTTAAAGAAGTTAACGAGTTTTCTTTGAGTATCGAACTCTTCTTTGAAAGTATAAGTACCATCTTCATTACGGTTCATAAACTCAAGAGCTTTTCCGCTTTCTTCCCCAAAATAATCCCATAAGATCTTATTGTTGATAAAAGGCTTACAATACCTGTTAAAATTGAACGGAATCTGCCAGGCTTTAAATTCATCCGCTACAATAGGAACAGCCGGATAAAAGTACCCTAAAATTCCCTGTACAGCAGAAACCGGCATTCTCCATATTCTGAAGAATCCTAAAATATGATCAATTCTCATGGCATCAAAGTACTGTTCCAGAGCTTTGAACCTGTTTTTCCACCATTTGTAATCGTCTGCTTTCATCGCTTCCCAGTTGTATGTTGGGAACTCCCAGTTTTGTCCTAATTCAGTAAACTGGTCAGGAGGTGCACCAGCCTGGAAATCCATACCGAATAATTCCGGTTCTGTCCAAGCTTCTACAGAATATCTGTAAATACCAATAGGAAGATCTCCCTTCAACGAAACTCCTAGGTTATGGGTATAATCAACAGCATCCTTCAGCTGTACATGCAATTGATATTGTACCCAGGCATGAAGCATTGAAGTATCATAATCTTTATTTTTCGTTGTAAAAAACTGTGAGATCTTTCCGGCAATGTATTTTTTGTGGGTCTTCCACTCGTTGAAATTAGGTGTTTTATACTTGTCCCTCAAAACACAGAATGCAGAATAAGGAACAAGCCAGTATTCATTATCCTTGATGAATTTTTTGAAATTTCTGTCCTTATAAATTTTGTCTTTTTCCTTGTGGAAAACAGCAGTAAGATATTTCCACTTGCCTTCTATCATCTTTTCATAATCGATCAGATCCAAAGAGTTTAATTTCTCTTTTTCAGACACATACTCATCAACTAATTCTTTCGGTAAAGAATAATCAAGATTTTCTAAAGAGATATACTGTGGATGCAAAGCATATACGGATACAGCTGCATAAGGATAAGAGTCCGTCCAGGAATAATTAGCAGTTGTATCATTGATCGGGAGAATCTGAATAATTCCAAGATTGGTTTCTTTCGTCCAATCTGCCAGTTTTTTAAGATCTGTAAATTCTCCTACTCCAAATCCGTCTTCGCTTCTCAAAGAAAATACAGGAATTGCTACACCTGCATCATGATACATCTGATATCCTTTAAACCTGAAATAATGGTTGGAAACAACCTGTAAAACGTCGGATAATTGGTTAGCTACCGTGAATCTGTTTTCTCCGGTTTCTACATCTATAACCCTATTTTCTTTAGTATCGTAAACACAATATTTAAATTGGATAAATTCATTCTCCGGAATTTCAACGGAGGCTTCCCACATTCCAAAATCTGTCTGATTAAGATGAATAACTTTGTCATAACTCCAGTTTCCTAAAGATGCCGTACTTCCGAAAAGAACAATCCTCCAATCCGAATTATAAATAGGAGCTTCTATTCTAAAGAGATGGGTATGTCTTTTTAAAACAGTAACTTTTTCAGGAATAAAGTCGTGTAGTTTATTATAAAGAATTTTATTATTTAAATAATTCTCAGGAAAGTTTTTGTTATTCCATTCATCAAAAATGATAAACTCTTTATAATTATGTGGAAAACTCAAATGATGCCCCACAAATTCTTCCTTTACTACATTTCCTTTTTCATTCACTACGCGGTAATGATAGGAAATGAATTTTGAAAAATAGTCTACTTCACATTTCCATAAACCATTCTCCGCGTAAAACATAGTATGGACATGTAAGGTATTCTCCTCTTCACCAAATACCAGCTGCAGGTTTTCTCCAGCATTTACAATATATCCTACATTAAAGTATAGTTTCATCTATATTTTTTTATAAAAGTACATTTTAATATCGAAAAATAAAACTTATTGGATATCAAATAATCATTAAAAAACCTTCTCAAAATAATTTGAAAAGGTCTTTATATGCTGACTAATAGCATCCTACTATTTTGTAACTAAAATCTTTTTATTGAATATAACTTTTCCTGATTCATCGACAATATTTACAATATAAGCTCCTGTCACCAATCCCTTAAGATATACTTTTTCATCTAATGAACCCTCTTTCACAGATAGGTTCTGAGTCATTACATTTTTACCTGCCATATCAAAAATATTCAGTTTAATAGAACCTTTTACATTATTATTAATATGCACATTGATATAGCGCTCATCAACCCTTGTTGGATAAATATCTAGATTTGTAGCCAAACTATTAACTGCTGCAGATTTATCATTAGCAAAATATTTGCTTGCTAAATCATAAATATGAAGTCCCTGTTCTCCCTGAAGCTGTTTAGCCTGCAAAGTTGCCAGATCGACCTCATATAAAGCACCTCCTTTTGCACTTGCTACGACTACTTTACCCTGAGCATTTACTGCAGAACCGTTTACCGAATAGTTATCAGGAATACCTGTAATTTTACCTATAAATTTAGCTATTAAATCCTTTGTCACAACTTTAAAAACATTCCCTGAAGCAGCAAATACATAGAAATTATTATCTGCATCTGCAATCATATCACCTCCAAAACCGGTTTCCATTGCAGTAAATGAGTTTCTGCCATTTGAGGCATCATCTTTTATGATTCCAAGATCATTTACAGTGTATTGTCCGGCTTCTTTTCTGATTTCTAAAAACTGTGTTCCTGCATTATTTACAGCATAAA